>NZ_CAKKLV010000003.1 GCF_918698115.1 Peribacillus sp. Bi96
ATATCCATTACTACAATCATCAACGAATCAAGGTAAAATTAAAAGGCATGAGCCCGGTAGATTACCGGATTCATGCCCTCAAGGCTGCCTAATTAAATAAAGTGTCTAACTTTTTGGGTTCACTTCACCTCAAGGATGGACCTTTTTTATTCATTTCACACTTTGCTCCCCGTTATATTCAAGATTCACTTTTATGGAATGTTCTTTCTTCCGTCCAAAATAATTCGTGCCTACAACACCTAAAATGATTAGTATGGACCCGGCTATATCATAGATTGTTATCTGTTCATTAAGAATGAAAGCTCCCGCAGCAATCGTTACTACCGTAGAAAGATTTGCAAAAACACTCATTTGTGACGCTTTGATTTTTGATAAAATCGTATTCGATAATAACGATGTGACCAATGAAGCCAATATTCCCAAATACAATATGGAGCTGATGAATTCCGTGCTCGACAATGGTGAAAAGAATTCCAGCATCGTTCCTTGCTTTATATGGGAAACGAGTGCAGCCACATTAAAAATGACAAAGCCCGTTCCCATCATGAAAAAGGACATTTCACCTGGTGTATAGTCCTTGGCAAGTGAACGGGTCATTGTTGTATAACATGCGGTTGCGATACAGGAAAACAGGATCAGCACCATACCAAGCATGTCGGAAAAATTGATTGTGCTCCCTTTCACCACAAAAATAAAAATGACCCCCACCACCGACAAAACAATCGAAAGCTTTTGATATAAAGTTGTTTTCTCCTTCAAGAAATATCCAGCTATCATCAAGGTTAGAATCGGTGTGACGGCAGATAATATCCCTGCATCGGTTGATTGCGAGTACTTAAGTCCAAAAGTTTGAAAAGCAAAGAAAAGAGTTGGGAATAACAGTGAAAGCGGAACCAGGTTTTTAACTGACTCCCAGCTATAGTTCACCTTAATGACTTTTGCGGCGACAAGCAATGAAATGATGACGAAAGAAACGGTGAATCGAAACGCCAAAGTATCCAGCGGATCCGATTCAGCAATGGCCATTTTCGTAAATAAGAAAGATAGACCGACAATACTTGAATGAAGTATGGCCAACATGTATGCAAATGTTCGCGATTTCATGGATGCAACTCCTCAACTAGATTACTATAGTTTATTTTTAGGTATAATACCCTTTGCAACTGAATTGCAATCCAGGTTAGAGCTAAAAGATAATAATGCCTTAATCTTTTTAAAAGCTAAAATCTTAATAGATGAATATGCGGGCTATAGAGTCCCTTTGAAAGTCAAAATAACTCTCTTTTATAGAAGGATTATGCACATACTTTACCGGAGATGCCCCCATTTTTGAAAAAGGATTATATTTAAGACACTGCCAAGCATGATCATTTTCCGTTTCAATATGATAAAATTCAACCAGGAAGCGAGGATACATATATGTTAGTTACTACTGTAATTTTCCTTATGGCTGGTCTAGCCGAAATTGGCGGAGGTTACCTTATTTGGCTTTGGTTAAGAGAAGGAAAATCCATTTATCTAGGTTTAGCCGGAGGTTTCGGGTTGGTGTTATACGGCATCATCGCGACTTTCCAAACGTTCCCTACTTTTGGACGTGTATATGCTGCATATGGCGGGGTTTTCATTGTTTTATCAGTTTTATGGGGATGGGGCATCGATAAGAAAACCCCTGATTTAATGATTGGATTGGAGCTGCAATCTGTTTGGTCGGAGTGTCAGTCATTATATGGGGTCCTAGACACTAAAAAAAGGGCCTTATGCCCTTTAATTTCTTTTACCAGAATCCCAATTTGTTGTTTGGGCGTACTTCTCATTTCCTAGTATCTTCAGATTACCAAGTTCTCCATTGGATATTTTTCCATTCAACAAGGAAATCAGCTATTCGCGTATTTAAACATTTTCATACAGTGATTCAGCCTCGGTCTACATTATATCAATTTCTTTTCCTGCCTGATTAATGAACCAAATCGCCACTGCTGCAATGATGCATGGAATGGCAAAAGCTAAAAAATTGGCTTGCAATGACAACTTCATATCAAGCAGGACCCCACAGAAAGTGGGAGCGAGTATCCCGCCAATTTTGCCGACACCTGTAGAACGGATATCATTCGGATAATTCTGGTAAACATATGCATTCGTTACGATTTGTGTACCTGTTGTCGTACCTCCTGCAATGGCAATCAGAACATAAAAATGTCAACCGATAATGAATTATACATATATAGAACTAAATTCACTAGATTTCAACTTAATTTTTAGTATATTGCCAATAATCAAAGGCATCGGCCGCAATAATCCAACAAAAAAACTCTTATCATTGAGGGAAATGTCCTTTATACTATTCAAAATTTATGATAAGTAGCTACACTTACCAATATTTCATATTCTAAGTACTCAGTTATACATTTTTCAGCGCAAAAAAAAGCCCTCTTTTCAAAGAGGGCTTTTAACGATTATATGGATTAAGCTTCCAATGCTTCTTTCCTCTTTCTTTTCTTTGATTCAGTTATTAGATCAAAACCAAGGTAAAGGATAATGGCTCCGCCTAGCAATTTTATATATAACGGAATGTCCGCTATAAAGAAATAAATCATAGAGTATAAAACCCCTATAATGCATGACCAAAAAATAAAATGTTTTAAAATTTTCAAAGTAATGACTCCTCTCAAAAGGTGAGATTAATTTCTAGTTCGCTCCATTTCAAGGAGGAATTAATTTATCCGTAACCTCATTCTAACATTATTCATAATAAAATGGAGTGATACGAATACCGAAGATATGAACATTTAAGCAATTTTTCTCGTATATTTCATAATTGAAACTATTTTTTATTCAATCCGTTTGTAGTCAATTTTCGTAATTTCCGCTTAGAACGATAGGTTGATTGCCTCAGGAATGCCGTCTAAAACAAAGGTGCATGAAATGACAGCAAGGATAACCTTGCAAGACATTTCATGCATTTGATTTTTATAATACATTCACTTTATTGGACTCTACCCCTATTTCTTCATCTGTTTCCGCATGACCATTTTTATAATAAGCCATTTTCACTGGAACGAATGATAAAGCGATAGCGGCAATAAGACCTGGAATAGCGAAGGCAATGAAATTCAATTGGATGGGTAGCGCGATGGACAGTAAAAATCCACCAAGTATGGGTCCAAGCATACCGCCAATCCTTCCGATCCCAGATGCCACTCCTAGTGCCGTCGATCTAATGTTTGGTGGATAGTACTGTGATACATAAGCTTGGATAAGGTTTTGGGCGCCAATGGTACAGGCTCCCGCGATCGCCACCAACGTGTAAATCACGAAAGAACTTCCGCCCATTCCCAATAGTGTCAAGCTGACTGCCCCAAGCGCATACATCGGCACAAGCATTTTTTTAGATCCATATCGATCACATAGTTTAGCGATGATCAGCGTACCTACGATGGCTCCCCCTTGAAGAACGATCAAGAAACCTAAGCTTGAATTCAGGGCATACCCTGCCTCGATCATTAGCTTTGGAAGCCATGTATTCAAACCATATACCATCAATAGGCACATGAAAAAGGCAATCCAGAACATCAACGTGCTTAGAGCGCGGGAGTCCTTAAATAATCCAACCATCGGCATATTGGAATCCGTTTTTTTCACTTCTACAATTTCATCATTAATATCGAAGTTGCTATCCGGACTGACCTTGGATAATATTCCGATTAATTCCTCTTTGCTGTTAATTCTGACCAAATGCGTCGAAGCCTCTGGTAAACGTTTCATCATGAAGGGTAAAAATAATAATGGTATTCCTGCAAACCAAAATATTGACTCCCATCCTAATATCGGCATAAGCAGAATACCGAGTATCGGGGCAAGCATCCCCCCAAATGAATATCCACATAAAACGATCGAAACGACCATGCTCCGCATCGTTTTCGGTGCATAATCCGTCAATAACGCAATGACGTTCGGCATGATCCCCCCTAGCCCTAATCCCGCCAAAAATCGGAAAGTAGAAAACGTTGTGGGCGTATTCGCAAAGCCACATAATAGAGTAAATAAACTAAATAAAATCAGTGATATCGCAATAACGTTTTTTCTGCCAATCCGATCTGCTAAGGTACCAAAGAAAATCGCCCCGAACATCATTCCAAATAGACCGTAGCTGCCCATAGCACCCGCTTCCACAGAAGTAAGGTTCCACTCCTCCGTCAATACCGGGACGACCGTTCCGTAAACGACAAGGTCATAGCCATCGAAAAGGATAATTATGAAACACCATGCCAGCAACCCAAAATGAAAGCGGTTAAATTTACTGTTACTAATTACCTCGGTCGTGTTAATCCTAGCCATATAATTTTCTCCTCTCAAGGTGACTGTAGTAATTCCATCCAAATGATAGCGCTTACGAAAAATCCTAAAAAAATATAATCTAATCACCCTTTTTTATACAAATAGTGAACTAAGTTATCTAATTATTATTATAATAGGCAATTATCAGATATATCAATAAAAACTTTCAAAATTTTTTCATAAATCATAAAGCCTTACAATAACCCGTTTGAAAGATATACTGAATCCAGGATTATTACAAGGAATCATGATTTTCGATAACATCCTTATATATATCCATTTTCTTTGAAAAAACAAAAAACCAATTCCTTATCGGAATTGGTTTCTAATTCTAAATATGTAAGCCGCCATTGCCGTATTCAAGTAAGAAAGTTTTAAACCACCACTCCTCAAAGTGGGTGTTTGCAGAAAAAATCCTGTTGTCCAAGTCAGTGACGAGGCATAACATTCCTCTTTCAATGTAAAACTCCCTATTACAGCTTAAAGGTTAAAACTTAATTATCATTACGAACAACGCAGCTTGTATAGTTATAATACCTAACTTCCTTCAATCTTGCAAGTTTTTTTTCATGTTATTCTATATGCTTGTTAAGGAAAATAGTTGGATGCCCAATCTTTACATATGGCGAATCTCTCTATTAAATGGTTCAATCCAATCGTGTGGCTCTCTGCAAGTGCTCACTTTCTCTCCCTAAATCAATGTACAAAATTAGCTAGTAGAGATCCGCTTAAACCGAAGTATAATTTCAGCTGTTAAACCTTACAATAAATAGTAAATAACATTTGCAAATACTTGTCAGGAGTCTATAATATGAACTAACAGATTTGATTGGAGTGACTAGTTATGCTTTCAAACATTGGTTTTCCCGGTTTAATTTTAATCCTTCTTGTAGCTTTAATCGTTTTTGGACCGAATAAGCTACCACAAATCGGACGCGCAGTCGGCAACTCACTTAGGGAGTTTAAGGATGCAACCAAGGGAATAACAGAAGAAATTCAAGAGGAATTCAAGGATGACGTTCAAGCGGCAAGAAAAGAATCGATAAAATAAAGCATGAAAAAGACGCCTGCACGCAGCAGGCGTCTTTGATGCGTTTGAGGCATAGAACCGTCAGGCCACATCCCGACGTTTAGCTAAAAGCATGTTCTTCGACTTACACAAATTAGCTCATCGCTTTATTAATATAACATTTCCCCTTTGTAATTTCAAGAGAATTATTAAAATGGTTGATTTCGACATCACAACTCAAATTGCAAAGCGCTATTTAAAAAGAGCTTGGTTTTGTTCTAAAAACCTTTTTGAGGATTTTTCAACAAAATATTCTATCGAGTTGTTTAATAAAATATTAAATATCACGAAACCCCTTTCTACCCTACAAGTTCATCGTCGTTTGAGTCAGTTGATCCGAGGAAATGGCCACTTGATTGAACGCTTCGTTAATTTCATCGAATATATCATTCAGTTCTGTCATTTCTTTGGTGATATTTATATTCTGCTCTTTTACTGAAAGCATGGCATGTGCTATATCGGTAAAAAATATGCCCGTTTCTTTTCCTTGTTGCGTGCCTTTAGTAATCTCCCCGCTAACCACAGAGATTGATGAATTCATAACATTGGTAAAATGAGCAATGCCACTAACCAGTTTCACTACTTCTGAAACTGATTCCTTGGTATTTTCGGAAAGCTTTCTTACCTCTCCCGCAACAACCGCAAAGCCTTTACCATTTTCCCCTGCTCTCGCCGCTTCAATCGCTGCGTTCAATGCCAACAAATTAGTTTGATCTGCAATTGATGTGATAATCGTTACGATTCGCTCAATTTCCTTTGAGGTCTTGGCCAGCTGTTCCATATCCTTGGAAATGATCGTCATTTGCTCTTGCGTTTTAACCAATCTCTGCTCTAATCCTTGTAATAGCTTTACTCCTTCTATTGATTTTCCCTCTGCAACTATGGCAATCTCTGACCCCTTTTGAGTAAAGTCGTGAATTTCTACTACCTTATTCGCCATTAATTGAGTAGCTGAACTTGTTTCATGACTGATTGCTGCCAATTCTTCTGCATTATGATTCACCTGCAGTTTTATCGTTTCTTTTTCTTCTAAGTTTTTTTGACGAATCCTTTCATTTTCAAGCTCATACGCCTCTAAAACTATTTGCTGCTCTAAATTGAAAATTTTTGTGACGGCCAGAATGTGATTCTGATATTGCTCAATATCCTTTATATTGGAAATCACATAAATGATTATTGATTGCAGTAAATCTTGAAAAGCACTCATATACCATTTTGGCTGCAGTTCAATTCGCACATGTCCATGTGCGATAACGTAACGCTGTTTAATATACGCATCATTAATGTTTCCGCTAAACATTTCGAACATATGACGATGCAACGTCTTTTTCAACCTGTCAACGGAACTGTTATCTGATATGATTTTCATTAACGAGGATTCATTTTCTAGATTTTTATAAAAATTATCAACGATTTGGGTTAAATGTTCTTTTACTTTGTCTTGCAAAGAACGAATGATACATAAATCCCCAATCGTTAAATGGATCATATCGACTTGAAATAATACGCTCGGATAATCCATGATGTTTATCCCGACTTGTTCCTTAAATTGCATATAGTCTATTAAATCTATATTTTTTTTATTTCTCCATATACTTTTCATTATTGAAATGCCCTCCAATTTTTCTATCCATATATAATATTTCGACATACTACCTGTTAATCTTAATCTAATTTGATAAATTTCCCTCTAATGCAGATGATTTCACACAATTGTTTTGAACCAAATACGCTCAAACAAAAAACAACACTCCTGAGAGGTGTTGAATTCCGCTCCAGGCACTCGCTTTCCGCGGGCGGTCCGGGATGCGCCTGCGGGGTCTCCCTTGGACGCGCTTTTCCGCAGGAGTCTCGTACCTTCCGTTCCATCAACTTGTTTTAACATTTGGTAGAACCCTTTTTGTCTACAAACACAAACGGTCAAATTGTAAAAACCTAAAAAAACTGTAAACAAACTCAATTATTATCGAGTTTGTCCATAGTCTGAAACAACCCACACTTTAATAACGACCATTATGTTATTGATTCTAGTCGTTTATTTCGTACCTCTAGAGATCAATGAGTTAATTGTCATTACAATCAAATACGCAGGCCTTGACTATTCCATTTGATACTTTGGAATCTTTCCCATGCGTTCAATAGATCGATTTGGTGAGCTTTGAAAATTTCTAACACTATTTACAATGAATATTTATTTCTCTATCTTTATTTTCACGAAATAATAAACCAATATTTATCTAATCCTTCACACACCAATAGTTTGACGGAATCAAAGTACATCTCTATACTTATTAAGTCTTAAAAAAAGTACGGGAAATATGCTTAATAATTAGAGAAGGTGACATTCATGGATTTTACGATTGACTATCTGTCTTTTTATTTAATTCAAGTCGAAGGAAAAGGCGAACAGGCTGATAAGCGATTTAAACATTTTCAAACTCTAGATGCTGTAGAATACGAAGAAAGTCCTCTAAAGGATTTTTTGGATGGGGAATTGATGAAGATTTCCAAAAGAAAAGTGGACCGTCATCCAAAAACGGAACAAATACCGACGAAAATCGGTTCTTTTATTGTCGAAGGAGGACATGCACTTGATTCCAACCCTAATTACAATGTATTTAACCGTGTTCGCTATGCTAAATCGAAAGAAGAGTTCCAGCAGGAAAATGAACAATTCACAAGGTCTTATATTGACACAAGTGCCGTCCGTGGCGGTGTATTCCTCATTGCATCTGCAAAATTAACAAAGTATTTTGATGAGCCATTCGTATTCTTGTTAAAATGTGATTTCGAACCAAAGGTTGCTTCCATCTCGGATGAACGGACTTTGATCAGGCACGTTGAAATGGCGATAACCACAAAAAATATGAAATCGATTCAATACCCCTACATGCCCGAAGAAGGAATGGTCGAAGAAGCCGAACTGAAAATCCACCAGGCCTCACATGCCCGCTACTTCGAGGACTTCTTGAAATTCGTCGAATATGGTGAATCGATGCCTGAAATCATGAAAAACCAGGTCATCCACATGGTTCATGAACATGTATCCGCACAATTCGAAGAAAACAGTGACGAACTGCACAAATTCGAACAGGACCTGGAAATCTGGGAAACAAGCGATAAGCGTGAAATTCAAGAACGCCTTGAAACGCACCAGGTCGTCGAAGCCACAGCCCAGATTGTCGAGCATACACCTGAAGCCGAACTGCGAATGAAGCTTGGCAGTACGTCTGTCAAAGGACTTCTAGCCGATTTCGGCGAAAGCATTCATTTAGGGAAGATTAATGGGAAGTATGTATTGATGATAGAAGCCGATACGATACAGTTCGATAAAGGTGTTTCTCCTATTGAATTTCACAGGCCGGATGATTTGATGGAGATTGTGGAACGGATTAGTAGGAAGTAGATTGGTTTTGGAGAATTTTGAAGAGTTTTATATTGGCTTTTGTATGCTTTGTCAATGCTAGAAGTATTGAAATATATACGATTGCAAGGGTTTATGTGACCACATTTGTGACCACGAAATTAACGTTAAAAAGAGGGTTTGTGACCAAAAATGTGACCACGGTTGTGACCATAAAAAATAAAAAATCAAGGTCTTAGTGGTTTTGTTTTAAGGCTTCCATTTAATGAAATTATTATTTTTGCCGCTCAGCTTACAAAAAAGCAGAGTGGTTTTTCCTATTAAAGTTCTATACAAGCAAAATATAAAAATTCAAAAAAGGAAACGCTCAATAAAAGCATTTCCTTTTAATATTTATAGTGGAATAGTTTAAGAAGACCTACCTAGAGAATAAAATGCAGCTGGATAACAAAATCATTCTATCTATTTTTAAGCTCTCACTATCATATACTCTAAAACAGTTTTGGTTTTTCTTAAATCTGTATCGTTTAATCTATCAGCTGTTTTACTGCTCCCCAATCTTGGTTTGACTTCATCGTCAACCTTCGAAACTGTACTTTCATCACTTAAATCAAGTACTACTTTTGTATCAGGCTTCGGACTAGTATCGACAGTTTTCTCTTTTTTTGGTTTTTTTCTTCTTTTCTTCTCTCATTTTTTTCTTCCTCTGTCATCGATAACAAGTCAAATGCTCTATCCAAAGATGCATACTTTTGCTTCTTTGTTAAAATACCAAATACTTCTCCCTCTTTATACGACCCAGATTTGCTTTTTACATTAGCAGTAAAATAATCACAATCGGCTGAATGCTGTTCATGCCTCCAGTTCCTAAAATAGCCACGATTTAATTTACTATCATATACATAACTCATTTTTGCCTCACACCCTGTAAAAGCGCAATACAAATTCTCTCTGTACTTCTCCTCGTAATCTTTTGCTGACATAGATTCTACATTGACTTTCACTTCATTAGTATCAGAACGATAAATAACTTCATCAACACTTGCCACAAACCTCCACCTCCGAATTATTAAAGCTAATATAAGTTTTGATATGTACTACCGCTACATTCAATTTCATTTGAATCGACAAGTCTTGAATAAATTGATCAAAAGGTAATTTAATCGGATCAACACCAGCTAGAAATTCACTAAGATAATGTTCCGCTTCCTTCTTAACATTCATGTATTAGTAAAATTAATAAAACCACCAATCTTAATGACTGGTGGTTTTTGTGTATTTATAAAAAAGACAAAGTATTTTAAATCAAAAATACTTTGTCCCCCAATTAATATCCTAGAATAAACGGATGAACACGGCAACTCCGGTTAGCCCGAAGTCAAGGTTCAATACTTGTACAAATCTATTTCCAAGTAAACAACGTACAGCAGCTCTGTAGGAATCACCAGGATCTAAATTGTTAGCACAAGGAGCAGCACTTCCAATCACTGTAGCTTGTACAATTGTACGCTGAGCTAAAGGTATTATCGAAGCTCTTTCCCAAAGAATCGTAACTACATCAACAGATTTAGAACTAGAACCAGACATATAATTCACCTCTTTTCATTGTTAATATATTTAATGCAATTTCAGACAGCTTGGTTCATTCTTTTGTCATGCTACACAAAAAAAAGGCGATTTATTATCTGATTATTCAAGAAAAATTCTAGCAACTTATTCAAAAGGAAACGAGCGACAAAAGGGAAATCCAGGAACGCCTTGAACCCCCCCAAGTCGTCGAAGCCACAGCCCAGATTGTCGAACATACACCTGAAGCCGAGCTGCGAATGAAGCTTGGCCAGTACATCTATCAAAGGACTATTAGCCGATTTCGGGGATAGTATCCATTTAGGTAAGATTAATGGGAAGTATGTATTAATGATTGAATCCGATACAATAGAGTTCGATAAAGGTGTTTCTTCTATTGAATTTCACAGGCCGGATGATTTGATGGAGATTGTGGAGCGGATTAGTAGGAAGGTTTAAGGACTGGTGATGAATTGTGATCATTAAAACAGAGCCATTTAAGAGTATGTAATCGTTTGTATGATCAAAATTGTTATCATTTTATGCTCTTATGATTAAGGACACCTAATATATTAAATCAAAAAAGACAGTGAGATTATATTTTGCTTACTGTCTTTTCGTTTATGACTAAACATTATGTTATGAAACACATTCTTTCTTCATTGTCGTTTTCTCGCTTAGATGATTAACTCTTGGCATGTCATTCATTTGTTATTCTACAATCAAAAAACAATCACCTTATTATAAGGTGATTGTTTTTTGCCCCTATTCATTCGATAGATAAAGTCGATACGCCTTCACAATGATACCATCATCAGCAGGTTGGAAATCGAATTGCGGCAATCGTACAAAGCCCATACGTTCATACAATCGCATAGCCGTCTTCATAAAATCTGCGGTATGTAAGCCAATGTACTGTGAACCGTTTACTTTTGTTCGACGAATACATTCTTTAATTAATGCCTCTGCAACACCTTTGTGTCGTGCCTGTGGTGTGACTGCAAGCATTCTTATCTCAGGATAATCTAACATGTCAACAAGTCCTTTGTAGGCATCTGATTTCGCAGGAAACAAAGCAACACTACCTACCACTTCCCCATCTAAATCAGCAACTAGAAGTTCAACATCACTCTGTTCATCGGCAACTGACGATATAGATTTCTTCAGAGCATCCCAGTGCCCTTCAGGAATGCTTTGAGCATGTTCTTCATAGGCCTTCACTCTCTGTTCACGAATCATTTCTACTTCATAAAATAAAGCCTTACGAATTTTCACCATTTAATCCACCACTCCTCTTATTCAGCTACACCTTTAAAGTATACTCTCTTTGTTTATTAATCCAATAGAATATACATGCAAATTAGTCTAATAAGATCAAATTATAAAAATTCATATTTGTTCTATAAGATTTGCATAAAGAAAGAGTCAGTATCTAGTACGATTATGGTAGTTAAAAACAAAGCTAAAAAAGAGAGTTAATACAAAGTAATACTTTAGGAGTAAAACGTTTTCTTCCCTACTCAGATCCAAATATAATCCCAATTAAACGTAGCTTACCTTCATTGTTTTGCTCTTACTCTTGCTTCATTTGTCTTGGGCGTATACCTTAAATGTTGAACCCTTCTTTTGTGCCTTAATTTTCACTTTATAGTTTCCTCAACTATCCACTCATAATTTTGATTTTAAGCAATTGATCTGAAATAAAATTAAAAGAACACCGTTATAAACCACTGAAATTTGCCTACTTTATTCAACAAAAAGCCGAGGAATTATCCCTCGACTCTTTCGTTGAATTTTGAATAATCACCTTTATCCATATACCTACTTAAAAGTCCTTACTTCATATAGTTCACCAATCTAACGATAATCATTGACAATGATTATCATTACCATTAATATTTGAAGTAGTCATTGAAAATGACTATCATTATTAATTACATACTAAAATTAGCAAGGAGAAAATCAATATGAAAAAGCTATTCATTCCATTCCTACTCTTGTTCATACTTATTCTTAGTGCTTGTGGGAACAACGAGACAGGGAACGAAAATAATGCATCCAAGACTAAAAAAGAAACAGTTATGTATCAATCTGAAAATGGCCCAATTGAGATTCCTAAAAATCCAAAAAGAATAATTGCTCTCTCCAATGGACCTAATGTTTTGGCTTTAGAGGGTAATATCGTTGGCATTGATCAATGGACTAATATGAATCCCCTTTTTAAAGAAAGACTAAAGGGAGTGGAAGTCGTATCAGAAGATAACTTGGAGAAAATCATTGAACTGGAACCGGACCTAATCATAGCGGGATCTGAGATGAAAAATATTGATAAACTAAATGAAATTGCCCCTACTGTAGTATACACTTGGGGAAAATTAGATTATTTATCACAGCAAGTAGAAATCGGTAAACTCTTAAACAAAGAAAAGGAAGCAAAAGACTGGGTTAATGATTTCAAAGAGCGTGCAGAATCCGCAGGAGAAGCCATACGAGCAAAAATTGGTGAAGATGCAACCGTTTCTGTAATTGAAAATGATGCTAAGGAGTTTTATGTTTTTGGAAATAATTATGCACGGGGAACAGAAATATTGTATCAAGCAATGCATTTAAAAATGCCTGAAAAAGTAAAAGAAAAGGCACTTAAATCCGGCATTTATGTCCTCTCATCGGAAGTGCTTCCTGAGTATACTGGAGATTATATTATCTTTAGTAAAAATCCAGATGTTGTTAATTCGTTTGTGGAGACCGACACGTGGAAAAATATACCTGCAGTTAAGAACGATCGTATATTTGAAATAAATAGTAAAGCATCCACCTACAGTGATCCAATCACTCTAGAGTACCTTCTGGAATTTTTCGAAAAATCATTTCTTAACAATTAGTAAATAAAGAAGGAATTCTTATTAATAGAATTCCTTCTTTATTTACTATTTTTAATAGGGCTGTTTTCGTAAGGATTGATAGTATCGGTCCGTGTTAGTCCACGTTATTCGTGGGCTTTTTTTATTCGTCCTCCCTCACCCATCCATAACCTAGAACAACCGTTTCATTAACATACAAAGGATTTAAGAGAATTTCATTTATAATTTACCATTTAAAAATTGGGCTTCTCCTAGTCCAAAGCTCCAATCAGCATCCACATTGGTAACAATTGAAACCATAATATCCTTTGGTTCTATTCCACAATTTTCTCCCAACTCTTGAACCAAAACTTTATAAAAATTTTGCTTCTGATCTTCCCTTCTTTGCTTACTAGTTACACTTATTACTACTATGTTCTTACTTCTCTCAAAACCTAACCCGGTATCTTCAATTATTAATTCATGTACAGGATGCTGATGAACAATTTGATATCGATCTTTTTCGGGTACATCGAAAGCTTTAACAACTGCCCTGTGAGCAGCATCTAATAGATTTAAATATTTTCAGCCACCTTTTAATTACAAAATGTCAGAAGGCTTTATTTCAAACGCCTCTTTTTATACTTCTTGCACGATCCGCCCCTGCTCTTTTGTTTTACATTATTTGACTCCTCTATATCTTTCATCTCCTCAAACGATGAAGAAAAAGTCATTCTGCCAACATACATCATTTACTTCTTCATCAATTAATCCTCCTTTTCGTATTCTTCCATCCATATGATGTTGGAGCGACTCCTTTGTCTTTTTTAGATTTTCATCGTTTATATCATATACAACAACCGAATATCCCCTCATTGCACATATCATGGCGATTTGCGATACATTTGTTTCTTAGCCCATTACCGCTATTTTTGAGATTTTCAATTTGCATTCTCTCTCGCTTCTTTCTCTTGTTCCTCTTGAACTAGTAATCTTTTTAGTAACTTCCCCACTGTGTTCCGGGGTAATGAATCACGAATTTCAAACTCCTTTGGCACTTTGTAACGTGTTAGCTTAAGATAGCATTGATCTCTTAATCCGTCTAAATCGATTTGGCATCCATCTTTTGGAACAACATAAGCTTTTACGGTTTCTCCATTTTCTTGGTTTGGAATACCGACTACTGCTGCCTCTTTCACATCTGGATGCTCATATAGGACACCCTCAACTCCCTGAGGATAAATATTAAAGCCGCCAACAATAATCATTTCTTTTTTTCGTCCGACGATGTAAAAATAACCGTCTTCGTCCATCATGGCTAAATCACCAGTGTAAGCCGTCCATTTTGTAATGAGTTGTATGTTTCTTGCTCATTGTTCCAATAACCTTTCATTACTTGTGGACTTTTATTAATAATTCCCCAATGCACTTCGGTGGCAGTTTTTGTTTGTTATCATCGACGATAATACAACCAGTACCAGGCACCTGTATCCCGATACTTCCGACAGTTCATACTACATTTTAATAGAAGAATAAAGTGCACAACACTTCACTTTTCGTTGTCTTTTTGGAGCATCCCCTTTAATGATTGCAGGGACAAAGGAAACTAATCCATCTCAATAACTGGCCCATTTCCTTGCTATGATATAATATTTTTAATAATCATTTTATTATGGAATTTTACTTGGAGGATTTTATTTATGAACACGAAGATTTCGTCTACGGTGCAGCGCGCAATCAAAATTATCAATTTTTTAAATGAAACACCTGGTCCACAAGGAGTTAAAAATATCAGCGAAAACCTTAATATTTCTCCCCCTATCACCCATCGTCTGCTTACTACGTTGAAAATGGACGGTATGGTATTCCAAGATATAGAATCAAAAAAATACTCACTTGGTACGGTGTTTATTGATTATGCAAATAAAATAATGACCGATGTACCTTTTATCTCTATAATTGATCCGCAATTAATTAAATTAAGAGACGAAACTCAGGAAACGGTAGGCTTTTATATGTTAACGAGCATGATCAGGATGTGTGTAATTGAACATGTAAGTAATCAGGAAATAAGTAGAAGAGCAGGGGTGGGTAATAGGATTCCCCTACATCTTGGCTCAAGCGGACGTGTAATTTTGGCATTCCTTAGTGAAGGTTTACAAGCACAGGTATTAAGCATTCTTCCAGAGGAAGAAAGAAAAATACTTAAACAGAAACTGGAAACGATTGTAAATAACCGTTATTCAATAAATGAGGAAGAAATCACGAAGAACGTAGCTGCATTATCAGCACCTATATTCGGTGCAAAAGGGAAAGTCATTGGGGCTATTTCTATTTCAGGGCCAGTCTTTCGATGGAATAAAGAATCGATGGAACAACATATCTCTTTATTGTTAAAAACGACTGAAAGTATTTCAAAATCATTATATTAAAGTAAGATTACAGCATACCGATGGAGAATGTTATCAGCAAGCCGAACACCGTATGAAGCTTTGGAGTATGTCCGCCAAAGGACTCTTGGCAGATTTCGGCGATAGCAACCTTTCAGGGAAAATTCTCGGGAAGTATATATTGATGATTGAAGCCGATATGATCCACTTCGATAAAGGTGTTCCGCCGATGAAATTCGATAGGCTTAAAGATTTGATGGAGATCGTGGAGCGGATTAACAGAAAGGTTTGAAAGGAAATTAAAACGTGTATTTGAGCATTCTGTTACCAATAACAGTCATACAAAAGGTTTCTAGAGCATTCTTAACAGACAGAGGGAATAATAAAAGCATTCTCTCTGTCTGTTTGTACTACAAATCCAAATATTCTTTTGATGAAACTACATACCCTTGCTTTTAATAGTTAATAATTTTTTTTTTCATATTGTCTTCCTTCTTTCCAACTTTCGCCTTATTGGCCGAAGTTAGTAAGCTATGCGGGATACTTGCTTAAATTGATCCTTTGTGCACTGAATGAGGGTTTCATTCTCCTCGCCGTCTTCGTCGATCAAATAAATATACGCATTCGAAGTGTCTTTTTTCATTGCTCGGACAGCTACATCTGTGATTGCACCGACTGACCCTACAAGTGCTGTACTTAGAATTGTGTTGCTTTTAGTTTTAGCACCGTTACGATTTTGACTTTGTTCCCACTCAATCCGTGAAAGTGTGAAGTGCTTCTGTCCAAATGCCGTTGTGACCTTAACCTGGCCTGGCTCTCTACCCTTCATTATCGACATTTTATTAACGAGTTTTTTGCCTTCTACATGATCGGTTAATACGTGACCGCCTGCCAATACACCGACTGAAACCTGAGGTCTAAAAACCTGTTTCCAAAATCGCATAAAAGCACCGCCCCTTTTCCAATATATTATATTATATATACGCATCCGCCCACGAATTGGTTCATCTTGCCACGTTTGTATCCTTTACCCCCCTCACTCTCTTCGGCAAGGATGCTCCCGGATGAGCGCGCCGATATTAAGTCACCTCTGCTCACCGGCAATTAACACAAAAAAGGCCGCTGTCAAAACGATCAGCAGTCCGATATTAAAGTAGCCTAGTGCCCATGTTATATTAGATGACCGCGCGATTATTTAATCGAGTACGTGTGGTGTCATCGGTTATAAACATGAACTCCTTTTGCCTCACAATAGATTAGCATACCCCACTTAGTGTGGTTGCTCTATTGTCCGACTAAAAAAGAGCCCCATATAGGCTCTTAAAATAAAGTCTTAATTAATAATTTTATCCATCCAAAAAAAGATATCCATAACGGTATGCTCAAAGATGTACCAAACAAAAGACCTTTCAAGAAATTACCTTCGCGTTTACTCACCTTATTGAACACACCTTTCGGCTTCATATTCTTGAAATTATTATAAATGAAAGCGCTTCCTTTGTATATGAGTAGTTCGACACAGTATGTTGAATGCTCTTCAATGAAAAAGGAATCCGTTCATTTTATTGTTTGAAAGTCAAGATAAGAGGTGACTTCTTCCTTTTTAATAGGGTAGCAAGGATTTACAAATAGGGATATTAAATGAACAAGTTCATAGTGAAAAATAACCCATCCAAATCAATCTTTCTTAGGACCAACAAAAAAAGCCCCCTCTTAAATGATGGACCCTTTCAGTCATCTGAAATCATTTTGGCAATCTTGGTTCAACTCAATTTCATATCATCCGAATAGTTTTGCAAATGTATCTTCACCAGCAATACCATCGGCAGATAATCTTGCAGCCCGTTGGAATGCCTTCACCGCCGTTTCCGTTCCACTCCCAAAGATACCATCCATGCCATGTGGATTATACCCTTCCATATAAAGTACTGCTTGAAGGATATAGGTGATATTCCCTTTTGCCCCTTCCCTCACATTAGGTGAAGCCGCTTTTGTTTGAGGTCCCCATATTCCATCAACAATAAGCTTTGAACCATATTGCTTATTCAATTCGGTTTGGAAACCCTTTATCAGCGCTTTTTTAGTATTCTGACCATAATAACCATCCACATCTATTTTCACATTATAGCGGCTATTCAATGTCTTTTGAATGGACTTGATTGTTGGATTGCCACTGTCCTTAGGAGGTGTGTCTTTATCAATGACTTCCGATTCAACTTGTGTTACCGGTGGAGGGGTTGCATTCACTTTTGATATTAAAATAGGCTTTATTCCTGCTTTTAACTGAGAATAAGAAAGTCCGCCCGTCATATCCAAGTGCGGGTAATCTTTAAAATTTGACCAATCCCCGCCCCAAGTAAAGCCCAAGGATTTACCAATAGCCGCTGCCCTTCTCCATTTTGCATCAACTGTCCATATGGCATTCTTTCCATCATCACTGACTATGAAATAATCAATGGCTAGTCCATAGTTATGATAAGATTGACCTGGCATCGCGTTGGTCACGACCGGTTTCGATAAATCACTATAGTTTATTCCATTGTAGCTATAACCTAGGCGACCTTGACCATACAACTTAGCTTGCTCTTCCATAGAACGATAACCTGCACTGATTTGCACGAAAATTCCCTCTTGATATGCCCGTTTAACCATTTCCAATGCTGCTTCTTTAACGACTGGGTGTATCCCGCTCCCCATATTCTTTTCTGATCGATCCATTAAAGTTTCTAATTTAACTGTCAATATAATCACCTCCTAATATGTTATGGCACATATTAGGAAATGCTTGTACAACTACCTTGACGTTACAAAAAAACGCCCGAATTTCTTATTTTTCATATCATAAAATCCCTTTATATTTCAAATTTATGAAAATCTAAGTATGAGGTAAAAAAAAAAGCACGACCCTTAGGGAATGTGCTTTTTACTTTTATAGAGGTCTATTTTGATCTTCTTTCCCCTTACCAATAACTCTTATCAACTCATCCAGCTTTTCATTTCTTTCCTGATCTAATTTTGTCTTAGCATTAATGAATTTTATCACTTTAATGACAAAATAAATACTTAAAACAAGAAGTCCTAGATAAAACAAAATTGGTATGATTGCAAAAAGACCGATTAAACTACTGGCATGGTCCATGAAAATTTCTCCTAAAAGTAAAATATACTATTATTATACAGTAAAAACAGAATTAGAAGGAGAACTACACAAAAATCATCCACAGCTATCAGCACACGCCCATTCATTTAATTCTCTCCATTATATACTCTATAAAGAATCTTCTTTATTTATTACGTAAATCCGTAAAATTAACTCTATCTCAATCACTTAAGTTTTGCCTTCCAAACCTTGCCATCATATAATGGAGCTATTAAAGCTGAAGGGGGAATGCAAATGAACGAAGGAAGAGATCCATTTGTATCATCACTCGCTTCTCATTTAAATAAAAGGCTCACTCGTTTAGCAGAAGAAAGGGATATCAAATTAGAAAGATTGTTGGATAAATCCGTCGAATTGTTACTTGAATATATGGAAGATAACGAATTGATCAATGACCATGTTAAGTTAAACAATGTTGAAGCCATAAATAAAAATAATGAAATCATTCAGCAAAGTCGACAAATCCTTAATAAAGATTAGCTCAATAACACTCATCCATCTCGGTTGAGTGTTTTTTATGAATTATTATCCCTCTCACAATTTCGTAATGCGTACTAAATAAAAAAGGACAGTCACTAGGACTGCCCCTGTAGTGTAATGGCATACAGATTAATGATGATCCCTTTTTTTGCATTTTTTACATTTACAACGCTTTCCAGGGTACCATACTTTACTCGGGTCATTGTTCTCAAAACATTTTTCTACAAAACAACAATTTATCTCCATGCTAACACCCTCCTTACTATTGTATATGCAAGGTCTGATGGAAGGTGTGGACAAGTAGCTAAAATTTTCGACGTGAACGTAAGTTACTTCATTTTACGTGATTCTGGACAATTTCCCATGCTACTTTTTTCTAAGCCACTTTTTTGAAGTAAATCTAAATGAATTTAAGTCCTCATGACCTATTATCTGAAGAACTTGATATGACGTGAGATAATACATATTCATATTTCAACAATGAAAAGACAAAAGACCTTAACTTTACCGTTAAGGTCATACAAAAGAACATGCTTTTCTTATCCTCCATTATTCTTTCTTAAGGTATTCTTCTAAAATACTCTTATCATATTCAGATTCAGGTAAAAGGCCTAATCGACTATATTCCCAAATAACCCTTCTTTCGTGATCATCTGCATCTGAAAGATCTTCATAATCATAGTCAACCTTAAATTTACCGTTACTTTCTAAAATAAAAGTTAAATTGGTCCATTGTTCTTGATTATTATTTTTAAATTCATCTGATAATTCTTTTAAGGCCTTTATTAACCTCCGCCATGTATCTCTATACTCCCTTCTACTAATACTATGTAATTCAGGGATATCATGGCTATATATGAGTGTATCATTAATATTAGACTGATAGAAAAAGAACGCAGTCCCTGTCCCCTCAGTAATTTCTCCATACAAAATTACTTTACTCCATTCTTCTGGAATCATCTCATTTACAGTTTGAGCTATATTCTGATAATAATCATTTAGTTTTGATTCATTCAATTTTTTATCCCCCTGCTCTATTTTCAAATGTTCTTAACTCCCAACGACCATCGTCAATTTTATACTCTATGTCGAAACTTGTAGGTCGAGTTGAACTTCCCTCATACACAGGATAAATTTTCACTTCAACTGTTTTAGGAGGAATATTGTCTAAAGCTTTTGCCCAAGATATTTCGAGTTTTTTCCATTCTCCCATATTCAGGTTGGCATTCATAGGAACAAGGTTGTCTAGATGACCAGACCCTTTAAATATGCTAGCGATTAAGTGGCCCCCTTGATCATCTGGCAAGCGATCTTCCCTTCCAGCAATCCGCTGTGCATAATTGTTTCGTTTACCACTGCCTAAGTCGAGAGAACCTTCCACACTTGTTATCCGACCCTTTTCGTCTGTTTTATATAGATGACCACCAGGGGATGTATATTCAATATTGGGTTTTAAAACTTTCTTCATTCGCTCTCTTGTATAATGCTTTCCATACTCCACTTTTGTAATTTCAATGGATCCTTTTGCTAGCACTACTTTGCCTGTACCCTTACCACCATCACTCTTCACCGCAAACTTCTGTACAATATCCTTAATAGTCGTTTTATCAAAAGTCACATGCTTGAAGTTGTTTCCATACGCCGTGGCTAACTCTTCGACTCTGATACGAAGAGGTACTTCCACATTGCCGATTTGCCGGCCGAATACTTTTGCCTTCTGAACCTGCTTTTGCGCAAATTCCTTGCTGTAAGGGACGAACTTTGTACCACTCGCTACTTTATCTGCGATCTTGGCAGCACCTGCCACACCGCCGATTCCGAGTGCCATCAACAGGCCGTTTTGGCGCTGTTCCTCGGTTAGCTGGTTGCCGAACATGTCTTTGCCGGTGACCGCTTCGCCGAGGCCATTGGCTGCGAGGAGTCCGTAGATTCCGTATTCGGTTTTCTGGAGGAGGCTAAAGCCTTTTGTCGTTTTATAGGCATCGAGTGCGTGGTTCGCTGCGTTGAGTCCTTTGGCCGTTTTGTATAGGGCGCTGCCGCCTTTGATGGCCCTGCCGGCCCAGCCGACGACGGGGATGAATCCAGCGGCTGCCATGGCGCCGGCGGCGATTCGTTCGGCATCGGACAGCTTACGGCCCGTTACTGGATCGACTCCGGTTGAGGCCCTGATTGAATCATAATATCCCGTGAATTCCCCTGTAAAGGTTTTTGTGGTATCCCAGGCTTTTTCATACCATGGGCGGTTTTCAAGTTCTTCCATTTCGCGTTCGATTTTCCGGGCTTCGGCTTGTTCCTTTTTGAAGGTCTGATAGTCTTTCATCTGACCGGCGACTTCATCCTTCACTTGATAGACGTCACTATTCTTAAATGCCGATTGGTTGAACGTCATCGGCGAAACGTTGCCGTCCTGTTTGGTGGCATCAAGCAAGGCGCGGAATAAGCCAACGGCCACGTTTTCCTGCCCGACGGACACATCATATTCCTCGACCAATTGCCGGTCGACATTCTCGACCTTTGTCACGGTGTCATCCAGTCTCTGTCCGGCCAGCGTGATTTTTTCATTAAAGTCATTTTGGTTGAACATATCAAGAGGAAGGATATCGTCAATGCTGTTCAGGATCCTTTGAAGATCGCTCGCTTGTTCATCGACAAGCGACTTCGCTTGGTTAATGCCGGTCGAGACTTCGCCATCTAAAAAGGGAACCTCGACCACCGTATTTCCGGATAGATCCGCCTCTTCCAGGCTGGCCGGGATGCCTTCCAAAAAACTGATCTGGGTAGTGAAAAGTTCCATCCAGGCGTCCGCCACCTCGATTTGCGCTTCATAGAAGCTTTTGATGGCGGTGGCACCAGCCCCTTGAAACTCATTATCCAAGCCAACGATGCCCTGAAATTCCTTTTTCAGGGCTGCGACTTCTTTCTTTAATTCTTCATATTGCTTGGCACGCGACTTAGTTGCAGCCGTCAATGTCTTGGCTTCATATATTTTCATCGCGGCTGGTACCCATGTGAAGACGTATGGGCGATGGCTTCATCCTGATCTTTTAATAAGTCAATGTTGGCACGGGTATCTTCAACATTTTTCTGGACGATTTTGATATATTGCTCAAAGACCTTCTCCAGGTTCGTTTCCCGATCGATCCATTTCGAGGTGAATTCCAATTTATTGTTGCCAAGTTCGCCTGCCGGCAGATTTCCGAGCGTGACTGTACCAAGTGCCGTCTTCACCTGATCGACTTGCTTCGTTACGGCAGGATGATTCAGTTTGATTGTCGTCATTAAAACAACCGCCTTTTTAAATCTGATATTTTGCTTTCCAGCTGCTCAAATGCCTCTTCGCCTTTACTTAAAAGGTGGTCGGCTTCTTGGGCTATATTCCCCGCTATGCTCAGAAGCGTATTCTCGGCATTTAACTTTGTAATCATCGCTTCGATTTTCCATTGGTAATCGTCATAATCGTCATGAATGATACTGAACATCACATTATAGGCATCATGACGGGCTTCCTGAAAATGATCTGAGCGCTGCCCTGTCCAGCTGCCACCTAGCTCAGGGTCTTTTATTTTCCTGATCTCGTTAAGGCACATACTCTGTTCTCTTATAATATCGTTTTTCGCATCTACCAAACGTTCAATTTTCACATTTAAATCAGCTTTTTTACCGGAGATAGCAGAGTGTATATTACTCAATATATCTGCATATACCATGAAACTCACCTCAAAAACAGTATATTCCTACACTAACTGTCATATTTTTCTTATTTATCATTATAAGGATTATAGTCCGAGAGTTAAATAGGGAAAAATATGCTATTTTATCAGTTAAAAGAGAAGTTTGGCATACAAAAGTTTCATACATACCATATTCTTTATACCCTGAATTTTACCAATTTTAAACAATAAGTAAAAAATGTCACCTCGTTAGATCCCCTATAAAAATTTCAACCACTTTATTCAAACTGCCCCAGACTATATCTGTTCATCAAATCACCCTGAACAAACTCCCTGCAAGTAGAAGATAGATGTGACCGTTCGGGATGAATCAAATCTCCAAAAGGCAAATCACCGACAAATTTAACTTCGCCTTCAAAACTCTGTCCGGATTCAGCATCAAAACCGATTACTTTCACAAAGCAAGTTTTGTGTCCGGTTTTCATAAAATCAATTACCGTTAACACATGATTATGTACATCATTCATTCTTTTTTCCTCCAACCATGAAAACATTGAGTAAGGATAAGATCATACAAATTATTCTTTACTAACCTTATAAATAAAGAAACCGATCAAAACAATCATCGCTAAGATCGCTATAGGCATTAAAATATTGGAAATAGGTACACCTACTTTCCATGAAAAAACTTATTCTTTATTTTTCTATGTATTTTGATTGATCTATTCACCATTAACTATACCTTTATTTAGCTGTCATTGCATGTCTTGACTTTCCAAGACATCACTTATGCTTTTCTTATGTTTCCCAATAAAACGCGAAAGAATGAAACACTTACATAGTAGAAGATATACTCGCCTTAGCATGTTTATGATCGCATATTACGTTAATGTAAGGTCAGCTTTTACACCCCTGAAAACCAGCCCTCTTCTATATAGATTTATAACCTGCTATAATCTAAGGATTGGAGGTGTGAAAAATGAAAGAAATCATCCAGATATTAGCGGAAGTCGTCAATAATCTTCACGATTTCATTTTATTCTTTGTGAGTGACACATTAAATTCAAATGCAACGGACAAAGATCTGCATTTTTGGATAATGGGAATCATCGGTATCATCATATTTTTGTTCGTGTTATTTATATCTAATTTAATTTCCCGAATGCGTTTTGGGATTACGATACTCTCTTTCCTTTATACCTTTACTGTCATGGTTGTTTTAGTATTTGCCATTGAAATACAACAAGCCCTTACCAGCAGAGGGAATATGGAATTTCAAGATGCTGCGGTAGGTCTTTGGGGGTTCATCGTATTTTTCATCGTTTTTGCTGTACTATCATCCATCTTCCTTTTGGTGAAGAATTTTTTCAGGCCATCAAAAAAAAGGTAACGATAGGTCACCTTGCTTAAGATATTCCTTATAGCCGTTCGAATTTTTTATTGACGGGAATGAGGAAAAACTCTCTGTAGCACCATCTAAAATCGAAAGGTAAGGTTACAGGGAATTAAGTTTCGAGGCGATGTAACTGAACACCAAATATTAATTACTTCTGTTCATTTTCATTAAATAAATCGATGCTAAACAGATTAAAAGAATCGTCGTCATGATTACGTTCCTGATCATATCCGGATATTTCAGAACTATTTTCCTTACGACGGCGATTCACTTCCCGCAATTCCTCTTCTAGAAATTCTGCTTGACCGTGGGAAAGCTTAATTGTGATTTCATTATTTTGATCATCTGCAGCTTTCAAGAGAACATAGCTATCCGCTGCATTTCGTAAAGTTACATTACTTAGTGTTAAATTCATGTTTGCGAGTTCATATCTTGCTTTCATAACGTAAAAAGAACCTCCATCGGATCATACCCGTTAGAATTATGTATATTAAATATACTCTACTTTAAGATATTTAAATATACAAATCCTTTGTTTACTACTTTAGAACCAAAAAAAGCATCAATCCCGATATATATGGAATGAGGTTTCAAGTCTTTAACATGCTTTGTGACAATCCGGTCTTCATGACTGGTTTTGGAACCGATGTCCATTAGGATAGCTGATAACTCGGAGTTCAAGAAATGCTCATATTAAGGAACCTTTCCTTATCGAAAGGTTCCTTTTTGTTATAGTTCCTTCTCTATCACACAGGTAATATCGTATGGACCCATGCTTTCATTTGAAGTAATGACGGTTTTGATACGATTTTCCGGATATACCGCAGAATTGAAGCTTACACCCGGGTCATACCCCATGAGATGATATTTGAAAATCTCGTCATTTTTTTTACTTATCCATACACCATACCCGTAGTATTCCCCTTCATCTTCCGTAGAAATATGGGGTTTCAATAAAAGATTGGTATATTCTTGATTCAGTAACTGATTGGAAAATAACCCTTCCCAAAACCTGAACATATCTGATGCAGTAATATATGCCCCTCCATCCGCACCGCCTTTGATTGGAAGGGAATAAACATTTGTTCTCCATGTTCCGTTTTCATCGTCAATGTATCCCAGCGCCGTGTTTTTAGGAAGCTTGTCCATGGAGAAGTAACCGGAATCTTTCATTTCACAAGGCAGAAAAATATTCTTATTGATATATTCGGAAAATTCATGTCCTGTTAGTTCCTCAACAATCAATCCTAATAAAATATAGCCGGCATTATTATAATGGAATCGTTCCCCGGGTTCGAACATCATCATGTCATTTTGAAACATCGGCAGGAAGTCTTTTAATCTTTTTATATGGTACATCGGATTTTTCTGCCATAGCTCTTCAAAATCCTCCATCACGTTTTCATCAAAGTAATCAGGAATACCCGATGTATGTGTTAAGAGGTGATGTATCGTTACATTTTGATGGAAATCAGGAAACACGATCGAAAGACAGTCTTTTAGCTGAGAATCAAACCTAAGTTTCCCTTTTTGTATTAACTGGCAAATCGCAATCGCGGTAAACAGTTTACACCCAGAAGCAATTCCGAACCTTGTTTCAGTCGTATTCATCATTTCATCCGAGCGATTAGAATAGCCATGGGCTGAGCAATGGATCAGATCATCTCCCGTTTTCACACCAATTACTCCCGAGAATTCAATTTGCTTGCTGGTTTCGTTAATACACCTGGATAAATCCATATGTAAAGTAGACATTTAGTTTTCCCCTTTGCCGGAAAAATTTTCATTTATGATGCGTTGGTCATGGTGCTAGTTATGGTCCTGAAAAAATCCCGCATCTTATTGTGATGCGGGATTACTTATCTCAGCTTCTTTTATTTCCACCAAGTATCATAAACATTAATGGCTTCATTCCGTTTATGTTCGGTTTTGGTATACCAACCCTCGATGATTTCGGCAGCTTCCGTTCTGATTTCCTTACTTTCAAGGTAATCATCGATTTCATCGTAGCTAACACCTAAAGCAACTTCATCAGGGATTAAAGGTTTGTCATCTTCTAAATCGGCAGTTGGAATTTTCGTATAAAGACGCTCAGGAGCACCGACGAATTTCAGGATTTCCTTTCCTTGCCTTTTGTTTAATCTGTATAATGGGATGATATCCGCTGCACCATCACCATGTTTCGTAAAGAAACCTGTGATTGCTTCAGCTGCATGGTCTGTTCCAAGCACGACTCCTTTGTATAGTCCGGCTAAATCGTATTGCACCTTCATCCGCTCACGTGCTTTGACATTTCCTTTTAAGAAATCCGATAGCTTTTCAGGCACAGCTTCTTCCACTGCCTTTACTGAGGCATCCACTGCACCCTTGATGTTGACTGTTACCGTTTGGCTTGGCTTGATGAATTTCAAAGCCAGTTGCCTGTCTTCTTCATCAGCCTGTACTCCATATGGCAAGCTTACAGCCACAAACTTATAGTCGCTGCCATTCGTTTCTTCATTCAATTCATTGACAGCCGTTTGGGCAATATAACCCGCCAGTGTTGAATCTTGCCCCCCAGATATTCCAAGTACAAAACTTTTCAGAAACGTATTTTTCTTCAAATACCCTTTTAAAAGATCGACACTTTTCCTGAATTCGATTTCAGGATCGATCGTTGGTTGGACAAGTAATTTTTTTACGATTTCTTTTTGTAATGGACGCATTGGCATAGCCCCTCTTTCTAATGAAATAGCTTCGTCATTTCGTAAGCATTCTCTCTACATTGGCTTTAACTTCATCTATATTCCTCATTTTATTATCCCAACAATCCTGGCTCAGGTCTACCGGATATTCTTCAGGATTAAGTGCACGAAGGTATTCAGGCCATAATACTTGAAGGTTTTTTTTCGTGAAGGCCTTGATTTCGTCAATGGATGGTAATTCATAGATTAAACGGCCATCCTCGAAAATATTCTCATGCAAATCAACCGCATCGAAATCCGTGACAAATTTACTTAGAAAGGTATGGACAGGATGAAACATTTTTAATTTTTCCTGTTCCTGCGGTTTTTCATATTCCATGGCTAAATAATCGCCTTCAGCATGGTGGTTCACTTTATTGATGATTCGGTATACCCGTTTTAAGCCAGGTGTCGTAACCTTTTCAGGATTAGAAGAAATTTTGATGGTATCTCTCATATTCCCATCTTCACCTTCGATTGAAACCATTTTATAAACAGCACCTAGCGCTGGCTGATCATAAGCCGTAATCAATTTTGTTCCGATACCCCAAATGTCTATTCTTGCTCCTTGCTGCTTCAGGTTGATGATCGTATATTCATCTAGGTCATTGGAGGCAACAATCTTTGCATCATGGAAACCTGCAGCATCCAGCATACGTCGTGCTTCTTTCGAAAGGTAAGCTAAGTCGCCGCTATCAAGGCGGACGCCAATGAAATTGATTTTATCGCCGAGTTCCTTCGCAACACGGATTGCATTCGGAATGCCAGAACGCAATGTATCATAAGTATCGACTAAGAAGACACATTCTTTGTGTGAAACTGCGTATTTATGAAATGCCGTATATTCATCTTTATAAGCTTGGATCATGGAATGGGCATGCGTTCCTGAAACCGGAATGCCGAACAGCTTTCCAGCTCGTACATTACTAGTAGAATCAAAACCTGCAAGATAGGCTGCCCTCGCTCCCCAAATTGCAGCATCCATTTCTTGTGCTCGTCTTGAACCGAATTCAAGGGCTGATTCGTCGCCGATGACTTGTTTGATGCGCGAAGCCTTCGTTGCCACGAGTGTGTGATAGTTCACAATGTTAAGCAATGCCGTTTCTATTAGTTGGGCCTCACCCAGCGGTGCCTCCACCCGTAATATCGGTTCATTGCCAAAGACAAGCTCCCCCTCTTTCATGCAGCGAATCGCTCCCGTGAAACGGATGTTCTTCAAATAATCCAAAAATTCTTCATCGTAATGCAATTCCGTTTTTAAATAGTCGATATCACTTTCCGAGAAGCAAAAGTTCTGTAGGTAATGGACAATTTTTTCAAGTCCCGCAAAAATCGCATATCCGCTGTTAAATGGAAGTTTTCTGAAAAATATCTCGAAAACGGCCTTTCGGTCATGTGTTTTATCTTGCCAATAAGTTTGGGCCATATTGATTTGGTATAGGTCCGTGTGTAAGGCGTAACTGTCGTCGTTGTACTTTTTTTCCATGGATAGTTCCTCCCAAAAGAGAAGCATTCGCCTCCCTTCTATTCTGTTGCGTGTATGGATATTTATAGAATGGTTGCTCCAAGAGATCCTTTAAAATGCCCAAGCGCCCATTCGTGGCCGGTTTCATTGAATGAGGCCACCGCATTTTCATATATAAAAATAGTATAGCCTAAATTGTAGGCGTCAATTGCCGTATGTAAAATACAGATATCTGTACAAACCCCGACTAAATATACATCGGTAATGTGACGTTCCCTTAGTCGGAGATCAAGGTCCGTTCCTGCAAATGCCGAATAACGCGTTTTATCTATATAATGAACATTCTTCTGATTTTTATTTGTTTCATATTCTTCTTTTAACATCCCATATAGGTCCCTACCCATAGTACCGTTAATATTATGCGGAGGAAATAAATTCGATTCAGGATGAAGGTGGTCTCCTTTTTCATGTAAATCAATGGCGAATACAGTATAATCCCCTTGCTTGATAAATTCCTTGGTGATCCCGACAAGTGCCTTCTCAATATCCTGGCCTGGCTTCCCGCAGGACAATGAACCCCCGTCTGCCACGAAGTCATACGTATAATCAATATTGATCAATGCCTTTTTACCCATTTCACCTATTCCCCCTTAATAATAAATAGAGTCCATGACAACTTCTGCATTAAACCGGTAAAGTTGTGAAGGCCGATATGAATTACGTTTGGTTTTCTTCTGCATCCCTTTTTCATCCAAGACTTTCTCCAAGAACGGAAGTTTAGGGGCTTTTGCATAAAAAAGTGAATCTGCGCTTATTTTCGCATCATCTCTAGCTGTCAGCAATACGCGTTGCAGTTCAGACAGAGTAAACTCATCTGGCAGGAATTTTTGGGCTATCGTCGTTTGCACCATTTCTTTTTTCATTAAGTTCATCGCGTCATTAATGATTGTATAATGATCAAATGCAAGCTCTAATTGTAACGCTTCCTGTATCGTGAACAATTCAACCTCAGCTGCATCGTCATTCGCTTTTCTTTGATTGAGAAAATCTTCCTGGACAATGGCGTAAAAAGCATTGGATATGATCCAACCCCTGGGATCGCGTCCTGGGCGGTCATAAACACCAAAATGTTTGACATGGAACCCAGCTACACCCGTTTCTTCTTTTAATTCTCGTTTAGCTGCTTCATACGCAGTCTCCCTGGCGTTTACAAAGCCTCCAGGCAAAGCCCATTTATCTCCTTCAACATTTGGGCGTCCTTCCTTATCATTCGTCGCACGTTTGATTAACAATAGCTTTAAAAACATTTCAGGTGGGGCTTTCTCTGCCGTTTTCTGCGAAGTAATAGTAAAGATCGCAATGTCTGCTGTGTATCCATCTGGAGTAATATATTTCTTTTTTTCCTGCTGAACCATGGCAACGCTCACTTTCTTTCACTAAGTATGGGAATGAGTAATTAGTAAATCTTTAATTACTAATTATAGTACCCTTCCTTGTAAGATTTAGCAACTCTAAAAGTAATAAAATTTTCTCATTATTAGAAAAATCATTTATTTTACGCATGATAAACAGCCCGGTCAGGATGACCGGGCTTGTTTCTAGAATTTTTAGACGGGATAGACACCGTGTTTACGATCGGTAAATGTCAATTGTTTACTGCCATAAGCTTCAAATCGGGCGCATAATTCATCACGCAGGTCATTTGGCTGAATGATTCCATCAATTATCATTTCGGAGGCCAACCGGTAAATATCAATGTCTTCATTATATTCATTACGTTTCTGTTCGATGAAGGCAGGGCGTTCCTCTGGTTCCATTGCATTGATTTTATTGGCATAGACTGCATTGACCGCAGCTTCTGCCCCCATGACCGCAATCAATGCCGTCGGTAAGGCAAGGACGCAGTCCGGTTCAAAAGCGGGACCAGCCATCGCGTATAGTCCAGCACCATAAGCCTTTCGGACAATGACAGAAATCTTGGGAACAGTGGCTTCACTCATCGCCGAAATCATTTTCGCACCATGGCGAATGATCCCTGCCTGTTCGACCTTCGTCCCAATCATGAATCCTGGTATATCCACTAGGAACAACAGCGGTATATGGAAAGCATCACATAAATTGATGAACTTAGCTGCCTTATCAGCTGAATCATGGAACAGGACGCCGCCTTTGACACGCGGCTGATTGGCAATGATCCCTATCGTTTGTCCATTTAACCGGGCAAGCCCGGTAATTAATTCGGGGGCAAATAACTTCTTGATCTCACAAAACGATTGCCTGTCAATGATCCTGTCGATCAGGTCATACATATTAAAGGCTGCATTCTGATTTTTCGGGATCAGTTCTTCCAATGTTTTTTCAAATTCAGCAGGCAGCTCAGGTTTTGTGGCTTTAGGCTTTTCTTGATAATTTCCTGGAAAATAGCTTAAGTATCTGCGGGCAAAAGCGATGGATTCTTCTTCCGACTTAACAAGCACATCTCCGCATCCCGAAACAGAACAATGCATTTTCGCCCCGCCCATTTCCTCTTCGGTCACCTTTTCGCCAATGACCATTTCTGCCATTCTCGGTGAACCTAAATACATGGATGCATTACCATCAACCATTACGACAATATCACAAAAAGCAGGGATATATGCCCCTCCCGCTGCCGACGGACCGAACAATAGACAGATTTGCGGGACTTTTCCAGATAACTTCACTTGGTTGTAGAAGATCCGTCCTGCACCACGGCGTCCTGGAAACATCTCAACTTGGTCCGTAATTCGAGCACCTGCAGAATCGACTAAATATAGAAGTGGCAACTGTAGCTTATCAGCTGTTTCCTGAATCCGAATGATTTTCTCGACGGTCCTTGCTCCCCAGGATCCAGCTTTTACAGTCGAATCATTGGCCATGACACAAACTCTCTGTCCGTTGATTTTTCCGATGCCTGTAACGACACCATCTGCTGGAAGCCCATCACTGGCACAATTGGCAAAGAAAGCGTCCTCAATTTCAACCCCTTCATCAAAAAGCAGCTCTAGCCGTTCACGTACGAAGAGCTTTCCTTTTTCAGCATTTTTTTGATGGTATTTTTCTAAACCGCCTTTTTTAATCGTTTCAACCGTTTCGGTTAGTTTATCCGTCGTTACCATTCATGTTCCTCCTTCAATTGAAATCATTGACCCGTAAATACTGGCTTGCGCTTTTCCTTGAATGCTGACAGACCCTCTAGTCGGTCCCGGGTTTGCAACGTTGTCTGGTAACAGTCTTTTTCAATTTGCAGTCCGGTTTTCAGGTTCGTATCTGCCCCTTGGTTGATCGCAGCTTTTGCTGCCCTAAGTGCTAATGGGGCATTGACTGCAATTTCCCCAGCCAGTTTTTTCGCTTCCTCAAGTAAATGTTGGGGTGGATACACATGACTGATGATATTCAAGGCCTGTGCGGTTTTTGCTTCCAGTCTCCTAGCCGTAAAAATCAGTTCTTTCGCTGTTGGAACTCCGACGATCCGCGGCAGGCGCTGAGTACCGCCTGCACCTGGGATGATTCCTAATGCCGTTTCTGTCAGCCCCACCTTTGCCGTTTCCGATGCAATGCGTATATCACAAGCTAGTGCCAACTCCAATCCTCCGCCAAAAGCCGAGCCGTTAATTGCTGCGATGACTGGGACTGGAAGGTTTTCTACAGCGGTAATCGTGTCACCAATCAGCTTGACTGTCTCCTTGACCTTATCATCATTCATCCCTGCTCGTTCCTTAAGATCCGCACCAGCACAAAAGGCCTTTTCCCCAGCCCCTGTTAAAATGACGGTTCGCAAATTGGATTCATTCTTCAGTTCATCCAGCCCTTCGAATAAGCAATGAAGCAATTCTGTGGATAATGCATTAGCAGCATCCGGACGATTCAAAGTCACGATGGCAATTCCCTTTTCATCATGACTGATCTCAACTAATGAAGTCATAGCTTCCCCCTCCATTCCTATTAGTGGGCGTTATATACAGCCATCTGATGGCTAGGCAAAGGTTTCTCTAAAAAGCTTTGTATCATTGATGCTGCCTTTATTAGTTTTTCTTGATTGATGCCTGTGTGAATCCCCATATTATGAAGCATATGAACCAGGTCATCTGTAGCCACATTTCCGCTCGCACCTGGAGCATATGGGCATCCTCCTAAACCACCGAGCGAAGAGTCGAAAGTCTCCACTCCATAATCCAGTGATTGGAGAACATTGGCGAGTGCCATGCCCCTTGTATCATGAAAATGGAGGGCCATTTTGCTTATATCATATCTTTTAACAGCCCGTTCAAGGAACAAGGCAACCTGTCTCGGTGATGCAACACCTATGGTATCACCCAATGAGACCTCATTGATTCCGTATTCAAAAAGTTGGTCACAAACACGGAAGACCTGTTCGGGTGAAACCTCCCCTTCATAGGGACAGCCAAAAACGGTTGAAACATACCCCCTAACCGTTTTCCCGCTTTTTGCTGCTGAGCCGATGACATCCTTCATTACTGGAAGAGTATCGGAAATCGATTTATTGATGTTTTTAAGATTATGGGTTTCACTGGATGACATGAAAACTGAAACTTCATCGATATTGGCCTCAAGAGCCGACTCAAGTCCCCTTTGATTGGGAACTAGTGCGGCATAAGTGATATCGGGGTTGCGCTTAATTCCCTTAGCCACCTCTATGGAATCACTCAATTGTGGAATCCACTTTGGATGTACAAAAGAAGTCACTTCTATATAAGATAGGCCTGTTTCAGAGAGCTGATTGATCCAATCGATTTTGCTGTGTGCCGGTATCATGACCTTTTCATTTTGCAGCCCGTCACGCGGACCCACTTCCTTAATTGTCACATTTTCAGGCCAAATCATCTTACCACTCCGTTCTTTTATTCAATGACCGCCAATACGTCGCCCTCATTTACAAAATCCCCCTCATTTACTTTAAGTTCTTTAATGGTACCCGCTTCCTCTGCGGCAATGGGGATTTCCATTTTCATCGATTCCAAAATAATGATATCCTGTCCGTCGGTTACACTTTGCCCTTCATTTGCTACGATTTTCCATACGCTTCCTGCCATGCTTGCCTTTAATTCTGTCATCTTATATTCCTCCTGATCATTAATGTTTTTAAACAAGGTCTATACAGTCAATTTTTTAATATATTTGTCAATGAAATCCGTGGTCGTATCACCTTGGGAAAAAGCTTCATGTGAGATGATTTCCTTGAGAAGCGGAATGTTAGTTTTTATTCCTTCTATAATATAGTTGTCCAACGCTTCTCTTAACCTCTCGATTGCTTTTTCCCTCGAATCGCCGCTCACTACCAATTTGGCGATCATCGGGTCATAAAAATGGGATACGACGGATGTTCCATGAACAGCCAATTCATGGCGGATCCCATCCCCTTCCGGAAGTTTCATGCTGGTGATTTTCCCCGGTGCTGGATAAAAGGTTTTCGGGTCTTCAGCATATATTCGTACTTCTATCGAATGTCCATCCCTATTGATCTCTGCTTGAGTGAATTCCAGTTTGTTACCCGAGGCAATTTTAATTTGCTGTTCGACCAAATCGAATCCTGTAATTTCTTCGGTGACAGGATGCTCAACCTGAAGGCGAGTATTCATTTCAAGAAAATAAAAGTTTTTATCCGCATCCACTAAAAATTCAAGTGTACCCGCATTGCTATATCCGATGGACTTAACTGCTTTGATGGCAGCCAACCCCATTTTGTTTCTTGTTTCTTCGTCCAGGAATGAAGAGGGAGCCTCTTCCACGACCTTTTGGTGGCGCCTTTGAACGGAGCATTCCCGTTCCCATAAGTAAACAGTGTTCCCAAAGGAATCCGCTAAAACCTGTATTTCAATATGACGAGGCTTTTCTATCAATTTTTCAATGAACATATCTCCATTGCCAAAAAACAGCTGGGCCCGTTTTTGGTTCCCTTCGAAGGCTTTGGAAAGTTCTTCTTCATTAGTCGCGGCCTGCATGCCGATCCCTCCGCCGCCGGCTGCTGCTTTCAACATGACTGGATAGCCAATCTTCTCGGCAACGGCTGCCGCTTCTGCACTATCGATTAATGGACGTGAAAATCCTGGAACCAATGGAAGTCCCGCTTGCTCCATCTTTTTCCTTGCCTCGACTTTATTGCCCATCTGCTGGATGACTTCTGGTTTGGGTCCGATGAATATCAAGCCGGCTTCTTCGCATGAACGCGCGAAATTTGCATTTTCACTAAGAAATCCGTATCCAGGATGAATGGCCTCCACGCCTGCTTCTTTAGCAATTTCTAAAATCTTCTCGACGTTTAAATAGCTCTCCTGAACTCTCGGGCCTCCCAATAAATATGCCTCATCTGCTAATCCCACAAATGGCGAATCCGAATCTGCATCGGAATGGACGGCGACCGTAAGTATTCCCAACTTCTTACAAGTTCGGATAATACGTGATGCTATTTCTCCTCTGTTTGCGATAAGAATTTTTCGAATCATTCGATATCCTCCTTATTTAGTACGTTCCGTCAGTAGGTCAAGCGTTTGTTCCCGCAGCTTATACTTTTGAATTTTTCCGGATGCCGTCATTGGATAAGCATCGGTAAATTGAATGTATCGGGGAATTTTATGAAAAGATATTTTCCCTTTGCAATACTCTATCAATTCTTTCTCCGTCAGGGCTTCACCTGCTTTCAATATGATCCATGCCGCTACCGCTTCCCCATACTTCTGATCGGGAACCCCAAGTACCTGGACATCGAGAATGTCAGGATGCTGATAGAGGAATTCTTCTATTTCGCGCGGATAAATGTTTTCCCCTCCACGTATGATCATATCTTTCAGCCGGCCTGTAATCTTGCAATAGCCATTTTCATCCATCACGGCTAAATCTCCCGTGTGAAGCCAGCCTTCAGGATCAATAGCCTGCTCCGTAGCTTCCGGGTTATTATAATATCCCTTCATTACATGGTATCCTCTTGAACAGAGTTCCCCCTGTTTGCCGCGCGGAACTTCTTCTCCAGTAGCTGGATCGATAATTTTCACTTCCACCTTCGGCAGGGCCCTTCCCACTGAGGAAACCCGAAGCTCGATCGGGTCATCCGTTTTAGTCATCGTAATTCCCGGAGAAGATTCGGTTTGACCATAAGTAATCGTAATTTCAGAGATTCCCATCTTATTCACCACGCTTTTCATGACTTCGATCGGACATGTGGAGCCTGCCATGATTCCTGTCCTCAAAGACCGTAAATCATATTGGTCGAAGTCATCGAGATTAAGTTCTGCGATGAACATCGTCGGTACACCATGTAGCGCCGTACATCTTTCTGCTTCAACGGCCTGAAGGACAGTACGAGGATTAAATTCCACGATGGGCACCATTGTGGCCCCAACGGAAACAGAGGCCATCGTACCAAGGGAACAGCCGAAACAATGAAACATGGGAACGGGGATGCAAAGCCGATCATCCTTCGTAAGCTTCATGCATTCAGCGACGTTCAATCCGTTGTTGACCAAGTTAGAATGAGTCAACATCACACCTTTTGGAAATCCTGTCGTCCCTGATGTGTATTGCATATTAATCACATCACCGGATGCTAATTCCCCCATCCTCATGTCCAATGACTCCTCTGAAACGGATGCGCTCCCGCTAATGACTTCATCCCACGAAAACGTGCCAGGGTAACGTGTTTTGCCTAAAACGATGATATTTTTCAATTTTGGCAGTTTCTCAGATTGTAATTTTCCAGGTTTTGCAGTTTTCAATTCAGGGACAATTTCATACAGCGTATCTATATAGGAATGATCCTTGTATTGTTCCATCAGGATGATCGTCGTCGAATCCGACTGCTTAAGCAGATATTCCAGTTCACTTGAACGGTAATTAGTATTGACCGTAACCAGAACCCCGCCCATTTTCGCGGTGGAAAATTGGGATATAAGCCATTCAGGTTTATTGGACGCCCAAATAGCGATATGTTCCCCTTTTTTAATATCAAGTGACATGAACCCCCGGGCCGCCTGTCGGCAAATCTTTTCAAATTCGCTGTACGTATGGCGAAGTCCAAGTTCATGGTAAACCACCGCTTCATTATCCCCGTATTGTTCAGCAGTCTTTTCAAGCAGTTTTCCGATCGTAACATCTAGCAAATCAGACATCAAACTCCTCCTATCAAATAAAAGTAAGAGTGAACGCTTTTTGCTGTATAGATAACATCTGCCTTTCCAGTAAATGAAACAATGTATTATTGTTCATTTGCGTTCCAAAAAATTAACAGCCTAATTGTCTGGCGATCACGATTCTTTGAATCTCGGATGTGCCTTCCCCAATTTCCAATAACTTTGCATCTCTTAAATAGCGTTCCACTTCATATTCCCGCATATAACCAGAACCGCCATGTATTTGAATCGCTTGATTGCTTGCGCGGAACGCGGTCTCACTTGCAAAAAGCTTGGCGTATGCCGCTTCCTTTGCAAAGGGTTTTTTATTGTCTTTTAACCATGCAGCCTTATATACCATATTCCTTGCCAATTCAATTTCCATGGCCATGTCAGCAAGTTTGAATTGAATCGCCTGGAAACTTGAAATGGATTTACCAAATTGAACGCGCTCTTTTGAAAAAGCTAAAGCCTTATCAAAGGCTGCCTGTGCTATGCCGACGGCCAAAGCGGCAATTGATATCCTTCCACCATCCAACGTGAATAAAAACTGTTTAAATCCTTTGTCTGGATCACCCAATAAATTTTCCTTTGGCACTCGGACATTATCAAGGATGATTTCACACGTATTGGAAGCGCGAACACCCATTTTTTCATAATTGCTATTGATGGTCAGCCCTTTGGTATCCGTTGGCACGATGAATGCCGAGATAATGTTCTTGCCATTGGAATCTTTACCCGAAACAGCAGTAACAGTGATGGTTCTTGAATAGCTGGCATTGGTTATCCATGTTTTCTCACCATTTATCACATATTCATCACCTTCTAATACCGCACTCGTTTTCGTACCGCCCGCATCCGAACCCGCATTAGGTTCTGTCAATCCGAAAGCTGCCAGTGTTTCACCGGTCGTGATGGGAACCAAATATTTTTGTTTCTGTTCCTCGGTTCCGAAATAGTAAATGGGACTTGCTCCGAGCGAAACGGCTGCTGCATAACTTAAGCCGGTTCCCCCGCACGCTTTGCCAACCTCTTCAACGGCAATTGCATACGATATCGTATCTCCGCCCGAACCGCCATATTCTTCAGGAAACGGAATTCCTAGCAATCCGAGTTTCCCCATTTTTTTGAATACATCCTCCGCAAACATCGACTTTGCATCTAACTCTATCGCAATGGGTTTAATTTCCTTTTCTGCAAATTCCCTAACCATTTCTTTAATCATCTGCTGTTCTTTAGTAAGTGAAAAATCCATATGTTCATTCCCCTTTCGATTGAGACCGACTAGTTGGTCTGTACAAACCAAGTTTTACTGTTTAATCCACAGCCAATTGGTTCTTCAGTAAAAATGGCTAGGTGATTTCCGCTTCTTTTTGTTTATCTGTCAATAGGGCATTCAGAATTAAATCTACGTATATATCACCGATTTCATCGATCGTTTTTCCACCGTCCCTTTTGTACCATTTGTAGGACCAGTTCACCATGCCCAGAATGGACATGCCGGTAATTTCCACCGGCAATTCGCTGCGGAATATTCCCTTGTCAATGCCTTCTTTGATGACGGAAAAAATGATTTCTTTATACATTTGACGCTTTTTTTTGATTGCTTCAACATAAGGTGGTTTTAAGTAAATGCTTTCTTGATAGAAAACTGAGATGTGTGGTTTATAGAGGTCAAAAACTTTAACGAATGATTGAATGATTTTTTGCATTTTTTCTGTCGGATGGGTACTTTCAGAAATGGCTTCCTGTGCTTTTATTAAAACATATGTAATAAAATAATCATGGATGACAAATAAGAGTTCATCTTTGGAAGAGAAATGGTGATAAAAACCACCCTTGCTAGTTCCGCATGCCTTAACGATTTCGTTAACGGAGACACCATGAAAACCATGCTGATCGAAGAGCGTCAACGATGTTTCAATTATTTTTTCTTTTAACTCCGTAAGACTGCACCCCCTTTTGTATCCGCTTACATTTAACGACATAAAGAGTATGGTTATGTAGTTAACTGGATTTATTTAAATTTTACCAAATATTTAAAAATTGTCAATTTTTAAATACAAAAGAAAAACAGCCCCCATGACCAAGAGCTGTCACCACAATAGAACGGAAGGATAGGCAATGGGTTAAACTAAAGTCCTATCCTTTTTACCATGCTCATTGCCTATTCATTCTTTTTTGCCTTGACTGGCATGACATTGGCTTTTACTAGCTGCCAGCCCTTGTCATAAGTCCATACCGATTTAATCTCCAATATCGGATCACGTTCATCGGATCCTTTTACATGTTGGATCCCCATGAGCCCCTTTCCTTTGCCCAAAATGGACTTGATGTCAAGCGTTGAGTATGGATCAACCAAAAGCTCGGTTGGTTCATTTAGCTTTCCATCGTGGTAAATGCCCAATTCATCATACGTTTGTTTTCTAGACCTGACATCTATCACCACAGGATTTTGTCCTTCAATTATGATTTCTGCTTTGTAACCGTCAAGAAATTGGGCCATTACAGGGACAGGTGGCGGTACTTCCAGTTCCTGCACTTTCCCATCTTTGAACGTATAGGCGTAACTGGTAATCAAACGATCCTTGCCTGCCATCAAAACCGTGACCAATACGTCCTGAATCCCATCCTTATTCAAGTCCGCAACCTTTAAATCAGGATTATAACCTGCATCCAGCGGGACGCTGATTGTACGGCGATTGCTTTCAACGCTCAATTCAATTTTTTTCAGAAACTTGCTTCCTATCTCATATGGCAGTCCTTGAACCTGGATGATGTCTATTTTCTGATCACCTGTTACATCTCTTTTTGTGGAAATATATGTGCCATCAACTTGAAAATTTTTATCATGTGCCTCAACTGCTTGATAGCTCAAAAAGAGTGAGATGACTAAAACCGCATATTTTAGCAGATCTAACTTTTTCATAATGATAACCTCTCTTTTCCAAGATGGACTAATTTGTCATTTGCCGCCGTTTGAACTTTCGACGCTGATCTTTCATGAATATGGACCAGAAATAATAGAAACCTGGAACTAATATCGCAAAACCGACGATATATGTGGCAAAAACTGCCCGGAATGATGTCGGGTCGGTAAACCCTGAAAGGATCGTGACATTTGGATAAATGATATAGGGTAAATGAGCGAGTCCGTAAACATAGCTGCCGATTAAATACTGAATGATGATCGCGATTACGGCGAGGCGAGGCATTCCTTTGACCTCCCGCTTAGAAAAATAGGGAAGATACAAAGCTACCCCGCTAATGATAAAAAAGATTAGCGAAACGAGTAACAATGCTGAGTTTTTCATCATCCCTTCGTAGAGCCAATTCGCTTCATTTTTTAATGTGAACATCACCATCAGTGCCATGACTAACATGAGCGGTCCGGTTATCATCGCATCCCTGCGGTATATTTTGTATGCTTTCATTTCATCAGCCTGTTTGGAGTAATCAGACAGTAGCAATGATGATAAAAAAAGCGTGCTCATAATTCCGAACCCCACAAATGCATACTCATTAGGACTCGTGAATAGTTTAGAAAGATTCAATTCTTCATTTCCTCTCACGCCTTCGACAAATCCAAGGTGTGTGATTGGCAATACGCTGATTAATAGCCCGGGTATGATCAATCCCGTTAATCCTGATATATACGTTAGCACTTTTTCATATTTATCTACGCTATGTGAAAAAACCAAGAACGCACTCCTAATGCAAAGAAGCACCAAAATAAGGCTCGCTGGAACGATCAAGGCTACTCCAATCGGAAAAACTGCACCTGGGAATAAACTATAAATCGCAATAACAAGACCAACGACAAAGGTATTAGTCACTTCCCACGTTGGTGATAAATAGCTGTTCGCTATCTTCGTAGCATTCGTTTCTTCCTTCTTAATGTAAGTCATGGCCCAGAAGCCAGCGCCAAAATCCATAGAAGCCATGATGGCATAAAGAAAAATAAAGCCCCAGACCAGTGTTATTGCAAGAAGAGCATCACTCATTGACCTTCCCCCCTTTTATGAGTTCGAATCGAAAAGCCTCACATCTTTCTGTTCGGCTTTATAAATATCATCCATCACAGAATGACGTTTAAAATAATATAAAAGTGTAAACACGACAGATACGCATAAAATGAAATAGACAAGAATGAACATCGAGAATAAAAAACCAAGATTTTCATACGAAGTTACTGAATCCGCTGTGGAAAGCATCCTGTATATCGTCCATGGCTGCCTGCCTGTACAAGCAAAAATCCAACCGCATTCAATCGATATCACCGAAAGCGGACCTGCAGCAACAAACAGCCAGAGAACCCATCTCGGGTACTCCTTCTTCAGCCACTTATTCCATACCAATGCAAACAAGGCTAATGCAATTAAACCTGAACCAATGATGACCATGGCGTTGAATAAGATATGGACATAAAGCGGCGGCCAATACTCTTCTGGAAAATCGTTCAAACCGGTTACGACCGTATCGAAACTGTTACCTGATAAGAAGCTTAAAACCCATGGAAATTCAATCCCATACTTCACTTCCTGGGCTTCCCTATCTGTATAACCGAATAAGGTCAGACCTGCATGATCCTTCGTTTCGAACAAGCCTTCAGCGGCCGCCAATTTCTCGGGCTGTTCCCTATATAAATGCTGGGTTGTCGCATGGCCGTTGAGTGCCGTCAAAAAAGAAAAAACCAAACCTAAAACGATACTGAGCTTCAGTGCTTTTTGGTGAAAATTATATTCAGTAGTGCCATATTTGTTCTTTAACATCTTATAGGCTGCAACTGCCGCTACGACAAATGCGCCTGTTGTATAAGCAGTCAGTGCCGTATGTCCTGCTGTCACTAAGAAGCTAGGGTTAAAGAATGCCGCCCAAGGATCAACATCGACTATTTCCCCATTTTCAAACCTGAACCCAGCAGGTGTACCCTCGAAAGCATGGACATTTGATATCAAAACAGCTGAAGCCATCGCTCCGAATGCAACAAAAAATAAACTCACGATACGGGCCCATGGCTTGATTTTTTCAGCAGCGTACACGTAGATGGACATGAACAATGCTTCAACCATGAATGCATAAATCTCGATTTGGAACGGAAGCGCCATGACACGTCCAATCACTTCCATGAATCCAGGCCATAATAGGGAAAGTTGCACACCCGCAATCGTACCAGTCGGGATACCAACCCCAAGTAACACTCCTAATGTTTTGGTCCAGCGTTTGGCCATGACCACATACTGTAAATCCTTAGTCCTTTGATACATCAATTCCGCAGCCAACATCATCATCGGCAATCCGACGCCAATCGTTGCAAATATGATATGTACAGCCATATTCGTCCCGAACATCGCACGGGCCATTTGTATATGATCCATACTGTCTTCCTTTCTAAGCTTTGTCTCTTGGTAGTATCTCCGCTGGAAAGGAAAATATTTAATAATATTCCACAATCTAAGTTTTCATAGGTTTTACAGAAGGTCAGAATTTTACTTATTGATTTTTTTTGATGTTTGTTTATTGAGTATTCTATCGAGGTTATTATTAGGATAATTTTACTTCGGTTGATGCTTCTTAACCGAGTTAACTGCTTGTACCTTCTATATTTCCCCGCCTAGGCTACCAATTAATACGGTGTGCCGATTGCAATCTTAATTGCTTCTTTGACACTGTCAAACTACATCGTAACGAAGACCGGTCGAAAGATTCCTTCTTGTTAGATCGTCATTTCGTTCATTACATCAGCAAAAATAGTAGATTTCACATAGAAGTCTCCGTCCAAACCTTTTGGCTTGCCTGAACCACCAGCGATAACTTTCGCACTGTTGAACAATTCTTGATTCTTGTACCACTGCTGCTAAACTGCGAATTCTTCAAAATTCTCTAAAGAACTGTTTATTCAGTTTATATTTCCTTCACATAAAAATACACACATACCCTACTATATAGTAGTCTATGTGTGTATTCCGGCCTGCATTGACTTTTGCCCAATTTCAAGAATATTTTTCCTATTTACGCCTTTTTCTCTACCAGAAGGAAGATCAAAAATCCCACATTTTATACTCATCCACATGGATAAAGCAGTTACTTCTGGATGAAAACGAACTCGTCCCTTGTAGGTCCAACTATTCATTTTGTTGAGAACGATAGCCGGTGAACACTGTTACTGAACCATCACCCATTCGAACAAGAATTCGTACAGTATGGATTCGAAAAAGTTATTTCAGTAACTGTACATTTCAATGTTATATCCTAACTTTTGAATTACTTTTTTTATAATAGACTGGTTCTAACTTAGTAAATTTAATATGTCCTTTGCTTATTGTCCGGTTTTTGACTTGATCGATATTGATAAGGATTGCCTCTTGCCTTCTTTGCACTCATAGGTTATAAGTTTCTATATGAAAGTTAAGGATAATCTACATTTAAAAACGTAGCCACATCTTTGCTTTTTTGTTTTCTCTGACTACGCATCCTGGCTCGATCTAATGCCGTTTCATGTAATTTTTTTTCTTCTTCTGTCTCCGGAATAACTTTTGGAACACGTGTTGGACGTTTATGTTCATCAAGTGCAACAAATGTTAATAGAGCAGTCGCTGCAATTCTGCGTTCACTGCTTTTTAAATCTTCAGCAATAATTTTCACAAATACCTCCATTGAAGATGTGCCTGTCCATGCGACATAAGATATAAAACAAACTGAATCTGTTGTCCGAATGGGATGTAAAAAGTCAACTGAATCTGTTGAAGCAGTTACACATTCGCTGCGACTATGACGTGCTGCAGAAATCGATGCTACTTGATCGACGTCACTCATTAATCGGCCGCCAAATAATGTATTATGATTGTTCACATCATTTGGAAATATACGACTTGTTCTTATCACCCTTGATTCTCTGCAATATTTTGCTTCTATAAACCCGTCCTCCTAAAACATGGGACCTGAAATCACCCTTGTAAACTTTTATATATGGTTATATTATGATAAAATTTTGAGCTTTTTATCCTTAAAACACGATCGGCCAATTAGCCTAGTGTTCCGAGAATGTACAGCTTGCTTTCCCAGTTTCGAACTCTAAACGTAAAATAAATAACTTTCTGTGAAAACTTCACCCATTGTTATGCCGATTAGCTTTTGGTTTCAAAAGACAAAGATTGAAAATACATTATTGAAATTCGAAACAATGAATTTAATCATTTTTGAAAAACTTCCTTGCAACGCTTGATGCCACAGGTATTTAATATCCACTTTCTTTATTGCTTGATCATCTTTTAACCACGAATCAGATTATTCATTTCCTGCACTTTTAAATTATCTAATAACTGAGTATTCCACATAAAGGATAAACATAGTGGAATATGATAGCCATAATCAATCATGACAATTTATTGAAGATCCTTCATAAATGGAGACCCATTAGGAATATGATAGCGTAAATCCCAAATAGGAAAGTGTAACCCAGAGAGGAGAAAACACTTTGTCCTTTTTCAGAAATTCGCTTTCACCCGATCAAATGCTGACTGCGATCAGATACGGCCTTGGACCTTCCCAAATCCCCAAAAAAATCATAATCATTGGTGCCGGCATGTCTGGGTTGGTTGCAGCATCCCTTTTAAAACAAGCGGGGCACGATGTAACGATATTGGAAGCAACCGGGAGGGTCGGAGGACGTGTATTGACCATACGGGAGCCATTTTCAGAAGGTTCCTACCTTGAAGCCGGTGCCATGCGCATTCCGAATTATCATTACTTAGTGGCTGAATATATCAAGAAGTATGGTTTACGAGTCAACACTTTTGTGAACACCACTCCTAATGATCCCATTTATGCCAATGGAATCAAGACGACCGCTGCCATCTATCAACGGAACCCGGATATACTGAGGTACCCTGTAGCTCCCCATGAAAGAGGAAAAACAGCTGAGGAATTACTCAACATGGCAATTAAGCCTGTAACTGACTTTATCAATCAAGACCCCATTAATAATTGGAAGATCGTCATTAATGAATTTGACAAATACTCCATGAGTTTCTTTTTGCAGTACAATCCAGTAGGGGTGAGTCTATCATCGGGCGCGCTTGAAAGCATTAAAGTTTTATTGGGTATAGAAGGATTCCCTGAACTTTCTTTTCCTGCCTTACTTCGGGAGCTAATGCCAATCTTTAATCCAGAGACAAATTTTTACTCAATCGAAGGAGGCAACGACAGGCTTCCATATGCTTTTCTACCTGAATTGAAGGATCATCTAAACTTCAGATATGAAGTGACAAAGATCATTCAACATGATAATCAAGTAACCATCCATTCCAAACATACTCAAAGCAGAAGACCCTTAACGGTCACCGGTGACCTTGCCATCGTGACTATCCCTCTTCAATTGCTGCAATTTATAGATATTGAACCCCGGAATTCCTTTTCCCATAATAAGTGGAAGGCAATAAGAGAACTCCATTATGCTGCGTCCACAAAAATTGGACTTCAGTTCACACATAGGTTTTGGGAAAAGGAAGGAATCTTCGGAGGTAAATTGACGACCGATTTACCCATTAGATTTTCTTATTATCCCAGCCAAACGAGCAACCAGAGTGAATCCGGTCTCATCTTAGCAAGTTATACATGGGAAGATGACGCCACTTTATGGGATATACTTCCAGAAAATGATCGTTTACAACACGCGTTGAAAAATTTGGCAAAGGTCCATGGAAAACAAGTGTATGATCACTTTTTATCAGGAGCTTCTTATAGCTGGACACTGAATCAGTATGCATATGGCGCTTTCTCCATGTTTAAACCTGGTCAGGAAACGGACCTGTTTCCATACATCCCAACCCCTGAAGGAAGGGTCCACTTCGCTGGCGAGCATACTTCAACCGTACCAGCATGGATTGAAGGAGCCATTCAATCCGGCATCAGGGTTGCACATGAAGTGACGAATCTTCCAAGAACATTCGATGAGCATGGATAAAATGAAGGTACCTTTTCTTTGAAGTTTTAAATCAATTAAAGAACCGTGACAAAAAAACCTTCCCATTCGGAAGGTTTTTCATTCAGAAGATTTATCTCATCATTTGGAATGTAATTTTTTGAACATGCCTATTCACTTTACCCCTCCTTTTGAGCCAAAGTCTATGATCCTTAGGTCCACCTGATAATTTATATCGGCATTACTGAAAATTTCGTCCCATTTGTTCTTATTTTTCTCCCAAAACTTTGGATGCTGATTTTCCACATAACGATACAATCCTGCTACTCCCGTTTTATATTTATGCTGTAATTTCCAAACGATTTCCTCAACGTCCTCCTCCACTTTATCCTCGGCAACACGCTCAGCATCTTTTAAATAGCTTTTTTTGAATGAATTTTCTTTACCATACCAATCTTCCGAAAGCCTTGTTGTGTAACCGACTTTGACGTTGATCGTCAAATGATCGCCATTCAATTCTGTCGTGACTTTTCTCTTTGTCCGTTTAATCACTTCGACACTGAAAGGATTACCGTGATGTACCGCTTCGATTATTCCTCCTTTCACCTCTCCGTTCAACCAATTTAAAGAAGCTATATCCTCATTATTCATGACTCCGACCAATTTTGAATTGTTAATCACTCCTGCGCCCTCCAATATTAATTTCTTACCTTTAATTTCAACGCCCTGAATGGCAAAGCTTCCATCTGACTGCAAACTTGATGAAGCATTGCCCAGTGTTAAAGGAGGAAGGATTTTATTCGTTCGCTTCACATTATCTTTCAATTCATATATTACATTCGAAGGGATCTCCCCATAGTCGGCTAACCCCAAAATCTCCCTTGTCGGCCTCTTTGTTAAATAAACAAGACAACTTCTTCTTGTATTGTTATCGCGTATAGATTGATTTATGATTGCTTCCATGGGGATTTTCCTTAATACATCTTCATTAATGAGTAATATACGCTGGTGATTGGTTAAAACTGTATTGGTGATGAGCAAGGAATCCCTTATTGCCTCGTGCAGAGTTTTGGCACTGACGGTGACATTTTTATATTTTAATTGAGCTTGGTTTTCCTGCAAGCTATTTCCTGGAGGTACGAGAATTTGCTCTGTTAACATGATTTCGTTTTTCTTTTTACTTTTATCGATTCCCATTCCCACCACAAGGGATAATTCTTCAATATTATGACTGTCCCAACAGCTTGAAAGCAATGGAATAAGCAAAATCAACCATAGTCTTTTCATCCGCTTCTTCTACTCCTTTTCAATTGAACAATGATGAAAGTAATAATTGGCAACCCGATTAATATAAAGGGAAAAATATAACCCAGTATATCGCTAAATGTAAAAATCTCGATTGTATTTTTAGGGATTTTGGCTAGAAAAAAAACGAGCGGAACCAGAACAATAAGGTTCGTTGTATAGGAATTGTTGAAAATTTCAGTCAGACCTTCTGCTGCGAAGTAATAGTAAATCGCATGTGTACAAAAAAACTGAAGAATCCATGTGATTAAGAGAAATAGCTCTAAACGCTCTATAAATATCCCTTTTACTTCATACGACTGAACAAAAGAAATCGTCGGCCAAGTAACAGATTTAACTTCGGGCACAGTCAGTGTAGCCACAACCAGAACATATGTAATCACATATAAAATGACAGGAATGAAAAACCCGATTAAAACTCCACTCTTTACCTTATTTTTATTTTTAACTGTGCCAAACATAAAGATGAACAGTTCAATCCCAAAAAAAGATAAAGTCCCAGAGCCCATTCCCTTCATCACAGGGAGGAATCCTTTGCCAAGGACAGGCTGCAGATTTTTTATATCGATTACCTTTATACTAAGCAAGTAAATAAGTAAAACGATGACAATTGTCAGTGGAAGAAAGAAGACGCACACTTTTGCTATGGCTTTTATTTTGCCTGTCAAAAGATGCACAGTCGCTAAAATCATGGTAAGTATCACGATTTCAACCGGCGTTTCCTCCAATAAATAAAAACGAACCATTTCACCCATTGCAAGCACTTCAAAACTTGCCACACCAGTAAAGTACACCACAACGATCAATCCAACCATTTTATAGAGCCACTTTCCAAATGCCTCCTCCATGTATGCGTAATAGTTAGTAACTTGATGTTTCTTTAACATGACAATCAATAAACATATGAAAAGGCTAATTAAGACCCCATTAAAAATTAAGACAATCCATCCATCGGACGAATTAATTTTTTCAGTTATCGTCCTTGGCAGCGTCAGCATCCCAACACCTAACATGCTGCAAGAAATGATTGCAGCCAATTCTCCACTAAGAATTTTGCCGTCCGCTTGACTCAAGGATGTTACCTCCTTTTTTCCGCTTCGGTAACCTGAAGAACGCGTCCTTCCAAGTCTTTTTACCAATGAAATCCATTGGTTGAAAATAAGGTTCTTGAAAGCTAGTCAATTTTGACAAATGGCTGATCACGATGATAAAGAATAAAGTGGTTCCGTATAGACCTAGTACGGCGGAAAAAATCATCGCGCCAAACCTTAATGCCCTGAAAGCAAGACCGAAGCTATATTGCGGGACGGTAAATGAGGTAATCGTCGTGATCGAAACGATGATGACCATGAGGGAACTCACAATATTCGCTTGAACAGCTGCTTGGCCGATTATGACCCCACCAACCAACCCAACCGTCTGCCCGATGGGAGATGGAAGACGAATACCTGCTTCGCGAAGCAGTTCAATCGTCAATTCCATGATGATCGCTTCAACAAAAGGCGGAAAAGGAACGTTTTCCCTTGTACCTGCTATGGTCATAGCAAGCTCTGTCGGCAGCAATCCTGGGTTGAACGAAACTAATGAAATATATATTCCTGAAAGAAATACGGTGACAAATAATGAAAAGTAACGGAGGGCACGCAAAAAAGAGCCTGCTACCCATCTTTCATAATAATCATCCGGAGACTGCAGCAACATCGTGATTGTCGTCGGTGCCATCAATGCAAATGGCGAACCGTCCATCATGATGACCACCCTGCCCTCCTGCAGTGCTGCCAGTACTTTATCCGGACGCTCCGTGTTCTGGATTTGCGGGAATGGTGAAAACGCCGTATCTTCAATTAGCTCCTCAAGCATACCCGAGTCTTGAAGATCGGTTGCTTTTACTTCATTGACCCGCTGGTTGACTTCTTTTATCAAGGAATCGCTTGCTTTACCCTCGTAATAGATCAATGCAACTTCTCGCTTTTCCATCGTCCCAATTTTATGCTGTTTAACGATTAGACTCGGATGACTTGAATACTGCCTAATTAAGCCGATATTTTCCTGCAGGCTTTCGATAAACCCGATCTTCGGTCCACGGACAACCCTCTCTGTCGATGGCTCACTAAGAGCGCGAATTTTTTCTTTTTCAAGATTCAAGACATAACCTGTCACGATTCCATCTATAAATAAAAGCGTTTTTCCATCAAAAATGTACTCCTTGGCTTTTTCATAGGTTTCTATATCTTGTTCTCTGACAGGACAGATTTTGGATAAGACCAGCTGCTCGATCGAAATCGGGTGATTGGTTTCAACCTGGGCAGCTGATAAATCCAGAACGATTTCATTAAATGCAGGATAATCCATCGTTCCATTGACAAAAACAAATAAACCGGTGGATTCATAACCGGGAATGAACACCTCTTTAAAAACTACATCATCTTGCATATCCAATAGAGATTTCAAATTTTCCTGTTTTTGATCCAATCTTTTATGCAAGGTCTTGGTTTGCATGGTGAACTCCTTTAATAAATGCGTTTTATTCTTACTATCCTCCTTTTTTCATCTTTATATTCGATTAAGGAAAACGAGATTAAAAATAACAACCCTATTCAAAAATGGTTAATATGTAATTTAATTGCAAATGATAGGATAATAAGCTTGAGTTTAGAGGTGACAACATTGTTTAACCGCAGAAAGTTCAATAAAACAAACCAACAAAAAAACGATATAAATAACGAATTAACTAAAATTTCCGATGTAAGGGATCTATTTAATGCCCTTTCTTTATCTAATGATTTCATGAACCATCAAGGAACATATAATGGCGTAGGTTATTGGGTATCTTTTTACCGCTCATTAATTGACGCGCAGGAGCTACACAAAAATGTTCTATCTGTCATACCATCTCTGGAAACGATCAATTTGGAACAAATGAAAGATAGCATTCCTATAGAAGACACCCTCATCACCAGCACAAAGGTTGTTATTGAGGAAAGGATCATGCGAGGGGCCATTGCGATTCGGTTGGATTCGAATCTTGATGAGTGTTTGTTGATAAATATTGCCGCCAGCCGTGGTCGACAAGTTGATAAACCCGAACTTGAATTTGGAATCATAAGTCCTCAAGAAGCTTTTGTCGAGGATATTGATATCAATCTGAATCTAATCAGAAAAAGGCTGCCTATCCCAGAGTTGCAGGTGAATGAAACGACTGCGGGCACCTTAACTAAAACAAAAGTCGCCGTTTTATCTATAGAAGGAATTGTTGATCAGAAAAATGTTGATACCGTTATACAAAGGATCAATGACGTAGATTTTGATGAAATATTGGATGGATCTCACCTCGCACAAATGCTTTATGATGATTCAAATACCTTGTTTCCTCTTTTTCTATATACGGAAAGACCTGATCGCATCACAAGTGCATTAGCTGAAGGTAAAGTAGCCCTGATCGTAGATAGATCCTCTTCCGTTTTAATTACCCCAACCATTTTTTTGGAATACTTTATTACGATGGAAGATTATAATATGCCCTGGATTCCAGCGTCGGCATTCCGTTTATTACGAATATTCGCGGTCGCTTTTTCCATATTCGCTACCCCCATTTATGTAGCTGTGCTGACTTATCATTATGAACTCATTCCAAAAGACCTTTTGGAAACGATTGTCACATCAAGGAACTTGATTCCTTTTCAGCCATTGATTGAAGCTTTATTTCTAGAAATTTCCATTGAATTATTACGTGAAGCAGCCGCCAGGCTGCCAACGAAAGTTGGTCAGACATTAGGTATCGTCGGCGGTATCGTTATCGGACAAGCTGCTGTTGTAGCAGGCCTGACCAGTAACATCTTGTTGATCATCGTTGCCCTATCGGCACTGGCATCATTTGTAACGCCTATTTATAAAATGGGCAATGCCATTCGGTTACTGCGGTTCCCCTTTTTATTGGGGGCTCAAGTTTGGGGGCTTCTTGGAATTTCCATATTGTCCGTTTTTTTGATGACACATCTTATCAAGCTAACTTCGATGGGACACCCATACCTGGAGCCCATATATCCCTTCCGCATGAAAGATTGGAAAGACAGCTTTGTTCGGCTTCCGTTTAATCTTTTTAAGTCGCGACCTGTAAATTTACGCACAAAAAATACAGAAAGACAGGCACAGACCAAAAAATCACCAAACAAAAAAAATGATTTTAATGAATGATTTGAATGAGGGTCCTATATGAACCAAGCAGGTGTTAATGAAAAATATAAGGTTTCACCGTTCTATGTGTTTTTTTTAGTGCATTCGATGCAAACAGGAATAGGTGTGTTAAGTTTTCAAAGAGTTTTAGCGAAGTCAACGGGGACGGATGGCTGGATGTCGATACTCCTAGCCGGACTGATCGTTCATATTTTTATTTGGATTATCTATAAAATCTTCAGTATTGTACCTGGTGATATCATTACCGCCAATAATCAAGCATTCGGGAAATGGATTGGGAATTTCTTCAGTCTATTATTCGTTTTTTACTTTTTGATTCTTGGGATGACAGTCATGATCAGCTATATAAATATCATACATGTATGGATGTTTGAAGAGGTAGGTTCTTGGGCTTTTTCTTTGGTTTTCTTGATTCTGATTTACTATATAAATACGGGAGGGTTCCGGACGATTACGGGGATTACCTTTTTAAGCAATATATTAACATACTGGCTTTTATTTGTTCTTTTTTATGCCTTGAAATATTCTGAGTTCACCAATTTGCTTCCTATGTTCACCCACAGCCTATTGGATATTATGAAAGGAACTAGAGAAACTTCCTTAACTCTGATTGGCTTTGAGTTGATCCTGATGTTTTATCCGTTCATCAAAGATGCAGAAACTTCTCAAAAATATGCTCACGCCGGAGCTTTAATGACAACGTTAATAACCGTGTTCGTTTATGTAGTTTCACTGGTCTTTTATTCACAAAAACAGTTGGTCTTAAATATATGGCCTACACTGACAATGACCAGCATTGTCGAATTTCCCTTTATTCAACGGTTTGAATATATAGATATTTCATGGTGGGCCATAGTTATCATTCCAAACATGACCATTTCCTTGTGGGCTGCCAGCAGGGGTATCAAGCGCTTATTCAATGTCCAGCAAAAGTATCCGTTATGGGGGATATCAATTTTTATTCTCCTTATCAATATTTTTGTTTTTGATATCGATTCCATTTATGTATTGAATAAAATAATCAACCCATATGGGGTGCTCTTCATTGTTGTATACTTGCCTCTTTTATTGGTCATCATCTATATAAAGAAAATGAGGAATCGTTTATGAGAAAATTACTTCCTGCTATCTTGGCTCTTTCCCTTCTTTGCAGCTGTGCACAGCCAAGAGTGGTTGACGAGGTTAATATGTCCCAAGCCATAGGCTACGATTTAATCAAGGATGATATGATCGAAGGAATATTCGTCATCCCCATTTTCCAACAAGATACGATGGGTAAATATCAAATCTTAAGCGGAAAATCCACGACGGCGAGTGATGTCCAGGCTGTCGTTTCCAAAAAAGCGGATAAGCCGGTGTTGCTTGGACAGACTCGCATCATTTTATTCAGTGAGGAAATCGTTCATAAAATCGGAATTACAGAACTGACCGATTATCTTTATCGTGATCCCCAACTTGGCAACAGGATTATCTTGGGCATCGTCGAAGGAAAGGTAAAGGACGTCGTTAATACGAAACCACCAAATTCGAATGTGAATATTGGAATTTTTTTATCGGATTTAATTAAACAACAAAATATAACCGGGAACGGACCGGATACTAACCTTCATCTTTTTTTAAGACATTCTTTAGAAAGTGGAGGTGATTCGTATCTTCCTATAATAATAAAACGTGGTAATCATGTAGCTGTTTCCGGTAATGCCTTGTTTCATGAAAATAAGATGGTCAGTAAAGTGAAAACTGGAGATATGTTTGTTTTCAAGACATTAGTTCAATTTCATAGACGGGGAATTTACAAATTCAAATTAAAAGACAAGAAAAAAAGCTATATTGTAGTGGAAAGTATCCGAAGCGGGTCAAATTATAATATATCCGGCTCAGAGAGTCAGCCCTCCATTACCATTAACATCAAAATTAATGGTCAAATCAAGGAATCAATGAGGAGTGATAACCTTACTAATAGAGAGATGGTTAAAAAGATAGAACACGATATGGAAGATGATTTAACCAGACAGGCTAACCGCCTTATTGCAGAATTTCAGAAAAAAAACATTGACCCCATTGGCTTAAAGGAAAAATACCGCGCCAAAAATAAAAAAATGACCTATGAACAATGGAAAAAGATATATCCCACGATGGATATTAAAGTAAAAACTAAAGTTAACATTATTCAAACTGGCGTATCGGAATGAAAAGAGAGGCAGGAATGCATTCCTGCCTCTCTTTCGTTTTAGTCAATCATGAAAATTCGTTCCGTCCGTCACTTCTTTTACGATGCCAGCCTTGATGACAAAGTCCCCGAAATGCTCTCCTTCCTGACGTTCTTTCGCATAACGGGAAAGAAGTACACGCAACTCTTTTAAAATTTCTTCCTCACCAATGTTTTCACGGTACATTTTGCTTAGTCTGCTTCCATCGAATGCAGCACCGAGATACATATTATATTTCCCAGGTGCTTTACCGATAAAACCAATTTCTCCAAGTGCATGCCGGGCACAGCCATTCGGGCAACCGGTCATGCGGATCGTAATTTCCTCGTTCCGCAGTCCGTTTTCATCAACGATGGTCTCAATTTTATCAAGCAGCACCGGCAAATAACGCTCTGCTTCTGCCATTGCCAATCCGCATGTTGGAAGGGCCACGCATGCAATCGAGCTACGGCGGATCGCTGAATGATGTGCACCATCCGTCAAACCGTATGTTTCAAGCAATTCTATGATCTTCTTCTTTTTCTGACTTGATACATCGGCAATGATCAGGTTTTGATTGGCGGTCAAACGGAAATCACCCGTATGAATTTTTGCGATTTCGCGCAAACCGGTCATCAGCTTGTAATCATTGATATCGGCGATTCGGCCACCCTCGACAAATAATGTAAAATGCCATTTTCCTTGCATGCCTTTTACCCAGCCATAGCGGTCACCATTATTGTCAAAATGATATGTTCTCGCTTCCTCCAGTTTCCATCCTAACCGATTTTCAAGTTCAGCCTTTACCGGTTCGAGCCCAAGCCTGTCAACCGTATACTTGAACCGTGCATTTTTCCTGACGGAGCGGTTTCCGTAATCACGCTGAATTGTAATGATCTTCTCAGCCACATCCACTATTTTGTCTGGCTGGCAAAATCCGATTACTTTGGCTAGCTGGGGATATGTCGCTTTATCACCGTGTGACATTCCCATACCGCCCCCGATCGCCACATTAAAACCAACGAGTTTTCCACTTTCAACAATTGCTATGAAGCCAAGATCCTGAGAGTAGACATCAATGTCATTAGATGGAGGAACCGCAATGCCTATTTTAAACTTCCTTGGCAAATAAAGTGGTCCATACATTGGTTCGACTTCTTCCAATTCAGGTGTTCCGACTACTTTTTCTTCATCAAGCCAGATTTCATGGTATGCCCTTGTTCGGGGCAATAAATAATCACTCAATTTTTTCGACCATTCATATACTTCAGAATGGATTTTGGATTGAAATGGAATCGAATTGCACATTACGTTCCGATTTACATCACCGCATGCCGCGATGGTATCCAGCATGGACGCATGGATTTCCTGAATGGTTTTTTTCATATTCCATTTTAAAATACCGTGCATTTGAAACGTCTGTCTTGTCGTCAATTTCAAAGTGCCGTTGCCGTATTTCTGAGCGAGGTCATCCATAACAAGCCATTGAGATGGCTGTGCAACCCCACCTGGCATGCGGACACGCAGCATGAACTGATAGGCAGGCTCAAGTTTTTGTTTTTGGCGTTCATTTCGAAGATCCCTGTCATCCTGCAAATAGCTGCCGTGATGTTTCATTAATCGATTGTCATCATCTGGAATGCCGGCGCTGATTCGATCGAGCATCACTTCTCCAAGTGTTCCTCGCAAATAATTGCTTTTTTCTTTTATTTGCTCAACATCACTAGGCGGGCCTTCCGGTGCTTTTAATAGTAGGTTCACCATGTTGTAATCTCCTTTTCATCCTTATTTTCAGTACACATCACGTTGATAGCGTTTATTCTGTTGCATTTCGTCTAGGTAAGCTTGCGCATCAGCATGGCTCATTTGACCTTCTTTTTCAATGATCTCAATGAGCGTATTATGGACGTCATGTGCCATATTTTTTTCGTCACCGCAAATGTATAGCGCCGCTCCTTCTTGAAGCCATTCGTATAATTCTCTGCTCTGCTCCTGCATCCGGTGTTGAACATACACTTTTTCATCCGTGTCACGCGAAAAGGCAACATCCATTTTCGAAAGTACACCTGTTTTCAACCACTTTTGCCATTCAGTTTGATATAGGAAATCGGTCACGAAATGCTGATCCCCGAAAAAGAGCCATGTTTTCCCTTTCCCATTCATTTCTTCCCGCTCCTGGATAAAGGATCTGAACGGAGCAATTCCTGTCCCCGGTCCAACCATGATGATTGGAGTGTCTGGGTTCTTAGGCTGCTTGAAGTTCTGGTTATGCTGAATGTATACAGGCAGCGTATCCCCTTGCAGTATACTGTCGGCACATAATATCGAGCAGACACCTTTTCTTTCCCGTCCGTGGCTTTCATATCGGACAGCTCCGATTGTCAAATGCACCTCATCCGGATATGCGGATAAGCTATTCGCGATCGAATAAAGACGGGCTGGCATTTTTCGAAGGATGGAGATGAACTCTTGCGCCGATTCACCCCATGAACCAAAATCAAGGACAAAATCAAGCAAATCACGGCCTTCACGATATTCTTTTAGTTTTTCTTCATTTCCAGGTGATAGAAGTGCCTTTAAATCCTCGTTGCCTGAAAGCTGTGCTGCTTGCTCAAGGAGTGATTTTGTTAATACGGTTATTTCAAAATCAGAGATGAGCGATTCCCTAAATTTCCGAAGGTCACCTTGCTTGTTGACCTTCACGACCTCTTCTGATTCCCAATTGAGTTCCTTAAGAAGCATATCCACTAAAACCGCATCATTCTGCGGATAAATACCAAGGCTGTCACCAGGTTCAAATGTTAGGCCAGAGCCCTCCAGTGATAATTCGAGATGGTGTGTCTCTTTATTGGAGCCACGGCCGTTCAAGTTTATATTTTCCAGCACCTCCGCTTTAAACGGGTTCGTCCTGGAATACGCGTGAGCATTTACTGGAGCTGCCGTAGTTGGAACGGCGGTAACTTTACTCCCTTGCTCCTCACTTAAGCTAGTAATGACTCCTTCCAGCCATTCTGCAGCAGGCTCATCATAATCAAGGTCACAGTCCGTCCGCGGGAAAAGCCGCGTCCCGCCCAGTTCTTCCAGGCGCCTATCGAATTGTTTTCCCGTTTCACAGAAAAACTCATATGAGCTGTCCCCAAGCGCCAATACGGAAAAGCGGAGATCTTCAAGTCTTGACGCCCTTCTGCCATGAAGAAACTCATGGAATGACAACGCATTATCCGGTGGATCACCTTCTCCGTGCGTACTTACCACAATAAGAAGATTCTGAACCTTTTTCAAGTTGTTCACTTTATAGTCACTCATGGATGAAATGGTTACTTGATATCCATTACCCTCAAGCGTTCTTTTAGCATTATCAGCCAATCCTTGAGCATTTCCCGTCTGTGAACCGTAAAGGATGGTAACCTCTTTTGATATTGTCTTCCCGCTAGATTGAGCTTCCATCACCCGTACGTCGGCTGTACCTGTATCGGACACTGTCAAAGTTGCGGCCAGAAAACCGCTCAGCCAAACTTTTTGTGTTTCTGTCAAGCTTGGAAGTAGATTGTTAAGAAGCTCTGCCTGTTCATGATTAAAAGGACTGTTACTTACTTGAAGTTGCACGTTTTCCACCTCACAAAGGAATATAAACTTATGTTAGTTGATTCTTATGTATTACGAGTGGGTTTAAACTTTTTTCTCAATCTATGAAACTCATTTACTCCTATAGATCAAGTTGGTTTTAACCGTAAAAAAATTTAGAAAATTCAGCTCACTTAAGGAGGGAACACTTTTTCACAGCTCGCTATAAATAAAAATAAGGTTATTAAGGACGATCGCCTTCCCTAGCCTAGACTCTTCCTAAAATAAGTTTCTCATTAAACTTTACCAGAAGGCACATCATTAGTAAAATATATATAATTTATTGCAACTATTAAGAATATTAATAATAAGGCGGGATTCCTATGTATTATGATGCTTTAAAAACATTTGTGACCCTTGTAGAAGTAAAAAACTTTACAAAAACAGCTGAAATGCTGCTTATGTCACAACCAAGTGTAAGTTTACACATTAAAAAATTAGAGGAAGAGTTTCAAACCAAATTATTTCTACGCTCCCCTAAATTCTTAAAAGTCACTTTAACAGGAGAAATCCTGTACGATCGGGCTAAGCAAATGCTCACCATCTATGAACAGACCAGACAAGACATATTAGAACATGATAGGTCCATCAAAGGGGAATTAAAGATTGGGGCAAGTTTTACAATAGGAGAATACATATTACCTTCATTACTCAATGACCTTCAAAAAGACTATCCGGAACTTGAGCTTCAAGTTGTTATTGGAAACACCGAAGAAATTGTTCAAGCCGTTCGGTTATACAAAGTGGATATTGGTTTAATCGAAGGTCAAACAAATGAAAAAGAGCTTTCCGTACACCCCTTTATGCAAGATGAGTTATTCGTCGTTTCTTCGAACGATCATGAGCTCGCTTGTAAACGCGAAGTAGCGATTACTGACCTACATAACCAAGCATGGGTAACTAGGGAAGTTGGATCTGGTACACGTGAATACCTTAATCACGTCATACGTTCAAATGGCTTGAAAATTAAATCGATACTTACCATAAGCAGTAACCAAGGAATTAAAGAAACACTTATAAAAAATGGTGCAGGTCTCGCTCTTCTCTCCCGAAGTGTCATTGAGAGGGATGTTCAAAATAAATTACTTTCGATTATACAGTTGAAAAATGAGTCCTTTAACAGAACGCTTTCGTACGTCTATTCCCCAATTATGGAAGATAAAAAGAATGTCAAGACTTTTATAACTGAATTAAATAAAAAGTGGCCTATGAAGCCAAGCCGATAGGATGACCATTGGAGAAAACGTTTTCATTAATCTATTACATGTAAAAGACCTTATGATGTGTATATCAAACTATATAAATATGTAACAACATTTCGCAATATTTCCATCCATACCGAGTCATGGTTGGAAATATTGCATGCCATTGCCTTATACATGCTTTTGGGATTTCACATGTCTAGTGAATCAGCTAGTAGGAGAATGCTGAAAAATGGCTGTACGATAACTTTAACCTAACCATGTAAGTGTGATGAGTTCATGAAATCGCAGCATGAACACCATTTAGTGGTCACATGAACAAGATTTACCCATCAAAACGTTCTAGCAATTCAATAATCACTTTATAAGTCGATGTTGTATCCATATAGGCATATCTTCCTTTTCCGTTAAAAAAGTTTCCTGTCTGTATGACCGGATAGCCCATTTCTTCTAACATCTTCATTTTAGCCTCCATGTCTTTAACGACAAAAGAGATATGGTGAACACCCTCACCATATGTTTCAAGATGATCTTTCCACGTACTAGGTGATTCGCCCGGCTCGATCAATTCAATCTGAATGAACGGAGTATCAATGAACATATATGTTGATTTTCCTTCGGTGGGCTTCCCTTTGTAAATCACATTTGTAATTTCGGTTGATCCAGAATGAATGATGGGAGGTTTTTCAATACCCAACAACTTACAATATGCATCTGCAGCCGCATCCAGGTCTTTTACAACTAACGCAAGCTGTTCCACTTTGTTAGTCCCTAATAACGGCTGAACACTTGCATCTTCTGGTTTTTCCCATGCCGTTTTTCTTGTCTCTTCACTTTCAAGCAGTTCAACTAACGTTTTGTGATCATCTAGTGTATCCACATATACATACCGGCCGTCACTCGAAGTGAATTCACCCGTTTGCAAAGCTGGGTATCCACTTTTTTCCATGATTAGCAGCTTCTTTTGAATAGAGTCTACATCAAAAGCAATATGGTGGATCCCTTCACCTACTTCATCCAGGAACTCACGCATCGTTCCTGGATTTTTATCGGGTTCTATTAGTTCAAATTGGACGGTTGGTGTATTTAGAAAAGCCAGTTTAGATCTTGCCTCCGTTGGTACACCTCTAAAGGTCACTTTCGATACTGTACTATCACCCGTTAGAAATGGATCTGTCATCTTAATGCCTAGCAATTTTGTAAAAGCTAGATTAGCAGCTTCAATATCTTTTACAACGAATGCTAATTGATTAATATTCCTATTGCCCAAAAGTGGTTCAGTCATATTTATAAACCTTCTTTCTAAGTTTATTTAGGTATAAACTCAACCAAGTCCGCGAACTGACAAACCACCATCACTGGAAATGACTTCGCCAGTAATTGCGCGCGCTTCGTCCGATGCTAGGAGGACATAAGCACCAACATGATCTTCGGGCATCTGGGCAAGCTGAAGTGGGTTTCTTTTCTTTATGCTGCTGGCCTTCGTCTCATTATCCACGATTTTCACAAATGGTTTTAGAGGTGGTATGACCGATAATGCTGTCAGTGTTCCTCCAGGTGCTACAGCATTAACGCGAATATTCGGTGCGAGTTCGAACGCTAGTTGCCGCATCAAACCGATTTGAGCATGCTTGCTGGCTGTGTACCATACGCCGCCTCCATCAGGATAGAAACTTGCACCAGATACGGTGAAAATAATATTGCCATTTGTTTTTTGCAGTTCATCAAGAGCTGCTTTCGCACCGAAGAATGAGCCTTTAACATTAATATTGAGCAGAAAATCATATGCTTCGGAAAGTGCATCGGGAGTTACGTCAGAAAATTTTGCAAATCCATCGAAGACTCCTGCATTAGCAATGAAAACATCGAGCTTTCCAAATTGCTCGACAGTGGCCTGTACAGCCTTTTCATTGTCTTCGTAAATACTTACATCTCCTTGGTTAATGAGAATCTCTTCTCCAAATTCCTCTTTCATTTTCTTTAACGTTTCCAAAGAGCGGCCAATGATGCTGACTTTTGCCCCTTCTTGTATAAAACGTCGAGTGACAGCTTCCCCTATACCCGAATTGCCTCCGGTAATCAACACCACTTTATCCTTTAACCCCGTTGCCATTGTAACCAACCTCCATATGATCTTTTATGTGCTAGTCAATATTATACGAAGATAGCAAGATTCCTAGTATTTATCGTTGTTTGGTCGACAATGAATACTCGTTTGGAGAGTTTCCATTTACCATCTTCAAATATGAATTCATCATTTCTTTCCCCCGAAATCAAATCGTGTTGAATATCGGTGCTGCGGCTTCGATAGATAAGCAGATAGCTCTTCACGATTGCCTTTTCCCCTTCAATGTAGTCTTTAACGCTCACGTTAGAGACAAAACGCCGTGTTCTTGATGGCGGGATTTCGGCCCATGCATAATCCGTTTTCAATCGATCCACACGCAGCCTCAACAGCTCGATATCATCATTAAATGTGAACATGTCTGTCGAATAATCCGGACGTTCCACACCTTCTTTATTGACTCGCACAGGCATTTGATAGCGCAAGCTAGAGTGCATTAAATCGAACCAACCATCAAATTCAATATCATCCAGCAATTCTGCTTCATCATACAACCACTGTTCAAATTCACATTTAATCAGCATTTTTTCCACGTTCATTTCCCTTCCCCCTCCCGTTTATCATTTCGTCATCAATTCCAACCAGTATTTGTAAAAATTCCGTTGGCTCGCTTCTGTGAATTTATCATCGTAAGCAATCCCCGGCCCTATAAAATCAACAGGTTCACGATGAAGACCCATAGTATAATTATAGGTTAAATTCTTTATAAAAGGCATTGGGCCTTGGGCTGCTTCTGTAATGTCCGTAAATACTTCCGTATCATCCTGTTCAAAAATACCGGATGGGCTAAAGGTCAAGATAAACGAATCTCTTGACCGGTCTTTCCAATCTTGAGAGGCGTTTTTTTCCACAAGCATCCAAGCAATCACTTCCATTTTATTGTGACCAATTGGGCGCCACATTCTAATGGAAGTGTTAGAGATAAACTGGTCTTTGATTTTTGTATGGGAAATTAAGAATGACAAGTTCGGGAAAACGTTTCCAATCATATTCTTTAAGTTTGATAACACTTCATACTGTTCTTCAGACAAATTACTTTTAAATTCTTCTTTCAATTCTTCCGGGAATGCGAAGTCGGGATTCGGTGTCCCTAAATTTAATCCATGGCCGTTATCCATATGGATTTGAAAACCACGCTTCGAGTAGGTTGCGTTGGGTACCATGCCCAGTTTTGCAATGGAACCATGTGTGACCATCGTGTGATAGGAATCACCAACAAAGTTATCTGAACCCACTTTCCAGTTGGAATTGACAATGAATCTTTGAGGGACCCCGATCACTTCCATTTCAGCGCGCCCTACGAGTAAATCCAAATACCATTTTATATCGCCAAGAAAATCTTCAAGCGGCTCGGCTTCTTCATTCCAAGTTCCAAATAAAAGACCTTTATAGGATTCCAGTTTCACTTTGTGAAGACCCATTTCTGAACGGTCAAGCGTACCTCCATAAATATCCTTTTGCAGGGGCACACCCACGAGCTCCCCTGTGTTTTTAAAATTAAAACCATGATAAGGACATGTAAATAAAGATTTGTTCCCCTTATCTGCACGACATAGCTTCATTCCACGATGTGTGCACATATTGTAAAATGCGCGGATTTCCCCTTCACCATCACGCGTGATGATGAGCGAGTAGCCAGCAAGTTCGCGGGTCATGAAGTCACCTTTGTTTGGAACTTCAGATTCATGGCCGACAAACACCCATGTTTTCAAAAACACTTTTTCATGTTCGATATCGTATACCTTTTGATCTCCCAGGAGGTATGCAGGTATGACGCCTTCCTCTGGTTTAACCGTTTCATTCAAATAGTTAACAACTTGATGTTTAGACATTTCTTCTAATGATTTATCTGTTTTAAGCATATTTTTTCCTCCCCCTTCATTAGCTTGATTTATCATTCATTACCCGATTTGAAGGCACTTTTCCTTGTTTTGCAGCGTAGCCAAAACACTTAACGCGGCTAGATAACTCGTTTTTGGATTATTTGGCATCGGATCATTTTCCACTTCAAGTCTGAATTTCCCGAACGAACCTGACGCTTCAATTAGGTGAATGTTTTTAGTCACATTTGGATCGGCAATGATTTTCACTTTCGTCTTTTCAGGTCCAAGACCAGCCAATGACAGCACAATCGCCACATTAATATTTCTCGGAAACTGCTTGATCGCTTCTGAAGCCGATCCTTGGAATAAGACCGTTTCTTCTACCAATGACGAACCTGATGGCAATGCGTTGGGAGGCTTTCTTGTGGTTATGCAAACGGATTCAAGTCCATTCACAGCTTTTGCCGATTTAAGTACATCAAGACCTCCGATCGCACCAGAAGGTAGGAAAATATTAACGTTATTATTTCTGCAAATATTGTTTGATTCTTCTGCAAATCCAGCATCCGCCATCACTCCTATGCTGCTTAGCAAAAGATCTTTTCCGCTTTTAAGAACGGTCATTGCATACTCTTCTGCAGCTTCAATCGTTGCTGCTTCTATGACTACATCCACATCCGATTTAAGAAGTGCGTCGACATCCCTATAGGACTGTGTACTAAATTCCTCAGCTAGTTGGGCTGCGATTTCTTCACGGCGTGCATAAATCGCAACGATTTTCCCACCTGGAAGAAGTCCGTCATTATTTATTGCCTGAAGCAGGAATTTCCCGATGTTCCCGCATCCGATTAAGCCTAATTTCATGAAGTTTCATCCTTTCTCAATCAGCAAACCCGAATGAATCTGCAAAGAATTCCAACCCACAATGCCTTGTTTCCCGGGAAACGCCACTTTCCTTTAAACCAGGGAAATCCAGAGCCAAGTCGCTGAAAACGGTATGATTATTATGGAAAACCGCACCAGCTTCAAGGCGATCTGCCATTTCGATAGCAATATCTTCATTCTCGGTCCAAACAGATGCACGCAGGGCAAACTCACTATCATTTGCTAATTTTACAGCTTCATTAATATCATTGAAAGGTAAAATTGGAATGATGGGTCCGAATTGTTCGACCCGAACCACTTCACTATGCTGATTGACACCTGTAATAATAGAAGGAAGCATATAGTAACCTTTATCCCAAGTTTCTGGATTTAGTTGAATGCCTGCAGTGATTATGTTTCCGCCTGAATGTTCCGTTCTTTCGATCAAGCCATTCACGTAGTCATACTGTGCTTTATTATTCAATGGACCCATTGTTACATCAGGCTGAATACCATCACCAACTACCACCCGATTAAATTCTTTAGTCAGTTTTTCAACAACCTCATCAAAACGTGATTCTTGGACGTACACTCGTTTAACCGCAGAACACACTTGACCTGAGGCTCGTAAAATCCCCATTCTCAAACGTTTGATTGCCGCTTCATCCATATTGGCGTCCTCCATGATGATAGCAGGATCATTGCCGCCAAGTTCCATATATACTTTTTGTAGATTTCCAGCTGACTTCTTCATTATATCTTTTCCGGTTTCAGTACTCCCGACAAATGCCACTGTCCGGACTCGGGAATCCGAGCAAAGTTTGTCACCGATAGCTTTTCCTGATCCTGACACTATATTGATGACTCCCGGAGGAAAGTGTTCCGCTACTACTTTCAAAAAAGTCATAATCGTTAATGGGCAATTCGTGGCAGGTTTTACTACAACGGCATTGCCTGCTAAAACAGCAGGTATAACCCGTTTAAAGGTTAATATCATTGGAGAATTCCACGGTGTGATAATTGCCGTGACTCCTCTTGCTCTTCTTCTGATTTGGACTTTTTGTTTTCCTGGAAGCACTTCTGGTTTCCACCAATCAAGTAACTCTGCCGCGCAGCCTTTCATGACTTCAACACAGCGTAATAAATCTTTCTTAGCTTCAACAAGGCTTTTCCCATTTTCCCGGACAAACATGGTTACATTTTCTTCAATTACTTTTGATAATTCTGCTGCCGCTGCATTCATCCGGTTAGCCCGATCACATATATCCGTTCGCGACCATGTTCTAAAAGCCTTTTCAGCCGCTTCGATCGCATCATTGACAATTTCCTCAGAACATTTTGCCACCTGGCCAACCACTTCCGATGTGTTTGCAGGATTGCTCACATCAGCTTTTTCTGCACTTTCCATCCATTCTCCATCAACAAGGTATTTTCCTGAAACAAATGGGTACGTCGAAATCATTCAAATTCCTCCATTATAATTTTTTGGGCTTAAAAGCTTCCGCAGCTCCTGGAGGTCCTCCAAATGGCTTGGCCATCGGTCCCACAGCTTCCATATCAACAACGATCATTGAAGGCTTACGTCTTTCTTTCGCCTTTTTCAATTCGGATACGAATTCATCTCCAGACCCAATCCTGACAGCATTAAAGTGCATGGATTCTGCCAGTTTTACGAAATCGGGACTCAATAAATCCACGGCTACCTGTCGCCCATACGCGGCTGTTTGAATATTGCGAAGAACCCCATAGCCTGAATCATCAAACAATACGATGATAACTGGTAAGTTTTCTTCAGCTGCCGTTACCATTTCCCCGACATTCACCATAAACCCACCGTCTCCAGCCATCAGAACCACGGTTTTATCCGGACATCCCTTTTGGGCACCAATTGCAGTCGGAAGACCTTGACCAATTCCTCCCCCTGATGCATGAATGGATGTTCTCGGCTCACGGATTTCAAATAAACGGCTGCCCCAAACGTTTGCCTGTACAGTTACGTCACGAACTAATATCGTATCAAACGGTAATATCTCCCTCATGCCATCTACAAATTGCTCATAAGGACCTAGCGTTTCTCGAAGTTGAGCGCGCACTTCATTTCTAAGCGAACGGACTTCTTCTATATAAGAAAGTTCCGCTTGTACTGAATTTTCTTCAAGCTTCTGATTAATGGCAGCAAGCATATCTTTGGCATCGCCAACCAAACCTAGCGTTGCTTTATAGTTTCGGTTAATCGCCTGCAAATCCGCATCAATCGCTATATGTTCTTCAGGCACCGGTACCTTCCAATTGGACGTTTCATTTCCTCTGAATCGGACACCTACGCTAATCAATAAATCCGCATTCCTTAAAAACTCTTTTGTTGGCTCATAAGCCGCAAAATGTCCTATACATTGTTCATGGGTTTCCGGGATCGAACCTTTTCCAGATTGACTGGTTATTACTGCTGCACCCAGGATCTCCGCCAATTTCCGCAACTCTTGCGTGGCATTGGCACTGATGACCCCACCTCCGGCCCATATCACAGGACGGCGTGCTGCAACTATTTTTTGTACGGCTTGTTCAGGAATGAATGCATTTGACTTTATTTCAACCGATGATTCCCGTACCCCATCGAGCGAGAGATCTTCTATGATAGCCGATTGGTAATCAATAGGAATCTCCAAAGTAACTGGTCCCGTCGGCGCAGTCAATGCTTCTGTTATCGCCTTCCTTACAACTGCAGCAGTTTGGGCAGGATTTCTAAGCCTTACAGCATTTTTACAAGCGCCGCTCATCATTGAGAGCTGGTCTTTACATTCATGTATGTATCCTCTGCCCGTTCCAAGATAAGAAGAAGCAACTTCCCCTGTAAGATGTAGAAGAGGGACGCCAGCGGCCCAAGCTTCCACTAATGAACCAGCCGCATTTCCCGCCCCTGTTCCAGTACTGGTAATCACTACACCTAATTTACCAGTCGCGCGGGCATAACCATCGGCCATATTGACTGCACCGCTCTCTCCGCGGGAACAAATGAGTTTAATGCTACCTTCTCTAAGAATCGCATCATAGATAGGCATATTATGAATACTGACAATCCCAAATGCAGCTTCCACTCCTGCAAGCACGAGCTCCTTTACGATGGAATCGGCAGTTGTGAACTCTATTTTTTCTTTTATTTTCATCGCGTTATCCTACCTTTTTTATAATATGATTATAATGCCTTACCGATCGCTCCTGCCGTTTCAATTGTCGAACCCGCTACATAACTTGCTTTGTCTGAAGCAAGGAAAACAATGACACTGGCGACTTCTTCTGCTTCGCCTACACGACCGAGTGGAATATTCCGTTTCTTCGCAAGATCACCGTAATATTCTTCCGGATCCATATCAGGTGCATTTTTCAATCTTCTACGCTCCCATTGATCGGTCCGGATCAATCCAAGACTCACGGAATTCACTAGTATATTGTCAAAGGCTAGTTCCTGGGACAGCGTTTTGCTTAAATTCAAGAGACCAGCCCGTGCTGCTGCAGTCGCTACCATGTGACGTTCCGGTTCTTTAGCAAGTGTTGCATTAATATTAATGATCCGACCGCCTCCCCTTTTCACTAAATGAGGGTGCACAGCACGAACCGCATATATAATGGCAAAAAACTTTAATTGAATTTGTTCATCCCACTGGTCATCCGTAATGTCAAAAAAGTAACCCATCACGCTTTGACCGGCTGCATTCACCAATATATCGATCCCGCCGAACCTTTCAGCCGTCCCATTAATAAAAGAATCCACATCCGACTTTGAGGTGACATCACAAGTTGATGCAAAGATATCTGCCTTATCACCAAATGTGAGCAAATGACTTTGGGCATTTTCCATACGCTCGCTGCTTCTGCCGCATATAGCCACTTTCGCTCCCTCAGCTAAAAACATTTCTGCTGTTTTTAAGCCCACGCCCGACGTGCCGCCCATAATGACAGCCACTTTTCCTTTCAAACCTAAATCCATTCTCATCACTCCTTTTCAAAGCCATTTTCCTTAAACGCTGTCCCTTAATAGTACAAAAAGGTAACTTTACGCGGATGGGAAATGGCGGATAATGTAACTTCTTCTCATTTTTCCGCCAAGACTGAATCATCTATTTCAGCATCCACCCAGCCCGGATCAGGATCTCCTCCCATTGCCTTGCGTGCTTCGGGCTTCGGAGGCCCAGCAATACCCCATTGATCCATTAAGTGCGGTACCCGTTTCCATACACGTGCTCTCCATTCTGATTCATCTTCAATCGTTTCCAAATAGCATGTATACTCCATAACGAAACCGCCTGGGTCCTGAAAATAACAGAAAATATTGTCTCCAGGGCCATGACGCCCAGGTCCCCAGAGTTCTGACAGCCCCGCTTTTCGAACATTGCTTATGCCGCGCATCAGTTCATCCACGGAATCGACTTCGTATGCAATATGATTGACGGAGGCATGTACATCTTGGTTAAAGGCAATGGAGTGATGCTTCCTATTGCACCTTAGAAAAGACATTTGGTGCTCGCTCCAATCAGTCACTTTAAAACCAAGTACATCTGTATAAAACTCAACGATCATATCTAAGTTTTTTGTGTTCATGACAACATGATTCAGTTTCACTGGATCTACATTTTTATTGTTCCAAACGGATGTTTGAACCTCCACCCAAGCTGAAAGCTCAATCACTCGGTTTTCTGGATCGATGAACCTCAGGCCATAACCAGCACCTGCTTCCTCCAAATATCCAGGTTGTTTAATAATTCGAACTCCCTTTGATTGCAATATCTCAGCTGCACGGTCCACTGCATTTTTATCGACCATGCCGAAAGATATATGGTGCAACCCACGTTTTTCACCATTATGAAGGCTTAAAATATGATGTTCCGGTCCAGCGCCGCGAAAATAAACGGTATTCTCTTCTTCTGGAACATCCACTCTATCCAGTCCCCAAACCTTTTCATAAAACACTGCTTGCTCGTCAAAATTCGGCGTAATCAAACCAATATGTCGTAAATGAGTAATTCCAAGCATCTTTTTTATACCTCCCATAAAATAGATTGCTTTTTTGATAGGTTGCATCGACCACATTTAACAATCTAATCGAAAAGGGCGCCTCATTAATTTTCATAATGCAGGTGCCCCTCTTTGGTAAAATGATCAGTCTTTAATGATGGCTTCTCTTTCTTTGGAGCGTTGCTTACGTAGTTCTTCCAGCGCGCTTCCTTCAGGATATGTTGGCAGGTTAGGCTTCACTGCCCCAAGCATTACAAGCATGCGCGCCTCGACATCGCCGTCATTTCTAATTCCCCGATATACTCCAGGCGGGCTGCTGATGCAGTCTCTTGCACTTAGTTTGATCTCATGCACTTCGCTATAGCTATCTTCTTGAATCAAAGCCGTAACTTCACCCTCAAGAATGAAAAACACTTCTTCTACATCATCGTGAAGGTGTAAAGGTCCGATACATCCCGGGGGAAGCACCATTGTACTGAGTGTAAAATGCTCACCAGCAATTACATTCGTATCGTTATTCGCCGTGGCCCCACGTCCGATATACCTCATCTGTGCACGTTTATAAGCTGGATCGACTTCTTCTTGGAATTTCAAGACGTTCCAATCAAGTGTACGGTCTTTCAATCTAGCAACATGTTTTTTTTCAAAGTCTTTCACTGAAAAGGTTTCTTTTGTCATTTTAAAAATCCTCCCTTATTGGTTGTTTCTAACTCGCATTGTGTTTCATTAGCAAAACATTGTTTTATCTATGAATTAATTCTAAAATGAAACCCTTACATTGTCAATGAGTTTTTAGAATATTTAAAACTATTTTTATAATCCGAACAATCCACTCTCTTGGAATAACTTGAAACATCTCAACCGAATAGTTCATTTTCAAAACGACAAAAAAATGTGGATACCCTATAAAGGTATCCACACTATCGAAATTTCATTTTTCAGATTGACACTTAAACATTATAAGAAATCATCATGTTGAAACGGCTTAGCTCCACTATATCCCATATAAACGGATAACTGCCGAGATACCTCCAACAGTTTCGGCAAGGCGATTTTATCGATGAAATCTTCCTGGTAAGCCGACTCTGTTGCCACGACATTCAAGGCAGCCAATACTTTTCCAGTCCGATCAAAAATTGGAGCGGCAACGGAAAGGATCCCTGGGTGGAATTCCCCGCTTGTCATTGAATAACCATTTTCCCGAATGGATTCCAACTGTTTTTGAAACTCACCCGGCGTTGTAAGGGTTTTGTCTGTATATGGAGTGAGGTTTGAGATTTTGAACATTTGCATAAGCATTTCTTTCGGCTGATAAGCCAAAAGTAATTTCCCATTGGCCAACGCATGTGCTGGCAGTCGTAAACCTATGTTTACATTGACGGCGGATACCCCTCTGATAGGGGCACTTCCTACATACACAACTTCCTGCCCATCCAAAATGGACAGATGGCAGGAGGCTCCGATTTCATCACGAAGAGTCTCCATATAAGGCTGGACTATTTCCTGGAATTTCAAGCTATACAAATAACTGAAACCCAATTCAAGGACTTTAGGGGTTAAACTATAACGTTTTGTATGTTCATCCTGTGACAGATATCCAATATTTTGTAATGTAAATAATAATCGATAGGGTACAGTTCTGCTTACTCCCAGTTGTTTTGCAATTTCTGAAAGCGATAAACTCGGTTGTAGTTCATTAAAGAGCTTAATGATTTCCAAGCCTCTTACCAATGAATTCGCACTATATTTCTCTTTCTCTTCGCTTGCCATTCAAGTATTCCTCCCGTTGTAAAAAAACTATTCAGTTACGCTGACTGTATTAAAAATTGACACCTTGAAAGAAAAAACTTGCAGTATATGTACAACTTAGCCTGCAAGTTACTTAGTAAATGTTTTGTATCTTGCTTGCTTCATTTTTGGCCAATTGTCTCTGTAAAAACTGTGTAACCAATTCATTGAACACCCTTGGATCTTCCTGATAGCATAAATGGCCGGTATTCGGTACGATGACAAATTCGGAATTCGAAATCAATTCATGAAAAATTCTTGATTCACTCACAGGTGTGACCTGATCCAGTTCACCACACATCACCAATGTCGGTACAGTAATGGAAGAAAGGATATCCATTTGGTTTAAATTTGATAAAGAGTAAGAGACAGAACGATATCCAGCAGGACGCACTTGCGACATGATGCGCTCAGCTTCCTTCACCACCTCTGCAGGAGCATTTGGCGACACTAGCGCTTTCACTCTTTTTTTTGCAAGTTCACTTGGTTTTAACGTATCGATGGACTGTAATCTATTCTCGAGTTTTCGCTTATTTTCTTTTAGGCTAACACCAGCTGCCCCACGTGTCGCATCAGAAATGATCAAGGCATCAACCATTTCCGGGAAACGGCTTGTAAAATCAATAGCGATTGCCGAGCCCATCGAATGACCGAGTAGGTTAACGGATTGCAAACCAAGACTATCAAGAAATTCTTTCAAGACATCCGCAAACTGTGAAAATTCGTGAAATTCTGCTTTAGGATCGGAGCTTTCCCCGTACCCTGGTGCGTCCCAGGCAATTACTCTAAATTCTTCACTCATCTGACTGAGCTGTTGACTCCATGATTGAGAATTATTCCCTAAACCATGCAGGATAACGAGAGCTTTACCTTCTCCCGATTCCCGATAGTGTATCGAGTATTCTTTTAGTTGACTAATTGGCATCCTTTCTAACCTCACAATCCTTTTCTCTTCATGGATAAATAGTTTATGTGTTTATTAATTAAATCATATTTACATATATAAAACTATTCGAACGGTCTATCTTCATTGACGTACCGATAGAATAACACTGAATGAATCTTGATCACCCAATTATATTGAAATATGCAAATAAGAAAAAATAAAAAAGATCACTCATATGTTCCGTCATTTACATCTTGTGATTTTCCATAATAAGTATTTCACATATAAAACATTATACCTGAATTATAGATTTTTCTGATTTTAAATTCAATATGAATAAGTCAGAATTTTTAATAATTTGATATAAATTACTTTATTTACACAAAAAATCAAATCTCCTTCCATTTTGATTAGTGGTCCTTCATCTGATTCTCAAGAAAGGTTTCTGCATGCAGGATACGACGAAAAATAATCCACCGTTTATTTATTCTAAAAATAAAAAATTATCAAAATATTAAATTGACAATCAAATCTATTTATTTTATCGTTAATAAAGTAAAACCATGTTTTCCTAACAAAACACTAATCATGCATATTCATCTGTCAGTATTTTGAAGAAAGGCGAAATTTGGTCCCTTAAAGTGAATTCATCAATAGTAGATTTCTTAATTACCGTAATTCACTTATTTTCACGGGTAATTGTTAAGAGTGTTTTAAGTAATGCTAACAATAGACAAGGAGATGGTATTATGTTAAATGGGCAAAAAAGATGGTTGTATATTGCCGTTCCCATTTTTTTCTTTTGGTTTTTTGGACAAATTGATAAGGTTGGCATTTCCATCATTCAAACTGATCCAGAATTCTTGAACGCGCTCGGTATAACAGGCGATGATAAAAATGCAAAAATCGGTCTTCTTTCTTTTGTTTTCACCATAGCTTATGGAGTGTCCAATCTTTTTTGGGGCTTCATCATCGATAAATTAGGTGCTCGAAAAACAGCCATCGCCGGTTTATTCGTCTGGACAATTACCATGATTACTTCTGGCCTGGCAAATTCATATGAAGTGTTTTTATTAAGCAGGATCATTCTTGGTTTTGGTGAGGGGATGATGATACCTGTATCAGGGAAATTCATATCCAACTGGTTTAATAAACGGGAATTAGGTAAGGCCCAGGCATCATGGCTTACCGGAAACTATTTAGGTCCGGCGATTGGAGCCGTTTTATTGGTTCTCGTAATATCTTTACTCCACTGGCAAGCCGCTTTCTTTATGCTTGCAGCCTTCAACTTAATTATTAATATCCCTATGTTCATCTTCATGACTAGAAATACACCTGAAGAGCACCCCCATGTCAGTAAGGAAGAATTGGCATTCATTCGCCAATCGTATGACCAAGATAATGAAAGCAATGCTTCTGAGAATAAAAGTTTCGCTCAGGATTATCGTTTCTGGATAGTCTGGTTCGGCATGCTCGTATGTTCTTTCCTTTTTTTCGGCATCAGCATTTGGCTCCCTACCTATCTTATCGAAGCGAAAGGGTTTGAAAAGGAAGGGATGTCAAGCATTACTTCCCTGTCTTGGCTATTTGCTTTAGGATTTGTCGTCGCATGCGGTTATCTCGCCGACAAAACGAGGCGTCCAAGTTTGATGGCCTCGATTCTATTTTCATTGACAGCTGTCTTTTTAACAGTAGCAGTCTTCATTCCCAATCCTATTATGGCCGGGATATGTATGGGACTGGCAATGGGATGTCAAGGCGGTGTATTCCACCTAAGTAATATGCTCATGGTAAAATACTCAACACCCCAAACCGCCGGACGGGCTGCGGGTCTGTTAGGATTCACGAATATCATGGGCGGCTTTTCCAGCTATATTATGGGCTGGCTTCGCGACTTATCTGGAGGGGACTTCAGTACATCGATTGCCATGCTGATTTTCGCAGCCATTTTAGGTTTGGGAGCATATATATTCTCCATAAAAAAAGAAGCGGCAGAACTATCTTTATCGCCTTTGACTGAGCAAAAAATCCAAGTATGAAGTGAGATCGTAGGCTCCTTGTAAACTCAGTGCGAACATGGGGTTATATCATTAATAGAATTTACAGCCCTTGAATTCTCAGGGGCTTTTTCACCTTCTTTTGGATTTAGATCAACGTTTATAACCATTTTTCCATCCCCCCCATTCATTCGATCATCTTGAAAACATCAAGCAGGTTTATTATAGGGTTATTAAGAGTAAAAAGAGCTCATACCAATTGGTATACCTCTTTTCTCATTCGCCGAAAAAAGTTTGTCCATTTCCCTCAAACCATTTCTTTTTTTGTATAAAAATGTCGATAGTTAAAATATTCAAAAAATGATAATTACTTGAATACCCGTGTTATATTGTTAATGAAAAAAATACTTGTCAAGTAAGGTGAGTGTGTGACTATAGAAGTTTTAATACTCCATTATATTCAGGAAAAACGTCAAAAGCCTAATCATGCCAATGAATTGTTGGATTATATTCAGAAAGAATATGTAAACGGGAAGCTGTCAATCCTTCAATATAAAAGGCTCTGTCAGGATTTATATCTTCGAGGTGCAAAACAAACATATTCTGGATAATACTAAATACCCCTGTCATTGGGATACCACTTCGAGAAAAAATGTTACTGGCCAGTTGCATCGGACTAACTTAAAGATATTCAATCCCTTTTCATTTACTAACAAGGAACCATCACTTTATATTTTCCAAATTGAAAAGCCCCCGTGAAATGTCACTAATGACATTTCACGGAAGCTTACTTTGGCAATTGCAAAATTTCCTTATACAGACTATATGAATATGTCCAATATTAAAACAAGGCCGAATGCCACAAAAGAAAGTAAAGTTTCCATGACTGTCCAGGTTTTGAATGTTTCTTTAACAGTTAATCCCATATATTCTTTCACTAACCAGAAACCGGCGTCGTTAACATGGGAAAACATAAGGGAACCGGCTCCCGTGGCAATAACAAGTAATTCTAAGTTAACACCAGTCATATTGGCAACGACCGGTGAAACAATTCCAGCAGCCGTGGTCAAAGCGACGGTTGCAGAACCAGTGGCAATCCGGATCAATCCGGCCACCAGGAATGCTAGTACGATTGGTGATAATGATATTTCTTCAGACATGGAAGCGATTGCAGTCCCTACACCACTATCAATTAAAATTTGCTTGAATCCGCCACCCGCACCGATAATAAGGATTATGGAAGCTAATGGCAACAAGCATTCTTCCGTTAACTTTTTAATTAGTGATTTGTCCATACCTTGTCGGTAGCCCAAGAAATAGTATGCTGCAAAACAAGAGATTAATAAGGCGATCACTGGACTGCCGATAAATAATAAGAACTTTTCAATGGAACCCGGTAGTGGCAGATAAGGCGCCACGACAGTTAAGACCATTAACAATACAGGCAGAAGGATGATAAAGAACGAAATTCCTGTTCCTGGTAATCCATTTGATTTTGTTTCCACTCTGATTAAATCAGGTTCCCCAACAGGAATGACCCGTTTATGAATCCATTTTGCGAATAAAGGTCCTGCAATCACAGCTGTCGGGAATGCGATGATCAAGGAGTAAAGAAGTACGTGGCCCATGTTTGCATTATAGATTCCTATTGCTGTCATGGCTCCTGGATGCGGTGGTACCAGCCCATGCACGATCGATAATCCGGCAAGCACTGGTATTCCGATTAATAAGATGTTCACTTTGGTTGACTTACGAATGGAAATGACCAAAGGAAGCAATATGACTAAACCAACTTCAAAAAATACCGGAATACCGATGATGAAACCAGAAAGAAGCATGGCCCATGGCAGATTTTTCACGCCGAATTTATGAATGAAGAAGTCAGCTACCTGCATACCAGCACCTGAGTCGGACATCATCTTCCCTAAAATGGTCCCTAAGGCCAAGATGCCAATAAGATGTCCAAGTACAGCTCCGACACCGGTTTCATAAGCTCCTACAATTTTGTCCATAGGCAGACCAGAAAACACAGCTAAAAATAAACTGGCTACAGTCAAGCTTATGAATGCATGCCATTTCCACCATGATACCCCTAGAATAACAATGACGATTGCTAACAGCGTGATTCCTAATAAATATAGCTCCATATGTTCTTCCCACCTTCAAGAAATCGCTTACAATTGAACCAATACAATAAATCGATTATTGTACCGGCTCGTTATAAGTCACAATGTAGTTCTGTTTGGCCGTGTTATAATATCCTTCACTATATTCCATGACATTCCCGTCCCCATCACTGGAAATCCGAATCCTTGTTAGTACCGGACTATTGTTTTCGATTTTCAGTGTTTCGCAAATGTTATCGGAAGCGATAGTAACGGCAAACTCATCTCTGAATGTTTCAAGTTTGACGTTTTGATCTTCCAAAAAGCGGTACAAAGAATTGATTTGGACCTCTTTTATCTCATCATGGTTTAGATCAAGTGAAACATAATGTGTAAAGTAAATATAAGGTTCATTATCCAATAAATATATTCGTTCGATTCGTATGCAGTGGTCACCAAATAAAGAATGCAGCTTAGAGTCTGAAGAAAGGTCAACTTGGCTTATGTTTAACATTTTTTTTACCATGAAGTGCCCTTCCTCCACCAATAGCTCTGTGAAACGCTTTCCTTTAGAAAGTTTGACAATCGAACCATTAGCAATGACTCTAGTGCCTTTGCCGCTTTTCTTTTCAACATAACCCTCTTGCACGAGTTCTTTAATTGCATTGCGGACAGTGACCTTACTTACATTAAATTCTTCTTCCAATAGAGGCTCAGAGGGAATGTTTGTGTCGATGGCATAAACCCCGTGTAAAATACGATCCTTCAATATTTCTTTTATCTGTAAATACATCGGTCCATTTTTTCTGTTCACATTCATTCCTGATCTCCTGCCTTTTATCTCTTAATATCTTCCATTTTACCTTCCATTGCCGAGAGTATCTCCTTTTCGGTTGCCAAAGGAGTATCCCCAACGACAGTACACGCCAGCATTCCTGATACAGCCGCAAAGCGAACTGTCTTTTCAGGGGAATATTCCTGCATTTCGCCATGTAAAATTCCGCTGGTATATGCATCGCCTGAACCTATTCTATCATATACGGAAAATGATAAGATATCGGAAAAGTAAAATGTTTCTTCCTTGTACATGTATCCCCTCAATGTATGGGTATTATCATTGTTGATCGAACGATGTGTCCCTGCTATCGATAGAATATTGAATTTTTTAGCCACTTCAGGAATTAACTCATTAAGCTGCTCTTCTCTCGTGGAGCCTTTTGACTTCATTCCTAAAATATATAAAGCGTCTTTTTCATTCATCATGACGATATCAGCCAAGTAAAGCATTTCCTCATAATGAGGCTTAGCGTCAGCGTAACCTCCCTCCCATAAGGAAGGGCGGTAATTGCAATCGAAACAGACCGTACCGCCTTTTTCTTTGACTTTTCTAGCCAGAACCTTCATACTTTCTCGAACGTTTTCTGACATCGCAAGCGTGATTCCACAAAAATGGATGATATCCGTTTTTTCCGCAATCATATCCATATCATAATCGGATAAGGACGCTGTATTAAAACTGCTTTCCAGTCGATTTGAATAGGTGACACGGCTCGCCCGTTGTCCGAAACCATTTTCCAAAAAGTACATCCCCAAGTATTTTCCGCCTCTATAGAAGAAGTCGCGTCCAATACCTAAGCGCTGCAAAGAAGAAACCGCCGAATCCCCAAGCGGGTTATCTGGTAGTTTTGTCACAAGATACCCATCATGCCCAAGCTTTGTCATCGCAGAAGCAACGTTTACCCCCGTGCCTGAAAAGGAGTATTGTAATGTGTTAGCCTGTGTTAGCATTTCATAACCTGGTACCTGCAAACGCATCATCACTTCTCCGAATGCTACAATTCTTTTAGGCATGCTTTTCAACCAATTTTTTGGTTATGGTTAATAATTTTCGTACATCCTCCCCATTCGTTTTTCCAGTTTCTTCATCGATGATGGAAGAATAGACATGGGGAATGATTTTAGGCACTTTTGCTTCTAAAGCTATTTCCAGAATGGTTTCGAAATTTTCTAAATCGATTCCACCAGTTGGTTCTAAAGCAAACCCCTCTTCGCCACAAGCTTTTGCCACTGCACGATATTCATCTTCATGCTTCAGCCCTTTCATCGGGAAGTATTTCAGAGCATTTCCACCCATATCACGAACCAATGCTATGGCGGCTTTAATAGGGACAATGGCAGTTTCACTTGCACCTGCACTTACTGGACCAGTGGAAATATTCACATAACCAACTTTACCAGTTGGAGAAACAAGTGAATTTATCCAACTATCCTTCTCACCTAAATTGGCCCTTGTAGCACCTACACTTGGAAAAACCTGATTAATATGACTGCCGGGATAGTATTTTGCAATTTCTGCTACAACTGCTGCCTGTCTATTATCACCAGCGCCCAAACCAATTGAAACTGCTTCATCAATAGCTTCCCCGTACTCTTTCATTGCTGTAACGCCAGCTTCTACAGTTGGATAATCCTTAGAAAGAACACCCACCAATACATGACCTTCCGCTGCTTCAAAGACTTCCACTGCATTTTCCACACTATTAGCTAGTACATTCAGGGCTACACGATCATTAAAAAACCGTTTGTTTATGTTAGTCATCCTTGATTTCCTCCTAAAATGGTTCTTAACTGAGCTTCAATTACGTTGATATCATCACCTTGCAATGGACGTGGATCTATATCGAAAAACCCTTGCCGTATACCATAATCACGCGTATAAATGGCAATATCGCCATTTCTAAGCTGCTCGTTCACTTCTTTCGCCGTTGTTTCCGTAACCGAAGGATCGATGGAAATACGTGCTCTATATATGGCACGACCCGCTTCATCTTGTACAATCGTTACTTTTACGCCATTGATTGAATCGAGTGATGTGAGCACTTGTAAACTTGCTTTTTCTTTCTCGCTATTATCCGTTTTGACAAAATACTCATCCAAAGCCTGAAGCAGCCCAAAGGTAGTTTCCTTACCGACCTTCATACTCCTGCCGATACAATGCAATTGAACCTTTAGCCATCCGATATATTTTTTTCTGCCAGCTACGATACCTGATGTTGGTCCTTCAATGGCTTTTGACCCACTATAAATCGCTAAATCGGAAAATTGTACATATTTCTCCAGGTCTTCCTCCGCTGCCGCATCAACAATCAGAGGGATATTATTTGTTTTGGCCACTTCCCATGCTTCTTCGACCGATATCATATTTTTTTGAACGGCATGATGTGATTTTACGTATAAAATGGCGGAAGTATTTTCATTAATGGCATCCGCAATATGCTCTGCCTTTCCTTCGTTTGCATACCCAACTTCAACCAACTTTCCGCCACCAAGGTAAATCATGGTTTCAACCGGTGCACCATACTGGACGTTATGGCCTTTCAACATGATGATTTCATTTTTTTGAATAGGATCTTGATGAAGTCTTTCGCTTTTCCTTCTGTTCCCTTCAGTCACGATCGCTGCTACGGAAAGGGCGATTCCACTGGATGCAGAGTTTACGACAACCGCTGCTTCGGATTGAAGTAAATTTGCTATATGCTGACCAGATTTATCGACCAAATCAGAGATTTCAACATAATTTTGTCCGCCTTTTTTCATCGCGTCCATCACCGTGTCAGTTGGAGCAGAAACTCCCAATATGCTCATTCTTCCGCTTGCATTGATGACTCTTTTCAGGCCGTATTTAGCATTTAATGAACTCTCCATTTATAACCACTCCTTTTACGACAACTCTTTTATCTGCCATTCTTTTTTCGCCTTCGGAATCCAGTAAAAGGGTCGACTCATCTTCGATTGAGAATAGTGTCAGGTTCGCAATATCCCCAACTGCAATCCTTCCCAGCTCTGGCTTATGCAACCAAGCTGAGGCATTAACCGTAACTGCATCGATTACCTCTTTTAATGGATATCCGAGATACAAAAATTTAGTAAGCACACTTGCCATGCTAAAAACTGGCCCATTTACTCGGTTTCTCCGATATATATCCGTACTGATCGTATTGAAGCGGATCCCCTTCTCCTTCGCCGTTTCAGCAGTCGGAAAAGAAAAACTTGCTGTCCCATGACCGACATCCAAATGCACACCACGTTCAATTGCTTTACTGAACTCAGGTAAGGGTTCTCCATTCTCATCAAATAAATTATTGGCTTTACCATTTAAGTAATGTGTAATAATGTCTTCTTTTTCAAGTAAATCAAGGACCTCTTTAATATCAGGCGGCCCTGAACCGATATGAACCATTAATGGTAAACCAGTATCAGCCGAGAACTTCCTAGCGATTTTTAATGGCTCGACACCATTTGGACCAACCACACTTTTACTTATTCTCGCTTTTAGTCCAACGATAAAATCACCGTGCTCGGAAATAGCTTTTCTTAATTCCACTTCGTCCAGCCATGAAATATCCGATAACTCATCAATCCTTTTCAATCCAATCCGCGAAATATTCAGAAAGGCGAAAACGTTCGTTTTGGAATTTTCACAACTGCTAACAAGATCGGATATCCTGTCAGCCCCGGTACTTCCTGCATCAATGATCGTTGTTACACCTGTTTTATATCCAATTTCATCAACATCGTCACCATAAGGATCAAATTCTGGGAAGGCATGTACATGCATATCAATCCAGCCGCTGGAAACAACAACTTTGTCCTCATAATCTATTATTTCATCTCCAGTTGCAGTTCCGGGCAGAGCGATTTCTTTAATCATCCCATTTTCCAATATGATATCCGCTGCATTTCCCTCTAACATCCTTACATTTTTCAGAACTAGCCTACCTGTCATTTTCCTCATCCTTTTCGGTAAATCCTATCGATTGTAAGTAGCATTGTATACGTTTCCAATGAATTGTGAGGATTCATTTCATCTCTTTACAAAAATAGATTATCATATATCCTCAAACTAATCAATATAACGTTATAATGTTTGATTTGAATTTACATAATTTTTATTAGATCAACGCTTATTTTTCTATGTGCTTCTTAGTTTCTTCATATAATATGATCTTATTAGCTTTTTTTAATTTTTTCGTGCCATTCATAAAAAAAAGGCGGGACGAAAAACAATCTGTTTTTCGTCCCGCCTTTTTTTTTTACGAATTCACAAAATCCATTGATGTAAGTTTCTATTCTAATTATCCGGAAATAATGCTTTTTTTAAAAAAACTAACTCTAAGTCAGACTAAAGACAAAAGGGTTTAAAGGGTTTAAAGGGTTTGAACGTTGCCTCCAGGCACCCGGCTTTCCGCGGGCAGACCGCCCTCGACGCCTTTGCGCCTATGGGGTCTCACCTATACACGCTTTTCCGCAAGGAGTCTAGCACACTCGCTCCAATCAACTTTGTTTCAAAATTTAGATAGAACCCCTTTGTCTACAAACTGATTTATATCCTTTTTTTCTTTTTATTCAACCATATAATTAATCCAATTATTGCTATAAATAAAATTAATATGTCTATGTTGTACATAGAAAATAAATTTCGATCAGCTATTATTACTGAGGACATCCTGATTATAAAACCTAGACATATCGAAATAAGTACAATTATTACTCTTTTAAAACTCCTTTCCTTAGTTTCCATATTTATCTTGACCTCCCGCATATAGTTATATAGTACGATATTATACAAATACAACCAACAGCAGGCAACATTGAAATGAGCAAACCTATTGCTCATCAAGCTAAACTAACAAATACCCAATTAGGAAAGATGGTAAAGGCTCATCAAAAGGGAACAACATCGTTAAGCATCGTAAGAACTCTTGTGTTTGCAGGTGGCCCAAACGCACCAGCAGGAGTAGCTACTGCACTGGCATCAGCACTTGCTGGCAGTCCTAATAGTTTAATAGCAGCATATTATTCCGGAAAACACGCTTATCATATATCAGTCTATGCTAGTGGTAATAAAACAAGTTTATCTAAAATAACGTATATATATTACACAAAGTCAAATCTTTCATTTAGAGGCCCTCATTAATTAATCTATCTCGATCCTAGTACTACAGAGGAAATGGCGCTTTCCATAAATACAAAAACCAAGAATGCTTATTCAAAAGCATTCTTGGTCTTGTTATTTGCCGTACTTTATTTGATTTTAACTTTTTATGACAACACCTTACTATATATCCCGTTCCTATTAAAGCCTTTAATTTACCTTTTTCGATCCTTTCCAATGGATTTCCCTTAAACGATATTTTTGCAGTTTTCCCGTTGCCGTTTTCGGTAAAGACTCTACAAATTCAACTTTTGTCGGTGCTTTAAAGTGAGCCATTTTTGAGCGGCAAAAGGTAATGATCTCATTTTTCGTCACTTCCACATTGGGGTGCAGTACAATGATTGCCTTAGGCGTTTCACCCCATTTATCGTCTGGGATGGCAATAACCGCCGCCTCCAATACATCAGGATGTTTATACAATACCCCTTCCACTTCAGTCGAAGAAATATTTTCTCCTCCCGAAATGATTAAATCCTTTGCCCTGTCCTGTATTTCAATATATCCATCAGGATGGGTAACTGCCAGATCCCCAGTGTAAAACCAGCCATCCCTAATGGCTTCGGCCGTCCTTTCCGGATCCTTATAATACCCTTCCATGACAACATTTCCGCGAGTGATGATTTCCCCTAATTCCTTCCCATCCCAAGCGACCTCTTTCCCGCCTTGATTGACCACCATCGTTTCCCCATTAAAAACCAATTCAATACCTTGTCTTGCCTTTATTATGGCTTGTTCTTCCGCTGATTTAGCTTCAAATTCATCGTTCCACTCGTTATATAGGATAAACGGGGAAGTTTCCGTTAATCCATAGACATGTATCATATTCAAACCAAGGATTTCCTGAGCTTTATGAATAAGCGCTGCTGCTGGAGGAGCACCTGCCGTTGCCATCCGTGGCCGTACCTTGATATCAGTATCTTTTGCTTTAGGATCATTCACTAGCATATTGACGACAGTTGGTGCTCCACATAACAATGTAATATTATGCTGTTCGAATAAATGGAGGATATGAGGGGGATCAACTTTTCTTAAACATACATGAGTCCCGCCAGCAGCCGTGATCGCCCATACGCCGCCCCACCCATTGGCATGAAACATTGGCAGGGTATGGAGGTACACATCATCATGCTTTAAACCAAGATGATATATGAAATTGGCAGCATTCATGTAATTCCCGCGATGTGTCAACATTACCCCTTTTGGTTTCGATGTCGTTCCGCTCGTATAATTAATAGTCAAAAGCTGATTTTCATCGATTTCACCCTCTGGCAGTCCAACTCCATCATTTGCATGCAGGATGAAATTCTCATAGTCTATTCCAGGTAAAGTGGTTTCATGCCCTTCAACAGGCACGATAATGATTTTTTCCAATGATAATTCAGTTAAGATTTTCTCGATTGGAGCCGTGAATTCCTCATCGACTATTAATATTTTTGAATCGCTATGCTTGATAATATATTCCAAATCCTCAGCAGAAAGCCGGTAATTCAATGGCACCATGATCGCACCGATTTGACAAATGCCATAAAAGCATTCCAGCATATAATGAGTGTTTGGCAGCATTACTGCAATATGGTCGTCTTTTTCAATTCCTGAAGAAAGCAATGCTTTGGAAAGTTGATCGACCCGGTTCCCGAATTCTCTGTATGTATACTCTTTCTCTTCATCGATGACAGCCACTTTATGAGGATAATATTTTACGGCCCTGCGCTTCCAATCCATGGGGGTTAATGGTGAAAACATTTTACCCAACTCCTTCTATTATTATTTTCATTGCTTATATTTATTTAAATGAAGCGCAATCCTCTGCCTGGTTCGTTAATCATGAAGAGTCACTGAGAAAAAATCCTTAGATGACTAAGTCCGTTTCACCTGACCTTTAGACCACCGGTGAATGGAAAAAAAGCGAAAACAGAATAAATTTATGGGTATGGTTAAAAACAAAAAGTTTGTGAAAACACTTATAGTTAATTGACTTTTCTGATAATTCACCCCCTAAAAGCAGTGAGATTAGAGAAGAATTCACTGCTTTATTAAAAAAGGACCAGTTGAGATGAACGATGATGCTTTTTCTTTCTATTATAATGGAACCATTACCCTTTAGTAAGACTATATTTTATTCTCTAAACATGACGACACATGTTCGGTTAGTTTCCCCACGATTTGTTTAAGGCGTACGGTTTCCTCTTCATTTAAGACGCTATAAAAGTCACGAAAGATTTTGGCGAAACACATATTGATGGAATGATAGGTTTCTCGTCCACTTTCGGTGGATTGAATGTAAACGACCCGGCGATCATCCTCACTATGTACCCTTTCAATCAAATTCTTCCGTTCGAGCCGGTCAATTAGTGCAGTTCCAGCAGCAGGTTTGATCTTCAAATGATTCGAAACATTTTTGGCAGCCATGGATCCGTCCAAGACTATTAATTGCAGTGCGCGAAACTGTACAGAAGTCAAATCGTATTTAACCAATAACGGTTCCACCAATTCCTGTGAGAGTCTGCTTAGCTCTTTAATCTCAATATGTAAATTATACAATTCACTTGAATTCATGTTTGACAATCCTTTCTTATTGACAACTATCTATCTAAAACTATAACATAATTAACGTATCAAAAAATTAACCATGCGAATTAAATTGGTTATTGATTTCCAAAGAGAAAGAGAGGCTGTCCATGTCAGCAGAACAACGAAAAAAGATCATAATCCTCATGATCAATATGTTTATAGCAATAGGAAGTTTCGGTATCATCATTCCCATTTTACCTGCATACCTTGCCTCCATTAATCAAGGCGGAACAGCCGCCGGCCTAATGATCGCCATTTTCGCAGGTGCTCAACTTATCTTTTCGCCAATTGCGGGGAAATGGACTGACCAATTTGGGCGCAGAAAAATGATTATTTATGGATTGGTCGGTTTGACTTTATCCATGTTTATTTTTTATGCAGTCAATTCTATTTGGTTATTGTATGCTTCTCGTATAATCGGTGGAATTGGAGCCGCTTTGCTTATTCCAGCAATATTTGCTTACGTTGCAGATATCACAACATTTGATCAGCGGGCTAAAGGTAATAGTTTAGTATCTGCCGCCATGTCACTGGGAATTGTAATCGGTCCAGGGATTGGTGGATTTTTAGCTGATTTTGGCTTAAAGTTTCCATTTTTGATTTCTGCGCTAGTATCATTATCAGCAGTGGTCTTTTCTATTTTTGTTTTAAAAGAAAGCGAAACGGCACAAGTTGCCCAAACTACGGAAGCCAAGAATGAATCGATGGTTCGCAAGATTGCCTTATCTGTAAAAATGCCTTATTTCATCCCACTGATCATTACACTTGTAATGAGCTTTGGATTAATGGCATATGAGTCAGTAATTGGTCTTTATCTTGATAATCAATTCAATTCAAGTCCTAAGGACATCGCCGTCATGGTTACAGCTACCGGAATCGTCAGCGTAATCGTTCAACTGTTTGTCGTTGACCGGATTGTACGCCGTTTCGGGGAAATTAATGTGTTGAATATCTTTATCAGTGTTGCAGCCATCGGTTTCCTCCTATCACTTTTTGCTTCAAGTTACCTGATTTTCTTTTTAATCTCACTAATCATCTTCCTTTCCACATCCATCTTACGTCCAGTTCTGAACACGCTGATTTCGAAGATGGCAGGGAATGAGCAGGGCTTTGCAATGGGTATGAATAATGCATATATGAGCATCGGAAATGTGCTTGGACCCACTCTTGCCGGAATGATGTATGATGTCCACATCACCTATCCGTTCATGTTAGGCCTTTTCCTCTTAATCATTACATTAATGATCACCATGGCTTGGCAAAAACGATCTCTTCATTCGAAGGCATTATCCTAGAGCTGAAGAAAGCAATATCCTTTTAACACCATAAAGAAAAACCCCCGGATAGCGGTCACTATTCGGGGTTTTTTTATGATGTTTATTATCCTATCCTCTTGTAATCGTGATCCTCCAAAACTGTTTATTCACGAGTAAAACGTTCGAATACCAGAGTAATTGCTCAAAATTCACGAGTAAACGTACGATTCTCACGAGTATTTGCTCAAAATTCACGAGTAAATGTACGAATCTCACGAGTATTTGCTCAAAATTCACGAGTAAACGTACGCATCTCACGAGTATTTGCTTAAAATTCACGAGTAAATGTACGAATCTCACGAGTATTTGCTCAAAATTCACGAGTAAACGTTACAAATACACAAATTCGCTTCCAACTTTCGAATATTTGCTCCAAACTCTTGTGTTAATAGCTCAAATCATACGTAACGCTCGAATTCCAGAGATGCTCCGTAAGTCTCTTAGGTAGCTTTTTCCCTAATAAACCGGAATTCGTGTAAATGACCACAATAAAAAGCGGCCCTTTTCCTCTAAAAAGGCCGCTTTTTATACAGTGCTTCTCATTCCATATTGTTATAAGGGGAAAATGAATTTCATTTAATATAAACGGCTTTCTTCCCTTTACTGCTTTCAAAAGCCGCATCGATGATTCTAATGACGGAAAGGCCCTCCTGAGCAGTGACCGGAGCTTTTTTCCCATTCAAAATACTCTCAGCAACTTCCTGGTAATACGTTAAATAAGAACCATGTTGAGTTTGAATGGTTTCATGTGTTTCATTTTCTCCTTCAATCGTAACTAAGTGACCATAAAATTCAGGATCATCTGCACCCCAAGAGTCATCCAACGGTTTTTTCCCCTCACTTAAGGCTGCCTCTTGGCAATCAAGACCGTACTTGATAAATGATCCTTTACTTCCATGCACCTGAAAGCGCGGTCCATTAACCGGAACGATTGAGCCTGAATGCAATATTACTCTCAGCTTTTCATACGCTAATATCACATGGAAATAATCATCCGTTTCGGCATTCTCTTTTTGCGAAAATACATCAGCCCATACGAATTGCGGCAACCCAAACAAATTCAAGGCTTGATCGATGAGATGTGACCCTAAATCATATAACATACCTGATCCCGGGCCTGGCTTTTCTCTCCATCTATCCCTGACCACCGGCCTGAATCGATCATAATGTACTTGGTATGTATTGATTTCCCCAAGCACACCATCATTGATAAGTTTTTTTACCGTCAAAAAGTCATTATCCCATCTCCGGTTATGATAGACGCTTATTAGGAGTTTCTTTTCCTCGGCAATCTTAATGAGCTCTTCTGCCTCCCAGGCCTCCACTACCATAGGTTTCTCCAAGACGACATGTTTACCTGCTAACAAGCTTTGTTTGGCCATTTCAAAATGCAACCCGCTTGGTGTCGTAATAACCACCAAATCAATGGATCCGTCTTCAAGAATTTCATCCAAGCTTCCTACCACTTCCACGTCCTTCAAATCTTTTTGGACTTTTTCCTGTTTGGAACTGACTACTTTCGCTATTTGAAATTGCCCTAATACACTAAGTAAAGGCGCATGAAATGTAGCTCCTGACAATCCGTATCCCACTATACCCACTTTAATTTTTCTCATTTTCGTTCCCACTCACTTTCTTGTTCAATCTAAAAAACATGCACTTACCTTTATTACACTTCAGAATATTTTTCTCTCAGAAACTTTACAGACTGATTAATTAATTCTTCCAAAACATTGATGCTAATATCTGCCACTTTATTGATGTACACACAGCCTTTTCCGGAAGTGTATTTTCCAAAAGCCTGCAATAATTCTCCCCTTTTTATGTCACCCGGAGCAAGATATAAACTTATTTTTGCTTTTCGAGGTGAAAAGCCGACTAGGGGGGCATCGCCTTCGTGACCAGATTCATATTTATAATGATAGGTACCGAACCCTATGATACTCGGTCCCCACATCTTTGCTTCAAAACCTGTCGTTTTTGTGAATATATCCAATAATTCATATGCATCTTCACGCTTTTTAAGATTATCGACTCTCTCAATGAACTCAATGACACTGCTGTCTGTTTCCTTGGTTTTTTGTTGATACATGATCGGAACCACTCCCATACTAAAAAGTAGTAAAATTAAAAGGTTATCCTATGCTCTAAACTTAGAGGTTGACATTTATGTATGCAGCTACAGCTTAAACAAATCTTGAGGATCATTTCTGTTGTTGGGTTTACAGGAAATCACAGCCATTTACAATAGATAATATGGAAATCCTGACTCTTCAAATGAAAGACTGAAGAAATTCATTGATAGCCTTTACCCAACGCCCTTAATATATTATAGAACATCGATTCGTTTTATTCTAATTTCAGAGCAGAGTATATATAGATAAATCTTCAATATTATATTTGTCCCTAATATGACACCACTATTTTTGGCAGATTCTTGATTTCTCATTAAAATCACTACGACCAGATTGGATTCAGGGGCACAATACTGATCGTAGCGTATCCATATATTCACATTCATAAACCAGTAGTTTTATATAAGTAGAATTGGAAGGCACAATACAGTTTATCCCAAACCCTATTGTCTTCGGATCTTTTCAATTTCATCAGCTATGAATTGTACCTGCGTCCCTACAATGACTTGAATGCTTTGAGGACCAACGATATTAATTCCTGCAACCCCTGTCGAGTTGATTTTATTCTGATCGACAGCTCCCATATTCTCCACTTCAACTCTTAAACGGGTAACGCAATTATCAACAGAAATTACATTATCGTCTCCGCCTAATGCCTCATAAATCGCAGAAGCCATAGCAAAGAATTTACTCTCATTAGACTCGACTTCACTGCTGGCCGCTTGTACATGCTCTCCTCCACCTTCAAGCCCATCATCTGGGTCATCAGCTCTACCAGGAGTCATTAAATTGAACTTGGCGATCAAGAAGCGGAATAAGAAATAGTAGATGACAGCAAAAACCAGGCCTTGAAGCAGTAGCATATAGGGTTCATTTGCCAAGGGCAACCTTGAACTCAAAACAAAGTCAATAAATCCAGCACTAAAACCAAACCCTGCTGTCCAATGGAAAGTTGCAGCAATAGCTAACGAAATTCCGGTCAATAAGGCGTGCACCACAAAAAGGGCTGGTGCAACAAACATGAAGGCAAATTCCAATGGTTCAGTAACTCCTGTAAAAAATGAAGCGAATCCCGCTGCGAGCATTAATGAAGCCACTTGTTTTTTCTTCTTGGTTTTTGCCGAATGGTACATGGCAAGAGCTGCAGCAGGCAAACCGAACATCATGACAGGAAAGAATCCCGCTTGGTACATGCCTGTGGTTCCTTTTATTCCCTTTCCTGCCCAGAAATTGCCGATATCATTGAGTCCTATTACATCAAACCAGAATACGGAGTTTAACGCATGATGTAAACCCGTTGGAATCAACAGCCGATTGAAGAACCCATAGAGTCCCGCTCCAGCCGCACCTAATTCACTTATACCTTCACCAAATATAACTAACCAGGAGTAGATAAGCGGCCAAACGAAGAATAATATAAGGGAAACCAGCAACATAGCAACAGCAGTAAGTATGGGGACAAGCCGTTTACCACTAAAGAAAGCGAATGCATCTGGCAGTTCGACCTTACTAAACCGATTATACATAGAGGCTGCGATAAGTCCAGAGAGAATTCCGACAAATTGATTTCCTATTTCCTCAAATGCTGGATTAACATCTTTAACATCGACTCCCTGCAGCATAGCTACTGATTCTGTCGAAAGCAATGTCGTTACGACTAGATACGCTACTAACCCGCTCAAAGCGGCTGATCCGTCTTTACCTTTCGACATCCCCAATGCTACCCCTACAGCAAACAGGATAGACATATTGTCAATGATGGAAGAACCAGCTTTGATTAAGAAAGCCGCTAATGGACTTCCCGCTCCCCATCCTGCTGGGTCTATCCAATAGCCGATCCCCATCAAGATGGCTGCTGCCGGCAATACGGCTACTGGAAGCATCAAGGAACGACCAATTTTTTGAAGGTATTTTTTCATCCCGCTTTCCTCCTGACCATTACAGATTTAGGGTAAACCCCATATTCTATTAGACAACGCTTCCTTCCATTTTAGAACTTCATTTCATATATTAATTTTCATATAACCATTTACTCCTCCTTCAAGTGATCCCAAAAAAAAGAAAAGTCCAAATTGACTTTTCTTTTTTTTACCTTTTATTTATAGAGCAAGTAATGTTTGCGAACCTTTTTAAAAGTATCCTGCTTTACTTGATATTCTTTCATGATTTCATTTACTGATGAACCATCTTCAATTCGTGACCTTACCCAGCCATTTCCAATCAATAGACTGAAATTGTTTGCTTTGAGGAATTCAAAATCACCAGGATATAAATCATGAATGGTCTTGATGATGTGAAGTCCAGTAGGTACGGCTTTGAATTCCTCTCTATCCGTTACATAAATTTCCACCCCATGGCTTAGTGTACCTGCATGCTTTGAGAACATAGGTGTAAAAGAGGCTGCCCTGAATTTTACGCCAGGTAACCGTAATGCATTTAATTTCCCGGCAAGTTCATCGCTGTTTATATAAGGAGCACCAATCAATTCGAATGGTTTTGTCGTGCCTCTGCCTTCCGAGACATTCGTCCCCTCGATTAATCCTGTAGCGGGATATACGAATGTAGTGGAAACTGTCGGCATGTTCGGTGATGGCATAACAAACGGGAGCCCCGTATCGTCATAATCCATATCTCTCTTCCAGCCTTTCATCTGGATGACCTTTAGATCTGCTCCAATATTAAATTCCTTATTGAACAACATTGCGAGTTCCCCAACTGTCATCCCATGCTTAAGCGGTATGGGGTACAAACCAACAAACGATGAGAATTCAGATTCAAGTACCGGTCCATCCACCGACTCCCCGCCTTGTGGGTTCGGACGGTCGAGCACGATAAAGGGGATATCATTTTCTTTTGCTGCTTCCATTGCATAAGCCATCGTGTAAATGTACGTGTAATAGCGTGTTCCGACATCCTGGATATCAAATACAAGAACCTCAACATCTTTTAACATTTCAGGCGTCGGTTTTTTCGTTTTACCATATAAGCTATAAACGGGTAACCCTGTTTTTTCATCTATATAATATTCCACACTTGCACCAGCTTGCGCATCTCCACGAACTCCATGTTCGGGACCAAATAACGCCGTCAACTGAATATCCGGATCGTCATGAAGTAGATCGACGATGCTGTTTAATTTAGAATCGATGCCAGTTGGATTCGTAATCAATCCGACTTTTTTTCCTCTTAACACGTTCTTTTCTTCTTTTAAAAGGACTTCAATTCCAGTACTGACTTTTTGTTTTTTCTTCTCTTTGACAGCCGTTACACTTTTTGAGGAAACGATGCCGAAAGAAAGCAGACAAATGGAAAATATGATCATGATTCTTTTCAATTTGTTTCCCCCTTATTTATTAATGGGTTTTCCTGATTTTATATCTAATCCATATCCAAATTTATAAAGACTTTCAGAGGGATTAGTCACTGATGGTATATCGACAGGTAAAGCGCCTTTAGGTTTTGATTCTCCAAAAATCGTCGAGATGCCTGCAGGAATATTAGGCTGTCGATAACGCCCATTAGAATAACCTTTATATCCATATACAGCAAGCACCGCTTTCGCTTCCTCAAAGTTTGCAACGTCATAAGGGTTTCTTAAACTCATTAAAACAAATTCTTTATCTTTCTTCTTCGCTTGATTCATGACCGCTCTTGGAAAGGCTGTTGCCCACTTTGAAGGCTCTTGAATGCTATCATCGATCACACCATCCTTGATAGCCGGATCGTTTTTGACAATATAGGAACCAGTTATGACAAAGTCTGTCTCATCAATAAGTCTTGCCACTTGATCTGTAAATGATTTTCCCGAGAAACTCATACCCGATACTTGCACTTTTTTTATTTTCTTTTTCTCAGCTAATTCGCTGATGCTCCTTTTCATTGATTCAACTTGGTCATCAAAAGGAGCAAGAACTAAAACTTTATCATTTTTCTTAGGTTTGAACGGCAATGTTCTGCCTTCATTTTTCAATAGAGTGATGGCATCCTCCGCGATTTCCCTTTCTTTTTTCAAATGATCTTTATTTCCGACCACTTGAAGCGCGGTTTTGATTTTTTTATCGATTGGCGTTTTATCAGGGTTTAAAATCCCTCTTTTCTTTTTTAAATTCAGTATCCTCGTTACAGATTGATTCACTTGATCTAGAGGAATTTCCCCGCTTTCCACTGCTGCCTTCACCGCATTGAATACAGAGGTGATATTTTTTTCCATTTGAAGCGAATTTACTTGTGCAGGCATCAAGGCAATGTCGACTCCCGATTTCAGGGCAAGGACCACGGCTTCTTCCTGTCCGAAATTGTCTGCAATGGCTTGCATATTCAGAGCATCTGTAACCACAACGCCGTCAAAACCCATTTCTTCACGTAATAGACCTGTGATGACCTTATGTGACAATGTTGCAGGAACCATAATTTCTTGTCCGTCTTTTTTACTGATATACGTAGTGTCATCGAATGAAGGAAATTGAACATGTGCAGTCATCATCATATCCACTCCAGCATCGATGGCTCTTTGAAAGGGAACCAACTCGATGGAACGCAACCGCTCTTTATCATGAGAAACAAGAGGGAGACCATAATGACTATCGACCGCTGTATCTCCATGGCCAGGGAAATGCTTGGTGGTTGCTATCATGTTCTGATTTTGCAATCCTTTTATCGTCTGAATGCCAAGCTTTGATACAAGTTCTGGATCAGAGCTGAAGGATCGAACGCCAATAACTGGATTTCCGGGATTATTATTGACGTCGACAGACGGACCAAAATTCACATTTATGCCGAGTGACGATAGTTCCCGTCCAATAATTTCTCCAGTTTTATAAGCGTAACTCTCTTCTCTGGCTGCACCAAGTGCCATATTACCAGGAAGGTTCGTTCCAGTTTGAAGGCGAGTTACGATTCCTCCTTCCTGATCAATCGTTATAAACAGCGGAAGGTCTGGGCTTGCCATCTGTAAACCATCGGTTAGCCGTACCGTTTGTTCGGTATCGACTACATTCTCAGCAAACAGGATCACACCGCCTAGATGATACTTTTTAATGATGCTTGCAACTTCAGCGTTCATTTCAATGAACCCTGTGGCCCTCCCTTCTCCTTCTTTCTGCCAATTACGAAAATCCGGCATGAGCATTTGACCGACTTTTTCATCCACCGTCATGTTTTCTACGATCTCCTGAATATCCAATGCTGGTTTTTCATTCTCTAAACCCTTTGCTGTCGCATTCCCACCAAGAAAGGATATAACCAAGAATACTGCAATCCCAGCAGAGGCCCATTTTTTCTTTAACATTAGGGTTCCTCCTTTATACTTTTTTAGTTCTTGTATCAACACTTCCATGCCCACTACAATGAAAGAGTTAAAAAAGAAAGTAAAGTACCTGTATGGATCCTCTAAAGAAAACAGGCGGAATCCACGATCATTTCAGCCGCCTTTCTTTAACACGCCTTCATGTCAAAATGGGAAATACCCCGCTTACCCCAGAATCATTGATCGTTGGAACTCACTGGCCTTCACTTTTCAGAACTATGGATTGACCAGGTTTTAGAAGGGCCAGCAGGGGCAGATCTTCTTCTATAACTTGCCCTATCACATTGACTCGATGATCTTCCCCCATATCTTTCTTGCAAATTTGAACCTCTCCCCGATACCGTCCGTATGCGTCATTGTCCATCGTTATGGATCCAAGGCTGCGTGCAACTGTATTACTCGGCTCAATATTCGCTGTGACCCGGGTATTTTGCAGCCGGTAAACATGTTGAGAAACATCTGGCCTCAATTTGTACTGACGGCTGTGCAAAATTCCGGATTTCATTCTAATAGATAGAATATTTTGTTTTTTGTAGGCCGATAGATTCTCAAGTAAATCATTCTCCGTTCCTTGATCTCCAACGAAAACTCCTTCGACATATTGAAACAGCTCAACACCGGCAGCGTAAGGATTCATCAGCCTGTGTTTTTCAAGCGTCGGGAGCCCGTCATGCAAAGGCCCGCGTTTATTCCCTGCACCCGGGATAAAAGCAAAAATCGGTATCCCGTATTTCTTGAACATCCGATTTTGTTCATGAAAGAATTCTTCCTCAAGGCCCGTTTCACGCCTTGGATAAAAGTTATGCCAAGCTATCAATCTTTCCGGTTCCACTCCGCTTTGAAGCACGGCTAGAAGTTCATCTTCAGTCAACGTACTTGCGTTTAGTGAAAGGGAAAATATCTTTGACAAAGATGTAACCGTTTCTTGGTCAAACCCATCATCAAGCCGAATTCCTTTAACTCCTAATGGCAATAAATCCGTTAATTTACAGATTCCCAAATGATCGAGCGTGTTTAATGAGACATCTGCATGAATTTCCATTCCATAAGATTCCGAGAGCTTTAAAAGTTCGATCATTCTCTTTACGAGATCACCCTTCTCTTCAGGAATATGAAGCGAGGTAAACGCTCGCTTCACTCCTATGTTAGCAGCATGAATGATTTGGGCTTCTGCATGTGGATCCTGTAGATAAAAAGAGATTCCAATCACTTGAATTCAACCGCCATTTCATCTTTAAATCCAAACAAATAGGTAAAAATAAATCCTGCTACGTAGGATAGGAGCAATCCAGCCAAAAACAGTCCGATTTGATTAGCATGCACTAAAAAGGTAAGCGGCAGTCCAGATACACCGATGGCCGATGTCGCAATTCCGAAATGAGCTTGGAATGCTCCCCCTACTCCTGCACCTAAACAGGCGGTTAAAAAAGGCCTGCCAAGTGGCAGCGTCACTCCAAATATAAGGGGTTCGCCGATACCAAGCATTCCTGACGGAAGTCCGCCGCCGATTGCTCTTTTTAAACTCGCTTTCTTTGTTTTCATGTAGATGGCAAATGCCGCGCCTACTTGGCCCGCACCTCCCATGGCCAAAATGGGAAGAAGGGGATCATCTCCAATCGAATTGATCAATTCTAGATGAACAGGCGTCAAACCTTGATGTAAACCAGTTATGACAAGAGGAAGGAAGGCCGCACCAAGCACGAATCCAGCTACAACACCACCGAAATCCAATACATTCAATAACCCTGTCGTAATGGCATCCGATAAAAATCCGCCTACCGGCATAAACACAATGTACGTAACAATCCCAGTAATGAGCAAAGCGAAGGTTGGCGTCAAAATGATATCCAGTGATTGTGGAATGAATTTCCTGACCTGTTTTTCCACCAAAGCTATAAATATCGCGGCAAAGAGGACTCCTATTAACCCTCCGCGGCCAGGGAGCAAATTTTCACCGAATAATGAAATGTCGCCGACGGCCGGATTGATGACCAAGATACCCGCCAGTGCCCCAAGTGCGGGGGAACCACCGTATTCCTTTGCTGCATTCGTCCCCACCAAAATTCCCAAGTAGGCAAACAACCCAGATCCGATAACGGTTAAAATGATAGCTACTTGCGATTCTGCTGCAAGCCAGCCCGCTTGAACGATCGCTTTTGTAATTCCGGTTATCAAACCTGATGCTACTAATGCGGGAATGAGAGGAATGAATATACTTGCAATCCTGCGTAAGAATAGTTTAAAAGGTTTCGCGTTTTTCCTATTAATCTCTGATTTGTTCTTCGAGGCCATTTCTTTTAAGTTCAAGCCGTCAGAAAACGCTAAAAGCTTTTCGAATTCTGTATGAACCTTATTCACCACGCCTGGTCCTAATACGATTTGTATCGTTTCTTCTTCAATGATACCAAGAACGCCTTCCGTATTTTTTATTTCTTCCATGTTTATTTGTGAACGATCGATTGGCAATACCCTTAGTCTGGTCATGCAATGTGCTGCTGATGCTACATTTGATGCCCCGCCCAATTTCCCCAATAACTCTTCTGCTAAACTGGTGTACTTATCTCCCTTGCCCATTCAAAAGCCCCCTTTTCCAATATTTCGAAATGTTCATTTATATCGATCTGTCATCGATTTAATTGCAGCTTTTGTGTTATCAATATATTGGACAGTTTCTTCATATTGCTCTGAAGCCATCCCCAAAAACAAAATATCAATCATATATAACTGTGCCAATCGTGAGGATGTTGCAGCACTTCGAAACGGTGCTTCATTTGAAAAGGATGTATATAGCGTCGCATCACACAACGAAGATACCGTTGTTTGACCAAAATGAGTCAGTCCGATCGTTTTGACCCCACGTTCTTTTGCTAGCTTCAGGATATTGACAACTTCAGGTGTTTCACCGGAAAATGAAATGGCAAAAACAATGTCATTTACATCAGCATTGGCAATCAAGGTTGCAACTAAATGCATATCTGTAAAAGCCGTTGCCCCTCTATTGATTCGAAGCAATTTTTGCTGGGCGTCTGCAGCGACAATATGAGAGGCACCCACTCCACAAAAGTGGACGGTTTTAGCGTTCAGCATCAGCGTAATCGCATGTTTGAGATTGTTGTGATCGATGATTTCAGATGTGTCGCGAATGGTCTGAATCGAATTACTCGTCGTTTTTTCTACAATCCGATACAGTGATTCCAAAGGCTCGATATCCCGGTAGCCCTGTTCAACAGTCTTCATCAAGTCTCCAGCTATCCGTATTTTTAAATCTTGAAATCCTTTTACTCCGAGCGATTTACATAACCTAATAACGGCAGCCCCGCTTGTTTTAGCAGAAGTACTCAATTCCTGTACAGTGCTATTCACCACTTCATGAGGATTTTGAAGAATATATTCTGCTAGTTTTTGTTCCGATTGCGGGAGCTTGCTCAACATCGTCTGTATAATGGATAATCCTCCTGTAGCCATTGCACCTCTCCTTAATCTTCATAGATCGAGATGGCTTTTCTGACATCTCCATCCGCTTTTTCTAGTAACTCCATTGCTTTAACATAATCTGTTGACGTTTTTATCATGACAATTGCTGGTTTAACTTGATTATTTGCTTTTTCAAGCATTTTAGAGGCATGATCATAATCAGCATCCGTTACAGTTTCGATCATGCTGATGGCACGATCCTTCAGTTTTTGATTGCTTACCTTTACATCAACCATCAGATTTTCATACACTTTTCCCACTCGGATCATGGTAGCCGTTGAAATCATATTGAGGACCATTTTCTGAGCGGTTGCCGCTTTCATCCTTGTGGAACCTGTTAAAACTTCTGGTCCGACCACCACTTCAATCCCTATATCAGCTTCTTCTGTGATGCTCGCATTTTCATTGCACGATAAAGCCACCGCTTTTGCCCCAACTTTTCTTGCATAACGTAAAGCCCCTCTCACATAAGGGGTACGGCCGCTTGCCGCAATGCCAATAACCGTATCATCCGCTGTAAGATCCACGTCCATTAAATCACATTCCCCAAACTCTTCTTTATCCTCCGCTCCCTCAATGGCCCGAACAAACGCCTTTTCCCCTCCTGCGATTATTCCCAGCACCATTTCAGGTGGTACGCTGAAAGTCGGCGGACATTCCACGGCATCAAGAACACCGAGTCTTCCGCTCGTTCCTGCCCCAATGTATATGAGTCTCCCTCCTTTCTTTATCGATTCACAAGCCCATTCAACTACTGTTCTAATTTCCGGCAAAACTTCCTGGACGGCTGCTGCCACTTTTAGATCTTCCTTATTGATTGCTGAGATGATTTCCAACGTATTCATGCGATCGATGTTCATCGTCCCTTCATTTCTCAATTCAGTCGTTAATGAACGCAGATGTTCTTCCATAGACAAATAAGTCCTCCTATTATTCTTCTCTTAAATATAATTTCATTTTTTAATAGATAAAATTGAAATTATATTTCATATTATATTCAATGATAACGCTTTCATTACTTAAGGACAAGATATTTTTGTAATAATTGTAAGATATAGATCATTCCCCTTAAAAACCCAAGCGCACCAGTATCTCTCTTTGGAATCAAATAAAAAGCCTTACATGGATCTGGCTACTTTATCAAGTCGCCGCCGTTCCATTTCTTTACTTAATAGGCACTGGCAATCACGATATCAAACAACATTCTCTTTTGCAGGTAACATGGCTGCCATCTAGATAAATTCACTCCAAGCTTGAAATAATGGAGTATATTGCCGTTATCTACTCTATCATCGGAGCTTCCTATTTTTGGCACTCCCGATTTTTTCAAAAAAAACGTGTACATTGCCCCTCCAAATGGACAACGTACACGTACAAGAAATATACCAATATGCTAATCTAGGACACTGCGTCTAAATAATATCGACTTTGATGGACAAGCCCCATCCCTTTTTCCCCTTAGCGAACGGGCACCACTTTTCCATCTTCAACCGCTCCCACGACAATGGTCGATGCGAATCCGCCATTTTCATCAATGGAAGGAATATCGTATATTTTTTGATCTGGCCCCATATTTGTAAGCCCATCCTGCATGTGTTCACGAATAGCCTTAGCATCATCAACACTTCCTGCAGATTTCATCGCTTCTACAAACGCATACATGGCAATATAATTCAAACCGACTTCGGAGCTCGGATCTTCCTTATATTTTTTTTGATATTTCTCAACGAAGGCTGGCACTGCGTCTTCATCTGAATCCATCAGTGGCAGAACACCTATTGAACCTTCCAATGTTTCATATGACCCTGCAATCGGCTTCATTTGATCTAGCTTTGCCTGATCCATAATAATGAAACCACCTTTAAACCCTAACTCCCGAGCTTGCTTCGCCACTTTTGCCGTAGGTTCCGAAGCACCCCCGATAAACAGCACATCAGGATCTTTTTTCAATGCATTGGTAACAATCGTAAAGAAATCGGTTTCTTTGGCGAAATCAATGGATGAATTATAAACGACCTTCCCCCCTTGTTTTTCCCAATGTGGAAGAACCGCTTCCGTCCAGTCTTTACCGTATTGAGAAGCGGTCGGCAATGCTGCAATTTTCTTGCCAAAATGCTTCATTGCATATGTTGTAAAAGGTTCGATATATCCTTCGTAATTCGGTGGAATTCGAACGGTCAATGAATTTCCGCTATCGGTCACTGATGGTTCACTCGTATATGCGCCAATGATGAATTTCTCTTGTTCATTAAAGACCTGCAGTGCCAGTACACCCCCGCTATGCGGTGTAAAAATGATTGGCGTATCATATTCCTGAATTAATCTTTTAGCATTCGCCCCTGTTTCATTTGGTAAGTATTTATCATCCAATGATACTAAATTCAGCGTGTATTTCTTACCCTTTACATCAAACCCGCCTGCATCATTAATTTCATTGACGGCCATTTCGACACCATTCAAAGTCCGTTTCCCATATAGAGCTGCTGCCCCGCTTAATGGACCACTAAAACCAATGTTCACGACATTCTCACTTTTCCCTTTACTGCCACTGCTGGACGCGGGACTTTCTCCTTTATTGCAACCAGCCAAAACAATCATAATTAACACCAGAAAGACAAATGATACTTTCAGTTTTTTCATATATATCCCCCATTCCTATTTTCAGGCTCCAATATATGCTTTCTTTACTTCGTCATTGGCCAATAACTGACGTGCTGTCCCTTGAACGACAATTTCCCCATTTTCATAGACATATCCTTTATCTGCAATTCTGAGTGCAGCATTCGCGTTTTGTTCAGCAAGCAGGATTGTGATTCCCTCACGGTTTATTTCTTCAATGACTTGAAACATCTGTTCGACAATAAGAGGTGCAAGTCCAACCGAAGGCTCATCAAGCATCAACAATTTTGGCTTGGACATCAACGCCCTTCCTATTGCCAGCATTTGCTGTTGGCCGCCGCTCAGGCTTCCGGCTTCATCTTGGTGCTTTTCTTTTAAAATAGGGAATAAATGATAGACGTATTCCAACAAACCCCTGATTTCCGCCTTGTTCTTTCGGTGAATATAGGCACCCATTCTCAGGTTTTCCTGGACGGTCATTTGTGGAAATAGTTTACGGCCCTCTGCACACTGTACTATTCCTTCCCGTACATTCTTGTCCGGGGCCCTGCCTCCTATGGGAATGCCTTGAAAATGAATTTCTCCCTGTGACAGCTTACTGATACCGCTGATTGAACGAAAAGTCGTACTTTTTCCTGCCCCATTAGCTCCTAACAATACAACGATTTCCCCTTTGGAAACCTCGATATTCACATGTTTAATGGCAGTAAAACTCCCATAAGCCACTGCAACATCCGTTAACTTAAGCACTCGCACTACCTCCCAAATAGGCTTTAATCACCGCTTCATTTCCGCGGATTTCCTTAGGTGTGCCCTCGGCAATTTTTTCCCCGTAATTAAGGACCATGATGTGATCTGCCAAGTTCATGATCATATGCATTTTGTGCTCGATTAAACATACTGTCAGTCCCGATTGATTTAATTTTTTAATCAGTTCCGTCAGCCCTTCCGTTTCATCCGGGTTGATTCCGGCAGCAGGTTCATCAAGAAAGATAATTTCCGGTTCCGTTGCAAGGGCTAGGGCAATGGCTGTCCGTTTCTTTTCCTCCTGAGAGATGCTAGATACCATTCTGTCGGCCGATTTCGTCAATCCAACAATATCAAGTACTTCCATTGCCTTATCCCTGCATGCTGCTTCCTCTCGTTTTAAGCGTTTCGTTCTTAGGATGGCATCCATCAAATTGGATTTTGTTCGAAGTCTATGCCCGACAATGACATTATCCAACACGGTCGATTGATCAAACAGGCTTGTCGTTTGAAAGGTCCTTGAAATCCCAAGGCCCGCTATTTCATTGGCACGGAGCTTGGTGATGTCAATCCCTTTAAATAGCACCGTCCCTGAACTTGGTCGATGAAAGCCACTGATCAAGTTGAAAAATGTGGATTTCCCTGCACCATTCGGTCCGATGATTGCATTGATTCCTCCTTTTTCAATCATAAAATCCACATTATTGACCGCCGCTAATCCACCAAACCGTTTTGTCAAATTCTTCGTTTCAATCAGCAAGTTCATCCCTCCTCTGCCTTAATGGGAAATTCTTTTCTCACCCCTGACATTTTCTTACCTTTCCGCTTGCTCTGCCAATCAAAGACGGCTCCCGTGATTCCGCGAGGATAAAAGATGATGATCAATGTAAGCAATGGACCGAATATCAACATTCGATATTCTTGGAGGAATTGAAGGTTCTGTGAAAGGATCACAAGCAGTAATGTACCAACCAAAGGACCTGAAAGTGTTCCGATTCCACCAACCAATAAATACATCAAAAGATCGAACATGATGGATGTGGAACCAATATCAGGCCCAATGAAACGAATGAATGAAGCATACAAGGCACCTGCCAGCCCAGCGAAAAATGTGGATAGGACAAATGCGGTCAACTTATTCTTCATTGTCGATATACCAATCGTTTGAGCGAGGTCCTCGCTGTTCCTGATGGCCATGTAAGTCCTGCCTGTCAACGAGCGGATAATTCGATAGACGATTAAAATGACGGCAAGCAAGAAAATGAGGACTAGATAATATTGTGAAGCAGCAGTTTCAAATGTGATGGGACCGATATTTCCAGGAGCAGGGATGCCGATCAATCCTCTTACACCCTCTGTAAGCCCCTCCCATTTATCGATGACCAGATAGATGATGTAACCCACACAAAGGGTATATATCGCGAAAAAGTGTTCCTTTGTCCTTAATGCGATCAAACCGATTAAAAAACCAATGGCACAGGTGATTAAACAGGCTCCAACAAGTGCCAGCCAAAAGTTCATTCCCGTTTTAACCGTCAGCAGGCCGAGCGAATATGCCCCAATTGCAAAAAATCCAGCATGTGCAAGTGACAGATAACCTGTATAGCCTGATAATAAATTGATTCCATATACAGCTATCGCCCAAATGAATGAAAGTGTCAGTATGTGAAGATAATAGTCGTTTTGTGCGATGAAAGGGAATGAAAATGCAAGGATGATAAGAGCAATAAGTCCATTGCGTTTCGTTAAAATCTTCAAGCTACCTCTCCCCCTTGGCAAAAAGACCTGTTGGCTTCACGGTTAATATTACGACTAAAAGAATGAAAGCAATGATGTCTTTATAATCATTAGAAATATATGTTGCGCCAAGGCTTTCGCTGAAACCTAGAATATATCCGCCAACGATCGCACCCGGAATGCTCCCCATCCCGCCCAGTATGATAATGACGAATGCTTTTAAGATGACTAAATGCCCCATTCCAGGAAAGACAAGGTTAATCGGTGAAGCAAGGGATGAAGCGATGGCGGCTAATCCCCCAGAAATCATGAAGGTCAGCATCGCAACTTTATTAATGTTGATTCCCACCAATGACGCACCTTCACGGCTTTGGGACATCGCTATTATCGTTGAACCGGTATACGTTTTCTTAAGGAAGAGATAAAGTAAAACCATCACCGCAATGGCTGATACGATGATCAATAAACGCTGAAGGGTGAATGTCAAGCCCATGATATTGACGACTTGTCCATATGGAGATGTCATTGTATGGAAGTCGGCACCCCAGACAAATTGGGCAAAAGCTTCAAGAAAAAGAAGAATGCCGATTGCTGCAATTTTATCGTGCAATGGAGGTGCCTCCCTTAACAAACGGAATACGAAACGCTCCAAGAGGACACCCAACAAGCCAACAACGATAACGGATACAAACATGGCAAGCCAGTAATTGACCCCATATAATGTCATCATCGACAATGTGATATATCCTCCTAACATATATAGGGCACCATGCGCAAAGTTCGGGATATGCAAAATTCCATATACTAGCGTCAGTCCGAGGGCAACTAGACTATAGACGCTGCCAATCGTCAATCCATTAAAAAGCTGCTGGATCAAAATATCCATTTACTTCCTCCCTGAATAATTATTTAATTTTACTTGGCCGCTCATTCACTGATTGCTTACAATCCTGTCCATATTTGGAAAGCACTCATCTTTAAGGAAACCAATTATCTTACGCTAAAACAAAGGATCTCTTTCAAACCATTTCTTCCTTGACCAGCTGGCGCTTTTAGTTTTACCATCTGCATTAAGCGGCAATGATTGTTTTTACATGAAATTACTAAGACACTTTATAATGGTTCAACAATCGATAACAATGACCATCTAATGCTTCTTGATCGATAACAATTCCCTGCTTTGGGACAACAAACGCTATAACTTTACCACTTGTCCAAAGGCACTGAAGCTCACCACCTATTTATATTCATTTAAGAAGTAGCTGATAAAGCCTTTGTGTTGATAGCGCTTTCATTTTTGATCAAGTATTTCTATTGCGCATCTTCTGGAATCCACCTATTTTCCCTTACAGTATTTAAGGGATTGAATGGTATGATGATCATTCCCAGTTTAGTTTGATCGCCGGATAATGGGCTTTTATAAATCATGATGATTTCCAAGCAGGAGGCCAATTTTATTTCCAAGCCTTATACCATGCTGCAGCAGTCCATACACATATCATTTCATTTAAGTAATGATTCGTTCTAAGATGAATGCTGACAAATCCTAAAATATCACCTCCGTGTTGTATAGTTTTCTTTCAATTTCTCTGAATGACTGGATCGTTCAACCCTCTCACCTCGCCCTTTCTACAGAGTTATTCCGTAGAACAATTTTCCTATTATGAATGCAAGTGCCGTGCCATAGTTAAAACACTATCAAAACAGCAAATTTACCAGACGTGTGAATTCATTATTGAATTGTAAAAATGAAATGAAAGGGCTCCATATGGGTTAACCGTCATTCAATTTTGACTGAATAAAACCATTTCTGAATTAATTAGAGCATAAAAATGAAAACGGAAAATTACGGGACACTTAAGTAAGTCATTAAGCGCAAATCGACAAAAATAAGGGGTTACCGATAAAGTAACCCCCATACTCACCTATTCTTTTCATTGACCTTTAATCGATATTTTTTAAGTTTCCTTATTGTTGCCTGGAAACTGCATGTTCAAGCGGCGCTGAATTAAGGTTTTCATAAAAATTCGTTAATATAGAGTAATGGACCTCGCGAACAAAGTATGCATTATAACTTTCGTAAAAAGATATTTTCAACGTTATGATTTGACCCTTTCTTCAAAACTATATTGGCTCGCCCTTTTGTCGGTAATATATTTTCAAGTAAATTCACTAAATTAATTTCTTCCCAAATTTGAGTCGCTAGCTTAATAGCATCTTCTTTAGACAAGTTTGCGAAACGACAAAAATAGGATTTGGTATCTTGAAAAGCTGTCTCTTGAAGTAGGAGAAACCTCTCGATATACCATCTTTCTATGTCCTGTACCTCAGCATCAACATAGAGTGAAAAATCAAAAAAGTCACTGACAAATATTTGACTTTCTTTGTCCACTTGTAGAACATTAACACCTTCCACTATTAAAATATCTGGATTACAGATAGTTTGCACTTCATCCGGCAGAATATCATACGTCAAATGTGAATAGATCGGTGCTTCCACTTTATCTTTCCCTGCTTTTACATCTCCGATAAAATTAATTAATTTTTGAGTATCATAACTTTCAGGAAACCCTTTTCTTTTCATCAGTCCTTTTTTTTCTAAAAAGTCATTTGAGTACAAAAAACCATCTGTTGTAACTAAGCCTACGTTTCTATGATTGTCCCATCTAGATAATAGTATCTGAAGTATCCTTGCTGTTGTACTCTTCCCTACAGCAACACTCCCTGCAATTCCAATAATATAAGGTACTTTTTTAGCGTTATTTTTTAGAAAGGAAGTAGTAGCGGTATGAAGTTGCTGAGACGCTTTGACATATAAATTAATTAAACGAGTCAAGGGCAAATAAATCTCTTCTACTTCATCAATGGATATTTCTACATTTATTCCCTTTACATTTTCTAATTCTTCTTCAGTTAAAGGAAGAGGAGCGTGATTTCGTAAAGATGCCCACTCTTTTCGATTGAATTCAAAATAGGGAGTATAGGAACTCATGATTTATGTTACCTCACTTTTTAGAGTTAAGTTCATTCTTAGGAATAATTCTACACTTATCTGTTTTTTTCATTCTCACGCTTACGATTCATGTTTTTTAACGCTTTTCTATAATCTTCATCCTTCATAGCCAATCGACTATGTTCAAATCTTCCTGCGTCGTGTACTGGAAACCTTGAAGGGCTTGGCGGTAGGTCTGACCGTTCATGCGCTGAACCTGCCCTTTTGAATCGGCGGTACCAATTAGAGTCTCCTCTAGAACCAATTCAGATTTGTCAGGTGAATGGATAGCTTCCTTACCAATTTCATTTATAACCGCTTCATGTGCCCCTTCTTCTTTTGAAGGTGACCAAAAATTAATTTTGAATAATCCCGCCATAACAGCCTTAGCCAATACTATACAAGCAATAATGGTCACCATCTGACCAACTCCTTACTGTACATATGCTAGATTTTGTGTGACTTCCGCTACACGTTTTCCTAAAGCTCTTCCTAACTCTTGGGCTTGCTTAGGAAGCAAATCTGTACGATCAATGGTAGCTTCTAATCCTCCATGAACAGTAGCAGTGGTACAAAATACAGCCCCAATTTTGTTTATCAGCTTACCTTCTGCCCATAAAAACCCTAATTTATCAATCCAAGCTTTTTATCCAGAGCTAATCGTCCCGAAATGTCCAGGACATCCCGATACATTCGCATCATTTCTGATAGCTATTATACTTCAGATTGTTCCACATGATCGATAAACACTACTGCACCCTTCTTGAGCACCGTCTGCTAAAGAATCCGCCAGTGCCTTTGTATGTTCACCTTCGCTATCATAGACAATATAGATTTTCATAAAGTTTCCACTCCTCTTCGGTGCATTCATTCCAATTTTCGTCTACAACGAGATTTTGATTTTAGCATTCATACCAGGAAGCACTTTGGCAGATGGATTCATAATAGAGATTTTAACAGAAACTTTTTGAGTGACCTTCGTGAAATTGCCCGTATTTTGCTCTGGTAACGTCGAAAATACAGATTTCGTTGCATAGCCGATTTCTTCTACTTTTCCTTCGAAAGTTACATCGGTATCGCCATCAACGTTTATATCCACTGAATCACCTTTTTCAATGTCCTTTAAATCTGTTTCTTTGATGTTGGCTGTAATGAATAAATGCTTGAGGTCTGCAGCCTGGGCAAGCACTTGGCCGCCTTGTACTAACTGGTTATTACCCGTTCCATTTTTAATAATCGTTCCCCCCATGGTCGACTTTATGGAAACGGTTTGACCTCCTTCATCAATTGTTCCTATTGTATTTCCTTTTGTAACAGATTTACCTTCTTTGATATCCCATTCTTTGAGCATACCAGAAGCTGGTGCTACAATTTGAACCATGTCTGCAGATACCTTCGCATCATCGGTTTTAACAAAGCTCTCATTTTGATAATAAAAGTAAGCACCGCCCGCTAGTAAAGCAATTATAACAAGAACCCCTAAAATATTCGCAATTATCAAACGATCTTTTCTCATACTTATTTCCCCTTTTTATTAGTTTTTTCCGATGGAGCTGGAAGTAAAATGTGCTGCTCTTTCTGCACAAGCGACCTTCCTTTACCGGTTACAGTCTTTCCAATGGAAGCCAACAGCATGATAATGCCTAATATCAAAAGAATGGTGAATAAATCATGGTAAGCTCCTAGAAGCGCACCTTTTTGGCTATTCACAACCATCGAGTAATAGGCCATGCTTTTTGCCTCTGTCAGTGTCTGTCCATTATTGATGTAGCTGCGGACCAATTCGGCCATCTCCGAGTTAGTCTGGGGGTTCAATAGTGAAATTTCTCCTCGAACATCTTCATAGTGAATCGCATGCATTCGATAAGCGAACCATCCTAGTACTGGTGCAGCAATTGCACCAATTAAATTTCTCATTGAATGTAGGGATGTCGACCTTAGCGTTGCCTTGTGAATGTCACCTGCTAATGCTGTTCCCAATGCACCTGATATTAGCACCATGCTTATGCCAACACCTATACAAGCCATCTGAACATTTATTGCCGTTAAAGAAGCCTGGGTTCCAATTGCTCTCCATTGAATACTGACAATTATTATGATGATGGATCCTACCATTCCCAGTCTCCCTGCACCCCATTTGTCATACAGCAGAGTACAGACAACACCTGACGCCAGGAAGCCCACAAAAAACCAAAAATAAAAATAAGTAAGGTATATGAATGGAGGATCAAGAATGTTACGCAAAAACCCATTCGCTCCTGCAATCGCAACGATTAGAGCAATATGAGCGGATATAGCCATAATGGTTCCTGAAACCGTTTTTGCTGACCATAATGATCGGATTGGAATAAGCGGATCAACAGCATTAACTTCAACCGCTATGAACAACACCCCCAATAGAAGCGCAATCACAAGAAATGGCCAAACCTGATTTGATGTAAAGCCGTTTTCTTGTAAATTATACAGCGGGAAAATCAAGTCCATTATTAATAAAGTGAATAAAAGTATTCCCTTCATGTTAAGTTTCGCTCCTGAGTTTAACTCTGGCTTCTTTTTGGGTAAGATTCTGAACCCTATTACAAGGCAAATAAGGGATGAAAGAATATTTAACAAGAATATCCAACGCCACTCAGAAATACTCAAAGATAAGGATCCAAAAAATGCACCAACCGCGCTACAACCAAATAACCCACCTATCGCAAACAATAAAAACAGATTACGCACCTTGTTTGGGTAAGATCTTAAACTATGCGGAAGGATTGTCAAAAACAATACTCCTGCACCTAAACCTTGGAGTGATCTGCCAATGGTGAGCGGAATGATCCCCCAGCTTAGAATATTGATGATCGTTCCACCAATGAATATGAAAATGAAAGTGAGATAAATTTTTCTTGTGCCATATTTCATGGGAAGGATACGGCCGAATGGGAGACCTAGCGAAAAAGCCAAATTTGAGCAAATGGATGGAAGTAACATAACTTGTGTACTTAAGTTAAGTCCATTTTGAATAACCATTTGATTCAAGATGTAGGAAAGACTTGTAAAGTATTGAGGCCCAAAAGAAAATAACGTTAATATAGACATGAGCACATATTCCGGTAAAAGGGGTTTCTTTATTTCGCCAACCAATACATTATTTGGTGAATTCATATAATTCCTCCTTTCTTTCTAAGCTAATTTTAAATGTGAAATTCCATTTATTAATCATGTTTAAAGAAAAAAGTCTTCACCATCCATTCATAATGATTAATAAAACATGTTACCTAATCAAACTTGCTATTTACAATTTGTATTATACAATATACATAAAAAATATAGCAATAAAAATATTACTCAAACAACCCTAAAACACGGTAAGATGAAAAAGCCTAATTCAAATAAAAACATTTGAATTAGGCTTTTTCATGATGAGAATAATTAAAATATATAATAATTAATACTGTTTACTGCCCATCAAAATTCGGATTATCATTGTTTCCAGTTCTTAATATCCCGATTCAAACGTGTTAAATTTTTCTGAAGAACGTTTAAATCTTCCTTTGACCAGTCTTTTAGGATATCTGATAATCTTTCGTGACGAGCCTTCTGAGCGTTATGTAATATTTCTTGCCCTTCATTGGTAATTTCAATTAAGCTGATTCGTCCGTTTTTCGGATCTGGATAGCGGCGAATGAATTCCTTTGACTCCAAAGCGGCAACCTGGCGACTTGCGGTAGATACATTCAGTCTCAAATGGTCTGACAATACATTAATGCCTATTGGCCCATGTTTATCCAATTCACTAAGCAGTAAATACTCAGATCGATCTAGGTTGCCTATTCGACTACTAGGAGATGTTGTTAGACGTACAAGCAGGGCGATGTCATATTCAATTAACCGGATTGAGTCCAAATCTATATCTCCTTTCTAGTAATTTATTTGAAAAATAATTAAGTTGAACGAGTGTAGCTGGTTCTTTATTTTCTTATTAAAATGATCCACTACTCTTGTATGTGTATAAAAACAATATACATGATTTTCAATCTCTTACCAAGTTTTAAAGCTTTAATAAATCGTTATAAATCAATATATTGGATAGGAGTTAATCAGATATTTAATTGATAATTCCCCTGTATGTCTCCGACCTTCTGAAGCTTTGTGTGAAATTCTGTATTGTTAACTATGGTTATATGTAACTCTTGCCCCTCCCGTGAATAAATCGGAATTTTTACGTCTATAGCATATTTAGTCAAAAAAACTGCACCTCCCTTTGTTAGATGTTGTTCAACAAGGGAAGGTGCAGTTTATACTCACCTATTCTTTTCACTGACCTTTAAGCGATATTTTTTAAGTTTCCTTACAATTGTTGCCTGGCTCGAATCAAGGGCTTCTGCGATTTCATATGTAGTTTGGTAGGTTTCCGCTGCTTTCGTCAAGATTTCCTTTTCTGCTTTTTCCACCGCTTCTTTTAGAGTTAGGGGTGAATGATAGTTCGACTGATTCAGCTTATCCGGTCGATATTCTTCGGGCAGATCGTTGATCGATAATAATTGATTATCCGTTAGCACGACGAGCCTTTCCACAATATTAATCAATTCACGGACATTTCCTGGCCAATCATGTTGAAAAAAGTATTCTTTCAGTCTCGAATCAATTTCTTTTGAAAATTTATATTGTTCGTTTGCTTTCCTTAAAAATAAGTCAGTCAATGCTAAGATATCTTCTCTTCTTTCCCTTAGTGGAGGAATTGTAATAGGAATGACATTCAGCCTATAAAAGAGGTCTTCACGAAAATCACCGGATTTGACCATTTCCGATAAATTGCGGTTTGTGGCTGCTATTATGCGTACATCGATTTTCTTTGGTTTCGTTCCTCCGATTCTTTGAATCTCCCTTTCCTGAAGGGCCCGAAGTAGCTTTACTTGCAGTTGCAGGGGAAGCTCACCAACTTCATCCAAGAATAAGATCCCACTCTCTGCCAGCTCAAACATCCCTGGTTTACCTTTTTGATTGGCGCCGGTAAAAGCTCCTCCTTCGTATCCAAAGAGCTCGGATTCCAATAAATCCGCCGGAATGGCCCCACAATTGATTTTAATGAAATCTCCTTTTTTAGATCGGATGCTCCGATTATAAATATTTCGTGCAAGCACATCTTTTCCAACGCCCGTTTCTCCTAGAATGAGTACAGTCGCATCAATATCCGAAATTCTTTCAGCAATCTCATAAATCGATTTCATTTTATCACTGACAAAGACGACTCCATCCTTACTTGTTATCTTCCGCAGTTTTTCAATTTCCTGCTTGTATTGATTATTCAATTCATTCACTTTCGTCAACTCATGCATCAGTTCATTTAAATCAGATAAATCCCTTATATTCGTAACGACTTGTTCTATTTCCCCTTTTTCATTAAAAACGGGACTACCGGTTATCAATGTTTCTTTTCCAGCAAAATTATCCTGTACGACAGATACCGTTCTTCTCAGCTTTACTACCTTATGCGTCACCGAGGCATTCAAGATGCCACGTTTAATTAGTTGGTCCACCGACTTACCTATATAATACTCCTTTGGAATGCCAGTGATCCGTTCAATTGCTGAATTCGTATACAGAGTAATCCCTTGTTGATCGGTGATATATATCCCATCATAGGAATTTTCGATAATGGCATCGAGAGCGCGATTCAGTTTTTCCGAATCATGAGCATCACTCAATAAATCATCCAAAAACTGTGTTTCCCTGCCTATATAAAGAATATTGTCATTATCGATTTGTTTCATTAATAAAAATAAATACCGTTTGTCACGCAGTCTTGCAGCTGCAAGTCTTTTATTATCGAGAAATTGCCACTCATCAAATAGTTCGGTTAATGCTGCAGTTCCATTGTGATTCACCATTGGATGGAAGTACCTGCCCCAATCCTTGATCCGGTCTTGAGAATCCACGACTAGTGCAGGAAAGGTCATTCCTTTGAGCAAATTAATCCGAGAATCCTGTTTTACTTGATTCATTACTAGTTCACCGCCGCAAAAAGAATTCTTTTTAAGTACAATTCTGGAAAAATTACGAATCTCCTTTAAAATTGTCGAATTTTACTCCTAAAAAAAGTAGTGATGAAATTAATTTCATCACTACTTTCCTTCAGAAGACCTTAAAAATAACCTCTCCACTGATCGCTTCCTTCCCTGACTGATTAGTGGCTGCAACTTTGAAAAAATACCTATCTTCTTTTTTTTCTATTAAATCCGCTTGAAGGGTTATCACATCATTCAATAAAACCATACCTTTGAAACGAATCTTGTATTCTTCGATAAATCCGATTTCATAAAGATTACTGAAAAGCTTTGCAAGGTTTCCCATCGTCCACATACCATGTGCAATGATTCCGGGAAGACCTGCATTTTCCGCTTCCTCATCAATCGTATGAATCGGATTGAAATCCCCAGATGCACCAGCATACTTAATGAGATCCAACCGAGATACAGGATCCAGCACAATAGAGTGTAACGAGTCACCAATATGCAGTTCGGTTAATGTCGTCACTTACTCATCACCATCCTTCTGATCGTTTCATTGATAATGACAAGCTGTTCAGCTGTAAAAACAATTTCCCCTTTTGCATCGGTGCCATAATTTTTAAAGGCGAGAAATCCCATTTCCCCTTGTTTTCCTTTTTTCTCATAGTAATCCTTCACTTCCGTGTAACAGGTGATTTCTTCCCCAACCTTAAGCGGCCTGTTGTAGCGGTAAATCTGCTCGCCATGGATCAACCCTTTGCTCGGAAGGTTCAAGCTTTCAATTGTTCCAAAATCAAAGACCCTGGGGAAAGTAGGCGGTGCAATATTCGTTCCATATCTTGATTGCCTTCCTATTTCTTCATCGATGAAAATCGGGTGGGGATCACCAATTGATAATGCAAATTTTTTAACGGCACCCCGTTCAACTATATTTATAACAGGTTTGGATCGTTTTCCAATACTTTCGTTGAACATAAAATCCCGCCTTTCCTTTAATTTTTTGGACCGCCCGCAACATATAGAACCTGCCCACTAATGAATGAGGATGCTTCATCGGCAAAGAATGCAACAGCATGAGCAATATCACTTGGCAAACCGCTTCTAGCAACAGGAATACTGTTCGCCCTATCCTGGATGAATTGCTCAAAACCCACTCCCACCCGTCTGGCTGTTTCTTTCGTCATTTCGGTTTCGATAAAGCCAGGTGCAACCGAATTCGCTGTTATCCCAAATTTACCGAGTTCGATCGCAAGCGTTTTTGTTAACCCCTGAAGCCCAGCTTTTGCGGCTGAATAATTAGCCTGTCCGCGGTTCCCGAGGGCTGAGGTGGAAGATATATTGATGATCCTTCCATATTTATTTGCAACCATATGCTTCTGGGCGGCACGTACTGCATTGAAGGTACCTTTTAAATGTACATCCATCACCGTTTGCCAATCTGCATCGGTCATTTTAAAAAGTAGATTATCTCTGATGACCCCTGCATTATTCACCAAAATATCAAGAGAACCGAATGTGTCAGCTATTTCCTTTATGGACGCTTCGACTTCTTCGGATTCCACCACATTGGCCACCTTTGTGAAAATGGCATACCCCTTATCCCTTAATTCATTTCCTGTTGATGTCAAGACCTCTTCATTAATATCGATAATGGCCACCTTTGCGCCTTCACTTGCAAATAACTCGACAATCGCCCTGCCAATCCCTCTGCTTCCACCTGTAACTAATGCGGTTTTACCTGAAAATCTCCCTGTCATACTCATTTCCTCCTAATCTATTATAAGAATTGTCCTAATTTAACATGTCCCTTAATTAAATTTCTGGAAATGATCATCCGCTGTATTTCATCTGTTCCATCATAGATCCTCCAAAGCCTTGCCTCACGGTACCAACGCTCGATAGGAAGTTCTTTCGTATAACCCATGCCACCGTGTATCTGCAATACGCGATCAACGACACGATTCCCCATATTCGCTCCATACAGTTTGGCCATCGAAGCTAAATGGCGATTATCTTCTCCATTATCAAGGGTGTATGCCGCATTCAACACAAGCCACCTCGCCGCTTCGATCTCTACAGCCGAATCAGCAATTTGCCATTGAATAGCCTGACGCTCAGCAATCGGCTTACCGAATGTAACTCGTTCTTTCGCATAGTCTATAGCCATTTGAAGCAATCTTTCTGCAGAACCGACAGCGCGCGCGCCCACGATCCATCTTGCAAATCCAATCCATTCCAAACCTAGTTTATAACCACCATCTATCTCTCCTAATATGTTCTCTTCAGGTACCCTTACATTATCGAAAACTAAACCGGCAGGTCCCCATTCTCCCATTGTGTTGATATACTCGGATCTCCAACCCATGTCACGGTCTACAATGAAACAGGTTACCCCTTCCGTGCCTGTTGCCTGATGACGTTCCTTGTCGGTAACGGCGATGACCATGACGAAATCGGCATCATTACCACCCGTAATGAACGTTTTTTCTCCATTAAGCACCCATTCGTTACCTTCCTTTACGGCTGTCATTTTAATATTACGTGTATCGGAACCTGCCCCCGGCTCCGTCATCGCAAAACATGACTTTTTCTCCCCGTTAATGGTTGGAATCAGATACTTCTTTTTCTGTTCCTCATTTCCATAATATAGAATATTATCCGCTGAACCGCCAAAACTGAAAGGTACAAACGTTTTTGATACTTCCATCAAGACAATGGCCATCATAAGCTGGCCTAAGTCTGCCCCGCCAAATTCTTCCGGTGTATTGATGCCCCAAAAACCCGCCTTTTTTGCTTTTTCCTGTAATTCTTTTAATGTCCCCTCTGGTAAACTAGGTTTTCCTGCCATTTCATTTCGAAGTACTTCATTTTCCAAGGGTATCAATTCGTTTTCAACGAACTTGCGTATTGTTTTTTGCACCATTTTTTGTTCATCCGATAGTCTTAAATCCATTATAACCCCTCCACTTTCCAATTAGACTAGTTTTGATATTTTCTCTTCAATTGTCCAGTAATGATATTTTTCTGGATTTCGGATGTACCTTCATATATTCTAGTGATTCGGGCGTCCCGGTAGAAACGTTCAACTGGATAATCCTTCATGTATCCCAGTCCGCCATGAATTTGAACGGCCTTATCAGCGACACGATTATAAACTTCTGAACCGTACAATTTCAGCATTGCCGCTTCTTTAATGATTTTTTCTTTTTGATCGACCATCCAAGCGACTCGGTATGTGAATGAGCGGAGTGCCTCTATCTCCATGGCCATCTCTGCAATCATATGTGATACAGCTTGATGATCAATGATCGGAACATCAAATTGCTCACGCTCAGTAGCATATTTAGTCGATAGATCTAGCAGGTATTGACAGGACCCCAAATTTCTTGCAGCAAGACCTGCTCGGCCATTTGCAAGGATTTTCAAGGCATTTACATACCCTTGCCCAACGTCCCCCAGTACATTTTCAGCCGGAACCTCGCAATCTTCAAAAACCAATTCGGCCGAATGTGAACCTCGAAGTCCCATCTTCCTTTCAAAGCTACCCACTCTAAAACCCGGAAAATCCTTTTCTACTATGAATGAGGTGATTCCTTTTGCGCCTTTATCTTTGTCTGTTACGGCCATAACTGTAAAAATATCTGCTACATCTGCATTCGTTATATAATGCTTAGTCCCATTCAGGATATACTTATCGCCGCTTTTGACTGCCGTCATTTTGAGATTCGTCGCATGGGATCCAGCTGCTGGCTCAGTTAAAGCAAAAGCGCCAATTTTATTACCGCTTGCCATATCTGGCAAGTATTTTTCCTTTTGCATTTCATTGCCCATTTCGACGATCCCAACCGTCCCAATACCTGTATGGGCACCGATCAGAGTGGTATATCCATTATGTGTTTTGCCGATTTCCTCATACAAAGCACATTTCCCTACCATACCGATGCCGAGTCCACCATACTTTTCCGGGATACTAAGTCCGAATAACCCGATATCCTTCGATAAATTTATGATGGATTCTGGAATATGGTCTTCATCCTCTATCTGCATGGAAAATGGATCGATTTGCTCTTCGATAAACTGGCGTATATTTTCTTTTAAAAGCAGGATGTCTTCATCTAAGCGAAAGTCCATTTGCATTCCCCTTTATACGATTTGATTGTTAGCGTTTTCATATTTTGTCCGAATAAGTGATATATTTTTCTTGTAGCTTTCGTTTTAAGATTTTACCGACTGCAGTCTTGGGCAGTTCGTTTTGAAATGTGATTATTTTAGGTACTTTAAAGGCAGCTAGCTGTTTTCGGCAATATTCCTTCAATTCTTTTTCAGCTATCCATTCATTTGGCTTTAGAACAACCGCTGCATGTACTGTTTCACCCCGATATTGATCGGGAACACCAAACACGGCAGCTTCCAGTACCTTAGGATGGCTGTATAGAACATCTTCAATTTCAATTGGATAAATATTAAAACCGCCTGCGATGATCATTTCTTTCTTGCGTCCCACAATGTAAAAGAAGCCATCTTCATCCATCTTGGCGATGTCACCGGTATACAGCCATCCGTTTTGAATCGTTTTCTGCGTCTCTTCGGGCATACCCCAGTAACCTTTCATCACCTGTGGACCCTTGATGACCAATTCGCCTGGAGTATTGACCAAGAGGGATGGCTCACCAGTAATGCTGTCAATAATGGCGGCATCAGTATTTTGTATAGGAATCCCGATGCTTCCGGGTTTTTGCAGCCCACTAACCGGATTACGGTGTGTCACTGGTGATGCCTCGGATAGGCCATAGCCCTCAGCAATCTTTGATCCACTCACTTCGTTAAACCTTGACAAGACATTCAGGGGCAATGGCGATGAACCCGAAACGCACGATTTCAATGAATCCAGTTCAAATGGATGTGACTGATAATATTGTAATAACGCAATATACATAGTTGGTACGCCAGGAAAAATAGTCGGTTTACGTTTTTTAATAATATCGACGATCTCCGCCACATCAAACCGAGATACAATTATTAATTCTCCGCCATTATAAAACGTCAGGTTCATTCCTGAAGTCATGCCATAAACATGAAATAATGGAGAAACAGCAAGTACCCTTTCCTTCCCCTTTTGCGTATTGATTCTTGAAGTAGCCGCACTTTGCAGCGTATTGGCCACGTTGTTTCGATGGGTTAGCATCGCTCCTTTTGAACGCCCTGTCGTTCCTCCTGTATATTGAAGGACAGCGACATCTCTAGCAGGTTCGATTGGTACAGAGAAATCTGCCTCATTTACTGAAAGCAGCTTTTTTGTCATTTCACATTTACCTTTTTCCAGCGATACGCTCAACATCTTTTCAACATCCGTTTGGGCTATAATGGCTTCAACTATTGGCAATAAGTCATCAAGCACAATGATGTACCTTGCACCTGAGTCTTTCAGGACATGTATCAGTTCGTTTGCCTTGTACATAGGATTGATTTGGACAACAATAGCACCATTTAAAAGTGTTCCGAAAAAACTGATTGGATATTGCGGACAATTAGGAAGCATAAGGGCCACCCGATCTCCCTTTTCAATCCCTTCATCAGCAAGAACGCGGGCACATCTTTTCACTAACCGCCCTAACTCTGAATATGTATACCTTTGCTCCATGAACGTAACCGCTATTTTATCCGAATATTGTTCGACTGAGCGGTAAAATAGGTCTGTCAAAGACATGTCAGGAATATTAATCTCCATTGGATTTCCGGACGGGATATGCTTCTTCCAAGGTCTATCCATTTGTCCTCCCCTTTCTTCATTCATAAAAATAAAGAAGTCATACTATCAATATGCAAGGAGTGTGCCAAAAACAAACCGTTAAGTTAAGTAGATTCTATTAACATGAAAATTCAAAATTGAATTATTTGTTGTCACATTACGATTAATAGGTTTGTATTATCAGGATTTAAAAATGACTCAATAAGTCATTTTTGACTTAAGAGGGGCATATTTGGGGATTGGTTTCTTAAACGAAATAACTGTTCATTTGGAAAAATGAAACGGGATGCTGATCATGATCAGCATCCCGTTTAAAATATGATTCACTGCTCTAAGGCAGACTCATCTTCAAATGATATTTTCCACAATTCTTTCGCTTTTCCACTAACGGTTTCATCAAAAACAAACGATCCATTCGTGTATCGATCATGATTTTTTAATGAAGCGGCATGGATGGTTTCAATGGTTCCCTTTTCCGAAAGGATGAACAGACTGTCGGTTTTGTTAACGGTATCAAATCCAATGACCCGATGAGGATTCGATTTCAATTCCCTTAAGACCACGACACCGCGTTTTGCCCGGCTCGTTTTTTCAAACTCGGTTAATTTCATTTTCTTGATGGCACCGCGCTGGGTAACGATAAGAATAGATTCTTTACTATCTTTGGCTAAAAACTTTCCGCCAATAACATAGTCGTCTTCTTTCAAATTAATCCCCTTGACACCTGCTGCCCGGACACCGACAACACTTACCTCTTCTTCATCAAACCATAAACTATAGCCGTAATGGGTGACAAGGAATAAATCCGCCTGTCCATCTGTATGATGAACATCGACCAGTTCATCATCACCTTTCAAATTGACACCAACTAACGGTTTTGAATGTCGCTGGGCTTTATAAGAAGCTATTTCAGTCTTTTTCACCATACCGTTTTTCGTGATGAACACGAGGAATTGCGGCAGGGTGAAGTCTTTAATAGGAATCGCTTTTATGATTTGTTCTTCCCTGTCAATTGGAATGATGTTCGCGATATGCTGGCCGGTTTCCTTCCAGCGAATATCAGGAAGCTGATGAACTGGGCAATAGAGGTAATTCCCTTTTGATGTGAACAGCAACAGAACATCCGTTGTATTCATTTCCAGTCGCTGGAGCAGTCGATCGGAATCCTTCATGCCAAAATCGAGCCCGCCTGATGCTGCATATGACCGTAATGATGTCCGTTTGACATAACCTTCCTTCGTCACTGTCACCATCACGTCTTCACTCGCAATCAAAACTTCAAGATTGATTTTGATTTCTTCAATTTCTTTTTCGATTTTGGAACGCCGTCCATCATCAAAGCCCTTTTTAATGAAACGAAGTTCTTTTTTTATTACTTGAAGAAGCACCTTTTCACTGCCAAGGATCTTGGTCAATTCCTCAATTTTATTTTTCAATTCCGCTGCCTCTGCCTCAAGTGCTGTGATATCCGTATTTGTCAGTCTATATAACTGTAAGGAAACAATGGCTTCAGCTTGCGCTTCTGTAAAAGCGAATTTAGCAATGAGGTTATCTTTGGCATTCCGTTTGTCTTTAGACGCACGGATGACGGCAATGACTTCATCCAAAATGGACAAGGCCTTCACTAAACCATCGACGATATGTGCCCTGTCATGTGCTTTTTGCAATTCATAACGGGAACGGTTCACAATTACCTCTTTGCGGTGTTCGATATACGCATCGAGCATTTTAGGCAGGCTCATCAATGTTGGCCGTTTTTTATATATCGCGATCATATTAAAATTGTAAGCAATTTGCAGATCGGAATTTTTATATAGATAATGCAGGACGCCATTGGCATCCGCTTCTTTTTTCAGTTCGATGACAATTCGCAGGCCGGTACGGTCCGTTTCATCCCTTACTTCAGCGATTCCCTCGACTTTTCGGTCAAGACGGAACTCATCCATTTTCTTAACAAGGTTCGCTTTATTGACTTCATATGGGATTTCGGTGATGACGATCTGCTGTTTGCCGCCACGAATCGTTTCCACCTCCGCCAATCCGCGAATGATTATTTTCCCTTTACCTGTTTCATAGGCTTTGCGAATGCCTTCAATCCCTTGAATGATACCCCCTGTAGGAAAATCCGGTCCCTTAATGACCGTCATTAAATCAGCGACTGTCGCTTCAGGTTTATCGATTCGCATAATGGCAGCATCAATGACTTCACCTAGTTGATGCGGCGGGATTTCGGTTGCATAGCCGGCAGAAATCCCTGTGGAGCCGTTTACAAGCAAGTTAGGAAACATCGCTGGCAATACTATGGGTTCTTCCGAAGTATCATCAAAGTTCGGTACAAAATCAACCGTCCTTTTTTCAATATCACGTAACATCTCGGAGGCAATCGATGAAAGCCTCGCTTCTGTATACCGCATCGCAGCAGGCGGATCACCATCAATACTACCATTGTTACCATGCATTTGAACCATGACGTTCCGCAGCTTCCAGTCTTGGCTCATCCGCACCATTGCCTCATAGACAGATGAATCTCCATGAGGGTGATAGTTACCAATTACATTACCGACCGTTTTGGCAGATTTCCTAAATCCTTTTTCCTGCGTATTTCCTTCTACATGCATCGCATACAATATCCTGCGTTGAACAGGTTTTAATCCGTCCCTAGCATCTGGCAGTGCCCGATCCTGGATAATATATTTACTATAACGCCCGAAGCGATCTCCAATAACGTCTTCTAGCGGCAAATCTCTAAACGTTTCTTCAAATACCATCGTTATTGACCTCCTCTTCAATCGACATATTTTCATTATCTAAAATATTCGATTCTTCTTCGAGACCAAAAGCGACATTGGCTTCAATCCATTTACGGCGCGGTTCAACCTTGTCACCCATTAAGGTCGTCACACGTCTTTCTGCACGGGCACCATCATCGATCTTCACACGTATCAAGGTCCTGGTTTCCGGATTCATGGTGGTATCCCATAATTGATCGGCATTCATCTCACCCAGCCCTTTATAGCGCTGAATCATATAGCCTTTCCCCACCTTGTCTATCGCTCCTTGAAGTTCCTCATCACTCCAAGCATATTCAATGACTTCCTTCTTTCCTGTCCCTTTACTCACTTTATATAAAGGTGGCAAGGCGATGTAAACCTTTCCTGACTCAATCAACGGTTTCATATAGCGATAAAAGAAAGTGAGCAGAAGCACTTGGATGTGGGCCCCATCTGTATCGGCATCAGTCATGATGATCACCTTATCATAGTTGGTATCCGGCGTATTGAACTCCGCCCCGACCCCTGCACCGATAGCATGAATGATCGTATTGATCTCTTCATTTTTAAAAATATCCGCTAGTTTCGCTTTTTCCGTATTGATAACTTTACCCCGTAATGGCAGCACTGCTTGGAAACGGCGATCGCGCCCTTGCTTTGCGGATCCTCCAGCCGAGTCCCCTTCGACAAGATACAATTCATTCCGCTCAGGATTTTTCGATTGAGCCGGCGTTAATTTTCCAGAAAGGATGGCATCGGATTTTTTCCGTTTCTTCCCGCTTCTTGCATCTTCACGTGCTTTGCGCGCTGCTTCTCGGGCCTGGAACGCTTTAATCGATTTTTTAACCAAAAGGGTGCTCGTGGTTGGATCTTCTTCAAAAAAGTAGGCTAAGTGCTCTGACACAATGGAATCGACTGCAGAACGGGCTTCGCTAGTTCCAAGTTTGCTCTTGGTTTGTCCTTCGAATTGAAGAAGTTCTTCAGGGATACGTATAGAAATTATTGAAGACAAGCCTTCACGTATATCGGTACCTTCGAGGTTTTTATCTTTTTCCTTCAATAGACCCATTTTTCTTGCATAATCATTAAATGCCCGTGTCATGGCCGTCTTTAAGCCAATCTCATGGGTGCCGCCGTCTTTTGTACGAACGTTATTTACAAAGCTTAAAATATTTTCTGAATAACCATCATTGAATTGAAAGGCGAGTTCGACTTCTATCCCATTTTGTTCCCCTTCTAAGCTGACTACACGATGAAGGGTCTCTTTTTCTTCATTTAAATAATCAACAAACGCTTCAATTCCATTTTCATAGTAAAAAATTTCATTATGGTCGTTACGCTCATCCGTCAATTCTATCTTCATGCCTTTTAAAAGAAAAGCTGATTCGCGAAGACGCTCACATAGGATATCATAATTATAAGTCGTCACCGAAAATATTTTTGGATCGGGCTTAAAGTGGATTTTCGTACCAGCTTGATTGGTTTTACCGATTTTCTCAAGAGTCGTTTCTGGCTTTCCGCCATTGAAAAACCGTTGTTCGTATATGAACCCGTCCCTTTTGATAGTCACGACAAGCCATTCAGACAACGCGTTAACGACCGAAGCACCGACTCCATGAAGGCCTCCGCTCGTTTTATATCCGCCTTGTCCAAATTTACCCCCTGCATGAAGAATCGTCAAAATGACTTCAGGCGTCGGTTTACCCAATTTATGCATGCCAATAGGCATTCCGCGCCCTTTATCTGACACACTTACACTGTTATCTTTATGTATTTTCACACTAATTTGGTCTCCATAACCAGCCAAAGCCTCATCTACGGAGTTATCGACAATCTCGTACACTAAATGATGAAGTCCGCGTGCATCAGTACTGCCGATATACATACCGGGACGTTTTCTGACCGCTTCGAGTCCTTCCAGTACCTGAATTGCATCATCATTGTACTCGATTGTTTTTACTTTCTTTGCCACAGAAATTCCCCTTTCCTAACTAAACACAATTTCCGGGCCAAATCATACTGCAATGAAATGACTCACTAGCTTTAACAAATTAATTCATACGTTACTATCATATAAAAAGTATAATACTTTAACGAACAAAGAACAAGTGTTCTATTTTTTTCGTCCCTTTTATTAGCGTTAGCACCTTTAGTGCCTGTCACCTTTGTTGAAAACGTATCATAGCTACCATACTAATTGTAGCGGTAAATTTTCATTTGGCAAATATACTTTTACTATTTTAATCAAATTAATCTCAAATTTGCTTGGCTATGCCCGCCCGCTAATAGCCCGCTATAGCTGGGCCTAATTGATTTTCTCCAGCTGAGACATCGGCAAACTTTTAAAAAAGAGCGGAATTTCCGCTCTTTTTATATTACTTAGTAAGGGCGTGTTCGACTTTTATACATCGATCCATGATGACAGTATAACCTTTTTCTTTCAAAAAATTATAGGCTTCCTCATTTTCTACACCCAGCTGCGCCCAAAAAATATCAGCATCGATTTCTGCAAATTCTTTAGCAATCTCCGGTAGAAACTCTGAACGGCGAAAAACATTGACGATATCGATATGCCCTTCAATATCTTTCAGGGCTTTCACTGCCTTAACTCCCAATACTTCAGATACAGCAGGGTTTACCGGGATGATTTCATACCCGCTATCCTGCATCGCCTTCGATACCATATAAGAAGTACGCTCAGGATTATTTGATAAACCGACAACAGCAATGCGCTTCGATTTTTTCAACATCTGACCCATTTCTTCCCTGCTTGGATTTTCTATCATACTTATCAATCCCCTTTATAATAAAATGTAATAATTGCATAAAGAGTATACCTTAACAAAGATATTTTACAGAGAAAAGCTGATTATTACCATAATAAAGAAAAACAATTATATAACAAAGAGAAAGTATTTTTAAAGGTATGTCTCACTCAATTATCTTTATATTTTATACAGACTACCATGTTTTGTATCAATTTATACAAATGGGTATCCTCCATTTATATTAACGAAAATAAGAAAACATAAACCCTTTATCCTTCAGAGAACTTAAACGTATATCAAAAGATGCATGTTCATCAAGGGAAATTCATTTTTTTAGTGGATTTTTTTTCGGACAGCCATACCATTTTGTCACGAAAATGTTACAATAAGAGAAACTTATCAGGTATTTTAAGGCTGTTTTTGACTATTTCACGTCTATTTTTGAAAAAGGGAACAATCAGCCTCTTAAACGTGATAAAATAAGAAGATTTTTCTTTAAAGAAAGGGTCATAGAATGCTTACATTTATCACTATACTGTCTGCCTACTTGATTGGATCGATTCCTTCCGGTTTAATTATCGGAAAAACCTTTTACAAGATCGACATCCGGGAGCATGGCAGTAAAAATCTGGGCGGGACAAATACCTTCCGGACACTAGGTGTCAAGGCAGGGCTTACCGTTACGATCATGGATATACTTAAAGGGACTTTAGCTACTTTTCTTCCTGTATTGCTAGGCGTGGAAATGAATTTATTGCTAGCCGGCGTTTTTGCAGTCATCGGGCATATGTTTCCCATTTTCGCAAACTTTCGGGGCGGAAAAGCGGTGGCAACTTCTGCTGGTGTCATTCTTGCTTATGAACCATTATTTTTTGTGATTGCCGTTATCATATTCTTCATTACCTTATACATATCCAAATATGTCTCGCTTTCTTCCATGATTGCTTGTCTTCTTGCTCTTATATACAGTTTAGTATTTCATACTAAGGATTTTCCCCTTATTATTGTAATGGCTATATTGACAATTTTCATTTTTTACCGGCATCGGGCGAACATCAAACGGATTATCGATAAAACTGAACCAAAAGTCAAATGGTTTTAAGAGGAAGTTTTGACGCATATCCAAATATAAATAAGCCCGTCCGCACGGGCTTATTTATATTCTATAATTCATTTGCCGTGTTGTTCAGGATGCCGGCATGTCCTGACACCTTTTCAGTAGAGTTCCCTATATCTTGGATGACGGATACTAATCCCTGTATTGTCATTTCCATCTCTTTTGAATCCGTTATATTTCCTTCGATCACTCCTATAATTTCATTGAAGGACTTTTCGGTTAAATCCGATTCTTCTTCACCCGCTTGAACGACTCCCTTGACCTTGTGTATGGAATCAACCACTTCTCTCATAAATTCACCGGAAGTATGAACGATTGCATCTATCTCAGTGATTGAATTTTTAGTCTGTTCAGCAAGCTTCCTGACTTCATTCGCAACAACCGCAAATCCTTTACCATGTTCACCAGCACGTGCTGCCTCGATGGCTGAGTTCAATGATAGTAAATTTGTCTGGTCGGCTATCCCCTGAACAAGCTTTACAAACTCGGTAATGCTTAGGAAAGATTGGTTTAACAAAATGATATTTTCATCAACATTTTTCATGAATATAACAAGGTTTTGTATCTTTTCCGTCAAGGTCTGCATGCGATTCTGCCCCTCTTCAGCTATCGTTCTTGAATGAAGTGTTTGTTCAGCCCGCGTTGCAATTTGCTCTTTGACATAATACCCGTTTTCTATCAGCTGTTTAACGGATGCATCCGTTTCTTTACTTAATAATAGTACTTCTTCACTAATCAGCGAGATTTTCTTTTTCACTTCCTCTTTTATTTCATTATAATGATTTTCCCTTGCTTTTAAATTTTCCGCTTCATAGGCTTCAAGTACTAATTGCTGTTCGAGATTGAGTATTTTTCCTATCGCTGTTATTAGTGCCCGTTGCTCTTCTTCATTCTTTGTTTGTTCATAGACAATCTTCAGCAATAAATTCTCTACATTTTGAAAACCGGATGAATACCAGCGGGGCTGTAAGCCAATTCGATAATGAGTCTTCGCCACCTTCGTTCGTAATTGAACAAATTCATCGTCAATCACACCATTGAATAGTGATAGCATATGAGAAATTAGCGTTTTCCTCAATTTTTCCACTGTGCTGTGCTGCGTTATTATCCTTTTCAAATCAGGAACCTGTAGAATCGTTTGATAAAAGGCATCCACAACTCTTTCAACCTGAGGTTCGATTGCCGCTCTAAAAGCATGAATCAATTTTAAATCGAATTCGTTTAAATCAATGATATTTACCTGAAGTCTCACTTGTACACTGCTTACATTCAATATACCATCCATGTCTTTTGCTTTTTGAAGCCAGATTGCTTTTTCCGGCTTCGCTTTTATGAAAAAGCCCATTTCCTACTACCTCCTGTTCTTATAGATTGAGATTAGGTGAACCTTAAGAAATCCTATCAAATCAACACCAACCTTTATACCAGTTTTATCAAAAATCCAATGAAATTTTCGTAATAAAAACCAAAAAATAGTTCGTTAAGACTACACCTTTTTACTTTATTCTGCTCTCCAGCCAACTCATTGTCAAGGTTAAATGAACTAGGTGATTCCTGCATTCATCTACGACTTTCCATCAAAGGTTTGGTAAAGGTTACTTGTTTAATGAAGAAATGGCCATGTAAGGATTGAATAATAGAAGTGCACAGGATAAACTGGAACTAGTTAATAATCTACTAATAGGAGAAATATCCATGAAGCCATTACAAATCTCACCGGAAACCGCATTAAAGTTATCCAAGTCCCTTAACTTACCCTTGGAGCAAATCATGCATATGCCTACACCCATCTTGCTGAGAAAGCTTGCAGAGGCTGAAGCAAAAGAAAAAGAAAATACAAAATAGCTACAGGAATCTGCAGCTATCAGACTGTAGGCAAACTTGATATTCATCAAGTTTGCCTATATTTTTTTTATGGTTTTTACAATTTAAACGTTGATGGAACGCAGACATTCGCTCCAATCCACTTTGTTTTAACAGTTGAATAGAACTCCAATTGCCATTGACTACAGTCTACTTGAGGTATTACGGATGCTCACTAAACTTGTTTCTATTCAGTGAGTTCAACTTTATATGTATACTTTAGATCCACTTTTGCCATCGAACGTATTTGATTCGTTAAATAGAGGCCGCCATTGATTTCACGTTCAATAACATTCATAGAATTCATCGTAAACATATTCATGTTTACGAAAAAATCCTTCTTGTGCCTGTTTGTGTATATGGCAAGGCAGGTGTAATCTCATTTTCAAATAAGTATCTCGTACTATTGGGTGTTATATAAGCTGCATCTGCGGCAACAGGTTCGGGATTTCCAACTCTTCTAATCACGTTTACCTTTGCCCGGCTGGTGAATCCTTGAAGTATTCTATAACGACTACAGAAGGATATCGTGAATATAATCACCGAAAGAAAAACCGCGCATGGGCGGTTTTAAATGGTTCAACGTCAACTTTCTAGCAACATGAGGCAAATGCTTCTTTTTGACGGATATTAATTGATCATTTTCATAGATACAAGCAAACTCCAGTGGTGGGTCATCCAATAATATATCCCTTAGGTAATACTTTATGTTGGACACGACTTCATCCGCCTCCATTACCCATTGATATGGCTTCCACGCAAGCTTTCCTTCATCACAGGCACTAAGTCTCCCCCCAGTATCTTCAGCTCGGTAGACATACATTCCGCCCGTTTGGTTCCATGTCACTAACCCTCGAAAGGTCAGCCTCTTCACCCTTAATCCAGTTTCTTCAAGAATTTCGCGTTCCATCGATTCACGGATAGTTTCACCTTGTTCTATTTTCCCACCTATCCCATTCCATTTATGCCTATTCGGTTCTTTTTTGCGAAATAGCATCAACACTTCATCTTCGGTGGATCTTGTTCGAGTAATGAAACATATATTATATATAATTTCCATGGTGTTTCCTTTCTGAAACGCACAATATTCGCATCTACTTCATTATTACTTTATACTTAAATAACGAACCTTTAGGAAGGAGAATTAATATGAAACTGACCATTTCCGATCAAGCAGCTAAGTGGTATATTGATGAGTTGGAGCTACAAGAAGGCTCACATTTGCGCTTTTATGTAAGATATGGTGGATATAGTACCGTCCAAAGCGGATTTTCATTGGGTATCATGCAAGAAGAACCTGAAAATGCAGCAGCCGTATTAACAATAAATAAAATTAATTTCTATGTAGAAGAAAAAGATATCTGGTACTTTGATGGTCATGATTTACATATTACCTTTAACGAAAATCTGACTGAACCTGAATTTCATTATGAAAAAAGTGCATGACCATGCAGCAGCTTCCTGTAAGCTGCTGTTGCATTTTTTCTAATTAATCGAGCAGCAATTCATTAATATTTTCCGCTTTAAGAATTTCCTTTTGCTTATCACCTAATAGGTCATAATGCGAGTAGCCATCCTTCCTGTGATGAATCCACTCTTTTTTCAGACCGTATTTCTTACCCCACTCCGATAAACGATCTAAATCTTTGCACCCCACTTTTGTGACCGTCTTGCAACCAGGAAATCGGTCATCCAGCCAATAATGAGTTAAAAAGGCAATTTGACCTTGATCGATTTGCTGCTTCCAGGCCACTACATCTGCCCGTTTAATGCCAAAAGCCATTTATAAAATCACCTCAATTATTGTAATTAAACCATTTCATCCTGTTTTTTATTTTTCTCATAGGCCTCATGCCAATCTGGAAACATTCGTTTGATGGATATTGGGCGGAAGCTGTCCTTTTTAACACAAACGTGTGAGGAATGACCAGTGGCCGCCACTTCACTTTTCCCATTAACGATTTCATAACCATAAATGACCCGTAAGCCGTCATACAATTCGATCCAGGTCTTTACCTTTACCTTATCACCATATCGGACAGGTGTTTTATACGTAGCCTGAATATCCATGACAGGCGAAAGGATTCCATCCGCTTCCATATCTGCATAATAAAACCCTAAATCATTAATCAATTTTGTTCTGCCTAGTTCCATCCATATAAAATAATTTGCATGGTAAACGACACCCATTTGGTCCGTCTCGGCATACCGCACTTCAATTTCGTTTTCAGCTATGAACATTTTCTTTCCCCACTTTCATTTCTAAAGCAATATAAACATTTTACCATAACAGCAGTTCAACATTCATTTATGCTGTTTTGACAGGAAAATGGAAAGGGAAGAAAGATTTCGATCTTCTTTCTCCCCTACCTATCCACTTAAATATTATCGTTATTATAACCGCTTTCCCGTGCTTCTTGCTCATCTTGCATTTCTTCCTTCATGCCATCAATGCTCTTTCTTCTTCGCTCATTTTTTGCCTCTATTGCCATTTTCCCCTCCCCAGAAGAGAATGATAACGTTTCATTTGCTTCGGTTATGTTCTCTTCAGTATTTTGAATCGCATCCTGTATTTTTTCAACATTATCCAAACGATTATCCTGATTGTGTTTATCTGTGCCCATTATTTCCACCTCAAGTTAATTTTAGTTTACATAATAATATTATTACAAATCGTTATTCAGGCTATCCTTACTCGCCTTTAGTTTGAATTACCTGAGCATGTTTGCCTGATTTGTCCTGCATTTGCTTGCCATTATTCCCACCGGCTGCTCTTGGTTGTGTTCCCAGATGGCTCGGTCTAAAGTGTTTGGAATCTTTTTTTGGATTACTCATTTTATCGCCTCCTTCTCTTATCATGGATAAAAAGGAGGCATTTCATGAATGCCAGTTTTTGAAAAGGCCAAGAAAAAGAGCCAGCACATTGAAGAGGACCTTCAAAGTACAGGCTCATATTTTCGAACGAAAGCCTTGGCAAATGTTATTCAGCCTTTTGCATATGCCTTTTTTCAATACGTTCCTCAAGTCTTTCCATTTGTTTAAGGTCCATCAGTAATTCCTTTTTATTTTCTTTAATTAATTCTTCAAATGTTCTTTTTCTTTTTTTCATGATTTTCACCTACTTATTTTTAGTTTATTATTCAGCATGGCCAAATTAACGTAAAATTATGACTATATGGTTTCCATTTCATAAATTGTCATAATTATCAGTTTTTTCAAACCGATAATTTTCTATTACTATGCCCTCTATACTTTAACCCTTTTTCGTGTATATTAACCAAAAATTTCGAATTTTTTTAAATCTTTTCATTAACTTTTGACAATTTTGTTAACATATTTTAGTTCCATGAGAAAACGGAACCGTTAAAAGGTTCCGCTACTGCATGCTATTGATATTTCGCTCCATATCTTTTAGTTGCATGGCCGAAATTACCTTATGCCTGATGATGCCTTCTTTGTCGATGAAGTATGTAGTCGGAATGCTAAGAATCTTATAAAGCTCATTCACTGGATTTTTTGCACTTTGACTGTCCAAAGGAATGGTAAAAGTTATCCCATTTTCCTCTGCAAATGCTCGGACATCGTTTTCCGGGTCAATATTGACAGCAAGAATGACCACATCATCACCTGCCTGCTGCGAATATTTCTGCATATCCGGCATTTCCTTTTTACATGGCGGACACCACGTAGCCCAGAAGTTCAGCATTACCTTTTTTCCTTTATAATCCGATAATTCAACCTGTTTACCATCCAAAGTCTCTAGGGAGAAATTCGGCGCTTTAGCGCCAATATTCAATCCTCCCAAAGAATCTTTTTCCTCATTTTTGGTCGGTTCATTACCCATCGCCTGCACGATCGCTACCGTAATCAGTGACAGTAAGACAACCGAAGCAATAATTTTTTTAACCATACTCGTCCCCCTAGTCCCATTACAACCAAAATATTTGCCCGTTTCCAGAAATAGAACAACTTCCTACTCCATCTTAACAATAAAAGGATATCCGGAAAAGTGCTTATCCTATAATCATATCATGTTATTCCTCTGTTTCAAAAACTTGACACACAAAAAAAAGCGGTAAACCTAACTTGTAGGTTTACCGCTGTAAAAAAGCTGAATTAGCCTTTTAATTTATTACGTAATACCATTTGAAGGATACCGCCATGACGGTAGTAGTCGATTTCGATTTCAGAGTCGAAACGAACAAGTACATCAAATTCTTTTACGTTTCCAGCTTCATCAGTAGCTGTAACTGTTACGATATCACGTGGTTTAACTGTTTCGTCGACTTTAACAGCAATCGCTTCTTTACCAGTTAATCCTAGTGTTTCAGCGTTTTCGCCTTCTTTGAATTGAAGAGGAAGAACACCCATTAACGCAAGGTTAGAACGGTGAATACGTTCGAAGCTTTCAGCGATAACTGTTTTGATGCCAAGAAGGTTAGTACCTTTTGCAGCCCAGTCACGAGAGCTTCCCATACCGTAGTCTTTACCAGCAATTACAGCAAGACCTGTTCCATCAGCTTTGTATTTCATACAAGCATCATAGATAGCCATTACGTCGCCAGTTGGCCAGTAAGTAGTGTAACCACCTTCTGTACCTGGAGCAACTTGGTTACGGATACGAATGTTAGCGAATGTTCCGCGCATCATTGCTTCATGGTTACCACGACGAGAACCGTAAGAGTTAAAGTCACGTGGTTTCACTCCGTTTTCACGAAGGTAGATACCAGCTGGTGTATCTTTACCGATTGCACCTGCAGGAGAAATGTGGTCAGTTGTTACTGAGTCACCGAATTTACCTACTACGCGCAAGCCAGAAAGTGGGTTAACGGAACCTGGTTCTGGTGATAATCCTTCAAAGAATGGAGGATTTTGAATGTATGTTGATTTAGAATCGAAAGCGTAAATCGCTTCGTTGCTTGTTTGGATTTCATTCCAACGTTTGTTATCGTTGAATACCGTTTCGTATTCTTTACGGAATAATTCCGGTGTTACCGTTGCTTTAACAGCAGCGTTAACTTCTTCTTGTGATGGCCAGATATCAGCAAGATACACATCGTTGCCGTCTTTATCTTTACCAAGTGAATCATTGTTAAGATCGAAGTCCACAGTACCAGCAAGTGCATATGCTACAACCAAAGTTGGAGAAGCAAGGTAGTTTGCTTTCACTAATGGATGAATACGACCTTCGAAGTTACGGTTACCCGAAAGTACTGAAGTTACTAGAAGATCTGCTTCAGCAACTGCCGCTTCGATTTCGTCCGCTAATGGACCTGAGTTACCGATACATGTTGTACAGCCGTAACCAACTACGTTGAATCCTAATTGATCAAGGTATGTTTGAAGACCTGCATCACGAAGGTAACCAGTAACAACTTTAGAACCTGGTGCTAATGATGTTTTTACATAATCCGGAACAGTCAAGCCTTTTTCAACTGCTTTCTTAGCAATAAGACCTGCCCCAAGCATTACGTATGGGTTAGAAGTATTTGTACAGCTTGTGATTGCAGCAATTGCGATCGCACCTGTTTTCATTACCGTTTCTTTACCATCGGCAAATTTAACAGTTACTTCTTTATCCAATTCAGAGTTGTCCATGCCGAAACCTTGGTTACCCATAGGTGCATTGATAGCATCATGGAAAGATTGTTTCATTTGAGAAAGTGGAATCAAATCTTGCGGGCGTTTAGGGCCTGAAAGGTTTGGTTCAATTGCTGAAAGGTCGATTTCCACAACATCATTGTATGCTGGATCTTCGTTTTCAGGAGAGTAGAACAATCCATTTTCTTTGCAGTAAGATTCAACCACTTTAATTTGTTTTTCATCACGGCCTGTTAAGCGCATGTAATCGATCGCTTCTGCATCAACAGGGAAGAAACCAACTGTAGCACCGTATTCAGGAGCCATGTTAGCGATTGTTGCACGGTCAGCAAGTGGAAGGTATCCTACTCCAGGACCGTAGAACTCAACAAATTTACCAACTACGCCGTGTGCACGAAGAACTTGAGTCACTTTCAATGCAAGGTCAGTAGCTGTTGTTCCTTTAGGAAGTTGACCAGTCAGTTTTACACCGACTACTTTAGGTACCGGGAAGTATGAAGGCTGTCCAAGCATGCCTGCTTCTGCTTCGATACCGCCGACGCCCCAACCAAGAACACCAATACCGTTGATCATTGTAGTATGAGAATCTGTACCGAATACAGAGTCAGGGAATACTTCAAAATCTCCGCTTGGAGTTTCAACTGCATGCACTACGTTCGCAAGGTACTCAAGGTTAACTTGGTGAACGATACCAGTTGCTGGTGGAACCGCACGGTAGTTATTGAATGATTTTTGAGCCCAGCTTAGGAACTGGTAACGCTCTGCATTACGTTCGAATTCAAGATCCATATTGGCATCAAGGGAATCGATTGTACCTGCTTTATCAACTTGTACAGAGTGGTCAATTACAAGGTCAACTGGAATTTCCGGGTTGATTTTGTCAGGATCTCCACCAAGTGCAGCGAATGCATTACGTAGAGAAGCTAAATCAACAACAACTGGAACACCAGTGAAATCTTGTAGGATAACACGAGATGGCTTGAAAGGAACATCTATATCTTGTTGCTCGCTTGTTCCCCATTTAGCAAGGTTCGCAACATGTTCTTTTGTGATTACTCTTCCGTCTACTTGGCGAAGTACCGCTTCAAGTAACACTTTAATGGAATATGGAAGGCGAGATACTTGGCCGTCCCCTGCTTTTTCAATAGCTTCTAGGCTGTAGTAGTTGTAGCGTTTCCCTTCAATTTCAAAGGATTTACGCGCTTGGTATACGTCATTTTTCGTCATGAATATTACCCCCTATTAAACTGTCAGAACGTATTCTGCACATAAAAGTAAAACCTGGTTCACTGAAACCATGTTTACAATAAATATAAGTAAAAAAGTTAGTTTGTCGAATTTTCTCTATCTTCTCCCACCCTAACTCTTCCTTCAACTTAATACTAATATAGAATTGAGTATAAGTAAATATCAAGAAAGTTATTGTTTTTGATAAGTTTCTCTTATAGAAAAAATTCCCTCACATATTAAAGTGCTTTTAGAAAGCCTTGCTGATAGGCCATTTATTGAAAATCCTCCCATTTTTGACCTGATAAATTATTCCAGTAAAACTTATTACTCATACATACATAATCATTCAGCATTATCGCATTCTATGGATGGAGGTGTCGAAATGACAAAACAAAAGGCTAATCATGTAATACCAGGCATGAATGCGGCAAAAGCGCAAGGTAATGGAGCGGGATACAATGATGAATTGGGAAATGAACCGCCATTATCCGAAATGCAAAGGCAAAATAATAAAAAAAGAAAGAAAAACCAATGATCTTCCTCATCTCTAGGCTTTAAACAGGAAAGGCTTTTTGAAAATGCAGATACTCTGCATTTCTCAAAAAGCCTATTCCATTCTCAAGTAAAACGCGTAAACTTATGAGTAAAGTGCATAAACTCACGAATAAACGAGGATGGTTCTGAACAGAATCAGTCACTCAATAGTCCTCTGAATTGACTTCATTGACGATAGCTTGTATATCCTGTTCGAATTGTTTCAATTGTTCTCGCTGATGCTCGGAAGCAGTGACTAAAGCAGATTGTATTTGCTGATAGGCCTCGTTCACTTCTTGCTTCACATGTTTCAATTCTGTGCCGTAGTTCGGTGTGGTCTTTTCTAAGGATGAATATACATCATTTACTTGTTGGTAACTTTGCTGGGCTTCTTGGAATGTCCTTCGCTTATCTTGTTTATCCTGCATTAGTGTTCAGCTCCTTAATTAGTATCCATCCATAGGATGTACGAGGTTTTCAAATATATGTATGTGAATAAAATTTCGCGGACTGATTATCTTAAGTAGTAGGAGGGATCAACACATGAACAAAAATGATGGTAAAGATATTCGAAAAAATGCACCTAAAGGAAATAACCCAGGACAACCTGCCCCGCTAAGCGGTTCACATAAGGTGAAAAATAGACAGCACTCCCGTCAGAAACATAACAGCAGTCACGATATGTAATGTAAGCTTTTATATATGCGTTCCATAACGAAGCGGTGCCGCCCTTTAAAAAGGCAGACACCGCTTTTCTTCTATTATTAATATTTACGCAAAAACAAAACGCGGATAGCAAAAAACTTCCTATTATATGCCCGTTTTTTTGAGCGACTCTTTCACTTACCCAAAACCGTTTATCGTGAATATTTAGTGATAGCCATTCCCGTTATCAAAGTTATTCAGCCAAAATAGCGGTGATATAACGTTTTGGCCTCTGCAATATCTTTTGTTCCATGTATCAAGGCTCGTCCGTCTTTAAAAACGACCAACCGATGGGTTCCGATTGTAAATGAAAGTAAATAAGGATTTCTTTCGATTTTACCACCTTGAGCCAGCAGATTTTTTTCGAGTTCCTCAAAATCTCTATCGTGCTTCATCGACGGCCGAATCTGGACAGAGTCCCTTCCGCATAAAACGGCTGTTTTTGTTCGATTCGAATAAGATAGGTGGGGATAGGTTGGATTCTTCCCACATGACAAACAACAGTCATTTTTTAATTTCGCTACATTTATGGATGAATGTTCGTTTTTCCAAAGATCGAATGAAACGATTTTGTTTCTTAGAGATGCATAATCGTCGACAAGAATTTTTAAAGCTTCTGTCATTTGATGGGCAACGACGGTTTGTACGGCAGGGCTAATGATTCCCGCCGTATCACAAGTCATCCCTCCCATTGGAACCGTTTCCAGCAAGCAATTCAAACATGGGGTCACCCCAGGGATCACCGTGAAACTTATCCCATAACTCCCTACACAGGCCCCGTAAATCCATGGTATTTTAAATTTTTGTGCACTATCGTTAATAAGCATCCTCGTATCGAAATTATCAGTTGCGTCCACTATTAAATCCACGCCACAAACGAGTCGCTCCAGTTCATCAACCGAGACATCAGACACAAGCGATTTTACGATAACATCTGAATTTAACGCATTTAAACGATTCTTGGCAGCCACTGCTTTTGGTATTCTTTTTTCAGCATCCTCTTCACAATAAAGCTGTTGTCTTTGAAGATTGCTCCACTCAACATAATCTCTGTCAACAATGGTCAGTTTCCCAATTCCTGCACGTACAAGGCTTTCCGCGCTTCCCGTACCGAGAGCACCCGCTCCAATCACCAAAACATGTTTTTGGCGAATTTTCGATTGCCCTTCTACCCCTATTGGGACAAAAAGAGCTTGACGTGAATAACGCTCATTCATCCAATGCTCATTCCTTCAACTGGACTGCTTGCAATGGCATACTCATTTTTTTCTATTCTGCCGGCTTCATAACCCAAGCGACCTGCCTCAATGGCAAGTTTCATTGCTTTCGCCATCTTGATTGGATCTTTTGCACCGGATACTGCAGTATTAAGCAGAACACCATCTGCCCCTAATTCCATGGCGATTGCCGCATCTGAGGGTGTTCCTATCCCCGCATCAACAATTACTGGAACATCGGATTGTTCCATGATGAATCGTAAGTTCAGTGGGTTTATAATGCCTTGACCAGAGCCAATTGGTGAAGCACCAGGCATGATTGCATGGCAACCCACTTCTTCAAGCCGTTTTGCAAGCAACACGTCATCCGAAGTATAGGGTAATACGATGAATCCAAGTTTCACTAATTCTTCAGCGGCTTTCAAGGTTTCAATTGGATCAGGCAGTAGTGTTTTTTGACAACCAATGACTTCTACCTTAATCATGTCACATAAACCAGAGGCCTTTGCAAGCTGGGCTATGCGCACTGCTTCTTTAGCCGTTTTAGCTCCTGCTGTATTGGGAAGGAGTGTATATTTTTTCAAATCAAGCTTTTCTAAGAAATTAGGTTGAGTGGCTTCAAAGATATTCATTCTCCGGACTGCAAAAGTTAATATTTCCGTCTCTGAAACTTCCACCGATTGCTTTTGAACATCGAAATTCGGATATTTTCCAGTACCTAATAATAATCTTGAAGAAAATTCATAAGAACCAATCTTTAACATATCATCCGCCTCCTACAAAATGTACAATCTCTACCTTGTCACCATTTGACAAACGTGTTTCACTTTGATTTTCTTTTGCCAGTATTTCATCATTCAATTCAACGATCACTACTTTATGATGTAAATTAAAGTGTTGCAAAAGTTCTGCAACAGTTGACTCATCTTCAGGAATGCGTATTTTTTCCCCGTTAATAATCAATTCCAATTCAATCACCTCCATTAAGAAAAAATGGTCTGTATCGAACGATTCAATCGAAAAGCGGACCATTCAGGATTTGTCTTTCTTTCCACAAGGTCCGCTATAAGCACGCCTGTAATTGGAGAAAGAAGGATACCATTCCTGTAGTGACCCGTTGCAATGAAAAGCCCTTTGCATGCTGGATGTTCACCAAAGTACGGCAGGCCATCACCTGTTTGAGGGCGTATGCCTGCCCATGTTTTTTCCCATTCGGTTCCTTTTATTGCCGGAAGCAATCGCGTTGCCTTTTCTATTAACGTCGAAATCCCTTCCATACTTACCTTTTGATCGAATGTGTTCGCTTTAACCGTTGCCCCGACAATGATTCTCCCGCCAACTTTGGGTACAAGATAGCAGCCATGTGAAAAGATCGTTTTTTCTAGCAATGGACGATCAGTCAGGACGGAAAAGCACTCTCCCTTTACCGGGTAGGTATCGAGGTTTATCCCTGATTTTTCAAGGAGGAAAGCACTCCACGCCCCACTTGCTACAATTACATTTTCACTAGAGAATTCGCCTATATTAGTGACTACTCCTTTTACAGAGCCGTTTTCCGTACGAAAATCAGAGACATGGACAAATTCCCTTATATCAACACCAAGGGCAGCTGCAGATTTACTAAAAGCGAGCGACAGACTTGTTGCTGAGACTTGTCCATCCTTCGGGATATACATGGCACCCTTAATCTCATCCGAAAGAAGCGGTTCCGATTTCCTTATATCGGCAGTCGATAACCATTCCGCCTCAAGTCCGGCGTTTTGCTGGATTTTGATCATGTTCTTCATCTCGGCTACCTGATCATTCGTTAAGGCCACTTTAAACATACCTTTATTCACTAATTCGATGTCTATTCCGCTTATGTCTTTCAATTCTTCTGCAAGGGCTGGAAACATCCCCCTGCTTTTGCTTGCCAATGTAAAAAGGGGGTTATCAGCTTCCAACTCGGATTGAGCTCCTAACATCCCGGCTGCAGCACTGGATGCTTTACTGGCAAGTCTATCTTTTTCCAATAAAAGGACCTTTTTACCTCGTTTGGCTAATTGAAAAGCAATGGATCCACCAATTACTCCTCCTCCAACAATGATTGAATCATATATGGAATTCATCTTATGTCTCCTTTCCTAAAGACTTCAAATATTGTTTAACAGCTATAACCGGATGTTCAGCTTCAAGCACACCTGACATGACCGCGATTCCTTGTGCACCCGCATCCCGCACGACATGACAATTGGAAGGTGTTATTCCGCCTATTGCAATAATCGGAAGATTAACATTTCTTGTGATTGCATGAAGCTCCTCCACTCCCTTGGGAGGAAGGCCGCGTTTCGAGTCCGTTTCAAAAACATGTCCATAAATCGCGTAATTGGCTCCATTACGGAAGGCCGCTTTCGCTTCATCCATGGAATGGATCGAACAGCCGACACTCATCTCTGGAAATGATCCTTTTACGACTCCGGCATCTAAACTATGAAAAGCCAATTGCACGCCAAATACTTTCTGTGCCCAAGCTACATCCACTCGGTCATTAATGATGATTTTAGATAATGGGATCTTCTTGTCATGTAATAGGGTTACTGCTCGATAGAGTTCTGATGCACTCATATGCTTTTCCCTTAAATAGAAGAAATCAACATATTCCTGAATGCGTGAAGCAATCTCCACGAACTTTTCAATTGGCTGTTTCCCAGTTGAAATAATATGCAATTCCTGTCCATTCATACTAAGAACCCCTTAACTAGTAAAGTTACAATCTCATACATTCATATAGGCAGTAATGGGAATTGAATCGATAGATAAAACCCAGCCAACAGCAGGATGATAAAATACAGAATGAATCCATGGTCTTTTTTTGAAAACCCAAATTCATAATAGTATGTTCGATCCCGAGTGTCTGAAAATCGCTTCGCCTCCATCGCAACCGCGATTCGGTGAGCCCGCCTAATGCTTCCGGATAACAACGGGATGGAATAGGCTTTCATTTTAAAATATACCGATCTAATCCCTTTTCCCTTTTCAAAACCACGTACCTTCATCGCGTTTCGTATCGTTTGGAACTCCTCCATCATGATGGGGATGAGCCTTAATGCCGCCATGAAACTATAAGCATATTTCGGTTTAAGCTTAACTTGCTGCATTAACGAATAAAACAAGTTCACGGGTCTCGTCGTCAAGGAAAAAGTTAAACCTAGTGCCGCAAAAAGCAAGGCTCGAAAGCCTACCAGTAATCCCCTCATGAAACTTTCTTCCGTAATCGATATAAGACCCCACTCAAACCAAAGTGTCTCACCTTTACCGAATAAAATCATTGTTAGAGAAGTGGATATAAAAATGAAACAAAACGGGATGGACAAAAGCAAAATGTGTTTAATCGAATGCCCGGTAAAACACAAAAATAAGAGTAAAACTCCAAGCGTCACATTCATCATATAATTCAGATCATGAATGAATAACGCCACAATGCATAATACAATCAATGCGACAAGTTTAAGGCTTGGATTGACCTTATGGAGCCATGTTTCTGCACTTGAAACAATCACCTACATGACACTCCTTTTAAAATGATAAAACTTTGGTCTCCACAAATCCGGATTGGGTGCTGACCTTTTCATCACTTATTACGTCCCCATCTTTTACCGTCCAGATCCTGGTTGCAAAGTTATTTGAAATATGATCATCATGAGTTACCATGATCACTGTTATTCCGCGCCTTCGGTATTCCTCAAACCATTCCAGTAATGCAAAGGTATTTTTCGAATCTTGACCAAAGGTGGGCTCATCCAAGAGAATGATTTTTTTTTCAATTACGATTGAGGCAGCTACGCTTAAGCGACGCTTTTGACCCATTGATAATTGAAACGGATGTTTATCTTGATGCGCCTCTAGGCGGAACACTTCGAGCAATGAGTGGACTCTCTCCCCTATTTCTTGTTGCGTTCTTTTGTCAATTCGCAATGAATAAGCAATTTCTTCATATACAGAATTTGCAACGAACTGAAACTCAGGATTTTGAAAGACAAACGTCATATGATCGGTTAGATTTTTCACCCTTTTAATAGGGGTACCCATCAATTCATACGTGCCATTCGTTTTTATGAACTGCATCAGTGCGTGCAAAAGAGTACTCTTCCCCGCACCATTTTCTCCCCTGATTACAATCCATTCACCTGAATGGACCTGCAGCTCTTCAACTTTGATTTTCTCTTCTTTTTTCCGAAAACCACTAAAACCTTGGACTTGCATAAGGGGGACACCGTCACTGGATTGGTGTTCGCGAATCGGTTTATTGTCGTGTATATATTCATCCCAAACACCAGGGAACCAAATTCCGTGTTCCTTCATTTCATTTTTATATAGGGAAAGGATGGTATCTTTTGGACCATCAGCTATGATTTGACCGTCATCATTAAAAAGCACGATTCTATCAATGAATTCTAAAACATGGTCAATTTTATGTTCCACGATAATAACGGTCTTGTCTCGTCCAATTCCCTTCAACAAGTCCCAAATTTCTTTTGTTCCTTCCGGATCAAGCATAGCGGTTGGTTCATCCAAAAATATCACTTCTGGTTCAAGTGCCAATACCGAAGCAATCGCCAGACGCTGTTTCATGCCGCCTGATAATGTATCAATACTTGTATGAATAGTCTTTAGGTTCAATCCAACTTGACGGAGATGATGTTGGATCCTCTCTTTCATTTCTTGCTTAGGAACGGATAGATTCTCAAGGACGAAAGCAATTTCCTCATCGGCAAATGGCATGCAAAACTGACTATCAGGGTCTTGAAAAACATATCCCCATGAAGTAGGCCACTTCAATTCTTCCGCTTTCATCGGGACTTCGATGGAATTTGGTATCAATCCACTTAACACTTGTAAAAGTGTGGACTTACCACATCCTGATGGTCCCAACAAAAGAACTTTTTCACCCCTATCAAACGAGACGGATAGGTCCTTGAATAGCAAGGACTCATCTCCGGGAAATTTCATTCTTAACTTTTCTACATGAACGATTCGTTCCATGGTCATCAACCTCTACTTTTGGTCCAGTTCTGCATAATCCTTACTGGAAACCGGACGTACAAGATTAGTTACTCCTGTTGCTTCCAGGACTTTAACTAGATAGTAAGCAGTCACTCCGGCAAAGAAAATGGAGCCTATGAACCTCGCAATCATGAATAACGATAGATTCCAAAGAGAGAGCGCACCTATTTCCCCATATGCAAAATCCATGAGGACTGATCCCAGGCAGGATGCTATCGCCGCTAATACAGCGACCGACATATTGAACTTTTTATATTTGAACGCCATGAAAACTAGTTCCGCGAACAATCCTTGTACAACTCCATATAAGAGTACGGTTAGCCCCCATGGTGAACCTAGAAAGAATTCTCCGGAAGCTGCAGCAATCTCCGCCAGTAGCGCCACACCCGGTTTCCTCAAAACTAAAAAGGCAACGGGTCCAGCTATAAACCACATCCCATAAATAAGTTGATCTACATGTAATCCTAATGGTTTAACGGAATAATAAAGTGAACCCCAAACGATATAGACTATTCCAAATGCCACGGCAATCACGATCGTGACTAATATATCCGTTAATTTCAACCCTTTTTTCATTGTTTCAATCTCCTTTATACCTCTAATGTTTCCTTATGCACCGGCCATGTCTCTAGACGATAAGCCATTTCCCAAAATGAGTATTCATATTGGCTGCTAAGAATAAAATGCTCCTTCATTCTTTCCCTATCTACATCTGTTACTTTTTCAGCAATCTCATCAAGCCTTGCAATTTGTTCTTCGACCAAAGAGCGGAACCACTCTCCTCCGTAAGCCGCTATCCATTCTTGATATATCGGCTCTTCCGGTTTACACGCTTTCAGCTTTTCGCCGATTTCATAATACAGCCAATAACATGGCAAGATAGCTGAAATAACATCCCCTAAATGACCAGAATATGCCGCACGATACATATGGGAAGTGTAAGCATAAGCAGTTGGTGCAGGTTTGAACTTTTCCCTTTCTTCTTTTGTGATCCCTAATCTCTCAGAAAAATTTTCATGAAGCTTCAACTCCGCTTCATATGTTCCTTGTGCATGGCCGGCAAGCCTGCTTGTTGTATGTAAATCTGTAGCCTTGACTGCTCCTAAAGCTTGAACTCTGGCAAAATGTGATAAGTAATAGGCATCTTGCTTGACATAAAAACGAAAACACTCTATGGGCAATGTGCCATCGCCTATTCCTGCAACAAATGGATGGTTAAAACTTGCTTCCCAAATATGATCAACTTCCTGGCGGATTTCCTCTGAAAACTTCATCTTCATTACCTCCAATTTTTATTTTTCCAATGAATGATACGGGAAAATACCTCCTCTTTTTTGACAAATAAAAAACCACTTTCTTTGACGTAAAGAAAGTGGTTGTACTTGAAATAATACAGAAACGTATTGTTCCAGACCCCACTTCCCTACGCTGGTATAAACCAGATCAGGTTCTAAGGGTCTTAAAGTCATACTTTAATCTCAGCTTCTCAGGTAAAATAGCTTTTACCAATAAAGCACCCCTAGTGGTACAAATTGTATATATAATTCATTTGCCTTTATATTAACACGATAAATCCAATTGTCAAACGGATTAGAAAAGTTTTCAAGCATTGATGTAGATTAATACTTTATAGGATTAATAGCCTTTCAAGCTTGTATCCCCCTCTAACCATGCGATCTATGCTGGTTGGATTGATAAAAAAAGGTTGAGAAGTTTATTTCGTTATTTACTCGTAAATTCCGTTGATTTACTCGTGAGTTTGCGTGTTTTACTCGTGAATTCCGTTATCTATTAATTTATGCATTTGTTGTTGCTTTTAGTTTTATATTTTCCTCAATCTGTGTTTTATCATAGCTGCCATACTTCTCTTTCACAACCAGTAACGCTAAGGCCGCCATTATGCTCGGAACTGTGAAGGCCATAAATGCATTTTGTGGCGAATAGTTTGCAGCCAGCAATAAACCTATTAATGTAGGGGCAACAATCGCTCCAATTCTACCAAACGCCAAGGCCCACCCTATCCCGGTGGTCCTTATCTCACGTGGATAATACTCGGAAATATACGTATTGGCCAAATTCATCGTACCCACTGTACAGGCACCTCCAAAAGCGATTAAAATATATAATGCCACTGCATTTGAGGTTAATCCTAATATTACAAAGCAGACCGTACCAATGGCACAGAGGGATACAAGTACTCTTCTATGACCCATTTTCCCAACTAAGTACCCTCCAATTATCGATCCGCCAATTTGCCCTAACCCCGATATAAGATTGAAAGATAAACTGGATGTAAGGCCGTATCCGGACTGCTGCATGATTTTCGGTAACCATGTATTGAGTCCGTATACCATAAGTAAACAATTAAAGGCAGCTACCCAAAACGCAAATGTACTAAGAGTACGCTTATCTTCAAAGAGTTTCTTGACTGGAAAGCCTTTTGCCCTTTCTTGGACCTTGGCAAACTCATAGTCGTCCGAGTCTTTATAGTCGCCCTCTGGATCAATGCGATTCAAAATTCCGGCAAGTTTTGCCCCTTGTTTTCGAATAACATAATAGGAAAGCGATTCAGGAAATTGCTTCATGAAGAATGGCAGTGCCAGTAAGGGAAGCGCCCCAATCCAATATAATACCCTCCAACTCATTTGTTCCATCACATACATTCCAATTAAAGAAGCAAGAATGCTTCCAATTGAATAACCACAGTACATTGTAGTTACAATGAGCACCTTATACTTTTTGGGTGAGTATTCCGCCATTAAGGAGATAACGTTTGGCATTAATCCTCCCATTCCCAAGGCTGCTATAAATCGCATGATCGAGAAAAAGGCAGGATTTGGGGCGAAACTTGAAAGTAATGTAAAAATGCTGAATATACATATGCTAATGGCAAGCACTTTTTTTCTCCCTATTTTATCCGCCAGGGGTGCAAATATGAGGGCTCCTACCATCATTCCGAACAATGAATAACTTGCTATTCCGCCAGCTTCGACTGGCGTCAAGCTCCATTCCTCCATCATCAAAGGTAAACCTACTCCGTACATGGCTATATCAAATCCATCGAAGGTAATTGCGAACAAACACCACATAAAGACCATTAATTGAAAACGGCCAAATTTACTATTCCCCACCACTTCCGAAGCATTAACTTCACGCAATTATTTCCCTCCTCTTTGCGAGTTTTTCACGATATCACTTGTAATGTCAGTTTCCCCAGTTCACCGTAATCTGCTATAATTTCATCGTTTGCCTGTATGGAAACGGCATCTGTAATCCCACCTACTAAAACAATCATTCCAGCCTGAATGGAAAGTCCTTCACGACTAATCATTTTTACAAGTTCGACAATGGAATGAATCGGATGATCGAGTACAGCTTCCCCACGACCCCTCTTTTGTATTTCACCATTTTGATAAAGCGTAACTTCTGCTTGAGCCCAGTCCGTGTGATATGGTGAATAAGCTTGATTGCTAAGCAGAATTTTGGCTGAAGATGCGTTATCCGCTACTACATCTGTAAGTGTAAAGGAAAAATTTTTATAACGGCTGTCAATAACCTCTAAAGCAAGAAATACACATTCTACAGCCGGCCAGACATCTTTCGCCGTTATATTTGCACCTTTCAATTCTTCTTTAAACAAAAAAGCAAATTCGGGTTCCACTCTCGGATGAATGAATTCCCCAACTTTTAAGACTGGTTTAGTTAGTTCCATGGCAGATGTCAACCTGCCATAGATCGCTTCCTCCACTCCTACTTGCTGTTGTTTGGCTTTGCTCGTCAAGCCCATCTTCCACCCGATGAATTTGTTATCACCGGTGATCGTCTCATTTATGCTCAGCTTCTGAATTTCATAGGCTTGATTTACTGTGAGTTCAGGATTGGATAATGTAAGCTTATCCATTTCACGGCCATTTTTTTGCGATTCGGCTACCCTTTTTGCTAGTTGAACTAGTTCCATCTCATAGTCCCTTCTTTCTGCAATGCCATTTGCTTTGCTACTTCAATAATCGTATCTTCCTGTCCGCCAACGACTTTTTGCCGACCAAGCTCCATCAAAATATCCCGAGCGTCCACTCCATACTTTTTCGACGCTTTATTTGCATGCAATAAAAAGCTGGAGTAAACGCCACTATAGCCCATGATTAAACTCGAGTCTGTTATTTCCTGGGGCTTGGGCATGATTGTATCTCCAACCTCCTCCGAAAGATCAAGCATTTTATATAAGTCAATATCAGTACGGATACCCAGCCTATCCAGCACGGCAACAAGCACTTCCGTCTGGGTATTACCAGCTCCTGCACCGAGACAGCGGATGCTGCCATCAATTCGATTCGCCCCCTCTTCAATTGCTACAAGTGAATTTGCCACAGCGAGCGATAAGTTATTGTGAGCATGAAAACCGATATCGATATTCAGGTTTGTTTTTAATAAATTGATCCGCGTCTTCACATCTTGGGGCAAAAAAGATCCTGCTGAATCAACAACGTATACAGCATCGGCTCCATAGGATTCCATTAAGTAGGCTTGCTCAAGAAGTTTTTCTGGTGATGCCATGTGAGACATCATTAAAAACCCGATTGCTTCCATCCCGAGATGTTTCGCAGCTTCCAGATGTTGCTTTGATACATCCGCTTCAGTAACATGTGTTGCGATGCGCGCCATTTTGGCGCCTACATCAGCTGCTTCTCTTAAATGATCAATTGTCCCTATACCAGGAATTAAAAGCACTGAAATAGCGGATTCGCCGGCCACCTCAACAGCCGCTTCAACTAATTCAATATCATTCACTTTTGAGAAACCATATTGCAAGGATGATCCGCCTAGGCCATCTCCATGGGACACTTCAATATAAGGGACACCTGCAGCACTAAGTTTCCCTGTCAGGTTCTTTACTTGTTCGATCGTATATTGATGTGCCACTACATGACTCCCATCCCGCAAAGCCACTTCCGTTACTAATACATCTCTATCCAAATGAACCCCACCTTTACCACTTCAATTTTCTTTTTCAAACATAACTTTTGAAATGGTTTTTCGCCATTTCTTCCCCTACTTTTACAGCTGAAGCCGTCATTATATCCAAATTACCTGCATAAACGGGAAGATAATCTCCCAACCCTCTCACTTCCAGAAATACTGTTATTTGTCTCCCATCAATTATCGGCTCTGTCTTCAGACGGTATCCAGGCACATATTCAGAAACTTTTTCCACCATCTTATAAATGGATGTTATTACCGCTTTCTCATCAAAAGAATCTGACTGAAGCAGACAGTGAATGGTATCCCTCATAATGAGTGGCGGTTCGGCAGGATTTAGCAGAATGATAGCCTTTCCCTTTTTCGCTCCACCCACCTGCTCTAGGGCCCTTGCAGTCGTTTGTGTGAACTCATCAATATTAGCCCGAGTTCCGGGACCGGCACTCCTGCTTGAAATTGTCGCGATTATTTCGGCATATTCGACCTGGGACACTTGACTGATCGCATGAACAATTGGGATTGTCGCCTGACCGCCGCATGTAATCATATTAACTTCCATTTCATTCAGATTTTTCTGTAAATTAACAGAAGGAACAACAAAGGGTCCGATCGCGGCCGGTGTCAAATCTATGACCTTTTTATTCAGCTTTTTCAGGGCTTCATAGTGAATCATCACGTGAGCCTTCGCGGATGTGGCATCATACAAAATGTCTGCAAGCTCCGGATGTTCCAAAAATCCATCCAGGCCATTTGCAATGATATGATGTCCGTGCGATCTAGCCCTTATCAAACCCTCTGAATCCTTATCGATACCAATCATTACCGACATTTCGAGAACATCCGATCGATGAATTTTCATCATTAAGTCCGTCCCGATATTCCCTGATCCAATAATGCCTACTTTTAGTTTTTTCATGGCAGTTGGGCTCCTTTCTCACTTAAAATATACCGATACCTTCCCTAACTTTTCTCCAAAGTCAGCAGAAAAATGGTCACCAGCTTTCGCTTCGATTGCGGCGGATAGTGCACCGGATAAGATGACTTCACCAGCATTCAATGAACCATTAAACCCATGAAGTTTATTGGCAAGCCAGGCTACACATGCTGCTGGATTTCCCAGTACTGCCTCACCTGTTCCTTGGTTCATGAAATCCCCATTTTTATATAGGCTCATTTGGACGGAAGGGAGGTCGATATCACTTAATTGAATTTTGCGATTTCCCAGTATATATAAGCCGGATGAGGCATTATCCGCCACAGTGTCCGGAAGTTTAATCTTCCAGTCCATCACCCGGCTATCAACCACTTCGATCGAAGCAACCACATAATCCGTGGCATCGATTACATCATCAACTGTAATATTGGGACCATGCAGATCCTTCTTTAAAATAAAAGCTACTTCTGCCTCCACTTTCGGTTGAATCAATCGTGAACTGGAAATGCGGCCATCATTCTCCACCTTCATCCCATCCAGTAAATGTCCGTAATCTGGTTCATTGACTCCCAGAACTTCCTGCATAGCCTTTGAAGTCAAGCCTATTTTCTTTCCCGATACTTCCAGACCGGACTGGATTTTCCTTCGAATCGTTTCAAGCTGAATTTGGTAGGCATCCTCCACGTCCAAATCTGGAATTTCACTGGTGGGGGCCAATATTCCGATTCCTGTTTTTTCCGCTTTCAAAAACCTAGCAGACCATTCTGTTAAACTAGCGTTCATGATGCTTTCCTCCGTCCTTATAATTTAATCGTGACATTAGACAATTCACTGTAAAATTCGAAGCTATGCGCTCCACCTTCACGACCTATGCCACTTTGTTTCATGCCTCCAAAAGGTGTGCGCAAATCACGCAAATACCAGGTATTCACCCAGATAATGCCCGCTTCTATTTTAGAAGCAACACGATGCGCTCTCCTTAAATCATTGGTCCAGATCGTTGCCCCCAGTCCGTAATGAGTGTCATTAGCGTGCTCTAGTACCTCTTCTTCCGTTTCAAAAGGCATGACCGTTACAACAGGACCAAAAATTTCTTCCCGTACGCAACGGGATTCACGAGTAACTCCGGCAATAATTGTCGGTTCAATGAAAAATCCTTTTTCAAACTGTTCGGCTCTTTTTCCTCCGGTTAATATTTTCGCCCCTTCTTCTTTCGCCAGATCAATGTAACTCATCACTTTTTGATAATGCTCTTTTCCTATTACAGCTCCTACTTCCGTTTCGGTATCAAACGGATCCCCGACTTTTAATTTTTCTGTTCGCGCGACCATTTTTTCAAGGAATTCGTCATACAATTCTTGCTGAACATAGATACGTGATCCACATAAACAAACTTCACCTTGGTTCATGAAGCTTGATTTCAAAGTCGTTTCGATAACTTCATCAAGATTCGAGTCTGCAAACACAATATTGGGATTTTTCCCGCCCAGTTCAAAAGAGATTTTTTTCAATGTAGGTGCAGCAGCTTTCATAATCGCTGTTCCCGTTTTAGTTTCCCCTGTAAATGTTATCGCATCGACGTCCGGATGTTCGCTTAGAGCAGCTCCGGCTGAATTTACACCATATCCATGCACAAGGTTGACAACTCCATCGGGAACTCCCGCTTCCTTACATATTTCCATTAACTTTGTCGCTGTCATCGGTGTCAGTTCAGCTGGTTTCATAACCGCTGTATTGCCAGCTGCCAGGCATGGTGCCAATTTCCATGTCAACAATAGCAAAGGTAAATTCCAAGGATTGATCATCCCTACCACACCTACTGGTCGCCTAATCGAATAATGAAGGGCAATGTTGTTCTGATTGAAGGATTCATTACCAAGTGTAGTGATATAGTCCGCAAAAAAGTGGAAATTGTGAGCTGCACGTTTGATGTCCATTTCCAGTGCAAGGCTGTATGGTTTCCCTGTATCTAGGGTTTCCAACATTGTCAGTTCTTCTTTCTTTTCCAAAATGAGATCGCCGATTCTCCGTAGAACCGCGGAGCGTTCATTATCGGTAAAAGATTTCCAATGACCCTTAAGTGCATGTCTTGCTGCTGAAACAGCCAGATTCACCTCCACTTTTCCTCCTTCTGCAACCCATCCAAGTTTTTCTTCCGTTGCGGGATTGATATTGTCAAAGGTTTTTGATCGATTTGGATTCAGGAATTCCCCATTAATAAAGTGCCGGCAATCTATTGATTTAGCTGTATTTATACTATCTTTTGCTGCTTGCATGAACATCCCTCTCCCTTTATTGAGACAATGGCTCAGTCAAGTGCCTCAATCTTGTATTTCCACAATCATTTCAATTTCAATTGCTGTGTTATTTGGAAGCTGGGACATTCCCACTGCTGACCGAGCATGTCTACCCCTCTCACCAAACACGGCAACAAGCAGGTCTGATGCGCCATTCAATACTTTGGGCTGTCCTGTGAAATTTTCTGCAGAATTAACCATGCCTAGAATTTTGATTACCCTCTTCACTTTGGATAGTTCTCCAAGCTCGTCCTTCAGCACCCGCAGAAGATTAATCATTGACTGCCTCGCTGCCTGATACCCTTCTTCTTCCGTCAGCTCAATGCCAAGCTTGCCGTGATAATCATCGACACCTTGTCCGGATGTGAAAATCAAATTTCCCACCCTGACGTGGCTGACATAGTTACCGACCGCTTCCCTTGGCGGCTCAAGCTTGATTCCAAGTTCCTCAAGTACTTGTTCTGGTGCTTTAATCTGTTTTTCCATGCTTCTCCCCTCGCGATTCCAAATTTAAAAACCTCAATGCATTTCCCCCTAGTAGATTCGCTTTCACTTCATCTGAAAGATTTAGAGTGTCATCAATCACTTTACCTGGAGGATTTTCTCTCAATAAAAATGGATAGTCGGAACCCATCAGCACTTTCTTATATCCAAAACGGTCAATCAAATACTGAATATTCCGGGTATCATAGTTCAGGGAATCGAAATAAAACTTTTGTGCATAATGGCTTGGTGGCATGGATGTTTTTCTTAAATCAGGCCATACTTCCCATCCCTGATCAATCCGCGGTAAAATATATGGAAATGAGCCCCCGCCATGTGCAAAACAGAGTTTCAGATCCGGGAACTTTTCCATTACGCCACTCCATAAAATGCTTGCTGCCGCCAATGCCGTTTCACTCGGCATTGCGATTGTATACATCAGGTTATGCCGTTCCGTTCGGTCTTTTGCCATAGTCTCCCATGGGTGTATAAACAGAGGGACATTCCATTTTTCAGCCATCTGGAAGAATTCCAATAAAACAGGGGAATCTAAATTTTCCCCGTTTACGTTAGTACCGATCTCGATCCCCGCCAGACCAAGTTCAAATTTACATCGTTCCATTTCGCCAATTGCCACTTTCAAATCCTGAAGCGGTACAGTACCAAGGCCGATGAACCTGTCTGGATGCCTGTTCACAGTCTCGGCAATAAAATCATTCTGGAACTTGGACATGTATAGTGCCTGATCTATAGGCGCCCAGTATGAAAATGTCACCGGCACCGGCGAGAGCACCTGCATATCGACTCCTTCGGCATCCATATCCTGAATGCGTTTTTCCGGGTCCCATACCTGGTCAGTCACTTTCCTGAACAGCTTTCCGCTTACCATGATATCAGCCCCGCATGAACATTTCCGCTGCAGCACCGGCCAGCGGCCCTGACCAAATTCACCCGTTAAGTCCGGCAAGTCCAATGGAAGAATATGTGTATGGAAATCTACTCGCATTTCCAAGTCTCAACGTTTTCTGACATGACATGACCGCATTCATGACAGGTGCGAAGTTCCTTGTTTCTGTTGAAAGCCTCAATGGCTTCTTTCACCTGGACCTCAATATTCGTCAATTGGATCGTAACTTTGTGCATCTCATGGTTACAATTCCCGCAGAACCAAACAAAATCTTCAAGCTCATCTTTCGCACGCTTTCGCTCTATGACAATGCCGTAAGTATCCGATACACGGTGAGGGGAATGAGGTACATCAGCTGGCAGCATAAACATTTCCCCTTCTTTCACCTCAACTACTTCGCGTTCGCCGTTTTGATTGATGCATTCAACATAGCAGGAACCTTTTATCTGATAAAATAACTCGTCAGAAGGGTCTACATGAAAATCACGCCGATAATTCGGCCCCCCAAGAAGCATGACAATGAATTCGGAATCTTCCCAAAGCACTTTATTATTAACCGGCGGTTTCAATAAATTTTTATTGTCTTCAATAACTTTCATTACGTTTAATGACCTAGCCTGTAATTTTGCAGATTGAGCATATCCTTTCATAAATAAACTACCTCCCGTTTCAGTTTTTGTAATAGTCAAAAAATTTACATTAATGACATATAACCGACTTGCTTTGATATCATTTGTGCCGAACGAATCACCGACTGAATAATTCTCGTTTTTTCTTTCCCAATCATATAATTTCGCTCACCGACAAGGTTAAGGGCAGCTATAACTTGGCCATTGTAGGATTTAATGGGGGCAGCAACACCATATAACCCAAAATCATTTTCATCATCACTAATCGCATATCCTTGTTTGCGGACGGCCATTAATTCTTCATTCAATTGGTTAATGCACGTTATCGTATTTGTTGAGTGCTTCAATAGCCCTTTTGCAAGCGTAGGCTGAATAAAGGATGGGTTAAAGGCAAGTAATACTTTTCCGCTGCTCGTACAATGAGCTGGTTTTCTTGCTCCTATATATGTGGTTATGTGCTCAGCATGAGGGGACGACATTTTCATCACAAATCTGACTTCGCCTTCGTGAAACATACCAATGTGAGAATTCCCTCTAAATTGCAGGACAAGATTACTTATGATCGGACCTGCCTCATAATGAATATCCTGCTGATACATGACTTTACTGCTCCACTCAAGTAACTTCCATCCAAGTCGGTATTTTCGATCTTTGACTTGAATCAGCATCCCTTCCTTACACATCGTTTTCACTAGATGATGAGTTGAGCTTGGACTCATATTCAATTTTTCAGCGATTTCCTTATTTCCAAGTGAGGGTTCTTCATTAGTGAATAAATCAAGTATCTTTATTACCTTCTCAACGGACGAAATCATGTCGCCCCCCCTCCCTATTCAACTATTAAAATTACTGGTTAACTGCATCGATGGCTACTTTCACCGATTTGTTAAGCACTTCATCGACCATGGTAAACTTCTTGTTTTTCTTATATTTATTATAAAAAATGGCCCTTTTCCGAACTGGATCACCCGTGTAATAACGCTCGTATTGAAGGAGGCGCTGACCAAATGCTTCCCCGCATAAATCCCATGCAAGTTTAAACACCCTTACCCGCTCTTCTGCTGAAACTCCGCTACGTCCTCCATAATATTTATCGATATCACGGCGCAATTCCGGATTATCAAAGTCGGCCCCTGTCGGTGACATCAACAGCCCTCCAGCTCCAATGGTCTGGATAACCTCTATGGCACGGGGATACATCTCCGGAAGGAAACCCCTAATCGTTTCCAATGCATCCGGATTTGGCCGGGCCTCACCGTATTCATTAATCGTGTACTCATATTCCGCTACCCGGAGCAATGAACGGATGACTTCGACGGATTGAACAAGTTCACCCAAATCACGCTGTACATGCAGGAATCCATCGACTCCGATAGAGTCTGCCACTTTACAAGCGACTTCAACTGCAAATGCCAGTTTTATATATCCACGCACTCCTGATTGGTGAGCAGGCTGTTCAGCAATTCCCGTCATTGGATACAAGCGGTTTGCCGCCTCCACATTGTTGTATAAAAAGACACGATCCCAGGGAACCAGGACATCATTAAATACAAGCATGGCATCCATTTCCTCATAACGGGAGGCCAGTGGATGGTCGAACATCGAACGTGTTCCGTCCTGCATTGGTTCCCGGCAAATTATGCGCAGTCCAGGCGTATCGATCGGCAGGGCAAATGCTACCGCATGACGTTCATCTCCTGGTGTGAATCCAGGAAAAGAATAGATAATCACCTCATCCGTAATGGGCGCCAGGGTGGCTAACATCTTTGCACCTCGGACCAATATCCCTTCCTCTTTTTCCTCAACGGTCCCTAAATGGGTATATGTTTCTTTTTGTTCATGTGATTGTTTGCTTCGATCATTTTGGGGATTAATGATTGCATGCGTTAAGAATAAATCATTGTCACGAATATAGGTATAATAATCCTTTATGTTCTTAGACCAGTCTTTATTGTATTTATCAAGAAACCAGGAATTATGTGCCATGGAAGTGACTACGACATTTAAAAAATCAGGCGTTCTCCCCATAAGTCCATATGTCATTCTGGCATACACTTCAAATAGTTTACTTCTTTTTTGCAAATCTTCAGATGTCTTAGGGAATAAGAAAGCATTGTTAACACGTTCTCCGGTTTCTTTACAAATGTGGGTGATTTCATCTTGATATTCCGGGTCATGTTGAATGTCATACAACTTCGCAATTTCTTGTATCGGCTGTTTAAAAATTGGCTCATTATAAATATCCTCAACCACTTTTCCACCAAGCCAGACTTCCGGCTTTCTGGATTTAATCCTATTAATATATTCTTCGCCCGTTTTAATGCCCATATTGATCCCCCCATTTTCCCTAGATAAAAAGTAAGCGCTTCCAAATATTCGCGATATAATTCCTGGATCTCATCGATGAACGATATATGATCACCAACATCATTCTCTTTCCATGGTTTGCATTCCATCCAAGAGTTTCCTGTTTACTGCCCGCAAATTTCCGCTAGTTCAGGCTTTTATGAATTGACACTTAAGCAAGCGGGGGATCCAAGGTAAACGACTTCACCGTAATACCATTTTGAACTTTCCCATCAAACCAACACACTATCGTAACTCCGGTTGGGAATGTACCAAAGCAATTTCTCAACTCGCGCCCATCCATCTTGTCACCTCCTACTCTTTGATTATGAATTCATTATAGTTAACTTAAAAATTTAATAATTGCTCAAATTTCATAATATGAAATTACGAATTTTTTTTTTGCTTTTTTCATTGACAATAATCATTAATAAAAGAACTCCTCGAAGAAAAGACTTTCATTACCGCATGATCAAAAATCAATGTTAAACTATCCATGTTCAGTTCATCATAATGGTTATATGTGTGCTTGATTCGAATAAATGAAAGTGGTGAGGGAAGTTTCCATTTGGCGTACCTTTAGAAAGATCTATCAATTTTTTGTAGATATACCTTTAAAAAAAGGAGTGGTTTTACATAACCGCTACGAAATCACTACTGTAATCGGAACAGGAAGCTACGGGATCGTTTATCATTGCACGGATTTGAAAACGAATGAGAATAAAGTGATCAAACAACTTCGGAAAAGTAAGCGCCGCAGCAAAAAAGAGCTGAAACAGTTTGAAAATGAAATTTCCATATTACGTATGTTAAATCACAAAAACATGCCCACATTTCACGAGAAATTTTCACATGATGGGAATGTTTATTTAGTGATGAATTTCATTGAAGGGAATAATTTAGAAGACCATATTTTCTTAAATCATATAACATTCAATGAGAAAGAGTCTCTATTTTTTCTTGATGAGCTGGTCGGATTAGTATCTTTTTTACACAACCATGACATCTACCATCAAGATTTACGCATTCCAAATATTTTACTTAAAGACCATGAGCCTATTTTGATAGACTTTGGTTTGTCTAAAATGAACGTTTCAGCCGATTTCGCAAAAGAATCCATTTTGGAGCTGAAACGGCAGGATTTTTACGATTTGGGAGAAATACTCTTATATATACTTTATACGACGTACTCAGCCAAAAATAAAAAGGCTCTTCCTTGGACAGAAGAGCTTTCGTTAGAAAAAGAAACCGTACATATACTGAAAAGGTTATTAAGCATCCAAGAACCTTATTCAGATATCAGTGAAATCTCATTGGATCTGCAAGCTGCATTAGAGAAATTGCATTAGCTGCTGCTGCCCCGCCCTTTTCTCTTATAGCGGTCACTTCCGCTCATAGGGGATCGTTTATACCCTCGGCTGCTGCTACTGCTGCCTCGGCGATAATGACCATGTCTCCGTTCACTGCTGCCTTGGGAAAGTTGTTTGATTTTTTTCATTATTTTCCTTAACATATCTTTCACCTCTTTCGTTTAGTTTGAAAGCCTGTTATTCATTTAGCCTAACATAGCCACCGGATAAACCTTATTAATAAGTACTATATTTTTTTTCATTTGTGTTACACCCCATTGCTGCTTACAAAGAAACTCCTAATGGCCTTAACATAACTATCCCCACCCTAACAAAAAATAGACTTTTTATTAAACTTTTCCACTTTATTCTACTTTAAATTGTAATTATTGATAAGTAAAGACTAGGGGAAGTGGGAATCATCTAACGAAAATGTCACTACAAAAAACCCCGGCGATATTTCATCTCCGGGGTTTTTCTTCATACATATTTTATTTTACAGCTTCTTTTAATTCTTTACCTGCTTTAAAAGCTGGTACTTTGCTGGCTGCAATTTGTATTTCTTCACCTGTTTGTGGGTTTCTTCCTGTACGAGCTGCACGGTCGCGCACTTCAAATGTACCAAAACCAACTAGTTGGATCTTTTCTTCTTTAGCAAGTGTAGTCGTGATTGTTTCAAACAATGCATCCACTACTTTTTTTGCGTCTTCTTTTGTTAGTTCAGCTTGTGCTGCTACACTGCTCACTAATTCTGTTTTATTCATATGAACACCTCATCCTTTTATATTCTTTAAAGTATGTAGAGAAGACAACATAACATATCTTATATACGTCTGTCACTTAATATGGCTAAATAAAAGGAATTTTAACCTTTTCCCAATGTGTTTTCAGTGGTTAAAAGGCTTTGATCAACAGGATAAAATGATTTTTCCGTGACCATTTTTCAACTTTCCGTGGTTTCCAGCTGCAGCCATTGATAGATGGTTTCCATATCAATGTTTTCTTCCAAATGGGAAGCCAATAGATTATACGCTTCTTCCCTACGCTCTAAGTCGCTTTGAACGTTTTCCTTCACTTCCTCCAACCCCTTGTTCCTTCGAATTTGGTTAACTAGTAATCTAGTAAACAAGCGATTATGGAAAATTCCATGAAGATATGTGCCCATGACCTTGTTGTCAGTGGATATGGCTCCATCCTCTCTTCCATCCTTCAATAAAAGAAAAGGCCTTACTTCTGATTCCAAAGTCGTTCTGCCTAAATGGATTTCGAAACCGTTCAGATTCATTTCACCTTCCATTACCCCAGCAGAAAGGACACCTTCCATTTGTACCGTTTTCTTATCTGCTTGAAAGACGGTTTCCACCGGTAGAAGCGAAAGTCCTACTGCGTTTTCTCCATTGCCTTCGACTGCGTCAGGATCGAAAAGTTTAGTTCCAAGCATTTGAAACCCGCCGCATATACCAAAAATAATTGTTCCTTGTTCACGTAGTTTTTTAATGGGGCCATCCAATCCCATGCGCATGATCCACTCTAAATCTTCCATCGTGTTTTTTGTACCCGGCAAAATAAGAAGGTCAGGATTACCTAACTCATGGATACTTCCTACAAGCCGGACACCCACTCCGGGTTCATCAAAAAAAGGATCGACATCGGTAAAATTGGAGATCCGCGGAAATCTCAAGACTGCTACATCGATAGGAAACTCAGCTGTTTTAGGTTTTTTAAAGCGTAGGGAAGAGAGTGCCAATGAATCTTCCGCTTCTATATTCACTTCTAAATAGGGAAGCACTCCGAGAACCGGAATACCGGTTTCCTTTTCGACCCATTCAATGCCGTCGTCCAATAATTCACGCATGCCACGGAATTTATTGATGATGATTCCCTTTACACAATCGCGTTCATCTTGATCCAATAAGGCAAGTGTCCCAATGATGGATGCAAATACTCCACCACGGTCAATATCAGCAACTAAAATGACAGCAGCATCCGCAAGCTTTGCCATTCGCATATTTGCAATATCCCGGTCCTTAAGGTTAATTTCAGCAGGACTTCCTGCTCCTTCGAGCACGATGATATCATATTCATCTTGAAGTTTCTCCACTGATTTACGAATGATAGGCATGGCTTCCTGGACAAATTGATTTCGATAGCTTTTTGCATTCATATCAAGAAAATGTTTTCCGTGCACAATGACTTCCGAAACCATATCCTGCTTCGGTTTCAGTAGTATTGGATTCATATCAGTGGTTGCCGTGATTCGTGCTGCCTCTGCTTGCACTCCTTGAGCCCGCCCGATTTCACCGCCATCCAAGGTTACATAAGAATTCAAAGCCATGTTTTGTGATTTGAATGGGACGACACGAAATCCTTTATTGGAAAAAACCCGGCAAAATGCCGTACAAATCAAACTTTTCCCTACATCGGATGACGTCCCCTGAATCATAATGGATCGTGCCTTCATTTCGACCACCCCCTAAAACTCTAATCCTTTGACAGCGCCGATGCCCTCGTCATAATAATGCTTGGTCGCCTCAATGGATGAAACCAAATCCGCCATTTCCATCAGCTCTGGCTTGGCATCCCTACCGGTAATGACTACATGCATATGAGCGGGACGATTACGAATCGTTTCGATAATGTCATCCAGTGGCAAGACATCTTCAATCTGGAATTTGGAGATGGCTAATGCATTGTTCAACTCATCCAGGACGAGTAGATCGATGTCAGGATCACTCAGAGCCTGTTTCGCCTTTTCCCATGCTAACGATAATGCGCGGCGATGCTCTTCTGGTGTCTTGGTCCATGTAAAACCAATCCCAAGCTGTTCCATTTTAACGCCTAATTTATTTAATGCCAACGCTTCTCCATATGTACGTTCTGGTGATTTTATGAATTGAAGGAATTTAACATTCATTCCCCTTCCGATTGCCCGTAAAGTCACCCCTAATGAAGCAGTCGTTTTCCCTTTCCCATTTCCCGTATAAATAAGCATTAATCCTCTGCGTGCCATTATCTAACCCACCTTCATAGCCAAACTGTTTTTTCTATGTATGAAGTCCTTTTAGTAGCAGGAACTGGTTGATCATCTTTTGGATATCCAACAAAAATGGTGCCGATCACTTTTTTGTTTTCCGGTGAACCGATAAACCCGTGCAGTCGTTCATCCCTGACAAGACCCACTCCCCTAGTACGCCAAACGAATCCAAGACCAAGTTCTTTCGCGGCAAGCCACATCGAATGGACAGCACAGCAAGAGGCAAAAACATTGTCTTCGGATGAATCCGGATCGTCTGGCAGCAAATCAGAAGTCACAACAATGATAAGCGGTGTCGTCTTTACAACTTCCAGTGAACTGTCAATCAATTTTGGTTTGGTCGGGAAGCGTTCATGTAAATAACTTTCAGCCAACCTTTCGTAACGGAGCTTAGCTTCTCCCTTGATGACATAAAAACCCCACGGTTCACGCAGTCGATCGTTAGGGGCATATGTAGCTGCTTCCAATAGCATCCTGATTTTTTCATCTTCCACGTCTTTATCTTCGTAATTCCTTATTGCTCTGCGTTCCTTCAATTCTTGAATGATGGACATTCCGACTCATTCCCTTCAATAATGGACTCTGATTCAATCATTCTATCAAACCACTGGATTTTTTCTCTTAATTGGACGACATCGCCTACTAGGAAGATTGACGGATTTTGAAACTCTTCTTTCAAAGCTAGCAAAGGAATCGAATTCAACGTACCGGTGATCGTCCTTTGTTTTTGTGTCGTACCCCATTCAATGACGGCCACTGGCGTATTACCGTCCCTGCCATGCTCCATCAATTTTTCACAGATAAACGGCATATTCCCTATTCCCATATAAAAGGCGATGGTATCGATTCCTTGAGCCAATGCCTGCCAATTCAGGTTATCTTGCCCCTTGTAATCACGTCCATGTCCTGTCACAATCGCATAACTAGACGCATGATCACGATGGGTAACCGGGATACCCGCATAAGCCGGAGCCGCGATTCCCGCTGTGATTCCTGGGACGATATCATATTCAATCCCATTGGCAGCCAGTATCTCGGCTTCCTCCCCACCCCGCCCAAAGACAAATGGATCTCCGCCCTTTAGACGAGTTACATTTTTTCCCTGCAAGGCTTTTTCTACTAAAAGTTCATGAATTTCATTTTGTATGAGATGATGTCTCCCTGGTGATTTCCCGCAATATACTAGTTCTGCGTTTTCTTTTGCATAGGTTAATAGTTCTGGATTGACTAGCCTGTCATATGCAATGACATCCGCCTTTTGGATACATTCCAGTCCATATACCGTAATCAGTTTCGGATCTCCGGGACCCGCACCGACCAGATGTACTTTTCCCGGTTTCATGCTCGTGCCTCCTCTTAATCTTCAAAAAATATCTTTTCCTTGTTAGATCCGTTTTTTTGTTGTAAGCAAGCATCCATCCAATTCTCGACAAGCGTTGGATTGGATGCAAAATGAAAGTGAGTATACCCAGCAACAAGGTTACCCAATACACATCCCTCTTGTTTCGAGCCGAATCTGCCTTTGGCCTCATACGCATGTGGAAGTTCAGCATTTGCTTCAAATGTCGAATAATGAAATTCATGACCTTTTGCCTGCTCATGATCCTTGATTAAAAAATTGCTTGGAGTTCCGGTAATTTCACGATATCCAAGTGCTGCAAGCTTTTTCTGCATTCTAATCCTGCCTGGAATCACCCCTGCCATCTGATGCGTTTCTCCGGAAGTGGTTTCAATCGATTGGCTCAAAAACATGAAACCGCCACATTCCGCCAAAGTCGGCATCCCCTTATCAATGGAGCTTCTGATGGATCTAATAGCACTCACGTTACCGGAAAGTTCGGCTGCGAATTCCTCAGGAAAACCGCCTCCAAGGTATAAACCATCAGCTTCCAATGGAACTTCATCCCCTTTTAATGGAGAAAAATACTTGATGTTCGCCCCTTTCGCTTCGAGCAACTCAAGGTTTTCTTGATAATAAAAATTAAAGGCTGCATCTTTTGCGACGGCAATGCACACGCCTTTTTTATTTTGGGGCTGAAATATATTTGAGTTTCCACTTGAAACGGCACTTGTCTTAGACAAACGGTACAACTGATCGACATCGATGGTTTCCATGACTAATTGTGCAAGTTTATCGAAAAACGGGTTAAGTTCCCCGCGCTCAATAGCAGGAATTAGACCCAAATGACGGCTAGGAATATTAATATCCAATTCCCGCTTCATATATCCCAGCACCGGAACATCGCATTCTTGCTCAATGGCCGCTTTGACTATGTTGTAATGCCCCTCACTGCCCACTTGATTGGCAATAACCCCAATGATGTTCGGACCGGTTGAAAAGTCCTGAAACCCTTTAACAATGGCGGCGGCACTCCGCGCCATGCTGGCACAGTTGACAATCAACAAGACAGGGCTTTGGGTGATCATGCTGATTTCAGCCGTCGACCCTGTATTCGATAAAGGACTTTTGCCATCGAAAAAGCCCATGACTCCTTCGATGATTGAAATATCAGCTCCTATACTTGCTTTGTTAAGTATTTCGCGAACGGTATCGTGTTCAAACATCCAACTGTCAAGATTGCGTGAAGTACGTCCTGTAACTGCGGTATGATAGGTTGGATCAATATAGTCAGGACCACATTTGAATCCTTGAACGGTATAGCCTTGCTTCTGTAGAGCTGCCATGATCCCGATTGTCAATGTCGTTTTTCCGACACCGCTTCCGGTACCCGCGATGACCAATCTTCTATCGCTCATTCATGTTTCCCCCCTTCTTAAAAAGGAATGATCCCAACTGATATGGTGACGTTCCCCGACTTTTTCTTGACCAGTACCAAATGTTCCGCTTTTGTATAAATTCTAACAGCTGGTTCACTCACACCGTATGCCCCTGTGTATTTAAATACTGTGTCGGATGGCGCTTCGATTTTAGCTTGATTAAGCTCTACTGGTTCATAATGCACAAATTCCCAGCCAAACTTCTTCACTACTTCAATCAAACCAATTTCGTCTTTCTTTAAAGATATTGTACAGATCGCTTTAACACTTTTTATGGAAAACGATAATTCCGCAAGTGTTTCTGCAATTACCTGCTCAATTTCAGCAGTCGATGTTCCCCTATTGCAACCAATACCGAGAACAATGACTTTAGGACGATAAACGATACCATTTTCCAAGATCTTCTTTTCCGACTCTCTAAGCAATCGGTGAGTCACGACCAGAGCTGCTTGTGGCTTTGCTTGAAGCGCTTTTTCAATGGATGGGTATACGATAATTTGCTCAGGTAATGTCGTTTCATACGACCACCAGTTCCGTTCACCTGACTCCTGTACAACAGCGACATGCTCTTCATTAACAACGGATGCACTTACTGGCGTCAATTTTTCTGCAGAATCCCAAATCCAGCCAAAGCGCTGGCCGAATAAGTCGACAGGAATCGTTTTTTGTACATCTGAAGCCGTCGTGATTATAGCATTTGCGTCAAGGGCTGCTGCGACTTCCTTAGTCAGTTCATTTGCACCTCCAAGATGCCCTGACAATACGCTGATAACATTTTCTCCCTTGTCATCAATGACAACCACACCTGGATCCGTTTTCTTATCCTTTAAAATGGGGGCAATCATCCTGACGACCGCTCCGAGTGAAATAATTAAAATGATTCCTTTATACTCCTTGAATAGGGCTGGTAAAAGCATACGGACACTTCCCGAAAAAAGCTGGATCTGTTTCCGTTCCTCGTCCCCTTTTTCAAACTTGCTCATGTAATAAAGATCGGCATTTGAAAAAACGGTATGTAAGTTTCGGGCTAGTTGAACCCCATGCTTAGTAATTGCCACGATTGCATAGGAATGTGATGTCTTAATGGGAGCAAGCTCCTCTTCTTTCAATTCAATGATCATGGCTTGACCCCTTTTCGGTAACCATGGGTAAAGCTCGCATCATATAGTTTTGAACGATACTCATCTTTATCATGGATATTGGGGTCCAAGGCCCAGCCTGCCAAGATCATGGCATGCTTACGAATGCCATTTTTGCGCATATCATCGTCAAGATTCGATAAAGTGGTACGGACAATTTTTTGGTCCGGCCATGTTGCCCGTTGAATGACGGCAACAGGCGTATCATCTTTCCAACCGGCTGCCTGGAGTTCTTTGACGATTTTTTTGGTTAAGGTCGCGCTCAAGAAAAGGGCAATCGTACAATGATGACTCGCTAAATCCCGTAATTTTTCGAATTCCGGAACCGGTGTACGTCCTTCAGCTCTCGTTAAAATAAGAGTCTGGGTTAAATCGGGTATCGTCAGCTCGGCACCAATAGCCGCTGCTGAAGCGAATACCGAACTTACGCCAGGAATCACCTCATAACCAATATCCTCTTTCTTCAATAAGACAATCTGCTCCATAATTGCACCGTACATAGCAGGATCACCTGTATGGATTCTGGCAACCATCTTTCCTGCTTTAACACGATCAACCATAATGTCAACAATTTCTTCCAAATGCATGCCAGCCGTTTTCAGGACCTCGGCATCGGGTTTTGCCTTAGCAATCAATTCCTCATTCACTAATGAATCCGTATATAAGATCACATCAGCCGTTTGGAGAATGTTCAATCCTTTTACAGTAATCAAATCCGGATCGCCCGGGCCGGCACCTACAATATATATCTTCATTTCCTCACCACCATCAATGTTAAATATTCCAGTTCTAGTCCTTCCAATTCACTTACTTTCCAAATCACTTCTTCATCGGATGTGACTTTGGTTACGACCGATGCCTTTTCAAGCAAGTCTAAATCTTTTAAAACAGTAATCATTAAATCAATGACTTTTGCCACTTTGATGAACACCACGGCATCATGATCTTCAATCGCCTTCTTCATCGCTTCATAATCATCTCTTGCAGGAACGATCGCGACATGATCATCCCCATCAGCCAAAGCGATGCCCAACCTTGACGCAGATCCATTAAACGAAGAAATGCCTGGGACTGTCTTGATTTCGACTTCTGGATGCAGCTCCTGCATCAATTTCATCATATGTATGAACGTACTATATAAAAGAGGATCACCTTCCGTAACGAAAGCAACATCTTTTCCTTCATTTAATTTTTGCCAAACCTTTTCAACCGTTCCGTTCCATTCCCGATCCAAAATCGCTTGATCTTTCGTCATCGGAAATACAAGGCCCAGCATATCCTTCTCTTCAGGACGAATGTACACTTCAACGATACGATGGGCGTAGCTTTTACTTCCTTTTCTTTTTTTCGGATACGCAATGACCGGAGATTCCTGAATCACGCGAAATGCCTTAACTGTAATAAGCTCTGGATCGCCCGGACCTACCCCAAGGCCATATAATGTACCAAGATTACTCATTTGTGTCTTCCTTTCGTTTTGCAGTTATGATATAAACCGGATTAAGCGGTACAAATCGGTTCATTCCCAATATCGGCTTACTTCTGGAGATTTGCGCATGCATGATGGACGTGTCAAACCCGGCTTCACCAAATGCCTCATTAGCCCTGTAAAGATTCTCTATTGTTGCAGCGTTAAGAACGATTCTGCCTCCTTCTTTCAGCCTTTTGCAGCAAGTATTGATTAGATCTACCATTTCGCCGCCAGTCCCGCCAATAAAAATCGCATCTGGATCTGGAAAGGTTTCCAAGCCTTGCGGAGCTTTTCCATGAATCGCTGTTAAATCGGTACGAAATTTACGTTGATTTTGATAACAATTTTCTAAATCAGGCTCGTTTTTTTCAATTGCATAAATTTGGCCTTCAGGTGCAAGCTTAGCTGCTTCTATTGCCATGGATCCCGTACAAGTCCCAACATCCCAAACTATACTGCTTTTCTTTAGCTTCAATGCATGCAGGCTTAATACTCGAATTTCCTTTTTGGTTATGAGGCCTTTATCCGGCTTCCGCTGTGAAAATTCTTCATCTTCTATCCCTAATGACCAACTCGGCCCTTCTGATTTCCGTTTTAAAATGACGACGTTCAACGGGGAGAATTCACGCTCCATCATTTCATCAAGTTCATACCAACCTGAGGTTTCCGTTTCCCCTTGAAGATTTTCGGCCACAAATGCCCGATATTCTGTCATTCCATACGAAAGGAGATATTTAGCCAATTGGTTGGGACTATTTTCAACGTCAGTAAGCAAGGCAACTTTTGCTTTCCCATCAATCCTTTGTGCCAGCCCTTTCATACTGCGACCATGTACACTAACAAGAAAAGCATCTTGCCAGCTCTCACCCATTTTTGCAAAAGCAAGTTGAATGGAACTGAAATATGGGTAAACTTCCATGTTGATTTTGCTGGAAAGATAGCCTCCCATTCCGTAAAATAATGGGTCACCGGATGCTAAAATAACAGTTGGGCGAGTTTCCTCCTGCAGTTGTTCTACAACTGTTTTCAAACCGCCCTTTATGATAATCTTTTTGCCAGAATAGTTCGGAAAGAAGGATAAGACCCGCTCACCTCCGACCAGCACTTCACTTTCTTCTATCCATTGGGCATATTGAGGCAGTAAGCTTTCCTGACCGTTATCCCCTATCCCGATTAATTTCATCGATTGACTCAATTCCAACAGCCCTTCCCAATAATTGTCCTTTCAACGAATAAATCGCCGTTTCCATTTCAATGTCACCCTTCACTTGCTTTATTGCAGAGTGACAACAGGATTCACATAGTTTATTAAAAAATTCAAAATTATTAATCTCTGACATCATGTCCCCTACCTGTGAAGCGGTGTTTGCATTCTTGATTTCAAGAACCAGTTCTTCTTCAGCTCCGACGCTTTGGGCAATTTCCGATAGAAATCCGAAATCGACCGGAGCACTTTTTGAATGGACCATCATTACACCTTGGGCAACTTTTGAAAATTTCCCCATCATGCCGACCAATGACACCTTTTTAATTCCCTGCCTTTTACATTGCTTTAGCGAGAATCCTACAAAGTCACCCATTTCAATAAAGGCTTCTTCAGGTAAATCAGGAAGAAGGCCCATTGCATACTTTTCACTCCGCCCCCCAGTGGTTAGGACAAGATGCTCACACCCACTCGCCTTGGCGACACTGATAGCCTGGACGATACTTGCCATATAGGCGGAACTGGAAAAAGGGACGACGGTGCCCCTTGTTCCCAAAATGGAAATGCCTCCCACAATCCCCAAGCGCCCATTTAATGTTTTTTTTGCAATTTCTTCACCTGCCGGAACGGAGATAACGACTTTCACACCTCTATCAATCTTAAATTCTTCCAATGTTTGCTGCACAGTGGATAAGATCATTTTGCGCGGTACAGGATTAATGGCCGCTTCCCCTACAGGAACGGGAAGCCCGGGTTTGGTCACTCGCCCCACACCAATCCCTCCATCCAAGATGATCCCAGGAGCATCCGACCAGCTGACAGTAGAAATGATATGTGCCAAATGGGTGGCATCTGGATCATCTCCAGCATCTTTAATCGTTTCTGCACTAACCGAATTTTCCGATATATCATATCTCTCAATGGTGAAAGTGGCATCACGGCCGATCGGCAAGGAAATCGTAGCCTCCTCAAGGGCATCCCCCGTGATCAAAGCGGTCAATGCCGCTTTAGTCACGGCTGTCGAACATGCCCCCGTCGTATACCCATGACGCATTTGTGAGGGATCTTTTTTTACTTTCTTTTCCATGTTTATTAACTATCAGCTAAAAGGGAAATTGCGTTCAATGCTGCAACCGTGACAGTACTTCCACCTTTTCGGCCAATATTCGTAATGAATGGCACTTCTGTGATCTTAGCCAGTTCCTCTTTCGACTCCGCTGCAGAAACGAACCCAACAGGCATTCCAATAATTAAGTCCGGCTTTGCAATCCCTTCTTTAATAAGGCGAATGAGCTCAAGTAAAGCTGTAGGTGCATTGCCAATGGCATAAATGCCCCCTTCATTTTCCTTTACCGCTTTTTGCATCGAAATGATCGCTCTTGTCGTATTCAAACGTTTTGCTTCGACCATCACATCTGGATCTGAAATGTAGCAATGAACGTCCCCCCCGTGTTTTTGAAATCTTTTTTTGCCTGTACCGCTCTCGATCATTTGCACATCCGCAATGACATGTCTACCTTTGCGAATGGCTTCCACACCAGCTTGAATGGCATTTGGATGGACGATGACACTTCTTCCCAATTCAAAATCAGCTGAAGCATGAATGACCCGGCGGACGATCTTCCATTCATCCTCAGAAAAATCATGATCGCCCATTTCTTCAGCTATCATTGAAAAACTATAATCATATATTTTGTCTGGATCTACCGTTAGTGGTTTGAAATCCGTTTTAAAATCCATCTTGCATTCCTCCTATTATTTATTCAACTGATTATTCAACTCGGCAATAACATGATCAAAACTGGAATGAACATTTTGATAGTCAACATCTGGCCTTGATATCATAATCGTCTCTATTCCACATTCCAACGCGGCTTCCAATTTCTCATCAACCGCACCGACCTTGCCACTTTCTTTCGTTATCATCAATGTGACGCCATACTGTTTATATAGGGCTTTATTTAATTCTTTGGAAAATGGACCTTGAATCGCAACGATATTTTTTTGTTCAATGCCTAGCTGCGCACATTTTTCCATATTATCCATGCGTGGCAGCATTCTCGCTATCACTCTAGTATTATCGAGCCCTACCAATTCTTTTGCGAAGACAGCCAGGGTTTTACTTCCGGTCGTGAGCATGATGACTCCCCGTTTTACGGCGGCAAGCTTAGCAGCTTCTTCATAATCACGAACCACTATCAGTTTGTCATTCTGAAACCGTTGACTTTCACGCTCATAACGAATATAAGGAACATTTGCTTCCTTTGCTCCGTTAAGTGCGTTTTTTGATGCTTCTTCCGCAAATGGGTGACTTGCATCAACTACAGCCTGAAAACCTTTTTCAGTGATTAAAGAGGTCATATCCTCTGCAGTTAATCGGCCAATCCGGGTGGATATTCCTGCATCTTGCAAACTCTTTGCCGCCGACTCGGTTACAACAGTTGCCAAAACCCGGAATCCAGCCTGCTGCATTTCAATCGCTAATTCCCTTGCATCACTTGTACCCGCTAAGAACAAAATCATTTTGACGTCCCCACCGCTTGTTCATCATGGTCATGATCGTGATCGTGGTCATGATCGTGATCGTGGTCATGATGGTGATGGCCATGTTCATCATCATGGTGATGGTGATGATGCGCATGTCCATGTTCCTCAACATATAGACGATAATTTTCCATATCACGTGCCCCGCTTGATTTGCCTTCACTGGCTTCCGTTACACGTTCTTGCAGAATGTTCTGTAAGGTTGGATGATACCCAAAATACTTCGCCAAAATAAATTCCCGATCAAGATATTGCTCTTGATAGCCTTTCAGCATATCCTCCATTCTTTCCATTAACACCCCCGTGAAGAGGAAATATGGCAGCATCACTATTTTTTTTGCCCCCAACCGGATGCATCGTTCAATGCCTTCATCAACATGCGGGTCCGTTACACCCATGAACGCTGTTTCGACCCATTTAACGTTTAATTTTTCCCATAATAATCGTGAAATTTTATAGATATCACTATTTGCATCAGCATCACTGCCTCCTCGGCCAATTAGCAATATTGCTGTCTCAGCTTGTTCCGAGGATGTATCGAAGCCGGCTTCCTCAAGTCGGTCTGTCAGGATCGTCAATACATCATGGTGGACCCCGATCGTTTGACCATATGTGAATTTCACTTCTGGATACTTGGTTTTCCCATCCTCTATTTCAGCTGGGATATGTAATTTTGAATGTCCTGCATGCAACAAAATGATCGGTATGACGATAACTTCCGTAGCGCCCCGGTTTACACAATTTTCAATACCTTTGGATATATTCGGTTTTGCAAATTCCAAAAAACACGTTTCAACCAAATAGGCGTCATCCATTGCCGGAATCATATTTTCAATAAACTTGAGGACCTCTTCATTTCCTGAAGCCAAGCGGCTTCCGTGACCTACGAATAATACTGCTTTCATTTACTTTCCCCCTCTTTAAATTAGTCTTCACAAGGCGCAGGCTCTATGTGTATTTTGGGAGCAATGTCCTGATAAGAATAACTCTGAATCTTTTTGGCACGTTTGAAGTATTTAAACAGCCGCTCATTTGGATGGGCATTTTGCTTATACTCTTCTACAATGTCCGTGATCAATGCAACAAGCTGTTCCGGATCAATGCCTTCCGCAACCGGCTGACCTGGATGGGCTGTTCTTCCAACTGGTTTAGCTCCAAGGAATAAGTCAAATTTCCCTTTTCGGAAGACAATCCCGATGTCATCCATCACGGCGCTATAACAAGCCATTCCACACCCATTAAAACCGATGTTCAGTTCCTTAGGCATTTTCATTCCGCCAAGCACCCGGTGTATTTCATCCGCATATGGTATGGATTCCGCTTTTTCACCATCACAGAAATCACAGGCTTTTAATGTCAGTACATCTCCAATCGGCGATAATAGAAAGTTTGCTGATTGCAATTTCCCCGTAATGACTTCCGGGTCCGTTGTCGGGATCTTTAAAACGATCTTATGATTTGGCGTGTATTCCATCGTTCCCTTTTCCCCGACAACTTCCGCCAGTGTCATCATTTGTTTGGGAGTGAATTGTTTATTCGCCACACCTGGACTTACGGCAAGTTCGAATACCGACTCCATTTTTTGCTGGACAATCGGCTTAATGGATTGCTGAACGGTTTGACCCTTCACTCTTGACAAGGCTTCCATTGCCATTTCAAAAGAAGCGGACTTCTTTTCTGGTGCTTTTGTAAGTAATCCAACTCCTCCAGCAGGCTCGGTTAAGGTTTCTTGCATGGAATCGGCTTCTTGATCTAATGCCCACGGTTCTGCTTCTTTTTGCAGACGCTGATGCGGCTTCAATGTTTGCTTTTCCGAATTCAATGTATATTTCCTCTGATAACCTCTTGGTGTGATGATTTTGTCATCGTATAAGAAGGTGGATGAATTACCGATAATGACGGTGGTCAACATTCCAATATCGTGATTCAACATATCTTTCAAATTGGTTATGACAATATCCTGCCGATCGCGATAAGCACTTTTCACCAACCCGACAGGTGTATCTGGCGAACGGTAGCGAAGCAGAATTTTCTGTGTTTCAACAATTTGCCTAGTCCGCCTGCCGCTGCGCGGATTATAAAGGGCAATGACAAAATCAGCCATTGCAGCTGCTTCCACCCTTTTAGCGATTAGGTCCCAAGGAGTTAAATGATCACTGAGGCTGATCGTACACGAATCGTGCATGACTGGTGCCCCAAGTAAAGACGCACATGAATTAATGGCAGAAATACCAGGAATGACTTCAATGCCTACCCCCGTTTCTTCTTTCCACCCTTTTTCAATCAATACTTCATAAACCAACCCTGCCATTCCGTAAACACCGGCATCTCCACTGGAAATGACAGCCACTTTTTTTCCCAACTCCGCTTGTTTGACTGCTTCCTGAGCACGTGATACCTCTTCAGTCATCCCCGTACTAATGATCGTTTGATCTGTAAGCAGTCCCTGAATGAGTTCAACATAAGTTTTATAACCAATGATGTAGTCACTTTCTTGAAGGGCTTCGACAGCACGTTTGGTAATGTGTTCAAAATTCCCTGGTCCAAAGCCCACGACGAATAATTTACCGTTTGTACTCATTAAGACATCTCCTTTTACGATTTGTTCTTTGAAATACCTGTATGAGCAGGAAAATCAGGATTAGGGGCCATTTCCCCATCAGTAAATTGATAAATCATTTGAGGTACAAACTCCCCATCATCGATAGTACGCACAATCTGCCGACCAAAGTCAGGGGAATCCACTCGATACCATTTCCCTTGGGGATAGGCAATCACAACGCAGGCATCCTTACATCTTCCGTTACAGCGAGTCCTGGTTGTATGAATTTTCAAATCCAGTCCCTTTGAAGTAATTTCATCGCGAATCGCTTGAGTTACTTCTTCCCCACCCTTTTTCATGCAACTGCTTCCATTGCAAATCAACAAATGCGTATTTGTACCCTTCAAGTTCCAAGTAGTCATCTTCTTCCTCCTGAGTTCAGGGAAAAGGCAAAATAAAAAACCTTAACATAAGAGTCAAGGTTTAAAAAACTATATGAATGAGAAGCCTTCCGCAAATATGCTGAATCTCCCAAAATCGTCATAGTCCTTCTACCTTTCCCTCCGAAAAGTATCATACAATTTCAAAAGCAGGTTTCCTGGCTTACGCTTCATTTTACTTTGTCCCTTCCCGGCTTTAAGCCAGTGGTTATCGACAAATTCATCAGCGTTTACAGTAGCGGGGGCTGCATCGGATTTTCACCGATTTCCCTATTATCCCTTGCATATTCACACAAGAGCACTTTTAAAATGAAATATTTGGTTTTATTATACAATTATAGCTAACCTTATCTATCATATAACAACTTTAGCAAAATTCAATAGTTTATTCCGACTGTTTAGAAAAGTTTAATAGTGTAAATCCAGCCATAAGCCTTTCCTCTCTGCGATTTTAGTGAAAAAAAAAAAGAGAGTGTAGCTGGAATTATTTCTTTATGGTACACTATACGAGAATTTTCGAAATAATTACATAAGTTTTATGGTGTTGAATTTCTCGGAATTCAGCTTAAAAGGGAAGCCGGTGAAAGTCCGGAGCGGTCCCGCCACTGTAAAGGGAAGTCCTATTACGTTAACATTTATCCACTGTCAAATGAGATGGGAAGGATGTAACGGGACAATGAACCTAAGCCAGGAGACCTGCCATGAAGCGTGAAACTGTTTCAGCCTACGAGGATGGGTGTGCGGATCAGGCAGAATGGCCCATATTGGTTTATGCTGCAAAATTCCTGTTCATTACGCACTTCTTTCTTTTGAGAGAAGTGCTTTTTATGTTGGGCGCCGCTTTTCTTCTAAAGTTTTGATCAGAAAAATTAAAGGTGTTGAAAGGAGAAAGAATGAAAAGAGTCAATTGGAAAATTCTTTATTTTGTCATTTTACTGCTTCTTGTCCCAAAACGTGCGATGGCCATGCATATCATGGAGGGCTTTTTACCAATTGAATGGGCCATATTTTGGTGGGCCGTGACCCTTCCATTTCTAATCTTGGGTTACCGGTCCATTAGGTCCAAAGTAAGGGAAAACCCAGAAACAAAAATGATGCTCGGTCTATCGGGTGCATTCGTATTCATATTATCTGCCTTGAAGATTCCTTCCGTTACGGGAAGTTCTTCACACCCTACCGGAGTTGGTTTAGGTTCCATATTATTCGGGCCATTGGCCATGAGTGTCGTAGGCTCCATCGTTCTATTATTTCAAGCTGTTCTACTGGCTCACGGAGGATTGACGACATTAGGGGCCAATGCATTTTCCATGGCTGTATGCGGACCTTTCATTGCTTACTTTGTCTTCAAGGGCGCAACTAAATTGGGGTGGTCTTTTTCGCTGGCCGTTTTCTTGGCAGCTGCTTTTGGCGATTTAGGAACCTATGTGGTAACTTCCGTTCAACTTGCACTTGCTTTTCCATCCGAGGTAGGTGGATTCATGGCCTCATTCAATAAATTTGCTGGAATATTCGCCCTGACCCAAATTCCCTTGGCAATCAGCGAGGGATTATTGACAGTGGTTGTGATGAATTTCCTGAAAAAATACAATCTAGGCGAATTGAAATTACTGCGAGTTTTATCTAAGGAGGCCCGTTAACATGAAAAAAAGTTTATTGCTACTTTTCCTGGTCGTCATTCTTGCCACCATACCGTTAATAACCCAACAAGGAACGGAATTTGGCGGTGCCGACGGCGAAGCTGAAGAAGCCATCACTAAAATTCAGCCGGAATACAAGCCTTGGTTCAATAGTATTTGGGAGCCGCCAGGTGCAGAAACCGAGAGCTTATTATTTGCGCTGCAAGCTGCAATCGGAGCTGGTTTCATTGGATACTTCATTGGCGTAATGAGACAAAGGACTAAACAAACCAAACAAGAAATGAACGAAAAATCGAAACATGTTACTCATTGATAAATATGCCTATTTCAATGGGCTAAAGGATGTACATCCATTGGAAAAGATGATTTTTGCACTCTCCCTTATGCTGTTTTCGTTAACGGTAAGGGATTTGGCCGTTTCGCTCATCACTTTTATGGTGATGAGCGCTTTAATCATTTTTGTGGCAAAAATCCCGCCTTCGTATTATCTAAAATTACTCTTATTACCAGGATTCTTTCTATTATCAGGCACACTTACCATCCTTTTTTCTATCTCCAGTACATTTACTTCGATACCGAATATTTGGTGGTCCTGGAAAGTCGGAAATTGGCAAATTTTCATCAGCGATGGCAGCATTGGTACAGTGATCAATTTGATCACTGTCGTATTTAGCAGTATAAGCTGTTTATATTTCTTAACCTTGACTACACCCATTACCGTCATTCTATCCGTACTGCGAAAACTTAAAGTCCCTTCCTTATTGATCGATTTAATAGAATTGACCTATCGCTTCATCTTTATTTTTTTAGATACAGCTTTGGCCATTCACTTAGCACAAGCTTCAAGACTGGGATATGGTTCGGTAAGGCAAGGCATTCGATCTCTCGGGTTACTAACCTCATCATTATTTTTGGGAGTATTCCAGCGCTCTGGGCAATTGACGATGGCCATGAACGCAAGAGGATATCAGGAGAACCTTTCTTATATCGAGGATACTTATACCTTTTCCTCACGCAATTGGCTGATCGCCATTGTAATACTAGGAAGCTTAATCCTTATTTATGGATATATGTAAATTGGAGGCAATTCAAAAATGGAAGAGCATATTTTTAATATAGAAGGCCTCACCCACCGATTCGCAGATGGGACGTTTGCTTTAAAGGATCTATCTGTAACGATTCAACAAGGTAAAAAAATTGCCTTATTAGGCAATAATGGAGCCGGTAAATCGACTCTATTCCTCCATTTAAATGGTCTTTTACAGCCTACTGGAGGAACAGTCAGATTTAAGGGCAAGAAAATGAAATATGACCGTAAAGCATTATTATCCTTACGAAAACAAGTCGGAATCGTTTTTCAAGATCCCGACTCCCAGCTTTTTTCCGCTAATGTTCAACAGGATATATCGTTTGGACCGATGAATTTAGGATGGGATAGAAATGTAGTCCAGGAGAAAGTGCAATGGGCGATGGATCAAACGGAAGTAACGGAAATGAAAGACAAACCTACCCATTTTTTGAGCTTAGGGCAAAAAAAACGTGTCGCCATTGCCGGGGTACTTGCCATGGAACCCGATGTCTGGCTCTTAGACGAGCCTACCGCTGGATTAGATCCTTATTTCTCCAGACAGATCATGGCTCTGCTGGACAGTATCCACCACCCAGACAAAACGATAATTCTATCAACCCATGATGTTAATTTAGCCTATCAATGGGCTGATGAAGTCGTTGTCATGAACGATGGAAAGGTCATATACCAAGGGGACCCTGTATCCGTTTTTCATGATGAAGACATTTTGGTGAAGGCTCATCTCGAGAAGCCGTGGGTTTTTGAAATGTTTCAAGCCCTTCTTCAATCAAGAATACCCGGAGAAAAGGAACTTGTCCCAAGAACGAAGGAAGAGTTGCTAAAAAAAATCGAGACAGAAAAAATTTATTAATTAAAAACCCCTAGCTTGTTTCATCATTCAAAAAGCTAGGGGATTAAATCGTTATATTCTTAAAATATCAGACGAAAATTCTTGACCCTAATCAAAAAACAAGTCATTTCCTTTCTTCCTCAGATCCTTCTTTTTTAATCTCGATATCCTTTACGTTTACATCATCAATGACAGCTTTTATCTCGCCTTCCGCATAAGTATCCGAAACTTGTTCGTGGGTTGTAGCCAATCCAGAAGATAAAGTATCTTCCCGTTTATAATCGCTGACATCATATGTTCTTCCTGCGATTTCTGAAGATTCATTTTTTGATTGCTTGCTATCCATGGTTTTCACTCCCAGTTTTCAAATTGTCCAATCATCGATTGACAGCAGTAATAGAGACAAAGGTATTTTGTGTAAAAAACAAAGCAATATTCAATAATGATAAAAAAAGGAGGAAAAAAGGCTGACTCTACTTATTTTCAATCAATTGATTTCACAAAAAAAACTTACAAGCAAAATCCCTTCTCAAGGACTTTACATGTAAGCTTAATAAGAGGTTAGGCCTCCTTCTTCACATCCATATTATCGTTTGGGTCACCCCAACATTCCACATTCTTCAAACCTTTAATATTGTTCACATGGAAGACAGGATTTTTCCCACTTTTCTTTTGCTTTTGATAATCCGCCAGTGCAGCAAATGCAATCTTCCCTAGTAATGCTATGGCTATCAGGTTGATAATGGCCATAAGGGCCATCAGCAAGTCAGCCAGTCCCCAAACAAATTTCAGTGAGGCAAGCGAACCGAATATCACCATCCCTACAACTGCGATACGATAGATGTTTAACCAAACCTTATTTTCATTGATGAAGCCGATGTTCGACTCCCCATAATAATAGTTACCCACAATGGAACTAAAGGCGAATAACAGTACAATGATGGCAAGGAAAATACCAGCCCAAGATCCCAATGCGGTTCCAAGGGCATTTTGGGTAAGGACGATTCCATCCGTTTCCTTCGATGTATAAAGACCTGAAAACAAAATGATGAAGGCAGTCGAACTGCAAATGATGAGCGTATCGACAAAAACACCTAGAGACTGAATGAGACCTTGTTTGACAGGATGACTGACATCAGCTGTCGCGCCAGCATTAGGTGCACTACCCATCCCGGCTTCATTTGAAAACAAGCCGCGCTTGATTCCTTGCATCATGGCTGCTCCCAGTACTCCGCCAGCCACTTCTTTTATTCCATCGAATGCACTTTCAAAGATCAAAGCAAAAACACTCGGTAACTCGGTAATATTCATGATGATGATGATCAACGCCACTATCACATATGCTCCTGCCATGATGGGAACGATTACTTCAGATACCTTTGCAATCATTTTGATCCCGCCAAAAATGATGACAGCCGTTACGATAGCCAGGATGATAGCCGTAACCCACTTTTCAATTCCAAATGATTCGTTGAATGCGCTTGTAATCGTATTGGCTTGTACCGAATTGAAAGCAAGTCCAAATGTAAGCGAAATCAACACAGCGAACGTGATCCCCATCCAACGGGCATTCAATGCTTTTTCCATATAATAGGCAGGACCGCCACGGAATGCATCCCCATCCTTGACCTTATAGATTTGAGCAAGTGTACTTTCAATAAAAGCCGAAGCAGCTCCGATCAGTGCTATTAACCACATCCAGAAAACGGCTCCCGGACCTCCCATCGTGATTGCGATGGCAACACCTGCAAGGTTACCCGTTCCTACCCGCGATGCCGTGCTTATGCAAAATGCCTGAAACGATGTCACACCTTTTTTATCAGCTGTGGCCCCTTCGCCCAATAGCCTGAACATTTCCCCTACCATTCTGAATTGGACAAACTTCGTGCGGACGGAAAAATAAAGACCCAATCCAATCAACATGATGATCAATATGGAAGACCATAACACATCATTTGTCTCACTAATAAATTTTTCTAACATCTCCATTAAAACAAACCCCTCTACTTAACTCTAAATATTATTTCAAAAACATATACAACTATAATTTATTTCCCGATTCATTAGGGAGATAAACAAATGAAGCCCATAAAAAAAGGAAATTCCAGAATGAATCTCCAATACAATAATATATTATATCCTAACTCACATTTTTTTTCATTCATGATTTGGTGGAATCAACCGAAAAAATATAATATTTCAATATCATTCTCTAATGATAATAATCTTTCTGACTCACTTCATTTAACATTCACTACAACGTTAAATAAATTCCATTGTTATCCTTAATATTCAAAAACATCTTAGATATAGTGCATAAAAGCCTCACACGTCCCGATTCCAGGTTATCATGCGAGGCTTATTTTGCATTCATCTGCTCTATCTTATATTCTGGTTTGCTGTAGGTCTCAATGTTGAAATTAGGCTTTTTTATGATATCCTTGTTCTGCCTCTCCTAGATGGTTGGAATACCTTGTGCAAACATCTTTCTTAATTCTTTCTTGTCAATCTTTCCAATCGGCGTTAATGGAAACTTATCAATAAAATAGGCTACTTTAGGAACCATATACTTAGAGGTTCTTTGTTTGCAGAAATCAATTAATTCCTCACTAGTACAGGTCAATCCTTCTCGCAGTGTTACCACGACACAAACTACTTCTCCCCAATCTGGATGGGGAACGCCTATGCAAGCACTTAATGCAACAGAAGGGTGCTGGTTCACCACTCGTTCCACTTCTGAAGAATATACATTCATCCCGCCTGTAATGATCATATCTTTCTTCCTATCTACAATATAAAGGTAACCGCTTTCATCCCATTTACCAATATCACCAGTGTAGAACCAACCATCACGGATGTATTCTTGGGTAAGATCAGGTCTTTGATAATAGCCTACCATCATTGCTGGTGATTTTACGATAATTTCTCCAAACTCGGATGGTTTTACATCATTTCCATCCTTATCAATCAGTCGAACTTCGGTGAAAATGCACGGTTTTCCACAGCTTTTCAAAATTTCCGAATTGTTATGATAAGCCCATAAATGAGCGCTTTTCGATAGTCTGGTAATGACAATATTACACTCTGTCATGCCGTATTGCTGGCGCATGATAGGCCCGAATACTTCAAAAGCTTCTTTAAGGCGCTTTTGTGAAATTGGTGACGCGCCGTAGAAGATATTGCGCATGGAGCTCATATCATATTCCATCTTCTTTGTCTGATCAAGGAGTCTGTATAACATTGTCGGTACCATGAATGTCGTCGTAATTTTATGTTCCTTTATCGCCTGTATGAATGCTGCAGCGTCAAATGAGCCCATCACATAGACATGGACGCCCGAAACAAGGGATCTCCAAAGTAATGAACCGGCAGAATGCACAATTGGCGTACTTATCAATACCCGGTCTCGGTCGTCTAGCGGGTCTTCGATAGCCGCAGAAAGTATGGCGGCGCCGAGTCCTTTCTGGGAATGCATGACGCCTTTGGGTGTACCCGTCGTCCCGCCTGTGTATGACAGAAGGGCAATGTCTTTTGCTTCAGCTAATGGCAAGTCCATATTTTTTATTTCACCGGGCCATTGAAACTGTTCAAACTCCTCCGGATAATTAATATTAAATCCAGGAAGCCCAATGATATGGACACCGTCCTTCTTCATTTCTTCGAAATACTCAAATAAGGTGTCAAAGTGTGTCTGGGTAGCTATTATGACCACTTCTGGTTTTGCTTCCTTTAAAATGAATTTTATTTCTCGTTTCCCCAGTTTTTCACTTAATGGTACTAGGGTAGCTCCACATTGCTGGATAGCCAAACCAAACATCACACTTTCCAAACTGTTTGGAATGATAGACGCTATGCGGACACCCCTTCCTGCACCCAAGCGAAGTAAATAAGAAGAGATAAGTTCTGTTTTTCTCCATAACTCTTCGTAAGTTATCGTTTCTCCGTTTGGCAACAAGGTAATGGCCGGCAGTTCTCCAAATCGTTTCATTCCTTTATTCAACAGTGACTGAAATGTCAACTTATTCAGCACGGATCATTTCCTCCCTCGATAATGCATTTCCCTTTTAATAATGCTTTGGCAATTGTATTTTTTTGAATTTCTGAGGTTCCGCTTAATATCCGATACATTCGTGCACTCCTGTACATCTTTTCTACTGGATGCCCTTTTACCAAGCCTTTAGAGCCAAAGATTTGGATAGCCTTATCGGCCACACGGCTATTTACTTCTGAAGCAAACAGTTTAGCCATGGAGGTGCCTGCCCGATCTTCTTGTCCTTGATCGATTTTTTCAACCACATCATAGACCATGCACTTTGCCGCGTAGATTTCCGTCGCCATTTCTGCGAGCATATGCTGAATTGCCTGGAAGTCACCGATAGGCCGGCCGAATTGGACTCGCTTTTTAGCATGTTCAATAGATAAATTGAGAAGGTGTTGAGCCATCCCGATGAAGCCGGCCGCATGGGAAGCGCGATTTGTGTTTATTCTTTTCAATCCGAGCAGTAACCCTTTTCCTCTTTCTCCGATTATATTGGCGGCAGGAACTCGACATTGATTAAAATTCAATTCAGCATGTATGCGTTCTCCTGATAGTGGGACTTGAATGTCTCCTAGTTCAAACCCCGAATGATGGGGTGTTTTTTTATCTACCAGGAAAGCAGTGATTCTATCTTCTTTTTCTCCTTTCTGAGTTTCTTTCGCTATGACAATGGCGAAATCAGCATAGGGGGCCGCACTGATAAAATGCTTTTTACCATTTAATATATACTCATTCCCGTCTTTAACGGCTGTTGTTTCGATAGCAAAAGCATCTGATCCAGCATTTGGTTCTGTAAGGGCAAAGCAGCAGCTAGCTTCTCCCGTCACCACGGGCATCACATATTTTTCTATTTGCTCCTGTGTAAAACTTTCCAACATCTGACCAATTCTTAGCGGCCCGCCAACCTCCCCTATAACCTGCCCCCATAAAACCGCTCCGGAACGGGCCAATTCTTCCTTAAACATGCATAGCCCTTTTAAGCTAACATCTTGTCCCCCATATTTTTCAGGGAGGTTAATCCCGTAAAAGCCCAATTCCCTGGAGCGTTTTCTTACCCATTGTATGGCTTCCATCGGGATATCCTCTTCAGCGTTTAATTCATGCTCCTGTTCGTAGGGAAGCAATTCATTTTGAATAAAATCCTGTAACTTTGTTTGAAGCACCTCTAATTTCTCTTCCTTCATAGTTACCATAGTTTTCCCCTTTCACCTTTGAATTTTGCATTTAATTTAATATTCAAAATGTTATAAAATTAATTTTAAATGTAAATTATATTTAAGTAAATTAAAGAAATATGATACAAACATAAGAAATATTGATGTAAATACAAAAAATATTAGTTTCCCAATCACTATAGGAAACTAATATTTAAGAGTAGTGTAGAATTCGAGACATTTAATAAACTCTCTTGCAGCTTTTGAAAAATGTTGCTTCTTAGAGCGAACGTAACCGAATTCCATTGAATTATTTTCTAGCTCCACCAAAGGAATAGCCACAAGTTCCCCGCTTAGGAAATAGGGATCGCTGTTAATTCCAATATCATACGAAAAGGAAATGGCTAATCCTTCAGCGACCGTTTTTTTGATAATCTCTGTATTATTTGTGAAAAACAAAATATTCATCTCACCGTATAGAGTAAAAAATTCTTTAATAAATGTCTTCATTCTTGGTCCATTGTAGACGACTAAATCTTGGTCCAGCAACTCTTGTGGGGTTATGCTTTTCCGGTTCACTAGAGGGGAATTCTTACTGACCGACACAATTACTTTTGCTTCCATTAGGGGCTGAAATTCCAACTCATTTTCTTTCGGTCTAACCTTTGGAATATTTAATAGTCCGATGTCTATCTTATCATTCAGTATATCTTCGGTTATCTCTTGTCCCCCTTTCTCTTCAATCATAATTTTCACCTCGGGATACTTCTTCTTAAATAACGCTAATGATTTAGGTAAAACCGTAAGAAATAAACCTTGTGTAGATGATAGGCGTAACTCTTTTTCCATCGTATCTGAATGTATTTGGGCACTGTCTCTTATTTCTTCCAATTTGCTTAATACTTCAAGAGCTTTCTGGATGATTTCCTTTCCATCTTCTGTAGGTATGGTTCCTAATCGTGACCTCTTGAAGATTTTTATACCTAATTCCTTCTCCAAACTCGTAATGGCCATGCTGATTCCAGATTGAGAGATATGAAGGCTTTCTGAAGCCGTGGAAATCGAGTTAACCTCGGCTACCTTAATGATATATTCCAATTGTTCAATATTCATGGTTCATTCTCCTTCTATCCTATTACAAATATAATACCTCTAACAGAAAGCCCTTTCAATTATAGAGAAGGAGAATCAGAACCCATCACAATGTCTGTACCAAAGCAGGACTCCATTCCTAATTTTAAACTATGGTAGTTGTTTTTTCGTATTCTTTAGCTGGCTGTGCCCGATTATTTTTAATAGATACGGCAACAACCATTCCCAATAGCGCCGTTATCACCAAAAACAGGAAAGCTGCATTATAGGAGTCATTAAACAAACTGATAATCAAACCGAGGGCTAAAGGAGAAATCGCACCTGCAATTTGACCGGCAAAAGTTACGAGTCCGGAGGCAGAGCCCGTAAGTTCCTTTGGTGAGTATTTTATGATGATCGTGTATAGAACGGTTCCAAAGAAGGACAGCGCTACGGAGTTGAGAGTGAGATAAGTGATGATAAGTGCTATAGACGTGGCGTTAGACATTAAAAAGAGAAAAATTGCCGATAATAAAGCACCTGCAGCGGCAAGATACTTCTCCCGGTTAGCCATATGCTTATCCAGAAGCCAACCACTTACATTAAACATCAAGAAACCAAAAATATAAGGGATTGCCAATAAACCCCCGGCTGCTATTAAATCAACCCCTTTTTCCTTAACCAAATATATAGGCATCCAAGTGATCAGACCATAGTTGATAATATTTGATATAAACTTGAAAGTTATGAGTTTCCAAATGTTTTCGATTTTAAATAAAAGTTTCAGAGCAACCTTTTTTTGTTTCGGTTTGTCTGTTTTAACCTCTTGAGTTTCTTGAGGCTTTAGAATGAACCAAATTCCGAAAGAAATTAATATCCCTAGAATTCCAGCAATGGTAAACATGCCCCTCCAACCGAAAGCCACCACCATGGAAGCGGCAAGTGCAGTACCTAATATCCCGCCAATATTCTGGGCAGACAAGAAAAACGAATTTGCCCGGCCCCGTTCTTCTTCCGGGAAGTTATCTCTTATAGTGGACATACTGGCAGGATAGAAAGGCCCTTCACCTAACCCGAACAGAAAACGGATGAATATTAAAGACATAAATGACCAAGCAAACCCCGACATTACCGTGAACAAAGACCAACTGAATAAAGAAACAGTAACCATGACTCTGGCTCCGTACTTATCGGTCATCCATCCACCAAGCGGTTGCATGAGAGAGTAACTAACAAAAAATATACTGATTAAAAAACCTGTCTGGGACGTATTGAGATGAAACTCATCTGCAATTGGAATAATACCGACATTTATGGCAACACGATCAAAAAAGCTTAAAATCATTCCAACAAATAATAGGCCGCTAATCATTAATTTTCGTTTCTTACTTGCATACAGCTGCATTCCCCATCACTCCATCTTTTTATATTTCCACAAAACTCCCCCTTGAAGGAAGCGCTTACAATCCCTTTCAAATTACAAGACTTGAAATTTTTCTGTTTATGGTTATTGATTATTGTTCTGTGACTTTTAGGAGCGTTTCATTCATTAAAAAACAATGAATGAATTTATTAAAACGAAACAGGATGCCTACAGGATTAATTGATACATTCAAACCCATGAGACTATATATTAGACTCGTGGGTACAGATATTGGTCACCGATCCATCCTGCTTACAGAATATAAAGCGATTGATTATCACGGAGTAACGATATTAATCTTTGGTTGAAATTGATCCAGCAAAGACAAGAAATCTTCGAATTTTTCTTTATTACCGGAAATAGAAACTTTCCCGGCCGCCTTTATTTTGGATAAATCTTCACGTCCTAGAGCAATCTGATAGAAGGTTATTCTATCTAATGTTAATGTTGCATCAGGAGACGCCATTTTCCCTTTTTTGAAATTTAACACAGAATTATCCAGATCAATCATGTAATTAGTTTTCGAATCTGTTATACAGTATAACTTGCCGGCTGATCTTCTTTGATGAATGAATATCGATTGCTATCCCATACTACGTTACCTTTTGAATTTTTAATTGGATTCATATTTAAAGGTGCAATAAATCCCTTATGTAAATTTCTGAAATCTTCCTTATCTTTAAAATCCAACTGTTTATAAACAGCCTTATTTGCTGAAATTGTTGAATGTGTTGCCGGCATTGGCATATCGGGCGCAGCATTTGTAACAGAAGGTCCTACTAGTAAAACAAAAACAAATGGAACGGAAACATTCCTTTAATAAAAGATTTATTGGACATTCCATACCCCTTTCCCATTTGAGTTTTTAGATATCAAAGTTGTAATTTCTTCCTTATATTGAAACGATAATCTTTTTATTTTTTTAAATATTTAGAATAATGTAACTTTATTTTATAATTGATTTGTCATTAAGTAAATTTACTATTTTTCATAGTAACTTCAATTTTATTTATATAAAATCCACTTGTATCCATTAATACAATTCGTTTTTTAGCTATGGCTCGGAAGCTAAAAAGCATACATGCATACTTAATTTGCGGTATATTTTGAACATAAAGACATTATGAGATATTTTTTTCTATAGAAAATATGTAAGGCCCCATTTTGTTATACATTTCATATAAAGGTGCGTAAGCTGTATATCCAAATGCAAAAATGCCCCTCTCTATTGAGAAGAACCTTTATCCAATGTAAAAACCTCTAACTTTTTATATTGTAGAAGTCTTTGCTTTTGCATCTCCTAATTCGAACCTTTAAGCTGGTTTAACGAAGATTGAGAACTCAATTCTAAAAATTAGAAGAAAGCCTGCGGCAAAAAAGAAGGAATACACAAAACCAAGTGATACGTTTTCGTATGCGATTGTCAAGCACACTAGTGATAAAAGGCCTCCCTGCTATATTCATAAACGATGCGCTTTGGCTCGTCATTAATCCTGATCGGCCAGGAAGTAACTACATTAAAACCTGAAGGCTAGTCATTAAAAAAGTATAGGCACAACCTTTTGCCATGCTTTGAGCGATGGTTATCCAGGTAGAGGCATGAAAATCGTGATGGAAGCCAAGACCATGTCTGTCATCAATACGCTATATCCCGATTTCATCTCTGCGATTCTAGTAAGGTAACCTGGCATCCATAGTCCCAGCCACATCGTTAACCAAAACCATGAAAACGCTGCCAATAAACTATTTTCAAAAATCATTTGAACACTTTGTCACCTGCCAAAAATTTCACTTTAAATATAACCAAGCGATGAGAGGTGACGTAATTCATTCACTATCGAAGAAAATCCACAAAATTAGACACCCCTATTTTATTAAAACGCTTGTTTTTCCTGACGAGCCACAGATTTCTTGTTATATCTATTCTGGAAATACCCACTTCCCGCAAAAAACCTTGTTCCAATTCCCTGGCAACTGTCAACCTTGGCAAAATGCTGATCCCAAGTCCAGCCTCAACCGCACTTTTTATCGCTTGAGTACTACCAATCTCCATGTAGCTTTCTATTTTTTCTAAAACCCCATGCTCCCTTAACATGTTTTCTACGATAAGCCGTGTCCCTGATATGGATTCACGCCATATCATCCTTTCATTTCCCAATTCCTCTAGCTGGATTTCTTTTCTGTCTTTCCATGGGTGGTCAAATGGACAAACCAATATCAATTCGTCTTCGGCGAACTTGTCTACAATAAAATCGGTGTTTTCCACAAGTCCTTCCACCAAGGCCAAATCAATGACATCGTTTGATAAATCCTCCAGAACCCGTGGGGTATTTTTTATCGTTAATGTCACTTTTATTTCAGGCTGTTGTTTTTTGAATTTCCCAAGCAAGCTCGGCAACAAATACTCACCGATTGTCAAGGATGCACCTACTATGAGGTTAGCATTGTACTCGCCCGTTGATTGCTGAATCACTACTTTTGAATGGTTAAAGTCATTTACAATAGCTTTTGCAAAAGGGTATAACAACTTTCCTGCTTCCGTCACTCTCAGCCTCCCTTCCTCACGGTCGAATAACAAAGTGTTATAAAATTTTTCCAATTGATGAATCTGTCTTGTTGCCGCGGGTTGAGATAAGAAGCTTAACCTCGCTGCCTGGCTTATACTTCCTTCATCCACCACTAAACAAAACATTCTTAGATTTTCTATTTTCAAGAAACCGACCTCCTTGTCTTTTAATGGTTTAATAAAATGATAGCATCATATAGCTAAATGGTGAAATAAGAAAATAACGCTATTTCCCCAAATTAGGTGGGCCTTAATGAAATTCTATATAAAACGGATAAAGCTTCTGGGTATAACGTTTTGTTATACCCGATGATTTTGTTGCAATTTACCCATTCCTTTTTCTTTGATATGTTAATGATAAGAATTATACAGAGCAGCAAAGGAAGTGAGTATGTCAATGAAAGGACAATGGAAAACACTGTTCCAATTATTTTGGACCTTTTTTAAAATGGCACCTGTGACATTCGGAGGCGGGTTTGCGATGATCCCCTTAATCGAAAAAGAAGTAGTGGAGAAGAGAAAATGGCTGACAAGTGAAGAAGTTACGGATGTTTTTGCTTTATCTCAATCCGTACCGGGAGCTGTCGCCATTAACTCCGCCACCTTTATCGGCCATCGAATTGCCGGAATGAAGGGCGCAATGGCAGCCATGATGGGTGTTTCATTACCTACCTTTTTAATTGTACTACTTCTCGGCATTTTATATTTTTTCATTCAGGATAATCCGAAGATAGAAGCCGCATTCATATCGATTAGAGCTTCCATAGTAGCCATCATCGCCTTCGCAGCTATCAAGATAGGAAAAACAGCTATTGTTGACAAATCAACTTTCATTATTTTAATAGTTGGTCTTCCTGCCCTTTTCTTCGTTCAACCTGTTTTAGCTATATTAGCAGGAGCAATAGCGGGTATTGTGTCTATCTCCATTAAAAGGAAATTAGGTTACGAAGTCCAGTTGGACCGAAAAGAAAAGAAAGAAGAAACTGATTTCGAACCTTTCATGGGTGCAGGCATATAGGTAAATCAATAAAGGGTCTAACTAATTTTCAAGAAAGCGTGTGATTAAGAATGATGGACTTGTGGGAGTTGTTTAGCACCTTCTTTATAATCGGCTTTGTATCGTTTGGTGGCGGATACGCCATGATTCCCGTAATAGAATCGGAAGTCTCACAGCACGGATGGATGACGACGCAACAATTCACCGATGTAATCGCTATTTCCGGCATGTCTCCCGGGCCAATCACCACCAATAGTGCCATTCTTGTAGGCTATTCGACTGCTGGATTAGCAGGAGCCATATCATCCGTTCTCGGAATCTTGCTTCCTGCTATTATTTTCGTAACAGTTATAGCCACCTTCTTCAGTAAATTGAATCATTATCCAATTATTCAATCCATGTTTTATGGATTAAGACCCATTGTCACTAGTCTAATCCTCTTTGCAGCGATCAGTTTTGCTCTTTCCAATCATTTGATAGGCCTGAACTTTTCATGGCATACGATAAGCTTATTACTCGTTTTTGGATTATCGTTATTTGCCCTATTGAAATTACGCTGGCACCCAGCCTATGTCATTATTCTTTCTGGTTTAGTTGGTGTTGTCTTCTATTCATAACGACTAGCTCACACAACCATTATGCGTTGGGTTAATCAATATGAATCGGAATTCCTAAACAGTGATAAGACTTAAACTGATGGAAGAGCGAGGGTGACATCGCTCTTTTTAATTATTTTTCACCAATGTTTCCATACACCTTATAAAGTAAAACCCTGAATCTAATGATTCAGGGTTTATTTTCATGCTTATTCTCATTTTAAGAAGTACGTTTCTTCGCTATATCTTCTCCCGCCTGAAATCGTGGAAAACCAATCAAGATTGCTATCACTCCACAAACGCCAATTAAAAGTGGGTAATATGAATATGGCAAGATGCTAATCGGAGAAATCTTTGCTACACCCGCCGCTATCAGAAGCTGGGCCCCATATGGAATTAACCCTTGGATACAACAGGCAAAAACGTCAAGCAGGCTCGCCGATTTACGGGGATCAATCCCATACTGTTCAGCAATATTTTTGGCAAGAGGTCCGGCAATAATTATTGAAATCGTGTTATTGGCCGTTGAAAGGTTAGTCAAACTAACAAGCCCGGCAATGCTGAATTCAGCGCCTTTTTTTGATTTACTATTTCGGAGCACGACTTGGAGAAGATAATCAATGCCGCCATTATGTCTGATGACAGACACCATTCCTGCAATTAAAATGGCCAGGAAAGAGATTTCATACATTCCCGCCATCCCAACTCCCGTCTTTTGAATGACATCCAACAGTTTATAACTGCCATCCGCCATACCGATCATACCTGCAAAAACAATCCCTGTGGAAAGAACCAGGAACACATTGACACCTGCCAATGCTGTGATCAAAACACCAAGATAAGGAAGGATCTTCACCCAATTATATGAATGTTGGGAGATGGAGGCTTGTTCTCCCATTGTTAAAATTCCTAGGATGGCACATGTGATGATGGCAGCAGGTAACACGATGAAAAAATTCACTTTAAACTTATCCTTCATTTTAGTGCCCTGAGTACGAACTGCCGCTATTGTCGTATCTGATATGAAGGATAGGTTATCACCAAACATCGCACCACCGATAACGGCGGCCATTGAAAGGGCAAGCGAAATATCAGTTTGCTCACTAATTCCCACCCCTATAGGTGCAAGCGCTACAATCGTTCCCATGCTTGTCCCCATTGATAAAGAAATAAAACATGCGATAATGAAAATCCCTATCATTAAAAGATTTTGCGGAAAAACCGCAAGGGCAAGATTCACCGTTGATTCAACTGCCCCCATGCCATTTGCAACTTCTGAAAAAGCGCCGGCCAAAAGGAAAATGATAACCATTAACATAATATTGGAGTCCCCGGCACCTTTACAAAAAATTTCGACCTTTTCATTGAAAGACTCTTTTCGATTCATTGCCAATGCGGCGGCTGATGCAATTGAAATCGCTACAATCACAGGAAATGAATAAAAATCTTTTGTAATGACCCCTGAACCTATAAATAAAATTAAAAACACGACAAATGGGATCAACGCCCATGGATTCCCTTTATTGTTTGTACTCATGATGAACACCTCTTTTTATTTTTCCCATGACATGTGTCACAGCTCTTATTCTTTTAACAGTTTTCGCAAATATCCCCTATTAAAAGATGATAATATCCCAGTCATGGAAGAATGCTAAAAAAACTGTAAGCAAAAAAAGACCCCTTCTATTAAAAACAAGAAGAGGTCTTTTAATTTATAAAAAACACCCTCCTTATCTTTCAGGCTAGAATCTGCCTGCTGGATTTGGCACAGCACTCCTATTAAGTCTGCTGCCGAGACATCTTCGGGCCAGTCCCTCCGTCTCTCTTGATAAGAAGATCTACATTATATAGTGAAAATAATATCAAATGTCACGAAGTCCTCAGAAAAGCAGCAGGCTGGAAACTTGCCGAAACCACTCTAAGTTTAGATGAGTCCACTTTCTGAAAGTGACATCGAATGTCAAATTGAAAAGCAAATATAAGAGTACAGCATTTTGTTTATTATCGCAAGGTTAAGTTAAAATTATTCCACATGATTAAAAAGGGATTTTTATAAGTGCAGTAAATAAGTTTTATTAACATTACACCCCCTAATATCGCCATTTATTGGGAAGGAACGAATATAAAAAAGAGGTCTAAAGACCTCTCAGCAATTTTTTTGTATTAGGGTAGGTGAATTATTTTTAGTCGAGTTCACATCAGTCGATACTTCAAATGCTTCCATCTGTTCCGAATCGAATGACTTTAAATATTGCTGCAGATAGGCAGGATCATTAATGGATGGATTCAACCAATCTTTTTCATCTTCCGGTTTAAGGATGACAGGCATACGATCATGAATCCTGGACATTAGCTCATTAGGAACGGTTGTTATAACGGAGCATGAATATATACTGATGCCTTCGGGAGATTTCCAGAATTCCCAAAGACCGGCCATTCCAAATGGAGCATGAGTCTTAAGTTTTATTCGCATCGGTATTTTTCGCTCTGGTGTCTTCTTCCATTCATAAAAAGAGTCAGCGACTATCAGGCATCGTTTCTTCTTATACGCATTCTTGAAGCTTGCCTTCTCAGCAATGGTTTCCGCCCTGGCATTGATCATTTTGTAGCCCACTTTTTCGTCTTTTGCCCAAAAAGGAATGAGCCCCCACCGAAGATATCCAAGTCGATTCCTAGTTCCGTCATTAATGACGGAGAGCACGGAGTGGGAAGGTGCAATATTATAGCTGTATTGGTATTCCTCATCAAATGATCCTTGGATATCAAACCGTTCTTTTATTTCTTCAATGTCAGTGAAAAGGGTGAAACGTCCACACATAATATCGCCTACCGTATTAAGATTTATTACAGTGTAACAAATGGAACGGGCAGGCACAAATCAGCGTTCTAAAATCCTGATGTCGGTAAATGGTTGATTAAATAATTCACTGGAAATCAAAAGAGTGCCAAGGACTTCTCTTTCATCTTCAGCTTTAATGATTTCTGACAAAATTAAGGTACTGCCATTCCTGACCGTAACATTATATTCATTCATAAGATCACCCCTCATAAGACTAGATGGTTGTTATTATAAACCAAAAACCCACAAGTATCAGTATTGAACTTTGGTAGATTCATAGTTAATCCTCTTATGGTGTGTCTGCCATAGAGGTTCCTTTGCTGTTGCTACATAGGTTTAATCAATCGAAGTAATGCCTGGACCGTAAATCCTTGTAAGGAAGCGTTACATTTACGCGTACGTAAAAAGACTGTCCATGAATTTATTGAAATATGTTAATTTCATGGCTACTAAATTATATAGCACTCGGAGGATACTTGATTATAATTGAAATAGCGTGCTTTATAAATTAATAAGATTTCTTATGAAATCCATTTGGGGGGATAAAACATGCAAGACTTAATGGGGAAAGTGGTTTTAATTACTGGAGCAAGTTCTGGTATTGGCCGTGCGACAGCTGAATTACTTGCATCTAAAGGAGCAAAAATCGTCGTTAATTTCCGTTCAAATGAGAAAAGTGCTTTAGAAGTTATAAAAAATATTCATAAAAATGGTGGACAAGCAATATCAATTCAGGCTGATGTTACAAATAAAGAACAAGTCGATGAAATGGTTAAACAAGCCGTTGATTACTTTGGGTCAATTGATGTGTTAGTAAATAATGCTGCTGGTGGCATTCGACAGAGTACATTTATAGATGCAAGTGTAGAATTGTGGGAAGAAACATACAAGCTAAACATTACGAGTGTCCTTTTGTGTTCACAAGCTGTCTTAAAGTATATGATTCCTAGAAAAAAAGGGAGAATTATTAATATCTCTTCAACAGCTGCAAGAATTGGTGGTGCTGGCGAAAGTATTCATTACGCGGCGACGAAAGGTGCTTTAAATACAATGACGATTGGCATGTCCAGGGAACTAATCGAACACGGAATCATTGTAAACGGAGTGGCTCCTGGGGTAGTGGAAACACCTTTCCATGAAAAATTCGCACCAAATGATGACCGTCTTGCCCGTATGTCTGAAGCGATTCCAATTAAACGAATAGCAAAACCAATTGAGATAGCAGAAAGTATAGCCTTCCTTGCATCCGATGCTTCAACCTACATATTAGGAGAAATCATAAATGTTAGTGGTGGAAGATAATTCCCTGGTTTGGTTTAAGTCATTTCATTAATGATGTGAAGCCCTTCAGATTTTATACTGAAGGGCTTCTTGTTTGTTCTAAATCATTATTTAATAGGGAATGCATCCTTAGGATAAGATACGTATCTCGAGGGAGCAAATTTACTTGCAATGGCAGACTTGTCATTGTTGGGAGTTTCCCCTAATCCCTATCCATCTATTATTTAAAATTCAGCAAAACCTCATTTATTAAATGTGCTGCCAATGTAACGGTTTTATTATTTTCGTCCAACGAAGGATTCACTTCCGAGACATCAAAAGAAAGGATCTTTTCATTTGATACGACATGCTTAATTATGGAACGGACCAATTTCGGATTCAGTCCAAACGGCGATGGTGCACTTACGCCAGGTGCGTAGGCTGAATCAATAACATCCGTACACAATGTAAGGATAATGAAATCGTTTTTACTAATAAATTCATTTATTCGTTGCGTAGTATCATCCATTTCGTTCAATGACAATTCTTCTTCCAATATGTATTCTACCTTACTCCTCTTGGCCGTTTCAAAGAGTGCTTTCGTATTGCCTTGTTTTTGGATTCCAACACATAAATATCCACAACTGTGATCTTCGTCCAAAATCTGTTTAAACATCGTTCCTGACGAACTTTCCAATTCATAAGGTCTCATATCAAAGTGAGCGTCTATATTAATAATTCCTAATCTAGCATTTGGTCCAATGTATTTTCTAATTCCTAGATAATGGCCATAAAAGGTTTCGTGTCCTCCGCCCAAAATGATAGGTATCGTTTTACTCTCCAATAACTGGGCAACAGCTGCTCCAAGTTGAGCTTGTGCGGCCTCCATCTCTTTACCTTCACATACTACATTTCCAGCATCCACCAGCTCTGTTTGCGAAGATAAATGACAAGGTAATTTTGCCAGCGCTTGCCTTATATATTCAGGGCCCTCTGCAGCACCAATCCTGCCTTTATTCCGTTTGACACCTTCATCACTTTTGAAGCCTATCATACCAAAGGTCCTGGAAGCTTTGTCAGAGATGGTTAAATCGGAAATCGGTGCCAAGCGGACTCTTTGGTGGTATCTGAAGCTGTCCATATCAGTCTTGGAATCCACTCTTCCATTCCAATATTCTAAAGTCGGTTTAATATACATAATTTCTCCTTTATAAAAAATTCTGAAATGTCTTTTTTTAAAATTATAATTGAGATAATATATAATTACCAATACAAAATTTTAATATATCCATAGTTTAAAACTATAGAAAGGAGAATATATGGATCTTCGCCAACTTAGGTATTTTATTACGATCGTTCATGAAAAGAGCTACTCTAAAGCGGCTAAAATACTCCATATCTCTCAACCTTCATTAAGTAATGCCATAATGAAATTAGAAAAAGAAGTTAGTTTTCAGCTTTTGGAACGTAATACAAGAGGATTGGAGTTGACGGAAGCAGGCGGTATTTTTTATACAAGATCTGTGGATTTGCTAAGAAGATTCAATAATATGCAAGTGGAACTTGAGGAAATGAAGCAGGTTGGAAGTGGGACAATATCTATAGGCTCCATTGAATCTTTCAAATTTTGGTTCCCCAAGATCATCAGGAATTTTAAAATCCTATATCCTAATATTCATATAAAAGTTAAAGAAGTCTTGGGGGAAGAGAAAGTTATCGATTTCTTGAATCAGTATAATGGACATTTCACCATCACGAACCAGCCAATTAACAACGATGAAATCATGTCTATTCCCCTCTATAATGAAAAATTCATACTTTTGGTCCATAAAGATGACGACTTAAATGAAAAAGGTTCCATCACGTTCCAAGACCTTGCTGGGAAAGAATTGATCATCAGTACAACTGGTTTTCAAACAAGAGATGATATTTTGAAAGCCTTTAAAGAGGAAAACGTAAATCCCAATATTTTTTACGAAATAGAAAGACTTGAAACAGCTTGCAGTTTGGTGGAAGAGGGACTTGGGGTTACAATTTTACCGGAAAGCTATATAAAATCCGCTGTAACACCCAATACTGTAATTCGGGCAATCGATACGAATGTTTTGGAAAGAACAGTTTACCTGGCCTATTTGAAAGATCGATATCTCTCTCCTGCAGTATGTAAATTAGTTGAAGAGATACGAAGCTTTTTTAAGATGTAATTTCATGAATAATAAACCGTTCCATCACTTATTGAATTAAAGGAAAACACTTTATGCTTCCTGCCAATTATGAAGGTTTCCCACTCATGATTTGTCGGAGTTTCATGTGTTTTCTTTTATTCATTCAAACGTCCACGTCAAGTACGAATATCGTTTTTATTAAATACATGGCTGTTCCATTTCTTCTACTATGAATAACGGGCTGATAGAATATCTCGAGAACAATGTAAAAACTCTTAAAGTATAAAAATTCAATCCTCCGAGCAAGACCCGTTTTAAGAACTTCTTTGTTCTTACTTCTTTTGGGTTCACAATTTTTTTCGGTGTTCCCTCTTCCACTATGACATTTCATGCGTGACGACAAACATCATGTTCGCCAAAAAACGTTCAAATATGTGTCCTTAATAATTGTGGCTAATTCAAAGCATGCAATACATTGAAATGCTTTGCCAGTCACTACTAATAAGGTTGGTTCGCACATTAGAACGTTTTATATACGTTATCGAATTTCTTACAACTCAATCCAGTGGTCCTCCCCCACTTAAACTTCTCTAAGTTTATTTAAGCATATTACTTAGCGAAGTTTAGGAGATAAAATAATAGAGCCCAAATTCTCAGTGTCATAAATGAGAGACTGGGCTTTTTTACTTCATCAATGCTTTATGGGTAAAACCCTTACTTCTGAAACCTCCCTTAATCGAGAGCTGCGCTAAACTACGGCTGAATAGGTTTGTCAAACACATAAATCGTCATCGCAGTATCAATGTCTATATTAATATCTGTAAAGATGCTTAGAATTTTCGCATCCATCATTACCTCAATTTTTCTCAGAACTTCAGGATCCTTATAAATTTGCTTGACTAATTTAGTTCGTGTTTCATGAACCATCCGCTGTCCTTCTGTAGAGCCCATCATAAACTTTTCAACATTCGTCAGATTACCTTTCATCTCACTAATTACCCAAGGACCTACAAGACGAGTAGTAATTTCCTTTGGTCCATTTCCAACATACTCCTTGCGTATTTCACGAAGTAACATATTGAATTGATGTTCTCTATTTTTTTTCATTCCATTTCTCCTATCTATCCTTTAATCATTTTTAGCTTCCGGGTGAGGTAGCATTAGATAACTTATTGTAAGTACAAATACCACCGCAGCTAACCATAAAGTCTGGATTGAATTTGCATTATTCACTATGATAAATCGAATGGTAGCTGTAATCCCAATATAAATTAGATATCTTAATGGGAAATGGTAATCTTCCCTGAAATATTGTACGATCATGGAAATGAATCCGAAATATAAGAAAAATATCAATATTTTACCGAAAGTACCATGGACATCCTTATTGCCCCAATAAACATCATTCAAAATGTAGTAAAGTTGCCGAAAAAGAAAATATATAAGAATAAAACTAAGAATAATCAATGATGTATTCAACACCGTTTGATAAAGTTTTATCAGCCACTTAGCTTTTTTTAATCTGTATGGCCCAAACATTCAGGATCCTCCATTTTTATCATATCTCCTTATCTGAATGAAATTGCCCCTAAAAAATAATTAAGCTCGCTTTCTACTTTCCACTGCAAATCATGCATAAAAGCATGCGTCAATAAAGAACATACTCACATAGATGACGATAAGATAGTCCATGAGTACGAACAGTAGATCAGTTTTCCTTTGAGTACAAAACACTTACTTTGATTGACCCTTTAATCCTTCGCCTAACCCTTTTAACAAATCAAGAGAAAACCTCATTACACGATTAACATCAGGATCTCTCATTAATTTTACTAAATCGAAAACACTCACTTTTTTATTTAACTGAAATCCTTCTTCTGCTTTTTGAAGCCCTTTTGACAGTCCTCCCACCAGTTTTTTCGTCATTTCAGGATTAAGTTCAGTCAACACTCCTGCCGCTTCCATTGCATTGTTAACAGCATTTGTTACAGGTGGACGCAGCAATTGTCCCACTGCAATTTTTGCCACTTTCTCTTTTGCTTCAACGAGATTATTGATAGCTCCAAGAATTCCACTTTCGTGAAGTTCTTGGAGAAGTTTAATTGTTTCTTTAATCCCATCTGCATTTTGGGATAAATCTTGTAAAACCTTTTCAAGCGTTTGATCTTGTTTTTCTTTTTCGGTAAAGGTTGGTTCATCTATCTTCGTAATTGGTTTAGCCATTATTTTTTACCTCCCGGTGTATTCAAATCTGCGAGAGCTTCAAGAATGCTCATTTTATTGAATCTTTGGATCTGCATTTTCCGATAAATCTTGAACGACCTGTTTAAGCATTTGATCTCGTTTTCCTTCTTCCGTCAGAATTAATGAATCTAAAGTCTTCTTCGGTGTTTCCATTACTTTTTTACTCCTGATATATTCAAGTCTGCAATTGGCTCGTAATCTTTCCGTGCCCATTTCCGTTCCACTTGTACGCCTAACTGAGGATTACGCGTTGCATAACGAGGGTTATACATTGGAAGTGATCTGTTTCCTTTTGCTTTCATTAACTCCATTTTTACTTTTATCTGTTTATATGCTGGAGTTTGTGTCTTAACATCACCAACACTTCCTGTTAAAAGGTTGATTGCATTTTCATGACTTACTGAGTGCATTGGAACGTACAGTTCTTTTCCTGTAACTCGATCTGTTACGACTGCATGAAGCTTAATTGCACCGTAAGGAGAAATTAGACGTACTAATGATCCATCTTCTACCTTACGTTCTTTTGCAAGTTCAGGCGAAACTTCTACGAATACCTCAGGTAATTTATACTGAAGTCCTTTTGATTTATTTGTCATATTCCCTACGTGGAAATGCTCCAAGAGTCGTCCGTTGTTCAAAGTAAGATCGAAATCTTGTGTGAATTCAATAGGTGGAACATATTCTGCAAGAGAAAAACGCGCTTTTCCATCAGGAAAGTTAAAACGCTTTGTATAAAGAAGCGGTTCATCTGTGCCGTCTTTTTGCACGGGCCACATTAAACTGTTCCATCCTTCAAGTCTTTCGTACGATACACCCGCAAAAGTTGGACAAAGACTTGAAATTTCGTCCATAATATCGCTTGGGTGTTCATAGTTCCAATCCACACCCATATATTTAGCAATTTGCTGAATGATCCACCAGTCTGGTTTTGATTCTTCTAATGGCTCAAGTGCTTGATACAAACGTTGAATGCGACGCTCTGTATTGGTGAATGTTCCATCTTTTTCAAGAGACGGAGCTGCCGGCAAAACAACATCTGCAAATTGTGCAGTTTTTGTTAAGAACACATCTTGTACAACAAAGAACTCTAACTTACCGAGCGTGTCATGCACATGATTGGAGTTTGAATCTACCCATGCCATGTCTTCCCCCATGAGATACATGGCTTTCAGTTTGCCTTTCTCTGAGGCTTCTAGCATATCAATGTTCGTAAATCCAGACTTTTCAGAGATTTTTACGCCATAAGCTTTTTCAAAATTAGCACGTGCGACATTGTCTGTTAAACGCTGATTGCCAGCGAGCCATTGTGGAAGAGCCCCCATATCACATGAACCTTGCACATTATTATGACCGCGAAGTGGGTATGCTCCCGTTCCAGTTCGACCGAAATTCCCCGTTACAAGCAGAAGGTTAGCGATAGCTCCTGATGTATAGGAACCTGCAATATTTTGAGTAACACCCATTCCCCATAAAATACATGTTCCTTTTGATTCATGAATCATTTTAGCTGTCTTAATCAGTTGTTCTTTTGGAAGGCCAGTCACTTTCACTGCAAAGTCTAGCGTATATTTATTAAGAAGTTGCAGATACTCTTCGTAGTTATTTACACGAGCTTTAATGAATTTTTCATCATGCCAACCTTGATCAATCATATATTTTGCAACAGCAGTCAACCAAACAAAGTCTGTTCCTTGTTTTGGATGTAAAAATAAATCAGAACGCTCTGCCAGTTCATGCTTACGAAGATCTGATACAATCAATTTCTGTCCGTGTAATTTCTTAGCCCGCTTAACTCGTGTTGCTAGAACAGGATGTCCTTCAGTTGGGTTTGCCCCAATCGTGATAACAAGACCTGCACTTGCAATATCCTGAATGGTACCTGAATCCCCACCATATCCAACAGTGGCAAGTAACCCATCTGTCGCAGGCGATTGACAGTAACGAGAACAGTTATCCACGTTGTTTGTTTCAAACACTTGACGGGCCAATTTTTGCATGAGATAGGATTCTTCGTTCGTCGTTTTCGAAGAACTTACAAAGCCGAGTGCATCTCCTCCGTACATTTCTTTAATGGCACCCATTTTTTCTGTAATTAAAGTAAGTGCTTCATCCCAAGTAGCAGGAACAAATGCATCTCCTTTCCGAATTAAAGGAGTAGTAAGGCGTTGTTCACTATTAACAAAGTCCCAACCAAATTTCCCTTTCACACAGGTGGAAACACTGTTTACAGGACTATTTTCAGTTGGCTCAACTTTTAAAATTTCACGTCCTTTAGTCCATACTTCAAATGAACATCCTACCCCACAGAATGTACATACTGTTTTCGTTTTTTTCGTACGGGTATCCCGCGCGGCTGCTTCTACTTCTGATAGGGCAAAGATTGTTTTATAGTCCGGTTCGACTTCTTTAATGAGATCAACCATTGGATTTAACAAATCCTTCGGAATGGCTGTCATAAGCCCCGCTTCGCCCAACATTGATTTTTCCATTAAGGCGTTACATGGACAAACTGTGGCACACTGTCCGCAAGATACACAAGAAGAGTCATTGATGGATTTACCATCATCCCACATTACACGTGGGATTTCTCGTTCCCAATCGATAGATAGAGTTTCATTCACCTGTAGGTCTTGACATACTTCTACGCAACGTCCGCAAAGGATACATTGGTCCGGATCGTATCTGTAAAAAGGATGTGACATATCCACTTCGTATCCTTTTTCACGGTATGGACGAGTTTGATGTTCAATTTCCAACAACTCGGCTGTGTTATGAACACGACAATTTCCATTGTTATTGTCACAAACCGTACAATACAGTAAGTGATTCTCCAAAATACGGTCCATCGCTTCTGTTTGGGCAGCTTTGGCCAATTCTGAGGAAGTCAAAATATTCATTCCTTCCTCAATTTCTGTCGAGCACGCCCTCATAATTTGTCCATCAATTTCACACATACAGGTATCACAGGTTTGGATGGGACCTAAAACTTCTGAATAACAAATATGTGGGTGCTCTACTCCTTGTTCCAGTAGGTAATCAAGAATTCGAGTCCCCTGCTTTACTTCATGTTGCTGTCCATTAATTTTTACTAGGACTGTTGCCATTTTACATTCTCCTTTTTTTAAAAATCAAAAAAGCCCGCCATAAAATAGATTGTGCAAATACAACACACATTCTATTTTATGGCGGGCTAATAACTAAGCAGTTTTTATCCTACTAGTGATCATTCTCACCACATCATATAATAAAAAAAACAGGACATTAAGGCAATTCGTCGTTACCTAACGTCAATGACTTTTTTATATTTGAGTCTATATTTCTATTATAAAGTTTAACCTCAACAATAGATTGAATTTTTCAACAGGATTTTCCCTTTTAAAAATCAATTTTCCTTCATTTTTACATTACCATATAATCCCATTTATTCGAGTGAAATAAAAGGATTCTTATTCCACTAAACTGCCCCGTTAGTTCATCAACAACATCCTTTAACAGAGCCATTTTTTAAATAAGATTCCAACTATTTGCACAGAACAGAAACACTTGGTCACTTAAACACACATTCCTTTTCCACCATATTTATTTCTAGTGCAAACCACAATGCTTCCAAACCACATTTGAGAATACTTCCAATCTTTAAATGTTAGCCACCAATATGAGACATTTCTACTTTAGTGCTGTTTCTTGAAACATTCCCATTTTTTCTTTCATCAGAATAGCGATCGCTACGATGATTCCAAATATCCGAAATTTTATTTGAAATCACAACATCCGACTCTTCTGAGCGAAGTAATTGACGAAGATCATAACCTTTTGATGCAAATAAACATGTATATAATTTCCCTTCAGCAGATACTCTAGCCCTGGAACAAGTAGAGCAAAATGAATCGGTCACAGATGAAATTATTCCAATTTCTTGATCACTGTCTTTATACCGATATCTAGTTGCCACCTCTCCTACATAATTTGGCTTAATTTGTTCTAATGGCATGACTTCTTTAATTCGATCTAAAATCTCTTGCTTGGTCATTACTTCCGTCATTCTCCAGCCATTTGAATTTCCTACATCCATATACTCAATAAACCTAAGAGTATGTTTATGTTCTTTAAAATATTTCGCCATTGGAATGATATCTTGATCGTTTTTCCCTTTTTGAACAACCATGTTCATTTTCACTTTTAAGCCTGCATTAGAAGCTGCCTCCACTCCCTCTAAAACTCTCGCAACTTTGCTTCTATTCCCATTTAACTGATTAAAACGTTCATCATCTAAGGAATCAAGACTAACTGTCACCCGTCTTAACCCAGCATTAAATAACTCAGGTGCAAACTTTTTAAGAAGAGAACCATTTGTCGTAATGGCAATGTCTTCTACTCCATTAATTAAATTCAAACGATGAATCAATTCAGGAAGGTTCTTACGTAATAAAGGTTCCCCCCCTGTAATACGTATTTTACTGACACCTAATGAAACAAATATACGGATCAATCGCTCCATTTCATCAAAAGAGAGGATTTTATCCGAGGATAAAAAAGAATAATCAGGCCCAAATATTTCCTCAGGCATGCAATAGCGACAGCGAAAATTACAACGGTCGGTCACAGATAAACGCAGATCTCTTAATGGGCGTTCTAATTTGTCCAAAATATCATTTTCCATGTTTTTCGTGTCTCCTCCTATTTTTGACAACCAACTAACATAATCGCATATTATTTCTTATTGTTTTTGTTGAATTCGTTCTACACATGTATAAATATTCATAGATTGATTACGAATAAAACCAACTGTCGTAATCCCTAATTCTTCTGCCAACTGTAATGCCAATTCAGTCGGCGCCGATTTTGAAAGAACTACCTCACAACCAATTTTTGCTACTTTCAATAAGATTTCTGAAGAGATACGACCGCTAAAAACAATGATTTTATTTCCAATCGAGATATCATTTTTTAAACAATATCCGTATATTTTATCCAACGCATTATGTCTTCCTATGTCCATCCGACTTAACATAAAACCGTTTAAATCACAGAGAGAGGCATTATGAACCCCTCCCGTATCTTGGAAAATCGTCGCGGAAATTTGTAAATTATTCATTAAACGAAAACAATCATCCGGGGTGAGCTTGACTCTGATTTTATTCATCTTCTTAGCGGTTAATGCATCGTTAACGAAGACAAAGCCTTGTCTGCTCATTCCACAGCACGATGTAATATAACGCTTATTTTGGAAATTTTGGTAATAAGGATTCAATTTATCTATTTTCACATGTACATATCCTTCTTTTTCTTGCACCCAAATGTCTTTAATTTCTTCATATTTCCGTATAATTCCTTCAGATGCTAAGTAACCGATAACCATATCTTGAATATATTCAGGTGTACAAACCATCGTAACAAATTCTTGTTCGTTAATTTTTACTGTAACTGGAAACTCTGTAACAATTATATCTTCAGCATTTTCAATATGTCCGTTTGTGAATCTAAGAATTTCCCTTTTCTCCACTGCTGGTTTCATATAGCACTACATCCTTTAAATTTTTTAACGGAAATTTCTACCTTCTTCATTGAAAAGAATGATTTTTGATGGATAACTATCCTCGATGAACCAGGTCTTGAGCTAGAGATGTAAACATCTCACCAGTAAGCCAATCTTCATCGTATACACATGAACCTTTATTTTCCTCACGTTTGGCAAAAGGGATTCTTGCGATTACTTCGGATTGCAGCTGTTGAGCTAGCATATCGCCGCCACCCTTTCCAAAAAGATAGTTCCTCGAACCATCTTGTTCTTCATAATATGCCATATTCTCAACGATACCTAAGATATCATGATTGGTATGTTTCGCCATAGCACCTGCTCTTGAAGCAACAAAAGAAGCGACATGGTGAGGAGTCGTTACGATAATTTCCTTTGCCTGAGGAATCATGGCAGCTACATCTATGGCTACGTCTCCTGTACCAGGAGGTAAATCTAGAAGGAGGTAATCCAGTTCCCCCCAATGCGTGTTGGCAAGGAAGTTTTGAATCCATTTGTTTAGCATGGGCCCTCGCCACATAACGGGGTTATTATTGTTTGTAAAAAAACCCATGGACATGATTTTAACGCCCTGACTTACAAGTGGAATGACTGTCTGGTCAATCATGGTTGGCTTTTCTCCAACTCCCATCATCGCAGGGATACTAAATCCGTAAATATCCGCATCTAACACCCCGACTTTTTTCCCCATACGGGCCAAAGCAGTAGCCAGATTAACGGTAACCGTTGATTTTCCCACTCCGCCTTTACCACTTGTCACTGTAATAAATTTCACACCTGAATCAGGTTGTAACATGTTAGGCATTCCTGTTTCTGTTGTAGCACTTTTCTTTAAAGTTTTCGTTAATACAGCCCGTTCTTCTGGTGTCATAGAACCAAAGGTTAACGAAACACTTGAGGCTCCAATCTTTCGAAGTGAATTTTCAACATCATCTTTTATTTTTGCTTTTAATGGACAGCCTTGGATTGTTAAAACCACTTCAAGTTGAACATGTGTACCATCCATTTCAATATTTCTCACCATGTTCAAATCCACGATACTTTTATGCAGCTCGGGATCTTGAACATGTTTTAGAGCGTTCATTATTTGTTCATGTGTCAACATATCTCTCAGTCCTTCTTTATTTAATAGTTTCCTTCTCCTTATGGTTAATTGCCTCAGATAAAAAATTGAAAAGATTATAGAGATCATTGCAAAATCCCTATCATTAAATATCACAGAATAACTGATAGTAGAGTTACTTTAATAATTCACTGTTTGAATGATCTGTTCTATTTCATGATATTCTCCATTAATCTTCTTGAGCTATTCATAGCATATTGAACTCTCCTTTTTTATAAACAAAAAGCCCACCATAAAATAGATTGTGTACATGCACATGCAATACACAGTCAATTTTATGATGGGCTAATTACTAAGCAGTTTATCCTACTAGCGATCCATCTCATCACGTATAACAAAAATAAAAAACAGGACATTATGGCAATTTTTCATTACCTAATATCAATGATTTTTAATATATTTTTTAATATATTTTCATTATAATACTTTAAATGTTCCACCTCAATAGCAAATTACAAGTAAAGATACAAAAGCGATCCTTATATAAGTGGTTTCGAGTAACGATATCTCAAAAAATGTTTCCCCAAAAATTTTGATAATGTCCTTCTACTTATAATAATATTCTTCTTGTTCTGATCAAAATATAGCGTGATCTAATTTCATATTAAGAAGTAATTTTAATTATTATTTTTTTAATTTCTTTTTTTCAACACTTTTTAATTATACTTTAATCATTAATTAAAATGAATAAGTAGATAAACGATCTTCCATTATTATTTTTCATGGAGACAAAAAGTGACTTTAAATACATAATATATATATATAAGATTTTTGCGCAGAAAGACTCACTTCGCCGAACTACTTAATAGTGCCTACCCAACAAGCGATTTATCTTTTGGAGTAAAAAATGAACAATGAATTTTCATAGTATGAATAAATGAAAAGTTCAATTTTTTATCTTATTTACGTCTTGACAAAATAGAGGTTATCTAGAACCAGTTATTTAATATTAAACCCAAAGTTAAACAGATTAAACGATTAGATAGGAGAAATGGAATGACAAAAAACATGGAGCATCAATTCAATATGTTACTTCGCGAAATACGCAAGGAGTATGTTGGAAATGGACCAAAGGAAATCACCACTCGTTTTGTAGGTACCTGGGTAATTAGTGAGATGAAAGGTAATCTGACGAATGTTGAAAAGTTTATGATTGGCTCCACTGAAGGACAAAAAATGGTTCATGAAGCTCGAACTAAATTAGTAAAGGATATTTATCAGGATCCTACCGTGATGAAAAAGCTTGAGGAGTTGATGCAAGCGAAAATTTTGAGCATCTATACGGATATTAATATAGATATTGATACTGCTATGACTATTTTTGTTTTCGATAAGCTTATTCAGCCATAGTCTTATCTAAAATATGTACCACTTTTAGAACAAGTTGTTTCACAAATTGAATCGTTAATTCAATCTGGTGGATGGAGAGAAGGATGGTTTGTCGCTTTCGGGACCGCGTTGATCCTCCGCACGATTATTAAACAACAAAGCTGAAATGTACTACATCAGGAAAAACATGAATGGCCATAAGAAATTGCAAAAAGTGAGCGTATACATCCAGGAGGTTAAAAGTCCAACGATTGATTAATTAATGACCAAAAAACATTCCCCTTATGTCAATGCACAAGGGGAATATTAATTTCATTGCTCTGGCCATTTTTCCTCGTATTAACAGCTTGCTAGAGGAATTTCAGTCTATTTTCGTCTGGATAAAATTAATTCGTGACACTACCATCTTCGTCTGAATCTTCAATATCTGCCGGATCTTTTTCCAATAGTGCCTCTTTGTCTTTTTCGTTCCATTTTGCTTTATATCCTAATGATTTCCCTACACTTAACACCGGTAGATACGATTTTTTATCTGGTTTAAATGTTTGTAAGTCCCCTGTTTGGATTACACCTAAACCAAGTAGCAATTTGTCTGATTGGATATAGGGTTTTTCATCTATCAGTTTCATTTGTTCAGCTGTATAAGGATAAATGGCTCCATTCACTTTTAAGGTAAACGGTCCCTTTTTTTCTTCTTTTATTTCTTTTGGCTTTTTCGATTTATAGGAAACATTATACACTCCTTGAACAGTTCCTTCTCTCGTATTATCGGCTCCTCCATACATTTTCCCCTTTACATAATCATAAATAACAGCTTGCACATTTCCGATATGCTGGGGTTTTTCTTCATAAACATGGCCTTTTGCCATTAACTCCAACCTTGTATTTTGTTCAATTCCCGGTTCCCATCTAGCCGTCGGATAGTCAGCAGAATAAATACGTGGCGCTAATATGGCATCTTGAATTAGCATTTTATGATCAAGCACGTTCATAATCGTTTCAGATACCGATGCTATTATCGTCGCTCCCCCTGGTGAACCAATGGCCATGAAGGGATTGCCATCTTTTAATACGAAGGTCGGGGACATACTGCTTCTTGGTCTTTTTCCTGGTTCCACCTGGTTAACTCCACCCGGTGTTGCATCAAAATCCGTCATTTCATTATTTAGCATGAATCCATAATCAGGTACCATGATACCTGATCCGAATACTTGCTCGATTGTAGTCGTATAAGCAACCATATTTCCCCATTTATCCATTACAGAAAAATGGGTTGTTTGACCGATCGGTGTTTTCTCTTCTTTTACCTTCTCCATTGAAGTGGGTACTTTGCCCTCATACTTCCATGGATCGCCTGCTTTGACATCAGCTGTTGATCTATTTGGATTAATGAGTTTTCGTCTTTCTTTAATATACTCTTCATCCAATAGTCCTTTTGTTGGTACATCATAAAAATCTTCATCTGCCATATAGGCAGCTCGATCGGCAAAAGCGAGATGCATGGCTTCCGTGAGATAATGAAGATACTCAGGGGTGTTCGCCCCCATCTTTTGTACATCGAATCCTTCCATAAGCTCCAGGATTTGTAGAACAGTCAAGCTGCCTGAGCTTGGTGAAGCTGCCCCTACCACTTCAAATCCCCTATATTCCGATTTAATTGGCTCTCTTTCTTTCACTTCATAGTTTTGCAAATCCTCAGTTGTCATCGTTCCTTCACGCTTTTGAACTTCTTTGGTAAGGGCTTCCCCGATTTCACCTTTATAAAAAACGTTAGAACCTTGTTTTTTTATTAGCTTAAGAGTCTTTCCCAGATCTGGCTGAACGAGGGTGTCTCCCTCTTCCAATGGCTTTCCGTCTGGTACAAAAACTTTTGCAGCCGCTTGGTTATTTTTAAGCTTTGTTACATTTTCATCGATATATTGTGCTGTTGCCCAATTGACTTTTACCCCTTCTTCAGCTTGTTTAATGGCCGGGCCTATGACTTGTGATAATTTCAATGTTCCATATTTCTCAAGAGAGGTCTCCACCCCCATCAGAGTTCCAGGAACAGCAACCGCTTTACCAGATGTGTGCCGCTTACTAAAAGGAACAGGTTTTCCCTTTTCATCTAAAAAAAGTTCAGGCGTAACATTTTGCGGTGCCATTTCGCGATTTTCGATCATCGTTATTTTATTTTCCTTTTTATTATAAATCATGATAAAACCACCGCCACCGATTCCAGACATCATTGGTTCAACTACATTTAGCGATAATTGAATGGCTGCTGCTGCATCGACTGCGTTTCCACCTTGTTTTAATATCTTAATGCCCGCTTCAGCTGCTAAAGGATGGGAAACTGATACAATTCCTTTTGTTGCTCCCTTTCCCATTGACCCATCCACTCCAGGGACACTTGCAAAAGCTGGTGTGATCATACAAAAGAAACTGAAAGTAACTAAAATAAAACTTTTTAAAAATTTCATGAATTAGTCTCCTTTCAAAATAAAACAATTTGGATTTTACCATAAGGCATCTGGATATACGGGCCAATGACTCTGCTATTGCAAGTAAGAATATGCTGGTTGATCTCTAAAATAGCAGTATGCACATTCCCTGCTCTCATTGATGTCTCATTTCAAATAATCACCCCCTAGAATGTTTAGAGTTCAATTAGCCTTTTCTTCTGGATTGATATCCGAAGACTCAATTTTTATCCACACTTTGCTTATATTCCAAGATATTGGGGCTGTCGTGATTGTCACTCTTCCAAAGATATTGTAAAGCCAGTAATACCAAAAATGCAGCTAATCCAACGATGTCCGATATCGTTTCAGGATAGATTAATAGTAAACCAACGATTATAGCGATGATTCTTTCTAACCAGTGCATCTTCCTCATCCAGTAACCTATAACACCCGCACCAATTGCAACCATGCCTGACATTGCTGTAAGAACGACCCAGGCAACCTCCATCCAAGTTGTATCGATCATTAGTAATTGTGGAGAGAGAACAAAAACATACGGAATGATAAATGCAGCGATAGCAAGTTTTGATGACTGAATCCCCGTTTTTATCGGTTCACTGCCCGCTACCCCTGCCGCTGCAAATGCCGCTAATGCAACAGGAGGAGTTATATCTGCTATAATGCCGAAATAGAAGACAAATAGATGTGCAGATAAATCAGGGACGCCAAGCAAAATGATCGCAGGTGCTGCAATCGTCGAAGTGATCACATAGTTGGCAGTTGTAGGTGATCCCATTCCCAAAATAAGTGCAGCTACCATCGTTAGCATCAGTGTTGGAATCAAATATCCACCAGACAAATCGATTAATCCATTTGCCAGTTTCAGCCCTAGTCCAGTTTTCGTAACGATTCCTACAATAATGCCGGCTGCTGCAGTTGCAGCTGCAACCGACAGTGCCGTTCGAGCTCCATCCACCAATGCATAAATGATATCTATGAATTTCATGCGGACATCCTTGTTTATGAATCCTACAAGAACCGAAATGGCAATGGAATACAGTGCTGCATGTGTAACCGTGATATTCAGCATGAGCAAGAAGATAATGGCAAGGATCGGTATTAGTAAATAAAATTTGCCGAACACTTCCTTCTTACTTGGCATCTCTTCTTTCGTTAATCCACGTAGCCCAAGTCGTTTCGCTTCAAAATGGGTCATGATCCAAATTCCTGAAAAGTAAAGGATAGCTGGAATCGCAGCCGCCTTTGCTATATCCCAATACGTTATTCCATTCCCAATGAACTCAACCATTAAGAATGCCGCTGCCCCCATTACCGGAGGCATCAATTGACCGCCTGTCGAAGCGGCCGCCTCCACTGCCCCTGCGAATTCCTTCTTATAACCAAGATTTTTCATCATCGGTATCGTAAATGCTCCTGAAGTGACAACATTAGCTACAGAGCTTCCGCTAATCGTTCCTTGAAGAGCACTGGAAAAAATCGCAACCTTTGCGGGTCCCCCTATCCTTCTGCCGGCTATGGCGGTTGAGAGATCATTGAAGTATTGACCGACACCTGTCCGGACTAGAAAGGATCCAAACAGTAAAAATAGGAAGATGAATGTCGATGACACCGCTAACGGAGTACCTAAAATACCCTCTGTCGAGAAGAACATCGTTTGCACCAAACGCTCCAAAGTTAAACCGCGATGAGCGAGGAATCCTGGCATATACTGTCCAAAAATCCCATAGAAAATGAATAATAAAGCAATGACCATAATAGGAAGACCCACTGCACGCCTGGTTGCCTCCAAAACCAGCAGAATGGCCATTAAACCAACTGCAAAATCCAATATGCCTAGACGTCCTACATTCATGACGATATCTTCGAAAAATAAGGGCCAATATGCACCTACCCCGATACTAAGGATCGCTAATATGATATCGTACCAGGCAATTTGAAACTTTCCTTTTTGACGCTTCTTTCGGATTGCAGGAAATAGTAAAAAAACCAAGGAGAGTGCAAACCCTAAATGTATCGTCCGTTGGATTTGGGCTGTAAAAACGCCAAAAATAGCAGTATATAATTGAAATAACGAAAAAGCTAAAAGTCCAAAAAACGCAATGTGGCCCAAGACACCAGTTAATTTCCTTGTCCCGGCTTCTGGATCATATTTTTCCAATAACTCCTGTTGTTCTGCTTCGGTTAAATACTTCGTTTTTTCTTGATCAGCCACTAATTTTCACTCCCTTCAACTGTTCCCATAAAGAAATTCTTTCTGATGAAATCCTGACCCATGTACCTGGTTTAATAAAGTCTGCCAATGTGTAAGTTTTTTCATCATATATTAAACGATGGTTAGCTCTGACTTGTCCTACTCGTAAATCTATATAGGCGAAATTGCGATTCATATTTTTTATGAAGTAGGTACCGTCTTTCTCTTCGAATACTTCCTCCCCCTCTGCATTAGAAGGCATACCGACTGCAAAATCATGATATGCAAGTTCAGTTTGTTTGATTTGCTTATCCGATAACCGATATGATTCCAAAACATCTGTGAGGTGAATGGAGTGTGTATACTTAATCTTGAATTCTTTTTCTTTTTTCAAAGGAAAGTATGCGACTAATTCCCCTTGGTCCTCGAAGGAAAAGGCAATTACATGCTTATAAGGAAAAAAGAATAAAAAAGCGATGAGCAGAGGTATACCAAAAGCCATGAAACTCTTGAATTTCATAGGCACCCCTTTCAAAACTAGAATCACATTAAGAAAAAAACGAAGCCGATAGGCCACATAAAGCGAGCTACCGACCAAATTGCATTACTTGGAAACACCTTTTTCTTTAAAGTATTTTGCTGCTCCAGGATGAACTTCCATTTCCCCTAATCCTTCAAGTGCAGTTTCTGCTGTAATGAACTTGCCTTTTGCATGTGTGATTTGATCTGTGTTATCATAAATAGCTTTAGTCATTTCATAAACTAAATCTTCATCAAGATCCTTTGTAACCACTAACATCGCTTTAACAGCAACTGTTTTTACCTCGGATTTGATTTTGTACGTACCACTTGGAATGGTATCTTCAGCATAGTATGGATACTTTTTAACCAATGCTTGGATCTTTTCCTCTGCAATAGGCAGGATAATGATATCATTTTGTACGGACAGCGCTTCAACTGCACCAGTTGGTGTTCCGGCAGTAATGAAAGCTGCGTCAATATTTCCTGCTTGGATTCCTTCGGCCGACTCATCGAAAGAAAGATTTTGTCCTTTGATATCTTTCTCAGACAAACCATGAATCTCCAGGATTTGCATGGCATTGATGTATGCACCAGAACCCGGTGCACCTACTGATACCTTTTTACCCTTTAAATCCTCGATTGATTTAATTCCACTTTTTGCTGTCGTTACAATTTGAACAGTTTCAGGATATAAAGAACTGATGGCCATTATATTGTCAATGGGTTTCCCGTCGAACATTTCTGTTCCTTCAAGTGCATATGCGGCGATATCCGTTTGCGAAAAGGCAATTTCAGCCTCTCCCGCCCTTATCGTTTCCATGTTTTCGGCGGAGGCACCAGATGTCTGAGGTGTTATGTTCGCTTTTGTTTTATCGGAAATGATTTTTCCAATTTGTCCACCGAGTGGATAGTATGTACCTCCCGTTCCACCAGTCAACAAACTCAAATTTTGGTTTCCGCTGCCCGAGACACCTGTTTTACTGTCTCCGCAGGCCGTGATAATACCGAATACCGTCAAAATCATGACCAATAAAAAGCACTTATGAAATTTTTTCATAAAACTCCCCCTCATGTGTTTTCATCATCTGCAAAAGATGATAATGTTATTATTCTACCGACCACCTCACTTTCCCTTTTTTTACAAAATTAGACACTTAAACTAAAAGAACTAGTATTTGATTAAAAACTTTTATAGAAATCGAAATAACAAGCATAAATGTGCAAAAACACCTATTAAAAACAAGGGAAATCCGCTTTCTTATAGTAATATATTACCTTTTATTACCTATTTTTCCTTTCTTTAAGGATAATATTGACTCTTCCATTTTAGAAATATATTATTGTTATAAACTTATAAGTCTATATTATAAAATGACCTTCCTAGCATATTTCTAGCCTTTAATCGTTATTTCCAGCGTTTGTTTGAGAGGGAATATTAGAAGTCCACCCTTTCTTTTACCAGCCATTTTTGCAGTGTTTTTCAAATCCAACTGAAGTGGGTGATTGTATGAATTTCCTATCCCTCCGCTATTTCATAGAGGTTTCCAACCATCTTAGTTTCAGTGAGGCTTCCAAAACCCTGCATATATCCCAGCCCGGACTTAGCCAACAGATTTTATCCCTCGAAAAACAATTAGGCTTTAAATTATTGAATCGAACGACAAGAAAAATTACATTGACAGAAGAAGGAGAGTACATCTATAAAAAACTAGCTCCTTCCTTTGAAGATATTGAGAAAACAGTGAATTACATAGTTGAAAATAAAACCATTCCCAAGCCTAAACTGAATATTGCTACCGTCCCCTCTGCAGCTAGCATATTTATCCCGAAGCTATTAAAAAAGGTTGTGGGGGAATACCCGGAAACAGAATTTTACGTTCATGAAACAACATCCTCAAGGGCCGTAAAACTCGTAAACCAACAAAATTATCACATCGGTTTCATCCGAACGCCCATTCACAGTAACATCATCGCCAATGAAGGATTAAGCATGATTGAATTCATGAGATTCCCTTTACAATTAGTCGTTTCCATTGATCATCCACTAGCCCAAAAGGATGCTATACATTTATACGAAGCAAAAGACGAACCTTTTATCCATTATGATGCCGTTCAAGCACACTCCCTTCAATTCCTTTTGGAAAAGGCATGTCTGACTGCTGGATTTTCACCTAAAGAATTATGTAAAGGCTCTGAATTACTGACGATCGCCAATCTAATATCCAATAACTTAGGTGTAGCACTCATGCCAGAAGATATGGTGAGTTTGTTGGGAAAAAGCAAAGTTAAAGCCTTGAACATCGATAACTCGGAATTATCCAGTTCCATATCGGCAGTATGGAAAAACACAGATGCATCAATGCTGACTAAGCATATTTTGAAAACGTTAGAGAATGATCATGATTTCAAGTAAAAAGAACTATACTAATCAGTGTTAAAAAAGCCCCATTTCTCTTTTAAGACACTGAGAAATGGGGCATTTAATATTGGATAATTTCACCTCTTAAACTTCTTATTGGCGATGGGGCGGGACCCCTTCCATAACTTATAAAAACCTTATATTAGCAAACTCCCCATATTGGTAGTGACTAATTATATCAATGCATAGCATGCTTTGACTTAAGAAAATATAAATACTCTATTCCAGCAGCGGTTATCTTAGTGCCGGCCCTTCCTCTGCCTTTGACGACAAATCCTTCGCTTTCTAAAATATCCAAGCGGCGACGGATCTGCTGAGGGGACAAGACAAAGGCCGTTTCTTGACTTTGACTTGAAATCAGTTCTCTGCTTGCCGCTTTCCCTTTTTCATTGCATTGCTTGATTACTTCCAAGATGAAAGCGCGCTCCTGCATTTCGAGCATACTTTCACAGACGGGATAATCCGCCGTCACACTTACTTCCACAAGCCCGTGCATGAACGGAAGGTCACTTTTCGTCACGACATTTCCCTCACAAACCGTCAGCATGTAATCCATTGTGCTTTTAAGTTCCCGTATATTGCCGGGCCATTCATATTGCATGAAATACTCCAGAACGTCTTGCTCTACTTTTACCCACTTCCCGCTTTTTGTGATGAGATGCTTTATCAAAAGTGGAATATCCGCTCTTCTCTCTTTGAGTGACGGTATGTAAAGATTGAGTACATTCAGACGGTAAAACAAGTCTGTTCTGAATGAACCGTCCCGCATCTTATCATGAAGATTTTTATTCGTAGCGGTAATCACCCTAACATTAATGGGAATGATTCTTTTGCCGCCAATTCTGCGGATTTCCCCCTCCTGCAGAACTCGAAGCAGATGGGATTGAACTGTGAGACTTATGTCACCAATTTCATCCAAAAAGATAGTCCCGTTATCCGCCATTTCAAACAGCCCTTTCTTGCCTCCCCTTTGCGCTCCTGTAAATGCCCCTTCTTCGTAGCCAAACAATTCACTTTCAAGTAAAGTTTCTGTTAAAGCGCTACAGTTGACAGCCAGAAACGGCCCGTTCTTTCGCAAAGAATGCTCATGAATAGCATGAGCAAACAGCTCTTTTCCTGTTCCTGTCTCACCCTGGATCAAAATTGGATGCTCCGACAAAGCAAGCTTCTTGGCAATCTGCTTACGCTCTTTCATTACTTCATCCTCACCGATAATATCATCAAAGCAGTATTTCGTATAAAAGCCTTTATTTCGCATTTCTCTTTGTGCTGTCTTTTCTATTTCAAAGGCTTGATGTACACTTTTGAAGGTTGCCACGATTGTATTTTCTTTCATCATTTGCAACCTAAAAATCACCACATCCACGCCGTCTATGTCGAAGAACTTACTTTCCTCATCACTTTCCATGATGAAATCGGTAATATCCCGGCGATTCATTACATGCTCTAGATACTTATTAACCACATCTTGGGCTTCAACATGGAACAGCGCCGCAAGCTGGTTATTGAATACCGTTATCAGCCCTTTCTCGTTAACGACCAATATTCCGTCATCGACAGTCCCCAACACATTTTGGATGTGTTCGCTCATCTGCAAGGCAACCCGCTCTGCATACAAAAGCTTACGTTGTAATTCAATGATATTGCTAATATACCTTTCTGAAATCTTAGAGGATATATCCTTGTTCAAACCGCAGCATTCTACAACTTCCAGAATTGTTGTTATATCAAAAAGACGCACGCCTATATCGATAACTTCTTTTATGTAGGAGGGGCAAAGATGAGTTTCCCCTGGTGAAACGGCAATTTGGACATCCTCATAAAACAATATCCCCTTCCGAAAAGGGATAAATTTAACATGATCGATACCAAGCTGATATAAGGATTCAATAAGACTTATAGTGGCATCATCATCATCATTTACCAGCAGAACTGCTGTACCATCAGGTATTCTTAAAAGTTTGTCAATGTATTCATGATTAACTGTTCTCTTTCCCACAATTATTTTCTCGGCATGTACGCTATACATACCCTTTTTATTCTCATAAGCGGCATCTGATGAATATAAGATCATTCTATCTTCCAGAGAAAGTGGTATTCCTTCATCAGCAGCATAGCTTGTGACATGAACATAGTCTCCAAGCAATTGTTCCAGCTGTTCCTGCAAGGCTTGCTTTGTTTTTGAGCTTCCCGCAATAAGTGTAAGTGAGGATTTTGACATAAAAACACCTACCTCTCCCTTCAAATTGGTTCTATTATATCACCAAAAAGAACCAATAAAGACCTTAAACTCCAATCCAACCATAAAGATTTCATAAAAATCAATCTTTACATATTGGCATGGATTTTGCTTGTTACCTGTATAAAGGAGGAAAAGCGTTTTAATTCTATGCATGTATTTTAAAGACAAAGGAGAGACACTTATGAGCCAAATAGAAGAGAAGGTTGTTTCGCTTGGAACATCAGGAAAAAAAGAGAGAAAAATCAATGTGTTTGTATTGCTGCTCTGCATTCTTGCAATAGCAACTCTATTCACTTACATTTTGCCTGCAGGGGAATATGTACGGATTGAAGCGGACGGACGGACTACTGTTGACGCCAATTCTTTCAAATGGATAGAATCCGCACCGGTCGGATTTTTCGATATGATGAAAGCTATTCACACAGGCATGGTAGAAGCCGGAAATATTATCTTTTTCTTATTGATCATCGGAGGGTTTTTCGGTGTTTTAAGAGCAACAGGTACGGTCGATGTACTGATCGCCACAATGGCTCGGAAGTTGGCGAAGCGTGAAAAGTTATTGATTCCTGTCGTGATGCTGTTTTTCGCTGTAGGCGGCTCCTTAATGGGGATGGCGGAAGAAACACTTGCTTATCTTCCTCTTATCATTCCACTGGCATTGGCTCTGGGATTCGACACTATTACAGGAACCGCCATTGTCATAGTAGGAGTAATGTCAGGGTTTACAACTGCCGTCATGAATCCATTCACAGTTGGGCTTGCCCAAGGAATCGCAGAATTGCCGATGTTCTCAGGTATAGGCTTCCGCCTTATTTTATTTGTTATCGTCTACCTGGTTTCCGTTCTTTATATCTATCGTTACGCAATGAAGGTAAAGAAAAATCCTTCTCAAGGAATCTACGGAAAATATACAAAAGAAGAATCAAAAAAACTGCTGCAATCAAGTGCGAAGTTAACAAAGGGACATAAGTTCATCTTAGGCGCTTTTTTAATTAACTATATCGTCTTGGCGTTTGGAGTTATCAAGTTTCAGTGGTACATGACAGAAATCGCTGCCTTATTCATCGTATTGACGATCGTAATTGGAATCATCGGAAAATTATCAGCAGATCACATCGTCAACTCCTTTATCAATGGCTCCGCAGCCTTGCTCGGCGGTGCTTTGATAATCGGCGTATCACGCGCCATTCTAGTCGTATTGAATGAGGGACATATCGTCGATCCTATGCTTCATCAAGTATCTGAATCTATCCAGCATATTCCGGCCTATTTAAGCGTTGCCGGCATGTACAGTTTCCAAACTCTTATTCATTTCATTCTAGCGTCCGGCACCGGTCATGCGATGCTGACCATGCCAATTATGGTGCCGCTTGCAGACATATTGGAAATTACACGCCAAACCGCAGTGTTGTCCTTCTCTTTTGCGGACGGAATCGGAAATATGATTTTCCCGACCGCTACCACCTTGATGGCGGGCTTGGCAATCGCAGGCATTCCGTGGACAAAGTGGGCGAAGTGGATTCTCCCGCTGGTGCTCATTCAATATCTCATCGGATTGATAGCTGTCATCACAGCTCACTTTATCGGATATGGTCCATTCTGATTTTATAGATTACTAATTATACACAGGAGGAGAAACGCATTGCTTACTTTAATCAAAAATGGCGAGATATACTCACCCAATTACTTAGGACGGAAAGACATATTGATTACAAATGATAAAATCGCATTCATAGATGACAGAATCGAAATTCCTGACAACTTTGCTCCTATTCAAATCATTGATGCGACTAATCTTTTGGTTGTTCCAGGTTTTATCGATTCACATGTTCATATAATCGGCGGGGGCGGCGAGGGCGGATTCAAAACCCGCACCCCCGAGCTACAGCTCACTGATATTACAACTTCAGGAATTACAACACTGGTCGGCTTACTTGGCACGGACGGAACTACGCGTAGAATGGAGAGTCTTCTCGCCAAGGCGCGTGCGCTTGAAGAAGAGGGTATTTCCTGTTTCATTCATACTGGCTCCTATCAAGTGCCAGTTAAAACATTGACAGGTAAAATCGAAGACGACATTATTTTAATCGACAAAATAATCGGTGTCGGGGAGATTGCCATCTCAGACCATAGATCATCAGAACCCACATTTGGAGAATTAACTAAAATCGCCGCAGCGGCTCGCAACGGCGGTATCCTGTCAGGAAAGGCCGGTATTATAGAAGTGCATGTAGGGGACGGTGATGGAGAGCTCTCATTGTTACATGAAATTGCTGATAAAACCAACATTCCGATTCGGCAGCTCCATCCGACACATATCAACCGAAATGAAGGATTATTCAGGGCGGGAATTGATTACGCTAAGAAAGGCGGATACGTTGACTTTACTACAAGTACCATTCCTCAGTTTTTAGAGGAAGGGGAAGTGAAGTGCAGCATGGCCTTGCGCATGATGCTTGAAGAAGGGGTTCCAGTCGGTCACATCACCTTCTCTTCAGACGGGCAAGCAAGCCTTCCCTTTTTTAACTCCCATGGGGAGTATGCCGGCCTTCAAGTAGGAAAAGTATCATCGCTATATCAAGAAGTGCGTGATGCTGTTTTAGAGGAAGGCATCCCTCTGGAAACCGCACTGAAGGTCATCACCACAAATCCCGCACAAGTGCTGAAGCTTTCAAGCAAGGGCAGCATCCAATCCGGGAAGGATGCCGATATCGTATTGTTACAAAAGGAAACATTGACAATTGACACTGTAATGGCAAGAGGACAAGTTATGGTAGAAAAGGGGGTTACTTTGATAAAAGGAACATTTGAATGAATAACAGACAAGGTACACGTTATCGCAAAATTGTCATGTCTCGCATTGTTTGGATCCCAATGGGCATCGCCTGGTATTTACCTTTCTTCTAAAAAATCTTGTTCTATCCTTACATGGTCCGTATTATTGGATATATGTTACAGGCGCCTTCCTTAAAACAATCTAAAAAGTCGAATTCCTAGCTGTGAAGGAATTCGACTTTTTGCTATACAAAAATTTCTGCGTATTGAATCCAATAAATGCTTTTTCAGTCATCATTATTTGAACAATATCCAATTGCCTCTCATTACATTTAAATCAGTTTATTGAGACGCCCTATCCGTCACTTTTTACTTACGGGTCTCGCAGAGCCTCGTTACAAGCTATAGGTCAACTAAATAAGGAAGTACTATGCATCGGCTGGACTTTCGCTTTAGGATCAATATAAGCTTTAGCATTATTGACTGCCGTTGGGCCTTCACCAAATCCGGAAGCAATTAATTTAACCTTTCCATCATACGTACAAATATCCCCGGCTGCGTAAATGCCTGAAATATTTGTTTCTTGTTTGGAGTTAACGATAATTGCATTTTTATTGATGTTTAGACCCCATTCTTTAATCGCACCAAGAGAAGAGACAAAGCCGTAATTAATAATTAAATCATCTACGTCCACCACTTCTTTTTGTTGAGTCTTAGTGTGTTCTAAAACAATTTGAGTAATCTGATCTGCTCCTACCAGTTCTGCAGGAATATAAGGTGTTTTGACCTCAACAGAGGAATTCACTAATTTTTCGACACTATGTTCATGAGCACGGAACTTATCTCTTCTGTGTATCAATGTTACTTTTTCAGCAATCGGTTCTAACATAAGGGCCCAATCAACAGCAGAATCTCCACCGCCTAGAATCGCCACTTTCCTTCCTTTAAAGCGGCTCATATCATTCACAAAATAATGTAAATTCTTATTTTCGAACTGTGTTGAATCTTCTAATTCTAGTTTACGAGGCTGAAAAGCTCCATTTCCAGCAGTAATGATTACTGATTTTGAGAAATGCGTTTCAAGGTTTGTTGTGATCTTAAATGTTCCGTCTGCTTGTTTTTCTAACTGTTCAACTGCTTCTTCAAGACAAATTGTTGGTTCGAATACCTTCATTTGTTCTTTTAAATTCTCTATCAATTCCTGAGCCCTTACTTTTGGAAATCCAGCTATATCATAAATGAATTTTTCAGGATAAAGAGCCGAGAGCTGTCCTCCCAATTGAGGAAGACTTTCAAGGATTTTCACCTTTGCTTGCCTCATTCCCCCATAAAACGCCGTAAACAACCCAACTGGGCCCCCGCCAATTATTGTTATGTCATAGACCTTCTTTTCTTCTGTCATTGTAATCACTCCTTGTCATTCTATGTTGGTTGCTCATACTGAAAATGATTTGCTGATTGTAAGAGATTGACTTGTAAAGTTTCTACAAAAAATAAACTAGAGGTGTCAATTTCCTTAGTTAATATTCATCTATAATCCGTTACAAACGTCCTCATTGATTACATTTATAAATATTATTCAAATTTATTAGGATTACCATCAAAGGATATTTGAGCTACTTTAATAGAATCGGTTGGACATCCTTCTGAAGCATCTATCATATCTTCCTCGAGTTCATCGGGTATGATCTCTGCCCCAACATTATTATCCAATATAACAAACGCAATACCTTCTTCATCGTAATCATAAATATCAGGAGCTGAAGCACCACAAGCTCCGCATGCAATACAAGTTTCTTTATCCACGATCGTATAGTTTGCCATTTTTACTATCCATTCCCCTCTCTAATATAAGCCCTGTTTTTTTACTAAGGCATTTATAAGGTTTTGAAGCCTTAGGCAATTCCTATTCTTTATTTCCTTACTCGATATCATTCAAAAATTCTAGGATGCTTGAATTAAACTTTCTGGGATTTTCCTGGTAACACAAATGACCGCCATCTGGAATTATCACTAGCCTGGAATTTATTAATTCTTCATGAATTGCTTCTGATTCCTTTATAGGCGTTACAGTATCCAATTCACCACAAATTACAAGAACAGGAACATCTATATGAAATAACGATCTCATTTGATTTAGATGATAAAGAGAATAGGCTACCGAACGGTATCCTGCCGGTCTTATCTGTGTCATGATCTCTTTTACTCGCTTATAGACTTTTTCTGAAGCATGGGGAGATAGCAAGGCTTTTATCCTGATTTCCGCTATCTCCTCAGTAGAAAGGTTTTCTATCGAAAATAATCGATTTTTCAATTTCGTCTCGTTCTCTTCTGGGGTTAGAGCAGCAGCCCCTCTTGTCGAATCGGCTAATATAAGTTTATTAATCTTATTTGGGTACAGGCTACAGTACTCTATCGCAATTGCCGCTCCCATTGAATGGCCGAGCAGATGGATTTTTTCCAACTTTAGTTGATCTAGCATGCCGTTCAGAATCCGTGCAAACTCTTTAAAATTTCTAAATTCCTCTGCTGGATCTGAACTTTTTCCATAACCAGGAGCATCCCATGCAATTACTGTATAATGCTCCTTTAATTCCTGGATTTGCTCCTTCCATGACTGTGAATTATTACTCATACCATGTAACAATACTAATGGTTCTCCATTACCTTCTATTTCATAATGAATACTTAAATCTTCTACTTTTACGTATGGCATAATATCAGTCCCCCTTACTTGTAATTGGTATATCTTTCTTGAGCAATGGATTTCCAGACTGCTGTAATTTTTTAGGAAAATATCTAACTCTTAATTCACCTATACTTGAAATACCTTTTCTTAAAGTAGCCAATGATTTACCTCATTTAGTTTCTCTTGACGGAAATAGCTTTCGTTTTGATTCGATATGGAAAGTGCTTCCTTACCTGCAATGTCCGGAACTTGATCTGTTTATCGATACGTTTCCCTGACACTGTCGTAAAGCATCAACATCAGTAGCGTTCCAGCAACATCTTATGATTTGTTTCCAAAGAACCACGAACTAAATAAGGATTAATCAAACCTCGACAAATAGCGGACTGATAACAGGGATTTTTTTATGTAACAAGACACTAAACTTAAGTAGCAGACATTCCATTTCCTTTCCGGTCTTACAAATAAAGCAAGATACAGTATTCCCAAAACTGTGCCAGCCTAGCCAAGTCCTCGCACTGACAATCCACCATCGCTGGAAATGACTTCACCTGTAATCGCGCGTGATTCGTCAGAAGCTAACAGTACATACGCCGCAACGTGATCTTCCGGCATCTGGGCAAGTTGAAGAGGATTTCGTTTTTTTATGCTGCTTGCTTTCGTATCATTATCGACGATTTTCACAAATGGACGCAGTGGCGGGATCACCGAAAGTGCTGTCAATGTACCCCCAGGCGCTACCGCATTTACCCGGATAGAAGGCGAGAGCTCGAACGCAAGCTGGCGCATCAATCCAATTTGGGCGTGTTTGCTCGCTGTGTACCAAACACCGCCGCCATCTGGATAAAAACTTGCACCGGACACAGTGAAAATTATTGTGCCATTTGTTTTTTGCAGTTCTTCAAGAGCTGCTTTCGCTCCGAAAAAAGATCCTTTTACGTTAATATTGAGAAGGAAATCATACGCTTCGGAAAGCGCCTCAGGAGTCACATCGGCAAATTTAGCAAATCCATCGAACACGCCGGCATTCGCAATGAAAACATCTAACTTTCCGTATTGTTCGACCGTAGCTTGGACCGCTCGTTCATTGTCTTCGTATTTGCTTACATCTCCCTGATAAGTAAGGATATTTCCACCAAATTCTTCTTTCATTTTCGCTAATGTGTCTTTAGAGCGGCCGATAATGCTCACTTTTGCTCCTTCTTGTATAAAACGGCGTGTGACAGCTTCCCCTATTCCTGAAGCTCCCCCTGTAATCATTACGACTTTATCTTTTAAGGTCATTCCCATGGTCTCCACCCCTTCTATTATTTTTTATTCCTGGTGAACGGTTATACAAAGATCTAGGTTTCAATCATGTATACGGTCTTGATAGAGAGCACATATTTTTTTCAAATTTCTTATGGGACATTAATCTTCTCTTTATTCATGATATTAGTTTCATATATAAAACAACGTTTTAATATAAACAATTTTAGTAGTCTGTAAAAAAATGAAACCACCTTTTGAAATACCCTACTTGATTTGCAACTCGTGATTCCAAAATATATCAATCTGTGGTTATCCTTACTCCTATGTACTCGTAAAAGGTCTACAAGATTTGACTCTTGACGACTTCATTGTAGCTTCTCAGTAAGATTCCAGCTCGTATTCTTACTGAGAAACCACTTCTAAAAAACGCATTATATTAAACTTTTAGCCTTTTATCGATTTATCGAACACCAATTCCGCTAGAACCGCTAGAGGCTTTACTTCATTTGCCAAGTGGGCTGCTGCTGTCCACTAGATTTACCCAATTACAAAGTTACTTTATTTCCCGTCGTGTTACTTAGGTGATATTCAAGAGCTTCTTGTTTAATCATAAACAAATACGCGACAAACCCGAAAGCGGCTGCTACAATCAGCATAGCAATGGAAGGACCAAAATTACCGTCAGACAAATCGCGGCTCCACCCCATAATATAGCTTGAAAATCCACCCATAATATTTGTGAATCCCATTAAACCGGCTGCACGGCCCGCTGTTTCAGGTGTTGAAAATTTAATGATGAAAAAATTGGTTAGATGAAACATTCCTCCCTGAGATCCCATAGCGAGCCCCATGGAAACGCCAGCCAAAATAGGACTTGGTGCAATAACAGCAATTGTCAAAAATACGGCTGTCAGTATGAAAAGAATCGTCGCCAGTAAACTCGGGCGCTTCGTTTTGTCCGCCAAAAATCCCCCAGCCAGGACAAACCCAAGTGCAAATAGCCAGGATAATGAAGTAATCCCAGTCATCGCTTCCCTTTCAAAGCCTTTAGCCTCAACAAGATATGTAGGCAGCCAAATACTGATTCCAAAGAAAAGAAAGGACGACATCAAATTGCCAAACCAGACAATCCAATAACGATAATCCTTAGCGAAGAATTGCTTCGACTGCACATCATTAGCCTCGTCTTTTTGGCGAATATAGGAGACTTCTTCTTTACTGACGCGTGGATGTTCTTCTGGCGTGTTACGAGTCAATAACAGGAACATTGGAATATTGATAAGTAAGTTAAAGGCAGCGAGGGCAAAGAATGCCGCCTGCCAATGAAACGTTGAAATAATCAGAATGAGTATAACGGTACCCAATGCCGGGCCAAGATAGTTGCCCGTAATCCAGAATGACTGTGCCCTGCCAAGTTCTCGTTTATTAAACCAATTCGAAATAAATTTACCAGATATCGGAATCATCATACCTTCCCCAATTCCGAGGATGACCCTGCTGATTAAAAACATTTCGTATGAAGTGGACAGCCCCCCCATCACCATGGTTGCTGTCCATACCAGTAAACCTAAAACTGCTGTTTTCCGTGCGCCTAACTTGTCAATAATAACGCCCCAAAAAATGTTGGAACAGGAGTATGAAATCATGAATATAAAGGAGATCAAACCAATTTTTTCATTTTTATCCGGGCCGGTTAATCCAAGATCGCTTAAAAATCCCGGATCCGTTTGGATAACGGAGATACCCACTTTATCAATCTGCCCGAAAAACCAGAAGAAAAAAATAGGAATTGCAATGTACAACCATCTTTTTTGACCTTGTAACATGTTATTTCCCCCTTATAAATAGGCTCCTTTGAATGCGCTTTCATGATTTCCGACAAAGAAAATGTCTATCATACTATTAAACTTGACCTACTCCTCCTTTCAAAAAAATAGCAGCAACCCATTGTTTTATATAAAAAACAATGTTACCGATATTTAATGTTATATCGAATTTTCATAATAGTCAATAATATTCAAACTATTTTTTTCAAGACAAAAAATAGTTTTGTATACAAAACAAAATAAAGTATTGTTTCGTTGAAAACAACACGAAACAATACCTTCACCATTGACTTTCCCTGTATCACATAAAACCGGATAACGTTTCTGCAAATTTTGAGCCTTAGGAAACTCCTATGGAGCCCCCCTCCTACTGTTCCAGATTAAAACCTTTTACTTGAACGGACTCTAGACTTAGTAGATTCTTCAGTCCGTAGCATCTCCGGATTTTGGGCATGATGGACATTTTCTCGATTCGATTAATGAAGTTTCAAAAATAATTATTGAGTTGCATTAATCATGGATTCCTGTTCAGCACCCCAACTTATGCTACAGCTTGAGGTGAATAAAGCATACAATTCGTGAACCGCCCATCAACAATTCCTTCGATAGGTAAACCCAAAATTGAAGAATGATTCTTCATCCGCTCAATCATTGTCTTTCTTTTATAACGATTCTTTATACATATATAAAAATTAACTATTTTTATTATTTATCACTCAATGTTAGCCTTTTGTTATACGATATTTGAAAGGATGAGAGATGAATGACTATACAATATTCTCAGTTCACAGTATTCGGATTGGGTCCCATCGGAATTGAAATTCTACGCAGTGCTTACCAAACCAATCCACAATCGATTATCGGTGTTGTCGATATTGATCCAGATAAGGTAGGAAAGGATATTGGCTCATTAATCAATGAAAAAGAAACGAACAAGTGTGTAGTCTCCCATATACAGAAAGTAAATACTGAAGCTGACCATCCTATCGCCCTACATGCAACCGGTTCCAACGCACAACAAGTATGGCCCCAAATCAAAGAGCTGCTAGATTACGGCTTTTCAGTGGTTTCCACCTGTGAACAGCTTTCCTACCCATGGCATCGCTACCCCCTACTTTCAAAGGAAATAGATGATTATGCTAAAGCAAAAGGGCTTAGTGTCATCGGGACCGGCATCAATCCGGGGTACATCATGGATACTATGGCCATTTCTTTTACAACAGTATTGACCACGGTTAACCAAATTAAGGTCAATCGTAAAGTTGATGTTTCGAAAAGGCGCCTCCCTTTACAAAAAAAGGTCGGAATCGGGATGACCAGAGAAGAGTTTGAATTTTTAGCTGAACGGAATAAAATTGGGCATGTAGGTCTTGAGGAGTCTGTCAGGTTAATCGCTTATGGGCTGAATTGGAATCTTTCAAGTGTTATCAATACCATTGAACCAATGATTGCAAGCGAAAATATGACCGTTCCGCTAACTACCTTAAAACCTGGTGATGTTAAGGGGCTTCATCAAATTTCCACAGGCAATACTGTTGACGGAAAGCAAATTTCCTTGGATTTAACGATGTCTGCAGGAATTAAACAGGAAGATGAAATCGTTATCGAGGGGAACGAAACCCAAAGGTTGATTGTTCCAAACGGCATTTTTGGAGATACAGCAACCGCAGCAATGATTATCAATACCGCTAAGCAAATTGATGCCCTCCGTAAACCAGGTTTACTTACAATGGCTGACATCGGGGTGCCGAGAAATATAAATCAATCACACTTTGTGCGTATTTAATGGCTAACCAACAATCTTGCGTATAAGACTTACGATATTAGCAAAGGTGAACCCCGAATGGTTCACCTTTTCGATTTGGCCCAGTATTTATTCCAAGATCAAGAACGATGACGATCAATGAAATGGTTGCTGATAAGCACTTCCAAATAAAGCCGCAAACATTACACCAGGTACTGTTGAGCATGCTAACATGACAAAAAACCACCATAAACGGTGGCTTTACTTCCTATATGTAGGAATCGACTATTTTATGTAATTTATCTTATTTCAGGAAAATATATTCCGGAAATGACATGATTTTTCTATTTTCATTAATGTGTTTGAGAACCAAGTTTCACGGAAATCGAATTGGCTGCTTTCGTTACTTTGTCAATCAATTCAGGCAAGCGGTCTTCCTGAAATCTCACTTCAATCCCAGCCACACTAATACCAGCTACTATTTGACCTTTACCATTGAGTATCGGTGCACTCACCGCTTTTGTATAATCCTCAAGTTCTGATGAAGTTATCGTGTAACCATTCATTCTCGCTTCATCCAAAGCATGACGGAGTTTAGTTTTTTCCGTTATCGTTCCAATGGCGATTGGTTTTAATTGAATCCTTCCCAAATAATTTTCACGCTCTTCTTCTGGCAAATAAGCTAGGATGATTCGAGAATCGCCAGCATATAATGGCGAACGCCTTCCAATAGATGTATAAAGACGAACAGGATGCAGGGTGTCCACCTTTTCAATGTACATGGCTTCGTCCTTATCCCTCACAATTAAATTCACTGCCTCTTCAACATCATCCCGTAGGTCTTTCATGATGGGATAGGCAATTGATCTGATATCCAAACGCTCTCCCACCAGTTGACCAAACTGCAGAAATATAAGCCCAAGTGAATAATATCCATCATCATCCCTAGTTAAAAACCCCATTTCTTCCAATGACCCCAGCATTCGGTGCAATGAGGTTTTTGGCAGGTTGGAAATTACCATCATTTCATTAAAGCTGAGTTTCGGATGATTGATGAAAAGGGTAAGGATTTGCATGGATTTAACGACGGTTTTGTTATGTGCTTGCATACATAAGTCTCCTTTCATGATACAAGTTATCCTGGATGTACTCACATACTATCATTCTATAATAAAACAAGGAAAAAAGGATATAATGGTATACAGTAAAATACATATAAGGGAAAAGGAAAAAGAAAGCACTCTTTAAGAGTACTTTCTCATCGTTTACGACTTCTTGCTGAAGGAACTATATGACAAACCATTTTTTCAGAGCTAATGAAATCGAAACCTGTAATTCTTTCAATTGCAGTTCTTTTTGAAGGAAAAGCCGTTCTGCCTCTTTTAAGGTCACCCGTGAGAATTGAATGGATTCCCCTGGTTTAACTTGTGCAATCATTGGTAAATCGGCTGTAATCACCTGTGCTATTTTAGGATATCCTCCTGTTGTTTGGCTATCTGCAAGGAGAATGATCGGGTTTCCATCAGGAGGAACCTGTACGGACCCATTAGTTACCGCTTCTGATAATAGATTCCCGTTATCCTGTAACTCTAACTTCGGGCCTGATATTCTATACCCCATACGGTCAGATTGATTGGAAACTTTAAATGAACCTTCTACAAAACTATCTTTACTTGAGTTTGTGAAATATTCGTACTGGCTTCCTTCGATGAAACGGATGGAAGGCTTTCGATCTGGAAAAAACTCCTTATTATTAACAAACCACTTTGGGAAGGCAAATGAACCTTTGACCTCCCATTCACCAAGATTTCTGGTAGATTCATTACATTCCAACAGATCGTCAGCTCTTAATGCCCTTCCCTTATAGCCGCCAATCCCCCCCCGTAAATAGGTGCTTTTACTACCCATTACTTCAGAAATGGTGAATCCTCCCGCCACAGATAAATAAGCCCGGCAACCTGATTTACACCCTTCAAATCGAAGAATCGATCCTTTTTTCACATATATGGGCTTCCACATCGGTGCAATCCGGCTGTCAATGGTAGGTGATAAATCACCACCTGTTATCGAGATCAAGCAGTTTTTCTCCACTTTAATAGTCGGACCCATTAATGTTATTTCTAAGGCCGCTTCTCCTTCTTCATTACCAACCAACATATTGGCAATTCGTAAAGAATATCCATCCATTGCCCCGCTTACTATCACACCATGTTGCTGAAATCCTTTTCTTCCAAGATCTTGTATACTAGTCAATAATCCCGGCTTGATTACACGTAGGCTCACTGTAACCCCTCCTTAAGGACCATTTCTTCATACTCTTGATTAGAAACCGGATGGAATTTCACAATGTCTCCTGCTTGTAATAAACTTGGCGGATTTACATTTGGCAAAAATAATTTCGTTGGCGTTTGTCCGATTAACTGCCATCCTCCAGGTGTTGATATGGGATATACACCCGTTTGCATACCGGCAATTCCAACTGCCCCTGTTGGTATCGTCATTCTAGGAGAAGAACGCCTAGGCGTCGCTATTTCTTCAGATAGTCCCCCTAGAAACGGAAAGCCAGGTGCAAATCCGATCATATAGGCCAAATACTCACCGGTTGAATGAATATGAATGACTTCATCAGTGGTCAAATTATTATAACGAGCTACATATTCCAAATCCGGTCCATATTCCCCTCCATAACACACGGGAATGGAAACCGTCCGATGTGTCAGCTTTTTACCTTCTTGTATACCCTGTAATTTCATGTCCAAGATGGAACGAACCACTTCATAGGGAGAAATGTCTTCCATCCCATTGCTTTGTTTTTGATTCTTATAGATAACCAGCGGATCATAGAATACCGTCAAATTCGTAAATGCAGGTACACATTCTATAAATCCTACAAAGGGTTCATCTTCCAGTGAATCCAAAAACAATTTTATTTTTTTGTGAATGCTGTATTCCATTCCATTCCCAAATGTAATCACGATTGCGGAATCGCCCAAGGGAGACAGTTTACATGCAGTTTTATTCAAAAGCTTTTCCGACATAGAAATCAACTCTTTCTGTCCATTATAAAACGCCTAATTTTTCATCACGAATGTCCGTTATAAACATATGTCCAGGTGCATGTGTGATCATGATTTCAGGTTTGGTTTCCATAGCAATGGATTGAGGCGTGACACCACATGCCCAAAAGACTGGGACTTCCCCTTCACGAATCGTTACTGCATCACCAAAATCGGGATTCTCTATACTGGACACCCCTATTGCTTCAGGATCGCCGATATGGATCGGACCACCATGAACTGCCGGGAAACGCGATGTCACTTGAGCTGCCCTCACTACATCTTTTTGGGGAATCGGCCGCATGCTTGCTACCATATTCCCATGAAAAATTCCTGCTTCGATACACGGAATATTGGTTTTATACATCGGTACATTGCATCCCTCATCAATGTGACGAATCGATATATCATTATTTAAAAGTGCGTGTTCGAAAGTAAAGCTGCATCCGATTAAAAATCCTACCATATCTTCTTCCCAGTAATCTGAAATATCCGTTACTTCTTCCACTAATTCACCATACTTATATACCCTATATTTAGGAATATCGGTGCGTATATCTCCAGACTGGGCAGCAAATGCAGGAATAGGTGAACCAACTTCCGTTACATCCAGCAATGGGCACGATTTAGGGTTGCGCTGGCAGAATAATAAAAAATCAAAAGCATGCTCTTTTTTTAAGATGGCTAGGTTCGCTTGTGCATACCCGTTAGCCATGCCAGCAGTCGGTTTAATCCATTCATTATTTCGAATCATGGAACGTAATTCTGCCGGGGTTGCTTGGGAAAGATCAATCATAAATCATTCATCTCCTATGGACAGCTGGCAGTTAGCAGTAAACTGCCAGTCGCATTCATCATCATCAAAAAAGTGCGGGTAGTTGCTTCACTAATGTATATGCACCCATTAATGCCATGACGACTACTACAAATACACCGGAAATCGTCAACCATAAAGGATGCTTATAATTACCTACAATATTTTTCTTATATGCAGCAATCAATAGCGTACCAAGGGCGATTGGTAAAATCAGACCATTTATCGCTCCAACTACAAGCAGAACTTTAACCGGTTGACCAATTAACAAAAAGCAAATAGTCGATACGACTATAAAGCCGATGATTATCCAGTTTGCCTTATTATTGATTTTTTCGCTGAATGTTCTGATAAAGGAAACAGAAGTATATGCCGCTCCAACAACTGATGTGATTGCGGCAGCCCACATAACGATACCGAAGATTTTATATCCTACATTACCAGCAGCGAGTTGAAAAACGGATGCTGCAGGGTTATCCGGATTAATTTGTAAACCTTTCGAAACAACACCCAATACTGCTAAAAATAGTGCAACACGCATTACCGTAGTTATCAATATTCCCATTACCGAACTCTTTGTGACTTGTGGTAATGCGTCAACACCTTTCACGCCTGCATCCAATAGACGATGCCCCCCCGCAAAAGTAATATAGCCGCCTACAGATCCACCCACCAATGTGACGATTGCGATAATATCGATTTTATCAGGTGCAAAAGTCTTCACTACTGCTTCCCCGACTGGAGGAGAGGTTGTCCAAGCAACGTAAATCATCAAACAAATCATAAAAAATCCGGCAATTTGCGTAAAACGGTCCATGGCTTTTCCCGCTTCTTTCACGACAAATATCAAAACGGCGATGACGGCGCTTATTGTCGCACCCACAGTTGGGGATATTCCCGTCATTGCATTTAGACCAAGCCCAGCTCCTGCGATATTTCCTATATTAAATGCGAGACCACCCATAACGATAAGTGCCGCAAGGACATAACCGAGTCCAGGAAGAACCATGTTTGCAATCTCTTGCCCTCGTTTTTCAGATACAGCTATTATGCGCCATACATTTGTTTGGGCAAAAATATCAAGAATGACAGAGATTAGAATAACGAAGCCAAAACTTGCCGCTAGACTTTGGGTGTAAACGGTTGTTTGCATTAAAAAACCTGGTCCTATTGCGGATGTTGCCATTAGGAATGCTGCACCTAACAATAAAGTACGGTTTGTTTTTGGCTTAGTGGGAGTCTTTTTCTGTGATGTTGTATTTTTAATTGGCTCCAATGGAATCTGCCTCCTGATTGTCTTGATTTTTATTTGAATGACTTGACTGTTATTTCTGATAATTGTAAAGATTTTTTCACATGTCGAGCAAAGGTTAAAGCATGTGCCCCATCCCCATGTATACAAATGGTATCAGCTCTTAAAGTCACATCGGATCCCTGCTGGGACAAGACTTTCCCTTCTTTTACCATGCGAATGACTTGCCCAACGGCATCATCATCATTTTCTATCATTGCATCCTTCTCCAAGCGAGAGGTCAATGAACCATCTTTTTGATAGGTCCGATCAGCAAATACTTCACTGGCCGTTTGTAATCCGATAGCCTGTCCAGCCCGTATTAGCTCACTTCCCGACAAACCAAATAAAATTAGCTCAGGATTCACGTTATATACAGCTTCAGCAATGGCCATGGATAACTCTTTGTTCTTTGCGGCCATATTATACAAAGCTCCATGTGGTTTAACATGCTGCATACTTCCGCCTTCTGATTGCAAGAAGCCATTTAAAGCCCCAATTTGATAGACGACAAGATCATAAGCTTCCTGTGGTGTTACAAACATATTCCGTCTGCCAAAACCAATTAAATCCTGGAAACCTGGATGTGCCCCGATTTTGACAGCCTTCCCCATTGCAAGTTGTACCGTTTTTCTCATGACCGTCGGATCACCGGCATGAAATCCACAAGCAATATTGACTGAAGTTGCATAATCTAAAATCTCTTTGTCATTTCCAATTTGATAAGCACCAAAACTTTCGCCTAAATCACAATTCAAATCAACCGTTTTCATTTTACCCTCTCCTTTTTACCGGAAATTTCTGTTTATTAATCGCGTAAATATGTAAGAATGCTTCATTTCACTTAAACCATATGAATATACCGAAATTCGGAACTTAAGTTTCATATTTCGGAATATTCATATTCTACCATGTTTTAATTATTTCGACAATACTTTGTTAGATAACCTAACATTTAGTTTTGTCTACTATCATGCTTCAGGTTAATGGTAGAAGTACTAATATAAAAAAGCCGTTGTTCCTCTGATTAGGAAACAACGGCCTTGATTACAATAATTATTGCGCATTTCATGACATTCGATGTTGAGACAGGACTTTTCTTAGTTAAATCGATTTATAGAAAATAATGATATATCTTCCTTGCTCGTACCGGAAATGATCAGGTCACTCAGAATCTCTCCCATGATACTGCTGAATTTAAACCCGTGTCCAGAGAATCCTGCTGCAATAGCAATGTGTGGATAATAAGGATGTTTATCCACTATAAAGTTCTCGTCAGGGGTCATGGTATAGATGCAAGTTTTCCCATATTTCATTTTTTGATCAGTAGGCATATATTGCCGTAAAAACTTCACCAAATCTCCTTCATCTTCTTCCAATTCACCAAAACCTTTTATACAGCCATCAGGATTTATGCGTTCTCCACCATCATGTCTCCCTATTTTCATTCCAGAACCATTTATACTTGGAAAGCCATAATATGTACCAATAGAAGTATCAAAAGTAAAAGCTGGAAAGTCATGATGATTATATAATTTTTCATTTGCATGAAACCATGCAAATGTTTTTCTGATAGGTTCTAGAGGCAGATTTAAATCTAACATCGCTAATATTTTTGGAGCCCATGCCCCAACTGTAACCACTAAAGATTCTGAGTGGAATGTCTGTTCATCCGTTTTAATCGTGACCCCATCACTATGAACTTCTATCTTCCTTACATGACTGTTTATATGGAAGTCAGCACCATGAGATTTCGCAAGTTGTTGATACGCTCTGATGCACTCTTCACTATTTAACACGCCCGAAGTCGATTCAAAGCACCCAATAAAGTCCTCTGGCAGTGTTATACCAGGCCATCTATCATGAATTTGATTGGAATCCAAGATTTCCATTGGTAAACCATATTCCTTCGAACCAGCTTTCACTTGTTTAATGAAGGCGGAATTTTGGCTTCCAGCATTCAGGACCCCCGTTGGAAGAAACAATTGTTTACCCGTATTTTTTTCCAACTCCCCCCATAGCTTTTGGGATTTAAGTGCCAAAGAAACATACTCCCTACCTTCACCATAAGCATGTCTAATAATTCTTGTTTCCCCGTGATGGCTGCCTTTATTATGAGGAGGAACAAAGGAATCCAATAATAGTACTTTTTGTCCCTTTTTTGATAGAAAATATCCTGAAGACATTCCCATGGATCCAGCTCCAATTACAATTACATCATAGTGCATCTTGCTTCCCTCCTTTTTAGATGAATCATACAATCATTCTAGTTTAACAGCAATCATTCATATGATCCTTAATGAAAAAGGAAGCCCCTTTACTCTATAAAATAAAGTAAAACAGCTTCCATCTTTTTTTAGAACTCCATTTCCCCAATCGCCTTTTCAACTAGCATAACTATTTCCCCTTCATGAATTTGTCTATAAATCGCTTCAATGTCAGGGTGAAAAAAGCGATCTTCTTCCACCATCGGGACTTGGCTCCGAACTAAATGATATATACCTTCCGTAACCGGGGACGGTTTCAATGGTAGATGAAAATCCATTGCTTGCGTGGCCGTCATCAGTTCAATGGCTAATATATATTCAAGTTTCTTTGAAATTTGATAGGCTTTCTTCGAAGCGAAATAAGCAAAACTTATCAAATCTTCTTGATTAGCGCATGTAGGGGTATTATCTACTGTGGCTGGATGAGAGAGCACCCTTATCTCGTTTAATAGTCCTGCGGCTGTATATTGCGGGATCATGTAGCCACTATTTAAACCAGGATCCACCACTAAGAAATTAGGTAATTCACTAAGGTGATGGTTTACTAGGCGATCTATTCTACGTTCAGTTATTTTCGCTAGGTTTGCTAATGCTATGGCTATCGTATCCGCGTATATCCCTATAAATGAACCATCAAAATTTCCAGCCATGAGTGCAATCCCATCTTCCTCTTCCGGAAAAATCAAAGGATTGTCACTTACAGAGTTCATTTCATTCTCAATTGAAACAGCAGCGTCTTTCAATACTCTTTTTATGGCTCCATGGACTTGTGGAATGCATCGTAAACTAAGCGCATCTTGTAATCTATGTTCCTTGTATGTATCAATGATTTGGCTGTCTTCCAGTATCCTTGTAACATTTCTGGCTGTCTTAGCCTGTTCCTCATGCTTTTTTATTGCATGGGGACGGGGATCAAATGCCTTAATTGTACCTTTTAGCACTTCTAAGGACATTGCACCCGTAATGTCTGCGGTTTTAGCTGCTTGCATACTATTGTATAAAGCTAGAGCAGCCATAGCAGTGACGGAAGGAGTTCCGCTTATGAGAGCCAGTCCTTCTTTACACCCAAGCGTTACAGGCTTTAATCCGGATTTAGCTAACGCACCCTCTCCCGGTAGAAGCTCATCGTTGTACCACGCCCGTCCCTCCCCGATCAACAATAAGGCCATGTGTGCTTCAGGAGACAAATATCCCACTGACCCATCTCCTGGAACATAGGGAAGTACATCGTGATTTAATAATGAAGCAATAAGTTTTAATACTTGTAAACGGACACCTGAATAACCCTGGCCTAAATTTACAAGTATCATCAATTGAATGGCTCTTACTACTTCTTTTTCAAGAGGTTCCCCAACCGAAACAGCATGAGAACGAACAATATTCCGTTGAAGGGTTTCTGCGTCTTCTGGAGAAATCACCTCCGTCATATTACTGCCAAACCCTGTCGTTACACCGTAAATCAATCTATTATCATCTAAAAACTTTTCTATTAAGCTTCGTGATTGATCCACTCTTTCACAATACGCCTGTGTGAAGGTAACGATTGCACCATATCTTGCAACCGCTATCATCTCATTGATTGATATTGCATCATCACCCAGTGCAACCTCTTTAATATCTTTAGGATGTAAACAATCGGTCGTTGTCATCCTTACACATCTCCTCTCCTATGACTCTTCAAGAAGGAGAAAAAAGTTTTGATCCTTCTCATTTAGAAATTAATCTTATGTTATTTTCTTATTTTCTGTAAAGGGAATATCGGTTCCCTTCGAAAAGTTCCCCGCTTCTAGTAATGGGTCACTCGCTTCATGCAAGGAAAGATTCTTCGTTTCAGGTGCCCAGGCGATCGATACAATCAAACCGATTAGCAGAACTACAGCCATACCAATCATTGATGTACTTAATCCGAATGAATTTAGACTAATGGGCAGCAGAAATGTTCCAATTGCAGAACCAATTCGACTAATTGCCGTAACCATACCTATTCCAGATCCACGAATCTCAGTTGGAAAAAGCTCTGCTGGGTATACTAATGTAAGGTTTGATGCTGCTGACATGAAAAATGTAAAGATCAAGAAGGCTGTCAACATTAAGAATTGAGAACTATTGTGTAAGAAGCTGAGTGAAAACAATGAAACAGTAAGGACCGTAAAAGCCCCGATCGTAAATCCTCTACGAGAAAATTTCGCGAGTAACCAAAGTCCGAAAATTGCCCCAACAAGCAAGAATAGATTTAACATAGTATCGGCAAAAAAGTTTTGTTCAAAACCCATTGTACTTAGTATCGACGGAAGGAACGTGTAGATTGCAAAGTACGGAATAACAAGAGTTAATTTGAATATTCCACCAAAAGCCGTACGTTTACGAAGTTTTTTGCTGAAAAGTCCACTAAATCCAAGAGTCTTTTGATTTTCCGTACCAGTAACCGTTTCTCCCATTTCAACGTTCGATCCAAGGTGTTTTTTTACTATATGGCGAGCTTCTTCGACACGCCCCATGCTGACAAGCCATCTTGGTGATTCAGGCGTTCCTATACGTAAGATCAAAACCACAATAGCGGGAATAGCAGCACTAATAAGCATCCAACGCCATGAGTCTGACCCAACCTGTCCCAGGTAATGACCAACAAAGTTTGAAGCTACATATCCAAGCGTCCATACTACGTTTATAGATGCGAGAAGCGAGGAGCGATACTTTTTTGGTGAAAACTCGGCGAGTAGGGTCGTACCGACAGCATAATCTCCTCCAAGTCCAAAACCAATTAGTAACCGTAAAATGAGAAGTTCTTCTGGACCACTAACAAAAAATTGTAAAATAGTAGCAATCGTGATCAGTAAAAAGTTTACGAGAAAGATTTTCTGTCTGCCAATACGATCAGAAAGTCTTCCAAGTACCAACGCTCCCCCAAAAAGACCGATTAATGCAGAACTTCCGATCAATCCAGTCCACATTGCATTTAACTCCAATTGAGGACCAAGTAATGTCAGAGCCATCGCGATGATTCCAAGTGAATAACCATCACAAAAGCTTGATCCAAAGGTAAGGCCAGCAATACGAAAATGAAACTTATTAAATGGGGCATCGTCCATAGTGATCTTTTGTTCGTTCAAAGTATCCCCTCCATTTTTTGACTATTCAGATATATTGACGTAAAAAATTAATTTACAATGAAATACACTCAGGCAGGACCTCCGTCCTCTAACAACTAATTCGACCTGAATAATCTAAACACAAATTGCCCACTCCAGCATGCATTACTCAATATTCATTATTTCACCATTTGTTTTCGCTTTGAAATACTTTTACCTCCTAACTATTAACCTAATTTTATTATGATAATCTCACAAAAAACATTATAAAATAATGATTATCTTATAATTTATATTACGATATTATATATCTATTGTATTTTCACAAAAAAATATTAACACTTATAAAAAAAATCTTTTCGTTATGTTGCCAAACTAATACAGGCCAAGAATGGTAGATTTCATATAGTTGCACTATCCTCATTCTCCTATATTTTCTATAAAAGAGTCTCAATCATTGAAATAAATGACTTCACTAAGGATTTTACATCCTTGTAATTCCTCGAATTTTGCCCTTGCTTCCTTTTCAGTGTCATACTCAAACATTCTTATCCTGTTCTTCGCATGAACAGTGATTATCCACATAAAAACTTCCTCCCCTCAGAAGGATTTTTTTTATAGCCTTATTTCCATTAGAGATTATTACATTTTAAACCAGCCACGGAAACACGAAGAATCAGCCGGCTTTTTAACTCCAACCATATAGGCTAAATGTGTTCCTCGGATAAGCTTTCCAAAGTCTTTAAAATGACATGATACCCAGTCCATAATTAGTAATAACATTTATTCCTTCTTGTGCTGTGGAGGATTAAACCTATTTAGAAAAGTATCTATCTTGGAGCAAGCAGCTAAATCCAACTTCTCGTATATACATATGTGATTCTCTTGAAACATCCTCTTGCGAAAAAGGAGCAATCGCCTTAACCATTGCTCATCATAAACTTATTTATTGGTCTAATTAGCTTCTTTCCAATCTACTATCTTTCCTAAAAAAACTATGTTTTTAACTAACCATATTATTGGTTGATGTAGACGAGTCTCTTTGTTTACCGGGCTTCACAAAAACCATCGCGATCATTCCTATTGTTACCGCAACGGATGCTGCAATAAACATTGCATTATATCCATGTTTTGCTACAAGACTTCCTGTCAGGGTCGGGGCAATAATAGTCGCTAGATTCGCAATAAAATGAGTTACTCCCCCAAAAGTTCCTGCTTTATTTGGTGCTGTATCAAGAACAACTATCCAATAGATGGAATTCGGTAAATAATTAAAGGCATTGCCTATACACATTAATGCAAGTACTGCTGCAGCACTATCGACAGTTGGGATCAACATAAAACAAACAGCTGTACAAAATAAGGATGCTACTGTGAACCAAGATCTGGCAATTCGTAAATTCCCTGTTTTTCTACGTAATATATCTGAGATTTTACCACCTAATAATCCAGTGATAATGGCTCCTATCCAGGGAATCATACCAATATATGAAAGAGAAGCAAGTGAATAATTAAATTCATCTTGCAGATATTTGGGGGTCCATGTAAGTAATAAAATATTTACATATAAAAAGGCAAAATATCCAATGGCATTAAATACTAACGTAGGGTTTTTAAAAAAATGGTACCATGGTACATTTATTTGTTCGTCTAATTTCGTCTCACCTTTAATTAAATTATCTGCACTTCGAATTTCTTCTAGTTCGGTTTTCGAGACTCTTGGATGATCTTCAGGTAAGTTTGTAAAAACTTTGTTCCAAATTGCTACCCAAATAAAGCCTAATATTCCGAGAATAACAAATGTTACTTTCCAGTTAGTGAATGTTAGAAGACCTACTACGATGGGTGCAGTAATTAATGCTCCAATTGGCGTTCCAACTAATCCAAGTGCTACAGCAAACCCTTTTTCTTTAGGGGATACCCAGTTTGCCATCGTTCGATTCATCGTTGATAAGGTAGGTCCTTCAGCTAAACCAAATAAAACACGAAATACCGCAAATCCTGCCAAGGCAGAGCCTCCAAATAATGCTGCACCTATGTGACCTGCGAATATTGTCCCAATTTCAAAAAAAGACCATGTAGTTCCGGCAATGATCCACATGAATTTAGGACCTTTCTTATCTGCTAAAGCACCACCAAATAGTGCACCGAAAATATAACCATATCCAAAATATCCTAGGATCGCTCCCCAACTTACTGGATCTAAATTGAACTCCTTGATTATTTCAGCTTGGGCATATGAAAGTGCACCTCTATCAATATAATTTATGATTGTAATAACAATAATCATAAAAATGATAAAGTAACGATAGTTATTTCTCAACATGTAATCACTCCTTGATGTTTGTTAGAGGGCAGCAATACTGACTGATTTTAAACATAAAAACAATCATCCTAAAACCCTAAATCTAATCTGCATTATGCAGCCAGTATTAAATTGCAGCCATGAACACCCTGATTCTGACTGTTTTGACCCCCATAGAGTAGCTCGGACCAAGACAGACAAAATCAATATGCATGACAATCGGATACTGGCCTATTTCTAGTAAAATATCAAAAAACCCATTAGCAGGCATTCCACCATGGGTAGAAGCATGTATACCAGTGCAACTGAAGTATCAGATACAGCACCTGCTTTGGCAACTTGGCATTCTGTTAGATCATGTTATACGTATCAAAGCCTTTTTACATTCGCCAAAATTCCAGCGGATATAAAGAGGCTCCTGATACATAGATTGAAGTTTATTAATTGGGCGTTTCATGAGAGATACGGTCAACCTAATGATGGGTCGATGGGTATAGTCTCTCTTCTTTTAGTGAATTTTATAGACCAGTCAGGCTTTTAGATTCAGTCTTCACCCTATCATTCACTACTTGCACACCATTTTTCCATACAGACTTAACGTGATTGACCCCAAATAAATATTGCAACTCCTGATAGTTTTCAACATTCCAAAGAACGACATCAGCTTGTTTTCCGACTTCAAGCGATCCGACCTTTTCTTGCCTGTTGATTGCACAAGCAGCATTGTATGTCGCCGCCGTAAGAGCTTCTGCAGGGGTAAGCCGCATCGAAATGCATGCCAGATTCATGACAAGCGGCATGGAAGTCGTCGGTGAAGATCCAGGATTGCAATCGGTCGAAATGGCAACAGCTACGCCTTCATCAACCATTCGTCTTCCAGGGGCCGCTTCTTCTCGTAAATACAAGGCGGTGGCTGGAAGCAAGCAGGCAATGGTACCTGACTTCGCCATAGCAGTAATCCCCTCATCGGAAGCTTTTAACAAATGCTCAGCTGAAATGGCTCCTATCTTCGCAGCTAATTCAGCTCCACCGTATGGCTCAATTTCATCTGCATGAATTTTAGGAATCAAGCCGTATTTTTTTCCGGCCGTTAAAATCCGCTCCGATTGTTCAGGGGTAAATACCCCCTTTTCACAAAATACATCATTGAATTCAGCCAACTTCTCTTCAGACACGATTGGAAGCATATCATTTATCAGATGATCGACAAATTCATCCTCACGGCCTTTATAATCCTTAGGAACTGCATGGGCTCCCATAAATGTAGGAACAAGGTCAATCGGATGCTCCTCCTGTAATTTCTTCATCACCCGTAACTGCTTCAATTCGGTTTCCAAGTTCATTCCGTAACCGCTTTTACCCTCTACTGTGGTCACACCATGAGCGAGAAACGAATCAAGGCGTCGGGTGGTTTGCTCCATCAATTCTTCTTCACTTGCTTCCCGGGTCATGCGGGTGGTAGCATGAATGCCCCCACCTGCGTTCATAATGTCCATATATGTTGCGCCTTCAAGACGCATTTCAAATTCACGTTCCCGGCTCCCGCCATATACAACATGCGTATGTGGATCAACTAGCCCAGGTGTCACCAAATGGCCAGTTGCATCAAAGACTTCAGCTTCATGCATTCTATCTGCATAGAGTTCTTCCAATTCTTTGGTCGTACCGATCGCTTGGATCAAACCAGATTCCATCCATATGCTTCCATCTTCAATCAACCCAAGCTCCGACATTGCCTCTTTGGAACGAGGACCTTTCCTATCAGAGGTAAGGGTAGCAAGTTGAGTGGCATGTTTTATCCAAATTGGTTTTGTCATTGTTTATCAATTCCTTTATCAAGCATCGGGATATTAATTCCTCTTTCACGAGCTGTTTCCTCTGCCAGTTCATAACCTGCATCAACATGACGCACTACCCCCATCCCAGGGTCCGTTGTCAACACTCGCTCAATTCTTGCTCCTGCTTCTTTTGTGCCGTCTGCTACAATTACAACGCCTGCATGCATGGAGTAACCCATTCCTACGCCGCCGCCATGATGTACGGAAACCCAGGTTGCACCGCCCACTGCATTCACCATTGCATTTAGGATCGGCCAGTCAGCCACTACATCCGAACCATCCTTCATGGCTTCGGTTTCACGATTCGGCGAAGCAACAGAGCCTGAATCTAAATGGTCACGCCCAATCACTATCGGAGCCTTCAATTCACCGCTTGCAACCATATCATTGAGGATTTTACCAAAACGGGCGCGCTCCCCATAACCAAGCCAACATATGCGGGAAGGCAGACCTTGGAACTGAATTTTTTCTTGAGCCATCCTGATCCAGTTACATAAATGTTCATTATCAGCGAATTCACGTAAAATCGCTTGGTCTGTTTTATAAATGTCTTCTGGATCACCAGATAAAGCCACCCAGCGGAATGGACCTTTACCTTCACAAAATTGTGGACGGATATAAGCTGGAACGAAGCCCGGGAAATCAAAAGCATTCTCTACCCCTTCATCTTTCGCAACTTGACGGATATTGTTACCATAATCAAACGTCACGGCACCTTTTTCCATCATTTCAAGCATCGCTTTTACATGTTTGGCCATTGAAGCTTTAGAAAGTTTAATATACTCTTCTGGATTTGCATTCCGTAATTCTGCAGCCTCTTCCATTGACAGGCCTGAAGGAGTATATCCATTTAGTGGATCATGGGCGGACGTCTGATCCGTCAAGACATCCGGAATAAAGTTCCTTGCGATCATTTCAGGAAGAAGATCAGAAGCATTCCCAATCAGACCAATGGATAATGCTTTCCCTTCATGTTTGGCTTCTGTTGCTAAACGAATAGCTTCATCCAAAGAATCCGTTTTCACATCGGTATAGCGCGTCTCAATTCTCCTGTCAATTCTTGTCTCATCAACATCGATCCCGATACAGACACCACCGTTCATCGTAACTGCTAGCGGCTGTGCCCCTCCCATTCCGCCTAAACCTGCCGTTAATGTAATGGTGCCTTTTAACGAGTTATTGAAATGTTGTTTGGCAAGCTCGGCAAAGGTCTCGTATGTACCCTGTACGATTCCTTGAGAACCAATATATATCCAGCTACCAGCTGTCATCTGCCCATACATCATCAATCCCTTTTTATCAAGTTCATGGAATGTTTCCCAGTTCGCGTATGCAGGGACGATATTTGAATTTGCAAGCAGGACACGTGGTGCATCCGTATGTGTTTTAAAAATAGCAACCGGTTTCCCTGATTGGACCAATAAAGTTTCATCTTCTTCAAGCTCTTTTAGTGATTTGACGATTGCATCAAAGCATTCCCAGTTACGAGCTGCTTTCCCAATCCCTCCGTATACCACCAAATCTTCTGGACGTTCAGCGACTTCAGGATCCAAATTATTCATTAACATTCTAAGTACAGCTTCTTGTTGCCATCCTTTTGTATGCAATTCTGTTCCTGTATAACGGATAACCTTGTTTGTAATCGTGTTCATTTTTGTTGCCTCCTTGTTTGTTATGTTGTTTTCTTATATTTTTATTGTATAGGAAAAATTCAGTTAATTTATTATAATTTAATGATTATTTTATAAATTATTTCAACATTTTACAGTTAACTTTAGTTTTTTATGAATTATATTATTTTTTTCAATTTAATGAAATATAATAACGATTCAGCATAAACTGAACCGTCAAGTTGAACTGCCCCGTAAATGTTAGACATCAAACTAACATTTACGGGGTGTTTTTTATGGCTAAATTTTACTGCCGAAGAGAAAATATTTATTACTACAACCACAAACGTATGAAGGAAAAATTAAAAGACCTGAGTCCGATAGAATACCGAACTCAGGTCTTAGAAGCTGCTTAAACTATATGTCTAACTTTATTGGGTCAGATCGACTCCATTATTATCGAGTTTGTCTACAGTTTTTTTTTATAATCCAGACCGATAAGCTGATGGAGTACAGGCTTCAAGCAGTTTGAATTTGGCATTAAAATAGGTTTGATGTGAATAACCTGCTAATTGTGCGATTTCTTCCAATGATAAATCCGTTTCTTTTAATAGTCGTTTAGCCTCTCTAATTCGAACTTGATGCAGTGTTTGGCGAAATGACTCGCCGGATTCAGCTGCAAAACGTCGGCTGAGAGTGCTTTTATTAATCCGCAGAATATCAGCGCATGTCGATAAATTCCACTGGGCATCCCAATAGTTGGACTCAATCAGTTCCCTTGCTTTTTCACTAAGAGTGCGTGCTCCTTCTTGTAATTGCTCATGATCCTGAAGAAGCAAATGAGTGGTAAACGAATGCAGCTCTTTAACGATATGATGAATGACTGGTTTATGCACGATTTGCTGAAAGACGTCATAGTATATTGCTTCTAATGAAGCATTTTGCAGGTCGTATGATTTCATATGCCTTCGGATCTGCGCAAGTACGCTTGTAAGACGGATACGAACTATTTCCGGGTCAGGATATGGTTGTTGAAAAGTAAGGAATTCACGTTCGATCCAGTTCCTGATGGCTTTCGCATCACGCCTTTCGAGCATTTCTATCCAAAGTCTTTGTTCAAGAGGTGTGAGGAATGGATCCATCTCTTGATGGGACGTTTGTTGGCTTTCCGCTAAAATGATATCATAACCATCGAAAAAGATTTGCCTCGTAAATTCACGAGTTTGCTGGTATATCCTTTTTAATGACTCACCTGAAGCTCCCACTTTGATAATGATGGCAAGAGGCTCATCCATTTTTTCTTTCCATTGAGCAAGGAACGCTTGGTATTCTTCTTTATATACCTCAACCTCCTTTGTTTCCTGGACGCATAAAATAAAATCCGATAAAGCGAATATTTGGTTTTTCCCAGTAAAAGAATATCGTTGCAGTTCATCATAAACCAAAGGAAGGGTCTTATTATCAGGTGTCAAAAATGCAACCATGGTTATCCGAATATCATGCCCCCGCTCGGTCAAGAAGAAATCGGGATAACCAATATCCAATGTATTCTCCTCACCTATTGTGTTTGTTGAGAGAAACCCCTGACCATTTCTCAATTGAAAACGTAATTGCTGAATATGTTTTACCAAATCCGCTGAAGAAAAAGGACGGAATAGCACATCTTCGGCACGAAAACGCAGGGCCCGATAAGCCGTTTGAAAGATTCGCTCAGATGAAATGCCTAACCATCGGATTCCCCTCCGCTTTAACGAAGCACCCATCGCTTCACTTTCATTCGTCCATATATCCATATCCAAAATGACGAATTCCGGTTGCTGATTACTCATATCCTTTTCAAATTCCTCAATCGTTTTCCACAAGATCAGTCTGACTCCCGTAAGATGGGACTCCACTATCCAACGAATTCCTTGAGCTTCTATCTCATCTTTTGCCACCAAATGAATTTCCACTTCATCACCCCATCTCTTGCTGCATTCCATTTTGAACAAATATTAGTACTGTCTTTCCTCCATTTTATTCGAAAGCGAAAGCTTTGGACAAGTCATGGCGAGAAAATCCAGCGATAGGATTTACTATTTTGGCATGTTCAAACGGTATTTTTTCTAAATACGAAGCCCCTCGTTTAAAAACCATTCCATTTTTACATTATGTACGATATAACTATATGAAAATATAAATAGAAACACCAGAGAAAAATTTATGCTTTCCAATGATGTTTCTATTTATAGTCCTTATATGGCTCCATTTAAATTGATATTATAATTGATTAATATGGGCTTCAACCTCATTGACGATGTTTTCATCTGAAGCACTCGTTAATTTTAATGATAATAGAGTGATGACACCTATCACGAGTAATCCAGATAAAATAAACATACCTTGCGTAAAAGCAACAGTACCTAGTATCATCGGTCCTACAAAACCACCTAAAGCGGCAAATGAATTAACTAGAGCTATGCCAACAGGTGCCGTGGACTCAGTGAAGAAAAATGTCATATAGGCAAAAAAGCATCCAGTAAACCCATATAACCCGAAAGATGTAATCGTTAACATTAGCACCATCATAAAGACACTATTTGAGAAGCCGCATCCGATAAACCCGATCACCGCTATCATGAGGCAAACGAGTAAATGTGATTTGTGTGCATTCGTCCGATCTGAATTCCAGCCAACAAAAATAATCGCAGGTATACCAACTAACGAAGGTATCATCGCTAACCAGCCTATTTCTAAATTGGATGTTGCATTTTCCGATAATGATTTTATGATGGTGGGCATCCAGAAAGACAATCCATAGATTGCTGTGTATCCTGCGAAATAAAATAGAGCCAGCTTCCAAATCTTCGAGTCCTTCAGCATATCAAGCTTGGAAACTTTATTTATTTTCGAGCTTACTTGTCTTTCAGCACTCAATTCAGTTTCCAGCCAATCGCTTTCTTCCTTTGTTAACCACTTTGCATTAGTTGGTCTATTAGTTAAATAAAAAACAACGACAACTCCAATCATAATCGCTGGAATTCCTTCCAAGATGAACATCCATCTCCACCCTGCCATATCGAACCAGGATATATTATCAAGAATCCAAGTCGAAACAGGAGCACCAATTAACCCACCAACCGGTAATGCTAGAAGTAAGACGGCTGTTGCACGTCCTCTTTCACGGGCTCGAAACCAATAAGTTAAATACAAAATAATCCCGGGGAAAAATCCAGCTTCAGCGACCCCTAATAAAAAACGGAGAATATATAAATGCATCGTCGTTTGCGCAAAACCGGTTAATATAACCACGATTCCCCAAGAAATCATGATTCGGGCAATCCATATCCGGGCCCCTACTTTATGCATGATCATGTTGCTTGGAACTTCAAAAAAGAAATAACCTATAAAGAAAATACCAGAAAGCAGCCCAAATACTTCAGCTGATAAGGCTAATTCTGCATTCATTTGTAAAGCTGCATAGCCCAAATTAACCCTGTCCAAGTAAGCGATAATATATAGAATCAAGATAAATGGAAGAATGCGTTTCATCGTTTTACTGATCGTGCTCTTCTCTATTTCACCAATAGATCGATTCATCATTATTTCCTCCCTTTCAAGCAAGCTACTATTTACTACATTAAACAAATACGCTTTCCTTTTCATTTCTTTTTTGCGATTCTTTACAACCTGGATTTCATAAAGTCATTTACTAAGTTTAATGGGACCATAAAAAAAGCTTAGAACCACCTCCCCTCCATTTGCATTTACTGTTCCACCAGCATTTTTATCAGTGTCGAAGATTAGGCAGCAAACGTCACAAACATTTTAAACGGCATCATATCATCAAGGCTTTGAAAAGGGATATACCTTTTCAAACATCCTATTAACCGATTAGATAGGAGCTTTAGAAAACAAACACCACGAACAGGTAAGTTTTTTGATTCATTCAGGCGTTCTTTGTGGAGAGAATAAGGAATTTTGTTTGGAAGCGTTTACAAATCTGCACATAGCGGTGGGGGCTAAGAAGGTGATTGCAGCCAAATCGTTGTCTATAGTGATAATCTAGGTTAGATTAAATAGACCATTACCTTTCTAACTAGACTGTAGTCTGATAGTAAACCATACGTGAATATTCTGTCAATTATTACCTGGAGGTTTTTTGTATGATTGAACCTAGAAAAAAGCAACTTAGGGGAGAAAAAACTCGTGAAAAAATTTTAAAAATGTCTTTAAAGCTTTTTAGTGAAAAAGGTTATGATAAAGTTACAGTAGATGAAATCGTAAAAAAAAGCGGTACATCAAAGGGATCATTTTACCAACACTTTTCTGCGAAATCAGACATCTTCTTAATGAGGTTCAAAGAAGTTGATGATTATTATCAAAAAGTCTATCAATCGTTTCCAATTGATATGGCCGCTCTTGATAAATTATCTATTTTCATTCGTAAATTGATGTGTTTTCTAGAAGAAGAAATGGGCAAAGATTTAATGAAAGTCATATACAGTTCCGCATTGGATTCAAAAGAACATACATACTTTATAAATTCAAATCGCTCACTATTTAAAATTATTCGTTTCTTAATTGAAGAAGCAAAAGAACAAAACGGGATTAGCACAGACCAATCCATTGATGAAATTTCAACACTTATCATACAAAGTCTGATGGGGATCATTTATCATTGGGGATTAAACAACTCCGAACGTACACTGGAATCATTATCCATGCCACTAACCGAAACAATCATTAATGGCTTGAAAATGAAGACCTAATACACTCCTACTTAAATGGAAAGTTCATTGAATGTTCGTCGAATCCCACTGAGCAGTGAGGGTGACTCCACTATTGTTTTTATTATTGAACTTGAGTGTCAGACAAATTAATAGAGGAGCCGAAAGCTATTTATCATGAAACGATTTTTCATTGTCATCCTATATGCTCTATTATTCGGTTTATCACTACAGGCTTTTCATTTCAAACTTGACCACCCTATTGCAGAAGATATCAGCCGGCTGATGCCGGTTAAAATGAAAGCAATACAAGCAGAAGATAATGAGGAAGCAATCAAAAGAATCATTTTAGAAGCAAACGAAAACGATGATCCAATCTCCATCGGCGGAATGCAGCACAGCCAAGGTGGACAGACATTATATCCAAATGGAATCCTGCTCGATATGAAGCGTTACGATAAAGTCCTTGATTTAGATGTAAAAGGTAAACGCATCACCGTTCAAAGCGGGGCAACCTGGGCTGATTTGCAAGAATATATCAACCCCTATGGACTTGCATTGAAAGTGAGCCAATCTCAAAATATTTTTACAATAGGCGGTTCTTTGAGCGTGAATGTCCATGGCCGCGATATCCGGCACCATGCCTTGATAGAAACCGTGGAATCATTTAGATTGCTTAACGCGAAAGGGCAAGTCCTTACAGTTAGCCGCAAAGAAAATTCGGAGCTCTTCTCTTCGGTCATCGGCGGATATGGTTTATTTGGCGTAATACTTGATGTGACTCTCCAGCTTACCGATGACGAACTTTATAAAATCAAAACTAAATCACTCCATTATGATGAATATACGTCGTATTTTAAAAAAGAGGTTTTGCAAAACGATGATGTTAAGATGCATCTAGCAAGAATATCCGTTGCTCCTGGCTCCTATTTAGACGAAATGTATGTAACGGATTATTATAGGGCAAATGACCAAGCACAATTATCAAACTATGATACTCTCAAACGTGAAACGATCATAGCCGTGCCTAAATTTTTTCTTGGTCTATCGCGTTATAATGACTGGGGTAAAGAGAGGTTTTGGGAAACTCAAGAGACCTACACCGCCAATATAAATGGCAATTTGATATCCAGGAATAATGCGATGCGGTCGGACTCTGCCTTTATGGATTACAGCAATCCCTCTAAAACGGATGTCCTTCAAGAATACTTCGTTCCGATCGATCAATTTGCTGATTATATCGATGATCTAAGAAAAACTTTATCTGACGAAAAGGATTTTAATTTATTAAACATTACCATTCGTTATGTGGAGCAAAATGATGAATCCATGATGTCTTATGCCAAGGAAGATATGTTCGCTCTTGTTATGCTCATCAATCAAGGAACTGATAATGAGAGTAAGGAAAATTCGGGCAGGGTCATCCGGAACATGATTGATGTGACGCTTAACCATAACGGCAGCTACTATTTGCCCTATTATGGTTATCCCACTAAGCGGCAATTATATGAAGCCTATCCGCGTACTGAGGACTTCTTTCAATTAAAAAAGAAATATGATCCCGATAATCGCTTCATGAATCTTTTCTTTGAGGAGTATCATCCATGAATTATAAACGTTTCATTGTTTACCAAGGCACTGTAGGAATGGCTGCCAGCATGATTTTCCCATTTTATATTTTGCTAATTAAAAATGTAGGTACCAGCTATTCGCAATTTGGCTGGGCATATGGAATATTCTCACTTACAGCAGCACTAAGTTATCCTTTAATCGGTAAATTAACGGACAGAGCAGGCGACAAAGTTTTTCTCCTTATTTATTCATGGGGAATGGCTCTAATCCTTCTTGCTTTTCCTCTCGCATATGAAACCTGGCATGTCTATCTCTTGCAGATTGTAATGGGGATTCTTGGCGCTATGCAAAAAAACACTGAAAAAACAGTTCTTGCAAGATATGTTATGAAAACGACGGCGGGAAAGGAAATTGGAAATTACCATGTTTGGACATCCATTGGTGCCGCAGCTGCCGTTATAGCAACCGGATATTTAGTGGACTTTTTAACGATTGGAAGCATTTTTTATCTTGCATCCTTCATGTTTGCCTGGAGTGGTTTTATTATGATGAAGATGGGGAAAACCACAACGCTTTCCCTCGAAGAATAAATTAGACACCTTTTTCTTTTTTGCAAAGAAGCATCTGCTTTCACCCAAAGCTGATGCTTCTTTTAATATAACAATCTTGTAGTCAAGATACACTAGAAAGAAAAAACAGCAAACTAGTTGCCAGCTTCTTTTAAAAGTCCTTCAAATCCAGCCATACCATGTAATGCATCATCCTTTTCCATATCATCAAGGGCATTATCTATCTCCTATATTCTCTACAGGCAAGGTAATGACTTCCGCCGTTTTCTTTCGTTTCATTGGAAAGTAATATAAGGCAGCCGGTAAGAAAAGTCCTACAGCCCAAGCTAAATCTGGTCTCCCTTTGTTAGTTCTGCTTGTGTTGTTATTCTAAATCGTTTTGTTCTTAGTCATGCACGTGACCCCAAAGTATCTAAAATCGTTCTTTTGCGTCGCTTCCCTCATGTCTCTTTCACTTTATTTACTTCAATTTTCAACATGATACTTCTATAGAAGTAGGGTTCACCGTCATCATTTCGGAATCTAAAGATTCAAAATCCGTTTGTAAATCGTTGGAGCTACATGAGATTCATTTGCATCCTTCGCTTATACCAGCAACCTTCTCATGTTTTCCTTTGCTAAAAACCATAGTTTTTTGTATATATATTCTAGCGTGGTGTATTCCTGGATATATATTATTTTGTTTGTCACTATAATACTTTCCCTTCTTCCGCAATACTTTCGCTGCATTCCAGTACAAGAAGTCAGTCATCTAAAATTCCATTTTCCAATCGGTACAATTCCCATAGATTCACCTCAAATTAATTCCTTTTTAGTGAGCGTTTTTAGCAGTTTGCAGCAGTCAATTTTTGAGTAACATGCAAACCAAAGGAAATATACGGCCTCTCGATGTAGTTTACGTCAATGTGGGTATCACAGCATTTTCCCTGGGACATTTCTGATGGAAATCTTCATCCCTTTTTTTAAAAAGGCTTTGTTAAGTAGTATTGTTGTTTTTCAGGTATAAAATATGGGAACGTCCGATTTGGACGTTCCCGTTCTTATTCCATTAAAGCCCCCTATAATGGAATAACTGTATAGCTAATGAAGCTTTTTTAAAAGCTGTGTTTCCCTGCCCAAGCTCCTTGCATTTTACTTAGGAATACAATTTGCCCAATATGATATGCGTCGTGCAATGCTAAACTCTTCAGTTCAAGCACTAATGATCTTTCTCCAGGGATCTGTCTATACAAATCTTCATGTTCTGATTTTGCTAGTATTTTTTCAAGTTCACGATGAACATAAAAGTATTCTTGTTTTGTTTCCTTCCAATTTTGAAACGTCTCAGTTGGTAATCGAAATGTAGATTCATTATCTTCTGCCTGGGGTTCATTCGCTGTTTCACCAAGAAATCGCATCAGAAGTCTCTTTTTATAGAAGAGTAAATGACAAACTAATTCCCAAATGGAATTCATTGCCCCCTCACCTGGTTTCCAAATTGCCTGTTCAAAAGTAATAACCTCTAGCACTTTTTCAAGTGGTGGAAACCAGTCTTCTTCATCTAAGCAGCTTGCCCATTGTTGTAACAAAAGTGTCTTTACATCCATTTTCTATTCCCTCCAATTTAATCCCTTTAATAGATAATCCCTTTGGTCAAAATTCATTTGCGGCGTTTTGTAGATAGCTCACTAATTAAGGTGTCATGCCAATTCCTTGTTCAATTAAACTGGCCCTTTAACGGAACAAGGAACGTTCCGTTATTTGGAAAATTCTGATAACCTTAGTTTATCATAAGTTATGTTAACTGAGAAAGAACAACTGTCTAAAACCATTTTGGTTATCGTAAAGTTATCTTTTATATGTTTGATGGTGTCTAAGAATTGGAACCAGCTCAAATAATGGTCTAGATATTTAGTCGCTACACCATTAAAACGTTCTCTTTTGGTGGTCTCTGGCTACAAGAACGCATACTTGGTCCTTATTTATTCCTCTAAACTCCGAACTACCACCGCGTAACCTTGGTTTTCGACCTTGGATATTCCGTTTTCCCTTCTCGGAATAGAGGAAATAGGTTTCATCCATTTCTACTATGCTTTCGAAAAGTTCAAAATCCATCTGTTTCAATGCAGTTAGAATTTTATGCCTCCAATAAAAAAGCGTCACATAATGAGCACCAATGAGTTTAGCTGATTTCCGAAGGGAATACCCTTCAATCATACATTCGATGAACTGAAGCCATTTACTAGGCATATGAGTTCTGTGAAGAGGTTCGTCATATCTGTGAATGTTTTACCGCACTCTTTGCAGCGGTATCTTTGACGTTCAATGGTATTGATTGTAGTTTTTACCTAATATTTATCGAAGCGAATGACATTAGTGGATTGACAATGGATGCAGGTGTAGCCGTCTTTGTGTTTCTGTTCTGATACATCAGTGAATGCAGACTCTGTTTCTCCCGCACTCCCTAATGAGTTTGTGAAGAACTCCTTCAATCGCTGCTGGTCTCTTTGGCTAAGATTTCTGATTTGGTTAATGATTTCCGCTAACGCCATTAAAACTCACTCGCTCTCAGTAATTTCAGTTCATTACAGAACGTCCGTTCGCGAAAATCAAAAAACAACATTATTCTTTAACAAAGCCTTTTAAAAAAAGTTTGCCACACTGGTGCTCTCGATGCTTCGGCAGCCTTTTTCCAACATGATTTATCTTTTGTTTTAATAATCCGCTGAATTCCCGGATTATCATAAATTGTTGAATTCGCCATTCTTCCTATCTGGTGGCAGGATGTCATCCATTTTTGTTTTTGCATGCCGACGGTATAAAACTGTCCAGGCAATGGTCGCCCCTAGAATCGAATAGAAAACAACTGGTGATACAGCCAAAAAGGATGCTACTGACAAGCGGAGCAACAAGAGCATTTTAACAACTGCTTCCCCGACCAAAGCGATTCCCCACACAGCGGTCATCAACCTGACGACAAAACGAAAATACGCAACATCCCAATTTTGTTCAAATTTACCCTTCTTGTTATTTTCCCCACTCACACTAAAGCGAATGCCGAAGTGATAAATTAACGGTTTGCTGAACATTAAAGAACCGATAAAAATAAGCCCCAAAAATCCGGTAACCATTGATTCTCTCATTAAAATCCACTTTTCACTTCCGTCAAATAAAAAGGCCAAAAGACTAAGGACGAACCCAGTCAGCATAAACAAACCAAACGCATCGGCCTTTCGGTGTATCATAAAATGATAAAGATTATCCGCCAAAGGGATAATCGTTGCGAATAACAAAGAAGTAAAACCGGAGAAATGTGTTAATAAAAGATTATAAACCACCAGCGGCATAATTCCGTTCATAATGATGCTGAATGCAATCGATTTAACCAACTTTACTTTTCCTGATAATTCCACTTTTACCCCTCCCCAATTTCCCCTCACTTATCTCATTCATTATTTATATACTGACAGTGTCTTTGTCGTTCTGTAAATATTATTTTACCATTTTTTTCTTGTTTTCTTGTTCATCAATAATTTAGCAATAGTAATACTCCGTTATTTCTTCCATTAATTTAACATTATAAAAGGTGGAAAGAATGTAGAACTAACCTGCCCCGCTAGTTGACTAAAAAAGCTGCCTTAAGACAGCTCCCATCTTCAGCTATAACCTGTTCCAATTATCTTGTGTATTATTTTCATCACCAGACCACTACAAAATCTTGCTGCCTTTTGATTATCTCAAATTCAGAGTTGAAAAATTCCTTCATACCAAATCCAACTCCGAAGGATTTGAAAGACATAACACCGAAAAATTCTTGCACTTATTAAAATCCGAATTTCTCCATCTTCAAGATTTCCCCAAAAGAAAATATCCGTTACTACAATCATCAACGAATCAAGGTAAAATTAAAAGGCATGAGCCCGGTAGGTTACCGGGTTCATGCCCTCAAGGCTGCCTAAATAAATGAAGTGTCTAACTTTTTGGGTTCACTTCAAGCTTGGCTCTTTTAAGACTTTTTATCATTTCAACTCATTTATACAATTTAATACGATCCTCAAGTGGTTGGAAATCTTTCTCACCAGCTGGGGCTGTTGGATGTCCAAATGGCATTTGGGCAATTAATTTCCAATTAGCTGGAGCATCCCATTCTTTTTTCACCTCATCATCAATTAGAGGGTTATAATGCTGCAAGGTCGCTCCTAATCCTTCTGCTTCGAGCGCAGTCCAAACAACTAATTGGTGCATACCGGATGTTTGTTGGGACCAGATTGGGAAATTATCGGCATATGTGGCAAATTGTTCTTGCAATGATTTCACAACAGATTCATCTTCAAAGAATAATACTGTCCCATATCCAGCTTTAAAGGAATCCATTTTTTGTTGAGTGCCTGTGAAATCTCTCTCACCAACTGCTTTTTTTAAAGCTTGCGTCGTAATGTCCCATAATTTATCATGTGCTGCGCCTGTTAATACAATAAGGCGGGAAGATTGAGAATTAAAAGCCGATGGCGTATGCTTTACGGCAAATTCAACAATTTCCTTAATTTTATCATCGGATACTTGGATCTCTTTATTGATTCCATAATATGAACGTCTCTCTTTAATAGCGGCGTAAAAATCTTTTGTCATCATTCGTTCCTCCTGTATATCTGAATATATATCAAAACATTTATCCCATTTTTTATTTCTACCTGTTTTAGTATGGGCATTAACCTATATATCATTCGCTTATCGTTTTCAGTTATTCTTTAACCAATTCTTTGGTACTTCTTACTGTATCAATGGGACGGACCAATTTTTCAATTTGATCCCTTTTCGGTTCTAAGAAAGGTGGTAAAGATAACTTTTCTCCAAGTGTTTCATACGGCTCATCCCCCATAAATCCAGGACCATCCGTGGCAAACTCGAATAAAATTTGTGGCGCCACTCGTACGTAAAGTGACTCAAAAAAGTGACGATCAACATAGCCAGACGTATGAAATTGGAAGCTTTCCATTCGTTTGATCCATTCTTCTAAAACGGAACGATCTTCTACACGGAATGCTGTATGGTGAACAGTACCAAAACCTTGTCGCGCCTGAGGAAGGACCGAATTATGTTCGACAATCACCTGGGCTCCATTCCCACCCTCACCTACTTCAAATAGATGGAATGATCCTTCGTTGTCTATTTCTTTGAACAATAGAACTTTTTCCATCATTTCTTTAAAATAATCGAAGTTTGCGATACGAATGAAAATGGGGCCTAATCCTGTTATGGCGTACTCCAGAGGAATCGGTCCGTTTTGCCAAGGGATTCCGGCTGCTACCCCTTCATTGTTTTCATCGGATATCAATTGATATTGCTGATCATCAAAATCAACAAAAGAAATGACCTTTTTACCAAATTGTTTCTGAATTCCTGTGTTCCCCACTTCTAAACGGTCAAAACGTTTAACCCAATATTCTAATGCGGCATCATTCGGTACACGGAAAGATGTTTTTGAAATCTCATTTGTTCCATGCACTCCTTTTGGAATGCCAGGAAAGTCGAAGAAAGTCATGTCCGTGCCTGGACCGCCAACATCATCTGCAAAAAACAGGTGATAAGTTTGGATATCATCTTGGTTCACTGTTTTCTTCACTAAACGCATACCTAATATATAAGTGAAGAATTCATAATTTTTTTCTGCACTGCTAGTTATGGCCGTTACATGGTGTATTCCTTTTAATCCATTCATTTATTATTCCTCCTCTAAACGATTCAACTTTTTTGTGTTCAGTTTTTAAAATTAATTCCCTACATTTTCCCTTCAATATGAGTAGCCTATTCATGAGGGTGAACAATAAAGATTTTTTCAGGGAGCAACATTATCTCGAATTAATATATCTTTAATTAAAGATAATTTACCATGGAAAACAATTGCTGTCAATGATTAAGAAATGTTCAAGAACAAATAAAGGAATCCATTTTACCCTTAATTAATATATCTCAATTTAAAAGTAATTTTACACAAATAAAACACCTTTGTCAACATTCCTATTTTGTTTTAGGATTGTTAAAGGTGCATGTTTCCTTATTTTTTTAAAGAGAATCTCGGTATCCATACACCAAGAAATCACCTTTTCCTTGTTACACACGCAGCCAAGAAGTTAATAAATTTCAGTCGCATTTGCCGGTAGGTCCTGGATATGTTTCAGGTAACTATACACACGCCGATCATATTGATAAGGATAATCACAATTCAAATGTTTACCCACATATGCGGCAGTACTGTCAAAATGATCACACATTGCAAATAATGCATTCCATATACCATCAATGCTTCCATCTGCATAGGTGGCAAGTAATTGCTCCCAGCTCTTTTCCGATATAAATTTCTCAAGGTATTTACCTGACTTACCTACACTTACTGAAAAATTCGTATCAATGCCCACCTTCCATTCCAGCATTTGAATGTGCATCGACCGTATATGAGATAGATGCTCCTGTGCGTAAAGAATTTCCTTCCTCCATAACCCCTTTGCTACATACGTGGAAATCCACCAGTATTCATTGCAACAATCATCAAAGAATTCAATTGTAGGCTTTTTCACCCAGTAATCCCTATCAGACGGAGGGGGAATGGAAGGAAGGCACGAATCTTTGTCCATTAAAATGACCGTCAGCTTATCCTCTTTACAATATCTATCCTTTTCACTTAAAGGGACTAATTGTAAATCAATTCGGTTTCCGTCAGTAAACTGCATCAAATAAGAGAAACGTCCTCCTAATTCTTGTGGGAACAATTGACTGTCTTCTGGCGTTTGCATGATGATCCGTTTACCGAAGTCATCTATCCAATCAGGGGTCTGCAGAAAAGATTTCAAATCCGTAACAAGATACACGATATCATAATCTTGAAACACATCCTTTTGGACATTGGAATTCGTCCGTGACCCATTCATCCCAACGGCTCGAATCCGGTCATCATTTTCTGCTATATGTACTATTAATGAAAACATCTCTTCTTCTGTTCGCATTCAACATATACCTCCTGTTAATGGAACCGGCCTTGCGTGATGACTCAATATATGTTTGTACCCTCTTGAAAGGACGTTTCAATGATTTCTTTTATTCTGGCCAAAAATTTACCACATACCAACCCATCAAGGACCCGATGGTCGATGGATAAACAGAGATTTACCATATTCCTTACGGCAATCATATCATCAATGATTACGGGACGTTTGACGATTGACTCAACTTGAAGGATGGCTGCCTGTGGATGATTGATAATCCCCATTGACTGAATGGACCCGAAGGCACCTGTGTTATTAATCGTGAATGTACCATCCTGCATATCTTCAGGCTTTAATTTACCCGTTCTCGCTTTTAGGGCTAGTTCATGGATATACCTTGCTATTCCCTTAATTGATTTTTCATCCACCTGCTTGATCACGGGAACAAATAAAGCATTACTAGAAGCAATGGCAATTGATATATTGATATCTTTCTTTTCTATGATTTTATCATCAGCCCACATCGAGTTCATTTCCGGGAATTCCGTAATTGCTTGAGAAATGGCTTTGATGAAAAAAGCAAAGTAAGTTAAATTATAGCCTTCTTTTTGTTTGAATTCAGCTTTCAATGAATCACGAAGCTTAACAAGCTCCGTTGCATCGACTTCGACCATCATCCAAGCATGAGGGATTTCAGTTTTACTTTTCACCATATTGGCTGCGGTTTTTTTTCTGATGCCCGTAATTGGAATCTCTAGATCGCCAACCGAAGCGATTGATTTTTCAATATGTGAGCTCAGCTTTTCATTAGTCTCGTAAAGAGCAGTAACTGAAGGGACAGAATTCGCTTCATACGTATCTATTCCTTCTTGTAGGTGTTTGACTAAATCTTTCCGGGTGATTCTTCCAGCTCCCCCAGACCCTTTGACACTCGATAAATCAATCCCATTTTCCTGGGAAATTTTCAAAACTGCTGGTGAGTACCTTGGTTTAATGGATTCAGGGTTAGTGACTGTTTCTAACATTTTCTCATTTTCTGATGAATATTGGTCACTGGTCTCATTTTTTTCACTGCCGCCCTCTGCTTCAATTGTACAAATCACTTCATCAACGAGAATTGTTTCATTTTCCCTTGCAACTATTTTTATGATCCGTCCTGTAAAGGATGAGGGAATTTCTGCTGACACCTTATCCGTCATCACTTCTGCAATTGGATCGTATTTATTTACATGGTCCCCAGGCTTAATGAGCCACGTTAAGATCGTTCCTTCCGTTACACTTTCCCCCAGCTGGGGCATTTTCATATTTTCTATTTTCAAGGTTCCTTCCCTCCATGCCGCTCGGGTTAATAGGCAGCTAGGTCACGCAGTGCCTTTTCCACTTTTTCAGGATTCACCATGAAGGATTTTTCCAATGATGGGGAGTATGGCATCGCTGGAACATCTGGGCCTGCCAGTCTCATGATTGGAGCATCCAAATCGAAGAGGCAGTTTTCTGCAATAATTGCCGATACTTCACCAATGATGCTTCCTTCCTTATTATCTTCAGTAATCAATAGCACTTTTCCAGTTTTCGATGCTGCTTCAATGATGGCCTCTTGGTCTAGTGGATAAACCGTTCGTAAATCAAGTATGTGAACAGAAATGCCATCACTGGCCAGCTTTTCCGCTGCTTGAAGTGCAAAATGGACACAAAGTCCGTAAGTAATCACGGTAACATCCTCACCGTTACGCTTAACATCAGCTTTACCAATGGGTAAAACATAATCATCATTCGGCACTTCTTCTTTAATCAGGCGATAGGCACGTTTATGCTCAAAGAAAAGGACTGGGTCCTCATCACGGATGGCTGCTTTCAACAACCCTTTCACATCATAGGGCGTGGAAGGCATGACAATTTTCAGTCCCGGTTGATTGGCAAAAATGGCTTCAACGGACTGTGAATGATATAGCGCCCCATGAACTCCTCCACCGTATGGCGCCCTAATCACGATCGGACATTGCCAATCATTATTGGAGCGATAACGGATCTTTGCAGCTTCTGAAATGATTTGGTTAATTGCAGGCATGATAAAATCAGCAAATTGCATCTCCGCAATCGGCCTCATTCCATACATGGCCGCTCCAATGCCAACCCCGGCAATTGCCGATTCAGCAAGTGGAGTGTCAATGACTCGTTGCTCCCCAAATTGTTCGTACAAACCTGATGTCGCTTTAAAAACCCCGCCCTTTTTCCCTACGTCTTCACCTAATACAAATACACGGGAATCACGTTCCATCTCTTCACGTATTGCCATTATCACGGCATCTATATAAGATATCACTGCCATCTTCTTTCCTCCTTACTTATCTGCATAAACATATTTTGAGAGCGTGTCTTCATTTGGATATGGAGCGTTTTCCGCATAATCCGTCGCTTCATTCACTATGTTCATTATTTCCTCATTCATTTGTTTTTCCAATTGATCATCCATGACCCCAGTTGCTTTTAAATAGGCACCAAATGTAATCATCGAATCGATTTTTTTTGCCTCCGATACTTCCTCAGGGGACCTGTATTGACTATCATCATCATCGCTTGAGTGAGGTGTAAGCCTATATGAAACCGTTTCAATTAAGCTTGGCCCTTCACCACGCCTACCTCTCTCAGCCGCTTCCTTGACCACTCGGTATACTTCAATCGGATCATTTCCATCAACTGTTACCCCTGGCATGCCGTAACCAATGGCCCGGTCCGACACTTTCCCACAAGCCAACTGTTTTTCAATCGGGACGGAAATGGCATACTGATTATTCTCGCACATCAAGATAACTGGAAGTTTATGAACACCTGCAAAATTCGCCCCTTCATGGAAATCACCTTGGTTCGATGATCCCTCTCCAAATGTAACGAATGAAACGATATCTTTTCCTTCCATTTTTGCTGCTAGTGCAATCCCCACAGCATGTGGCACTTGAGTGGTAACTGGCGAAGAACCCGTCACGATACGATTCTTTTTTTGCCCAAAATGCCCAGGCATTTGCCGTCCCCCTGAATTCGGATCTTCTGCTTTTGCAAAGCTGGATAACATTAAATCTCTAGCAGTCATCCCAAACGCAAGCACTACCCCAAGATCCCGATAATAAGGAAGAACGTAATCCCTTTCACGATTTAATGCAAACGCAGCCCCCACTTGAGCAGCTTCCTGACCTTGACAAGAAACGACAAACGGAATTTTCCCTGATCTGTTCAACAACCACATACGTTCATCTATACGTCTTGCCAACAACATCACTTTATACATCTCAAGCACTTTTTCATCACTTATGCCTGCCTGTAGATGACGGTTTTCTACCATACGTCATCATCCTCCTTATGTATTCTCATTTCGATATAAAACCATTAAAAACTTATCATTTAATTATACTATCTGCTGTTATTACCTGGTACTAATTTATCGCAATATTATCCTAACACTTTTTCTATCACTTTTACAACTATTTAACTATGTTAAAAAGAACCTTTTTCTGACTATTCGAAATAAGGACATCACTTGAAAGCTCTTTAATATGTTAGAACCTTACCTTAACAATAAAGAAAAATAACGAGCATATAGAACCTTTTTATCTATTTACTTCCTTACCTGTGTTGGATTTTGCACTTTTTTATGTAAGGACCAAAGGTAAAAAAAATCGAACTGTTGAAATTATTTTTTTTGCTTGACTATGTGGAAAAATAGTTGTAAATTTTAATGATTCAAAAAAATAACTGTTCGTTTTGGAACAGTTCAAAAAAGAAAGAATGTGATGTCCTTTGGAGACTGAAAATCAAAAATTAATGCGTTCCGCAAAACTTTTACGTTCATTTTGGTACGTGCAGAAAAATATAATGCGGATCGTTCAAAAAACAGCAGTAGAATACGGATTATCAGTTCCACAATATTCTATTTTGATGACCATTATCCTTTACAAAGAGATGACGCAAAAAAATGTTGGGGAGAAAACATTTCTTCCAAAAAGCACACTGAGCCAATCGGTCGATGGTCTTGTTCGTGCAGGCCTGCTCCATCGTGAGCCAGTGGAGGGCAACCGTCGTGAGATTCAGCTGACCATCACCGAAAAGGGAAAAAATCTATTGAAAACGATTCATTTGCATGAAGGCAGCATTCACCAATCCTTTCAAGCGGTCATTGAAATGCTTACTGAAGAACAATTTGAAGGATTGATTGAAACACATCTTCAAATTACAAACTATTTAGAAGTAGAAGCAACAGAACAAGGAGAGTGTTCAAAATGATAAAAATACTGAAAAATTTATCCGTTTATAAATGGATTATTTTAGCAGTTTTCGGACTGGTCTTTATCCAATCGATGTCCGACCTCTTTTTACCGACACTAATGGCAGATATTATTGACAAAGGTGTCGTCCCTGGAGACACTCCCTACATCTGGAAAATCGGTGGAATAATGCTGTTAGTTTCAGCACTTGGCGCCTGTGCTTCCATTATCGCAAGTTACTATTCTTCCAAAGCCGCAATGGGCATGGGACGCGATATCCGCTTGAAAGTCTTTAATCATGTTGAAAAATTTTCATTACAAGAATTTGACGAAGTCGGTACCGCTTCTCTCATTACACGAACGACCAATGATATAACACAAGTCCAGCAAGTGGTTATTATGATGCTTCGTATGGTTATCAGTGCACCCATTATGTTAATAGGCGGAGTGATTATGGCCGTTTCGAAGGATGCCAAATTATCACTTGTCATTGTCGTCACAATGCCTGTGTTGATTGGTTCAATCCTGATCATTCTATATAAAGGTGTCCCTCTTTTTCAGTTGGTGCAAAAACGATTGGACCGTTTGAACCTTGTATTACGAGAAAATTTAACTGGGGTTCGCGTAGTTCGTGCCTTTAATCGTGAAACCCAAGAAAAGGAACGCCTTAAGAAAGCGAATAAAGATTTGACAGATGTCTCAATAAAAGTCAATAAAATCATGGCATTTATGATGCCTATAATGATGCTTGTCATGAACTTGACGGTTGTTGGTATCATTTGGTTTGGTGGAGTTCGGATTGATAACGGCGGTATGCAGATTGGGGACTTAATGGCCTTTATCCAATACGTGATGCAAATTATGTTCGCACTCGTCATGGCATCCATGATGTTCGTTATGGTACCCCGTGCGGCCGTGTCGGCAACACGGATCAACGAAGTCCTTGATATGGAACCTTCATTCCAAGATGAAGGAACGGGAAAGGCAGATCGTGACCGCGGTACCCTTGAATTTGAACATGTGACGTTCAGTTACCCAGGAGCAGAGGAACCTGCATTATCGGATATTAGTTTTTCTGCAAGACCTGGTGAAACCACCGCACTCATCGGGGGAACAGGCTCAGGGAAATCAACGCTCGTAAATTTGATCCCCCGCTTTTATGATATTTCAAGTGGATCCATTCGCGTCAATGGTGTTGATATTCGTAATGCCTCACAAGATGAAGTTCGTTCTAAAATTGGCTTTGTGCCACAAAAAGCCATACTCTTTACGGGTACCATTGCTGACAACATTCGCTTTGGAAAACAAACCGCAACCCAGGAGGAAATTGAGCATGCGGCCCGTATTGCGCAGGCAGAAGATTTTATAAGTCAATTGAAGGAAGGCTATGATGCAGAAATCGAACAAGGCGGATCAAACCTTTCAGGTGGCCAAAAACAACGGCTCTCGATTGCACGGGCACTCATTCGAAAACCGGATATTTATATATTCGATGATAGCTTTTCTGCTCTTGATTTCAAGACAGATGCTAAACTTCGTGCAGCTTTGAAAGATGAAACGAAAACTGCGACCGTATTACTCGTCGCACAGCGTGTTAGTACAGTCGTGGACGCTGACCGAATCATCGTTTTAGACGAAGGGCATATTGTAGGCATTGGTACACACAAAGAGTTGCTTAGCACAAACGACGTATATCGTGAAATCGCCTTATCACAGCTCTCAGAGGAGGAAATTGCATGAGTAATCGAAAAAAAACTCAAAGCGGCGGTCAGATGGGGCACGGCCCTGGTGGCGGTAACATGATGATGATGGGTCAAAAAGCAAAGGATTTTAAAGGAACACTAAGACGTCTCTTGGCCTATTTAAAACCGCGGCGCAACAAATTGATTGCCGTGTTCTTCGCTGCCATCATGAGTACGATTTTCATGATTGTCGGACCAAAAATCATGGGAACGGCGATTACGGAATTATTCGAAGGGGCTTACGGTAAATTCCAAGGAATACCGGGAGCTGCTATTAACTTTGATAAAATTGGCCAGATCCTTCTACTGCTTGCTGGCCTGTATGTCTTAAGCAGCCTTTTCAACTATGTACAACAATACATTATGTCCAGTGTTGCCCAAGATACAGTATATGATTTACGGGAAGATGTTAATAAAAAGCTAGAGAAACTTCCCCTTAAATATTTTGAAGGCCGTCCAAACGGAGAAACACTAAGCAGAATGACAAATGATATTGATTCAATCGGGAGCACCCTTCAACAAAGCTTAACCCAGTTCATCACATCCATTGTAACAATATTGGGTATTATCATTATGATGCTTTCAATCAGCCCATTATTGACACTAATATCCATTGTTAGCTTACCTTTGTCAATATTTGCAATCCGGCCCATTTTAAAAAGATCCCAAAAACATTTTGCCGATCAACAGCGTACACTCGGAGAATTGAATGGGCACATTGAAGAGATGTATACTGGTCATCAAGTCGTTAAAGCATTCGGACATGAAAAAAAGGCGAGTGCCCAGTTTACTAAGGTTAATGAAGAATTGTATAAAGCGGGAAGCAAGGCACAATTTATATCTGGTATCATCATGCCCATGATGTTTTTTATCGGAAATTTGAGCTATGTCCTCATCAGTGTTGTCGGCGGTATATTAGTAACGCAACGTTCGATCTCAATTGGTGATATTCAAGCATTCATCACATATTCAAAGCAGTTCACCCAGCCGATCACTCAAACGGCAAACATCGCAAACATTATTCAGTCTACTGTTGCAGCAGCTGAGCGTGTTTTTGAGCTACTTGATGAAGAAGAGGAAATAAAAGAAAAAACCACAGCTAATTTAAATAGAGCAAATGGTGCTGTCACTTTTGAACAAGTAGACTTTGGGTATGCTGACGACTTGTTAATTAAAGATATGAACATCGATGTGTTGCCTGGACAGACGGTCGCAATTGTAGGACCGACCGGTGCTGGAAAAACGACGATGATAAATCTCTTGATGAGATTTTATGAACTCAATGGCGGAAAGATCAAGATTGATGGTCTTGATACGCGGAATATGTCCCGGAGTGATCTTCGTAGGAACTTTGGGATGGTGCTTCAAGATACCTGGCTCTTTAATGGTACGATTAAGGACAATATCGCTTATGGAAAAAATGGAGCAACAGATGAAGAAATTTATACAGCTGCTCGCATGGCACATGCCGACCATTTCATTCGGACACTGCCAGATGGGTATGAGACAGTTTTAAACGAAGAAGCTTCGAACATCTCACAAGGACAAAAGCAGCTTTTGACCATCGCACGCGCTGTGCTTGCAGATCCACCAATCATGATATTGGATGAAGCGACATCAAGTGTTGACACTCGGACAGAAGTCTTTATCCAAAAGGCGATGAACCAGCTGATGGAAGGACGAACCAGTTTTGTTATTGCCCATCGCCTTTCTACCATTAAGGATGCTGATTTGATTCTTGTTATGGATCAAGGGAAAGTTATTGAGCAAGGAACTCATTCACAACTTTTAGAGGCATCTGGTTTCTACGCAGATCTTTACAATAGCCAGTTTTCTGAAAGTGTAGCAGGATAATAAGAAAGAGGCTCCATTTCATACTGAAATCGAGCCTCTTTTTATATATTTATTTCCACAACCAGCATAAGCATTTTAACTAATGCTTCAGTCATCCATGAAGCGGATAAGTTATAAACAGTATCAATCCCCTCTTTTATTTCCCTTTTTCACAAATTCCCAATCTACCTCAATATTTTTTCTGACTCTTTGAAGAAGGTGAAAAACCATTTCGTCCCTAGAAAATTCGGATAATGTAACTTTATACACTTCTTCTTATTCAAAAAGGATAATCCTTTCACCTTTATCAGCAGGATATAACCTATTAATTTTTTTGTTTTCATCATCATTTTTTTTGAATTTCAAGTTTTTAAATTGACTAGCAATTTTTATTACACCAACATTGGGCAGCATTAAGAATAAGCACGAACAAAAAAGCGAAGCCGTTTATAACACGAAATATTATAAAACGGCTTCGCTTTTTATTTTTACTACACAACAGGTGCTTTATCATGAACAAGCGGGTGAAGGGCTTGAGTCTCGTCAATGTAAACAAAAGCATCATATCTATCTGACATTACAGAAGGTACATAGTTTCCATGTTGTTCATATTCAGGTCTGTATACAACCCCAATCGCCCGATGTCCAACCCTTTCTCTGAATAGTTGACGATTTTCATCGGTGAAAATGAGCATTTTATCATATGCTCCTGAAAGGTGCATAGCCTCCTCCCAACTTCCATTCATTGCCGGGGGTACTGTTTTTATTTCAAAATTCATGCCCCATTCATCTGCCGAAATAACAGTTCCCCTATAGGTTCCAAATCCTATGATACATACATGTTCAGGTGGGTTTTGCTCACGAATTACCTGGCCGACGTTAATCATCCCGGCATCTCTCATATCAGTAGCGCTGGCATCGCCGACATGTGTATTATGTTCCCATACAATCGCCTTTCCTTCTGAACCGTAAAAATCCATGATTGCATTAAGTGCATCCACCATATGCATATCTCGAATATTCCATGATCTATCGTCATGAACCACCATGGTCCTGTAATAATTTTCTGCATTATACGCAACCAATGCATTCACTTGAAGGTTCAAATTCAATTCTTCGTGATGGGGATATTTTTCTTTTTTTTGCTGAATCGTTGTCAGTAATTCGGCAACTTCCTTTATACAATCTTCCGAAAAAATGCCTGCGGAAACTGCATACTCCTCATTATTCCGATTGAATGGCTCAAAACATGTGAACGCCTGTCTGGCAGCTTCAAGGTCAGGTGAATCAATTTCTTTTAAGTAATGGATAACTTCATCCATGGATTCCCAAAGACTATAGATATCTATCCCATAAAATCCAACCTTTGTTTGATTTTGACCAGACTCATTGTATTCTTTCATCCATTCAATCAGGTCGATCATTTCCTCGTTTGCCCACATCCAGGTCGGCCAACGGTTAAAACTTTTGAGAACATCCTGTGCGGATTTAGTTACTAGGTCATACCCTTTAACATATCTATTAATAGCCTGGCATGCGGGCCAGTCGCCTTCAACGGCAACAAAGGTGAACCCTTTTTCTTTAATCAGTTTTTTTGTCATTTCAACTCGTGCCGTGTAAAACTCGGATGTTCCATGTGATGCCTCTCCCAACAGTACAAATTTTGAATTTTCAACTTGCTGAACGAGCTTATCCCAATCAGCTTCACTTGTAAGAGGTACTGAATGCTCGATTATTGACTGAACCAGATTATGCTGCACTGTTTTTCCTCCTATTCTTCTTACGACCATCATCGTTTGTACTCAGCATTATAAGAATTTGAACCTACGTGTACTGAAAGTAGTGTATTAGCGTATCCCACCAGTCGATTTACAAGTTCATCACAGATGGAGTAAAGCAGCTGGAAATTTTCTTCCTTAAATAGAGCTTGATCATCCATAATGACCGTTGTGTTAATAAACATATCTTTGTTTCCATATAGATTGTAGTGAGCAATAGCCTTTCCAGCAGCGCCTTCAGTAATTGGATCCTTAAAGCCTGGAATAAAAACAAAAGTAGCAGACCTGAAGTTTTTTGTGAAAGACATTCCCTTGTTTACAGTCTGTATCTTTTCTACATCTTCCGGAGTTATATCCTTGATCTTATTCAATTCCACAGCCACCCTTAACACCATTGTTAATAATCTTCATTTATAGATTTTCCTTAAGCGACCAATCCTATAAATATTAATATGAAAAAGGACTTTCCCCGGAAAAAGTAAACCTGATCCGCGATTCGCCTGGATTGGCCTCAGGTGGACCAACATTAATTTGTTCCCGTAGGTTCTCATTTTACGATCGATTGTTAATCAAAAAGTGGAGACCAGTATTCAACTTATACGTTATGAGACATAAAGCATAATTACACAAGTTGAACTTTTAATAAGCGCTAATACGCCTGGAATACTTTTCATCTAAAAAGTATAGTTTGGGTATCAAAAGAGAGAAGATAATTACCAGATTAGGTGGACTGGTCTGGAGTGAGGAGTGCCCATGGAAAAGATGAATCGGGGAATTTTCAATGTGCTGTCGGCCCAACGGCATTACGCAGTGGCTGATAATCAACTCATAATAAGCTGACCGGAAAGTGGGACTTGAAGAAGGCTTTCACTACAGGTGGCATGCCAACAAGCCGATCATACTTCACGTCTCCAAATAAAGAATGTAGATAATGGGGTTTTTATTGAATTACTTGACTTGTGTTTTTAATCAGTTCAAGTTCCTCCATCATCCATCTATAAATACTTTAGAACCGAAAAGACCTAAGCCTCCATATAGGAGGCCTAGGTCACTTTATGCGTCGGAAAAGCAAAATCAATTGTTCTTTCTCGACATTTTCATAGCAAAAGAATACATGTCAGATCGGAATAAACCTTTATAGTACTCTACCAAATTTCCCTCGGAATCAAAAATCATACGTTCCGTAATCAGTAAGCACATCGTTTCGTTCACGCCTAAATGCTCTGCATCTTCTTTTGTTGGAAATCCACAGGTAATGATCTGTTCCGCTTCACAAAAGTTAATGTTTAAATCTCCTTCGAGTGCATCATACAATACTGTGGTACTTAAATCGAATTGGGTCAATTTTTTTCCTAGTTCCAAAGAATAATAATGCAATTCAATGGCTATGGGGACATCCCCCTGTAAGCGCAACCTTTTGATATGGTACGATTCATCCTCAAACCCATTTGCATCAGCTATATTTTCAGGTGTCAATACACGTCCATGATCAAGTAATTTAATTCCCATGCTTTTTGTAGTTTCAGTGAAACTTATCATCTTAAGCCATTCCTGTACAGGTTTAAGGGATACGAACGTTCCCTTGCCATGCCTTTTTTCCAATATTCCCTCACGAACCAGGATGGAAACGGCTTCCCGTACAGTGCTCCTGCTGACAGAATACATATCCATGAGTTCCCTTTCACTCGGGATTTTGTCCTTATAATACCCTTCTAAAATCTGATTTTCCAATATAGTTTTTAATTGAGCATGTAAAGGGAGTGGATTATTAAAGTCTAACTCCATAAAATTTCCTCCAAACAGATAAAGACATTGTAATGTTCGTATCAGTTCTTTTATTGTAAACCAAATAGTTATAATATTCAAACATACCAACATTCACATTCCCATACCATCTTTTCAAATACAACTCGTGTTCAGGTGTGAATACCGTTTTATTTGTATGTAGTCAAAAGCCCTGAATAGTATCGCCTATTCAGGGAAGGATCTTTATCCGGTATCAAGTGGGACAATAATGGAAAGCTTCCATACATAAATTAAACGATAAAGTACGATATGATGGAAAGAAGCAAAGAAGTTATGGTCATGGCTATAAGGGGACGCATGGCTTTTGTGCGAAGTGCCTGCAGGCTTACATTCAGTCCTAGACCGATCATGGCCATTGTCAAAACAAATGTAGTCGTTTTAGAAATACCATCCATTACGGCTGGTGACACTGTTATATAGGTTCCAAACACATAGCTTCCGATTAAACTCATGATAATAAAACCAACGAGGAACCATGGAAAATCAATTTTTGCATCAAGGCCTGTTTTTTCCTTTGTGCGCTTTTTCATCCAATACATAAAAATGAAACATAAAGGGATAAGTAAAAAAACACGGCCCAATTTTGCAAGGAGTGCAATCGCTAGCGCATCTTCACCTGCCGGAGCCCCTGCCAATGCAACATGGGCGATTTCATGAAGACTGATCCCTGACCATATACCATAATCCAAATTCGATAGCGGAATAATCGGACGTATTAGGGTGTATATAATGGAAAAAAGTGTTCCCATTAAAGCGATTATCCCGACGCCTATGGCTGTATCTTCTTCCTTAGCTTTCACGATTGGAGAAATTGCGGCGATGGCTGCTGCTCCGCATACCCCTGTTCCTACCGCAAGTAGAAGGGAAATGGATGTATCTGCCTTTAACCACTTTGCAATCAAGACCATTACGATTATGGCAAATGTTACTGTCCCTATGTCACGGACCAACAATGGCAAACCCTGATTGAAAATCACATCGATATTTAATTTCAACCCGTATAAAATAATGGCAAAACGCAATAGTTTTTTAGCGGAAAATTCAATTCCAGTCCGGAATTTTTCTGGATATCCCGCAATTTGACGATAAATAACGGCAATGATAATCGAGCACGCAAGAGGACCAATTCGATTGAATCCTGAAATTTCAGATAGCCCCAAACCTAAAAGGGCAATAAAAAAAGTGAAGGCGATACCACTCAACCACAAAAGCTTGCTATTTTGAAGCGGTGATTTCGATTTTTTCCGCTCCTCTATGGCTTCTTCCAGTGGCTCATATTTTTCTAATTCCATACATTCCTTCCCCCTTTCCATATACTAAAGACTTTTAACAGCTAATAAATGGTTCATCCCATCCTTTCAATCGTTTGAAAAAGATCAGTTTCTTCTATATTAGTAGGAGAATATCCTTTGATGAAATATTCGAATTTCTTTAAAAAAGGCAAGCTCGGATTTTGGTTCCCCCACAATTCCGGAACGGCTAAAGTCTGGGAACGATGGGACCTTAAGGCACAGATCTTTTTCTGTAAAGTTCCTGTTATATTCACTCTTGTGATACTACTCTGCCCGTTTTCATTTAGCCATTCCTCATAATAAGCATGCCAAAGGACAAAGTACAGACTATGAATCTTATAAGCGGGAAAAACGGGATCTGGATAAAAATCGGGATCACCGGATTTTAGAAAAGCAAATTCGGCAGCACGGCCAATCGCACAATGGTCGGGGTGTCCCCCATATTTCTCATGGAACGTTACGAGTGCATCCGGTTGAACTTCACGAATCACCTTTATGATTCTCTCCGTCAATAAATCGATGGATTCAAATTCAATCGTTCTATCCCTTACATGTAAAAATCGCAGGTCTTTGATCCCTAATTCTTCACAAGCGCTTTTTAACTCCCTTACCCTAAGTCCAGGTAATGCCTCCCTTGTTGTAAAAATAGGATTTCCCATGCGCCTGCCCATTTCGCCTTTTGTCGCACATAGTAAAGTTACTTGAACACCCCGCTCTGACATTTTGGCAATGGTTCCGCCACACAGAAAAGATTCATCATCAGGATGTGCAAGTACCACCAATAACCTGCGTTGTGTTTGCATAGTTCCTCCTACTTCGTATTGTCCAGTTATCCCACACGGTTAGACCCAACATAAAAAATGGACATGGATGTCAATACAGTCAGACATATCATGCCCATCATCCTTAATCGGTTATGATATGACTCTAAAGGCCAATCACCTTTTATCGGTTAGCATAATTCATATAAAACGGATTTTACTGTTTCAATGACAAAATCTAAATCTTCATTTGTTGAAGATAAAGGCGGTGCAATGATCAATACATTCCCATATCCAGGAACTGTATCACCGTTACGGCCGATGATAAGCCCTTTAGCCTTACATGACCCTATTACTTTTCCCATGAACTCATCGGAAACGGGCGTTTTTGATTTTTTATCTTCCACTAATTCAATTCCATATAAGAATCCAACCCCGCGTACCTCCCCGACTTTATCAAGGGCCGTCAATTCAAAGAGCTCACTTAGTTTAGTTTCACTTAGTTCAGCTACTCTTTGAACAATTTTTTCTTTTTCGATGATTTCAATATTCTTAAGAGCTACTGCACATGATGCAGGATGGCCTCCATATGTTGACACATGCCTAAAGTGATTTAATTTACCATCACCTTTGAATTTCTCATAAATCCTTGAGTTCACCGCTGTTGCCCCAAGTGGAAGATATCCACTGGTCAAACCCTTTGCCATCGTTACAATATCCGGCTGAACCCCATCTGAATGCATAAACCCAAACATTTTTCCAGTTCTTCCAAAACCTGAAACCACTTCATCCACAATTAAAAGAACATCATGCTTCTTACAGATTTCAGCAACTTTTGTTAAGTATTCTTTTGAAGGAATAAGGACCCCTCCACCAGAGATGAATGGTTCAAGAATAACACCAGCTACCGTTTCGGATCCTTCAAAGTTAATAACCTGATCGATATAATCAGCTGCAAGAAGATCAGAGTTTTCAACGTTTTCCCCAAACGAGCTACGATAACTGTAAGGCGGCGGCACATGGAGGAATCCTGGAACCCCTGGGTCATATTTCACTCTCCGATTCGCTTGTGCCGTTGCGCTTAATGAGCCAAACGTATTACCATGATAAGCTCGATACCTAGAGATGAATTTATATTTCCCAGGGTTTCCATTTTGAGAATGATATTGCCGAGCGATCTTGAATGCGGTCTCATTCGCCTCGGATCCGCTGTTCGTAAAAAAAGTTGTATAGGAACCCTTTAAGTGTTCACTTATTTTTGCCGATAATTCGATGGCCGGCTTATGGCTTAACGTTAAAGGGAAATAAGATAAGTTAATCATTTGTTCATAGGCTGCCTGGGCGATTTCTTTCCGTCCGTGGCCCAGGTTCAAGCACCATAATCCGGAAACTCCATCTAAATATTTATCTCCTTTAGTATCCGTGAACCATGAGCCGGTTCCTTCCGTAGCCATCATGGGAGCATCCTTTTCATTATAGCGATGCATCGCATGCCATAAATGATCTTTATCCATTTGAACAAGGTCTTTCGTTTCAGTTTCCAACTTCACAATTGAAACCCCCTTATTATTCATTGAACGCAATTTAGTTACGTTCCCATGCAGTAACAGACTCTTAATAAATTAGAACCAGGTGGTGAATGGTGCGATGACTAACATCATCATAAAGTCATCGCGCCACCGTTACACTCTTTTCACACCATCATTTATCCCAGTTTTTATGATCTAAATGAGAATATTTTTCTAATAATCTAGTAGGCATTTTTAATGCATCTTTTCTAAATGGAGGAGCTAACTGTGTTCCATCCACTTGTATATCAATGACAGTCGGTTTGTTAGATTTTATTGCTTTTTCTATGACAGACCCTAATTCCTCCGGTTTTTCCACTCTAATACCAACTGCACCCATGGATCGTGCAACTTCTGCAAAATCAGGATTTTGGATATCCGCCCCTACAAAACGGTTATTATAGAAATCGACTTGGTTCTTTTTCTCTGCGCACCAGGCATTATTATTGAAGACGCACGCGATGACAGGAATGTTTTCTTCAACGGCCGTACTCACTTCATGTAAGCTCATCCCCCATGCCCCATCTCCAACAATGGCTAAAACAGGCGTATTCGGCTCAGCTAACTTGGCACCTAGTGCGGATGGGTAAGCAAATCCTGTGTTCCCGAATGTAAGCGCAGCGATATGTCTTCTGCTCTGATTGAATTTCAAGTAAGCGTTTGCAGTTGACGAAACATTACCGATATCTGTAGTGACGATGGCATTTTCAGGCAACACCTTAGTCAATTCCAAAAGGGCCCGACGCGGATTGATCGGTGTTCCATCGATCATCGCGAGTTTCACCAATTCTTCTTCCCATTTTTGTTTTTCATTCGTTACTTCGACTATCCGATTTTTTTCTTGTTTTACGTTAGGTTTATTAGCCTTCAACCGTTTCAAAATTTCACGACTCGCTTCACGGGCATCTCCGATGATTCCAACTTCCACAGGATGTGTCCTGGCAATTTGCCTTGGGTTAATATCTATTTGGATGATTTGCGCATCTTTAGGGAAATAATCAATGTCATAGCATGGTAACGTTCCAAATACTGATAATCTTGTACCGACCGCCAATATGACGTCCGCTTTCTTAAGTGTATTCATGGCCGCCTTTGAACCCATGTAACCGATTGGGCCGACTGATAATGGATGATCAGCAGGAAAAGCATCATTATGCATATAGGAGACAGCTACCGGAGCTGTTAAATATTCTGCAATATTCTTAATTTCCTCAATGCCATCTGAATCAACCGTACCCCTGCCGGAAATAATCACAGGATACTCAGCCTCAGCCAAAATTTCTGCCGCTCTATCCAAGGATGCAGAAGATCCGCAACCTCTTTCATCTACTCGATATTGATGTGGTTGAAGTATTTGATCTTCCACTTCACCATAGAAGTAATCACGGGGGATATCGAATAAAACTGGTCCCCTCTCGGCATAGGCAATCCGAAATGCTGTCCTAAGGCAATCAGCGACCCGGCCTGGGTGTGTCACTCTAACCGTTTCTTTCGTGATGGCCTTGAAGATGGAAACTTGATCACATTCCTGAAAACCATCCCATCCAACCGTTGGTGTACCAGCTGAAGGAGAGATGACCACCATAGGAGTATGAGCTTGATTGGCCGCTGCAACAGAGGTGACCATATTGGTCATTCCAGGTCCGTTTTGCCCGATGACAACCCCGGCAACACCTGAGACACGACAATAGGCATCTTCCATATGTGCTGCACTTTGTTCATGGCGGACACCGATAAAACGGATGTCTGCAGTTGGCAATAAATCAAGCATATCCATGAAGGCAGATCCCAGAATTCCCGAGATATGTTTAACTCCCTCTGCCACTAACGTCTCAACGATGGCTTCACTTGGTGTCATTTTAACTTTCGTTCCTCTTACCGTTTTTGTTTCGACCATAGCACATTCTCCTTAATTATGTTTATTTCTGATAATGACGTTGCGACGTCCGTACCAGTTATAAGATGTATAATACTACCATTAGATCAAACAGTCAATGAATAAAATGAATATTTTGAATTTTTTTATCACTTAATGGAGACAGGCATCATTATTACATGAACAAACGTCTAATTAACTAATAAAGGTATCCTTTTTTTCGGTCAATCTGTAGTTGATCCTATCAATGATCTCCAATAAATCGCCTATTTCATCAATCACGAAATCGGCACCTGCATTCAGAAAACGGTTTTCGGCAGTTTTCATGCGGCATTGCAGTTCAAATGGGTCCATTTCGTTGATTTCTGCTTCTGAAAGGCCTATTTCACTGCCGCCTTTCAATACGGCAACCGTCCACATTCCCGCAGAAATGCCTTCTTTGATGTCACTGATCGTATCGCCGACTTTAACGATTTTACTGAGTGGATACACTTGGAGATTCATCGCCGTCTTAAAGCACATCCAAGGTGCAGGCCTTCCTGTAGGCACTTCGGTAGACGCAACGATGGTATCTGGTTGATAACCCCATATTTCCGCCTCGTCTTTAACAATATTAATCATTTCACGAGTATACCCTGTTGTCGAACCGATTTTTATTCCTTGCTGCCTTAAACGCCTGACTAATTCAATTACGCCAGGTATAGGTTTGGCGTTCTCCTTGAGAAGCTTAAAAAGCAAAGCCTCAAAGTCTTTATATAATGATTCTAGATCTCTTTCGTCCGGTTCTTTCCCGAATTTAGCAATCCATAAATTCCGGATTCGAGTCATTTTCAGGAGTTCCCTTATATGATCCAATTTCAATAAACCCATGGGCTCCCTTGCTTCCTTAATGGAAATATCTATCCCCCTTATCCTGAATATCTCGACAAATGCTTGGACCGGCGCAAAACAACCATAATCCACCGTCGTTCCTGCCCAATCAAATATGACTGCCTGTACCTCGTTCCATTCTTTTGCACTTTCCAAGTCAATCTCCTCTCCCCTCTCCATCTCTTTCCCCCCTCAAAAAAACGGTTAAAAACCGGAAAAAAGTCTCATTTTGTGATGAATCCGAATATAACGTACATTCATTTCACTTCTTTCAAAAATAACTGTAAATCTTCTTTCGTTGCTTTAGTGAGTTCCAGGATTTTTTCTGTGTCTTTTTCAGGATTTCCTGACTCCCCGATTAATGGGTATAGATTTTTTTCAATTCGTTCATACCAATCGGGATAATCATCTTCCACTTGCTTCTCTATCGAATCCCAGTTAGAACTGACCTTTTCGCCCAGTTCTTGAATTTTCTCTGGATCAGCCTCGGCACTTACTTCTGTTACCAAAGCATTTATTGATTGAATCACTTCGTCGACACCTGTTTTAATAACTTTTGCATCTTGGGTCTCTGCTGCATTGTTATCGGACTTTTCATTTGTGACCGGATTTTTTTCTTGGTTGTGTTCGTCCGATTTTATTGTATTGTTACAGCCTGACAGCAATATGGTGCCAAAGATGAGCCCATTCGTGAATAAACGGAAAACATTCAAGATCATCCCTCCATCATGAATTAAAAAGACAATGCCACCTCGTGCTTGGTACATTTACACTCTTTTTTCTATGGGAATCATATTCTAGTTGAAAAGTGCTTGAAGAATTTTATCTGAGGAATATCTTAGAAGTATACGAAACAATCTATTTTTTAATTAATTGAGTCGAAAAACATAGAATTTTTATTATGGTTTAGTGCTAATGCTAAAAGCTATAACTTTTCGGAATTAGGGGAACCAGGAACAATATTTAATTCACTCTTCATATATTTCGCTTTTCTTCGTCGAATGAAAAAGAAAGAACAGATAACGATCAAGCTAAATAGCATGGTAAAGATAAACTGAGGACGCTGGGAATCGATAAATGCCATTAATATGATCACGGAAATCATGGAAAGAATGGTTGCATACGTTAAATACGGAAATAACCACATCTTGATCTTGAAAACTCCGGGATTTTCTTTCTCCATCCTCTTCCTTAATCTGAGATGGGAAACCGCAATCGATAGATAGACAAGTATTCCGACCCCTCCCGAGGAATTCACTAAAAAGAAAAAGATTTTATCTGGTGATACGTAACTGAAAATGGTGCTGATAAAGGCAAATAAAGTAGAACCGATTACAGCAAGGATAGGGACCCCGTTCTTGCTCACCCTTGAGAATATTTTTGGTGCATCACCCTTTTGTGCAAGGGAGAATAACATACGGGAGCTTGTATATAATCCGGAATTCAAACAGGAAAGCAATGCAATGAGAATCACTATATTCATGATCAGGGCAGCAGAAGGAATTCCCAGCATTTCAAGAACGGCAACAAACGGGCTCTTCAGCAAGGAAGCAGAATTCCATGGTAAAAGGGTCACTAGTACCGCGATGGATCCAATATAGAAAATCAGGATTCGCCAAACCACACTGTTCAATGCACTTCTTACTGATTTAACCGGATCACTCGTTTCACCAGCCGCAATTGCAGGAATCTCCACTCCTACAAAAGCATGGAAAACAATGGCGACGCCGACAAGTACTGAACTTATCCCGTTTGGAATAAAACCACCAAAGTTCAAAAGGTTAGAGGTGCCAGGTGGTTTTATCGATGGGATAAAACCTAAGATCACTGCAACGCCCAGACACAAAAATAGGATGATACTGATTATTTTAATGATCGAAAACCAGTATTCAAACTCACCAAACGATTTAACGGAAAATATATTCGTCAGCTTCAAAAGAATAATCAGCGAGAGACTTATGACCCAGACCGGAACGGAAGGAACCCAGCCATGTATGATTGCAGCTCCTGCCGTTGCTTCCAAAGCAATTACGATAACCCAAAAGAACCAATATAACCAACCTGTGGTGAAACCGGCCCATTCACCGATTCCTTCTCTTGCATAAACCGCAAATGATCCAGTATTGGGATTTACTGTAGCCATTTCCCCAAGCATTCTCATGACTAAAACAACGATCAAGCCTGCCAAAACATATGATAAAATCGCTCCGGGGCCCGTTTGACCAATAATGATACCGCTTCCAACGAATAAACCAGCACCGATGACACCACTCAATGATATCATCGTTAAATGTCTTTGTTTCAGACCTGGTTTCAGTTCTTCTTGTTGATGTTTCATACCCTCCACCAACTTTCAATATTTTAGGGAATCAACTAAAGATAATCACTACATCGATGTAAAAGTAAAAATTTTGCTTTCTTTCCCTTACATTTTCACAAGGAAAGTGGAACTTGGAACCTTGGCCTATTCAAACAACTCAGGAGATGACACTATGGCTTTAATTTTGAATCACTATTCCCCCTTCCTATCATTCATTTTTGCAAGAGGAAATAACATCATTACGTCATGACGTTAGTACCACTTTCTATGTGTATAATACACTCTGATTTTTTTAAAGTCAATCAAAAACAGAATATTTAGATAACAAAACAAAATCAAAAAAAAAATGTATGGTGGGCCTAAATACAAGATCATTCAAATGTTTCATATTTCTTTCACTCTGGAAGTTTCATCGACTGTACGATCCAATTCTGCCTTTAAGGAATTTTGCTTTCTATCCAGCATTTTCTTTAAAAAGTATGAAAAGATCAAGGTAAACGCAACACCCTTAATGATCGATGAATAACCGTAAACAAGGAGCCCTAGGACCAGTACGATTAGATTAATAATCCTTATTGTCACTGCAATATCTATTTTTTCATTTTTATGATGTAAAATTAGTGCGATCACATCAAAACCAACAGTGGAGGCATTTGCTGTTATACATAAATAGTATCCTAACGCTATCAAAATCGAAGATATTAGAACCACTAAAACGATATTTAAATCAAAACGTATATTCAGTGAATAAAAAGAATTAAAAAACAACATATAACTTAGCGAACTTACTATCGACTTAACAAAGTACTCTTTACCTAAAAAAACTAAACAAATGATTAACAAAAATCCAGTAACTAAATTAGCCAGCATGGCAATGTTATAACCCGATAAAGCATTCAATAACAACGCAGAGCTAGTTACGCCCCCATTAATAATTTCATTGGGCACGATTAAGTAAGCATAAGCAAAGGTCATGGAAATGTTTCCTGCAATAATTTTCATTAAATCTTTCATGAGTACTCACCTTTCCTTTCATGCATTTTGACCCTAGATATCTATTTATACTGTAATGATAATATCAACATTCATTACTCCATCGACTTATTTCGAATCATTCAGGATTTTAAGTATCTAGTGTTAAATTGCAGGTTTTTTGATCTAGTGCTGTTCTAAATTTCAGGTGATTACAATTATTCGCTATAAAGAATCCTCTCTCCTTCAAAAAAAAATAAATAAACATGCCCCGTGTAATCTTGAGCATGTTTATGCCTCTTATCCGACAATGTATGAAAACCCATTACAGATGTCTTTGAAATGTTGCTTTTTTCTTGTTAATTTATTCTAAAGAAAACGAACACTGTCCTTATCATTTCACAAAGTATTATTTTGCCATAAAAAAAGTTGAGGGGATTATCCTCCTCAACTTTTTTGTGTACATTTAAATATTTCCTAAGAAATGTTTTTTTCCAAAAGGTTGGTAAATACATTTCATGTTACAGGTAAAGCTGACTCCTCTTTCATAAGCCTTTTTCTATAAACCATATTGGACAGCTGGACACTCACCTCATAAAGCACAAGTAAAGGGATAATGACCAAAATGTCCGAAATGATATCAGGTGGCGTAATCACGATCGAGATGATAACAAGGGCGAAGTAAGAAATCTTACGAGACTTTTTCAACACCTTCGGATTGATGATTCCTAATCTAGTCAGGAACATGACCACAAGCGGCATTTCAAATAAAATCCCAAAAGGCAAGATCAAATTAATCATGAACCGAAAATACTTTTCCGCTGTGAACATCATCTCGAACTGCCCGGCAGATAGGGATGTGAGGAATCCCAGCACTATGGGAAACAACACAAAATATCCAAAAGAGATACCTATGATAAATAAGATGAACAACCCAGGAATGAATCGAAAAGTAACCTTTCTCTCTTCCGGTTTCAACGCAGGAGCCACAAAGCGCCATAACTGATAGGCTGCAAGCGGAATCGTCGCAGCTATCGCGCAAACCGCAGCGATTATCATATATACCCACAGGATGTCACTGGGTCCGAGCACGGCAAGTTTCCCTTCTAAATCTTTAATGAGCAGCTCATAAATATCCTGTACGAATATGAAACTCACTATGAAAGAAGCAAGAAATCCTATCAGTGTTTTAATGATTCTGCTTCGGAGTTCCTCCATATGCTCCATAACGTGTACATCCTTGCTCTCCACTTTCACTCCTCCTTTTTTATCCATTTACAAACCATATAACATAAATCAGAATGGCTTCGTCATTTAGTAATGGCTAAAATAATGCAATCTCTAACTCTCATGAAAAGAAGCAGGCTTAGTCTTTCCGCCCGCCCTTCCTCATAAAATTTATCCTTCTTTTTTAACAGCCCTTATCGCAGCTTTATTCTCGTTTTCATCCTCTTTTTCTGAATCATTCACCAATCCTTTGGTTGCACTTTTGAATTCGGATAATGTTCGACCAAATGCACGTCCGATTTCCGGCAGCTTCGACGGTCCAAAAATAATCAATGCAATCACGAGAACGATAACTAGCCCTGGTATCCCAATATTAGAAAGCATTCTAATTCACTCCTTTCAATTTCAAGAACTTTTCGTATTCACGATTCCTTGTCTTTCTATCAATTAGTGACTTTCCCCTGCTTGTGCATTCTTTGCTTTTCATGTGCGCGACTATGGGCACGTGTCCGATCTTCCTCGACTTCGTTCGTTTTTTGTACACCTTCCGTTACCGTTCTTGATGCAACCTTTCGCAGACCTGTTTGATCCTTATCAAAAACAAAGGAGGCTCTTGTCGATATATCCGCTCCAGGTTCTGTCACGAATGGAACAACGCGATAGTCCGCCTTCCATTGTTCTGGTGTTACTTTGCAGCGTACATAACCCCGGTAATCATTAAAGAACTTTAAATGTGAATTCTGACTTAGTATTTTATCCGTATCCGCACGCTTGTCTGCTCCATTTCCACCAGATGTGATGGATGTGCCGACAAACTCCACTCCGAAAATCTTTGAATTTGGATCGTTGAAGTCCGTTTTTAAATTGGAGGCCCAACTTGCATGAACATCACCGGTCAATACGACCACATTTTCCATGTTTTTTCTTTTTATGACATCAATCAAACGATCACGAGCAGCCGGGTAACCATCCCAAGAATCCATGCTGTATTTGGGCGCAGTTGGTGTTCCATAATTCCGCGGTGCAAAGAAAATCTGCTGTGGCAGCACATTCCACTTCGTTTTTGAAATCGATAGATTATCAGTTAGCCACTTTTCCTGCTCTGGACCGAGTAATGTACGCTTCGGATCAAGTGACTCAGGCGTTTGCGGTGAACTTCCATCGCCGTTCGCCTGATCATCCCGGTATTGACGTGAATCAAGTACAAAGAAAGAGGCTAAGTCACCATATGAGAAGTTTCGGTATAACCGCATATCCGCTCCCTTTGGCAACGACGATTTACGAAGAGGCATATGCTCATAATAAGCCTGGTAAGCGGCTGCCCTTCTCTTGATGAATGCTTCCACCGATTGCCCTTTTTCCGGAATGACATTAGCATAATTGTTTTCAACTTCATGATCATCCCAAGTCACGACCCATGGGAAAGCTGCATGTGCCGCTTTTAAATGAGTATCAGAGCGGTATTGTGCATATCTATTGCGATAATCCTCAAGCGAAATGATTTCCGGGCCACTATGTACACGGACATTCCCTGAGGAAGAAACATATTCATTTGGTCCGTACTCATATATGTAATCGCCAAGGTGAAAGACAAGATCCAAATCTTCTTTTGCCAAATGTTTATAGGCCGTATAATAGCCATGCTCAAATTGCTGGCATGAAACAAATGCGAAGGAAAGGCTCGAAACACTTGAACCAATTGGCGGAAGTGTCTTTGTTTTCCCAGTCTGACTTACTTCACCGCCAGATTTAAAACGGTAATAATAGACTTTATCCGGTTTTAACCCGCTTACTTCCACATGAACAGAATGGCCAAGTTCCGGCCTGGCTATTTCTTTGCCTTGCTGAACAATCTTTCTGAAATTTTCATCCTTAGCCACTTCCCACTTAACTGAAATGGCTTCATGTGGCATACCTCCTCCATTCAACGGATCAGGTGCCAGTCTTGTCCATAAAACAACACTATCCGAGAGTGGATCACCGGAAGCAACACCAAGCGTAAATGGATAATCACTGAATTTCGGGGCAGCATTCACTTCAATCCCGCCCATTGATTGTGTAAGGGCAAGACCTAATGAAAGTCCGGCAAGTTTACTTGCTCCCTGGATAAAGTTTCGGCGGTCCATATTCTTACCTAAGCTTACATCGCTCCAATCTTTGATTAACTCATCCATCGCTTTTTCATTATTCATTGATCTTTCCCTCCTAATATTTGAATCTGTCTCAAGTATAGAAGGACTTTTTTAAAGGTGTATGAAGACGTGTAAATCAATTACTTCCCATTTAGGAATTTTCGTACAGGACTTTTGGAGCTCACAAACCCAAAAAAATGAGTTGATTCACTCTAATATTTACATATACCTACAGATTTTTACATATAACGACAGTCTTTTATCCTATTTTTCTTAATGAATCATTTATTTAACCGTTACAAATAACTGGTATAGATTACCTCAACTTGGGTATTATGAAGTTCTGGGAGGCACTTTAAGGTCCAAGATTTGCTTTGTGGTGAGCTTGAGTAGGTTCCCGACACGTAGGCTAGTCTCGCAGCCTGCGACAAACTGGATGTAATCGCGTTCCGAACAATGGCGCTTTAGCGCCCATTTCATATCTTCTACCTGCTGCTGATCCCGGATCGGCTGCACATCTTTTGGTTGTGTCCTCTTCATCGACCTTTCTTCTCTATTCATAAGTACGGTTCCATACCCCTTATGTACCAACGATTTGAATGTACGATTTTTTCTGATTTCAGTATTAAGAGAAAAAATACCCTTCTTAAACTTGTAGTTTATCTAAAGAAAATTGTATTACTTTTCATCAATTAGGAAAATATATAAATAATAACAATAAGGAGGGAACAGTGATGGAAGTAAATATGAGTGTTGAAGAAGTCGTGAATCAAATTTCTGAATTAGTAGAAAAAGAAGGGAAGCCACCTCGGAAGAAAGAGGTAAAGAAGTCAGATCCGGAGTTAATGAAAAATGCATTGTATTATTTTCCTAGTTGGGATACTGCAGTAGAACATAGCATTGGATCTTAACCATAAACGATACATAAACATTTATTTTTCAAATTAGTATATTTAAGGCAAGAAAAGTTATGAAGGCCACCAAATTGGTGGCCTTTTGAATGTACGATTCTTACTATTATTGTACATTAGAAACCGAGTGGAAAAATACACTTTTTGAACTATCGGGGCAGGTTAGCTCCATAAGGGGTACCACCAGCAAAACGCTAATTTACAACGCTAAGGAAATCCGAGAAAAAAATAACCGGTTTTCACCACGGTAAGGTGTAACCGGTATTTATAACTATTATTGGTTGTTCAGCGGTCTTAATGAATCTAAAGTAGTAAACCCTTTTGGATCAAAACGGTACTCCCCTAACAATTTGATATGCTCCCAGCCTAATGGAGAAATATGTTTTAATAAATCTTCTGTTAAAACTCCTTTATTTGTGTAATGAAATTGGTTTACTTTAAGTCCGTGTCTCCTTCACTTCCCATTGTTTCATCGACTTTACGAGATCAGTTTATATGGATGGGTGGGGTTACCTAACAATGTCCTTTGAACATCCTGATAGCGTTCGATCCATAAAATTCGGTATCGCCACTGGTAAATGCTTCTTTTATTTTCATTAAAGAATTCTATGCTTTTTCCAGGCAAACTAACTTCCTATGGTTTAGAAACAGTGATCTATTTTTTTTATTTTATTGCAACCCATATTTCGTTAGTTGAATTCGGACTATAGAGATCCGAATCTATATATGCTTCAATTGCAGCAGTATCGGCAGGTTCATAGCTGTTAGATGGAAACCATTCTGAATAAATTTGCTTCCATGTATTTATCATTGCGGTTGGGGCAGGTCCTTGAACATCAAATACGACCCATTTGGACGCAGGTATTTCAAAACTCGAAAGTCCATCTGGCACATCTCCACTATGTTCTGAAGCAATCCAGTAGTCGATTGTGTTTTTCTCCTCATTATAATTATCAGTAATACCTAATAGACCTTTTATTTGTCCATTATTTAATTGAATTAATTGATTGACTGTGTCATTTTGATGTACTTCACCCCAAAATTCTCCAATACTCGGAAGTCCAGCATTCTCTGTATTACATGCTGGATCACATGAACATTCTCGTTTAACTCCTACCACTTGAAAAGTATCTTTTTCAATAATTTTATATTTCATTGGTTCTGCTCCTTTCAGTTTTACCTGTATAGTCAGTCGATTATAGGATTGCAACTTTCCGACTCCTTTTCGTGCTTCACTCGGCGTAACACCATGTTGTTTACGAAAAGCTTTTGAGAAAGCTCAGGAGTATCGTATCCATATTTAAAGCTAATGTCGATGATAGCGCCAAACAATTCTTGAACTGCTAATGTCAAACGGCGCCGGCGAAGATATTCTCCAATAGAAATATCTGTCAAGATCGTAAATGTGCGCTAAAAATGAAATGGAGATACATTTGCTTGTTTGGCAATGTCTTCTATCGTTATATGATCTAATAAATGTTCTTCCATCTAGTCTATCGCCTTTTGTAAAGATTCAACCAACGCCGTTTCTCACAACTCCTTAAAAGATTCTAACAATGCTATATACTTCAGCCCTGTCATTTTTTTGCTCACTTTAGACAGTATTATATTTCATAAAATTAAGTATACACACGAATAAGCATCTAATTGCTAGCTCGCAGATATAATCACGATGAAAGAATTGAGTGAGAAAGTCCTTTTGACCGGTCAAGCAGCTGCATTTAGAGTTGCCAAATTAGAAGATAATGGAGTGATTGAGGGATATGCCATTAATGTTAAATTAGGGTGTCTTATACATGCTTTTATTACTATCATTACACAAAGCACTAATCACCAACCTTATCTGTCGTTCATAAAAACTCAAGAACAAAATACATAACTATAAAATCAGTAGAGATGGTTGTTACCTTCTGGCATGCAGATTTCCATCTAATAAAATGATAGAACAATTTTTGGAAGACTTAAACAAGCATGTAAACTATAAATTATCGATTTTTATAAATAAGCTGTAGTGAATGGCTTTATGTAAACTGAAGCATTGAATATGAAAAAGACTATAGGATTTTCCTTTTCAAAAATGGCCATGAACGATCCATTTCACTATATTGGCCCATCATCATTGAGAAAAATTTTACCTAAAAAGGTTCACTACTTGTACAAATTAGTAAGTGGCTTCTACTCTTCCCCAAGTTCATGACTTGTGAATGCTGTAACAACTTTTTATAAGTAAATACTCACTTCTTATTTAAAAACATCCTAATTTATGTAATAATAGATTTATAATAAAAATGAAAGTACTTGAGGGATCTTGCATTGGAGAGTATGGAAGCATTACATGAAAAAATTGAGATATTGAGGAAAGAATTAATAACTACAGCATTCATATATGGATTTACTGCCCCAAAAACATTACATAAAAGTCAGGAACTAGATAAACTATTGAATTTACTAGGACACGGAAAAGAACCAATTGGTTTCTAACTGGTCTAAAAACAGAAATGAAACTCGATTGTTCACCCTACTGTAGATCTTCATGGGCTCAAGTTAACTTCAGGTAATATCACTCGGAATTCATGGGAAGGCTCTTTACTATTCACTGGGTAGTCCATGCAGCTGCTACTCCCTCACTAAATCACCTCCAACTCTTGTATTCTATTCTTGATAAAAAAGAGTACCACATCTTCTACAATTTGATAACTGAAAGTACCACTCCTTCATACATCTTACTACCCTCCCCTTCAAGTTTAAAATTCGTACTAGGAAAAGAACAAAAAATGAGGCTATAATAAATAGATCGAAAAACCTTACAGCAAGGGGGGATTAAAATGGATGGAAATGACAAATCTGAAGATACATTAATGAAGGAGTTACAAGAGCTTAAACTTTCACTTGAACATGAATTAAGACGTGTCACCACGATAATAGATCATTTAACACCAGAGAAAAAAGAAGCTGAACAACCGATTGAAGATGTCCAATTACATACGGAATCATCGGATGATCATGATGATTTATTCTAGTTAGTTAAAGTACAATTGCAGAAAAAGATCTCAAAGCCGTTTACAAGAACGTCTTGGACTCCAAGGACATGGGAAAAAGCTCTCAAACCAACTGCGGAAATTTGACTAAGCTCTTCTTTTAGTTGTAAAAACAACAAAGGTTACAGCAAAAGTATACTTTCAATTATCCCCTCTTGCTATGTTTTCTCTCCGATATTTATAATATAAGAATCATTTCTTTTTTTGAACTAAGCATTCAATTTATTCTCTCAAATCAACATGTTAATGTTAATTAAAAGCATGAGCTCGGTAGATAACCGGGTTCATGCCCTCATGGCTGCCCAATAAAAAATGTCTAACTTCTTCGGTTCACTGTGCCTTTGTAAGAGTTCTTTTTCCTCCTATATCTTACAGTCATATCTACTATGGTTAATAATAAAACAAACCATAAAATAGGATTTTTTAAGGAGATTCCTACAGTGGATTTCCTCCCCAATAACGTTAATACTCCTATTAGCACTAACATATAAAAAATAAATGCTGCTTCTCCAATTAATGAATTTGTTTCACAATTTTTTTCAGTCTTTTGATTAATGACAATATAGACAATCGCTAATGAGATCATTCCAATTGTCAGTGCCGTTTTAGGACTGTCATTGAAAATGATATGAGGGAAATAATCAAAAATCATAAGAAAAGAAAATAATAAAAAGATACCTATTCTCAATAATATTTTCAAATTCATCTTATTCCCCATTTCCTCGATTTATTATTTCCCAAACCAGTAATTTGTTTATAGAGCATTAGTTACTACTTAATTGTAACATTCGTATAAAAATGTATCTATATTCATAGTGATTTCCAAAAAAAGATAGATTCCCGGGCTCAAAGAACTATAAATCAAAAATCGATTCTTAACTTATGATTTTATGAGTTAATCCAAACTGGGAATAGGTCTCGGTCAAGGAAATTTTAAGAAAGAAGTCGTTTTTTTTGAAAGACGATTCTTTGACTGTTTCACTTAGACGTCATCAAAAACCCTACTTATTATGAGACTTCCGATAATTTCCAAATGTCTCATTTCCTCCTACATTTAAATGCTTTCATACTATTTGTTAAGCAATATCCTAGTTTTATTATTTAAAAAAAGACCAAGCAATGCTTGATCTTTTTGCTAACATTTCAATCCCGGCTAGAGTTAGTGTGAAAAGATCACATAGTTCTAACCATCCTTTTTAAGTTTAGGCAACTCTACTCTATCTAAATTAGTCATTTTTTCGTCTTTTAAATACATTCTGCAAGAAGCGCAAATATTTTTGTCACTCATTCGAAAACATATAATCCCTTTTTTTCAATGAAACATTCAATACCAAGCCAAGTCCCATCATAGTAGCCATCACCGAGCTCCCTCCATAGCTCATTAATGGCAGCGGAATTCCTGTGATAGGAATTAGACCGATAACCATTCCGATATTTTGAAATATGTGAAAAGTCAAGAAGGAGATGACTCCCACACAAATAAAAGATTCAAAAAATGTAGAATTCAGTGCAGTTGCAACGATTTTATAAATAATGAAGAAATAGAGGGAGATTAGCAAACTCGCTCCAATGAACCCAAATTCTTCAGCAACGATCGTAAATATAAAATCGGTATGTGCTTCAGGAATATATACATTGCTTTGATTGAAGCCTTTCCCTTCCGTCATACCTGAACCGATCGCTAATATGGATTGCTTCAATTGATAACCGATTCCTTGGCCATGACTAAATGGATCCAGCCAAGAATTAATCCTATCCAGTTGATAGCCATCCAGTAAGTTCAATAATAGATCAGGATCATACAAGTAGGTGACTACCAAGGAACATACGATACTGACCACTAAAGCAACTACAGATGCTATCATCTTCCAATTAATCCCCGATACTAAAACGATTCCCATCGTGATGACGGCCATCACCAGGGAAGTACCAAAGTCATTTTGCAGTAGCGTTAAACCAATTGGTAAAGCTGCTATCACCCCCATTTTAAATAATAGTTTACAATCGGTGCCTATGTCCCCTACTGGAAACTTGTCTATATGTTTTGTCAGTATATAGGACAACATCAATATTAAAAATATTTTCATGAACTCGGATGGTTGTATGGAGCCTAATCCTGGAATTTCAATCCAAGATTTTGCCCCCTTCCGGACTGGGGCAATACTCTTTGGTCCTAATAAAACGAATAAAAGCAGGAAAATACCAAATGAGTATATATATGGAGTCAGTTTCATGATCGTCTCAAAATCAAAATAAAAAATGGCCAGCACAATCAGACCACTAATAACAAACCAGACAATTTGCTGCTTGAAATAATCTATATCAAGCTGTGCGTATTTTTGCGCACTGTATAAACTAACGCTGCTGAAAACCATCAGAATGATGATTAACATGGCTAGATTAGAATCAAAATAACTTTTTCGTTTAATCACAAAATCACCGAATCTTTCAATTTTTTTTCGTACGAAGCCAATCCTTCTTCTAACCTTTTACCTTACTTTCTCATTCAATCTTTTTCACTACAGGGATGATTTTTATGTTTCTCTTCATCACACCTCCATTCCATGACAAACCTCCTTTAAATGTTACCATTTTTTAGTGTGTTTGTTTTATTTTTTCTATTTTTTATATAAATATCAGTGTTGAAATTATCTCTAATAATCGGCCTCCAATTTAGTGTCAGTCAAAAAACAAACGTGGTTGTTGGCTGGATTTAATGAAAAAATGATTAAATATAAGTCTTTATTGGCAAAAATGGGAACTCATTAATTCACTAGTATTTGTTCAGAAGTTACCAGTCGAAACTCACCAACATCCAGGTTTCGGCAGGTTACAATTCACCTTAGAAAGGTATTGTTTGAATATTGTCGAAAGGGTTAAGGTAAAGGAATGAGTAAATGGAAAAGAACCGAGCAAAGAAAATGTATGATTATCATGTTTGGGCTAATACTCAAGTGTTCCAACACGTAAAAAAATTACCGGATGGAGTTTATGGTGATACGTTGAAAAGTGTCTTTACATCCATTAAGGACGTCTTGGTTCATCTTTACGCTACGGATATAACATGGCTGGAGATCATGAAAGGAAGCACCATTCAAGATACGTTTAGGAAAGTAGAGCAGCGGCGGGAAGAAGTGCGTGGAATCTCAATAAAAGGACTTGAATCCTGCTATGATGAACTTTATAAGGAATATGACAATTTTTTTGCTTTGGAGCCTGATCTCGAAAGGACCGTAGTAGCCGAACACCCCAAAATGGGGGTTTGTGAGTTTGTACTTGCCGACCTCATCCATCATGTGGTCAATCACGGTACCTATCATCGGGGTAATGTGTCAGCGATGCTCCATCAACAAGGCGAGCGTGGTGTACCTACAGATTATGTATTTTTCTGTTTAAAATAAGCTCGGTATAGCACCCGAAAAATTCAGGAAGAGTGCCGATGGTCCCTATGAATCATCGGCTTTTATTTGTATAGAATGGTAAATCAATAGGTGTATTCATTCACTAGTATTGCTTTATTCATGATTGAATTTTTTATTGGCAATCCAATAATTCGTTACAAAGAGCATCAAAACAATCCAGAATAGCGTTACAAGTAGGTTAGCAATTGCATTGGAACTTATTGTACCTGTGATGAGTACAGTCATGGCATGCTTGCTCATGCTTGCTGAATTTACAAAATCGATAACCGGACTTAAACCAACAATGATTCTGCAGCCTATGAGAAAAATAATCGAAATTAACGCAATAACACCTTGGCTGTTAAAAATAGTACTGATCATCGTTGTGAAAGTGACGATAAAAAGAATCCAAACAAGATATAATAAAAGTGCAGATATCATATGTGAAAATGGAACATTAGTAAAAAGGTAATTTGCATATAGATAAGAAGCAAAGTATCCAATTGCCACACTTAAAGCCGCTATCGAATAATGTGATACGATTTTTCCAGCTATATAGGAAATAACGGTAACAGGCCTAGTTAGAATAAACGCCAACATGCCATTTGCTTTGTCTGTTTGTATAATACCCATCATTGAGATTACAAGAATCATAAGTCCAAGCTGATCAAATTGAGACCCTAACGTACTGGCTAGTACTTCCCCCCCTCTTTGGGAAGTCATACTCGGATCAATGGTAATTCCCTGACCACCGCCTAATGCTTTCAAAATGGATGGCAGGTAATGAGTTACTATCGGTTGTGTGATCCCTAAAAAGATGAAAACGACAGGCAGCCAAATAACCTTAATATCCCGTACCATATGTATATATTCTTTTTTTAGCAGTACAATAAACTTTTTCATTTCACGACCACCATTTTCAAGAAAATATCTTCCAGAGTATCGTTATTCATATCGAATTTTACAATGTCCACTTTATTTTCAAGTGCATGTTCCAGTAACATATTTTTGTTTTTTTTGATGTTTTCAACCTTTATGTTGACTTTATGCCCAATGACCTCGACTTCCTTCACATAAGGTAATTTTTTTACAATCTCAACCCATTTTTGATCTTTCGCTGTAATTTCAACGCATAGCTTATTTTTGCCATTGCGGTTTAAGAGGTTGGAGATCGTCGTATCTTCAATTTTTATTCCATCTTTTATAATGACAAATCGTTCGCATATCTCTTCAGCATCGCTCAATATATGGGTGGATAATAAAATCGTCGTTTCTTTTTTTATTTCTCCAATCAAGTTAAGCACTTCTCTTCGGCCAACTGGATCCAATGCGGAAACAGGTTCATCCATGACAATAAGCGAAGGCTTATGCAGCAATGCTTGGGCAATGCCGAGTCTCTGTTTCATCCCGCCGGAATAAGTGCCAACTTTAGAATTTTCTTCGCCACGAAGACCAACTTTAGCTAAAATCTCGGGTATTGTTTTTATTAATTCTTCCTTTTTTAAACCAGATAGTTGCCCCATGAAAGTAAGCGTTTCTTTCGCTGTCATCCAATGAAAAAAATTAGGATACTGTGGCAGGTAGCCAATTTCACTTTTCATTTTCGATATTTCTTGGCCATTTAGCAAAACTTCACCTGCGTTTGGATCGGTTATATTTGAAATCACTTTTAGTAACGTGGATTTCCCCGCTCCATTCGGTCCGATTAAACCGACACATTCTCCCGATTCCAGTTCCATCGAGAAATTATCGACAGCGACTTTTCCTTTAAATGCTTTCGTCACATTCAGGATTTCCAACTTCATGATCTTTCTCGATCCTTTCGCCCTATAACTAGGTACAGAATTGGACCGATTGTATTGACAAAAAGGATAACCAGTGTCCAGATGAGGACGTTTTCCCTTGTGTTTCTATGTCTGTACAAATCAATTAATGCAATGGATACCAATAGTAGACCTACTGCTAAAAACGGCAATATTATCGGGATAAAGGCCATTAAATCAATATCTTTTAGATCATCAAACCCATAGTGCAGTTTCATTTATTCACTCCCCTTTATTTCATTATCAGTATTGATAATGATAATAATAACTTCAAAGAGAGAGCATTGCAATACCCATTCTCATTATTTATAATAAGAATAAAAATACGACATACAAGGAGAACTTTATGATCAATAAAGTTGAAGTTTTAATGCACCCGGTAAGAATGAAAATTTCTCAAGTACTTATGAGGAACAATGAAAACGGTTTAACCCCCTTGGAAATGGTAAAAATCATTGAAGACGTACCACAAGCAACACTATATAGACATATACAAGTCATGTTGGATGCAGGCATCATTCGCGTTATTAAAGAAAAAAAGGTGAAATCCGTTTCCGAAAAATATTACGCTTTAAATGAAATGGAAGCTAAAATTAGTATAGAAGAATGGAAAAAAGCTTCTACTGAGAAGAAGCTTGATTATGTTTCCTATTATCAATTATCCCTTATGACACAATACCAAAGTTATCTTAAGAAATTGGAAGAACAAAACGACAAGGAAGACGGTGCAACTTTTTCCTTAGTGGAATTAAAGCTGGATGGAGATCACTTTATCCAATTTCAACATGAATTGAACGAATTAATGACTAAATACTATCATGCCTCGGCCAAAGGAAAAAATGCTCCCGTTCGGACGATCGCTGTTACGATCATTCCAGATACTTAATTTAGACCCTATTTTCGCTCTTGTTTAGGTGACAAGTGTCAATGATTCATTCTTCTAAGAATGCAAGTAGATAAAGGCATTGATACCAGTACCAATGCCTTCATAAAATATTTACATGATTTTTAGAGCTTTACCTTTTGTAGGCGAAGCGCATTCAATACGACTGAAACAGAACTGAAAGCCATGGCAGCACCTGCTAACCACGGGGCAAGGAGCCCGATTGCCGCAATCGGTATTCCGATTACGTTATAGGAAAAGGCCCAGAACAGGTTTTGCTTGATATTGCGCATCGTATTCCTGCTCATGAGGATTGCATCTGCAATGCTGTTTAAATCACCGCGGATCAAAGTGATATCCGCAGCTTCCATGGCTACGTCCGTCCCGGTTCCAATAGCCATTCCAATATCAGCCAGCGCAAGCGCGGGTGCATCATTTATACCATCCCCGACCATTGCCACTTTTTTGCCGGAAGCCTGAAGTTTTTTCACTTCGTCCGCTTTCCCTTCAGGAAGGACTTCTGCAATCACTTGGTCGATGCCCACTTGATTTCCGATGGCATTTGCTGTCCTTTGATTATCCCCCGTTATCATGATGACCCGGATATTCATCGCTTTTAACCTCTTAATCGCTGTAAGTGAGGTATCTTTAATCGTATCTGCAACAGCAATGATGCCGGTATATTCACCATCAAAGCTAGCAAGCATTGCTGTTTTCCCCTGCTCTTCAAGCTCTTCCATTGCGATTAGCGCCTTTGTAATATCCACGTGATTTTGCTTCATCAATTTACGTGTTCCAATTAATAACACTTTTTCATCCACTATAGCCCTCACCCCATAACCGGGAATCGCTTCAAACTCCCCAACCGCGGCAAGTCTTATTTGCCTTGATTGAATTCCTTTTACGATCGATTGGGCAAGGGGATGCTCCGATTGTTTTTCAGCTGCACCGATAAGAGATAGAAACTGGACTTCTTCCATTCCGTTCTCGATAAGGACATCTGTCAAAACAGGGGTACCATTCGTAACCGTTCCCGTTTTATCCAAAATGACCGTATCAATATGGTGAGTGGTCTCCAAGTGTTCTCCGCCTTTAAATAAAATACCGAATTCAGCAGCTCGCCCCGATCCCGCCATGATGGATGTGGGAGTGGCCAAACCTAGGGCACATGGACAAGCTATGACAAGAACGGCAATCATCGCTTCCAAAGCGGGTGTGAATTGTCCAGGGTTAACCCATATCATCCAAACGAGAAAAGTTAAAAGGGCGATACCGACAACGATGGGAACGAAAACTCCGGAAATTTGGTCTGCAAGCCGTTGAATCGGAGCTTTAGACCCTTGAGCATCTTCGACGACCTTGATGATTTGAGAAAGAGCTGTATTCCTTCCGATTTTTGTTGCTTTCATTTTGAGAAAACCATTTTTATTTAATGTTGACCCAATCACAGTATCACCGATTGCTTTATCAACCGGAATGCTCTCACCCGTTAACATGGATTCATCAACGGCGGAGTTCCCTTCGACCACTTCTCCATCGACAGGGATTTTTTCACCCGGCTTCACCAAAACCACATCACCTACGATGACCTCTTCAAGGAGTATTTCACGTTCTTCCCCATTCCTTAACACTAATGCCGTTTTAGCTTGAAGGCTCATCAATTTTTTGATGGCCTCGGAGGAACGTCCTTTTGCTTTTGCTTCAAAAAGCTTCCCTAATAGGATGAGGGTGATAAGAATGGAACTTGTTTCAAAATAAAGTTGTGCCGTATGGTGGTGCAATCCGATCGAGATGAATGCCTGATAGACACTGTAAAAATAAGCAGCAGATGTTCCCATTGCGACTAATACATCCATATTGGCACTTTTATTTTTCAAGGCTTTATAAGCACCTACATAAAACTGCTTTCCGATGATGAATTGTACAGGAGTGGCAAGGGCCATTTGCACCCATGGATTCATGAGGAAATCAGGCATATAGATAAACGAAGTAAAGCTAAAATGGCTTACCATCGCCCATAGCAATGGAAAAGATAAAATGGCGGAAAAGATGAATTTATTCTTTTGTCTTTGAATTTCCTTTTGACGGAAATCCACTGATTCCATATTATCTTCCTTGATGATTGCCCCATACCCCAGCTTCTCGACTCTTTGAATAATGTCAACTGGTGAGGCTTCGCTGGGATCATATTCGACGGTCGCATTTTCGAGAGCTAGATTCACATTAGCCATGTTCACTCCATCCAACTTATTTAACCCTTTTTCAATTCGCGTTGCACAGGCAGCGCAGGTCATACCCGTAATGGTAAATTCCTTTTTCTCTTTTACCACATCGTAGCCAAGATCTTGAATCTTCTTTTCAAAGTCCTGGTTGCTTAATTTTTCTGCATCATATTTGATGACTGATTTCTCAAGGGCCAAATTAACGGTCGCTTCTTCAACGCCTTCCATTTTGTTTAACCCTTTTTCAATCCTTGATGCACATGCAGCACAAGTCATACCTGAAATTTGCATACTTGTTTCTTTAATATGGTTGCTCACATCATCCCCGCCTTCTATACCTATATGGGGTATAATTTTTTGTAAAAAAGAAGTGCTTTAGGCAGCACCCTCATCAATCACTCGACATCGTATCCTTGATCATCGATTGTTTCTTTTATTTTTTCAAGTGATACTTTTTCTTTATCAAACGCTACATCTACTTTTCCTGCATCCAAATGAACTTTTACACTTTCCACACCTGACAGCTTTCCTACATTTCCTTCAACGGCATTCACACAATGACCACAAGACATTCCACTTACATTCAATGTTACATTTTCCATAACACACTACTCCTTTATTTTTTCATTAATTTTTGAATCGTTATAAGCACTTCATCTATGACCGCTGTATCCCCATCATTCAGCCGTTCAACCACACAATTCTTTAGATGGCCCTCTAATAAAATCTTGGCCACACTATTCATTGCGCTTTGTGTAGCAGCTATCTGGGTAATCACATCATCACAATACGTATCTTTTTCAATAAGACCCTTTATACCGCGAATTTGACCTTCGATACGATTTAACCGGGTCGTTAAATTCTTTTTTACTGCTTCTGAGTGATGACTCGTTCGGCCGTGGGAAGAGGTCGAACAGCATTCTTCTTCATTCATCGAATCTTGACCCTTTATCATTTCATCCATTGCCCATCCCCTCCTCACAAATTAATATACCATACCCTCCTACCCTATGCAAAGAATGTGGTTTATGTTCAGTATTTACTACAATTTTATTTCTTTATTCATTTCGTTGGGATTTGGTCTTACTATATGGCCAAGCACCTAAGCTCACTTTCACATTATAAGGGACAGGTGAGTAGCAGTTCATCCATACATTTTTATTAAAACATTAACCATAACCAAGTTGGGCTTCACTATCAATTAATTGTAATTGATACTGCCTAATCAATTCTATTAATAACTCACTATATATTTTCTCGCCCGCTTCATTTTCTATTGTACTATACCCTGCTTCTTGTAATGCTGTCGCCTGCTCCGTATAAGTTTTAGAAGAAAATAAACCATTCTTTTCATATCGAGGATTTTCAGTTAAAAAAGCTGCATGATCTTGGAGAGAATCGGAAATCGTATCATACACTCTAAAATCAGCTTGAATATTCTCTTCATGAAATTCTCTCGTACTTATATTTGCCGACTTGCCATCCCAGTTATAACTTTTTATCCCAAATATATTGTTATACTTCACAGACAACTCTGATTTTCCCCAACCGGATTCCAATATAGCTTGTGCTATTGTAATAGAAGGAAGAATACCATTTTCTTTATAATTATCAATGGCCCCCTCTTTTATGCTGGAAATGAAACTCACTTGCACGCTATCATTATTTTCTATATTTGAGCTAGTCTCACCATTTAAATATTTCAAATATGCATTGACTTCTTTTTTTTGTTTTTCACTATAAGCTAACGCTTCAATCACTTCATCAACCCCTTTCAATCGATATTGATTTTTCTTCTTCTCAATAAACAAATTTGCCGTCTTTTCTATTTCTTGCTTTGTCATTGTGTCTAGTGCATATTCCACACTCGCTATCGCAGCAACGTCTTTCCAGTTCACTTGTATTTTCCCAATACTTGTCTTATCAACAACATTTTGAATTTCTTTCATTTTTTCTGTAGAAATTGAGTTTATATCAAATAATTTTATAAAATTCAGAGCTACTATCAATATCAATGTAAAAAAAATGATTTTTCCTAATCTTGCTCGTTTCACTTTTCTTCCCCTTTTCATCCCTTATTTGGAACATCGAAAGTCCATCTCTAATTTATATAGTACCTTTCATATGTCACAACAGTATGACAAAAAAGCATCACCAATGTGGTGATGCCCCAGACTGTAGACAAACTCGATGAAAATCGAGTTTGCCTACAATATTTTTTTTGCTTTTACAATTTGGACGTTGATTTCCACTCCAGGCACTCGCTTTCCGCGGGCGGTCCGGGAGCCTCCTCGGCTTTCGCCTGCGGGGTCTCCCTTAGACGCGCTTTTCCCGCAGGAGTCTCGTTCCTTCCGTTCCAATCAACTTTGTTTTAACTTTTAGATAGAACCCTTTTGCCTAGATTCTTTTTTGTTTTAAAATAGAAGTATTAAAACTTGAGGTGATGAGGATGCTTTCTAAACATGATTCTATTCAGCGAGATCAACTGGAAATGATTACTTTAGATCAACTGGTGCCACCGAACCATTTGGTTCGGAAAATGGAGGCTGCCATTGATTTCACTTTCATTTATGACTTGGTGAAAGATATGTATTCAGAGGTAGGACGCCCAAGTATTGATCCAGTTATTTTAGTGAAACTGACATTCATCCAATATACCTTCGGTATTCGTTCCATGCGTAAAACGATTGAAGAAGTTGAAACAAATATGGCGTACCGTTGGTTCTTAGGCTACGGTTTCCATGATAAAGCACCTCATTTCTCTACGTTCAGGAAAAATTATGAGCGACGCTTTAAAGATACAGACCTGTTTGAACAGATTTTCTATGGCATTTTAATGACAGCTGCTGATAGTAAGTTGATAAGTGCAGAGCACATATTCGTCGATTCCACACATGTGAAAGCCAGTGCGAACAAGAGGAAATTTGAAAAGAAAATCGTTCGCAAAGAAACACGAGCGTATCAAGGACGCCTTCAAGATGAAATAAATCAAGATCGTGAAAATCATGGAAAGAAGCCTTTTCCACCAGATAAATTTGTTAAGGAAGAAACCAAAGGAATAAAAGAAAGTACAACTGATTCTGAGAGTGGCTACTATGTGAAAGATGAACGAACAAAACAGTTTGCCTATTCATTCCACGCGGCCGCAGACCTCAACGGTTTTGTATTAGGAACGATTGTAACACCTGGAAATACACATGATAGTCATATCTTAGAGCCACTTGTTGAACAAGTGATTGAGAAAGTTGTAAAACCGGAAGCCGTTGCCGCAGATGCAGCTTATAAAACACCGGCGATTACAAACTACCTATTTAACAAAAAAATCATACCGGCTTTACCCTATACACGTCCTCGAACAATTGTTACCTTTGCCCTTCGGGCGAGTTATAAACGTACTCAACAACAAATAAAGAGGGCTATCGCGAGTACAAATCGCCCAAACACATCTGTACAATATGCTCATCTTTATCACAGTGTACAGAAAGCAAAGTTTATCAAAAAGTGGTGACACGGCATATCTGGCAAACGCATGTGGAAGAAGCAGATCATCTGCGTCATCATCAAGATGTAAGACCTATATATGCGAAACGTAAAGAAACGATTGAGCTTGTATTCGTAGATGCAAAAGAAAAGCATGGTATGCGTTGGACTACTTTAAGGGGACTTAAAAAATTATCGATGCAGACGATGCTTACTTTCGCTGCCATTAATTTAAAGAAGATGGCCAATTGGACATGGCAAGATCCAAAAATGGCCTAACATAGTGGGCTCGTAGAGCCCCAATCTCTTAACTTTAGGCGAAAATTCAAAAGGGGTTTCAAAAGGGGTTCGGAATTTTTTAATTCCGAACCCCTTTTGTCTACAAACTGAAGCATCACCAATGTGGTGATGCCCTACTGTGTTTCAAACCATATCGTAAAATGAATATTCATCCCGTTTAAAGTAACTTCATATCTTAAATCATTTTTAGCCAATATATTGGCTACTATTGCCAAGCCCAATCCCGTTCCAGAAATTTCTTTATTTCTCGATTCTTCTATCACATAAAAAGAATCCCATATATTTTGCAAATGTTCTTCTTTTACTATTGTTGTTTTATTTTTTATTTCGAATTTCAAACTGCCGTCAAGATCATTCTCCAATGTTATGACAAAAAAGTCTTCTTCCCCATACTTAATGGCGTTGCTAATAAGGTTGTTAAATACAATATCCATTTGTCTTTTATCTGCTTTTACCATGCATTTCTCAGCTGAATCTAAGTGATCGCGAACTTCTATGCCATCGTTATTCAATAGAGCTTTATAATGTAAAATTAACTTTTGGAGAAACACTCTTAAATCAAACATTTCTTTGCTAACATCCAAGGCTTGAACTTTAGCAAGCATAATTAAATGATCTACCATATCGGATGTATTTCTCACTTGTTCCAAGATAACATTCGTATATGTGCCATCATCAAAGCCATCCTTTATGCCTATTGTATAGGCTTGTATTAATGATAATGGTGTTTTTACTTCATGGGATATGTTTGATACCAATGTATTTAAATTTTGATTTTTCATTTCTAATTGGAAATGGGCATTTTTTAAGCGAGTGCTCATATCATTGATACTGTGAGATAATTCCTCTATTTCATCTCCCGACTTTATATTTACTTGTTTAAAGTTCAAATTGGCAATATCCTTTGCCACACTTTGTAGCTTTTCTAATGGAGTAATGATTTTTTTAGAATAATAAGCGACTAACAATAAGATAATGATGATTCCGAAAACAATGGAGTAAAAATTTAATTGATTGATAATTTTCATTGCATCGGTATTATGAACGACAACTGTACCGATTAAAACAAGATGACCCTCCTGTTCATACAATAAAGTCAGAAAGCTTGACTTTATTTTCCCTTGATTATATAACTGTTTAACTGTCTTACCCTCGTTAACCTTTTTTATTGTATCTTCCGTTATCCAAAACTTATTCAATGGAATTTTTTCTTTGTATAGGCTAAATTGCATTAGCTCATTCAGTTCATCGATATTACCAGTGCTTTCAATGATAACGATTGTTACATTATTAACACTTTCGGCGGAATTTTCGATTTCCATTAACTTATTAATACTCAAATCATTTATTTCATCATATGTTGAAGTGAGTTTTTGCTTCATTTTATACAAATAATAATCAGACAAGAAATAGTTGTTCAATAAATAAGATACACCGAAAACGATTACCATTATTATACTGACCATGGATAATAATTTATTGCTTATTTTATTGCTCTTTATCATGGAAGCTATACCCCAATCCCCTATGAGTGAGAATGTTGTGCGCACCAATCTTATCCCGCAATCTATTAATATGTGTGTCGACTGTTCTTTCTTCACCGATATAACTCATACCCCATACCATTGATAACAAGGTATCTCTGGACAATATTTGTCCTTTATTTTTATACAAAAACGCCAACAACTCAAATTCTTTTTTGTAAAGGCTAATTTCATTACCATTTCTATATACTTTCATTCTAAGTAAATCGATTTTCAAGTCCCTGATTCCAACTATTTTTTCCATACCAAGCATCTTTTTCACCCTAAGAATCAAGATTCGTGGGTCAAATGGTTTTCGGATATACTCATCGGCTCCAATATCAAGTGCACTGAATTCATCATCATTAGAAGACCTTGCTGTCAACATCACTATTTTCACCATGCTCATTTTCTTTATTTGGGAACAAACTTCCAAACCGTTTAATTTCGGCATCATCCAATCCAACACAACCAAATCGATTTTATTAGAAAAGAAGAGATCCAAAGCCTCTTCACCATCAAAGGCAACATACACATTAAATCCTTCTTTCTCGAAATAAGTCTTCAATATGGCTGTCAATCGTTTTTCATCATCAGCTATCAAAATATTCATTGGAAAATACTCTCCTTATACATCCTAAAAAAGTGAAACCTTATTATAAGACTTCACTTTCTTTTTATGTTTTATTACAAATCAAATTTATTACCTCATAAGTTCCTTTTTCAACACATTCCAAATCGGATTATTTACTTCTATTTCTTCTCTGTTTGGCTTTTCACCATTCTCTACCGCCTCCCAGTATTCCCATTTAGGTGCCTGATTCCCGAGTTGATAATCCATCCCTTCCCAAGTATCTTCACGGAATGCATAAAAGGACCAATGCCATCCATATTCATTGAAAACTGATATTAGGTCGGCTATATACCTGTCGGAGCCTTCGACGCTACGATTAATACCAAATTCTTCGGCTATGATCCGATTAGCTGGTATATTATTTTCTTTTGCCCACTTCCTAACAGGTTCTAAAAATTCCTTTAACGCACTTCTATCAAATGTTTTCTCTGTTTTTCCTTCTCCAACTCTCACTGGGCCAGGGTATTTGTATTTAAATCCTTTTCTTTTATTTTGACTTGTCATCTCATATGGCTCATACATATGGAACGCATATAGAACTTTATCATCCTTAATTGGTTTTAAATATTTAAATGCCCATGGTGTGGCATAAAGACCAGAATTCAGGATAATAGGTGTATCTTTATCCACAGTTCGAACGGAATGTACAATGGTTTTATACAATTCATTTAAATCTGCTGCTGAATTTTCTACTTTGTTATACCACCTACTATAATCCTCTGACCAAAAATCATTGAATCCTGATGCCGTTTCGGGATGTGGTTCATTAATCAAGTTATATCCTATCACAGCAGGATGATCCTTCAATCTCAGCGCTAGATCCCTCCAGAATAAAGCGGATTGTTGATGATACCTAAAATCTTTCCATATGCGATCATCATTTTCATAATTATTAAACTGGCGCCATCGATTTCCTGGAAGACTTAGTACTGTCAATACAACCTTAGATCCATGTTCATACGCAGAATCCAGATCTGACTTCAATTCTGCAAAATCTTCCTCATCGATACCTTTGTATTCATCTGCATTTCCCATTAAAAAATCTTTTTTAGGCTGATCATCAGGCTGGTCATTAAACAAGAAATCATGGTCTTTTGCCCATTTATCTGGAGCCAAACGAATATATTCAATATTAACCTCATTAGCAGCTTTATAGTTTTCAGGTAAGGATTTCGAATTCATAAAATTCGTCCCCTTTTTCTGTTCAGCCCAAAACCCAACCTTACCATTAGAAGTGTCGTCAGCTATTAGTTCTAGCTCTTTTTCCTCCTTCGGATTAATCGTACTGCATCCAGATACGAATAGTACCATCATTGTCAATATAAAGGAAATCAAAATTTTAATAATTTTCATGTAGTTCTCCTAACCTATATTTTTTTCAAGTTCACCACTCATATGTATTGTAGAAAATGTTTGTTACAGAAATGTCACAATGATTTCTCTGGCCTACAAACCATCCTTTACGTAAGGTTCCTATATAGTAAGAAACAATCTTGCTTGACTCACGGAAACAACCAGAACAATGAGTTAAATCTGTAATACGAAAACAAAAAAACGCTGAAACATGTATCCTCAGCGTTTTTTTGTCTATTTGATTTAAGATCCCTAAATTTGATGATCACTGTCCGTTTGAAATATTATGATTCCTTTTCTTTTTCACTAAAAGAATGATGGCAATGATAAAAGCTACTACGCTATAGATCCAGGTAAACATAAAGGCCAGGCCCAATCCGATATTCGCATCCATATAATCGCTTTTCACATGATCTATGGCTAAATATAGAAGCGGTGCACCTCCAATGATGAGTAGGATGACCAAGAGAACATTCAATTTCGGATTCCTTGTTGATAAAATAATAATGATAAAGGATAGCAAGAGAAACGCTTCCGATACTATCGTCAAAGTTACCAGATTGCTCATCATAATTCACTCCTAATCGTGGTTGCATTAATGGAATATTTTAGTTGTGTTCACTTATATCTATGTTCCTTTTCAATCCTTTTTCATAAATCCCATAATATTTATTTATCATTAACTGTGTGTACTGCTGACTATAGGGCACAACTTATTAAAAAAACCTGAATACCTCCAAAAGGCAATGAAGGATCCAGGTTTCATGTTAATGTTTCTTTGATAATTGCAATGCATTCATGATGCTTTTCAATGATTTTGAGCTTCCATACATCAAGACTCCACCACGATAGATTTTTGCTCCGATTATTCCAAGTAAAACAATGGTTAAGATCAATACTGCAATGCTGATGGCGATTTCCCAAAATGGGACATCGAGCATGCCTACGCGAAGGAACATGATCATTGGCGTGAAAAATGGAATGAAAGAGGTAATCGTAATATAACTGGCTGAAGGATTACCCAATCCAAACATTGCAATCATAAAGGCAATGACCACCAACATGGTCATCGGTGAAATCATTTGCTGGACATCTTCAATTTTGCTGACAACGGACCCAAGACATGCCGCAAGAGTCGCGTACAGAAGATAGCCAAGTAAAGCGAAAATGATCGCATAAATGATCGTTGAGATATTGATGTTGCCGAAACCAAAAAATGAAAAGAATCCTTCATTCATACCTGTCAGGTTTTGTTTAATCGAGAAATAGCCCACTCCAAAAAATAAAATCATTTGAGTAAGACTAAGCAAAGCTACCCCTATTATTTTGGCAAACATCTGCGTGACTGGCGGGACACTTGAAATCAGGATTTCCATGACTCGTGATGTTTTTTCAGTGGCTACTTCCATTGCAATCATCGTTGCATACATCAATACACCGAAGTAAATGACGAATAAGAGCACATACACGAGACCGCGTGCTTGATTCAGGTCTTCTTCCGTTTTGGCATTTTTCTGAAGCGCAATCGTTTCAAAGGCTGGCGGCGTATTCAATTGAGCGATTTGCTGCTCCGTCAATTTCAGTTCCTTCGTCGTTATTTGACTTTTCAATTGGGTAAGTGCGAGAAGCAAATCATTGCTTACCATGGAATCTGAAATTTGATTCGCTTTATACGTTCCTTTGAAGCCGACGCTGTCATCGTTTTCGATTAACAGATACCCAACGATTTCTTCAGCGCTAACCATTTCCTCCGCTTCCTTTTCATCCTTGGCGGATAGTACTGAGAGATCTTCGTTCACACCTGCTACCGCACTTTTGTAAGGAGCAAATAAACGATTTTCAGTTTGATCGATAACGGCAACCTTTTCCTGATCATCACTATCGAATGTATCAATAAGCTTCGAAATATTCGTAAGAACAAGAATCAAGGCCATCATAATGATTGTAGAAATGATAAAGGATTTCGTTTTTAATTTTGATAGATATGTATGGGAAAGAACAATCCAAAATTTATTCATAGACTGCACCTACTTTTTCAATGAAAATATCAGTCAGCGAAGGTTCTTCCAATTCGAATTTTCGAACGAACCCTTTTGGAACAAGATCACGAATCATGGTCTCGGCTACATCTTCACCAGTGACTTGAAGGATTTTCCCTTCCATCGTATTCTTAACTTTTGTTACACCAGGATACGTATCCAAGAAAGATAAATCAAAATCAGCTTTAATTGACACATTCTTTTTACCAAAAGAACGCTTAATTTCTTTTAATTTCCCAGCCACAACCGGGGAACCTTTATGCATGATGCATAGATGCTCACACATCTCCTCAACATGTTCCATGCGATGGCTCGAGAAAACGATCGTCGTCCCGCCGTCCCTTAAATCGATGACCGCTTTCTTCAGTATTTCCACATTAACTGGATCCAGCCCGCTAAAAGGTTCGTCGAGAATAAGTAATTCAGGTTTATGAATCATGGAAGCGATCAGCTGGATTTTTTGCTGATTTCCCTTTGAAAGCTCTTCAACTCGCTTGTCGATGTACTCGGGTACCATAAAGCGGTCTAACCAATACTCCAGCTCTTTTAAAGCATCCCTTTTATTCATCCCTCTTAATCTAGCCAAATACACTATTTGATCGCGCACCTTCAGTTTAGGATATAGTCCCCTTTCCTCCGGAAGATAACCAATCAATGAGCTGTTCGTATAATCGATTTTCTTACCCTCCCAACTTATTTCTCCTTCAGTTGGGTCAAGCAGGCCGAGTACCATCCTAAATGTGGTCGTTTTCCCCGCTCCGTTCCCACCTAAAAACCCAAACATTTCTTTCTCTGGGATCGTTAAATCAAGCTGATTGACAGCTGTGAAATCCCCAAATTTTTTCGTGACTTCCTTGATTTGTAAAGCCAATGGACAACCTCCTATTATATGATTCTTTTACTATATTATCGGAAATGTTTTCCAATTTCAACTATCACCAAGAAAGAAATGACTCCTTTTCTCCTACGATTATATGCAAATTTCAAGAAAAAATTTCTACTTCCTAGCCTCTTGAAAAGAATTGCAATAAGACCGCTTTTAAGGTTTTCCGTTTGCTCAGTACTCAAATAGTTTTTTCTGCCAACCTTAGGAAAACTTCCCCTCCTCTTATCGCTTACAATTGACCTATTCATATACCTTAGCGTCTCCAACATACCCTGTCACGAAAAAAACTGAATGGCCTTATGTACCATTTCCCTATAGTAATTTGGAGCTTTTGCTTTTTTTAAAACAAAAGATTCACAAAAGAGTGATTGGGTACAATATGAACAGAACTATAAAGAATAAATGGTCCAAAATAATATTTTGCCAAACAGTAAACTAAATATTTTGTAGCATCAGGAGGAAGTATATGATTAATGAAAAAGTGGCGATGATATTAGAAGATAAAATTAACGTGATTAAAAATGGTGAAAAATCCATTTATTTAGTCGGCCCCATAAAATTACCCGTTAACTTAGATGGCGAAACAACTGTATTCCAATGGTATTGCTGGTTACCATGTGAGAATATGGCAGGTCATTTTTGTAATGATGGCTCTTATAATATGGAAAAGATCATTGAAACTTTAGCCTCTTCCAATTTAGCGGAAATGCAGCAATCAAGTGTGTTACTGTATGGAGATTTTCAACATTCCGCCGATGCACTTATCCGTATGCATAGTATTTGTCATACTGGCGATATATTTGGCAGCAAACGCTGTGATTGTGGCTTTCAATTAAAGCAGGCTATGAAAATGATTGCGAATCAAGGAACCGGTGCTTTATTTTATTTAGCCAATCACGAAGGAAGAGGGATCGGATTATTTAGTAAAGCCATGGCTTATGTACTGCAAGAAAAAGGATTGGATACGGTGGAAGCGAATTTGGAGCTTGGATTTGTGGATGATGCACGTAACTATGATGACGCCATTCGAGTGTTAAAAAACCTGCGCTCTAATCCAGTGACTCTTATCACCAACAATCCGAGAAAATTAGAAGCCCTTCAAAAGTCAGGTGCCAATGTTGCAGGCAGAGTTCCGTTATGGGGAGATATTTCCGAGTTTAATGAAAAATATTTAAAAACTAAAGTGGTACGTTCAGGTCATTTAAAAGATAATAAAAATGAATGACTGATTTGTTTTATATGAAATTGGCTATACGAATGTTTCCGAATTTGGAATAACCGAGGGGTTTTTCTAAAGAACGAAGTTTAAAATAAAATGCCCAATCATCACAATGATCATTGACCCATCATTTTGTTTGGCAACCTGGTTAATCTCATTATTTCTAAATTAGGGATCTAATTTAGAAATAATGGTAAGTACGCATCCCCCTTCCCTAAGAGTTTGCCGAATATGAATAAGATGTACAAGCTTGCACCCAACGAAAGAAATAAAAATCCAGTATAAAATTGCAATGTTCACATAAGGACTGATCTCGCTTCAAAATACGCGACAAAAAAAGCTGAAACCTTTGTATTAACAAGATTCCAACCTTTAAAAATATGAATACTTGAAAAAACTCTAGCCCAAGAGCCCTTCCCCTGTCCATTTTGTTTTATGAAATCAGTCTAGTTTAACTTCGTTAAATATTTCTGAAATAGATTGATTTAATAATGTTTCTATAGACCTTACAATCATTTCAGTAAAATAAGGTAAGCGCGAAAAATTAATTATGTGAGCAAATGTGCATAATCATCATCAGGTTCGGCTCTCCAATTAATAGCAATCAAAGAGAAACAGAATACCAAATTACCCAACAAATGGATTTTATAAGAGAAATGGTCATCTGAAAAGTATACTAGTCGTTTTGAGCATTTAATGAAATTGAAATTATACCATTTATCATTTAGTGCTTTTGTTTAAAAAAAGGTGAAGTCTTAAGTCTCCTTCTTTTTATATATAAAAAAAGAATAAATGGTTTTTGTCCCTAAATAGAAATATAATTTAGTAGATTAATGATACGTAAGTATGAAAAGGTGGAGTTTTATTGGATATTTTATGGTGGGGATTAACGATCGTCTTATTTGCTTTAAGTTTTATAGGAATTGTCTATCCTATTATTCCCTCGGTTGTTGCCCTTTGGGGAGGATTTGCAGTTTATCAATTCCTCATTAATTCTGATGAGTTATCCTTATGGTTCTGGATCAGTATGGTTGTGTTGAGCGGTGTTTTAATCGCGGCCGACATTATCGCAAATAGTTATTTTGTTAAAAAGTATGGTGGATCGAAAACATCCGAGACAATAGCAGCTATTGCCACGATTGTTGGTTCATTTGTCTTACCTCCTTTTGGAATTATTCTTGTACCGTTTGTATCAGTCCTCGTTACGGAATTAATCATTCAAAAAGATATAATGAAGGCTACTAAAGTTGGGTTTGCAACTATCATCGGTTTTTTAGGCGGCAGTTTAGCCAAAGTATTAATTCAATTATTGATGATTGTTTGGTTTATTTTAGCGGTAATTTTTTAATTATTTGTCAACGGCCACAATAAGAAAAAGCTGACTTTCAACAGTCAGCTTTTTCTATTCAATTTAAGTTTAAGCCATTAGCTCTTGTTCCAAGTTTATCTTTTTGTATTTGCCTTCTTCTCTAAGAACTTCATTTTGGGTTAGTGTCCTTGGTAAAGTCTGAAGTATCGTATATTTGATTGTATGTATTCGTTGCTCATTTTTTTTTATTATTTCCGTGACCATTAATTGAGTATTCTTTCCACCTTCCGAGCAAACCCTCTTTTCCGAAGTCGGACAGTTTAGTTCACGGGATCAAATCCCACGCACCCGTACGTCAGCAACTCTCTTATTGAAGTAAAGCACCTGTTAATTGAAGAAAGATCAAGTATTATCTAAAACTTAAACACTAAATATCACTGTTCCTAAAATCATATATAAAAGGAAATATTAATAAAACCGAATTTACAATGATAGCACTAAGCGTCCAAATCTATGCACATTACATTGACGGTTTCTGTTAATGCATCATATATAGCAAGAAATTGTTCTCGATTAAACTGCTTCAAGTTTGGTTGGATAAAAACATCGTAATTATGGTTTGCTGTATCGAAATTACTGCTATGAACAAATTGTTGGATGAGCAGGTCATAATACTTAGCTACGCAATCGTTCTCTTTAGCCTACTTCAACAATAATTCTCTTTCCTCTTTATCTAGTATATGTTGTTCATTAAAACCTTTCTTCAGAAGTATGTTCAGTCCAGTGTATTTCTTTAGACAAGTAATCGATATGCTATTCCATGTTTTCTCTTAAAAATTGAGCACGAACTTTGAACTTCATTTTCTAATTGTTTATTTATCAAGCTTTCTAAGACAACTCCTCTTTTTCTGGGTCTTGTCTTATTGGATATCAGTTTAATTTCTCACTCAAAAGTCAGCTCCAGAGAGATTCTCCAAGAAGGCTTCTTTTTCTTGTTTTAGTTTAAAGTCGGGTCTCCATTTTCTTAGAGTACATTAATTTATTAGCATTTTATCTAATTCACGAACTTTATCATATGACTCCAATAGTTGTTCAGGTATTAATGTTCTCCCATAATCCCAAGCATTCGTTTCTATTTCAGATTTTAGCTTTTCTTTTTCTTCTTCGTGACCATACATTAAAATCCTTAAATCATGTTTGTTTTTCTTAAAATCTAAATAATAACCAAGCATACGATAAAGAATAATTTTAACAAAGTCTTCCTCTGTCTCTTTAATTCTAATTTTCCCTTTATAACCGCTAACTTGAAGGTAATTGAATTTTATAGTATTGGTCGATACGTTATAACTCATAGGTGCACTTAGATTATTGTCAAATTCATAAATAATATCCAATTTGTGCTCATTTAATGTGTTATTAATTATCTTTTCGATATCGCTTATATAAAGCATTTAACTATCACTTCCCTTTTAAAGACTTACTTCATTATAGTGTTAGATTAAGTTATTCTTCCTTTATCAATATAATAAACTGTTGAGATATTAAAATCACACAGTTAAAAATAAAGGAAATATTTACTATATAATACTGAAGTGGAGTGTAAGTCCTACGAAAAGTGTGATTAATCCCCTAAAAGGAAAGAAATTTGCTTTTAATTACTCTTCCATACTTTCCTCCTACTATTTATTTCACTTTAAAACTTTCTATCATTGGTTGTAATTCTTCATGATATTGTTCTACCATCATATCAAGTGAAGGCATTGTATTATACTTTTCAAGCCAAGAAACGTAATGAAGTGCTACATTATACGCAAAATCAAAGTAGGGGACAGGTTCGTTGTAACCACTCTCTCTGTGAGCTGAAAATTTATCTCTGAAGTCTTTCATCGTTTGCCAATATTTTGCATAGTCTTTATGCGTCATGTTCAGAGCTTCCAAGAAGTATTCCCGTGCATAGTATTTGGTAGTAAAGGTAACCCAACACATTATAGTAAAGTGTATTTTACCGAAGAATATGATTATGTACCTTTTAAAGAAAAGCCAAAAAGATGGTATTCTTTTTAACCTCCATCTATAGCTGAATAAGCAAGAGGCTTAACCCACAGTTCTTTGAAATATTAATTATTTCAAATTATTGTCCTGTAATACGTTTTACTCCTTTTCTCTATCCGCCAGTAAATAAAACAAAACGAACTATAACTTTAAAAGCAAAAAAAGACCCAAACCCCTGTTATATCAAGGATTTGAGTCTTTGGTAGTTGATGACCTGTGAGGGATTCGAACCCACGACCCCTTCCTTGTCAAGGAGGAAGAGCGAATCGGATTATAACAGATCTAGTTGGAAAACGTTGATTTAATAGGCTAATATTTTTTCTATGTAGGATTTAAACAGATGTAATTGGTGGCAAAATGATTGGTTTTGCCACCAGGCTGCCACCAACTTGCCACCATTATTATATTTATCAAACCCTTGATTTTTAAGTGTTTAACAGTCCTTTCATAAATCAAATATCTTTCAATGAATTAGACTTTAGGTAGATATGTATTAACACTTTCAGCAACTCTTTTCCACACTAAACATTTTTATTTAGTGATTCTTGAACATTTATTTCATATTCACTTTTAAATCGAAATGATGGGGGCAGTGATGTGAACGTTTTTTTAGAAATCTTCTTCCTTCAATCTGAACCTAGCTGAAACCTAAACGAAAGTTGAAACTTAGGTTTTATTTACACTATAATAAGACAGCTTCTTACTTTAGATTAGTATATAAATTTACTTATTATATAGGAAAAGCCATGGACCCTATGAAATCCATGGCCTTTTGTTTACCGTTGCATATGTAGTAGTTGCTTTAGTTCACTTGTTGATAACCACGGTCGTTTACGGTGTAGCATACGGTGGCAGTTAGCACATACTAGGGCGATATCCTCTACCTTTGTTTCTTGGTTATCGTCCATTTCCGATACAGGTTTCGTATGATGACCTTCTATATAACCATGTCCTAGTTCACCGTAATATTGTTGGAAATCAAACTCGCATACTTCGCAAAATAACTTACCGTGCTGTTGTAAGAATCGTTCCTTTGCAAGTTTAATAACAAGGGGGTTTCTTTCACGTACTAGATGCTGCTTTAATTTAACCTTTCCTTCTGGAAAACCTTCGTCATCTTCCGTAAACCCTATACGATCAATTTCGTTAAGTTTACGTAGTACATTACCTATGGAACTAAAACCGTACTCTAAAATTGCGTTTATTGATGTTATTTACTCAGAGAATTCCATTGAGAATTTAACTCCAAAATATCACCCGGCTGACAATCCAAAGTCTTACATATCGCTTCTAATGTTGAAAAACGAACCGCTTTTGCTTTCCCATTTTTCAGAATGGAAAGATTCGCCATAGTAATACCAACCCTCTCAGAAAGCTACGTTACGCTCATTTTTCGTTTTGCTAACATCACATCAATATTAATAATAATTGCCATATCCTCCACCTCAGACCGTCAAATCATTTTCTGATTTTATGTTAATCGCTTCTTGTAGAAGCCGTTGGAGGATAGCTGCAAAAACGGCGATAACCAACGAAGCAAAAATGATGATGAGTCCCATTAATACAATAGGACGGGTCAACTTTCTTCGCTATAAAATGAAAGAGTGGCAAACCTAATACATACAAACCACTGATTGTAATCGCACAGCACTTTATGTTCTTTAACGCCTTTACAGATAATTCCGAGAACGCTGTGTGCTCGTCAATGTACCGTAAAAGATTGAAAGCCTGATAGAGAGCAAAGTAAAAAGGCACAGCCGCTCCATACATCACGATGAAAACGAGATATTTCATTGGGGCAATATTTGTATACAATTTTGCTGCGAAATTCGCCATATGGGGCACTAAAAATATGCACAATGCAAGAACTGGGATTCCCATAAAAATAACAGCTAGCTTTAAAAAGAGTGTCGTAACTTGTTTCATAAAAAGTACCTCGTTAATTAAATTTTCTCAAACCATTAATCATTTTTTGACTTAATATCTGGGACATTTTTTAATGGCTTTTGAAGTGCATCCACAATGGCTGCGATGATACTTGTTGCTAAAACACCCATTAGACTTAGTGATATAGGACCTGCTGGGTCGTCTCCTGTGATTTTAGCAAGCACCTTTAAGCTTACTATTCCTAACAGAATGAGGAAAATGACTGTAAAAGCACATTTTTTTATAACCTTCAAAGATTTAAGGGATAATTCAGAGAAAGCATTGTTTTTTTCGATATAGGTTAGTAGTTTAAATGCTTGATACAACGCAACAGAAAACGTAATACAGAATCCATATGCACATACTAAAAAGGGGATTAGGAAATAAGCCGTATCTGGATGTACCTTTGCATCTTTAATGGCTATCTCAGGCAACCAATAGATACATAAAGCAAGCATCGCAATTCCAATCAGAAAAATAATTACCTTTAAGAAAGTGGTTGAACCTTGTTTAACATTCATTTAAAGCACCTCACTGATTTAATAATAAAATGACTCTAACACATAATTTATTGTTTTACAATAAACTCATATCGTTTTTAATTATATTATTATTGTTATTATTATATCCTTTTAATTTTCACAAAAATAAAAAGCATTTCTCATTACAAAGAAATGCTCTTATTTTAAAATGTTAAATTTACAACTTGTTAAACAAAACTTCCCAATAGTTTAATAAAGTAAATCAACAACGAAAGATAACAGAACCTACTTAAAATAAATAATATCCTTCATCGTAAATTGTTTATCGGCAATTCCCAATCTTTGAGCTGGTATAGCCTTCACTTTATCCCATGAATTGTATGGCAAACAGAAGTTGTAGAAAGTACGAAGGATGGTTAAAGCATATTGGGCAACCCTGCTAGTAAGATTAAAAAACCACCTGAAATTCTTAAAACTACCATTGAATGGACAGAAGATGATATCAGGAGATTTTTAGATGTCGCAAAAGGTACAGTATACTACCCCGCATATCTTTTAGGAATTTTTTGTGGTCTTAGGCGTGGTGAGATTTTTGGTATAACTTGGAATGAAATTGACTTTACCAAAAAGAAACTAGTCGTTCTGAAAGTTTTAAGTACGGATGGAAAAACAATCATTATGAAACCTAAGACAAAAGGCTCTCGAAGGAATGTTGATATTCCTACTGAAATCTTAATGGAACTTAATAGAATAAAAAATGAGCAAGAGAAAAAAGACCATATATCCAGAGAACATAACTTGGTTGTACCTAACGAAATTGGTATAACGGTAAATCCTAGAAACCTTCTACGTAATATGAAAATATTAATAAAAAAAGCAGAAGTACCTAATATAACATTTCATGACTTGCGTCATATTCATGCTTCTCTTCTTCTTCAACAAAACATTCACATGAAAGTTGTTTCTGAAAGATTAGGACATACAAAAATATCAACTACTATGGATAGATATTCTCACTTAATTCCTTCACTACAATCGGAAGCAGCGGAATCATTAAATTATTTATGGGGTAAATAGACAGCAGATTGCTGTCTATTTTATTGTAATTATTGGTATGAAACTTCATATCTTTTTTGATAAGCTTTCCACATACCCTATTGTCTTTAAGTCATTTTCAAATTGTTCTTAAAATATAGAAAGGAAGTTTTCAATGTGGTAAGGTTCCCAGACACCTAGAGTTTCCGGCAGTATACCTGTGTTGATATATGGGAAATTTTTGGTTTATGCAGAAACTTAGAGTTTTTCCCCACTACATTCTTGCCAAGGAGCTTATTCGCTCCGTTTAGAGCCCCTTGATGTAAATAAATGCATTTGGATAATACCCAAATACTATGGTGTTAATTAGGCAAGAAAAAGAGGATCTAAAACACGTATAATCTACCTACTTCATCATTTAAACCTAATTTAATCATTTCATGAATGACCAATTCTTTTAACTCTATCTCATCTGAAATTAAGTAAGTAAATTGAGCATCTCTGATGAAAGCCATTTTACTTTCTGTTGTTGCAGAATTAAAAAAGGCTTTCACTTCTTCCAAATTAATCGTCATATCTTTTTCAAGTTTGTATGGGATAAAATTGCTAGTAATGTTCTCTACAGGTATTATGCCTAACCCATCAAGAGTTGGTAAAATGGTTTGTTGCTCTCTTTCTGTCCTTACTTTTCTTTCCACATAATGATAGACATCTTCTATTCGTTCGCTTTCGAATGTGGCTATTATCTTTTCCACTACATAGTTTGCGTTCTCTTCAAATTCCTCATCTTCAGGTTCTACTTGTTTTAGTTCTTTGAGCAAACGAATATACTGTCCCTCATCTTCCAGGATATTAAAGTTAGAAATAGTTAAGGCACCTTTCATCGTACAAACCAAGTTAAGAAACTCCCTTATATTCCTCGCTACAATCTTTATATGTGAATCAAAATCCATTGGACTAATACATACAACAAAAGCATTCTCTAAATCAGATACTGTTCCGAAGTCAGTTAGAAATCCGAAATGTATACCGTCAACGCCTGTACTAGCAAAAGTAATGACATCATAGGGAGTATTTTCATAAGGGGAGAAATCAAATTCTAAATAAAGGGATAATTCACTTAAGGAGTAGCCTTCTTTTTCAATTTCCTTATCTAATTTATGGAGCTTTTCAATTGTTGGTGGCATTTTCAAATACTTTCCGAGATAACTCACTATTTTCTCCTTTAATATTGTGCCTTGTTAGGTGATTTAAGAATAACTTGTGTGTTAAATTATTACAATATTTAACCATCGTAAGTATTGTCGACCCCCATTCGGCTGGTTTTCATCAAAAATTAATCTCACTTGGTACAGCTGATAATATCGAACGAATAGACATAGGCTGGTTCGATAGGAATCCTAATGTGACAACATAGGTAAGGTAAATCAGTGTAATTCTCTTTTGATTTTTTGCCTGAAGCTTTTTAACGTTGGTTGTTTTCTTTGGCTATGTTAAAGGTTAAGGTTGATTAAATAATGCACAAAAAAATGAGCTGGAAAATGTATCTCCAAGCTCATTTTTTACTAAAGCACCAGTTAGTTGAAGAACGGAATAATTTTTTTAAAAATTCATCGAAGCTATCTGTTATTTTGATATATTCCCATTCTGTTGTTTCATTAGTTGAAGCTAAAAAGTTTTCTGCAATATACATAACAGAAGGATTATCTTTTGTATTTCGATAATCTAACACAACCCAATAATGGAAATCGGTCCACAATACAATAAACCCTTTAGGGAGGTCGACTTCTTTTAATAGTTCTTCGGACGACAAAATGCTCATATCATCATTCTCGAAATGTATGGGTTCTATGGAAGGAAGTTTTACTCGTTCCTCGCAAGGAATGCCTTCAGTATCTACAGCAGATAAAATGAAATAAGGGTAATTTAATTCTCCTCCATTTTGTATCTTCATTAAATCTATAAAAGAATGAGGAAATTTAATGTTTAATAAGTTTTCAGCTTTTTTAACTATTTCATCATTTATCGGATATTCAATACGTTTATATTTTGGTCCTTCCTGCCAAAAATCCAGTCCATTATAATAAACCTTTTTCAATGACAGCACCTCCTACATTTATTTATCAGCTTAATTTAAATACATACCCTTATTAAACTATCCTGCTGCGTTAGTTTAAGTGTAACATTTTACAAACAATACCACCTTACGAAAAATCAACCCTTACCTTTAACATAGCCTTTTCTTTTTGGCTATGTTATTGTTCTTGGTTAATTTTGAATAAATCGTAATCACATGTGGTATCCTGATTGTAATTTTTGACAAAAGGGGTAACTCAATTGACTGTAGCGACCATATTAGCTGAATAAGCAAGAGGCTTAACCCACAGTTCTTTGAAATATTAATTATTACAAATTGTTTTCCTGTAATACGTTTTACTCCTTTTCACTATCCGCCAGTAAATAAAACAAAACGAACTATAACTTTAAAAACAAAAAAAGACCCAAACCCCTGTTATATCAAGGATTTGAGCCTTTGGTAGTTGATGATCTGTGAGGGACTCGAACCCACGACCCCTTCCTTGTCAAAGAAGTGCCTCAAGACATGATCCCTACCCAAGTTTTCACGGCAGTCGCTAAAATCAGTATGGCGAGTATGACTTGCAGGACTTTTACATTCATTTTTTTTCCGGCCATCACCCCAAGCGGGGATGCTATTAAACTAGCAATAATCATGATCAATGCCGGGTAGTAATCAACTTGTCCTGTTGAGATTTTTCCTACTGTTGCGCCAATCGATGAAATGAAAGTGATTGCTAGTGAAGATGCGATCGTCACTCTGGTTGGAATTCTTAAAACGATAAGCATGATGGGAACTAATAAAAAGCTCCCTCCGGCTCCAACAATACCAGCGCCTATTCCAACGATCAAGGCTAGGATGGCCGCAAGCCATTTGTTAAAGGTCACTAATTCCAATGGAATGTCATCTATTCCTTTCTTCGGAATGAACATCATGACAGCCGCGATCAAAGCCAAAATGCCATAGACGATATTGACTCCATTTTCCGTCATCGATTGTGATCCTAAACTTCCGACCACGCTTCCGATTAAAACACTGATTCCCATATAGAGAATGAGCGTTTTATTTAAATGTCCGCTCTTACGATAGCTCCATACACCTCCGATGGAAGCAAATAAAACTTGTACGGCACTTATACCTGTCACATCATGGGCACTAAATGCTACTAGCCCGAAGAGTGGCGGGATAAACAGAAGCATTGGATAATTTATTATCGAGCCGCCGATGCCGAGCATTCCAGAAACGTACGAACCTATAAATCCAATCAAAAAGATGGTAATGATAAAAGTAATATCCATTTTAAGTGTCTCCTTTAAAAGAAGGGCACCCAAATAGGTCCCCTCTCCTTATCAGCCTTTTCTAATCCAAAATTTTAGTATATCATTTTCTACTGTCGTTTCCACTAGTTCGTGGCCGCCGGATTTTGACCAAGCCGCTAAGTCGGCTTTAGCTCCTTTATCCGTTACATGTATTTCCAGCACTTGCCCTGTTTGCAGATCATTCATCGCTTTTTTCGTTTTTACTATCGGCATTGGACAAGCAAGTCCCTTTGCATCTAACACTTTATCTGAATTCATATGACAACTCTCCTATTTTCTTGATTTCATGTTTTTATTAAGCTTAACGAACCGCACAACGATTTGGTCCGATCTCCATTTCGCGCTGTTTTTCAACATCAGGTTCGATTTTCCCCAAATTCGTTTCACGGATTTCTTGATAAGCGTTTGGTTGAGGTGGTAAATTACCTGTTACCAGCTCTCTGAATTCCGCTTCATCCTCAATGTTCAATCCATGATTTTCAACAAACAACGTTCCCAATTTTTTAGCGACACTTCCGTCTTCATTCAATTCAGCAATAATCATGAAATGTGATGGCAATACGATTAACTCATCTGATAATTCTCTATAGCGTGAATAAAGTGTTTCTCTCAAGTCCCCTACCCAATCTTCAGCCAATCCGGCTAAGTCCGGTCTGCCGATGGAATCGATGAATAAAATATCTCCAGAAAGCAAGTATTTACCATCGACCACAAATGATGTGGAACCAATGGTATGGCCTGGGGAGTATAATGAATGGATATCAATCGCTGTATGACCAATGGTTAGCACTTTGCCGCTTGCTAATGGCTGATATTCAAAAGTTACCTCCGTTGCATCTTTTGGCGGCAACCAGTATGTTGCATTCGTTCTTTCCGCTATTCGTCTTCCTCCTGAAATATGGTCCGCATGTAGGTGTGTATCAAGAACATGTATGATTTTCACTCCGATACGATCGGCAAAATCAATGTAGGCATCAATCATCCTTGTTGAGTCAATAACGGCTGCTTCACCATTGGATATGACCATGTAAGACAAACAGCCTTTACCAAGCCGGACAAATTGATAGATTTCGCCGCCATCAGTCAAATCACCGATTTTCACTGGTTCCAAATGCTCGCTCCATGCTTTCATTCCGCCCTTTAAATATGAAACGTCCAGTCCTGCTTCAGATAACATCTCGGCCACCATAACAGATGAACCTTCTTTTGCACATACAACCAAGATTTCTTTATTGGTCGGAATTTGATCGATGATTTCTTCCACGCCATCCAGTAAATTAAAGTAAGGGACATTACGGAATATAAAATTCTCCCCTTCAATTTTCCAATCGGTAAAATCATTTTCATTTCGAACATCTAAAATGAATAAGTCCGTTTTATTGATTACTTTCTTTGATACTTCCGCGGCAGTCATTGAATTAAATGTCACCCTGCATACCCCCTGTAGTATTTTAAAATCCAAATTTTTTTCTATTCATTCACTGATATTTGTGTAGGACCGTTCCACTGGCTCATGCCAGGTACAACATTGATCACCTGTACAAAGCCTGTTGCCGTTAGTTTTCGTGCAGCAAGATCACTCCGGCTGCCAGTACGGCAAATGACAAATATCTCGGACTTTTTATCAAGCTCTCCCATACGTTGTTCCAATTCACCCATTGGAAAGGATTTAGCTGTTGGAATATGAGTAAAAGCATACTCTGCTGCTTCTCGAACATCCAAGATGATCGTGTTTTGATTTTCTTCGATTTTTTGAAGAAGTTCTTCATTTGAAATGACATTTTCATGCTGCTTCTCTTCTTGTTCTTCTCCACCTGCTTTCCGAAGATAATGTTTCAAAACAGAAGCTTCTTCAACTGTACCCAAATATTGATGACCTGTACTTTCTGCCCACGCTTTCATATCGGCGGTTGATCCTTTATCAGTCGCTTGAACTTCCAGCACTTCCCCTGCTTCCAGACCGTTCATGGCCTTTTTCGTTTTTACGATTGGCATTGGACAAGCTAAACCTTTGGCATCCAAAACGGAATTTGTCTTAATCATGTTATATCCTCCTTGTTTTTGAATAGGACTGGGGGTATTTTTGGATTTAAAAATTATTCTGTTGGACCTTCCCATTCATTCATTCCGCCCATCATGTTCATCACTTTATACCCATGTTCCTCAAGTAACTGGGCTGCTTTTGAACTTCTGCCCCCTGAACGGCAGACCATGATATATTCCTTTGATTTATCTAGATCCTGCATTTTAAATTCCATTAATCCCAATGGGATATGCATTGCATTCGGTATTTTCCCTGCCTTAACTTCATCTACCTCACGCACATCAATAATATGGATTGGGGTGTTTCCCTTCATTAATGCATGCACTTCATTCGGTAAAATTTCTTTCATGATTTTGTGATCCTCCTTTTTAATCGCGCCATGAACTCATGCCGCCTTTTACGTTGGTGACTTCTTTAAATCCGAGTTTTTTCAATGTCTTACTTGCACTGCTGCTCCTCATTCCACTTTGGCAAATTACAACCACTTCTTTATCTTTTGATAGTTCTTGTGCCCTCTTGTTAAGTTCATTTAAAGGAATATTTTTAAAGCCTCTAATGTGGTTGCCCCTATATTCATTAGGAGTGCGGACATCAATGAATTGCTTACTCCCTTTGTTATTCAACTCAGCTTTTAACTCGGTTGCAGTTATATTGCTTATACCCTTTGCCGGGAAAAAACGCTGATATAAAAACCAAACGATTACACCTAGTATGAAGATATTCACTATAGTTCCCATCTTGCTTCATCCCACCCTAACTTATATTTAAATAAATAAGTTTACATTTCCATCTTCTGCTTCCGCTAAATAAGCTGCGACACCTGCATACTCAATTCCATCCAATAATTCCTCTTGTTGCAAGCCCAATAAATCCATCGTCATTGTACAGGCAATCAGTTTCACTTCTTGTTCTTGAGCCAACTCGATTAAATTTGGCAGTGACATGGCGTTATGTTTTTTCATCACATGTTTGATCATTTTAGGTCCCATTCCAGCAAAGTTCATGTTGGATAGACCCATTTTATCAGAACCGCGTGGCATCATTTTTGCAAACATTTTTTCTAAAAATCCTTTTTTTAATGGTAGAGGCTCATCTTTCCTTAAGGCATTCAATCCCCAGAATGTATGGAAGATCGTCACTTCATGGTCATAAGCTGCCGCACCATTAGCAATGATATAAGCAGCCATTGCCTTATCATAATCACCACTAAATAAGATGATCGTTGTTTTTTTCTTTTCAGTCATATATGTTTTCCCTCCTGAATGGTTACCCATACGCCTCTATATACCGAGTGGGGTATATTTCATTTTAAAAAAATATTCTCTTCACATACTTTCCAAGACGGAATTAGTTACCGTAGCTTTATAACGTTTGCTTTCACATTCTTCAGATTCGGCCCATCTTTTACCTACTTTTAATGAGTAACTCAACGGCCTCCTTGACAAGATGTTCAGTGCCTTCGCCTTTCTCGATGCTTTCCCGAACGCATTGTTCAAGGTTGCTACTTACGATAACACCCATGGTCCTATCAATCGCACTACGTGCAGCAGACAACTGAGTGATGATTTCCCTGCAATCTTTTCCCTCTTCCATCATTCCAAGAACTCCCTTGATTTGTCCTTCCATTCGCTTCAATCGATTTATGACACTTTGATCATATTCCATATGCTGCCCTCCCATCTATTTACAAACACAATCACTGATCTCATAACTTGTTACCTTAATTCCTTTTCTCATTAAGAAACGCAGCCCCAAGTTCACTTCCAATTTATCTGAAGCAATTACATGAATGTTTTCATGTGGGATTTCTTCATTAAAACGCTTCAAATAGGCATAAGGGATATTCAAAACTTCTTTATCGCCTTGATCCCGTTTATGATTATAAGCCCTTATATCAATAATATAGAATCCTGTCTTTCATCCTTTTGACAAGGAATGTTCTTGACAGGTACATACCGTTTATACATAAATCGAACCAAAATAACGATAAATATTATAAACAATGAAAAAATCGCATCCACCACCTGTATCAATTCTAGAATTGTGAGCTTTATTCGTGAACTTGGGCATTTTACTCGTGAATTTGGGCATTTTACTCGTGAATTTGGGCATTTTACTCGTGAGTTGCCCACTTTACCCGTGAGTTTGAGCACTACTCGTGAACTTGGGCATTTCACTCGTGAATTTGAGCACTTTATTCGTGAACTTGGGCATTTCACTCGTGAGTTCGAGCACTTTACTCGTGAGTTTGAGCACTTTACTCGTGAATTTGAGCACTACTCGTGAACTTGGGCATTACACTCGTGAGTTTGAGCACTTTACTCGTGAGTTTGGGCATTTCACTCGTGAGTTTGAGCACTTTACTCGTGAGTTTGGGCATTTCACTCGTGAGTTTGAGCACTTTACTCGTGAATTTGAGCACTTTACTCGTGAGTTTGGGCATTTCACTCGTGAGTTTGAGCACTTTACTCGTGAATTTGAGCACTTTACTCGTGAGTTGTGTTCATGAGTTCACTTTATACCTATGGGGGTATATTGTCAAGGCGTTTGTTCTCACTTTTTATAAAAAGAAAAAGCCACCTAGTTTACGGCAGCTTCACTCTTTAATTCTTCAATTTTTTCAGCACGATAAGAGTTGTGGATAAAACCAGATGTTTTATGCCCCAATATCAACTATTGGTACGTATAGTAGATAGCACTTGAATAAGGGTTAACTCATCGATGTTATTTACAATAAGTCATTCAGCATGGCAAAACCAACCCGCAAAAAGTCCAGTAGAATAAAATCGGGTTATATTCGTAAAGCCAGCTTCTTCCGTGCGTATTTTTTTGCATTTGAACCGGAATTTCTCAATCAATAAAAAATACTTACCTTTATAATTGTTGCAGTATAATCGTCATTGTAATTGGATAACTTAATATGTAAATTGTTGCTTGAATGATCCATGTTTAAGATTACTAAGTCACCTTGCTCTAAAACAATAGTCTCTTTTTCATCTATACTCATTCTACTTTTTCCTTTGACACAATAAAAGGCGTCGGATCTTTTCGTAGTTTCCCTAATATCCAACACTTCAGTATGGATTCCTTGATTCATATGAATCGTGCTAAGGTCTCCTTCGCACCCTTCTGCTAACATCAAATTAAAGTCCGTAACCCTTCCAATACTTCGGGTTGTCCAGCCGCCATCAAACCGATCCTGTTCAAATGGCTTTAAATACACATGGTGCTTTCCTTCATGTTGCAGTGACATTTCACCATCAAGGCTCATGATGATTCTCTGAATGCCTGGAAGGTGGGTAAATGCGGATTCTTCTACCTCAATATCTGCGGTGCTTATCCGCCATTTGAAGTCACGCTTCGAGTAATCTCCATCTTCAGGATAAATAGCAAGTTGAGTTGTTTTACCACCTGACCAAAGACTAGTTATTTGTTCACTTTTTCTTATTACTTTTAGTAAATAGGACAATTATTTTCTCCCCTTTTATTATTACATTATTTCAGTTCAATTCAATTTCCACCAGAGTTTAGATCGAAATTGGTGTAATGTCAATAGGTTGGATACGGTAAACAGAGAGGCATAACAGAGGTTAGGTCCACTGGTCTCTGAATATCGTAGTAAACATTCACACGAGGGCTACATTTTCGAGTGGTGAATGTCCTCGCTTCTGGTTGTAAAAATATTGAATATACTCCAAAATCGCTTGCTTCACTTTCGGCATCTATCCATTTTTACTGTGAAACGACACAATACACACATTTTCAAAACCGTTGCAGAGGTGGATCATACCTCCTTGAAATTGAAGGGTTACGTTGTATTAAGAATCAGACAGAAAAACCATTGTGAATTACCTATGGAAAATTTTTAATTGGAATAAAAAAATCAATACCGAATTTTCTTGGTATAACAACCAAGATATTCGGTATTAACACTGTATTTTATTTTGACCATTTCGGGCTTTTGCACCAAACCACTTTTTTCATACCTTAATAACCCCGATAAACAAAGGCTAGTATTTATGAAATTCATTCCATAAATACTAGTGAAGAACAAATTATCATTTAAATAGATTAATACTTATAATGATAATTGGCATGGCAAAAACATCAATAAGAAATGCACCCACAATTGGAACGATTAAATACGCTTTACTTGAAGGTCCATATTTAGCGGTAATCGTTGACATATTGGCCATAGCATTTGGTGTAGCCCCTATACCGTGTCCGATAAACCCACCAACCATAACAGCCGCATCGTAGTTTTTGCCAAGGAAACGAAACATTATGAATATACTTAAAAGTATAATGAATATTACTTGTATCACCACAATTAAAATAATAGGTAAAGCAAGGTCAGCAACTTCCCATAGTTTTATACTCATTAAAGCCATTGATAAGAAAATCCCTAAAGTAATATCTCCAATAAAATTTATACTAGGCATTTCGATAATTTTTCCATTTATTTTATCTAAAATATTCCGAACTATTACAGCCACGATCATTGCTCCAACATAATTCGGTAAAACGTAACCTGTCTTCGCCGAAAATAACTCTCCTAAATATGAACCTAAAGCCATACAAAATGTTAGTATCAATACTTGTTTCATGAATGAAGCTACATTTATTTCTATTTTGTCTTCCATTTCTTTCTTTTCTTGAATTTCAATATCTTCTTTGCTTGGTGTTAATTTGTGTTTATTAATTAGGTACTTTACAGTGGGACCTCCAACTAATCCACCAAATACTAACCCTAAAGTAGCTGCTGCTATTCCAATTGCTTGGGCAGATTGAATTCCTAGCGATTCAATGGTTCCACCAAAAGCTGTAGCTGCACCAATACCCCCTTCCATTGAAATTGCTCCTGCCATCATACCAATCAACGGATCAATGCCGAAAACGGGCGCTAAAGAAATGCCAATTAAATTTTGAGCAAAGGCCAAAAACCCACATAATAACCAATATATTAATAATATTTTACCGCCTACTTTTACTAATTGAAAACTAGCACCTAATCCGACGGTGGTGAAAAATGTCAACATGAACAATCCCTGTAGTGTTGTATCCAATGAAATCGTTACGTTTAGAAAGGTTTTAAGACTTGTAGCGACTATTGCAAAAAGTAATCCTCCAACAACAGGAGCAGGGATACAAAAATGTTTAAATAATTTTACTTTCTTAACGATAATCCCACCTAGTGCTAAAAGCATTATCGCTAAAAAAATAGTTATTGTTTGATTAATCTCGATGGTCATATTATTATCTCCTGTCTACGCACATGAATACTTCATTTATTAGGTTTGCAGCTAGTTTTACAGTGCGATTATCATAATCTAATGATGGATTTACTTCACAGATATCAAATGAAATAGTTTTCTCATGTGAAATGATTTTGCGAATTAATTGTCTAACCATTTTTCCAGAGAGACCAAAGGAGGAAGGTGCACTAACACCAGGTGCTTCAGAAGCGCTGATAACATCCATACAAAGTGTTAATATAATAACATCATTTTGATTCATAAAATTTAGAATTTTCTCTTCGTTTTCATGAGAAATCTCGTTAACTAATTCTTCTTCCAATATCCAAGAACAACCAAGTGAAGTTGCAGTGTTAAATAATTTTTTTGTATTTCCATAACGTTGAATACCAATCGGCAAATAACTAGCATGATGATCATGATCTAATATTTGTTTAAACATCGTTCCAGAAGAGGTGATTTCCTCATAAGATCGTAAGTCAAAATGAGCATCAATGTTAAGAATGCCTATTTTAACATTGGGTCCAACACTCGACCTAATTCCAAGATAATGACCATAAAAGGTTTCATGTCCGCCCCCAAAAATAATAGGAAACATATTTTTGGTTAATATTTTTTCTACGTGACTTCCTAATTCAGCTTGTGCTGCTTCTAACTGTTGATTTTCACAAATGATATTTCCGAAATCAACTAGACCATCTGCTGATTGGCCGTGCCAAGATAAAGAAGATAAGGATTTACGTATTTCATTGGGAGCTTCTTTGCTTCCAAGTCTTCCTTTATTCCTCCGTACTCCTTCTTCAGAAGAGAACCCTATTATTCCACATGTATTTTTTGTTGATGTTATTTGATGATCCTTAACTATTTGATGAATTCTAAATTCATCTTTATCTATTAAACTATCTGTTCTGCCTTTCCATAAATCCATATTTGGTAACGTATACATTTCTTTTCCCTCCACATAAATAAAAATATTTCATATTTGCAATCGCCAATCAATTTCGGGCTGTACTATTTTAAAAGATCTGGTGCAATGGCTTGTCCTTTTTGCTTTCGTTAAACGTGGATAGGCTATTGACTTTTACGACCTGATGCATTTTGCACATCCCCGCTTTCGCTGCACTGTAACCCCCAGTCCAGCAATGTATCCCATTATGATGTATATCTATATTCCCTCCTGTCTGTCTAATGGTTTTACTATAATTTTAATTAAGCAAGTTTCATGCCAGGTTCATCTCCATAAAAACAGTGGGAAATTAAGATATTTTCAAAATAAAAAGTAGGCGAAAATTGCCGCTCGGCAATTTCCGCCTACTTTTCTTCCCGATATTTCTTCAACTTGTCTCGCAATGTCCTCTCCCCGATGCCAATTGTTTGGGCTGTCCTCCTTTGATGACCGTTAAAAGCGGCAAGATTATGAAGAATCACTCTTTTTTCGATTTCTTCAAGCGGTTCGCCGACATAAACTGGGATTAAGGTGTTACCAAAAAATGCGCGCGAGCTTTTTTGGATATCGGAGGGTAAATCAGCTTTCTGTATATAAGACTCATTCGTAAGCGCAATGGCTCTTTCAATCAAATTCTGCAATTCACGAATATTTCCTGGGAAGTCATATTGCTGTAAAAGCTGCAACGCTTCATGGGAAATTCCTTCAACAGGTTTTCCCATTCGATCACCGATTTTTGCAATGAAAAATTCCAACAACAAAGGAATGTCTTCTTTTCGTTCACGTAAAGACGGAAGGTGAATCGGAATCACATTCAATCTGTAATATAAATCTTCACGAAATCGATTTTCTTTTACTTCTTTAACCAAGTCTCTGTTTGTCGCAGCAATAATACGGACATCGATGCTGACTTCTTCTACCCCTCCAACGGGCATTACCTTTCTCTCTTGTAGAACACGCAAAATTTTCCCCTGCAGCGCCAAATCCATCTCACCGATTTCGTCAAGAAAGATTGTCCCTCCTTCCGCCAACACAAAAAGTCCATATTTCCGCTGTGACGCACCTGTAAATGCGCCCTTTTCGTATCCAAATAATTCTGATTCCAACAGGTGAGTCGGAATGGCCGCACAATTAATAGCCTGAAACTTTTTGTTTCTGCGCTTGCTTTGATTATGGATTGTTCTGGCGACGACTTCTTTACCGGTTCCACTTTCCCCTTCTATGAGAATGTTAGAATCGATATCCTTCACTTTATCGATTAAGGAGAATATATTGCGCATTGCCAAACTTTCACCGATAAGGCCATTCACACCTGCCACCTTATCCAATTCTTCACTCAGCCATTTCACTTTGGATTGAAGCGTATATACTTCTTCTGCTTTTTGCATCAGCACTTCCAATTCATCAATATGAAGTGGCTTTGTCGCATATGTAAATGCTCCCTTACGCATGGCTTCTACGGAAGATGGAATGGTACCGTATGCTGTCATCATAATGACAACCGTCGAGGGGGAGAGGCGTTTGATTTCTTCTAACACTTCCATCCCATTGTATTCCCCGATTTTTAAATCCAGCAAAACGATGGCGATTTCAGCCCTTTCGAGAAGAGGGAGCGCTTCGCGTGGGTCTGTAAACGAATAAACGTGATACTGGTCTTCCAATGCAAACGTTAGTGACTGACAAATGGTTGGCTCATCATCAATAATCATGATATGGTGCATCGTATTCACCCTTTCTGTTTTAATGCTGTAAACAAATGGTCACTACAGTTCCCTTTCCTTCTTCACTTCTTGTCTCAATAGTACCATCGTTTTCTTTGACAAGTTTATACGAAATTGAAAGCCCAAGCCCGACCCCGTTTGGTTTTCTGGTGTAAAACGGTTCAAAGATCTTATCAATGTCTTCTTCCGAAATGCCGATTCCTTCATCCTCGATTTCAACCACAGTGAATATGTCCCGATAATATGTCCGAAATATAAGGGTTCCCCCTTGATTGGACGCTTGAATGGCATTGAGAATGACGTTCACCAGCACTTGTTTGATCTGCTGTGTATCTGCAGTTGTCAGAATGTCACCAGCGAACTCATGAACAATACGCAGGTTTTTTTCTTTGATTTTCGGCTTAAGCAATAGCTCTATCCCTTTCATGGTGTCATTCACAGAAAAAGTGACAGGCTCTGATTTTTTAGGGCGAGAATAATCGAGCAAATCGTTAATTAATGTATTAAGTCGGGTAATTTCACTTGTAACCTGTTCGGAAAAGAACGTACGGAAATCTGCGCTTGCAAATTTTTTCGGCAGCAATTGGGTATAGGTAAGGATGGACATTAACGGGTTTCGTATTTCATGAGCGATACCTGCCACGAGTTGTCCCAATGAACGCAATCGGTCATCCTGAGCCACTTTTCTCTCAAGCTGTTTTTGTTCCGTAATATCGAAAAAGTTCAACACCGCACCTACACTTTCTCCCCCAATAGTCTGAATTGGATACACGCTGTAAGTAATATGCCTTTTTTTGCTCGCAAACTGAGACCACACCGTTTCCTTTTGTAAGAAGACCCTCTTTTTCTCTAACGCAGCTCTAATCTCCTTTTCTGGGATGAAAGAGACAATGGGCAGATCCTGAAAAGGTTTTCTAACAACACTGCTATCCAACTCCAAATATTCCATGGCCCTAACATTAATCATTGATACAAGACCTTGCTGATTCAGTGTAATAAGCGAACTGTAGGCACTGTTTAATACTTGTTGCTGAAAATGGATATTTTCCTCAAGGAGCAGCATCTTCTCTTCCAAGTCTTTATTCACGTACTCAATTTGCTCGGTTCGCTTAGCGACTTCTCGTTTAAGACTGAGATTCCACCATAAGATGAGAGTAATCACAATGAAGGTTAGAAAAAGACCAATTTCCAAATACAACATGGTTTTGCGTAATCGTTGAGTATTCGGCAGGATATACTCCCCGAACCACTTTTTCTCTATCTTTTCATACGTTCCATCTTTCTTGATTTGAGAAATTCCCTGATCGAATAATTTCAGCAAATCTTTGTTTTTCGGCATCACAGCTACAGCATAATTTGTGGTGTCAAGTGACTCACCGACAATCTTAATAAGTGATTGCTGCTCATTTTTCTGTAGAAAATATTGACCCGTAATCCGATTTCCAATGAAAGCATCCACTTTTCCGTCGATCAACGACTGAACGGCTTCTTGTTGATTGTTCGTTTCCACCAATTGCAAACGATCGACTTTGCTTAATAAACCGCGTGCAACATCACCTTTTTGTACGGCTACTTTCCGGCCTTTTAGATCTTCGATTTTTCGGATATACATGTTATCTTTCAACACAAAAATTCCTTGTGAACTTGTGAAATACGGATCAGAAAAATCATAAATCTCTTCACGTTCCTGATTGTACTTCATACCTTGAATCGCATCCACTCTTCCCGAGCGCATAGCTTGTACTGCCTCGTTCCACGGCATAGGATAGTATTCGAATCTAATGCCAGTCTCGATAGAAATGGCGTTCATGATATCCACATTAAAACCAGTATAAACGCCCGAATCGCTCAAGTATTCGAAAGGTGGAAAGTTATTATCCCCTGCAACCCGTATCACTTTTTGGGCTTCCGAACTCACTGCTAAAGGAAAGAAACAGCCAAAAAAGAAAAGGAAGACGGTTATAACGGCACAGATAATATGTAATTTTCGCATCGCCTCACCCCTTTTTTCTATACATACAGTTTCGTATCATAAATGTGTATATATACCATGTACAAAGACTCTATTATGATAACTTTTTAAAGTATATAAGAAAAGCTTAAGTGTATCTAATAACCCTTGATCCAAATCACTTCATACGAAGCTTGGATAAAGGAAATTAAAAAATGGTAGCAAATCTAATTAATATTAATTTTTTGATTGGTAAATGGATTGTAGATAATGTTCAATTAATCGTGGGAATAGGAGGGAAAATCCCTTATTTTTTTGTTTAAGGAAATGTATGTTCGTAAACGTTCGCATACTCTTTTCTCACATGAATGAACGTTGAAACTGACTTTTTTGCATCATTATTTTGATGTTAAGGGGTTCCATCACATTTAATCTCAATCTATGACTCAAAATTTTTGGAATAGCAGTCTTTACTTAGTTTTTTTCGCCAGCCATTCTATTTCTAGTAGTTGGGTTGGCAGATTGGCCGCAGACTCTACCTTTGTCATAGCATTTCCAGTACTTCATGCTTGTGTTCAAAAAAGACATGCTCCTTTTTTTAGGAATCATGCCTTTATGTAAGGAAAATAGATATTGAAACAAGGAACTACCCTATGCGTTTCTTTCAACTCTATTCTAACTCAAATTATATGTTTGACTGTGTATAGTATATTTATTGATTTTTTCCAAACTTGGTTCATAGCCAATTCCGGGCAATTCTGGAACCATGATCATTCCGTTGTCTACCGTAACTTCAGGTTCAATAATATCTTCTGCCCAGTAGAGGGAGGAAGCTGCGGTATCCCCAGGAAGGGTAAAGTTTGGCAGGGAAGTGATGGCAATATTATGCGCTCTTCCTATTCCTGATTCCAGCATCCCCCCACACCATAGTGGAATTTCATGTTTAAGACATAAATCATGAATTTTCTTAGCTTCAGTCAAGCCCCCGACTCGGCCAATCTTAATATTAATAATTTTACAACTTCCTAATTTAATAGCTTTTCTAGCATCTTCCAATGAGTGAATGCTTTCATCCAGGCAAATAGGTGTTTTTAACCTTGACTGTAAATCTGCATGGTCAATGATATCGTTATAGGCAAGCGGTTGTTCAATCATCATTAAATTAAAATCATCCAAGGCGGATAACCGGTCTATATCTTGTAAGGTATAAGCTGAATTTGCATCTGCCATTAGAGGAATTTCAGGATATACTTTTCGGACCTTGTCTATTAATTCAACATCCCAGCCCGGTTTGATTTTAAGTTTAAACCGTTTATAGCCTTCTCCGAGACAAGTTTCAATCATATCCAGAGTCGAATCAATCGAGTCCTTTATTCCAATGCTCACCCCCACTTCAATTTTCTTTTTTATTCCACCTAACGCACTCGCAAGAGAAGCATTTTGCTTTTTCGCATATAGATCCCAAACTGCACCCTCTATAGCAGCTTTTGCCATGTAATTGCCGCGAATATGCTTGAAATATTTTTCAGAGATTTCATCAGGATGCTGGATTTCGTTTTTTAGGATTATTGGAATTAAATAATCTTCGAGTATATGCCAGTTTGTTTTTAAAGTCTCTTCATTATAAAGAGGGTCGAGCATCGCAACAGATTCTGCCCATCCGGAAATGCCGTCATCGCTTTGGGCTTCTACAAGGATAAAATCCCTATCGTATTCCGTCCCAAAGCTAGTTGTAAAAGGTTCAAGCAAATCAAGCTTCAGATGCCTTAAAATAACTTGTTTAATTTTCACTGGGAGATCTCCTTTGTTGATAAAACTGTTAAAATAGCAGTCCTACCATTTTTTTATTACATGCAAACAGCATCCTGATATTACTTTATAAAAACTCTTACAGGATTATTTCCTTGAGAGCACATAAAATTGAATGGGAATTTCCGTCATGGGATTCTTTATAAAATCTATTACCTGCCATCCTTGCTGAAATAAATCGGTAAAAATGTCCCTGGTTTTCATTCGCCATTCATTGGCCGCTTGAATATTTGTGTCTCGTATTGTTCGGAAATCTTTTGGAATGGCCACAAAAGCTATATCACATTCTTGTTCAGGCAGCGGAAGAGTGACAGTAGGAACCGGCAAGCCCTTTTCAATGGTATCCCATTGAATCAGCGAGTTCTCTATCATATAGTCCTGCGCGATTCCCCGTCCTCTAGAATCCGTTGTCTCCTTCTTGCCAATATGCCATTCGACAAGAAAGCGGTCAGAAGGAATTCCACTGTTTAATAGATCTTCCATTTCACCATAGCAGTTTGGGATATATGTAGAACAGACCCCACCAAGCTTGCCTATATTTAAATACCCATTAATACTTTCTAAGGGATCGTATGTCCAGGTAATAAGGGAATAGCCGAGCTTTATCGCTTCTTCACGTTGTGCTAGTTTTAGCTTCTCCCCTATTCCTTTGTTGCGAAATTGCCCATCTATGCCTAGAATATGTGAACAAAGATAGGCTGATTTACCATTGAAACCCGGAAAGCTGTATTGAAATCCAATCAGCTGATCCTCGCAATAAGCTCCTAAAACCAAACCACCGTTTTTCACTGCTGTTATAGTTTGGTGTGAGGGGATTGAATCAGTATCCCCCCAAATGTTAGATTCTAGCTTTCTTACGTCCTCAAGTTCTTCCATTCGATGAAGGGAACGAATTACAATTTCCTGTGTTTTCGTCATGGTCAACCTCCTAAGAAAATCCTAAGCGCCTTGATTGCCAACAACCATAAGCTGGTCAAGTTAGTTAAACGGCTGTTCGCTTGTCGGGCTAGGCACTTTACCCCTTATTTAATATAAAATGTCGGACTTCCCTATCTTTTTGACAAAGAAATCATTCCTGATTACTGAAATCAGCTTCTTGCAATGGAATCATTTTTGTTCTCTTTACGATTTTATAGCCTAGAAAAGCCAGGAGAAATAAAGGAAGCCCGATATAAGAAATTAATATTCCATACCAGTCAATCTCAGGGCCGAAAAAAGCAGAGTAATTTTGTCCCAGGATAGCCGTAGCACATAAAATTGTGGCTAATATCGGACCGAATGGATACCATTTTGATACATAAGGCAAATCTTTCAAATCTCTTCCTTGTGCAATAAACGCCTTCCGGAAACGAAAATGTGTAATCGAAATTCCTAACCAGGATATAAAGCCGGATAATCCTGCAGCATTTAATAACCAGGTATAAATAGTGCCTTCACCGAAAAGAGAGGTTAGAAAAGCTGCCATCCCAACGATGGTAGAAAAATACACAGCGTTCACTGGAATGCCGCCTGCATTCACTTTTTTTAGAAACGAAGGGGCTTTTCCTTCTTTCGCCAGCACCCAAAGGACACGAGAAGCTCCGTACATGGCGGAATTGCCTGCTGAAAGAACAGAAGTAAGAATGACCACATTCATAACGGAGGCAGCGATGGCAAGCCCTGCGTTTTGAAAAACTAGAGTGAAGGGACTTACCGCAATATCTTCAATATCCGAGCTTAACAAACGCGGATCGTTATAGCTGATTAAAAATCCAATCACAATGATCGCTAATACATAAAACAAGAGGAGTCTCCAGAAGATTTGCTTAATAGCCTTGGGAATATTTTTTCTCGGGTTTTCACTCTCCCCGGCTGCAATTCCTACTAACTCGGTGCCTTGAAAAGCAAATCCAACCACCATAAAGACACTAATAATGGATAAAAAGCCACCATTAAACGGCGCTTCCCCTTTGGTGAAATTTTCAAAACCTACAGCATGACCGCCCATTATTCCAAAAATCATTAATAATCCTACTGCAATAAAAATGATAATCGTCAAAACCTTGATAATGGCAAACCAGAATTCTGATTCTCCATACCCTTTTACCGATAAAATATTCAGGCCAAATATGATCGCAAGAAATAATGCGCTCCAAATGATGCCCGGGACAGAAGGCAGCCAAAATTTCATAATCAGGGAGGAAGCTGCTAATTCCAGTGCGACTACGATTGCATTGTTATACCAATAGTTCCATCCGATCGCAAATCCCAAAGCCGGATCGACAAACCTTGATGTATAGGTGCTAAATGAGCCTGTAATAGGAATAAAGGCGGCCATTTCCGCTAAGCTTGTCATCAGAAAGAAAACCATGATCCCGGCAATTATATACGCAGCTATAGCTCCTCCAGGCCCCGCAGTATTTATGATGGAACCGCTCGCTAAAAATAGTCCCGTTCCAATGGTTCCGCCGATTGCAATCATGGAAAGATGCCTTGGTTTGAGCTTGCGCTCCAGTTGTTTTCCATCAGAAGCTGCTTGGACATCTGTTTGTGATGCGAGTGCGGTATTTTTCATGAAACACCTCTTCATTAGATTTTTATAGTGAAAAATTCTCTTCTTCCGCCGCCAGTATTACTGTGTTAATTAATATTTTCGTTCCATAAATAAGGGCTTGTAAATTAAATTTCATATCGGGATGGTGCAGACCAGGAGTTAAATCGCAGCCTAATCCAATCATTGTTGCTGTTATATCAGGATTTTGGGCTGTATAAAAATGAAAATCCTCTCCACCTTGAGAAACACAAACTGGAACGACATTTTCCGTCCCAATGATATCTCCTATTGCGATTTCAGCCAGCTTTATGGCTTTTTCATGCATGGTCGCTGCTGGGACAAATTCTTCCGCAGACCAGGAGATGGATGTACCAGTTTGCACCATTGTCTGGTCAATAGCTTCCTTTGTTAAGCTATTTAGTTCATTCATTACATCATTTGACTGAGCTCTGGCGTCAATTGCAAAGACAGCAGTTTCCGGGATGACGTTTGATGCTTTGTTGTTTGTTTGAATTTGAGTCATTTTGACGGAATACGGAATTTCGGTTTCCAGGTTAAGCTGCTGTATTTTTTGGACAAGCAAAGCTGCTGCCTCAATTGCATTTATTCCATCTTGCGGACGGGATGCATGGGCCTGAATCCCTTTGATTGTTCCCCTTATTGTTACGGCGGAGCCATGGACAATGACGGGGGAAGCTTTCATATAAGGAACCTCCGTACTGGGTCTTACATGTACCCCGAATAAGTATGTAACATTCTCCAATACGCCATCATTGATCATTTGAAGAGCGCCTTCTCCTTTTTCTTCAGCAGGCTGAAATATAAAACGGAGAGTGTGTTTAGGCCGCATTCCGCTGGAGGCAATGGCCAACGCTGTATATAGAACCATTGTGCTATGTGCATCGTGTCCACATGAATGATTGGCCTTTACCACTCCATCTACCTCCTGAACAAGCGCATCCATATCAGCCCTCAATGCCACAACCTTTGTTGAGTGGCCTGGAATCTCAGCGATGATTCCATAATGGCTGTGAAATGTTTTCAGGGTTAAGCCCGCTTTTTTAAGACATTTTACTATGTAGTCAGACGTTCGTTCCTCCTGCCAGCTTGGCTCAGCCAATGAGTGAAGGTCAAGGTAGGACTTTATCAATAATTCTTGATGCTGTTCAATATATTGAATCGGGTTCATGATGATTCACCTCCTTTACATGAATGTTAACGTGATTAAAAAATCATTCATTAAACACTTCATAGTTTGAATATAGCCTTTCTAATTTTTGCTGATGGGTATGAATCCTTTTTGCGTCTTTTTCATGGATGCCTGCAATAACCAAGTCCAATAAGCTAATAACGGAAGCAATCGAATTGGTTCCTGTTTCTGCATTTTCTTCAGTTGTCAGGGCAATATCAGAGATACGGCCAACAGGTGACAGGAGGCGGTCTGTAACCACGATTAAACAAACCCCATGTTCTTTTGCGCACTCTGCAACTTTTAATATTTCATTCGCATATCTTGGAAAGGAAAAAACTACTATTACAGACTTGTTAGTGAGATTACAAAACTTTTCATAGAAGTCACCTGTTGGTGAACATAAACTTACATTTTCCCTTAATGAACTTAACGTATAGGAGAACCAATAAGCGGCGGCATGGGAAATCCGATGCCCGGCAATTAATATTTGATCAGCCTGTATCAGGACATCGACTGCCTTCCATATATCCTGAACATTCGTATGATCTAATAGATGTCTTAAAATATGAACTTCGTTTTCTATCACTTTGGTAAATGGATCTTGCATGTCATCAATAGGGAGAATGGTATCCCCATCAGGTATGTCAAGTTGATTTTGATGCAGGAGCTGTTTTTGAATTCTGTCCTGCATTTTACTAAACCCTTCAAATCCTAATGAATAGGAAAACCGAATGACCGTCGTTTCACTAACCTCTGCTTTCCGCCCAATTTGAAACGCCGTTTTAAAGGCGGCTTCATCCAAATTTTCTATCAAGTAGGCGGCAACTTTTTTTTGACCTGCCGATAAATGGTCGAATTTTTCCTTTACTAATAATTTAAAAGGAAGATGTTCCAAAATATAACCCCTCTCTGATGAATTAAATACTTCTTTATAAGAAAATGGTGAAGGTAATCCTTCTTTAATTTATACACTATCATAATTAAATTAGAAAAAGAAGGATTTTTTTGATTCTTTTGATAATTATTAATTTCAAATTTAAGCAGCAAAAAAAAGACTATAACAAGGTAGACTTTAGACAAATTCGAAGAAAAGCCATTTTGCTACAGTTTTTTATTTTACATTCCAGTTGTATTCAGACTCTCGCTCCCTTTCCGCCGACTGTCTGCCAAGCCAGTTATTCGGCAGGAGTGTCGCAAATTTCTTCAATCCAATGAAGGTTTCATCCATATTAAAAAGTAAAAAAAAGATGAAGGGTAATCTAGTGTTGTTTTAAATCATCGTTCGAGATGAGACCATTCACCCCCTTTTTTAGACAAAAGGGTTTCTGTCTGAATTTTTAAACAATTTTGATTGGAGCGGGTGTTCGAGACTCTCGCGAAAAGCGCGTACCTGGAGCGGATATCAACGGGCATATTTTACAAATCCTCAAAGAACATTCCAGTTGATTTCAGAAATCCCTTCACTCCTTCATTTTTCATTTACTTTTTTTGTAAAGTTAACAACTTCATTGACATGTAAAATAAATATATATGTTAGAATATTTTGTATTATAGTTTCAACTTATTCAAAGGGGGCAATTTAATGGGGAAATCACTTAAAGGACACGAACTTTTACAAGTTATAACGGAGGGGAAACAACCTCCGAATTGTGATCTAACGTTACAGATTGAAGCAAATTATGCAGAGGATGGAATAGCAAGAGGTGTATGGAAAGTAGATGAAAAGTTTATTAACGGTAACGGTGTAGCAATGGGTGGTTTTGTCACTTCGGCCGCAGATATTATAATGGCTTATGCTATATCTTCAAAATTAAGTATCGGACAATCCTTCGCATCAATTGATTTACATACTACCTTTCATCGGCCAGTAGGATTAGGAGACGTACATGTTGAAGCAAAAGTAGATCGAATCGGAAAAAAAACAGCTTATGTACTCGCTGAATTATTTCAAAATGATAAAAAAGTGGCAAGCGTTGTGTCATCAGTTATGGTCCTTTAAAGGATTAAAAGCATGTTGCAGAAAAAAGCCTTCGTAACATGCTTCTTTACCAATTAATCTAGCAAATCCATTTAGATCATTCGATACAATCTCTACACTAGTTTTAACTAGATCAACTTATTTCTTGGAATTAGAGAACTTTGAAGGAAAGGCTTAAAGCTTCCCGCTTCGACACTAATCACTTCCTTGTCATCTCTAAAGAAAAAGCCACCTAATACGGCGGCTTTCACTCATTACTTTAATTCTTCAATTATTTCAGTACCATAAGAGTTGTCGATTATGCAACGCCATGTACCTATGGAATCTTTTTTAAATACATATGTCGCGGTTCTTTCCATGGAGAACTTGGAATCATTCTTTTGATTGGCACTAAGCTGGGCTTTTGCCACAACCAATGCCGTATCACCCGTTTCGATGATTGCCATCTTTTCTTGATTGACGATTAAACTATGATTAAAGTAATCAGCAATAGAAACAAATGCCCGTCGTATTTCTTCTTTGCCTTTTGCGATTGTTCCAGGTTTGACAACTAAAGTTGCATCCTCTGAATAGAAATCCATTAAATGATCAAAGTCCTCGTTATTTATTGCCCTATCTGCATTTTTTATGACTTGTTCCAGCTCATGATTTTGCATAATCACCCTCCTTATCAACCTCGTAAATGTGTCCCCTCTTATACTAATATATTCGACTGCATTTTTGGTATATCTTGCTCTTAAAATGAAAGCCTATATTCTAAAGGCTGTTTTCTAAAAGATTGTTGCTCTCAGGATAAAAACAAATCACTTGCATTTTTATGGTAAAATATAAGTGATTTTAATAAACAAACGAGCCGGATTGTAGAATAAAGTACTTTTTCATTAACGGAGACAATTGCTGCATAACGTAATAGTAAGGGTTTAAAAGGATTAGACCTTGAAGGAGGCTAAAAGTTGAAAAAAGAATATTTTGTGCAATATTCAGACCAAAGTATTATTAATAGATTTGACTTTTCTATTAGTTTCTTCTGGAAACAAAACTTGTTTTAATGCCTCAAATAAACTCATTTGCTGTGACTTAGTTAATTCGTTGAAACCTTCGTATACATTTTCCCACATAACTAAACGCCTCCTATAAAACGGATTATATCAACGGTCAATTAGAATGTGGAAAAAACAACAATCTATACGAAAACAGCCTTTCTAAAACATTGTGGTTTTAGACATATTTTTTAATATCGTCTATCGTTTTATAGGAAGATTAGTAAAAACCAGACATTTATTGAGGTGGGGATATTGGTGGTTAATGTTTTAATCATAATTGTATTAGTTTTGGCTATTTTTGCTTCCATTGCAGCTTGGTTAAATACACAGACCATAATAAGAGATTTATCAGAGATAAAGGCGAAATTAGGAATCAAAGAAGAAAAGAAGCCTTCCTTCCTTGATAAAGACCTTGATAATGACTAATTAAGACCTCAAAATGAGGTCTTATCTTATGCAATTCTTAACTCTTCTACTGTTGAATAGTTTGATTTCCTACAATACCCTAACAACAAAGAAGTTATCTGTTCTTCGTATGGCAATTTCTTATTTAATTGAAGAAATCGGAACCAATACAAGTAATTATCTAACCAACGAGTAGATACCTAAAATACATTGAATCAAAATGTCAGTTGTTGTTTCCATTGTTCCAATGAGGCAAGCAAGTTAGGCATTCCTTCCTGACCAAAATATTCCAAAGAAACAAAGCCTGCATAATTGCTCTTTCTCAATTCTTCCAGTAAGTTCACATTGTCGACATCTCCACTAAAAATGGGTGCTGGTTTGTTTTTATAACGCTCTTTATGATTGTAATGATAATTTTTTAAATGTACATGGCTTATATGGGGGAAAATGGATTCCAATACCTCCTTCGGATTTAATTGATCAACGTATAAGTTAGCACCATCGAAAATCAGTTTTATCCGTGGATGGTTGATATCTTCTAAAAGCTTATGAATGGCTTCGAGGTTATCTGCAAAGGAGTCATAGTGAATTTCTATTGCTACATCCACTCCATAGAGATCAGCCATTTGCCCTAATTTATTTAATTCGGTAGCCGTTTCCGACCATTGCTCTGGTGAGGCATTCCTAGATGCTATATGCCCTGCGAACGTCCGTATTAATGGGCAGTTTAATTGATGAGCCATATCCAACAATTTTCTTGCTTGATTGATTTCGTTTTGATGTTCTTCTTGGTTCCAGAGTTTTGAAAAAGTCGTATATCCACTAATGGAAGGTATTTGTAAATCATTGTTTTCAAGTAATTGGACTAATTTGTCCAGTGGTCCGTGCTTCTCCTGAAAACGTTCGATATGTTTATTCCATAATTCAAGTCCTTTAACATCCGCTTGCAATGGAAGCAGCCAATTTATTATTTCCTCTATATCCCATTCTTTAAATCCTGTAGTACATAAACTCAGTTTCAATGTAATTCCGCCTTTCTCCTTTTATTTTTTCATTCCGTGATTTCTATGCGCTGGACTTTTCCGAGTAGGAAGATATACGCAAAAGCGCCAATCAGGGCCACTACGGATATGAAGGTTAGCGCTGCTGCATAAGAATGTGTCATACTAATGATTAAACCGACGATTAACGGAGATAATGCCCCGCCAATGTTGGCTACAAAATATAGTGAGGAACCCGTTAGGCCTACCATGCCTTTCGGGGCAATATCAGCTAAAAGGGCACCGGTGACAGTTGAGGCCATCCCCTGTCCGAAGAATGCTATTGCCATAAAGGTGATGACTATGTTTGGTGAATTCGTATAATTCCCCCCGAGGATCAAACAAGAAAGTAACAATCCGATAATAATGGGCAGTTTACGTGCCATTCCGGTTGATAACCCGCGTATTATCATCCAATCGGAACATCGGCCGCCAATAAGAGTTCCCAGTATCGCTACAATGTATGGGATACTTGCATAAATTCCGGTCTTTAACATCGTCATTCCCTTTTCATCAATCAAATAGGAGGGAAACCAAGTCATAAAGAAAAACAAAGTAGTTTGAATGGAAAATTGTCCGATGAACATTCCCCAAATTTGACGGTGTTTTAGCAGTTGACCAATTCGTTTCCAAGAAAAAGGATGCTGCTCTTCGGTACCGATCATTCCTCCGCCTTCTCTGATATAATCTAGCTCCTCTTGGGAAATACGCTTATGTTCCCTAGGGTTGCGATAGAATCCATACCAAACCAATCCAATTAGAATCCCTATAATTCCAGCGATATAAAAAAGGTAATTCCACCCAAAGGATATGATAATCCAAGTAAAAACTGGAGTCAGGAAGGCCAACCCTATATATTGGGTTCCCGTATAAATCCCGACTGCAGTAGCCCGTTCTTTTTTCGGAAACCACTCGGATACACACCAGGCATTAGTAGGTATGGAGGGAGATTCAAAGGCACCCAGCCCTATTCGATATGAAATCAGTGACGATATACTTTTCGCGGTTCCTACCAAGAATGTAAACACAGACCAAAATATGAGGGAAACCGCATATACCTTTCTTGGACCAAATCTATCAAGAAAGTAGCCGCTAAATAGCATGGTGAAGGTATAACTCCAGCCGAATACGGAAAATATGATTCCCATCAAAGCCGGATCTATATGTAAATCGGCTTGAATATTCGGAGCCGCAAGCGAAATGATGGCACGGTCGATGTAATTAATACAAGTGACTAAAGCAATTAGAAATAAGATAAACCATCGAACAGTTTTCGTTTTTCCTTTTTTTGATCTGTCCGTTGTCAGTTCCGAAGTGCGATCTTCTATTATTGCCTTTAATTCTGAGCTCAATATTTTTCCCCCTAACCTACTGCTCTCGTTAGTACATCGTTCTAGTACATCGTTCTACTATTTAAATGCTTGTATATTTCCTGCAATATCAGCTCCCCTTGTTGCAAAGTACACATACAAGGGATTGTATTCAGAATTGTGAATCATTTATTTAGATCGTTACAGTCTTCTCTGATTCTACCTCTTCATTATCCTCCTTGACTACCCTGTCAAAAGATCCATGTTTTTCTTGTACCAGAATATAACCGATCGCTGCGATGATACTTGGTAGGGCAAATGTAGCAAAAGCCACCTTAGGATTCATGCCTGTTGACAGAAGAAAGGCAATTATAGTAGGAGCGAGAATTGAGCCAATCCTGCCTATAGTTTAATCCCACTCATCGGTCATCCATGGCAAACCCACACCATACATCGCAATATCATACCCGTCGAAAGCTATGGCATAAAAACACCAAAGAAAAACAAGTAAATGAAAGCGGTTAAATTCACTGACAGCAATAATATCCGTTGCAACTACACTACGCATGTTCCGCCTCCCATCCTTTTTAAAAATATCTGTTTTCAATGTATTTTCCGAGTTCCAATATAGGAGCTCGGAAAATATCGGAAAAATCAGATAGTGAAGAGTGGAGTTGTTTCATTAGCAAACTTCTTTCATTTTCAGTACCCACTTAGGCACTTTCGTTGGATTCATAGGTATATTTACTAACCTTTTTTTCGAGATTCTTTGCCTGCCTATTCTTACGATTGATTAGTTGTTCACGATAGCTTTATTGAAAACAGGTTTGTCTTGTAATCTAAGTTCAAAATCTAAATGAGCCGTAAAATAAGCATTTTTCACTCCTTTTTCTGCACCGGAATGTTTATCTAACTTCGTAATTAAGCTTCCGCGAACACCTTGTGCAACATCATTTTCTAAATATTTATCGCCTTCAAAATAAATTTGTGTTACTAATCTATCACCATTTTCCGGTTGGAATAACAGGTGCAAATGTGCTGGACGATATGAATGGTGATCAATCCACTTTAAGAACTGACCAGAAGGTCCATCTGTTGGAATTGAATAATTACCCGGTACAACCGTTTTAATTTCAAAATTACCATTCGCATCTGTATAAAAAACACCACGTAAATTATTATCTGGAATACCTTCAGCGAAGTATGAGTATTCACCATTTGCATCTGCCTGCCACATATCGATTTTTGTATTTGCCAACGGATTTCCATTTACATCTTTCACAGATCCTGAAAAGTAAAGGGAGTCACCTGGTTCATTTTCACGTTGTGGCAATACTCCTGGATTTTGAACGACTGGCGTATTTTCAATGTAATAAGGCCCTAGAATAGTTGGTTCAGTTCCTTTGACGCTTTTATACATTTCTTGAAGTGCATGAGTTTCAAAGAAAACATCCATAAACAACGGAATTTCCCCTGACCTGCCTAATTGATCCATCCAATCAACAAGAGCTTGATATTCATTATGATCAATTTCATATTCACTAACTAATTCCTTAAATTTAACTACCAATCCATTATAAACATCGATTACTTTTTGATTCTTCATATATACTTCCTCCAATTTTTATAAGTTTTTATATTAATGTTAGTTTATATCTGAGTATTTTGAATGATTGTTGTGATTCCTAGCCCACCTGCGATGCATAAAGTGATGAGCCCATATCTTTTTCCCGTTCGTTCTAACTCGTGTATCGCTTTCGTTGCTAAAATCGCACCTGTGGCACCAATTGGATGCCCCATCGCAATAGCACCACCGTTAGGATTCACCTTATTCATATCAAGCTTCAATTCTTTTATTACTGCCAAAGCTTGAGCAGAAAAGGCTTCGTTCAATTCGATCAAATCAATATCATCCAATTTCAAGCCTGACATTTGAAGCGCTTTCAAGGTAGAGTTCACTGGTCCTATCCCCATGAAATTCGGTGATACACCTGCAGCTGCTTGTGCTACTATTTTTGCTTTTGGTTCTTTCCCAAGTCTCATGGCTTCATCCTCTGACATAAGTAAGAGAGCAGATGCACCATCATTTCTTCCACTGCTATTTCCAGCAGTTACCGTTCCATTTTTTTTGAAAACTGGTTTTAACTGAGCTAATTTTTCTAGACTGGTTTCCCTTGGATGCTCATCCAATTTAAACTCGGTTACACCCTTTTTCGTTTTAAGTTGATAGGGAACGATTTCCTTCGAAAATATTTCATTAGTAATAGCCCGTCTTGCATTTTCTTGACTTCTTAAGGCAAATTCGTCCTGTTCCTTTCTTGAAATAGAATACTTTTCCACTAAATTTTCTGCTGTCATTCCCATTGTTAACATTCCGTAGTCTTCAATAGGTTGTGAACCTGGCTGACTTTCAGTATTTGGGTCTAATAACTGCCCATTACCTGATTTCAATCCAAACCGAATATTTCTCATATAATACGGAGCTGTACTCATTGATTCTGCTCCACCTGCAATGAGTATCTTTCCTAAACCACTTTGAATTTGTTGACTAGCTGAATTTATTGCTTGAATACCAGACCCACATTGTCGATGAACAGTATAACCTGGTACTTCCACCGGAAAACCTGCACGGAGTGAAGCAATTCTCGCTAAATTTGATGCGTCAGAACTTTGTTTCGCTTGGCCCATTATTACTTCATCAATAATCTCTTTTGGAATATCCGCTCTCTTTACAACTTCATCAAGGACAGTTGCTGCTAGAAAATCAGCAGGAACATTTTCTAATGATCCCCCTAATTTTCCAATGGCGGTGCGAACCGAGTCAATAATAACTACATTGGTCAATTTTCTTTCCCCCGAGTATTAGCATTATTTACTTCTAAACTATCTTTATATCTTTGATGTGCTATTTTTAAAGCAACAATCACTGACTGCTGTGATGGCGCTAAAAAGTCGGTTTTTATATTTTCTATTAACGAATCAATATCCTTACTAAAATTGAATCCAACTATCATTCTCTTAAAAAAGTCCTGTGCCAAAGTTGTTAAAAAAGTGAATTCTGCATTAATAATAATGTGACTTTCTTTATGGATTTCAAGTACCATACCAGCGTATTTATAATTTTCGTACATACTCGTATTCTGTGGTGCCTTTGCATACGCCGTAATTAATAGTGTTGGTTGTCCCATAAAACTACATCCTCTCAAGATAACTTGCATTAACTAGTTAGGGTTCCATATTCCCCCTTCCTAGTTTATATTACAAATAACGCTCTTGAAAAATGTTTTACTTTTTCTTTATCTATTTCCATACCAAATCCTGGTCCATCCGGAATGATTATTTCAAAATTCTCATATTCAATTTGGTTTACCGTTATATTATCTTTGAATAGTAACGGTCCAAATAATTCAGTACCGAATTCAAACTTGGGAATGGTTGAATAAAGTTGTGCACAAATAGCTGTTCCTAATGAGGATTCAATCATCGTTCCACCATACAAACCAAAACCAACACCTTCAGCAATTGCAGCCACTTTTTTCGTTTGAGTCATTCCACCATGCTTACATACTTTCAAAGCAAATGAATTACCTGCTCTATGTTTGGCTATTTGGAAAGAATCTTGAACCGTATTTAGGGATTCATCAGCCATGATCGGAACCTTAAAACGATCGGTCAATCTTGACATCCCTTCATTATCCCATGCTGGCAGCGGTTGTTCGACCATGGAGACCCCACCTTCCTGTAAAGCTTCAATGCAATACGTAGCCGTTGTTTCATCCCATGCTTGATTAACATCAACCGTAATGCGTGCTTGATCACCTACGGCTTCCATAATTTTCAATACATGCTCCACATTTTTATATGGATTACCTTTGCCAATTTTCAATTTAAAGATATTATGACGTTTTTGGTGTAAGGATTCTTTCGCTTCTTCGATATCTTTATACGTATCTCCACTTGCTAATGTCCAAGCTACCGGTAATGATTTATGAATCTGCCCTCCGAATAATTCATAGGCAGGGATGTTTCTCCTTCTAGCCACTAAATCTATCATTGCCGATTCAACAACAGCCTTTGCGAAGTTATTTCCTCTAACATGTAAAGAAACTTCATGCATGATTTTGTCATAATGGACTGGATTTTTCCCAATAATAAGGGGTGTAATATATTTATCAATATTCACTTTTATCGCCTCAGGAGTTCCCTCACCATATGAAGCACCACCTATTGTTGCAACTTCTGCCCATCCTTCCGCTCCCTCTTCATCCATGACACGTGCAAGTATGATTGTTTGTTCCACAATCGTATGCATGGCAAGCTGATGAGGACGAATTGTGGGTAAATCAATAATGTATACATCAACTGAACGTATTTTCATTTAATCCACCTTTTAAAATTTAATAGATAAAATCCGCTTCTGTTTTTGCTCTTACTTCTTCGATACTTACACCTGGCATTAATTCAATTAGTTTCAACTGTTTTTCAACAACTTCAAAGACAGCTAACTCCGTGATAATCATGTCAACACTTCTAGTTGATGTAATGGGATAGGTGCATTCTCTTAAAATCTTACTTATCCCTTCCTTATTTGTATGTGTCATTGTCACAATCACTTTTTTGGCACCCACTAACAGGTCCATCGCTCCTCCAACACCCATGATATTTTTCCCAGGTACGGCCCAATTTGCAATTTCCCCGTTCTGACCTACCTGCAAAACACCCAAGATAGCAACATCAATGTGTCCTCCACGGATCATGGCAAACGATTCTGCACTATTAAAGAATGATGCACCAATCGATTCCCCTACTGGCAACTTGCCTGCATTAACTAAATTGGGATCGATTTTATCCTCCTCTACATCAGCAACTCCCAATAATCCATTTTCCGTATGAAAAAAAACATTTTCGTCATCAATATATTTTGAAACCAAGGTAGGAATACCTATTCCAAGGTTCACTATACTTGGACCCGCCAATTCTTTTGCCGCTCGTCTAGCTATCAAATTTTGCATTTGTTCTTTATCACTCATAATCTATGACACCTTCCTTCGTCAGGATTTTCGTTGCTTTAATAATTCCATCGACGAATAGATGCGGTGTTACAATCTCCTCTGGCGGGAGTTCACCAGGTTCAACAATTTCATCCACTTCTACAATTACGACATCCGCGGCTGTTGCCATAACCGGATTAAAATTTCGAGCCGTTTTATAATAAACAAGATTACCAAGCGTATCTGCCTTCCAGGCCCTGATCAAAGCTACATTTGCTCTTATGGCAGGTTCAAAAATATATGTAACCCCATTTATTTCCCTTTCTTCTTTGCCTTTTGCTAAATCGGTCCCGACACTCGTTTTCGTATAATAACCGCCTATGCCGGCACCACCAGCACGCATGGATTCTGCTAATGTCCCCTGTGGTAATAGCTCTAAGTCAATGTCACCTCTTTGATAAAATTCGCCCACTTCACGATTGCTTGTAAAATACGAACCGATTGCTTTTTTTATTTTCTTTTGGCTTAGGAGAATACCCAATCCTTTCCCTTTTTCGCCTAAGTTGTTACTGATGACTGTTAATCCTGCTACATCCTTTTTGGTCAACCCATCAATTAATGTAAGAGGGGCACCAATCAAGCCAAACCCACCCACCATTAAGGTGTGACCATTCTTCACACAAGATAAAGCTGCTTCTATATCTTGATGTACTTTCGTCATGTTTTTCTCCACCAATCCTGTTACTTTTTTTCAATTAATGAATCACTAGCTTCAAACCAAGCAGGGATTCCAGCAGTCAATAAGCAAATAAATCCCACATCCGCTAATTGTTCTTCGGATGCTCCATTTTCTCTTGCCGCTTCCATCCATTCTTCTACTTGTTTCCCTTTTAATTCTGTAATGAAAATCCCTGTCATCAGGATATGTTTTAGCTTTTTTGAAACAACTGAATCACTCAATATATAATTTTTGAGGGAGTTTTGGTCTCCAAATCTAACCAGACTCAAAACATTCGATACGTATTCCGTCTCCTCATCACCTAATAGCTCCATCATATAAAGCAGGATTTCTTCTGCTGTCTCTTGATTACCACTTACTTCGGGATATGGAATGCCTTTAAGTGAAAGGGCATATTCCAAAGACTTTATTCCCATTTTTAATGCCTCAGTTCCATTATATAAATATGGAACAATTAGGTACTCCACAAGTTCCGGTAACGTTGCTCCACCATCCATTGCCCCTTTTGTATGATAAACCATGCTGCGCTCATACAACCTCGCAGCATTCATGCCTACTAGTAATATATCTTTCTCCTTCTTCGTTAAGGCTCCCTCTTCCATAATGTTACTGCGTAAGTTGGTATAGTGGTCAAGTGCATTGGGGCTATAATCGTGCATTTTTTGCACCCAGCCTGGTACCACATCATACACTTCTTTGAAATACGTTAATCCTTCGCTCATTCGTATGCACCTCTTTAAATTAATTGAGAGTCAAGTATCGATAGTGCTCTAATAGGTGAGGCTGTTGCATTTTTTAGTTTTAACGGGATCCCGAAAAAAAGAAAGCGAGAATGCTTAGGCAATTTTTCTAGATTCACTAGATTTTCAACGATATATATGTCATTGTTTAGTAATTTTTGATGAATACCACTTCCTGAACCCTGGAACAAATCGGCATTGGGCAAATCCACCCCTACGATATGTATTTGCTTTTCAATAAACCATTGGGCCACACTATCATCTAAGGCCTGCGCTTCAAAAAAGCCTTCTTCCCCCCATGATTTCCCCCAGGCTCTGATGAGGACAATATCGTCTTTTTCAACATAAACTCCCTGCCTGCGTTCCGCCTCTTCGAGTAAATCTTTCGTAACAGGTTCATGTGCCGCTTTCAACATGCTTACATCAAGTATGAGGGCATCCCCAAACATTTTTTTCAGATTAATGTTTTCAACCGACTCCTCTTTTTCAGAGAAATGTGATGGCACATCGACATGTGTCCCACTATGGTCAGAAAAAGAAATCAACTTAGATCGGAATCCTTTAGGATGTGAATATTTTCCCTTATGTTCAAGGGGTTCATCTTTAATCCCAATTGCAGATAAATCATTATTTGTAACCAGACCATCGTAAAGTTCCAATGTTAAATCAATGATTTTCAACGGTACACCCCCAAAATTTCATTATGCATTTACATTATCACGACAAAAATGGCTACCCCAAACATTACTATCAAAAATTGACAGCAGTTGTTTAAGGTAGCCAGTTGTTCACTAGTTGTTATTAAAAAAGGTTATTTTTTAATAGCTAATGAATAGGCAATAATTAATTTTATATTCTAATTTTACACTATTTTCAGTTAATTTCAAGGTTTTTTTAAAAAAAAAATATCTTCAAAAAAATCAAATTCGTTTTAAGAATGACTTTATCGCTTCATTAATCTCCTCTCTATTTTCAAACACCATTGTATAGTGATTGCACTTTGAAACAATGGTTTCAAGATCCGCAGTATATTTCTTCGTATCTTCATAAGCTTCTTCATAAAATAATGGGGGGAAATCTCCAATTTTGCCACTAGCATAGACTAATAAGGCTTTGCAGTTAATTTGTGTACATACTTCTTTAGGGACAAATGAATAAAAACTATTGAAATCTGCAAGAATACTATATTCAGATGACTTATTCTCCCAGCCACCATTTACTTCATGAACCTCATACTCTACCACACTTTGCAGATGGTCCGTCCATTTAACACCCAACCGATTATAGATTTCCTTAATTTCTGCGACATAACTTTTCTGGGATTCATATTTTTTGCTTAACCTTCCAAGTGATGGTTGTACTATGTCCCTTTGTTGTTGAGTTGAAGTAGCGGCACCATCCAGTATAATTAAGCCTTTTACTTGATTTAATTTACTAGCTACAACCGCTGATATGAAAGCTCCCATTGAATACCCCATTAAAATTGGATTTTCAATGTCTAATTCTTGGATTAACGCAATAATATCTTCTGCATGTTTGAAAAGAGAAGTATGCTCATCTGTTTCTGAACTATTCCCTCTCCCTCTCAAGTCAATGGAAATGACCCGGTACTCTCCTTTTAGCATTTCCGCATAATAATGCATTTGCTTATGATTACCCGTTAAACCATGTATAGCAATGATTGTCCCTTTCGTTCCTGGGTAATCTGCAATTTGGATTCTTCGATTTCCTAGCTCTTTTACATACATTTTCATTGTCACACTCTCCTCATAGTTCCTTTCATGGTTTGTTTATTTACTACCTTATGTGCTTGTAAGCAATGTTTTCCAACTAAATGACCAAAATTTCATAGCTTTCATTAATTTATACAAGGATTTTTCTAACTCTTTCTACAGCGTATTTTCACCCCTTTCTTAAATACGCTTACCATTTTAATAAAAAAAGCTACCTTAACTTCACCATCAAGGTAACTTGATCGAGAAATTAAGATAGCCAGTCACTTCATTAATTTTCATTAAAAAAGGGCTTTTTTTAATGATTAATGAATAGGCAAGATATAAATACATGTAATGATTCCATTTTACATGAAGTTTTAATAATATCAAATATTATTTGATAATTTAGACTTCTTGATTATTTTCTTTTACACTTCAACAAATTCCCGGTCGAATCCCTAATATACATCGATAACTTTTTGATTTTTCATTCTTATCTCCCTCTAATAAATAATCACTTTATAAATTAAAAGTATGATTTTTTATACATAAATTCTTTATTCGAAGTAAGTTCGGAATGTTCAAATTACTTCTTCGTATTTTAATGCATTTCCATTAAACGGCTCTTCAGCCATTTTTATCGACTCAGTCGGACAACCTTCATACGCTTCCTCTAAAGAATCAATCAAATCTTTGGGCACTTGTGCTGTGCCTTCATTTTGATCGAGAGTAACATATGAAATTCCTTCATCATCGTAATCATATATTTCAGGTGCAGCTCCTCCACAAGCACCGCAGGCAATGCATGTGTCCTTGTCAACAATCGTATATTTCATCATATTCTCCTCTCCTTTTTCTCTTAGGACATAATATGTGTTTTAAGATTATCCCTAATCATCAGTCCTTAAAATTGATAACCATTTCATTTCTATAAATCTAATATGACTTTATCTTAGAATGAACAGCCCATTATCTCAATCTACTAATAAGTCTGAAATATATATATATTCAGTATTAAACATATAGAATGTTAAGTTTTCTGTATTCATTTATTATTGACAATTATTCACAAGAAAACCCTGGCATCCACTTGGATGCCAGGGTTTTCTTTTCTTAATTAACGAAATATAGTAATTTCATTGAGCTGTAACAGAAGCGGACGAGGCTCCCTCGACTTCCGTATTTCCCTTGATGTTTGTTCGATTTGTGAAAGTTTCTGAACTTCACTGACGCATATCCTCAATAGTCTGGTCCCATCGTTCAACGACTTCTTTAGAATTTTTCAACTTTATTTTAATACCAGAGGTGATATCTGCATACTTTGCAACATCCTCACGTGCCGAGACAACCTTAGCTAAAAATCGTTCTCTTTGGTATCTTGCAGTTGGCAATTCTTTTAATCTCACTAAAGAAAGTCGAATATAATGCGCTTTCCCTTTCCAAAACAGTACCAATGTAGCTTTATGGGTACGAATGATATTGGCTGTAGTCGAAGTCTCTGGCCATAATCCAATTCGTAGTTCCTTACTGCTTATGGCTACGATTTCTCCAACGCTTATCATCGCGGTATGTGGCCATCCCGCTTCACTTACCGTTAACAGCATCATGGCTTCATGCTGCTTGTCGGCCAATTCTTTGCCATTTAACAAGTCGAATACCTCTTCTGACATCTCCATCCCAATCATTTTTCCACCTTTTTCCCCTAAGTAATTAACACTAAATCCCCTGGCAATTTTGCTATGTTTTGCTGCTATATTTCATCCCGTCCCACCGTTTCGCACCGAAAACATCTATCTCAAATTGATCTAATGCTCTGTAAGCCAGATGGTCAATGATATCGTTAACGTTCTCAGGATGATTATAGAATGCAGGCATAGGAGGGAAAATAATGGTCCCCATTTTGGAAAGTGCCGTCATATTCTCCAAATGAATTGTATTTAGAGGGGTTTCTCTTGTCATTAGTAATAATTTTTTTCTTTCTTTCAACATGACATCAGCAGACCTTGTTAATAAATTATCCGCTAGACCCATGCGAATAGATGCTAGAGTTTTCATACTGCAAGGGGCTACAATCATTCCATCAACCCGGAAAGATCCACTTGATATTCTTGCTGCTTGATCTTTGTATGAATAGGAATGATCAGCTAATCCCTCTACGTCCTTAACAGAATATGAAGTTTCATGTTGAATGGTGGCATGTGCCCAAGGGGACATGATTAAATGGGTCTCAACTCCACTGTTTTTAAGCATTTGAAGAATCCTTATACCGAAAATGGCTCCAGTCGCTCCTGTAATCCCAACAATGATTTTCATTAATTCCCCTCCTTATTCATTAGTCACTGAATTGAAACTTTGAAATTTAGAGAATTTATACATTGGAGAAACCAGGAACAAATCGCCTTGGATCTACCTCTTTAAATTCTGACCTTTTAAATTCATCTTTTAAATGAAAGGGTACAGTACAGTCATAAATGGTCTTACAGGAAACCCCTTTTTCCTGAATAGATGGGCTGTAAGCTGGATCTTGTGAAGGATCTAACGGATGACAACGTACTCCAGGAATGAATACTGTATCAACATCACCTTGGTATCGAGTATTTAATGCCCATAAAACATCATTGCTATCGAATGGATCCACATCTTCATCCACTATGAAGACATGCTTAAGCTCAGAAAAGGCAGCGAACGCCAACAGTGCAGCTTGTCTTTGACGTCCTTCATCGCTTGGCTGACTTTTCATAAATTGTAAAACTGCCATGTATTTACCGCCGCCTGATGTATGGGCATACACATTTAATAATTTGCCTGGCATTGCCTTTTCCACCATTTGAAGTATGCTTGCTTCTGTAGGAATACCAGCCATATTCACATGTTCTTCACTCGGGCCAATAACTGTTTGCATAATTGGATTGATACGATGTGTAACCGCTTTTACTTTGATTAAAGGCAGTTCAGCTACTGCTGAACCCGTATAACCAGGGAATTCCGGCATTGCTTTTCCGGTATTGGTGTTTTGATCTTCTCGAACACGTACTCCAGGAACCAATTCCCCTTCTATCACATATTCAGCATTTGCGATAGCTTTTTCATCAATGGTCAAGCATTGAACTAGTTCAACAGCTTCATTTCTAATCGCTCCTGCAACACTCAATTCATTAAAGCCTAGAGGTGTCGTTGGTGCTTCAAAACAAGCCGCTACTTCAATAGCAGGGTCAACGCCGATACTAATGGAAATAGGTAATGGTTTTCCGGCTTTTTCTGCCTTTTCACGAAAAACTTCTAAATGTCGGCCAGGAACAAAATACATGGACATCTCATCTTTACTTTGTAAACATAAACGATGTATCGTAATATCTGATTCTCCCGTTTCTGAATCAGAGGCATAGCACATGCCAATGGTGATATATGGACCCGCATCTTCCTCTGTATTCGTAGGTGCAGGAATTAATTTTCTAATATCGAAATCTGGATCTTCTGCATAGTGAACCACTTCTTGAGCTTTCGCTTTATCATTTGAAATCGTGATTGGATCAATTGGAGATTTTACAGCCTCATTTAAAAGGAACCCCAGTCGCTCCGGTTTTGTATCAAGCATGAGGCCGACTCTTTCCCGGCTGGCTAATAGTCCGATCACCACGCTTGCATCTTCATGTCCCAATACATGATTGAAAACCATGGCAGGTCCAATTTTTGTTGGGCGCATTACTGTTCCGCCTGCCCCAACATGACGATAAACCCCAGATAGTTCAGCATGTGGATTGACTGGTTCATTTGTTTCAATTAATTGTCCTGGAATGGCTTGTAAAAGTTCTAAAGCAGAACGTAAATCAGTTACTTTTTTCTTTTTTGTAGACATTAAAAATCCCCCTAGCATTCATATAATCAGTGCCCTATGTACTATTCGGTTTCAACGGAACTATATGATAACGGTTACAAGGAATATATTAATGTGTATTTCTACTATACAGTCAATAGGTATTTGAAAAATCAAGTAATTTTTTCTACTGGGATTTGCAGCTGACAAAAATCAACACTATTATCATTCTCGTAAAAAGTCGTATCTAATAGACAAGCGTCTATAACATCCCCTACAATTCTATAATGATTATCACTAATCCATTGAACCAGCTTATTTAAAAACTCAATATTATATGGCATTCCATATTTATACACGCATGCATATTGCCCAGCAGGCAAGGTTATCATATTCTCCATATCAGGATCTATAAAAGGTAAGGAAGTATATATTCCCGCACCCTCGAAAATATCATCCGTGCCAAGCTTATCCTTTAAAATAACCGTGCCAAATCCCTCGGAAGGCAGCATCTCATGTTTACTTAATACATTCCAAGCTTTCATCAGTGTTAAATGTAATTCCTCTCGGCACAATTTATTTTCAAAGGGTATAAACAAGACATCCCTTTCAGGAAATTCTTCTATAATAGGTTTATCCAATTCGCTCTTAATATTTTTGGCTTCTGAATATTTCATTAACCTCTGTTGGATAAATGTGCGTGTATTCATCAAGGTATTTATTTCTTTATCTATGAATTCTTGATGAAATTCCAAAAGTGACATGGCAGTAGTCAAATTCCGATTTCCAATATGGTGCTTAATATCATTCAGTTTGATGCCAATCGACTTCAAAAAACAAATTTCCCTTAGAAATGGAATCTGAACTGCACTATAATAGCGATAACCATGTTCATCTATATGTACAGGTTTAAATAATTCAATCTTATCGTAATAAATGAGTGTTTGCCTTGAGATACTGTGAATGGAAGCCATTTCACTGATTGATAAATAATTCTCCAATTCTGTTCCTCCTCTACCAAGCCTTTTTCAAAAATTCTTCTTTAGTCATAAATAAACTATTACTTCTTGTCATATAGGTGGAAATGATGGGAATCTCTACGTATAAAACAAACAGTATACTATATCAAATCGAGAAAAAGATATTTTGAATATTTAATTCAAGACGTATCATTTATAAAGCCTATTTAATTTAAAGCATCGTACAAATTAAAGTTTTCATCTTCATTAATATCCTGCCTATTCCTTACTAGCTCTTCTCCCCTCACTTTACCATTTTTTCAAAATGAAAGAATGGTATATCCAAGACTAAGTCTATGAATAATAAAGTCCATCATTGGAATAGAAATAATTTGTGGAAAGGCGCTAGTTAAATGCTGCAGCTGCAGAACGTAAAAAGCAGTTAAATATGGTCAAGATCAGATAGGAGCACCGTAAAAATTAATAACCACATTATGGTCAACTGATGATTCGTATCGTTCTAATTTAACAAATGCAAAATGGGATCATCCTTGTTATAATTTGCAATCGAATCTTTTCATATAGATGGTCTTTTGGCAGTAATAACCATTGGTTTTAAAGGGTGCTAACACTCGAGTAAAAAAGAATTGGGGGAACATCACTCCGGGTAAAAATTAAATAAATGAAACTATAGGAGCATTATGAAAAAATACATCCTGTTGATCTTATCACTTTTTGTATGAATTGCATTTTTGATTGTGTTAGTCATTTTTAAGAAAGAAAGTACTTTACGGACTTTTCACGTTACTAGCGAACAAAAGTTGTCCCAAAATACGCCACATATGTAGTATATTTTGGGGCTACTCGACGTTTACTAAATTTTAGCGTTCATAGTATTCTCGAATACTGAATAGTCAGTTATTTCATATTAACAGTTCTTTTCAATCCGAAGTTTTTTAACTGTTATTCTAGTCTTAAACCTTGGTTTGACTCATTGTTCTCAGACGATATTAGATTTCTACTATTGTATATAAGTTACCCATCTCTTTATAATTCTCACGTTCTAAAAAAGATGGTAAATAGCTTTAGAATGTTTATATTTAGTTTTATTGTTTGTTAGCACAGACTCAACACTGTTTTTCTTCAATAAAATAATTGAATAATGTCTTTAGTAACAGGATGAAGGAATTACAACCAACTTCACTTCCCTATTAACTAACTATTAAATTATTTCATGTACTATTCCTAAACTCAATCCTTCGTCATTTGCAAACATGTACCATTCTTCATCTCCCTTTTCATTATACAATTCTTCTGAGATGTTGGTATTTTCCACAATAAAATCCTTAATACGATTATCTAAACGATCATAGAAATTCATTGTATTTTTAGCCTTCTTAGAAGTTGATTGAACAGACATACTTCCATCATGTATGAGAATTATTGTATTGGGATATGCTTTTCTATAATGTCCACTAATCAAAAGTAACGCACCCATAGAAACACAAGATCCTACACCAATGGTTTCAACTTTCGTTTTACTTGATTTAATAGCATCAATGGCAGAAAAACCTGCCACAACATCCCCACCATCAGATGTTATATAAACTTGTATTGTCTTTCTTTTATCTATTGGAATATTCAATTCTTCATCTTCTCGATTCCATTCTTGAATCCAATAAACAATTTTATTGACAATGGTTGTATCCACTTCATAATTAAAATAAATTTTCCGTTCTTTTAGTCCAAGGTAAAACTGATACTCCTCAAGAGAGTCAGGTAAACTTCCTATTATTTCCAAATATTCTTTATTGAATTCAACGTTTTTCATTATAAAATCCTCCTTAATAATATGTGGAGTTACAGTAAGAAAAAGGGGAATTACACAATCATATCTATTTATTAATTTATTCAGCAATCACTATCTCTGCAACAGCATTTATCATCATTTTAAGTCCATTATTTTTTAAAACATAGTTAAGTGAACTAGAAAAAGGGAGGCTTAGCTAATATAGAGAACACCATGAATCAAATGAGCTAGATTTTAGCCTAAACAAGTCCTGGTCGAAGATAAGCCGACTGGACTAAAAAAGGCATCGAGCCAGACCTCTTTTGTATTTTCAAAGGATCTCCGTTTTGGGTTGAGATTCAACATTCGAATCAAATGAAAATAAAGCACATCTGCTTATATGTGCTTCCTACACGCAAAAAAAGGCTCCAGTAAACTAAATCATATTTTCACAGGATAAAATCTAAAAATAAGAAATAAAAGTAAGATTTGTTTAAATAACATACTATATGCCCTCAACAATTTTGGTTTGGAACGAAGTCAAAGATTCGATTTTCACAAAAAGCATCCAACAATTGAAATTCTTCCCCTGTAAATAGTAAAGCCTTTGGAATTAGCGATTCCAAAGGCTTTTTCTATATGAAAAAAGTAACAAATTTAACACTCAACATGAATCAATTACAAAGTCTTTACGGTAAACCTTATATAGTCGCTACTCTGGATTTTTCACGTCTAATCGGAGCGGGCTTGACTCCCAGCGGAATCAGCGATTCATACTCTTCTCCACCTAATTGCTTTTTATGTTCAGCCTTTGCCTTTTTGATGAGTTCAGTGTTCTGCATTACTTCAATAGCTGAGGAAGCAATGACTTTTCCTGCTAACAACATGCCTTTGTGGGCAATGGAGGTTTTTCCTTGTGCCACCAATTGCCAAGTATGTGGCTGAGTTCTAAACGCACATGTCGTTACATAAATTTGCCCTGTAGGCACTATCCAGCTTACATCACCAACATCCGTAGACGCTGCAATAAAGTCAGGTTCAAGCAAATACTCGTTAACTTTATCCGATAGCACTTTTCCGTTATGATTACGGATTACTTTCTTTTCTTCTTCTGAAAAAGTAGCCTGAATAGATTTAGAGAAATCATTCTCTTCTTGGGTATAAGATTCAGCTCCGATTTGCTTGAAATGATTGTGCATTAAAGACCCCAAGGTGATGTTGGGAATCAAATCCGCAGAAGCCGAATCAATTTGAATGTCCACTTGTGTTCCTGTCATCATGGATGCTCCCCGGGCCACATCCATCTTTTATTGAGAGAGCTGCAAATATCTGCGCCATTCATATTTTGAATGAAAGAACTGCCATCGAAACGGAACATCGAATGAAAGGAGAATTGCTTGAAGAGATATTACGACAGCCACGTCAAGATTTCTATGTCACCAACAAACTTTCTTATCTAGGTTACAACCTCAATAAACCTCATTATGTGTTCGTTTTTCAATTACAGAATCAACATATTATGAATGAGGGTGACGACTCATTATCCAATGCTAGGAATCTGATTGCTGACATTCTGAAAAAACAGACAACCCATGCTGAAGAACATATTTTGGTTTCAAATCAATTTGTTCAGGTCCATGCGTTAATACCCGAAGATTTATTAGTAAAACGGAAACTAACTATTACACAATACGGAAATGAACTATTAGGAGAAATCAGGAGTCAAATTCCTTCTTTACAACTTTTTATTGGTATTAGTAACCTTTGTCAAGACATCAATAGTTTTCATCAAGGATTTAAGCAAGCAAACAAGGCCATCGAAATTGCACAAATTAAAAGACAAAAACAACGAGTGATCCTATTTTCTGAATTAGGTCACATATCAATCTTATTAGACGCAAGAAATCCAAAAGAATTAGAGAATTATGCCAATGGAGTCTTAGGTCCTGTCTTCGATTATGATACGCAAAATTCGACGGAGTTATTGAAAACACTATATTTTTATTTGAGTAACGAGTGTAATTTACATAAAACCGCACGCAAAATGAACTTATCAATAGGAGGAATGCGTTATCGCCTGACTCGACTAAAGGATTTATTCGGGATCGACTTAATGAATTCTTCTACTCGGAGTGAGGTTCAATTATCCTTAGACATCTATATCGCGTTTGGCAAAACTTCTTTTGCTAAATGAGAAAAACAAAAGAACTAATCCATTTGTTAAGTTGTATACGATAAAACTACATATATAGTAAACGCTCAAAAAAACAATACAGGCATCTTTATTTAGACCCGTACTATACCAGATGAAAAGTCACTTTCGTTGCAGCTAAAATGATACAATCTTGCCACCAACGATCATACTATTCCACCTTATGAGTGTTTAATCGCTGCTAACGCTAATAATATCCATATAACATAATTCGATCATGTACATGACTCGACTGGGATCTATCAACATGCAGATGATACCACGTACGAATTCTCTGGACCCTGACCTATGGATATATGTATACAATAACGAAGTTGATGCAATCAATGGAAAAACAAGACCATTATGATTGATTGGCTTCTCAAACATTAAACAAACAAATTAATGAACAATCAACTATTGATACTATACTAATTAGTAAAAAGCCGGCAATCCTATCAGAGGAAAGCCGGCACAAAGCGCTGTAATTTAAATCAGCCTATCCTAATATATTTATTTTGATTTATAAAGGCGTAATCGTTCTGAAAGATTAGGATTCTTTTTAAAAAAAGACTACCATTGGCAGCCTTAATGAATTTATTTATCATATGGTCAAACTAACCATTGCAACACTAGACTTTTGAGATCCATGGTGAATAGACCGTAATCAATGACGACCATTTCATCATTCTCGTTATATCCGACATTATCCAAACGCAAATCTATTGGTATAATACCGTACCTCAGGAATTTTAATCCCAAATTGATCAGTTTCGTATATTCCTTGATTGCTAACGGCACATTCGTGTCCACCTTCTTCATGATAATCCAGCCCGTCCCATGCTCCTTAACCGGACATATATACTTTTTGACTTCCTCATTACAGTTATTATATATATAGGCTTCATTTGCATTGCTTATTAATCCTACTTCTGACAATGCAATTTTTAAAATATAGCCATTATTTAAATCATAGACGACTCGGTTAAAACCATGCCCGATCATTTTATATTTGAATTTCAGAGTTTTTTTAGCAGTAACCATTTGTTGATCTGCCGTATTGAGAAATTGGAATGTCCCTATTTGAGATATCCAAGACTCAATGGCTTTTATCTCTTGCCGGGACAGCATTTTACTTTTATTCGGCTGGTATAGCCCTTCCTTACCAAGGTTAATAATTGGCCACATTCTCTAAACGTCTCCTTTTTAATTTTTTTTCTAGAGTGATGGATTTTCCAAGGAGATGAAAAAACAAGTACATGGAAGAATCAATAATAAGCAAAAGATTTTGATTAGGCTGTTATTGGAAATGAGTAATTGTATAGTTTTTAATGTCAAATAGTGGGAAAGATATTCTATTTGCCGTTCCCAAGTCACTTTCATCATCCACGGATTTATTAACAAGCATGTTCTCAGATTCTCAAGATTTTTCCTTCGATATATATAATATGACTTTCATATAAAAACGGCTTGTACTATAGCTGAAGATACTGGCAAAAAGTCTACACTTTATTCGAATGAAGGATGGAGAGAGAGAAAACGGCTTATTTTTGAAGTCTTCTTAAATAAATTCAAAAACCCCGGGGTGGTTTTTAAAGACCAGATCCGGGGTTTTCTTCTTTTCATTTTGTTTTCATTTTGTTTTCATTTTTGATAAGTATGCTTCAAGAATTATGCTAATAAGTCAACATCATTTGGTTGCTCCATATGTTTATTCTTTTTAATGGAAAGCGCAGCAATTATTGAAATTGCGGAACATGCGATTAAGAACCAAAAAGCCCCATTGTAGGATCCTGTAAGGGTGATGATAAAGCCCATGACAAGAGGTGATATGAAGCCTGCTGCCTGTGCCCCCATATTAATCACTCCCATCGCAGAACCGATAACCTTTTTAGACATGATTTTATGCGGCAAAGCAAATGCAACTGTAAAGGCAAAGCTCTTAAAGATCATACAAAGATTCAAATAAACCATTGCAGCTACTAAGGAGTTCGATGTAAACATCAAATATAGGAATATCCCTGACATAAGCATGCCAAATGCCGCATAATATTTTTCCAAATTATTAAAATACCGGTCAAGAAGCCAGCCACTGAACAACATAGCAACTCCCGTTGAGATACCCGGTAACGCTGCATATAAACCCATGGACAAGAGATCCATCCCTCTAGCTTCCATCAAATAGGATGGAATCCAGGAAGAAAGTCCCCAGTTTACTATTCCGGCAGCAAACCACATGACAGTTATTTTCCACAATCCAGAATTCACCAACAATTCCTTCATTGGCACGCTATTCTCTATTAATGCCTTGTTTGTTACAGTGCTTTCTTTTGGTTTAAAAAACACCCAGAATGCAATCGTTAATAATATTCCTAGCAATCCAATTACATAAAACATGTTTCTCCAGCCCATAAATAATATCATCGGCGCAGCCACCAATGGGGCAAGTGCCATCCCAAAATAATTGGAAGACATTAAGTAAGCAGAAGCCTTTGGCCTTTCATCCCGGGGAAAATAATCCGCAATTCCCTTTTGGGAAGCTGAAGGATACCCTCCTTGTCCAAGACCAAAGAGAAAACGTATGATAAGTAACGAAATAAGAGACCAAGCAAAACCAGTAAATACGGTAAAAACCGACCACACTATGATGGACCATATTAAGACTTTTCTCGAGCCCAGTTTGTCTGTCATCCATCCTCCTGGTATTTGCATGATCGCATAGGATAAGAAGAAGCTACTTAAAATTGCCCCGACAGCAGCAGCATCCAAATTAAATTCTTCCTTAATAGATACAACAGCCACACTCATGACCATCCGATCCAAATAATCAACCAGATAACCAACAAACAGTAAAAATAATATAAAGTGCTTATTTTGGGACACTCCAATGGAACGCTTCATCTTATTCCTCCCTTTTCTACTCATTTTTCGCAGGCAAATTAATTGGAATTATTTATCGACCCTGAAATGTTCCCACTGTATCAGTTTTTGAACTTTGAATACTTTTAATTACTTTGCCATCTCGTGCTCCTGTGTATTCCCCCTGGTAAACGGTTAATTTTCCGTTTATATAAACTGCAAGAATGCCTTCTGGCTCTGATAGCGGATTCTCGAATGTAGCTAGATCTTTAATTTTTTCGGGATCGAATATAACAATATCTGCCTGATAATCCGTTTTTATTAGCCCCCTATCCTTTAATCTCATCAGCTGCGCAGGAGCACCTGTCATTCGACGAATGGCTTGTTCAAGTGTCAAAGCACCTTCTTCCCTAACATATTTTCCTAATACTCTCGGAAATGTCCCATATAACCGAGGATGCGGCTTTCCACCAAAAATCCCATCAGATCCTACCATTTGCAGTGGATGACACATGCCCAGCAAAACATCTTCTGCAAAACCCCAATGAATAACCATGGCTACATTTCCCTTTTCCTCTATCAGAATATCAAATGCGGCATCTTCAGGGGGCTGCTGCCTGATTTCTGAAATTTCAATCAGATTTTTACCTTCTAAGCTTTTATTAGAAGTAGTTTGAACGGATGTAATAACGATATTTTTCCAGCCACAATTTAAAACCCAATTTTCATATTCTGTGTTTGTTTTAAATTCTTCCGTGATTCTTTTTCGGATTTCTGGAACACCCAATCGAATCAGCATTTCTTCCGTTCCCCCTGAATGCATCCAAGGCGGAAGTATGGCATGAAAAACGGTTGAAGCGGCTGAATATGGATATTGATCAAAGGTAATTTCAATCCCTTCCCGTCTAGCGGCATTCATCTTGTCCAGGGCTTTCTTAAATTTATCCCGATTTCCCTGGCCGATTATCTTAAAATGGGAAATATGTAATCGTACACCGGATTGTCTGGAGGCATCTATGACTTCATCCAAAGCTGTTAAAGAGTGAATGCTTTCATTGCGAATATGGACAACGAAACAGCCGTCATATTTCGCAGTACTCTTACATATTTCAATTAATTCTTCCTTATTGGAAAAAACGTTTGGGGGATATACCAAACCTGAGGACAAGCCTACTGCTCCTGAACGCATTCCTTCCTCGACCAGCAAACGCATTTTTTCCAATTCTTGTTTAGTAGCCGCTCTATCCTCAAATCCCATAACCAAGGAACGGACCGCGCCATGAGGTACTAGGTAAGCAGCGTTGCCTATCATCTTTGACTTTTCTAGAAATGAAAAATATTCATCAATGCTATTCCATGGCCACTCCCCTATATCGCCATTTAGTCCACTTAATTGTTTTTGCCATAACGGCTTTGTTTTTTCTGATACAGGAGCGACAGAAATGCCATCCTGTCCAAATAATTCTGTAGTCACACCCTGAAGTGCCTTGATTTTATGAACTTCCGGAACGGTGCAAAGCAAATCAGAATGGACATGAGGATCAATAAACCCTGGGGAAACTGCCAACCCATTGGCATCGATAGTTCGTACAGCTTGTTCACCGCTTAAATTCCCCATAAAAACAATTTTTCCATCCTCAATTCCAATGTCCGTTTTCGTCCAGGGGTTGCCTGTTCCATCATAAACCCTTCCATTTTTAATTATTACATCCAGCATTTGAACACATCCTTTATATGTTAGTTAGACTAATAGATTATTTAAAATAGAATCAAAAGGGTAAATAGGTCTGCTTATATTCTTGTAATCAAAGGTTGATAGCTTTGCACTGCTTAACCCTGGCGAGTCAACCGTTATAATTTCTTTAGCAATAGGCATGAAGGCTGCCCGGAAATGGTGAGATGATTTCAATCCAACAATACTTGATTTTTCAACATCTATTCCATGAAGGAGGAAAATTTGTTCGTCAAATGTCTGTGAATTTACAGAGCATATAACGATATCCACGTTTCCAACCACTAATCTTGCACTTCTCCCCAGGTTCACTTTGCTTCCTTTCCACATCGGTGAGGACTGAATAAACTTGCCATCAGATAGACTTTTTACATACGCTGATAATTGTAGAGGGTTGCCGTGTAATGTATCTGTTTTACCGCCTAATACGACTTGAATTAGGGAACCTACACCTTCTTTATGGGCCATTTCCGCTACTCCTGGATCAAAAATAAATCCAAAGCAGCTATTTGGAATGTTTGCTTCAATCATTTCCTGCAATAAAAAGGTGCCATCTCCTGGTGTACCCGCACCAGGATTATCGGAAGCCTCATTAATGATGATGGGCATTTCCTTCTGGGAGGAAGCATATGTAATGGCTTTCTTTGGTGAAGGCAATATAGGAAAAAATTCATCTTTCTTCTCAAAAATTCTAACAGCTATATCATCTGAAATTTTTTGTGCTAATGAGGGTTCATTGTTCGTAATGGCAATTACTGAAACTCCTGCGTGAGGGATATCTGAATATGGGAAGCCGTGAAATAAGGTACAATCAAGCACCTCAGGATGCTTTTCCCATTGCTGGCACCATTCATTGATTTCTTTAATTGGAGAATAGTAGGAAGTAGTAGTAGGAATAAGTAATGGTAATTTAGTTAGAGACATTTCCGGGTTAACTTTACCTTGAATGATACGAGCAGTAACATCAATCGCTTCTATCCCCCTTTCATAGGAATCCGTATGAGGGTAATCTATATTGCCGAGTAGTACATCTGCTTCTTTAACCATGGTTTCCGTAATATTACCATGCAGGTCCAAAGCAGCTACGATTGGTATTTCTGATCCCAAAATGCTTCTTAATTCCGATAAAATCTCACCTTCAATATCGTCAATTCCTTCTGCTACTCCTGCTCCATGAAGAAATAGACAAATCCCGTCCAGTTTGCCCGAATTCATAATGCTTGATATTAATAGATTTTTTGCTTTTTGAAACGTTTCCGGTGTTATCGTTCCTGATGGATTGGCCATGGCTGCAAAGGTCGGCACAATTTCAATCCCTATCTCTTCTCCCCGATGGATCATCCCACCCAAATAATCCAATACACCAGTGTGCCTATCGAGAAGTTCCTCTCCTTGGGTCCATTCCCATACTTTAAATAAGTCTACTGTCGTTCTTACTCGAGAAAACGTATTCGTTTCATGAGCCAACTGACCAATTGCTATTCTCATTAAATTACCCCTTTCTTCACAAGTATTAATAATAAAAATCCTATCTGACTGACTCCTTAAAAAATTGAAATTCATACAGCTGTCTTGGTCTCCCCCGGTGTATGGGCTGTTCCTCACCAACGATGACAGCTAGATTCGTATTCTCAAGAGTATTCAGGATTCTCCTTGCACTCCTAATGGTTAAACCTAGTCCGTTAGCAAGATCATTTGCTGTGATGCTTTTATTGCCGAAGCACTCACAAAAGGAAAGTAATTTGTTTATGGTTGCAATACTGAGTCCAGCTGTTTTTGCTAAATTCATTAGTTTTGGGTCATCACTCCGCAAGGAATATTTCAATCTCCCATCTTTTCCGACAGGACCAAATACGGTTCCATCCATGTCAACCACAAAACAGCTCGGTTTATTCACTTTGGCTTTCATAAGTGCCTTACGAGCACTCACTTCTGCTTCGTTTGCTGTATGTCCAAACCCAATCCCGATGGTGGTCTCTACACCAATTTTCATGGCTATCTCATCTAATAACGGAGCTTTTTTATATTTTTGGGTCGTACTTTCAATGGCGCCACGTGTGGTTATAAATCGAACTACATCTCGTTCTGACCAGTCAAAAATAGCCTGGGCCTCTTCGCAAAAATCTATAAGGAGGTTTTGCAGTTCAGCCTTTTTACGCTGTTCTCCATATTCTGATAAGGGCTTATTTATAGAAGAAAGCAAATTATTAAAATGGAGGATTCCGATGGCAATTTGTGTATCGCTTTGAAGCAAGGCCTTCCCCTCTAAAAGAACATTATTCAGACTACTTCGAATTGCAGACATAGTAGGGAGAACCCTAAATACTAGCACCCCTAGCCCTTTTAACGATTCGTATACGGAATTAACACACGTAACGGCCACTTGTGTTTGCTTATTCTTCCACAGTTCATAATGAAAATGGACCAATTCATCGGCTTTTTGACCGGTTTTAAGAAATATCTTTTCAGGATATATTTCTAAATCCTCAAGACATTCTTTTACTTCTCTATTTGGTAATGTGTCTATGCTGATCCTCAACGGTGCTTTTATTGGATTAAAAGTAGTTTCTGTAATAATCTTAAAAAGAGTCCGATATAAAGATGTGCCTGTCGATGGAATAAAAACCATTGGCTTAGTAATATTTTGATTCTTTGCTATTTGATATGGGATAATGCCTAAAAAGAATAAAACATCCGCCTCGTCGACTCTTTTATTAATCACATTCATTGTTTCCTGTTCATGATTGTAAGGAGCAGGTAACAAGGTAATGTCGGAGTATGATTGGCCGATGGAAATCACTAGTTCTACTAAATCAATAGGACCTATAACTAATACTTTTGTATTCATTCATCCTCCACCTTTATTTTCAAATAATACTGAATAGTAAGTTTTTATTATTGTTTATAACTTTAACTACCTAAATATTAAAAGTAAATGTCTGTTAATGGACCGAAAATACGTTTTTTTGAGCAGTCAGTTATTTATTTGACCTTTCTCCATTCCATTTCCACCAGAGGATACTATATTTACGTACGTTCAGTTCATTAATAGACCTGGACCCTTTTGGATCTATTATTCATATCATACGTTAATTGGGCGATATTGGAGAAAGCATGTCTATTTGCCACATATCATTGTTTATCAAGACCTAAATTCTTAAAATATAGATACATTAAAGGACATTACATTATTCTTACACAATCGCGCTCGATTGAGTAAGAATGCTTAAAGTAATTTATGGATTTGAATTTGTTGCCATACAATTTTATAATTGTGTGAAAAAAGGATGAGGATTGTGCCTATTAATTCGTTTGAAGATTATGCAATGACATGGAAGCCGACATTAAATCGAGAAGATAGACCGATTTATCAGGCATTAGCTAAGCAGTTAGAATGTGACATTAAAGAGGGACGCTTAGTTCCAGGCACAAAACTTCCACCGCAAAGAGAATTAGCAGACTATTTGGATGTGAATCTAAGTACAATCTCAAAATCATTTAAATTAGCTGAGTTAAAAGGACTGATTAGTGCAACCATTGGTAGTGGCACTTATGTTTCATATGATGCGATTTCGAACGCATACTTGCTTTCAGAAGAAAGGCCAAAACATTTAATTGAAATGGGCGCACTGCTATCAGATCGTGTATCATATGGACCTTTACATGACTTACTGCAATCCATGTTACAAGAACCCGATGGTGCGAGATGGTTTGGGTACAGCCGGCCAGGTGATTCAATTTGGCAAAAAGATGCAGGCGTCAAATTATTAAAATATGTCGGTCTTGAAACGACTAGAGAGCATATCTTACTGGCTAATGGCGGACAAAATGCCATCACTGCAACACTTGCAGGTCTTTGTCAGCATGGAGACCGGATTGGTGTCGATCACCATACATATCCAGGCTTAAAGACAGCTGCCGCGATGCTGGGCATCCAGCTTGTACCGATTCGGTCAGAAACTGATGAAATGAGTCCGGAAGCACTTCTTTATGCATGCAAAAATGAAAACATTAAAGGCTTATATATTATTCCGGATTACCAAAATCCGATGACGTATACAATGAGTGTTGAAACTCGCAAGGCTATTGCGGAGATTGCCATAAAGTATAATTTATTTATTATTGAAAATGGAATGTTTCATTTATTCCAAGATAAAGTATTGCCGCCCGTAGCAACATATGCTCCTGGGCAAACGATTTATGTCGCGAGTTTATCGAAATCGATGGCACATGGACTCCGTCTTGCTTATTTGACTGTACCTTTCAACTTCCTGGATGCTATTCGTAAAGCTCTTTATAACTTAAATATTTCCGTATCGCCACTATTTGCGGAGTTAGCAGCACGAGCAATTGTATCGGGTCAGTTTGAAAACATTGTTGCACTTCATAAAGAGGAAACTAAAGCTCGCAATCAATTGGTCAATCATTATTTAGATAAGGAAAATTGTTTAGGCGGAGAAACAGGGATGTTTCGCTGGTTACATTTGCCGAACCATTTTACAGGGGACCAATTTGAACAAGTAGCTGAAGCACAGGGGGTACAAGTTTATAGTGGTGGGCGATTTGCGGTAGGTAATGTTGCACCGGCAAATGCCGTGCGTTTAGCGATTTGTGCGCCAGAAACGAGAGCAGAACTTGAAAAAGCGCTTATTATACTAAAAAAAATAATTGAAACGTGAAAGGAATATTGTTTGCCATACAATTATAATATTGTATGGTTTTTTTATGCGTGTTATGATAATTCAAATTTAGTAGGAGGATATCGTGCATCGATACAGTAAAAAAAGCGAAACAGCTAATGATCGTTAAACATTATGATTAAAAGGAGCATTTAGACATGCGAAATCAATTTGCGAAGAGAGCTAGTTTGGTTAAATCTTCTGAAACGCGTGAAATCTTCAAGGTCACAGAAAGGCCAGAAGTGATTTCTTTTGCAGGAGGTTTCCCGGCTCCGGAACTGTTTCCGGTAGAGGAACTACATGTGGCATGTGAAGCCGTTCTTAAAGAAGATGGCCCTACTCCCCTTCAATACAGTACAACAGAAGGATATATCCCGCTTAGAAACGCGATCATTAAGCGGATGGATGCGATCGGGTATTCAAGCGCATTTACAGCAAATCTTGATTACGTCAGGTTCCCAGCAGGCTATTGACCTGACAGGAAGGCTCTTTCTTGACGAAGGGGATACCATCATTTGCGAAAGCCCCACATACCTGGCTGCGGTCAATGCCTTTAAAGTTTGCCTGCATCGATCAATTTTCCCCTGAGAATATCTCCTACAGCAAGCCGGAAGGCGGGTTATTTATTTGGGTAGAGCTTCTTGCTTCTGTTGATCCAAGTAAAATCTTTGTGGAGTGCTTGAAAAATAATGTGGCTATTGTTCCTGGTATTCCATTTTTTCCAAATGGTACACAAAAGAACACCTTGCGGCAAAATTACTCGAATACAACGAAAGAACAAATTAGGGAAGGTATAAAACGTATTGGTTAGGTCTTGCATCATGAATTAAAGAAAGTAACAATATCTTCTTAAGTATGACGAGGCAACCTAGCTTCTGTCTTTGCAGCGCTATATGAAGGAATGCTTTACTTGTCACTATCAAAATCCATTAATAGAAATAGGGGGAATTATGATGCCATCATCAAATACAAACTTAAATACTTGGAAGCCATTTTCAACATCACCGCCACCACCGTTTACTCGATTTGTTAAATCAGTACTGAATAAGCTTATATTTAAAACAGATTAAGAATCTGCGGAATATAAGCTGTTTCGCAGATTCGAAGGAGTAGACGATGAAATCTAACATTCAGTTTATATTATCCATGATAATCTTTGGTACGATTGGTTTAGTTCAAAGATACATTGATTTATCTTCGAGTGAAACAGCTTTACTAAGTAGTTCAATCGGATGTCTATTTTTAATGTTCGTATTTTTTATGATGAAACAATCCATTTCGTGGAAATTGGTGAAAGCTAATGCTTCCATCTTATTTCTTTCTAGTATTGCATTAGGAGGGAATTGGATTTTTCTCTATCAATCTTACGATTATACAACCATCACTAACGCAACATTAGGGTATTACTTTGCACCTGTGTTTGTCATGATTCTCTCACCAATTATCCTTAAGGAACAATTACCTATCAAAAAGATTGTTTGTATTGGTGTTGCGATATTAGGTATGTTATTGATTGTTGGAAATGGCATAAGTGCATCTGGAAAAGGTGATCTGCTTGGGATCTTATTTGGATTAGTTGCAGCTGCATTTTACGCTGCATTAATGTTATTAAACAAATTTATTCAAAACATGGCCAAGTTAGCGATTACAATCATCCAACTTGGAACAACTTCTTTACTTCTCTTACCATATGTGCTTTTTACTGAGGGATTTAGTATCTTGGAAGTACCAAGATCATCCATTCCCTTTATAATACTGTTAGGGATTGTTAACACTGGTATTGGATTTTGGTTATTTTTCTCAGGTATGCAAAAGTTAAAGGGACAGAGTATTGCTATGCTAAGCTATGTAGATCCATTTGTAGCTATACTAATTTCTGCTGTTATCTTGCAAGAGCAAATGACATTTGTTCAAATGCTTGGTGGTACATTGCTTTTAGGTTCAACATTTGTTAGCGAAAATAAATCTATAAGAAGGGCTATTATAAAAAATGATTTTAATCAATAAGTAAGGAAGAAGGTTTTTAAAATGGAGAATTATTTACTCTTTATCTTTACAGCCATTCTAATCATTATAATGCCTGGTCCAGGCTTTGCATTAGTAACAAAGAATACCCTTTCACATGGGAGAGAGGGAGGCTTCAAAACAGTTTTAGGTACAGTTTCTGGAATGATAATTCATACACTAATGGCAACATTAGGACTTTCTGCTATCCTGATGAAATCAGCTATGCTATTTTCTATTATTAAATATGCTGGAGCAGCTTATTTAATTTATCTAGCAATCAAATCAATTAAAAATGCTTTATCAAAAAGAGCTATCACATCAGATATAGAAGGTATAAAAACTAATGTAAGTGGTACAGCAAAATGTTTTAGACAAGGATTTATTACAAGCATTTTCAACCCGAAAACAACCGTTTTTTTTCTGAGCTTCTTACCCCAATTTATTTTAGATAATCAAAGTCACTTTTTCCAGTTTCTTTTATTTGGACTCACTTTTACATCACTTACAGGTATTTGGTACTTACTCTATATCGTACTAATACGACAGCTAAGAATGTACTTAAAAAGAGAGAGTGTTAATAGAGCTATAGAAGGTATTACGGGTACAGTATTGTTAGTATTCGGTGCAAGGTTATTCTTAGAAAAATAACGGTGATATTTATTAATTTGAGAAATAATCAATCTAATATATGGTTGATTATTTCTCTTTTACATTTAGGGTATCAGCATTCAAAACTTTCTAAGAAGGATAAGATATCATTATGAATCTCTTCTTTCTCTTGACCTACTATCATCAAATGTCTGAATTGGATAACCTTTTACACTTCTATGATGTGTAGATACCTTTATATATATTTAATTAGCACTTTCTCTTTATAATGTTTCATCTAACTCTCCATAATATGAAACAAGATACCAATCCAAGTAACCTATTACTTCAGTTCTTACTGGGGAAATTAATGCCTTCCTGGCATAAAAAATGCCCGATTCCAAGATTAGAATCAGACATTTTATTAAGCTATTAAAATTAAGGTAAAACTGTGCTGCTCTTTTGACATCAAATACAGCGTAGACACCTTCATTATTCGTTCTATAGTCGCCATAAGCTCTTTCAATGTTTCGTTTCCTTGGTTTTAAGTTAAATACGAGTAGCACGATCACAAAAACTTAATGGAATTTACCACTTAATCTAAAACCAATTTCTGCAACTAGAGTTGATAGTAAAAATGTTCCTGTATATACAACTAGAGAGATAACAACTATACGCCATCCTAATTTTTTAAATTCTTTCAAATCTTTCCCGAAAGAAAGGCCAGCATAAGCCAAAATAGGTGTTGCCAAGGCCATAAAATTAACTTGTTCTGTTACTTTAATGATTGATGCGTTTCCTGGAAAAATCGGAGTTGTAACCAATAAGGCTAACATAGAAACCCAAACAACAATTGGTAGTTTAATAGGGGAGATTTTTGCGAAAAAGAACCCTAATATCGTTACAGCAACAATAATCATCATACCTGGTAAGGCGTCAATTGGTGAAACATCGTATCCAACCCAATTTCCCATAATAGCTATTATACCAATAATTATAAAAGTCAATATTTTATCTTTCATATAAATTCTCCCCTTTATGTCCTATGCTCCAATATTTTTCATTTGATCTTTTTTTGACTTTCGCCCTAAAATAGGCTCAAATTTTTTGTATAAATAGTTTGTTAAAGGAAGAGAAAAGAATACACATATATACGTTCCTAAAATTGTTGTAATTAAGTTAGCAGCACCAGCAAAAACTGCGATATCCTTTGCGGATTCTGGGAATATAACAGCTAATGCTCCTGACATGGCAGCCATCATACTACCTGAACCTACACCCGCACCCATGGCTAGTGAAATTGGATGAAACCAACCAGTTTGAGCCAAAAAGCTTGCTAACACTGACAGATATAAAGCCCCAAACAAAGTACCACAAACATATACGCCTAGTGCTCCCCGTCCTTCTGGTGAATCCGAGCCATATTTTTCAGCAATAATGGCTAAGTTAGGTTCTCTATCGATTGAAAAAGTAGCACCGACTGCTTCTCTTTTCATTCCAAGTAATAAAGCAATTGGTAAACCTAATAGGATTGTCCCTGCGAAATGTCCCACTTCTTGTAATCCTAAAGAAATCCCAGCATCAAATATCTTCGGCAATGAAGGCCCCATTAACATTCCCAATTTGGCTACAAAAAGCATGAATGAAATTCCTAAAATATTGGCCGCTACATTCATTTCCTTCATTTTTAAAATTTTTAAAGAAGGTAAACTAATAATGGCTCCGATAATTAATGCATACAACATTGGAAATAATGCAATGGCTCCAATCCCAATGTTAAACGTTTTTACGCCAATAAATTCTGTAACACAAACTAATATCAAAACAAATAAATGAATTTTCCAATTACGCAGAGAATTTCCTTCCACTTTATTACACTCCTTTTCTACAAATTATGCTGATTCTAAAAGGAAAACCAACACTATTTTTGCTTAGTATTTTTAAATTTATTGAATTATTTCAGTCGTATTTATAGCTAGTCCTACGATAAGGGAAATCCCTTGGATCATCGCTTTTTCATCCGGTAAAAATACGTCACTATGCAGCTTCATCGGATCCTCTGGGTTTTCTCCTACTCCTAAGAAGACAAATGTACCCGGGACTTTTTCTAAATAGAAAGCAAAATCTTCACTTGCCATACTTGGTTTAGTCAACCACTGCACTGAGTTTTCTCCAAATAAATCAGTAGCAATAGCAGCAGCATGTTCATTAAATTTTGGATCATTCATTGTAACAGGATACCCCACTGTAAAGTTATAGTTTATTTCAACTTCTAATTTAAGTGCGGAAGCCACTCCTTCGATAATTCGTTGAATACTTGCAGCCACTTCCTTCCGAGTGTTCGCATTAAGTGTTCGTACAGTTCCTTTAAAACTTGCTTTTTCAGGAATAATATTATAGCCATCCCCTGCTTCAATTGTTCCGATTGTTATAACAGCAGAATCTACTGGATCTGTTTCTCTGCTAACAATTGTTTGTAGCGCTGTTACAACATGAGCAGCACCCACAATAGCATCTACTCCTTGATGCGGTGCTGCCCCGTGACCTTGTTTACCTTTTAATACAACATCAAAAGAATCCATACTTGCCATTATCGCACCATTTCTAAAACCATATGTTCCAGTAGCTAGTTCAGGCCAAACATGAAAAGCAAAAGCATGGTCAACGGGAGGGTTGCTTAACACACCTTCTTCAACCATCATTATTCCTCCGCCTTTCATCTCTTCAGCAGGTTGGAAAATGAATTTTATTGTACCCGAAATATGATGCTTATTTTGAGACAAAATATTAGCGGCAGATAGTAACATGGCGGTATGCATATCATGTCCGCAAGCATGCATAACTCCAGGATTTTTTGATTTGTAGCTTACATCTGTTTTCTCCTGAATAGGTAAAGCATCAATATCCGCTCGTAAAGCAAGCACAGGCCCCTCTTTATCTCCATGAAGAATACCCACTACTCCTGTCTTAGCTACTCCGGTTGTCACTTCTATTCCAAGCTCTTTTAAATAATTCGCAATTATTTCAGCCGTTTTATGCTCTTCAAATCCAAGTTCAGGATTTTCATGGATCATTCTTCTTAATCTCACAGCTTCTTCATATATTCCAGATGTTTGCTCTACTATTTCAGTTGACTTTATTGAATTTGACATTTTTTTGATACTCATCATCATTCATCCCCTAAAGAAAATTAAATACAAAATATTCTAACTATAATAATAATATTTCAGTTTGAAAAACTTTCATTATAATAAAAAAATGATTGTTTCGAAAAAACCTTATTATTTGAAAATTCTTAATAGATATTGTTATACTACCATTTCAAATATTGACTGTAAATATTGAAAATACAAAAAAATATTATTCTCTATTAGCGAGTGTTCCAGAAGAAGAACAAAGAGCCAAGATGTTCGAGGAACAATAGTCTTGAGGGCCGGATTTGCACAAGATAAGGAAAACTATGAAACCGATCCATCAATCATAGGAAAGTGTTTGCTTTTTGAGGAAGTGCACGACTTTAGCAGAAGATCATAAAAAAGCGACACTACGTTATTGAAGTATCGCACCTGTATGTTGAATTATGAAAAATACAAAAATGGAAGTAGAGATTATGGCAGTTGTAAATGGTCATGCGAATGGAGGTCGAAGCGTTTATTTAAGTGAAGATCTAGATCTAGATCAGTATGCATCATTCTTTAATCTTGAATAGTTTTCATCACCCTTCTCCTCCATAGGTAATACCTTTTTCTTTATCTACTTATTTCCATGTAAAAAAACCTGACCTTAATGTCCAGAAGTCATTTTAATGCCTACAGCCCCTGCAATAATACACATCATAAATAGGGTTAATCTTAAACTTCTAGGTTCATTAAAGAAGATCATTCCTGCTAAAACACTTCCAACAGAGCCAATACTGGTCCATATTGCATATGCAGTCCCCACTGGAATTGAAGTTAATGACAAAGATAGAAAATAAAAGCTTAAACTCCCCAAAAAAAGACAAGCTACAGAGGGAAGCAATTTTTTAAACCCGTTTGCACGTTTCAGGCTTATAACACTACCAATCTCGGCAAATCCGGCAATAAGAAGAAAAAACCAAGCCATTGAATCACCCCCTAACCTTAAATAAATCATTTCATTTCCTTTAATGTTTTGGTTGTGCTGGGTTGATTTTTATTCCAATTATCCCTAATATCATTAAAGCCATAAAAAATACTTTCAGTGGATTAATGGTCTCTCCCAAAAAAAGCATCCCAATTACTACCGTTCCCACCGTTCCCAATCCAGTAAAAATGGAGTAACCAGTTCCTAAGGGAATTGAATGTAAAGCTTTTGAAAGTAAAAAGAAACTAAAGATTATAATAACTACCGTTACTATACTAGGTATAATTTTGGTGAATCCGTGTGAATATTTAAGACCGATTACCCAGACGATTTCCAAAAGCCCCGCCATTATGATATATATCCATGCCATTTTATCGCTCTCTCCTTCGGCGTTGACACTTATTTTTGAACCACGAAGGTATCCATATATCGATAAATCGCATAAGCTACCCCATTCTCATCATTTTTAAGGGTTGTCGTTGTACAAACAGCTTTTATGACATCTTTCGCATTTCCCATCGCTACGCTGTATCCAACTTTCTGGAACATGGATAAATCATTGTTGCTGTCCCCGATTGCCATAGCCTGATCTAGGGAGCCATTCAGCAAGGAAGCCAATTTTTCAAGGGCCATTCCTTTTGAAGCTCTTTTACTAGTCATTTCAATGTTGTGATCAGCAGATGAAACAACCATCAACTCATCAAACTGTTTGAATTGGTTCCATGCTTCCTCTAATTTCTTTTTATCAAAAGAACATGCTAATATGTTATAGAATTCTTCCTCCTGTTTTAAGATATCATGATAGTTTTCAACTAAAACATATCCAAACTGGTCAAATTGCCTTTCCGCTACTTCAACTAATTCTTTCATATCTGTATTCAAATCGGCGCTTTTCAAACTTTTAATCTCATTATGGAAATGCTCTCTTCCCTTTTTAAGAGTATAAATGGCTTTATCAGTAAACACTTCGTAATAATAATTCCGTTCATCTAACCATTGGAGAATAGCTTCGACACGATCTTTAGTTATCGTAATAGAAGAAATGCACTTTCCACTTTTGGAATGAATAGTTGCGCCATTTGTCCCGATTACAAATGGGGAAATCCCGGCTTTTTCACAAATTGTTTGAACGTCAAAATAAGCCCGTCCTGTTGAAATAACTACTTCAAAGCCTCTATCTTGGGCATATTGAATCGCCTTTATATTTTCTTCACTAATTTCATTCTGGTCGTTTAATAATGTTCCGTCTAAATCTATCGCAATGAAACTCATGCTATATAGCCCCTTTTCTCATTCTATCTATTAAATTCTCTTTCTAGCTTTTATACCTGCTATCAATAAAAATCCAATCAAAAAGAGAGAGAACTCCCTCATCCAGCTCGATATGTCCTTTTATGGATTGACTATGCTTGAATCCAATTGATCTCCTCTAATTTCGAATGATTTCTCCATTCCTCTGGAAATGGTTGCTCGCAGACAATCACATCGACTTTTTCTAGAGGACAAACTTTACTAAATGTGTCGACACCAATTTTAGAGTAATCCGTTAGCAATATAACTTGCTTTGATACCTCGACCATCTTGCGTGAAACTAATGTTTCATGTAAATGATAATTACTAACCCCACTTTGAATAGAAACACCACCAGCTGAAATGAACGCTTTATCAATATTAAATTGATTTAACATTTGTTCAGTGAGACCGCCGCTTATAGATTGATGCTTTGGATCAATTTGTCCTCCTAGTAATAGAATTTGTCCTGTAAACTTATTTTCATTGAGCAATTCGGTTAACACAGACGACACAGGAAGAGAATTGGTTAAAATCGTAATGTCTATTTTATTTTCGATACACTGCGCAAATTCAAGCATGGTTGTCCCTACATCAATGGCAATCACATCTCCGTTAGAAATGAGTTCTACTGCTTTTTTCCCAACCTTAATTTTCGCTTCTTGATTCACCGTTGTACGCTGTGTAAATGGAGGCTCCTCAAATTCAAAGACTGTTTTAATCGCTCCACCGTAAACCCTCTTTAAAAGTCCTTTTTCTTCTAATATCATCAAATCGCGTCGAATCGTTTCCTCTGAAACATTAAATTGATTAACTAATTCCATTACTTTTACTTTTCCCATTTTGTTAAGTTCTTTTAAAATTTCATTCTTTCTTTCTTCTGGCAAAACAGACATATTTCTTCCCCCGTGATCATTAATAATTTATAAAATAATGCATTCTTTCTTCGGTACAAGAATTTGAACACGTGCTCCTTGCTCAAACATTTCCCCTCGGTGGTGAAGATAATCTACAAGGAAAGCGGACTCCTCTGTTTCTACTTCATATCTTAAAACATTCCCTGTCATAGAAACATCTTTAATAAACCCTTTAATTCCCCAGTTCTCTTGTATATCCAAGCTATCCTCACCAACAGAAACTAATTGTAAAACTTCAGGACGAATGGCGACTTCATTCCCTTTTAATTCTGTGCTGCGAACAAGTTTATGGAAAACTTCCATATTACAAACATTATAATTTCCGATAAATTTTGCAACAAATGTATTGACTGGAGAAGTATAAATTTCTGATGGAGAACCGGATTGTACAACTTTTCCTTTATTCATGACAAAAATTCGATCAGACATCGTCATTGCTTCTTCCTGATCATGAGTAACAAAAATTGTTGTAATATCTAATTCTTTCTGTATTCTCTTTAATTCTTTTTGCAAACTTTTTCTAATTTTAGCATCCAATGCGCTTAACGGCTCATCCAAAAGCAGTACTTTTGGCTCCATGACAAGCGCACGGGCAAGAGCAACCCTCTGCTGTTGTCCACCAGATAACTGATGAGGAAACGACTCTTCTTTTCCTATTAAATCAACCATATCAATCATATTTTTTACTTTTGATTTAACATTTTTCACCTTCTTCATTTTAAGGCCGTACGCGATATTGTCAAAAACGGTCATATTCGGGAAAAGTGCATAAGACTGAAATACCATACCGACTTCACGCTGACGCGGTGATAAATTAGTAATATCATGTCCATCAATTAAGATTCTTCCTACATCAACACCTTCAAGCCCCGCAATGGAACGTAATAATGTACTTTTCCCGCATCCGCTTTGCCCAAGAAGTGTAGCAAATTCTCCTTTTTTTAATGTTAAAGAAATGTCATTTAGAACGACTTGATTTTCATACCCCTTGGTCACTTGATTGATGGTTACATAACTCATTACTTTTCACCTTCTATAGCAGTATTTTTATTACAGTATTTTTTTTTAAAAAATGAAAGAATTCGCTTCTTATTTGACCCGACAGGATTTTTTTCGTTTCTAAACGTAAGTTTTAATACAATCCCCGTTAAAAGTAAAATCATTGAATAATAGGTAATAACAATTGCACTTGTTAAGTGACCACTACTGTTTAGTTTGTCGGCAAGATAAATTTGAATGGTTTCAAATCGGCCCCCGACAAGCAAATTAGCAAAAGCAAACTCACTAAATAAAAGAGCGACTGATAATAAGGTAGACACTAAAATACCAGATATAATATTTGGAAACACCACTGTGCGAAACGACTGGAATTTTGTAGCACCGAGTAATTCAGCTGCATCAACAAGCTGCACAGCATTAATCGTACGAAGACTGCTACGAATACCTTGATACATAAATGGCAGAATCGTTATGAAATAGGCACCGATTAAAATCCAAGGTGTTCCGGCAATTTGAATCGGTCCATCTGAATATACCTTGATTAATCCTACAGCTCCAACAATGGGAGGAATTCCATAAGGAAGCATAGCTGCTGCTTGAAGTAATCCTTCCCATTTACTGAAATATACCGTGATGATAAAGATAGTCGGAAGCATAATAACAACACTAAGACCTACAGACATGACAATTAAAAACAGCGTTCGTCGAAAAGCATCATAAAACCGTTCATCTTGAAATAATTCAATATACCAATCCATTGTATAACTCTCAGGTAAAATGGTATGATCCCATTTACCGGCAATCGAGAATAAAAATGTTCCTACAAGCGGAATTAATAAATACATAACTAGTAACCCAACAATCACTTTATGAAAAGTCAATGAAGATTTCATCGTAAATCCCTCCTTATGCGGCGCATCATTCGTTCATTGAACCACATCGCCCCTATCATTGTCGCTGCTAGAAGAACTCCCATCGCACTACCTAGCTGCGGCTTTAATGCAACGTCACTAGCAACTAGAGAGGCAATTTGCAATGACAATAAGTTATAGTTGCTGCCTACTAATGCATAGGCTGTAGCGTAAGCTCCCATCGAATTAGCAAACAAAATACTGAATGTACCTACAATACTAGGTAAAAGAACTGGAATCCCAATGTGAAGCCAAAATGATAATGTTGACCCTCCTAATAATGAAGAAGCTTCTTTCCATTGTTTCTTAATTCCTTGATAAGACGGGTAGATGAGCATAATAGCAAGCGGAATTTGAAAATATATATAAACAAGAATGAGGCCTGTCCATGAATATAAATTAAAATCCGCAAACACATCCCCACCAATCTTTGAAAAAAGCAACGTAAACAACCCATTGTTTCCAAGTAAAATAATAAATGAAAATGAAAGGGGAATCCCCTCAAAGTTCGACGTCATATTGGCAATCATCAGTAAGCGATTTTGTATTTTTTGTGAGAACTTTGTAATCGAATAGGCTGCAATGACTGCTATAATCACAGAAGTTACAGCAGAAAACAAAGAAATGACAAGGCTATTTTGAATGGCTTGTAAGTAAAATTCACTTTTAAATATGGTGATATATTGATCAATCGCAACTTGAATTCCATCGTCTGCATAAAAACTATTTTTAATCATTGCCACTAATGGGCCTATTTCAAATCCAATCACAAACATAATAAATGGCAGTAAAAGAGCTAATAAGTAAATTTTTTGTTTTTTTATTTTTCGCAAGACTTCTCGCTCCTCTTTGTTCTTTAACAATTTAGGAATTGGTTTAACAGTACGTTCGTTAAACCAATTCCCGTCAACTTTCATTCTTCATTTTAAAGTTGAATAGTGTATCTTTATTAAAGGGTATTTTTTCCTTTCAGACCTGGAAATTGATATGAAATCATTTTATTGGACGGCTCAATATTTAAAAGTTCACAAACGAGCGGTGCAAAAGCTAATTGCGGAACTACTTCACTGTAAACACCAGGCTCCACTTTTGGACTCATGATAAAGAGCGGTACATCACGCTCACCATCAGTTATGCCGCCATGGTTGCCATATTCACTCATGCCATGATCAGATGTAATTAAAATGTGGTAACCTTCTTTGATCCAAATTGGCAAAAGTTGTGCCAACAAGCTTCCCATTTTTAAGATTTGTTCACGATATTCTTTCGATTCCGAACCGAAAATTTCTCCTTTTACATCTACACCGAGCGGATGAATATATAAAAAGTGTGGGGCATACTTTCTGCGCAAAGCTTCTGCATCCATTAACACATGACTGTCTGGATAGTCATCATCCCAATAAAATTTTCCATATTGAATCGGCTTAGACTCATCCTCTTGCTCACGATCTTCAATAAAATGGAATGGCGCGCGATTATAAAGTTCGCTTACCCAGTAATAAGATACCGTTCCGTTTCTTAAGCCGTTTTCTTTCGTAAGATGAAAGAGACTTTTCTCAGTAGATAAGCGAACGGCTTGATTGGACGTAATTCCGTTCACTGATGCCGGTGTACCCGTTAGTAACACTTCATATAATGGACGGGAAAGACTTGGGAGTTCCGACTTTACTTTGTAAAGTGCTGCCTGATTTGTTTCAACTAGATGTTGAATAAATCCAAGAGCCTCACATGCTTTATCATATCTCATACCATCAACAATAATTGCTATTACTTTATTTGACATGGACTAACACCTCTTCTTGCCAAAGCTGTGGTAATTTCTTAGCCGTTTCTTCCCAAGCTTTGTAATCTTCAATTGGTTTTGCATTTGTGTACTGTTCTTCTGGAACCATTTTTTCAGCTACTTCTTTCGGTAGTTCTACATCGCGAATTGGACGGGCAAATCCTTTAGCTAAGTTAATTTGTCCTTCATCGCTTAAGATATATTCTCTAGTTGCCATCGCAGCATGCGGATGCTTTGCATTTTTGTTAATAATAGTTGCGTAGCCGCTTACTACTGAACCTTCACGTGGAATGGCGACGTCAAATTGATCGCGGTTAATTTGGTCAGCGTAACCAAGAGCATTGAAATCCCAAACAAGGGCAACTTCCACTTCCCCTTTTTCGATGTTTGCCGGCTTGGCATCAGTTAAGCTGAGGCGGCCTTGCTTGGCAAGCTTAGCAAAATAGTCAATTCCTGGTTGGAGATTTGTTTCATCACCACCGTAAGCCTTTGCGGCAGCAAGAACGGCCATTTGGTTCTGTGTACCACGCTGAACATCTCCAACTGTTACTTTATAATCTCCTTTTAATATGTCATCCCATGATTTTGGCGGGTTATCTACTAATTCTTTATTAGTTAAGAATGCAATCGTTCCTTGGTATCCAACAACCCAATCTCCATTGTCATCTTTTGCCCAGTCAGGTACCTCGTCCCAATAGGAAGTTTTATATGGCATCGTTAATTCTTTTTGTTCCGCGATGGGCCCAAAGGAAACACCTACATCGCCGATATCAGCTGTTGCATTCTTTCCTTCAGATTCCATTTTGGCAATCTCTTCGGCACTGGATAAATCTGTATCATTGTGTTCCAATGTATATTTTTTCATCACTTCATTCCACGTTTCTCCCCAGTTAGCCCATGAATCTGGCATACCCACACTATTAATTGTCCCCTCTTCTTTTGCCTTTGTTTCAATTTCTTTCAGGGTTAACGAACTTGGATCCTTAACAACTGGAGCAGCCTCCTCTTTAGTAGATCCACAAGCAGCTAATCCTAGTACACTCACTCCTAACATCACAGCTTGAATAGACTTGTAACAATTCTTCTTGAATGTGTAATTCATAAAAAGTGCCTCCATTTAATGTGGAATTTTTAATGTTTATTACGGTTTATTACGGTTTAATCATAATCAATCAATATAATCCCCACATTAATCCAATGTTAAGATTTTGTAAATCAGGTCTTTATTTGTCCAATTCATAAGCTTTTATTTTCATACAATTGAAAAGGATAGCTAATGGTTTCGCGGGATTTGGTAGGTTTACATTTTGCATCGCATCGATGGCAAGCTCCTTAGCTTGTTTTTTATTCAATGAGGTATGAGACCTAATCGATTAAACAAATTGATTGCCAATTGTAAAAACAGGCGTAAATGCATTCATCGGATTTTGCATAATAAAGGCGATGTCCTTGCCTAGAATTTCACGCATTTATCATCTAAGCCATTCAATTCACGTCCATGTATGGTAAATGCGGCCTTCTATTGTCGATGTTTTCCGGTCAAGTAGCTGAAAATGGACATACTTGTAACGGTTTTACCACTACCACTTTCCCCAACAAGACCCAGTCCCTTCCCTTGTTTAAGTTCAAAATTAATATCCTGAACAAGGGGGGACCTAAAGTTACCTGAATGGTAGCTGGCATACGAAATGTAGCCTCGTCCCAGTTAACCCCAAAAGTTAGACACTTCATTTCAATAAGCAGCCTTGAGGGCATGAACCTGGTAATCTACCGGGTCATGCCTTTTAATTTCCTCAGATACCCAACCCCACCATTTTCCGAAAAATGGTATATTATAGTTTATGACATCAATGGAGGAAGACAGGGAGTGATGAAGTATCCGTAATAGATGGATCATTTCAACAATTGTTGGATTATTGCTTATTTTTTTAAGTGTAATTGCCTTCAATTATTTCGAGAGCGATAAAACTGAAAAAGGGGAAAATGTGGAAGACAAGGAGCCCAAAATTCCTGAGGTGCAGGAATATGGAGGTACCCATCTTGAAAGAGTCGGCGATAAGGTTCGCCAAAAAAATTGGGGAACATTCACATTACTTGAAACGAAGTCTATTAATGAGTCATTTGAATTGGCACCCATGGTCATTACAATCAAGGATATCCGCCGGATTCGATTATCTTCACTCACAGATGAAGTAAAGGAGGAGCTCAAGCCCTATACGGGATTGAGTTTTGATGAGGCCTATTCGATATATTATAAAGAGAATTTATCCATGGAGGAAATCGATCAAAAGGCTGCGTTTTCTCAAACGGATATTGATGAAGCGGTTACTTATCTAGAGATAACTTATTCTATTGAAAATAAAGATTCGAAGGAACTTCAGTTCTTCAGCATGGAAAATGTTACTTTCAATAATGACCTTACATATGATGTGCCATCTAAAAATTTCATCCTTTCCGGAGATACGTTTATGGGGACAAAAAAAGTAAGTCGATCAGATTACCAACCAGGAGAAACACGAGAAGGCACAATTGGATTATTAGTTGATTCAGAAGAAAACATCGAGGAGCTCGATTCCTTTGCATTCACTACCGATGATATAGCGGATGGTGAGACACATGAATTATTGGTGGATGGCACTTCATTTGAAATTCCCCTAAAAGAAAAGTAGTTTTAACGAGTATGATAGAAAACCCTAAATAAGGGGAACCTCGAAAAAAGGTTTCACTTATTTAGGGTTTCATATGAGCTCCCTTAGTATAACTGATACTTATTTCTGCGTTACTTCCTCCATTAATATTCTACGCAATATTTTCCCTACAGCTGATTTTGGCAGTTGTTCCCTGAACTCAAAACTTCGCGGCACTTTGTATCTGGCCAATCGCTGCACGCAAAACTCCCTGATTTCCTGCTCCGTGACTGACTTTCCTTTCTTTAAAACTATGGCCGCATTAATCGTTTCCCCGCGGTATGTATCCGGAATTCCATATACACATGTCTCTTTTATAGCTGGATGCTGATAAATGATATCTTCCACTTCGATTGGATAAACATTATAACCGCTTGCTATGATCATATCTTTCTTTCTTCCTACTATATAAAAATATCCTTCTTCATCCATCGTCGCGATGTCCCCCGTGTATAGCCAGCCGTCACGCAAAGCAGTTACCGTTTCCTCAGGATTATTCCAATACCCCTTCATTACCTGAGGTCCTTTAATGATAAGTTCGCCTATTCCCCCTGTTGGCAATTCATCTGTCCCTGTTTTCAAATCAACGATTTTGGCATCAGTATTAGGATATGGAATTCCAATACTTCCTGGTTTTTTTTGTCCCATTACAGGGTTCCGGTGTGTTGTAGGTGAAGTTTCAGACATGCCGAACCCTTCCGATATCGAAATGCCTAATTTTTTTTCGAATTGATGGATGATTTCTATCGGGAGTGGGGCTGAACCGCAGCTGCAGTACTTTAAGCAACTTAAATCATCCGCCGTTAAATCCGGATGATTCAATAAGGCGATATACATGGTCGGGACGCCTGGGAAAATCGTTGGCCGATGTTTCCGAATTAAATCTACCACCTTGTTTATTTCGAATTTTTCTAACGTGATATAAGTCGATCCGGCATATATGGCACTATTCAATCGTCCATTACCAAACACATGAAATAATGGGGTCAATCCAAGCATTCGTTCGCCGGGTCTTTGGAGTTGAAGGGAATTTGCCGTAAAGGAAAAGTCTTGAAAAACATTGGAAACCAAATTAGAGTGCGTGAGCATGACTCCTTTTGATTTACCTGTAGTCCCACCTGTATATTGAAGTACAGCCAAAGCTTCCTCAGGGTCGATGGCCAATGCTGGAAGTACCATATCCACCCTGGATAAATCCGGTTCACTTTTTAGTATTGTTTCCGCAGAAATAAACGTTAACTTATCAGAAAAACCAGCCAGCACTAATTTATCCAGTTGTTCCTCACGGCCAATGAACCAGGTCGCTTCTGAATCACTTAAAATATATGCTAATTCACTTGACTGGTACATGGGGTTTACTTGAACGACCACACCACCCATACGATGTATGGCATAATAGGCAATGATATATTCTAGACAATTTGGCAGCATGATTGCTATCCGATCATTTAATTGAAATCCCTGATTGGATAAATCCACGGCAAAACGATCTGATGCATTCTTCAATTCCAAATAAGTCAGTTCCCTCTCTCCATCTATGACTGCTTTGCAGGTAGGGTAATGATGGGCCGAACGCTCTAAAAGTCCGTATAATGACAATGAGGGAATCTCCATTACAGAAGGGGTTCCTTTTGGATAAAATTCATGCCAAATTTTAGTCAATTTCTTCACACCTCATTCTTTCTGTTAAAATGACTCGTTTTTAACGCTTTTCTCTTTATTTTGTCATCCTTGCCTCATTTATCACGAATGATTTTGAATATCCCAGTGCCTTTTGCAATGATATTGCCTTCAGCGTCTTTTATCTCACCTTCAGTAAAGGCAATTTTGTACCCTTTTTGCAGGACCTTTGCTTCTGCAAATAATTCTCCGCTCGATATGCTGGCTAAATAATGTACATTTAAGCTTGTCGTCACAACTTTGGATTTAGTCACGGAGCGGGTCACCATTCCAAGTATGGTATCCAGCATGGTAGCATGAATACCACCGTGCAGGGTTCCATTAACATTAAGTAAATGATCTTCAATGTTTAGCTTTATAGTAACATTGCTTTCCTCAAACCGAATGATTTCAAACCCTATATGTGAAAAGAATGCACTACTTTCGAATTGGTTGCGTATATCCTCCACTTCAACAGGCAAATTATTCCTCCCCCTCACTTTTGCGCGATCCAATTTATACCGAAAGGAGCAGAACCGCATAGGGTTTCCACTCCTTTATATTCCTGGAGATCTATATCGTTTCAATCATGATCGCCATTCCCTGTCCCCCGCCAACACAAAGTGTAGCAATTCCATATCTTTCTTTCCTTCGAATCAGTTCATATATTAATGTCGTCACGATCCTTGCACCCGTAGATCCGACTGGGTGTCCGAGTGCTATGGCCCCACCATTTACATTAACCTTGTTTTCATCAAGTGATAAATCCCTGATTACTGCCAATGCCTGTGAAGCGAACGCCTCGTTTAATTCGAAAAGCCCAATTTCTTCTACTTTTTTCCCGGTGCGCTCCAAAAGTTTTCCGACGGCTGGTACAGGACCAATTCCCATCACTTCAGGAGAAACTCCCGCAGTGGCCCAATCGACAATCTTTGCGATTGGTTTTACTTGTAACCGTTCCGCTTCACTAGCTTTCATTAATACCAATGCGGCAGCTCCATCATTACGGCCACAGGCATTCCCTGCGGTGACGGTTCCATTTTCCCTGAATGCCGGTTTTAAGCTTGCAAGCTTTTCGATGGTGGTATCCGGGCGTGGATATTCATCCGTTTCAATGGTAACCGCAGACTTCCTGTCAGAGACCTGGACAGGAACGATCTCTTCCCTGAACTTTCCTTCTTCTATCGCTTTTGCCGCTCTTCTTTGACTTTCGACCGAAAAGGCATCTTGTTCTTCCCTGGAAATATTGTATCGCTGTGCGACATTTTCAGCGGTGATTCCCATCCCTAAACCTTTTCCATAAATTTCTTGAGGCTGTTGTCCAGCTTCAGTATTGGAATCTACAAGTTGGGTCCGATCTCCCCCAAATCGGGCACTTCTTAAATAAAGGGGGGCACGGCTCATACTTTCCGTTCCGCCGGCAACGACAATATCGGCTTGGCCGGAGCTTATTTGCTGTGCTGCTGAAGTGATGGCCTGCATTCCCGATGCACATAATCGATTTACTGTAAAAGCTGGAGCAGAATCGGGAATCCCTGAACGCAGTGCAGCCACTCTCGCCACATTTGAGGATTCAGTCGTTTGCCTAACCTCCCCAAAAATGACTTCATCCACTTGTTCAGCCACTATATGGGCCCTTTTGATTGCCTCCTTGATGGCAATACTCGCCAAATGACCGGAACTCAATTCCTTAAATGCGCCCCCATATCGTCCTATCGGTGTTCGTACAGCACTCACGATTACAATATCTTCTTTCATCTCGTTTCTCCCCCTTGAAGTTCCTTATACTAATTTCAAAGAATATCCTTCAACACGCTATGTAGAAACCGGTTAGCACTCTTCCAAGACATTCCTTGCAATGATTAAGCGTTGAATTTCATTCGTTCCTTCATATATTTTAGTTATGCGGGCATCACGATAAAAACGTTCAACTGGATATTCGGCCATATATCCCATGCCGCCATGAATTTGAACCGCCTTATCCGCTACCCGATTAAAAACGTCAGAAGCAAACAGTTTTGCCATTGATGCTTCCTTGATCACTTTTTTTCCTTCATCAATCTTTTGTGCCGCCATCATCGTCAATGCCCTTGCAGCTTCCGTTTCCGTCGCCATATCAGCAAGCATCCATTGAATCGCTTGGTTGTCTGCGATTGGTTTGCCGAATTGAATGCGCTCTTTCGCATATTTACCTGATAATTCAATCAATTTCCCGCATGATCCCACAGCTCTTGCAGCCAGCCCTACACGCCCTTCACCTAAAATTTTAAGGGCAGAGATATAACCCATGCCAACTTCACCGATAACATTTTCTGCTGGTATGATACAATCCTCGAAAATGACTTGTGAAGTATACGATCCTCTTAGCCCCATTTTTTTGTCCTTTTTGCCGACAGTCAAGCCTGGAAAATCCCTTTCTACTAAAAAAGCGGTAATCCCTCCTTTTGCCCCTTTGTCTTTATCCGTTAATGCGAATACTGTATAAACGTCGGCAACCGGCCCATTGGTGATGAAATGTTTCGTCCCGTTCATCACCCAATAATCACCCTTCTTTTCTGCACTTGTTGCCAAATTGGTTGCATCAGATCCCGCTCCTGGTTCAGATAAAGCAAAGGCTCCAATTTTAGTGCCTGCTGCCATTTCAGGCAAATATTTATCTTTCAAATATTCGGATGCAAGCTTAACTAGACCTGTACTGCCAATCCCTGTATGAGCACTGATTAATGAAACAAAACCATTATGGGTCCTTCCTAACTGCTCTAATACGGTAGCCTTTCCCACTGCATTTAAGCCAATCCCACCGTATTGTTCAGGAATGCTTATCCCGAATAAGCCAAGGTCTTTTGCTTTTTCCACCAAATGCTGCGGGATGGCATCTTCCTCTTCAATTTGTAAGGCGTAAGGCTCCACTTCCCTTTCGACGAAATTATGGATCATTTCCTTCATTTGCTGCATTTCCTTGGTTAACGTAATTGTCATGATTATTTTCCTCCTTAGGACTGTTCAGGTAAAGTGATACAATGGTAAGTTCATTCCGCACCATACAAGGGATTTCACTTGAAGACGTTTTATCAACTAATCATTCACGTATAATTGGATCGAATTTAATAGAATAATCTTCTAGTTAATTAGAGTTCCTACTTTTATCAAATCAGACTTCACGCTCAATTATCGTCGCAATTCCCTGTCCGCCTCCAATGCAGGCCGTGATAAGAGCAAATCTTCCTTCGGAACGCTTCAATTCGTACACCGCTTTCGTAATGAGGATGGCACCTGTCGCACCGAGAGGGTGTCCGTGAGCAATGGCTCCCCCATTCACATTCACTTTTGCGGGATCCAAATCAAGCTCCCTATTACAAGCAATCACTTGAGCCGCAAAGGCTTCATTAATTTCAACGATATCCATATCACTTAATGAAAGCCCTGATTTTTCCATTACCTTTCTAATGGCGGGCACTGGTCCTATTCCCATATAATTTGGATCTACCCCTGCAACAGCCGAAGTCTTAATCGTCGCTAGAGGCTTTATCCCCAATTCTTCCGCTTTGTCCCTTGACATTATAACCAAGGCAGACGCGGCATCATTTAATCCCGAACTATTGCCTGCCGTCACGGATCCGCCTTCTAAAAACGCTGGTGATAATTTGGCTAGCCCTTCTTTCGTTATTTGCGGGCGTGGATGTTCATCCACTTTAAATTCTATGGCCTCACCTTTTCTGACCGGAATGCTTACTGGTACAATCTGCTCAATGAAACGGCCCTCTTCCATGGCTCTTGCCATATTTTTTTGACTTTGGAAGGCGAATTCATCTTGTTCTTCCCTACTGACCTCATATTTATCAGCTAAGTTCTCAGCGGTGATTCCCATTGGCGGATCGCCAATTTCTTTTGGGGACAACTGCGACTTTCTGAACTGTTGGGGCCTCGCGCTGTAAGCTTTTTCCGGACGATCCATCAAGTAAGGCGCCCTGCTCATGCTCTCAACACCACCGGCGATATAAACATCTCCTTCGCCTGCCCAGATCGCCTGTGCAGCCAGATTGATAGCGTTGATGCCCGAACCGCACTGACGGTCAACTGTCAGTCCCGGCAGATGAATGGAAAGGCCTGTTTCCAACGCCGTTAATCTGGCTATGTTTCCACCACCGCTTAAGACGTTCCCCATGATGACATCATCTATCATTTCAGGTTCTACATTCGCTCGTTTTATGGCTTCTTTCACCACTTCCGCCCCAAATACGTGAGCGGGAACCGATGCAAGTGCACCTCCCTGTTTTCCAATTGCTGTCCGTACTGCAGAAACTATGACGGCATCTCTATTCATTTCTTCATCCGCTCCTTTTCCTTTTCTTTTACACCTTGAGGTTCCTTAATTATTGATGACCTTGACGTTAAGCTGGTCCGCCATACTTATGAGGACTTAAGATCAAAGTTCCCCGATTGTTTAATTTTCTGATTCCCTGTTGATTTAGCAGGTTTTACGAATATGGCAAATAGGATGCCAAAAGCCAAGACAAGGATGGCCATGAACAAAATAGATAGGTTATAGCCCAACAGTTTATTTCCTCCAGCTAAACTTATGATATAGCCTGTTAAAAGAGGGGCAATGATGCCTGCCATGTTCCCTGATGATGTTAGGATGCTCGTCATCAATCCACCCCGCTCTTGCATTTCATTGATCATGATGGTTGGTCCAATCGGTAAAATGGCATACGTCAGTCCCTTTGCTAAACACATGGCGCCGATCACCCAGATCGGATTTTGAAAGACCATGATTGATGAAAAAAACAATGCCCCCAGGATCATTGCGCCCGCGACGACAAATACCCTAGATGACCGCCAATTCTGATTCTTCTTGTATAAATGGTCAGACACCATCGAAACACCCATATAAATGCATACAGAGACGACTCCGATTATTGCTACACTGGTTCCCATTTGGCCGGGAGTCATTTTTACGGCTTCCACTAAATAAATCGGGAGCCAAACTGAAAACCAAACAACTAGGATATACGTTGAAAAATATGCCAGGGTCGTAAATAAAGCAGTAGGTGACGCCAGCAGCAACAGAAAGTCTTTCACTTTGAACTTTTCAAGTTTTGCTTTCTTTTTCTTTTGTACTTTTTCATATACTTCAACTGGATTTTCCTTTGTTAAAAATTGAAAGAGGAAGAACCAAACAAGGCTTGCTGCACCGAGAGTGGCAAAGGCAACCTTCCAACCGAATATCGTAATTAAGGAAACGAGGATGGGCGCCACGATCATTGCACCAACCGTTCCCCCGCCAACCACTACGGAATTGGCGAAGCCTTTTAGTTTCGGCGGAAACCACTTATCAGCATGACTATATGCAATTGGGCTATAAGGACCTTCGAATGCACCCAGTAAAATCCTGTATAGAATCAAAAATGGAAGCGCGGTAATGGCTAAAACACCGAATTGCAAAACAGTCCATGTCAGCATGATGAATCCAAGCACTTTTTTGGCCCCCAGGCGATCAGCCCATGCCGCCCCAAAAATTCCCGTTACTGGATAGAGCCAGTAATAACTGCTTCCGACAAGCCCCCACTCCGCATAGGAAAGGTCGAATTCTTTCATGATAGGAACAGCTGCCAGACCGACGATCGATTTATCCGCAAAATTAATGACGGCTCCAAAGAATAATAGAATCAGAACAACCCAACGCATATGAATCCCTCCTCTTTTCTTTATGTTTGTTCAATCTCGCATTTCATCAAATGTAATCATGGTCATGAAAATGAGCATTTCTTACATCGCATGTTGGAATGAGCATGCGAACCAACCACTTCCCTCTCTATCATTTTTCCTTTTCAAGTTCTTCTTTAACTAACAATCTTTTTAAAAGTTTACCCACTGTGTTTCGCGGCAGTTCTATTCTTACTTCAAATACTTTCGGAACCTTATAGGGCGTCAACTGTGAATAACAATATCCTTCTATTTCTTCAAGGTCTATTGAAGCGCCATCTTTCGGTACGATGAATGCTTTCACCACTTCACCTTTTTCTTTGTGGGGGATACCCACCACGGCTGCCTCTTTAATAGCCGGATGTTCATATAGAACCCCTTCCACCTCTTGCGGGTAAATATTGAATCCGCCAACGATGATCATTTCTTTTTTTCTGCCGACGATATAGAAATATCCTTCATCATCCATCACAGCAAGGTCACCGGTATATAGCCAGTCATTCTGTAAAGCCTTTTTGGTTTCGGCTTCATTATTCCAATAGCCCTTCATAATTTGCGGTCCTTTTATGAGCAACTCACCGACACCAGTGTTAGGTACTTCATTATTATCATCGTCGATGATCATACAGTCCGTTCCTGGAAACGGGATGCCGATGCTCCCTATTTTCCTTTTTCCAAAAGGCGGATTACGATGCGTGGAGGGGGAAGCTTCCGATAAACCGAAGCCTTCACCAATTTTTGCACCGGTCAGCAATTCAAATCGCTTAATCACTTCTACTGGAAGGGGGGCAGAGCCACAAGAACAACTTTTTAAACAATCCAGTCCATAGGTTTCAATTTCTGGGTGATTGACGAATGCGTTATACATCTTTGGAACACCAGGAAAAAAAGTCGGGCGGTATTTTTTAATGTTAGTAAGAACGTGTTGGAGATCGAATTTCGAAAATAAAAGAATGGCAGCTCCTATATAGATACCTAGGTTCATCGCACTTGTCATCGCATACACATGGTAAAGAGGCGTTGCTGCCAAAACGATTTCTTCACCAGGGACCATGGCATCCCCATACATTTCAAAGCTCTGTACGACATTGGAGGTCAAATTATGGTGAGTAAGCATGACTCCCTTCATCTTGCCTGTGGTCCCGCCTGTATATTGAATGACGGCAGTGTCTTCATACGGGTTGATGATTACAGGTTCAGTCAAGACCTTACCGGATTGAATCATTGATTGAAGCGAATGTGAACCATCTTGATTTTGAACATTTTCCGTTTTCATGCAGACCGCAAACTCATATATCGTTTTCGTTTCTTCGACCGTATTCGCGGCGGTTTGATCAAATACAATATACTTAGCACCCGAATCTATTAAAATTTGCAATAGTTCCCTTGGTTTATACATGGGATTCATCTGTACAACTATCAGACCTAATGCCTGGGCGGCATAATAACTGATTATGAAATAAGGATGGTTGGCCATCATCAGGCCAATTCGTTCACCTTTAACAAAGCCCATTTCACTCCATTTCCCTGCAAGTTTGTCTACCTGCATTTTAAGATTCTTATAATCCATTGAATCGTCTTCATAAATGATGGCTGTATGGTGAGGAAATTTACTTGCTGTTGTATCAAGCAGTGAATAGACGGATATTTCCGGTAGCTTCATAGATTTCATTCTTTCAACATACCATTGCTCCCATGGTTGATTTATCGTTTTTCGCACCATTTATCCCTCCACACATAAACGAATTTCATATCGTACATGTTTGATTTATACATATTATTATGCAACTTGCATGCCAAGTCCTCTATGTGTGTAAAACCGCTTAATATTAAGATCCTTTAATTCATTAATGAATTTTATTCACATATAAAGCCTTTCTATAGAGGATTCACCGAAATACCAATAATTCATTATTGAATTTTAAACAGGCTCTGGTTGGTTTTCAATCGATATTGAAAAGTAGGTTTTTACCATATTATAGATTATATCTACTCACGAATAGTGATTTTGATTTTATCCATGGTGTATTATAAAATTTAAAAAGCCCATCCAGCTAGGAATGGGCTTTTCGAATTTTATTGACTTACGGTTAAATAAAAAATCTATAGCTCTCTTTCCATTCCTGGATTTTTAGATTTTGCGCGTTCGTAGACTGATTTTGCCACCGCTGAATCCAAGAATCATCAAAGCCACACAACTGGTTCAATCGATCGGACCATCCTGTAAAGATCTAGATATCACGTTCTTTAAGAACATTATCCAACATGGCTTGAAGTTGACGTCCTTCATTTTGATCTTTGCTACTGACTCTTATGTATCCGAATTTACGAACATCCATTTTTTACTCCTCATTCTATTTCTTTCTACTATTCTACTAAAAACGTTCGTAAAAGTGTATGTAAAACAATGAACGTTCGTAAAGTGTTTTTAAACTTTAACGAACGTTAAAATAAGAGGATTTTATCGAAAATAGAACCGTTCGCTAAAGTGTACTTTTACGAACGGGATTTAAAATGATTATTTTGAGTAGAAAGAAGAGATTTTGCAGGAATTGAATGATAGTTCGAAAAACATGTCGAGTAATTAAAATCAGTTTGAATATCAATAATGACAAAGGTCTGGCGATTTTGAAACGCCCAATGTACGTAACTGGAACATTCTAATCCTCCTCTACCTATATCACGCCCGTTGAGTAGAAATAAAATTTAATACATGTCGTTTTCCAGGTGCTGCCTGAATAGCTCCTTTTACGGAAGCAGTGAGTGCTCCACTTGCATTTGCAAAAGTAAGTAATCGTTGATGATTTTCACTCACTCTTTCACATAGATTTTCATTAGATACTTCAAGTGACACTAGTTCGGATAAGAAACCTCCCATAAATGCATCACCTGCCCCTGTTGTATCCGAAACAATTACTTTAAATCCTTTGTCTTCATATTCCTCTCCATTTTTCAAATAAATATTTGCGCCATCGCTTCCTTTTGTATATACGACTACCTTCACGTTACCGACAAAAAGGGATTTAATCGCTTCTTTTTCCTTATTAATATTTGTTATAAAATATAATTCTTCATCGGATACTTTTACAATATCAGCTAGAGGCAAGAAGTTTAGTATGGTACGCCGACAGCTTTCTTCATCAGGCCATAAAGGAAGCCGGACATTAGGGTCAAAACTTACAATTCCACCTATTTTATTAAACCTGTCTATCACTTTTATATGAGTTTGTTTCATTGGACTTTCAACTAAATCCACTGAGCAAAAGTGAAGAAGATCTCCTTGATTAAACCACTCTGACTTCACCTCTTCTGGTGAAAGTAATAAATCAGCTGTATTCTTTCGATAAAAATTAAAACTTCTTTCTCCGAAATTATCTACAGATACAAATGCTAATCCAGTTTCTCCTTCATCGCTTCGAATAATATAGGAAGTGTCTACATTATTTCCTCGAAGCACGTCCATTAAATAATCACCAAAATTATCATTAGCTATCTTGGTTAGTATGGCTGAATTTCCACCATATTTTGCAATTGCAATCGCAACGTTCATAGGAGCTCCACCGGCAACACGTTCAAAACCAGTAACCTCTTTTAATGATTTTTCTTTTTGAATAGGAATAAAATCAATCAATGTCTCACCAAGACAAAAAACCTTTTTCAATGTATTCACCCCTAAACAAGAAACAAGGCTAGACACTTGTTCCTTGTTATTTTATTTCCAAATGTCTTTTAGGTTCCAATAAGTTATTTCCTTGACTTGTACATCACCCTTCACAGTAAATAACTCAATACCTAGTCTATCTTCATTCGGATAGATACGACTTGTCATGGTCGTTTGTCCATCATTCGCAAAGATTTCAATGGAAGATCGATCAATAAATACACGTAGGGAAAGCTCTTTATTTGTCTCAAGTATTGTGTTTCTAACACCATCTTCCACTTTTCCTGACTTGGAGCAATCAAGTGTTAGCTGTTGTTTATCTAAGTGATACGTTAATACTGTTTCTTCTTGGTTAACTCCACGAATCTTTAGACCTACAGATTGAGCACTACAATTAGTTAAGTCAAACACAGCTTTCACTTCAAGTAAATCCTCTTTCGTTTCTACCAAATAGCTTTCAGAAATGGATTGATTTGTACACTCATTGTGTTCAGAATCACGTAATAAGATTAATTCCTCAACAGGATTCATTAAAATCTTGTTATTATCCCCTAGCGTTATTTCGCGTGGTAATGTTAAGGCTCCACACCATCCATCTGTTTTTGTTGGCATGTTTGACTCCCACATATCCATCCAACCAATCGCAATTCGACGACCTTTATCATCTAATAGTGTTTGAACTGCATAAAAGTCATGTCCATTATCTAATTCAGTAAATGATCCATGAACAAACTCGTTTGTTTCGTAATTATAATCTCCAACCAAATAACCTGTTTGGAATAGATTATTATATAAATCTCCATTTGATTTAATACCTTGAGGTGAGATCAGTAGAATATATTTTCCATCTAATTCAAAGAAGTCGGGGCATTCCCACATATATCCAAGTGAGCCGTCACTTTGTGCAAGAACGCCAATGTATTCCCACTTCAGTAAATCATAAGAACGGTATAAAATAACTCTTCCGACATTCTCCTTCGTCGAATTTCCTAAAACCATGTACCAGGCATCATTGTGCTTCCACACCTTTGGATCACGGAAGTGATGTGCACTATCTATTGGTGGTTTAGCAATAACCGGATTTTCTCCAACTTTCTCAAATGTTATGCCATCCGTACTGACCGCAATATTTTGATTTTGATAGAAGAGATCTTTTTCTTTGTCTGTATAGTGATGTCCTGTATAGATTAGGGTTAGTTCACCATTATTATCAACGGCACTTCCTGAGAAACATCCATCTGTATCACAAGCATCCCCAGGAGCTAAAGCAATAGGCAAATGCTCCCAATGAATGAGATCTTTACTTTTTACATGGCCCCAATGCATTGGCCCCCAATTTGCATCATATGGATGGCATTGATAAAATGCATGGTATTCCCCTTTATACTGTGCGAAACCGTTCGGGTCATTAATCCAGTTAGCTGGGGCCATGATATGGTAACCTAATCGATAACGATTATTTATTTTCTTGTTTGCAATCTTCAGTGCCTCTTCAGCCTTTTTAATTCTATTAATTGTTAACATAATAACATCCTCCTATATTATCTTTCGTAACCTTTCCACATTGCCATTTAAGCCTTTGCTTTCTTTAGAACCTAATAAAGTAAAGATTGAAATAATGGTAAAACAGAAAACCATGATTCCCATGATGAGATAGGTATGACGAAATCCTACACTGTCGTATAATCTACCTGCGAGTGGTGAAAGAATAGATGCACCTACCTGAGAGGCAAATTGGAAACCAACTAGATAGAGCACAGAAGATAAACGTGTATCAAAATTCGCTGCTAAATATTTAAAAATAGCAATTAGCATAATAGGCAATTCTAGAGCATGAATTAATTTCATGGAAGAAATTCCGATTGGTCCAACAACAATTCCAGAACCGATGATTCGGAAGGACATTAAAAATCCTGCTAGAATTAAACTATTCTTTACACCAAACTTTTTTACGATAAACGGTGCAAGAAACATCATTCCAGCCTCTAAAAATACTTGAAATGAGTTTAGGTATCCAAATACTTGATTGCCTAACGCTTCAGTCGGAAATAAAGATGCGTAATAAAGAGGGAATTGCTGATCATAAACACTGTAGATGCATGTCACCCCAATAATGTACATCATGAAAAACCAGAAATCTTTTAATAGAAAAAGATGTCCAACGTCTTTTAGATTAATAGAGTTGGCTCTATTCATTTCTTGATCTGTCATTTCTATTTTCACAGACATAATAATGGCCACTAATATGATGGCCGAAACAGATGCAACCCAGAAATTGATATTTGGATTAATATTAAACAGCTGTCCTGCGAAAAATGTAGCTGCCGCCCACCCTAGAGAACCCCACATTCTTGATTTTCCATATTCGAAATCATATTTACGGCTAATCTTTTCAATATAGGATTCAATCGCTCCAATCCCTGCTAGAAAAGCAACTGCTAAATAGATTCCTCCAACAATTGCGCCCCAAAAGACATTGTATTTTAATAATGGTCCATAGATGAAAATATAAAATGGTCCTACAAATACGAGCAGCAAACTAATAAAAGTTAATACATTTTTCTTTAAACCTATTTTGTCAGATATATAACCATATAGTGGCTGCATACATAAGGCGAAGATAGCGTTTACAGAAAAGATAATACCTGTAGCTGACCCACTTAAGTTTATTTCTTGTCCTAACCAAATGGAAAATAAAGAGTAACTAGAAGACCAAGTAAAAAAGAAAAAGAAAAAATACGCACTTAACATCCAATACAGATTTTTCGGACTTTTCAATTTAATCGCTCCTTTTACTAGACATGTGAAAAGAAATGAATAACTAGTTAACGATATGAAAAAGAAGAAATAGAAATGTGAATTTAAGTCCATACATGGTTGTTAATGATGATACACCTCTATTTAATGCCTGTACCTGAACCGCCAATCCCCTCTAAAATATAACGTTGAGCCACAATATAGATAATAATCAATGGAACGGTGGATATCGTCAGTACAGCCATGACTTGATTAGTATAAACCGGATCTGTACTATTAATTGCTGTAATCGCTACTTGGATCGGAAATTTCGACTTGTCTGTCAAGACCATCAGAGGCCAGATATAATCATTCCAACTTCCGATGAAAGCCAATGTCCCAACAGTGGCAACGGCTGGTTTAGACATCGGTAGCATGACCCGCCAGAATACTTGCCATGTATTTGCCCCATCCAATTTAGCCGATTCAATAATCTCTGTTGGAATAGCCATAAAAAAGTTTCGGAACAAATAGATATTGAATGCCCCTGCCAACGTTGGCAAAATAACCGCAAGACGTGTATCCACTAATCCAATGCTATGAATAATGGTAAATTGAGAGATTAAGATGGTTTCAAATGGCACGATCAAAATAGCCAATAAAAGACCAAACAGCACTTTTTTTCCACTAAAATTAAGTTTAGCAAATGCATAGCCCGCCATCCCATTGATAATTATGGAACCAACTGCTACACACAAACCATAAAACAAACTGTTGCCGATATAAACTAGTAAATGAAATCGTAACAGAACTTGATTGTAGGATACAAACCAGTCTGATGGATGAAATGATGGCAGGAAAGCCTTAATGTTGCTCATATTGTTATAAATTTCCGCTTCTGGTTTCATCGAGGATGCGACCATCCAAAACAGCGGAAAAATAAATAGCACTGCGAGCAAAACCAGGCAAATGTATTCTAAAATCGTTAGAGGCCCGAATTTCCGTCTCATCAGTCTTCATCCTCCTTCACCAGTTTACGTTGCGTAATCGTAACCAATCCGATAATCGTCCCAAACAAGAGAGCAATTGAACTGGCATAACCAACCATGCGGTCCGTAAAACCAGTTTGATAAATATAATAGACAACCGTCATGGTGGAATTCACTGGTCCGCCTTGCGTCATAACCATTGGTTGAACCAACAGCTTGAATGCGCCAATTAATGTGGTAATAAATATAAAAATTGAAGTTGGTTTCAACAAAGGTAACGTAATGTAAATAAATCGTTGCCATTTATTCATTCCGTCTAACTGTGCCGCCTCATAAACATCACCAGGGATATTCTGCAGTCCTGCTAGAAAAATCAGCATCTGAAAGCCAGCTCCTTGCCAAGCCGAAACCACAACAATTGTAAATATCGCCTGCTTAGGACTTGTCAAAAACGGTTGCGCTGAAATGCCGAAGTATGTGAGTACGTTATTAATAATCCCTTCATTTGGGTTCAACAAATACAACCATAGAACAGAGATAACGACAAGTGACATGACAACTGGACTAAAGTAAGCTACTTTAAAAAACGTGTTTGCTTTCCGTTGTTTATTTAACAGGAGGGCCAGCCCAAGAGCTGCCCCAATCTGCAACGGAATCACCCAAACGACAAATTCTAGTGTGTTCACCAAGCTTTTCAGAAAAATTGGGTCCTGGAATAGATTGATGAAATTGTCCAATCCGACAAATGTACGCATATTGGGTGTTAATAAATAATAATCCGTAAACGCATAATAGACTGACATAATAGACGGAATAACAAGGAACATCGATAAAAGTAACAACGCCGGCCCCAAAAACGTATATGCAACAACATTTTCTTTCCACAGAATTTTATTCTTGATTCTCCCCTCTGGTCTCAGAAATGTATAGACAGTCCTATTTTCTTTCCATCCAATTTTACTCATAGTTCCTCCTTCTAATTGGCCTTATCGATAGCTGATTGCATTTCTTTCGCATGTGTATCCAATACTTTTTGGATATCTTTATTTTGATCATAGAAGCTGATGTCATCGATTGTTTGTTGGAAAGCACGCGTGACTTGCGGATAAGCCGGTGTAACGGGACGTGCGTGTCCTGTTTCTTTCAATTGTTTCAGGAAGACATTCATTTGAACTGAGAACTCTTTTACCATCACTTTTTCAGAAGAGTATCGTACTGGTAGTGCTCCAATTGTACGGCTCAGTTCCACATTCGAATCTTTGTTTGTCATCCAGTCAACTAATTTTGCAGCCCATTCTTTATTTTCGGACGTTTGTGTCATCGCAAATTGCCAACTACCTGAAGGAGAAACTAGTTTCTTTGTTTTTGGTGATACAGGATATGGCATAACGCCATAATCTACCTTTGGGTAGTTTGTTTTCATATCAGTTACTGTCCATACTCCACTAAACTTCATTGAATATTTTTCCGTTTCAAACGCTTGTTTAACTGGCGTTCGTGTCGTATAACCTTCTTTCAACATTGTTTGAATAAAAGTCATCGCTTCAACAGTAGTTTTTTTATTGAAGACACCATCTGCTTTCTTTCCATCTTTCGAGATGATATCCCCATCAGCTGACCAGACAAAAGGAGTTAGCGCATACGTCAACATTTCGTCTTTCGACTGTAATTGCATATCAATAGCTGGTTTGTCGTATTTTTCTTTCAACGTTTTACAAAGAGCAAGGAATTGGTCCCATGTCCAGGGATTGTCAACTGTTGGTAGCGTATTCAAATCTACGCCCGCCTCTTGTAACATTCTTTTATTGTAGTAAATCCCCACAGATGATTCACTAACACCAATTGCATACAGCTTGTCTTTATAAGTTCCTTGTTGCTTAATACTTGGCAGCAAATCCTCTTGATCTTTTACATACTCATCCAATGGTGCAATGACACCAGATTTCGCGTAAGCAGCTGTATTTGGTCCGTCCAAAGTAATAACATCCGGCAACGTGCTGGTTGTAAGGGCCGCGTTTACTTTGTCTTCATAACCACCGCCATTTCCGCTACGTGGAATAAATTCAATTTTAGCTTTGATATTGTCAGAAGAATACTTCTTATTGAAGGCTTCAACCCGTTTTTTATACACTTTTCCTTCTTCATTATCATCAGATATGTGTACCCACATCGTAATCGTCTTTTTACCATCACTATTTACGCTTTCGCTTTTGCTGCAGCCCACCGCAGCGAACATCAGTAATAAAGATATACTTACTACTAGCCATTTCTTCATACCTTTCACTTCCCCCTCATATGTCTTTCGTCTAAAAAAAACTTATAAAAGCGCTTTCAATAGTAGTTTATGTCAACCGGTTACATATGTCAACCGGTTGACAGTTATTTTTCGAAAAATCAGATATTAATTTTTGTGTATTTGACTCTAACTCTTGCACATATTAGTACTTTTCTCTAAAATAGGTGCGTGATCAGACTAATCTGAAATTATTTTATTATAGGGTTTTCCTAGTAGGTGACAGATTATGATATGCTATTAAACAGTTTATTATTGAATTTTTCATTTTTATCACCTTCGCTCTTTATACAATATTGATTCCAATGTTTAATATCTCTGTGAAACAACTGAGAAAATCTCAGTATCCAATCAATAGACAAAAACATGTAAACTTTATTCAAATGAGTAGTTAAAAAAGTTAAATAAAATGGATGTTTCTTAATAAGGTAGGAGGACATGAAATGAAGCCTAACATTCACGATGTGGCAAAAATAGCAGGTGTTTCATCAACAACAGTTTCCCGTGTATTAAATAACCGCGGTTACATAAGTGAAAAAACAAAAGAAAAGGTTTATAAAGCGATGGAAGAGATTAATTATTTTCCAAACGATTTAGCCCGTTCTCTATTTAATAAACGAACTAATTTAATAGGACTAATTATTCCAAATTCAAGTAACCCATTTTACGGTGAACTAGCCTTTCATATTGAAAGCATCTGCGCTTCATTAGGCTATAAATTGTTACTTTGTAACAGCTTAAACCGTATAGATAAAGAAGAAAAATATTTAGAAATGCTCATACGTAATCAGGTAGATGGAGTAGTCGTTGTGACATATAATCGAGGTATACTAAATTATGAGAAGCAGAATCTTTCTGTTGTAGCGATTGACCACTATTTATCGAAAAACATCCCTGTTGTTGGCTCTGACAATTATGGCGGAGGAAAACAAGCTACAGAATTATTATTAATGAAAGGTTGTCAGTATATTGTTCATATAAATGGACCAATTGAGCTTCAAACACCAGCAAACTTAAGAAGAATAGCGTATGAGGATGTTATGAAGGAACATGGTAGACTACCAATTACATATGAAGTTTCACCTCATCAAAATCATCAAGAAGTAATCTCTAAGCTTTTTGATGAACATCCAGAAGTAGATGGGATCTTTGCAAGTGATGATTTAATCGCGGCATCTGTTATAGCTGAATCTAAAAAACGGGGAAAGGATATACCAACGCAATTAAAAGTTGTCGGTTATGATGGAACAGAAGCCGTTCAAGTTATACTGCCAGAATTGACAACCATACAACAACCAATTGATTTAATTGCCAAGACAGCAATTGATATTTTATTAAAACAAATTGAAGGTGAATTTAACAATTTTCCGTTTGAGACCTATCTGCCTGTTAAACTTTTAGAAGGTGGAACGACTTAATTTATTGTATTTGTATGATGGTTTTGGAGGTGTCAAAACCGGTTTTGGTGCAAATACAAAGACGAATAGAAAAAAATTGTAGATTCACTCTAAATAGATAGTTATAAAAAAGAAACTGTATTACTTGAAGGGAGTCAGTTCACTTATTTTGTCTGAAAATGTGTACTTTTTCGAACAGGATAGACAGATCAAATTAATATTTTAACCCGTTAACGTTTTGAGTCTATTCTTAGCCTCGCCCTTTTTATATAGGAGTGGAGATAGTATAGTTTCATGGACACATTTTAGTTAAGTCCTTACTATGATTTTTGAGAGGATGTGTCCGTCTTGTATAGGTAAAAAATATAATAATGAATTCAAGTAGACTATAGTAGATCTTTATCACTTGGGTAATTCAGTCAAAGAATTAAGCGGCTAATATAGCGTATCAGAAGTTACCATTTATAAATGGGTTAAAGAATTTAATCCTATCGTTTTGGGGAAGAGTCCATGACTCCAAAGAAATGAAAAGCGGAAAATAAAATTGCTCCAACAGGCAAAGACCGAGGCTAGGAAAAAACTATGAATAAAGAGGAAAAGAAAAATAGAAGATGGGCAGCATTAATATTAAGTTAATTTTGAATGTAATGGCTTTTGTGTTAACCACATTTTCAGGTTAAAACGGGAGAGCAAACAAGGCTGCACCAGATTTTTTCCGTTTCGGGCAGCCTTGTTTGTTTATTCCCGACAGCCGGTAGTCGTCTGCCCGGCTTGTATAATAACGACACTCAGGTACCATCTAGATTAATAGTATCAGTATGTCCAAGATTTAGAGATTAATTGCTATTATTGAAGTTTTTGCACCAGAACCTCCGTGAATCATACGAAAGGTTTTCTTAGTTTTATAATTGCCCTATTAATTTATGGCTCTACCCTTAAAAACGGGAATTTGTCTAAAATTCTGGTTAATTAAATAACTGCCTTGTCATATCTCCTTTTATATTCTGGATGAGGATATCATACAGCTTAGTTTAATCAAAACCTCATTTACTTATGATATGGTTCACCACCATTAACCTTAAACTCAAACGCAATTTTTAGAAAAATACGATTCTTAATAAATCGATCACTTGAATTAGCAATTAATAGAATCCCAAATAGAACTAGGACACTATAAAATAAGAAAGTATTCATATACATTTAACCTCAACTTTATAGGGATTTTACATATTCGTATGGATTTGTTTTCCCGAATATATAGAATCGCTTTCCTTTTTTATTATAAGATTTGAATCACTCCTGCCCCTTTAGTTGCATAAAGAAAAAGAGGCAGCCCCGATTTCAGCTAACGTTAAATTGAATAAAAGCTTAAAATTCCAATTATCATAGCGATTATAAGAATTGATACTAAACCAATAAGTGTTTTCTTCCAAGTTTTCATTTAATCACCTACTATATTCAAAATTTAAAAAGATACCATCGCTAAACCAACTCTAATAATCATTGAATAATCAAAAATATCTTTAACGCCCTACCGCCTGCAATAGATGTAGTAGATAAGCATAACAATGAAACAGTTTTATTCTTCATAGTCCTCACTATCCCCAATAGATATTACCAAAAAATTAAATGAATTGTTGAACTCCCTCAGTTTAATTCGATTTACTCACAAATACTCGCTTATTCGCAGGATTTCATCACCCTTGAATTTAAGTTCATGGTTAAACGGAGTGATTCAGGACATGAAGATTTCGTGAAGGCATAGGGAAATAAAGGAGTTGTACAATACTCCATATTTTACCATATAATGCACATTCTCCACGCCGCCCCTGGAGGCTTTCCCTCCCATGTCTCAACGGGTCAATTGCCCTATCATTCCTTCGTCATGCCTATCCAAGGGGTGGAGGCCAGTTATGCTAACCTGATGGGTCGGTGCCCTTTTGTTCAAGAAATCTGGTACTCCGTACATATTTGAAATCCTACGAATAAGCCAACATTAGTAAAAAGAAAACTATGAACATTAGTTTTTAAAGGTTCCCTTCGAGAACCCTATTAAAAAATTCCCCTTTAAAACTACGCAACCAGTTCAGTTATAGGTTGAACTTTATCTGCACAATAAGACTCGTTTCTGCGTGCTATTCCAACAAATATCCTGGCTAGCTTACCCACCAATTTCATAATCGATTTCATTTTCTTCATTTTTTTCACCTTAACATTATGGGTGTGAATGGCTCGAAATTCCGTGTTATTCATCACAAGGCTCATGGTGGCTAAGTAAAGGAAACGCCTTAGCCTGGATCGTCCTCGCTTAGAGATGACAATTTGGCCTTTCCACTTTCCAGAGCTTGCTTCAGCCAGATGCAACCCAGCGTGCCGAAGTAAAGAATTACCGTGTGAAAAACCACTTAGATCTCCTGCTTCACCTAATATTCCGGCTAAAG
>NZ_CAKKLV010000004.1 GCF_918698115.1 Peribacillus sp. Bi96
TGTACAGCGGTCTCGTTGATTGATGCCCCATATTCGTTCATATATTTAAGTACCTCTAGTTTAAAGGGCAGAGTGTAATTTGTATAGGATGAAGCAAGTCCTTCCATCCCATGTTTTAGATAGCGAGCGACCCATCTTTTCAGAGGGGATAAACCTACATTTCTTTCTTGTGCAATGGATTTATAGGATTTTTTCCCTTCTAAGTACTCTAAAACTGCATGTAATTTTTCGTCTATCGTATATTTAGTCAAAAAAACTGCACCTCCAATTGTTAGATGTTGTCTAACAATTGGGGTGCAGTTCATTCATGGGTTCCTTTTTTATTTATAAAGCGATGAAAAGTGAGATTAAAGCAGTCTCCTTTTTTACTTTTTACTTGATTTCGTCTATAGTTTTAGTTAAAGCAACAGGATTCTTTTAGAAGCTTAAGATTCATTGGAAAGTGGGGAAGGCATTGGGATTTAAAGAGGATTATTTGTTTTGGGAGACAGTAAGGGAATTGTCAGCCCATTATGATTATCGAATGATCACTGTCACGGAAAACCATCAGGAGATTTGGCTTGAAAGCGATAAGAATAAGGAATTTCCTGTCATCAGACTCATTCGGCATGATTTGGATTGGGCTAATTGGCTTAAACGTGATATTGACCGAACATTGCAGAATGGGGAAAGGATCAGAAGGAAATTATATAAAAAGCCGATAAACATATTAAGTATCTATGTAAGTAAATTTGCCCCGGTCGATGATTATGACTTTAGTTTGCAGGTGGCTTCTTTTAAAAAAACAAAGGTTAACACGTTTATTCTAACCTGTGAAACCATTCATGATTCGTTGCAAAAGCTTGAGCATGTTTTGAAAAAACCACTTTCAATTCAGGTTCTTCAAGAAGATGAAATAGATGAAGAAAGTATTCTCGCATTAAAGAAGGACGCAATCTCGGAGTCAGTCAAAAAGGCTAAGGCTGAGCAGAAGGTTTTTCAAAATGCCAATAAGCCAATCTTTACATATATATTCATGGCGATACAAATAGCTGTGTTTGTCTTGATGGAGTTTAATGGAGGCAGCACCAATTCCAAGACTTTGATTGAGTTTGGGGCTAAATTTTCTCCTTATATCATTGAAGGGGAATGGTGGAGGTTCTTTACCCCAATGATCGTCCATATCGGGTTCGTTCATTTACTGATGAATACATTTTCATTGTATTTGATCGGTGCTGAAGTAGAAAGGATTTACGGTAATGCCAGGTTCCTTTTCATTTATATATTTGCTGGTTTCGCCGGAACTCTAGGCAGCTTCATCTTGACCCCGAATCTTTCGGCAGGAGCGAGCGGAGCCATTTTTGGCTGTTTTGGGGCACTGCTGTACTTCGGAATTGTATATCCGAAATTATTTATGCGTTCGATGGGCTCTTCGGTCATCGTGTTAATTATCATTAACTTAATATATGGTTTCAGTGTTTCGGGCATCGACAATGCAGGACATATCGGAGGTTTGATAGGAGGGTTCTTGGCCGCTGGGGTGGTCCATCTTCCAAAATCAAAAAACCTCTTGCGTCAGTTGGCTTTTTTAATTGGAACGGCGGTTCTGACCCTATGCCTGCTACAATTCGGCTTCAACCATCAGAGCAGTGCTGCTATAGATGATAATACGATGGCCATGCTAGCCCAAAAGTATATTGATCATGAAGAAGAAGATAAAGCGGAAGAGATGTTATCCAAATATGTGGATGAAAATCCTGACGCACCCCTATCACTTTTTATTTTAGGAAATTTATCTTATGAAAAAAAAGACATCTCCAAAGCTAAGGATTATTATGAAGAAGCAATCGAAAGGAATCCGGATTTACATGGGGCCCATTACAACCTTGCCTTAGTCTACATGAATCTGGGATCATTCGATCAAGCGAAGGAGCAAGCAAAAAAGGCCATTGAGCTTGCCCCGGAGAATAAGTCATATACTAAACTTCTCAAAGAAATTGAAACTCGACTATAGCTTTTGACGTAGCATGATGGGGGTACCGTCTTTCAGTGTAAACATGACAAGTATTTCACTTTGATTCTTCGCCAATAGCAATCGGGGGATGGTGCTACCTTGTGAACTCATAGTGGAACCATCCTCCTTTTTTATTCCTAACACATAATTTTTATAAAGTCCTTCCCATAGCTTTCCAACGACTTCTTCACGCTTGAATTGGGGGAAGGCAGAAAGCCATTGGTTTTTTTTTGATGGCAGGTCGGTTAATGAGATGATTTTGTACTGCTCGAGATTAATGTGAAATGCTTGAGCGGCTTTCTCCAAACCGTTTTGAACCGTTTGATCGGTTAAGCTGTCCAGCGTTTTTTTCCATTGATTATGTTCTTCGGAAAGAGGACGATGGAAATATTGGAAAGATGGTGTCGTTACTATATAAAGTTTATCTTTACTAAGCTGCTGGGCACTGGTGAAAATGGTGTCACTTGGATGAACCTCTGCATAATGAAATGTTACCGCTTCGTAACGTCCACTTTCACTTTCTTTAGATTTCGCTTTTTGAGAAAGCTCTTGTTTATTTTGCCGCCAATTTTTTAAAGCTCCTGTCAATTTTCCATTTTTGTATAAAAGGGATACATCTTGACGTAGGTAGGCAGGCTGGTCTAATGCAGAATTTACCTTCCAAGTGATAGTATAGGTGGAATCCCCGGTTCCCTTTGGTATTAGATGAGTGGAAGCTTGGTCAAAATGGAGCGAGGAATCGATGGGAAAATAAATGATGGTTTCCTCAACCCGTTTATTATTTGAAAAATAAATGATGAAAAATATGGTAAGTAAGACTAAAAAAACGGTATACTTCAATTGTAATTTCATTTTTTCCCTCCGTTTTAAAGCATGATGACTGGTTTAAAAATATTAGGCTATTTCAAATTTTGAAATCAAATCGAAAGAGTCCAAATTTGGCGTTCACTATCCTGTTATTTCATCATATGAATAGAGTTGGACATGTATGAGGGTGGTGGGGAAAAATATCAAGAGAGGAAATGGTCGCTTGGTACAAAGCGGCTGATTCGTTATACTTTCCTTTAGAAAAGAGTAAAGAGGCTTATTATGAAAACATATTATGATCTTCAACAATACTTGAAAAGATTCGGTACATTTATCTATATTGGTGATCGCTTAGCCGAGCTTGAACTGATGGAAGCTGAAATCAGGGAAATCCACAGTATGCAGATGATGGATACGAAAGATTATCAAACGGCGATCCTTTTAATTAGGCAGCAATTGTCTCTTGAAAGGGAGAAACAGAAAAAAATCGATAAAAAAGGTGAGAGATGATGGAAAAGTGGCTGATGGGTGTCGATTTAGGCGGTACAACTACCAAACTAGCTTTGATCAATTCATACGGAGAGATTCTTCATAAATGGGAAATCAGCACGGACATCTCCGAAAAGGGCAAATTCATTACGATTAATATTGCCAAAGCGATTGATGCGAAGCTTGTGGAACTTAATGAACCGAAGAGTAAGATAGTAGGGATAGGAATGGGGGCCCCAGGTCCTGTGAATTTTGTTAATGGTTCCATTTATGAAGCCGTCAATCTAGGGTGGAAAGACTATCCTTTAAAAGATTTATTGGAAGTGGAGACTTCCCTTCCTACGGTAATCGATAATGATGCCAATATGGCCGCTTTGGGAGAGATGTGGAAAGGTGCGGGTTATGGTGCCAAAGACCTCGTTTGTGTAACACTTGGAACGGGTGTAGGCGGCGGGATCATCCATAATGGGCAAATCGTTCATGGAACAAGTGGAGCCGCTGGGGAAATAGGGCATATAACCGTTGTAACGGACGGTGGGGCACCGTGCAATTGCGGCAAGACAGGTTGTTTGGAAACGGTTGCTTCCGCAACGGGAGTCGTTCGTTTGGCTTTAGAGGCCTTGAATACATCCACTGAAACGTCCATGCTTCAGCAGAAAGTCGACGAAGGGATTGTGGTTTCTTCCAAATTGCTATTCCAATGCGCTGAGGCAGGGGATCCCCTGTCAAAAGCTGTGGTTGCTAAGGTAGGCGATTACTTAGGGCTAGCACTATCACATGTTGGGAATGTCATGAATCCAGATAAAATCGTCATTGGAGGGGGCGTTTCACAAGCTGGGGACATATTGCTTGATACTGTCCGTTCGGCTTTTGAAAAGTATGCTTTCAAACGGGTTAGTAAATCGACGAAAATCAGCCTTGCAACATTAGGCAATGATGCAGGGGTAATAGGTGGGGCCTGGCTGATTAAAAGTCATTTGAATACTTGATCCAATCTTGCAGTCTGGGGCAAACAGGGCTGCAAGATTAAATGACGAAATCTTCAAAAAATACCCCGCTTGAAGGGACAGATAGCCATTTGTGCTTTGTTTTTGAATTCAGGGGAGAACTTATGACCCATGATGGAAGCACGCTCTGGATCATGGCTCCAGAGCTTTTTCGATGAGGAGGGACCAGGTTTGAAAGGGGTCTTCAAAAATCAGGGATATTCATTGTTTTGGGTCGTATTTTTATCGCTTTGGCTTAAAACATACATTGCTTATAAAACAAGTTTTGAGATAGATATTGAAAATTGGATCCAGGAATTCATCCTATTGATCAATCCAGTCAGTTTCTTGTTACTTACTCTTGGCATGAATATATTTTTAAAAGAAAATAGACGAAAAGTGTACTTATTGACCATGAGTTTCTTCATCACCCTCGTGCTCTTTGCCAATCTTGTTTTTTACCGCTTTTTTAATGACTTTTTAACCATTCCCGTTCTTTTCCAGACGAGCAATATGAGCGATCTTGGAAGCAGTGTACAAGATTTGATCAATCCGAGTGACCTTTTGTATTTTGCCGATCTTCTGTTCTTGATGTTTCTGACGATATACAAACCAAAAACATTCCATGTACGTTCGTACAATTTGCAGAACCGTAAATTCTTTATCTCAATGGCTTTAGGAGTGACATTTTTTAATTTAGCCTTAGCGGAAGCGGAGCGTCCGGAACTACTGACCCGAACTTTTGACCGCGAAATCCTCGTTAAGAATATTGGTACGTACAATTACCACCTCTATGATGCAATACTACAGACGAAATCATCGGCTCAGCGTGCCCTAGCGGATGGCAGTGAATTGTCGGAAATTGAAAATTATGTCCGTTCCAATCAAAAAAAGGTCAATGATGATTTATATGGTCTAGCAAAGGGCAAGAATGTGATTTTTGTTTCATTGGAATCCACTCAAAGCTTTGTCATCAATAAAACTGTGAACGGAGAAGAAATCACCCCTTTTCTGAATGAATTCATTAAAGACAGCTATTATTTCAATAACTTTTATCACCAAACAGGCCAAGGGAAGACATCTGATTCAGAATTCATCATTGAGAATTCGCTCTATCCATTAGGAAGAGGTGCAGTATTTTTCACACATGCCCAAAATGAATACAAAGCCACCCCTGAAATCTTAACGGAAAATGGCTACTATACAGCCTCTCTGCATGCCAATAATAAAAGCTTTTGGAATCGTGACATGATGTATGATTCTCTTGGGTACCAGCGGTTTTTTAATAGTGATGACTACGAAGTCTCTGAAAAGAATTCCGTCAATTGGGGGTTGAATGATAAATCGTTCTTCCAGCAATCAATCGCTCACCTCGAAGGGATGCCGCAGCCTTTTTATGCCAAATTCATTACGTTAACCAATCATTTCCCATTCACATTGAATGAAGAAGACCGGACATTGGAACCATACGATTCGAATTCCAAAACTTTAAATCAGTATTTTCCGACAGTACGTTATACGGATGAAGCCCTGGAACGATTTATCGCAGATTTGAAACGTGTTGGCCTATATGAGAAATCGATTATTGTAATGTATGGGGACCATTATGGCATTTCGGAAAATCACAATTCTGCCATGAGCCAATTCTTGGGTAAGGAAATCACGCCTTTCGAATCCGTCCAGCTTCAGCGTGTCCCATTGATCATACATGTCCCAGGTCAGAAAGGAAAAACGATTTCCACCGTTTCTGGTCAAATTGATGTAAGGCCAACACTTATGCATTTACTAGGCATAAAAACGGACGATTTTATTGAATTCGGCAAAGATCTGTTTTCGGAAGAGACTATTGAATTCACCGTTCTTCGCGATAGCAGTTTCATCACGAAGGATTATCTCTATACGATGGATACCTGCTACGATAAAAAGACAGGAGCGATGACGGAAAGGGATCCATGTGAGAATTATTTGGAAAAGGCGAAGCAGGAGCTTGAATACTCAGACAAAATCATATACGGGGATTTGCTCCGTTTTTATGAGAAAAAAAAGATGAAAAAAGAAAGAAACTTGGCGCAATTCAGTTTTTAGACTGTAGACAAACTTTGATAATAATGGAGTTTGTCTACAGTTTTTTTAGGTTTTTAAAATTTGACCGTTGATTTCCCCTCCAGGCACTCGCTTTCCGCGGGCGGTCCGGAAGCCCCCTCGGCGCCCTGCGGGGTCTCCCCTTGGACGCGCATTCCTGCAGGAGTCTCGTACACCCGCTCCAATCCACTTTGTCATAAAACTAAAATGGATCCCATTTGCCCAAAGTTTTGTTAAGGTTTTATACTCCATGATTATAAAGAAGATGCCAACTGGACTTGGTGAGTGCCAGAAATGGCCTAAAATCAAAAAGGGTTTCGGACTGAGACCATTCCGGAACCTTTTGTCTACAAACTGGAAACCTGACGCAATCCAGATTTTTTTTGTTTTTTTAGCAGATTTATTTCCATTCAGGTGAAGCGCCATCCAATTATGAAACACGAAACTTCCTGAACATCTTTCTGTTGATCGTTTCATAAAATCAAACAATGAAAGGGGCGGAGGCTTTAATGAAAGTCGTGAGCAGAAACGGGGATAATTTGGCATATTACAGTGAATTGTTCGAAATTCCTAAAATTTTGATCGAGGATGCGAATCCGACCATTACTGGCGGAGTTTTGCCGACCGGCATGGAAGTGCAAATACCGGGGTTCGTTGTTCAGAAAGAGCCTCGGGTAGATAGCACATTAGCCGATATCGCTTTACAGTATCACTTGCCTCTCGATGCGATAATATTAATGAACCAAGTTGAAGAAAAACCCTTTTCCGTACCCGTTCGGGTCATGTACCCTTTCCTTGTCACCGAAAAGCCCTATGATTATCAATCACTACTTGATGACCTTGAAATTCTATCTTTTCATTACCCCTTCATTAAAATCGAATCGATAGGGAAGAGTGTATTAGGAAAAGAGCTCTTAGAAGTAAGAATCGGTCAAGGTGATAAGGTTATACATTATAATGGTTCATTCCATGCAAATGAATGGATCACTTCGGCGGTCTTGATGAAATGGCTGAATGATTTGCTGCTGGCATTAACGAATGATTGTACACTATGCGGGTTGGATTGTATGCCCTACTATCACGATGTGACCATTTCGATGGTTCCGATGGTTAATCCGGATGGAGTCGAGCTAGTCCTAAAGGGGGAGCAGGCAGCAGAGGGGAAAGTCGATGTCCTAAAAATAAATAACGGCAATCCCGCCTTTTATGCTTGGAAAGCCAATATCCGTGGAGTAGATCTGAATAACCAATATCCGGCCAATTGGGAGATCGAAAAGCGAAGAAAGATTCCAAAAGCTCCAGCCCCGAGGGATTTTCCGGGAGAGACCGCTTTATCAGAGCCAGAAGCATTGGCCCTGAAGGAGTTGGCTGAAAAACGGAACTTTGAAAGAGTGCTGGCACTTCATACACAGGGAAAGGAATTCTATTGGGGATATGAAGGACATGAACCCGAACAGGCAGCAAGTATTGCGCGGGAGTTTGAGGAGCGAAGCGGATATCGGGCCGTTCAATACGTTGATAGCCATGCCGGGTATAAAGATTGGTTCATTCAGGAATTCAAGCGGGGTGGATTCACAATCGAGCTGGGAAAGGGAATTAATCCACTTCCATTATCCCATTTACCTGGAATTTATGAAGATTCCATTAAGATTTTGATGGCAGGCTTGTATATGTGACGTCATTTTCATAAGGCATATACTTCCATAAAAATATAAGATAATTATTCGCCACTTTTGCTCTTTTTTACTTTATAATGAAAGTCGTAAGGGTTCGATTGGTTAATCCTTACACTCTTTCTAATGTCTCGCTCACATATGCCAGGCGTTTTAGTTTTGAAGTGGGAGGTGTGTGGAGATTAAAGTATCCAAAGCGGCACTTTGTATGCGGCTTTCCATTTGTAAGATGTTGTGTTTCGTCCCATTATTTATCTCCACTATCCTTCTTATCTCGGCTTGTGAGCCTTCCAAGGACCTTAGTAAACCCGTAAATGATACGGAAAAAGAACACTCCCAATCTACCCTGGAAACTTCAGTAAGTAAATTAAAGGTCCCGACTGCAGAAACGGAAAAAATCGAAGCCATTTATGGATGGCTTGATTCTAAAACCATTTTATATTCTGTAAAGCGGGATGGTAGTGAAATATCCCAGCTGATGGCATGGAATTTGGAAACGAATGAAACCTCCATTTTTTATCAGCCGGCTTTTGCGTTTTCTGAAGTGTCAATCAGTCCGTCTGGTACGCATATATTGGTATCGTCCTTCACTTCTTCTGGTAAAGCATCAATCACAATACTCGATCACACGGGAAATCCACTTTATACTGTAGCGATTCCTGCCTATGAATTATCTTATGTGTGGAATACATATCAAGATGGCGTGTTGTTTTTATCGAGTTTTTATGAAGATTGGACGTATAGCAGTTATGTGTTGAATCCAGATGATCAAACAATGGAAACACTGGACTTTCCACAGCCCTTTGCTCAATGGGCAAGTGAAAAGGAATTGATGTTTCTTGATTGGGATAGGGAAGAACCTGCTTTGACGGCTCCCTTAGAAAGAAAAGCGCTGAATGATGATGGAGCGGATAGCCTTATGCTCGATGTCATTCACTTCAAGAAAATGAAACAAGCGCTGATGACGATTCAAGTGGAGACAGAAAAACAAGATCGGGGTACATACGCATTTTATGATCAAGCAAACCAACCGATCCACTCTTTTTCCGTGCCACTATTGAAAAACTTTACAGATTGGGTGATTCCATCTTACGATTTCAATGAAAAAAACAAGGAATTCATAACGTTTATTCCTAATGAATCAAAAGATGCGGACCAATATGAAGGAAGGTTTACCTTAACTAAATTAAATTGGGAAAAAGGCACACAAGAAGAATTGATGAAGGACATGGAAAATGAACCATTAAGCTGTTCGCTTGATGGCAACCTCTGCTTATATGGATATCAATTTGAGAAAATCATTGATATGAAAACCCATCAAATACAAAGATTATTTAAACAAACATAATGAACTAAAACAAAAGCTCGCCGGTTGGCGAGCTTTTTTCTTTAATGTGCAACAGGAAAACCGCTGTTGATGACAGTCATAACAGTAAACCAGCCAAACACGACTGCACTGCCGGCTGCAAAAATGAATCCTAAGAAGTTTCTCTTTTTTAATGAAGTAAATACAGCGGCTACTCCTAAGATAGCCACAAGTCCGAAAACAACCATTAATATCATAGCAAAACCCCCTTTTTCGTAATGAATACCTCATCTCTAATAATATACCCAGAGAATAAGGCAACTACCAAAAATATGTAGAAAAGATTGCATTTGTTAATATTTTAATATTTTTTCAAATATTTGTCGAGGTTTAAAAGGTGACACTTGTATGGCTTAAGTAAACTGGATTAACATTAGCAGCTTGAATTGGTGTAAGATGGAGATAGAAAATTATATTGGAGTTGATGAAATGAAATGGACACAAATTCCTCTAGGCCCGCTGCAAACGAATTGTTATGTCGTTTCAAATGAAAAGGATTGCATCATTTTCGATCCGGGTGAAGAGCCTCAAAAAATCATTCAGTACATACAAACAAAAAAATTGAGGCCGTTGGCTATTTTATTGACACATGCACATTTTGATCATATTGGTGCTCTGGATGCCATTCGGGATTATTATGAGATACCTGCCTATATCCATGAAAAAGAGGCCAAGTGGCTACTTGATCCCGCTTTAAATGGTTCCCAAAACTGGTTTCCTGAAAACCCAATGCGCATGAAGCCGGCTGATCATATCCTGGCAAATGAGCAGGAACTTATTATTGGTGAGTTCACTTTCGAGGTATTTGAAACCCCTGGACACTCACCAGGCAGCGTTTCGTATTATGCAAAGGAAGAACGTCTCCTCTTTTCAGGGGATGTCTTGTTCCAGGGAAGCGTTGGCAGAACGGATTTAATAGGCGGGAGCGAGTCCGTGCTGTTAAAAAGCATTGATACGAAACTGCTGACACTTTCTGATGATACTATTGTTTTTCCTGGTCATGGGCCAGTCACGACAATTTTAGATGAAAAGAATACAAATCCCTTTTTGAGATAAGAACCTTTGCAGGTGCCATTTGGCACCTGCTTTATTTTAAGTTCTTTACATGTAAAAATATTGAAAAAAGACATTTTCGCAACTATACTGATTATGCTTCGTAATAAATTGAATGTTTTGTGAACTTTGAAATATAGTTCGTGTTATTTTCTGTAGATTGTCAATAAAAAAACTTATTTTTGACCATGTAGCTAGTACACAAAATTAGGACAAGGATTAATTTCTAAATATGATGGCGGAGGCGGAGGCATTGTGTTGAAAAATCACTTGATTGAATTGATTGAAAGCAGCTCCCAAAAGAGAATTTCCTATCATGACTATATGGATGCTGTTTTATATGCGCCAAATATTGGTTACTATGTAAGGGAAAAAGAGAAAATCGGCTCAAGAGGGGATTTTTATACGTCTGGAAATGTTGGGGATGCATTTGGGAGGACACTTGCCAGATGGTTCATTTATTTGATAAAAGTGTGCGGAGTTTCACCGAGAATCGTTGAAATCGGTGCAGGTGACGGCAAGTTGGCTTATGACATCCTCGGTTTCATTAAAGAAACGGAACCGCTGATATGGGACTCTTTAACGTATATTCTTGTGGATAGCAGTCCGTATCACAGAAAGATTCAACAGAAGCGACTAGGGATGTTCAAACAGGCAGTTTTTGCTACCAGTTTAGAAAAATGGAAGAAAATAAATGGAATCGTCTTTTCAAATGAACTATTCGATGCTTTACCTGTACATGTGATTGAAAAGAATAATGGAGCCCTTGTAGAGGTGTTCGTAGCTGTGAAAGAAGGCCATCTGGTAGAAGTGAGGGAACCTTTGGTAAACCCTGACATTCTATCTTATCTAACAGAGAGGGCCATCATAATAAAAGAAAAACAACGATACGAAGTTCCGCTAAAAATGGTTGATGAATATGAGAAAATCGCTTCAAGTATCATATCGGGTATTTTCCTTACAATTGATTATGGTTATACCGAAAAGGAATGGAAGGAGCCAGCTCATCTTCAAGGGAGCTTGAGGGGCTATTATCAGCATGAAATGATTAAAGATGCCCTTATGCATCCTGGTGAAATGGATTTGACGACACATATCCATTTTGACACATTAATCGAAAGTGGAAAAAGAAAGGGTCTTTCCGATGAGGGGCTTTATCCGCAAAATGAATTCCTGCTTAAAACTGGGATACTTGAGGAATTGAAGGAACACCAAGAGACCGATCCATTCTCCAAAACGGCAAAACGCAATCGTGCAGTTCGGGGGTTAATCGTACCAGGGGGATTTAGTGCACATTTTAGAGTGTTGCTTCAATCGAAGAATTTATCTCAAGAAGTAAAGTTCTTTCCTTTATAAGGACAAGTAAAAACCCATGAATCAAAATTCATGGGTTATGTAAATTGCTTGTTCTTAATGCGCAGTACCCGGAGTCATCATAAATACGCTCCAGTAGGAAAATCCTGCAAAGAAAACGGTAAGATAGGCGCCAAAAACATAAATATACATGCGCTCAGATAATTTCAAATAACTTAAAAGTACAAAAAAGATAGTTTGTGCAAAGAAAAGTAAAGAAGTTTGATGCATATGGCCGAGATAAAAGAAAATTGCCATAATTCCTGTCCAAAATCCACATACTCTGAACATTCGTTCCATCCGAATCCCTCCTTATGACTGTCGTGTACATTCCAAATAATTATAAATGAAATTGTAAGGTAATGTAAAGGATGCCTTTTGTTTCTATGTGAGAACAGAAACCTGATAAGAACATGTTGCGCAATTGGACATCATATTTTCTATTTCCACAATATGTACATTGTCAAACAAGGCTTCGAACATCCCTTTTAAAAATGAATTGTGCATGGAACACATTGTATTTGGCTCTACTGCAGTAACTTCCTTAAACGGACAATTGAAGATACGAAAGGAAATTTTATTTTCTACTTCGCTTGCTTGTATTTCAGGTGAGAAGCCTGCAATGGTAGCCGCATTTTTAAGCATGTCGACTTTTTCCGAAAAAGCAAGTCCATCAATCGGTGTTGAGTTCAATGATAGTTGCTCTTTGATCAATTCCTCTCCGAATAATTTTCCCGTTTCATAAAGAGCCTGTTTCCCTTGCTCTCCTAATGTCATCATCGTCTGGATTGCAATCCTTGATAGCAGCTGATAGTCCCTATATGGAAAATGAAGCTGAATGACTTTATTAGACAATCGATAAAGCCTGCTGGGCCGTCCGCCTTTCCCCGTTTTGCGAGCATCCGAAGTGAGCATATCAACATCCTCAAGTTTTGATAAATGTAAACGGGCAACATTTGGATGGATTTTAAAAGATTCGGCGATTTGCTGTACAGATACATCTCCATGGTTGTTCATAATAAATTGATAAATATAAAATCGGGTTGGATCTGCTAACACGTTTGTTATTCTTAAAGTTTGTTCCATTTATACCCTCCTGCTGTAACATAGTTAATTATACCCATTATAATACAGGCAGAAAAAAATGGAATAACAGAAAGGGCAAACTCCCTTTAGTTTAAAAAAAGTTCACATTTTAAACAGTTTTATAGTGCAAAAAGATATACAACTATTATACAAATGTTATACAATCATTACATAGAGTATATATATACAAAATGTGAACAGGGGAGTGTTTGTATGGAACATTTAACTTTCTTTTCGTACCCAAGTTGTACATCTTGCCGAAAAACAAAAAAATGGTTAAAAGCCAATCATATTTCCTTCGATGAGCGACATTTATTCAGAGAAACTCCAACTGAAGTAGAGTTAAAAAGAATTCTTGCATTGACAACGGAAGGCCTTGATGAAGTTTTAGCAACAAGAAGTGAAGCATACAAAGGCTTACATGTTAATATTGACGAAATGTTGCTTTCTGATGTCATCCAATTATTGACAAGAGAACCGAAGTTATTAAGAAGGCCCATCCTTATTGATGGGGAAAAATTAGTGATTGGTCACAATGAAGATGCATTAAGAAATTTGGTCTCACAAAAGTTGGCTTTGAAAATGAGTATGTAAGTTGATTCTCGAAATTTTTTTCGGGGATTTTTTTAATTTGAAGCAGGAATTTGTCGTGAGTTGTCGAATTTCTACTAACAAGAATCATAGGAGGTGATGAATGATTTGATATCGATTGAAAAGACAGCAGAAAAAATACTTACCCGGGCCATTCAGGTATCGGCATCGGATATCCACATTTTTTTTCGTAAGGAGGGGCCTCTCATCCAATTCAGGGTAGACAATAAGCTCGTTCCTCAGGAAACATTAACGCTCTTCGAAGCTGAAAGGCTCATAGCCCATTTGAAGTTCCTTGCCGCTATGGATATAGGGGAGAAAAGGAGACCGCAGAGTGGCGCAATCACCATCAATTTAGCTAACCAAGTGGTTGGTCTCCGTCTCTCCACATTACCCACTGCCCATCTCGAAAGTTTGGTCATCCGCTTAATACCCCAACAGAATATCCTTCCTCTAGAACAGTTATCCTTATTTCCAAACACCATTCAAAAATTGATTGCACTTCTGAAGCACTCCCATGGCATGCTCATATTTACTGGTCCTACTGGTAGTGGGAAAACCACGACACTATATTCCCTCCTTCATCATGCGCATGAGTTGATCAATCGAAATATCATTACACTTGAAGATCCCATTGAAAATGTATCCGAAAAGGTTCTGCAAGTCCAAATCAATGAAAAGGCGGGCATTACGTATTCTGTCGGATTAAAAGCAGTGCTAAGGCATGATCCCGATGTGATTATGGTTGGGGAAATCAGGGATTCCGAAACGGCGAAAATTGCAGTGCGTGCCGCATTGACCGGTCATTTGATCCTTACGACCATGCATACTAGGGATGCACGAGGAGCCATCTCCAGGTTACTTGAATTCGGTGTCAGCATGCTAGAGATAGAACAGAGTTTGATTGGCGTGACAGCACAACGGCTGGTTGAGTTGAGATGTGTTCCCTGTAAAGGTGACTGTGCGCGAGCTTGCCAGATGACTGTAAGGAATAAAAGGGCTAGTGTGTATGAATTGCTATATGGAAAAAGCTTGGCTGAGGTTCTCCAGATGTTGGGGGGAAAAAGAAAGACTTCAATAGACTACCGTCAATTAAAGGATGAAATAGGAAAAGCGGTTGTATTGGGCTATGTGGATTCACATGAATTTGAACGGTTGGTATACCATGAAGCTAAAGAGTAAATGGAAGATAAAAGAACAAGCAGTCTTTATTTCGAAGTTAGGGGAATTATTGAGTCATGGCTATCCCTTGGCAGATGCTTTACATTTTCTCGAGTTTCAGGAATCAAAGAAGAAAGCGGCGGATTTCACTAAGGCTATACAGGATTTAAGGAACGGATATCCGTTGCATCAAGTATTGACCCATCTTTATTTTCATCCACAACTTGTAAGTTATATTTTTTATGGAGAGCAATATGGCGACCTGGATCGGGCGTTGAAAGAAGGAGGGCGATATTGGAAGAAAAGAACGGAAGATATGGAAAAAGTAAAAAAGTTAATGGTGTATCCCTTGTTTTTGATGTTTTTTATAAGTATCGTGTTTTATATTCTGCAGAGTGTCCTCCTTCCTGAATTTCAGACCATTTTTTTCACGATGGATGTTGATCAGAATATCTTCCTCAAAATATTGTCAGCTTCTTCGTTCATTCTCCCTGTTATCCCCTTCATTTTGCTCGGATTGCTCCTATTCATGTATGTACTCAAACGATTTTGGTTTAACGGATTATGCCCATTAAGACAGAGAAGGATTTTAATGAGCATTCCGATATCAGGGACCTTCATCAAGTTATATGAAACGTATTTTTTTGCAAGCCAATTAAGTGGTTTACTTTCCGGAGGGCTATCCATTAACGAGAGCATTAAATTGTTCTCTAAAAACCAGCAGCAGCCTTTTTATCAAAAACTATGCTCGATCATTAAGGATGATCTTACCGAGGGAAGATCGCTCGAAATGATCTTTCGGGAGCTCCCTTATTTTGATGCGAATTTACCAGTTGTAGCTGCAAATGGCCAAAAATATGGCAGACTTGATGCGGAGCTGCTTCATTACAGTCGTTTTTTGCTGGAGAGAATTGAAGAGAGAATGAATGCAATTTTGAAAACCATCCAGCCTCTTATGTTTTCTTTGATAGGTCTTTTGATCGTTTCCATTTATTTAGCTGTTTTGCTGCCGATGTTCTCTCTGCTAGAAGGTATATAGTTATTAATGAATTCTGGAGGTGAATCTGCTCATGAAACCATCTGGAACCTGATGGTTTCATGGGTAGGGAGATATGAAGAAAGTGATGAATGAAAAAGGTTTTACACTAATTGAGATGCTTATTGTTTTGCTTGTCATATCCATTCTTCTAATTATTACAATCCCCAATATCACAAAGAATCAATCGACGATCCACTCTAGAGGATGTGAAGCATTCGTGAAGATGGCTCAAGCCCAGGTGCAAGCATATGAGATTGACAATGGAAAACTGCCTATAAATATCGATGAATTGGAAAGTCAAGGGTATCTTAAACAGACTTCCTGTCCAAATGGAGATGATATTAGTTTGGATAACAAAGGAAAGATTACGGTTGTTCAGTAGGAGAAACGCGAATGTACAGCATTCCAATGGGGGGTATACCCTGACCGAAACCCTTATTGTCCTCTTCATTTTTGTACTTCTGATTTCCATCAGTCCCAATTTATATCCTAGCTTCACGAAAGGAATGGAAAATAGGCTTTTTCTTTCTCAATTGCATGACGACCTTTTCTATGCACAACAGTATGCCATCAGCCATGAAAGCTTAGTTTACCTCCATTTTGATAATACGAACAAGATTTATACCGTTTCATCATTTTATGATGGAATCGTTCTAGAGAGAAAGATTCCAAAGGATATACACTTTTTAAGTGGCACATTAGGGTTTAGCTTTCATTTCAATCAATATGGAAATGCTTCAAAAGCCGGAACGCTGACGATTGACACTTCAAAAGGAAATTACAAATTGGTGCTCAATATCGGTAAGGGGAGGTTCAGGATTGAGAAATTGTAAGGGATATGTCTACCTTGAGCTGATAGCAGCCTTTTCTGTTTGTATTTTCTTAATCCTTTCCATTTTACCGATTCTTGAGGAGTTAATGATACATCGGGAAAATGTTGTCATAAGGACAGAGGCCCATCATTTACTATATGAAAGATTGACGGCATTCGTGGATGGGGAAATTCAAGCACTTGAACAGGAAATCATTATCCAAAAAAGATCGTATGTATTGATTTGGAAGGACAACGGGGAATTACCGGGAATGATTGAAGGGTGTGTACGTTATGAAGATGCATCAGGTAAAAGTGAATCCATTTGTGATGCTGCGAAAAAATGATGGCTTTACAATGATCGAAATGCTTTTTTCTTTAATGATTTTAATGACGACATCTCTATTTGTCTTACAGCTTTTTTCAATCATTCACACCCAGATTGGGTCAAGCGAGAAATTGCACCCTAAAGAGTGGGAGGTCTTTACTATGCAAATGCAGCAGGAGGTCAGGAGTTCTAAAGTTCAGGATGTAATGGGAAATAAATTATATTTGCTATCGGGCGAACAATTATCATCCATTGAGCAATATGAAGATATGGTCCGCAGGCGTGTGAATGGTATGGGACATGAGGTCATCTTGCAAAATATTTCGGAATTCCAGGTAAAAAAGGATGGCAGTTTCATTGTTATCCATATAACGGATAAAGCAGGGACTACTTTCAGTCGAAGATTTCATCCTTTTCTTAGAAATGAGAAGAAAGTCGATGAATAATCAAAAAGGAGTCGTTTTCCCGATGGTCATGATTGTAGCGAGTGTTTTTATCATGTTCACGATATTAATGATCGATCAATTTATCATCGATAAAAAATTTTATAAAGAAGTGGAAGAATCGTTGGTGGCAGATCATCTTGTCCATCTTGCCGTAAAGGATGTGACAGCAGAGTGGGTAGGAGAAATCCCCAAGATCACTCAAGGGGAGATTTCATACCCAAATGGTGTGGTGCGGTATTCCTTGACGAAACAGGATGGACCTTATGTTTATATTGAATTTACTTCCACAACTATAAATGACCGAGTGGGCAGGGTCATCATTCAGTACGATACAGAAGTGGGGAGAGTGATAGAATGGATAGAAAAACAGGCTGTGTGATGTTCTAGGCCAACAGTCTTAGTTTACTCATATTAAAAGAGCCTGAAGGGTGAGGGATGTGTTTATGAAACACATGAGGGATAAAAGTGGCGTATACCGGGCATACTTTGCATAGGGTGATGTTATATGTCTACAAATGCTTATATTAAATATCTGACTCAACAGCTTGTTGAATATTTCAATCTGACTAAAAAAGAACGTAAAGAAAAGCGCCGACATAGAAAAGAGGATAAAAATCATGGTATATCCCATTGGTTTGGCATTGTCCCTTTCGCTTTGTCGATGTTCGTAAGGAATAATATCAAAAAATAAAACAGATGTCCTGATCCTAGGACATCTGTTTTTTTTATTATGCAACGTTTACCTATCCCAACGCTCTATCTGAAAGGTAAAATAATCCTCCGTTAATGATGGAGATTCTAATGTTCGGTTCATATTGCGCTTTTAATGCCTCTTTTTCGGTATAATAGCTGTCACTTTTTTCATCCATATCTTTGTAAAAATGCTCCAATAAATTCAAGTCATTCTGCCAGCGCAATATGGCTTCTTCCGCCCAAGAATGGTCATCCCCTTCGAAACTTCTTCTGATGTATGTATCCAGTCTTGCCAATCCACTCTTTGGCATGATTAGCGGTGAAAGTGTATAGGAGTAATCCGGTATTTTTGGGGTGACCTTAACCGGTAAAACCCGATGGTGAAAACCTTCCATGATCTCGCCTGAGATTAAATTCAATCCGATCGACATAAAGGTATCTTTTTTACGATCGCATTGATAAGATATCTTCACATTCATGGTTAGCCAGGGGTACAATGGATTATTCCCACCTTTTGATTGAGTTGTATTCTCAAAAAGCCGAGTATACCCTGCAAGCTTTTTTGTTGATTGAATGATCTGATGTAGGCGAGGAGATCCAAAATGAATCATTTCTCCCTTCAAATCTGGTGGAGCTTGTTCTGGATTGGTAATGAAAGTAATCTTGGCTGGATTCGGAATGCCACCTGTTTTTTCTAGATAGTGCCAATAAAAGGGACGGTTCATTAATTCTTTATCCATTTCGATCGTCAATTGGACTGTTAGGTGGGCTGGTGTATTTTCTAGTATTTCACAATCATTGGCATTAAAGTATGTTAGTAAAAAATCATGAATTTCCTGTTGCTGCATGGACCTCACCTTCTTTCATCGATTGAGCGAATTGAATTAACGACGAAAAATTATCCATCTTGATTTTCATTTCGCCCTCTGTCTTGGATTCACCGACCACATCAATTAAATATTCTTCAATGTTGCTAATATCCAGTTTGGTTAGGATATCATCCAATTCACCAATTACTTTTTCAAATAAATTAATTTTTTCGTAAAGTAACTTCATAATATGTTCTTCCACTGTATTTTTCGTGGCAAAGTTATAAATCATCACATCTTCTTCCTGACCAAGCCGATGAATCCGCCCAATTCTTTGCTCAAGTCTCATGGGGTTCCATGGCAGGTCAAAATTAATCAAGTGATGACAAAACTGAAGATTTATTCCTTCCCCGCCAGCTTCTGTTGCAATTAGTACCTGTATATTCTTTTGGAATAATTCTCGCATCCAGTCTTTCTTTCCACGCTTAAAACCGCCTCGGAAAGGGACTGAGGAAATTCCATTTTGTTGTAGATACCATTGCAGATATAGCTGAGTGGCCCGGTATTCGGTAAAGATAATCACTTTGTCATCAATTTTCTTGATCAGTTCCAAGGCTTTTTCAGCCTTGGAATTCTGAACCGTTTCATTCACTTTAGTAAATAAATCATCAAGCTTTGCCAAAAAGTCAGGCGAAGGTTGTTCGTATTTAGCTTTCATATTCTTTAATGTATAAAAAACCGCCTCTCTGCTGCTGCATGCTTCCCTTTGGAGGGTGAGAGCCGAAAAGGCGCTACCTTTTGATCCATCCGAAATCGGCTTGAATTGGGAAACGGCGTCGTACAAGGCCTGTTCAGTTGGGGAAAATTCAATGGTGATCGTTTCCACATGCCTTTTTGTCCATTCAATACCAGTATCGGCCCGCCGATTTCGAATCATAACAGTGTTGACCAGTTCCTTTAGGTGTTCATCTTCAATTATGTTCCTTCCTTTCCCTTTATATTTTTCTGAAAAGAGTGAGGCATTTCCCAAGTGTCCTGGTTTCAATAACGAAACAAGATGAAAAATTTCTTCTACTTTATTTTGAATCGGAGTTGCTGTCAGGAGCAAACAAAATTTCTTTTTCAGATTTTGGACGAACTCATAATTCTTCGTCTTATTATTTTTAAGTTTGTGAGCTTCGTCAATAATGATGAAGTCATATTCCTGATTGAAAATAATATCACGATGTGGAGCGCGTTTCGCTGTATCTATGGATGAAATGACCACATCGCAGGAGTCCCAAACATAACTTTTTCGCTGAACGACTGCTGGAATATGAAACTTGGTATTCAATTCAAAAGCCCATTGTGTCACAAGGGAGGCCGGTACAAGGATCAATACTTTTTTTACAAGGCCTCTAATCATATACTCTTTTAGGATCAAGCCAGCCTCGATTGTTTTTCCGAGCCCTACCTCATCGGCTAATATGGCTTTGCCATTCATCTTTTCCACTACTTGTTTTGCTGCTTCCAATTGGTGGGGAAGCGGGGTTAACTGCGGAAGGTGCTTGGGCGCCTGTAAACCTTCAAAATCTGGGATGATGAGATTTTCCTCCATTTGAACAGCCAGCTTATACAGCTCCCAATTTCCCCATGGACCATCATTCTCAATCTTTTGTAGAAACTCGTCATTCCATTCAGAATTGAAGGATATATTGATTTTCATAGAAATAACTCCCTCTTAAATCATAAATTCCTTAATATAAGGTCAAAATCCGAACATTACATATGTAAAGTAAGAAAAATATTTATCTTCAAAAGATATTGCAGAGATAAGTTTCTTAGGGTAGGATATAAGTATATTTAGAAAATTCTAATTTACAAACGCTAAAAATGAATCGTTTTATCTCGATTTTGCAGTTCGCGTGCTCTTAGTATGAGCTATAGGCTCCTGCTTTATCCATGATAACTGAAGGAGATCATTCAATTGGTTCCGGAAAGTTTTTGGAGTGTGGGGTCTTTAAATGCTTCCGATGCTTTACTAATGGTTGGGAGTGATTCACTTGCTTTCATTGGTAGACATTTATATGCGGGTGAAGATAAGGGGAGAGACTACGGATGTAGCGCCGAAGGAGCAAACTTAGCAGTGAATCTCTCAGGCAAAAGAACTCTTATTGGACGCAACTCTGGAGAGCGCCGCCCGTATTGGGATGGCCACCAAAGGGGAAAACCTATTATATAGGTAAACTTTCAGGTTTCAGGACAGAGAAAAAGCTCAAACGGGCTTTCTCTGTCCTTTTTTGTGCTTTTTTTACATCATGACTCAGGATTTCTGATGGGTATGACAAGAAGCTTTTTGAAGCCGATTTAAATTTTAAAAAATCCGAGGGGGGTCATTTTTTGACCAATTTAAAAAGAACACCACTATTTGAGGTTTATCGTGAATGCGGAGGGAAAACGATTGATTTTGGCGGCTGGGAACTTCCTGTCCAATTTTCGGGTATCAAGGATGAACATGAAGCCGTACGTACTAAAGCGGGTTTATTCGATGTTTCCCATATGGGGGAAGTGGATGTTAAGGGTCCTGGAAGCCTTTCTTTTTTACAGAAGATGATGACCAATGATGTATCAAAGCTGCAACAGGGTGGTGCCCAATATACGGCTATGTGTTATGAAAACGGAGGCACGGTAGACGATCTCATCGTTTATAAAAGGGCTGAGGATGATTACCTGCTAGTAGTCAATGCAGCGAATACAGAAAAAGATTTCAATTGGCTGCAAGCTAATCTTTCGGAAGATGTCCAAATTACGAATGTATCGAGTGACTATACACAGCTAGCACTTCAAGGACCATCTGCAGAAAAGATATTGCAAAAACTATCAGAAAATACTGCCTTAAGTGAAATTGGATTTTTCAAGTTCAAGGAAAATGTCATGATAAATGGTATCTCCACGATGGTATCCCGTACTGGATATACGGGTGAAGATGGTTTTGAAATATATAGCCGCAGTGAAAATGGCCCGGCCCTTTGGAAGGCAATTCTTGATGCTGGCAAGGAAGAGGGGATACAACCGATAGGTTTAGGTGCCCGTGATACCCTGCGTTTTGAAGCAAAACTGCCGCTTTATGGGCAGGAGCTTTCAGCGGACATCACCCCAATAGAGGCCGGGATTGGCTTTGCGGTTAAAGTGGATAAGGAAGCTGACTTTTTCGGAAAAGCAGTTCTTGCTGAGCAAAAGGAGAACGGGACTTCTCGCAAGCTTGTAGGAATTGAAATGATTGACCGTGGCATTCCTCGTCATGGTTATAAGGTTTACAGCGGAGACAAAGTCATTGGCGAGGTCACCACTGGTACCCAATCTCCAACATTGAAGAAAAATGTTGGATTGGTACTTATCGATAAGGAATTTTCGGTACTGGATGCCGAAGTCGAAGTGGAAATCCGTTCCAAACGATTGAAAGCCGTTATCATACAAACACCTTTTTATAAAAAACCACGTAAATAGAGGGGAATGGTCATTAGATGAAACATCGTTATTTACCCATGACAGAGCAAGATAAAAAAGAAATGTTAGAAGTGATAGGGGTACCTACTGTTGAAGACCTTTTCAATGATATCCCTGAAAGTGTTCGCTTTCAAAGAGAATATGACATCAAACAAGCTAAATCAGAGCCTGCACTAATGAAAGAATTATCGAAGCTTGCTGCCAAGAATGCGGATCTTAAAAACTATGCATCATTCCTTGGCGCGGGTGTGTATGACCATTATGCACCAGTCATCGTCGATCATGTTCTTTCACGTTCTGAATTTTATACGGCTTATACACCCTATCAGCCTGAAATTTCACAGGGGGAGCTGCAGGCCATCTTTGAATATCAAACGATGATCTGTGAATTGACGGGAATGGATGTAGCCAATTCCTCCATGTATGACGGAGGAACGGCGCTAGCTGAAGCAGCCATGCTAGCTTCAGGCCATACACGCCGTAAAAAGATTCTCATTTCAGGAGCAGTACACCCTGAATCGAGGGAAGTCGTGAAGACCTATGCAAAAGGCCAACGCGTTGAAGTGATCGAAATTCCTTATAAAGACGGTGTGACGGATATGGCTGCTTTAAGGGAATTGGCCAATGAGGACGTTGCGGGAGTGATTGTGCAATATCCTAACTTTTTTGGACGCATCGAACCATTGAACGAAATGGAAGAAATCATTCATGGCGTTAAGTCCATGTTTATCGTTTCCAGTAACCCGCTTGCACTGGGAGCCTTGACATCACCAGGTACACTCGGCGCAGATATCGTAACAGGAGATGCCCAGCCATTCGGCATTCCAGCTGCTTTTGGTGGCCCCCATTGTGGATATTTTGCAGTCACGAATAAACTTGTTCGCAAAGTGCCGGGCCGTCTCGTCGGTCAAACGGTGGATGAAGATGGAAAAAGGGGATTTGTGCTGACGCTCCAAGCACGTGAACAGCATATTCGCCGTGATAAGGCCACGTCCAATATTTGTTCCAACCAAGCTTTGAATGCCTTGGCAGCTTCTGTTGCAATGACCGCGCTTGGGAAAAAGGGAGTCAAAGAAATGGCCGTGCAAAATATTCAAAAAGCACATTATGCAAAAAAAGCTATTAAGGAAAAAGGGATAGAACTGATGTTTGATGGTCCATCGTTTAATGAATTTGTGATTAAACTTCCTTCTTCGTTTTCAGAAATCAATAAAAACTTATTTGAAAAAGGAATGATCGGCGGCTTTGATTTAGGTACCGTTTATCCTGAGCTGAAAGACCATATGCTTGTCGCAGTAACGGAACTTAGAACAAAAGAAGAAATTGATGCACTTGCGCAGGAATTGGGGGATCAACATGAATAATCAAGATCAAGATCAATCACTCATTTTTGAAATCAGTACATCCGGTCGAATCGGATACAGTCTGCCAGAAATGGATGTGGCAACTATTCCGCTCGAAGAAATTCTTCCTGCCGACTACATCCGTAAAGAAGAGGCACAGCTTCCTGAAGTATCTGAACTGGATATCATGCGTCACTATACGGCACTCTCCAAACGTAATCATGGGGTGGATTCGGGTTTTTATCCGCTTGGTTCATGCACGATGAAATATAATCCGAAAATAAATGAAAATGTGGCCCGTTTTAACGGTTTTGCCCATATCCATCCATATCAAGATCCGACTACTGTTCAGGGAGCTTTGGAGCTTTTGTTTGATTTACAGGAACATTTAACGGAAATCACAGGGATGGATCAAGTGACGCTGCAGCCTGCAGCAGGTGCTCATGGTGAATGGACAGGGCTAATGATGATTCGTGCTTTTCACGAGGCGAATGGTGATACAGCACGGACGAAAGTGATTGTACCTGATTCTGCACATGGTACGAATCCAGCTTCTGCCACTGTTGCCGGACTTGAAACGATAACAGTGAAATCCGATGAAAATGGATTAGTCGACCTTGAAGATTTAAAGCGTGTGGTGGGATCGGATACGGCGGCATTGATGCTGACGAATCCAAATACGCTGGGATTGTTTGAAGAGAACATTTTGGAAATGGCACAACTTGTCCATGATGCTGGTGGGAAGCTTTATTATGACGGAGCCAATCTGAATGCAGTTCTTTCGAAAGCCCGCCCGGGTGACATGGGCTTTGATGTGGTTCACTTAAATCTCCATAAAACGTTCACAGGCCCGCATGGCGGCGGCGGTCCGGGTTCTGGCCCTGTTGGGGTAAAGGCGGATTTGATTCCCTACTTGCCTAAACCACAGGTGGTCAAACAAGATGAGCAATTTGTACTGGATTATGATCGCCCGCAATCCATCGGCAGGGTAAAACCTTATTATGGAAATTTCGGAATAAATGTAAGGGCATATACGTATATTCGTTCAATGGGTCCTGATGGTCTTAAAGCCGTCACCGAGAATGCTGTCATCAATGCCAATTATATGATGCGAAGGTTAGAACCATTTTTTGACTTACCATATAATCGCCATTGTAAGCATGAATTCGTATTAAGCGGACGTCGCCAAAAGAAATTGGGGGTCAGGACTCTCGACATAGCCAAAAGGCTGCTTGATTTCGGTTATCATCCGCCAACCATTTACTTCCCGTTGAACGTGGAAGAAGGAATGATGATAGAACCGACTGAAACGGAGTCAAAAGAAACACTTGACGCTTTCGTCGACGCAATGATCCAGATAGCCAAAGAAGTGGAGGAAACTCCGGAAGTCGTTCAGGAAGCTCCACATACAACCGTTATAAAGCGGCTTGATGAAACTCTAGCAGCAAGAAAACCGGTTCTGCGTTATCAAGTCTAACCTGATAGCCTACATGAAAAAATCCCTGCCTGCCGGCGGGATTTTTTTCATGTTATGTATTTTGTGAAAGAATTCATCAAAGTCGATGAGCTAACTTTCATTTTTTTACATGAAGGCATTTTAATTAAAAAGAGCCCATGCGATGGGGTCTTATTTCTTTGCTTTGATTTTCCCGGTCCACATTTTGAAACCGCCCTTTAGATGAAATAGTTCCCTGTAGCCCTTTTTGTATAGCATGGCTGCAGCTCTTCCGCTGATGATTTCGCTTTGAGCGTACAAGTATACAGGCTTGTCCGGCCTGATTTCGACCAAGCGGGTTTTCATTTGCGTCATAGGGATGTTTCTTGCGCCTAAGATATGACCATTATCAAAATCATTCGGTTCCCGCACATCGATTAGTTGCACTTTTCTGTAGTTAGCGATAAATTCGTCCTGTGATAATGTTTTAACGATTTTACGCTGGCGGTACCAATTAAAAAGTGAATACACAATAACCGCTCCTACGACGATGAGCAGTGTATATAATAGTTCCAAACATAAAAACTCCCTTCTACCTTAACGAATACAGACAATACTTATTATATAATTGCTTTACTTAATAATCAAAAAGAATTTTCATCAAATTCTCTATCGACTTAATAGCACTTTCTTTTTTAGAGTGTTAAAGTCTGTTAAACTACTACATGTGAGTTTTTTTGGGGGAAAAACAGTCTATTTGAAATGAGGGGTAAGGATGACAAAAGTAAAATGGGGATTTATAGATTCTGGGTATTGTTCACCGGCTTTTAATATGGCGCTGGACGAGGCCCTTTTAAATTGGCAAAGCAAAGGGGAAATTCCGCCAATCATACGCTTTTACGGTTGGGATCCAGCGACATTGTCGATTGGTTATTTTCAAAAGGCAGAAGCGGAAATTGATTTGGAAGAGGTCAAAAGGCAGGGCCTTGGTTTTGTTCGCAGGCCAACTGGAGGACGAGCAGTACTGCACGAACATGAATTGACATATAGCGTAATCGTTCCAGAATCCTATCCGGGAATGCCAACTACCGTTACTGAGGCATATCGGGTCATATCGGAAGGAATATTAATGGGGTTCAGGAACCTTGGATTGGATGCTTATTTTGCCGTGCCTCGAACCGAGCAGGAGAAAGCGGCTTTAAAAGCACCCAAATCATCCGTCTGCTTTGACGCTCCAAGCTGGTATGAACTGGTCGTTGAGGGTAGAAAGGTTGCTGGCAGTGCGCAAACCAGGCAAAAGGGCGTCATCCTTCAGCACGGGGCCATTTTACTTGATCTTGATGAGGAAAAGCTATTTAGCGTATTTAAATTCTCGAATGACAGGGTTAAAGAAAGAATGCAAAAAAACTTAAGGAACAAAGCTGTGGCGATAAATGACATTGCCGGTAGAAAGATTTCCATCCCGGAAGCGAAAGCTGCTTTTGAAAAAGGTTTTGCCGATGGACTATCGATCGATTTAGAGCCATATGTCCTCACTGAACAGCAATTGTTGGAAGTGAAAGCCATTGCTGAAAGCAAATATGAAAGCGATGAATGGAATTTCATGAGATAGAAAAAGCAGAGTGATTAGAATGGAAAATAAAAAATTTTTCAGATTTGTTTGACCAATAAGCTATTCCTTGCAGGGATAAGCCCTAAAAGGGATGGGGAAAAAGCAAGGTCCAAATTAGTTGAAATCTGATGAAAAATTATTGTAAATCGACATTTTCCTCCCTTTTGCTAACTATATTAATTGATTTATCGTTTGACAAAATTAAAAGTTATTCAACTCAAACACAATATATAGTGGTTTAAATATTTAAAGTGACACTATATGTTGATTTTTGAGTTTCGCTATGATAAATTTAGGATACTTGTTAAGCGAAACGGACATGTAAGGCTACATATAGATTTTTGCGGCGGCAAGAACGGATCTTGAAACATATAAAGGAGAGGGAATTATGTCGGTTGTAATAAAAGAAGCTTTAAAGGTTGATCTAGAAAGGTTGAATAAGGATATTTCTTTATTTCCCCAGGTACACCCTGTAACGGCTGATATGAAAATGACGCATAAGGGAGTGTCCCGTCTAGTCATGCTTGACCGCTATTCTTTTAAGGATACTGAAAAAGTCACGCTCTCGGCAGGAGATTTCGTCGTGTTGACGATTAAGGAAGATCCGAAATTCCCGGCACGGGGTCTCGGTTACATCGTTGAAATAGATTGGGAAACGAAAAAAGCCAAGGTATTGGTGGATGATGAATTCCGTGGTGTATTGGATAATCCGGAAGAAGTGGAGACGGGGATTATAAACCGCCCGTTGGATATTATCGAAAAGCCGCTTGAAATATACTATGAACAAATTGCGAAACGTAATGCAACCGGATTGGCTTCAGTTGAAACAACGGAAGAAAAAAGAACGGAATGGTTCAATAAATTCTATGAAGAATTAAAGAACCTTAATTTTGTCCCAGCAGGACGCGTATTATATGGGGCAGGTTCCAATACGGATGTTACTTATTTCAACTGCTATGTGATGCCATTCGTACCGGATTCACGTGAAGGGATTTCCGAACATAGGAAACAAGTGATGGAAATCATGAGCCGCGGCGGCGGAGTGGGTACGAACGGATCGACACTGCGTCCAAGAAACACGCTGGCTAAAGGGGTTAATGGAAAATCCTCGGGTTCAGTATCATGGCTTGATGATATTGCGAAATTGACGCATCTTGTTGAACAGGGCGGAAGCAGACGCGGTGCGCAAATGATCATGCTTGCTGATTGGCATCCGGATATTGCAGAATTCATCATTTCCAAAATGCAAAATCCCAGGATTCTGCGTTACCTAGTGGAAAACACTAGAGATGAAGCCATCAAGAAATATGCGATGGATAAATTGAAATTCACGCCGCATACCGAACAGGAATCGGCTATGTATCAAGGAATCATCAATTATAAAGAGATTCCCGGTCTAGGTGGATTTAGCGAGAAAATCATTAAGGATGCAGAAGAAAAGGTACGTACTGGCGGAACGTACAGTGTCCATAATCCAGATTTTCTTACAGGTGCCAATATCTCGATTTGCTTGACCAAGGAATTTATGGAAGCAGCAGAACAAGATGCAGAATACGAATTGCGTTTTCCTGATGTTGAAAGCTATAATGCCGAAGAAATGGCTACTTATAATGAAGAATGGCATAAAGTCGGTGATGTTCGCGAATGGGAGAAGATGGGTCACAAAGTCCGTGTTTACCGTAAAATCCGAGCTAAAGAGCTTTGGAACTTAATAAACATTTGTGCGACATATTCTGCAGAACCTGGTATTTTCTTTATCGATAATGCTAATGAAATGACTAACGCTAAAGCATATGGTCAACAGGTCGTAGCTACGAACCCATGTGGTGAACAGCCATTGGCTCCATATTCAGTATGTAACCTTGCTGCTGTCAATTTAGCGGAAATGGCTGATAAAGACAACAAAACGGTTGATTTCGAGAAGCTTAAAGTTACCGTTGAAGTCGGTGTGCGGATGCAGGACAATGTCATTGACGCAACTCCTTACTTCTTGGATGAAAACAAAAAACAGGCTCTTGGCGAGCGCCGGGTTGGACTTGGTGTAATGGGTCTGCATGACCTGTTAATTTACTGTGAAACGGAATACGGATCTGAAGAAGGAAATATGCTGGTTGACAAGGTGTTTGAAACGATTGCGACTACTGCTTACAGGGCTTCCGTGGAACTTGCTAAAGAAAAAGGCAGTTTCCCGTTCCTGATCGGGTCAACGGATAAAGAAACCGATGAGCTTAGAACACGCTTCACACAAACCGGATTTATGGAAAAAATGCCGGAAGATATCAGGGAGAGTGTTGCTGCACACGGAATCCGCAACTCTCATTTATTGACTGTTGCTCCTACAGGAAGCACAGGAACGATGGTTGGGGTATCAACAGGTCTTGAGCCATATTTCTCCTTCACGTATTTCCGCAGCGGACGACTTGGTAAATTCATTGAAGTTAAGGCTGACATTGTACAGGAATATTTGGACCGTCATCCAGAAGCAGATACAAAAGAGCTTCCAAAATGGTTCATTTCCGCAATGGAATTAGCGCCTGAAGCACATGCTGATGTTCAGTGCATCATTCAACGCTGGATTGACAGCTCGATCAGTAAAACGGTCAATGCTCCTAAAGGATATACTGTTGAACAAGTTGAAAAAGTATATGAACGTCTATATAAAGGCGGAGCAAAAGGTGGTACGGTGTATGTGGATGGCAGCCGTGACAGTCAGGTTCTTACGCTCAAAGCGGAAGAAAACCAAATGGACGAGCAGCTTGAAATGGACGAATTGAATGATGTGGAAGTTAAGAAAAAAGTCGTATTGGTCGATACGATAAATGAACTGCGTTCGACGAATGTTACAATTGGATCGGAAGTAGGCAACACGTGTCCAGTCTGCCGTAAAGGCGAAGTACAGGAAATGGGCGGATGTAACACTTGCACGAATTGTGGAGCACAATTAAAGTGCGGGCTATAAACTGAAAGAACAAAGGTCGTTAAGTGCGCTGGAAAGTTAATCTTAACGGGGTTATATAAAAAATCAAAAGTTCAAGCAAGACAAAAAGTATAGGTAATGAAGAGAAGACCGAATCCTAGGATTCGGTCTTCTCTTTGCATTACTCAACCATTTTCATTTTGCTGGGCTATTTCCTTTTCGGCTAAGTATTGGTTCCCATCTTTCAATACGGAAAATTTATCGACAGAGTCTCCAGGGATATTCCTCGGATTTGGATATTTATTATCGGTTTGGACGGTCATTACTTGTTTTCCCATACCATTTGTCAAGAATTCTTGTTTATTAGCCATTTTGCATCTCCTTCATTTGATTTTCCCAATTAAAAACAATCATGAGGATAACAGAATAAAGAAAAACTATCCTTATTGATTAGATTGTCTAGTTTGATTGAAAATATGACAAATCCACAAAAGAATGGAGAACAAAATGAAGCCTTTTATCCCACAGTTAGTATATATCGAGCCTAGGGCATTGGATTACCCGCTTGGACGGGAATTGAAAAAGAAATTCGAGGATATGAATATTGAAATCCGTGAAACCACATCACATAATCAAATTAGGGATCTTCCTGGAGAAAATGATTTACAAAAATATCGTGTCGCCAAGTCGACTCTTGTGGTCGGGATCAGAAAAACATTGAAATTCGATTCATCTAAGCCCTCTGCTGAATATGCCATCCCGTTGGCTACTGGTTGTATGGGGCATTGTCACTATTGTTATTTACAGACAACACTTGGGTCAAAACCATATATTAGGACATATGTGAATCTTGATGAGATTTTCGAGGCAGCCGAAAAATATATTAATGAGAGAAAGCCTGAAATTACCCGTTTTGAAGCAGCCTGTACATCCGATATCGTCGGAATTGACCATTTGACACATTCATTAAAAAGGGCTATCGAATATTTTGGGAAAAGTGAATATGGAGTTCTCAGGTTCGTAACGAAATTTCATCATGTCGATCACCTTTTGGATGCTGAACATAATGGAAAAACAAGATTTCGGTTCAGTATAAATTCACGTTACGTGATAAAGAATTTCGAGCCCGGCACTTCGAGCTTTGAGGAAAGAATGGAAGCGGCGCGTAAAGTGGCAGGCGCCGGATATCCCTTAGGTTTTATCGTAGCTCCAATTTATCGTCATGAAGAATGGAAGGCAGGCTACCATGAATTATTCGAACGGTTAAGTGATTCATTAAAAGGGGTGGATATTCCGGATTTGACTTTTGAACTAATCCAGCATCGGTTCACTGGTCCAGCAAAAAAAGTGATTCAAAAAAACTATCCGAAAACAAAACTGGAACTGGATGAAACGAAGCGTAAATATAAATGGGGCCGATATGGAATTGGTAAATATGTTTATCAAACCGAAGAAGCCGCAGAACTGGAAACGACCATTCGAGGGTATATAGCGGAATTTTTCCCTAAAGCGGATATTCAGTATTTTACCTGATGAAGGGAATTTCTATATAAAACTGTCATAAATCGCTCTAATCCTGCTTAGAAATGTAAAGACCGGATTAGGGGAGGGCAGCTATGATTATTGACGGCGTTTTTTCCGGAGGCGGGATTAAAGCCTATGGTTTAGTGGGGGGCCTGCAGGAATTAGAGGAACGGGGTTTTGTATTCCATAGGACAGCGGGTACAAGTGCAGGATCCATCATTGCCGCTTTCGTAGCCGCAGGATACACGGGTAAAGAAATGGAAGAGGTTTTTTTTGATATAGATTTAAGCAGCCTGTTGGATAAAAGGCGTGGTCTTTTACCTATCCCGCTTGCCAAATGGCTCCTTGTATACTGGAAACTAGGCCTCTATAAAGGGGATGCTTTGGAAGCATGGATTGCCGGGAAGCTTTCCGAAAGGAATGTAGTCACTTTTAAGGATATCCGACCGAATTCCCTCCGTATCATAACCTCTGATATTACGAATGGTAAATTGGTGGTACTTCCTGATGATTTACCGAACTATGGAATTGATCCGATCACGTTTCCAGTCGCCAAGGCAGTAAGGATGAGTTGCAGCATTCCTTATTTCTTTGAGCCCGTAAAGCTTGATGTTGGGAAAAGCACATTCCTTTTCGTTGATGGCGGTGTGTTAAGTAATTTTCCAATGTGGTTATTCAATTCAGATCATGTAAGAAAGGAACGGCCAGTCATAGGGCTGCGCCTTAGTGTCGATGAGATATGGAAACCTCACGAGGTTGATAATGCGCTTGAATTGTTCTCCGCTCTATTCAAGACGATGAAAGACGCCCATGATGCACGTTATATTTCCAAGAAACACGTACAGAATATTGTGTTTATCCCGATGAAGGGAATTTCAGCATTGGATTTCAATCTGAATGATGAAAAAAAGGGTGAATTGATGAATCGGGGCAGAGAGCGTACGAAAGAATTCCTAAAGCATTGGACATATTGAATAAAAAGAAAAATCGGGCTCTTAAAAAGAAGCCCGATTTTTCTTTTTATTCTTTTTCCCTTCGATGACAGTTAAGTGACTATCGCTTTTCTTTCTCACTTTAAATTTTTTTGATGTTTTTGCTGCTGAGAAGCTAGCCACATTATCCTTTTTCGAAGTTCGGCTTTTTAGCCTTTTTTTCGATTGGAGGGCAGCCTTTCGGAATGCTTGCTGCTCTTTTTTTACTGGTTTTCCCTTTGTTAATCCGGTATAAATCATATAAATAATCCCTGCGACAATGGCTATTATGAGAATGTTTCTAAAAAAGCCAATCGGGTCATTAAATAGTCGGCTCATTAGTCCGAGGACTCCGAGGGCGATGATTCCGTATATCATGAAAGATATGAAACGTTTCAACAAAGACACCTCCTTAAGAGCATCATAAGCATTTTTTGCTTATTTTAAACATTCTTCAAGTGAAATTTTTGAAAAAAACGAAGATCATTCCTTTAGGTAGTATATGCAATTTCATAATCAGAATGTGTATGATGTTTTACACAATTACATCCGATTCTAAACCTTTTTCGGTGTTTTTTTCCATCCTTAACAATTCGCTGAAGGATGCCAATGCGACCTCGACTTGATCGTCGGAAGGAGCTTTGGTTGTCAATAACTGAAGCCAAAGGCCAGGATAGCCAAGGTAACGCAGAACAGGTATATCTCTAACTTTGTTGGTCAACTGCAATACCTCGAAGGCTATGCCGAGAACCACGGGGATAAGCAAAACGCGATCCACGACACGGAGCCATAATGGATCGGTCGGAACAAGCATGTAGACAAACATACCTACAATGACAGTAAATAAAATAAAGCTGCTGCCACAGCGATAATGAAGGCGTGAACTTGCCTGCACATTTGCTACGGTCAATTCTTTTCCGCTTTCAAAGCAATTGATCACCTTATGCTCAGCTCCGTGATATTGAAAGACCCGCTTGATCAAAGGTGTCATGGATACGACGTAAATGTATACGAGCAATAATAACAACTTGAACAAGCTTTCAATTAAAACCTGGGCCATATGGCCACTGAAAACGGGCCTTGTCAATTCGGCAAGAAAGACAGGAATCAAAGTGAAAAGCAACTTCCCAAATAGGAAGGAGAGAACACCGATTACGGCAACTCCCAGCCATACGCTTAATTTAGATGATTCCTTTGTTTCTTTTTTCTCTTCGTCCTGCTTTTCCTCGTTTTCTTGTTCATACTGTTCAGTGGAAAAGTTTAAATGTTTCGAACCGGTAGCACTCGACTGAATCAGTGCTACGATTCCCCGTAGAAACGGGACTTTTTTCAAGCGGTTTACAGCAGGTTTCGATTCACGCGGTAAATGATAATAGACAATCGTTGAATCTTTGCGGCGGACCGCAGTGACTGTGTGATGCTTGCCGCCGAACATGACGCCTTCCACAACAGCCTGCCCTCCATAAACGGGTTTTTGGACCTCAGACATTTCTACACCAACCTAATAGTTATTCACGTAGCTCTCTCATGGGTGCTAACATGTTTATTATCAAGTATCACAAGGGCTAATGACGCGCTTCAAAATGAATCGCACTTTTATCCTTGCAAATACTTTATGAATGTTGAATCACAGGAAGGTAGCATTATCCTGTGTACATTATAAACTTCAACAGAGGATGGATATTTTCCTCTGAAAAAAGCAGATTATTTATGATTTAATCATACAGAATAAATCATAAAACCTCTAGTGATTCTCCTCCTCAAGAATAAAAAAAATAGTTCTATTTAACAGAGGGCATACTATGTAGCGGAGGTGTTTGATATGTCTTCTAATGAAAATGGACAAAATCAACAGGAAAATCAAAACGTGTTAATCTATGATGTATTAGCTATCGGTTTTGTTGGGGGGGCAGCAGCGAGTATAGCCGGAATAATCACGCATTATGTTAATTTTATGGATTTCAGCCCCAAATTCATCCTTACTTCTTGGTCGAATATGACCTGGATTGATCACTGGCTTGGTACGGTCATGACCATACTTGTGTTTGGAATGATATCCGTAGGTATTGCTTTAATATACTATGGTCTCTTTAAAAGGATGAAGAGTATTTTTTCAGGTATTATTTTTGGAGTGGTTTGCTGGGTTTTGCTGATATTTGTCTTAAAACCAATGTTCTCCGATTTGCCAACCGTTTCGAAAATGTCGTCAAATACAATTATAACCAGTATATGCATTTTTATTTTATATGGTCTTTTTGTAGGATATTCAATATCATACGACCACCAGGAATATATACGTCAAAAAAGCAAAGCCGAAAAGCAGTCGGAAAGCTGAATGCTTCTTGGTTGTAAAAAAGTAGTAAGACAATTTGTAATTATGATAGAATGTTCATGGAAAGCATTCTTTTAATTATGAGCAGGTGTTTAGTGATGATAAAAATCTTATTAATCAATGGTCCGAATTTAAATCGCTTAGGGAAGCGGGAACCTGCACATTATGGATCCTCGTCGCTTGCGGATTTGGAAGCTCTATTACAAAAGCAAGCTCAAGGTTTAAATGTGGCATTGACCTCTTTTCAATCCAATCATGAAGGAGCGATTATCGACAAGCTCCATTGGTCGGAAGATCATGGGTTTGACGGGATTATCATTAATCCTGGAGCTTTTACTCATTATAGCTACGCGATTCGTGATGCAATTGCCGGAATTGATGTTCCAGTTGTGGAAGTGCACATTTCGAACATCCATGCCCGTGAAAGCTTTCGGCATGAATCAGTGACCGCGCCTGTATCGGCGGGACAGATTGTCGGCTTGGGGATACACGGATATGAATTGGCGTTGCAGGCGATCACAAAGATTGCAAAGGGGGAGAAATTATATGAATAAACTTACGCGTTTAAGAGCCTCAATGGAAAAGGTGGGCATTGATGGTTTTTTGATTACCAGTACATATAACCGCCGTTTCATGACCAATTTTACGGGAAGTGCAGGTGTTGTCCTGATCTCCCAAAAAGAAGCTAAATTCATCACTGATTTCAGATACGTGGAACAAGCCGGCAAACAGGCGACGGACTATGAAATCGTACAACATAAAGGAACCATCATCGAAGAAGTCGGTAAACAGGCTAAAGAAATGAATATCGGCACACTGGGCTTTGAACAGGAACATCTGACTTTTGCGACATATAAGGCATACGAAACGGGCATTGAAGCCCAACTTAAGCCTGTGTCTGGAATTATTGAGAATTTACGCTTGATAAAGACTTCATCAGAGATTAAGATATTAAAGGAAGCGGCCGCTATTGCCGATGCTGCCTTTACACATATTCTGGATTTCATCCGCCCAGGGGTTACAGAACTGGATGTATCCAATGAACTTGAATTCTTTATGAGGAAACAAGGGGCAACTTCTTCTTCCTTTGATATTATTGTAGCCTCTGGCATAAGGTCTGCTCTTCCACATGGAGTGGCTACGGATAAAATCATTGAAAAAGGCGATTTTGTCACATTGGATTACGGAGCATATTTTAATGGATATGTTTCAGATATAACTAGGACATTAGCAGTTGGCAAGCCGAGTGAAGAACTTATTAACATTTATGACATTGTTTTAGAAGCTCAACTGCGCGGAATGGCTGGGATTAAACCTGGGATGACGGGCAGGGAAGCGGATGCACTAACTCGTAATTTAATTGAAGAAAAGGGATTTGGGCAGTATTTTGGACATTCGACTGGGCATGGAATCGGTCTTGAAGTCCATGAAGGTCCAGCATTATCCTTAAGGTCCGATATCATTTTAGAACCAGGTATGGCCGTGACCGTTGAACCAGGCATTTACTTGCCGGGTGTTGGCGGAGTGCGGATTGAAGATGATACAATCGTTACAATTGAAGGTAACGAATCACTTACTCATTCAACGAAAGAGTTAATCATTCTGTAAACATGTACATGTAGGAGGACAATTTTATGATTTCTGTAAACGATTTTCGCACGGGTGTAACGATTGAAGTAGATAATGGAATTTGGCAGGTTATCGAGTTCCAACATGTTAAACCTGGTAAAGGTGCTGCATTTGTACGTTCTAAACTTCGTAATCTTCGTACAGGTTCAATCCAAGAGAAAACATTCCGTGCAGGTGAAAAAGTTGCGAAAGCACATATCGAAAACCGCAAAATGCAGTACCTTTATGCAAGCGGAGATAGCCATGTATTCATGGATAACGAAACATATGACCAAATCGAGCTACCAGCTTCAAGCATTGAACGTGAATTGAAATTCCTAAAAGAAAATATGGAAGTGCATATCATGACTTTCCAAGCCGAAACACTTGGGGTAGAACTTCCGAACACAGTTGAACTTGAAGTGGCTGAAACTGAGCCGGGAATAAAAGGCGATACATCTTCGGGCGGAACGAAATCAGCCGTACTTGAGACGGGCCTTTCAGTTCAAGTTCCATTCTTCATCAACCAAGGTGACAAATTATTGATCAATACAAATGAAGGTTCATACGTATCACGCGCATAATTGGAAGAAGACCGAGATTAATATCTCGGTCTTTTTTTTTGTTCTTTTTTGGTGCTTGACGTGATAAAAAATCAATAAAAGTCCAGTTTCTTTTTTAGCTTGTCATCATTTCGATCTGATCTGCATATATTTTATTGCAAGTGGTGTATACAGGAGGATTGTCAAAATGGAAACGATTCTTTCTTTTTTACCGAAAAAATTATACGAGCAGCTCCGGGGTATGACACCGATGATGATCGAAAAAATGGAAGAGCTGCGGATTCGAGTCGGAAGACCGCTTGAGGTCATTGTAGGAGGGGAACCTTTCTTCTTTTCCTATCAAGTGAGCCAATCGGATGCAGATCAATTATTGAATCAAATAGGTCAATTTTCGTTATATACGCTGGAGGAAGAATTAAAGCGAGGATATATAACCATAGCGGGCGGACATCGTGTAGGTCTTGCCGGGAAGGTGATTCTGGAAAATGGGTCTGTCAAAGCGATCAGGGATATTTCCTCATTCAATATTCGGATTGCACGTGAAAAAATAGGGGCGGCAGAACCACTCATTCCTTATTTATTCAATGGAGAATGGAAACATACAATGTTGATCGGTGCACCCCAAACAGGAAAAACGACCATATTACGTGATATTGCAAGAATGATATCCAGTGGAAATGAAAAAAGAGGCATTGCCCCTCAAAAGGTGGGAATAGTGGACGAGCGTTCAGAAATTGCCGGATGTGTTCATGGAGTGCCTCAGCTTGAATTTGGAACAAGGGTGGATGTGCTCGATGGATGTCCTAAAGCGGAAGGGATGATGATGATGATCCGTTCGATGTCCCCGGATGTATTGGTCGTTGATGAAATAGGACGCGCTGAGGATACACAAGCTGTGCTAGAAGCAGTAAATGCAGGTATTAAACTCATGATAACTACACATGGCCATACTCTGGATGAAATCAAGAAGCGGCCCTTTATCGCAGAAATATTAAAGCAAAACATCTTTGAACGTTTTATAGAATTGCAAAGAAGTAAATCAGGAAAGAGGAGCTATAAAGTCCTTGATGCAGCGGGAGTTCCTTTATTCTTGAGTGAAAGTGTGAACCCACATGTTTAAGATAATTGGAGCAGCCATCATTATTATAACCACGACATGGGCAGGCTTCGAGGCAGCGAAAAAATTAAGCATGAGGCCACGTCAACTGAGGCAGCTGAAAGTCGCCATGCAATCGCTTGAAGCTGAAATCATGTATGGTCATACACCTTTGAAAGAAGCAGCCAGGAAACTTTCTAAGCAGCTGGCCAAACCTTTATCCATCTTTTTCGAAACATTTGCAAATCGACTCGAATCGGGTGAGACCACCGTCAAAGAAGCATGGGATGAAAGTTTGAAGAAAATATGGCAATCCCTTGCTTTAAAACAGGGAGAGTTCGAGATTCTTTCACAGTTTGGGGAGACGCTTGGAAAAAGTGATAAATATCATCAGCAAAAGCAAATCATGCTAACGATGGCACACTTGGAACGGGAAGAGATCGATGCGCTCGACCGACAGGGGAAATATGAAAAAATGATGAAAAGTCTTGGTTTTTTAACAGGCCTATTATTAATTATTTTGTTGATGTAGGAATATGTGGGGGGAATGAAAATGGGCATTGATGTGGACATCATATTTAAAATAGCGGGTGTGGGGCTTGTTGTTGCATTTCTTCACACGATACTCGATCAGGTTGGGAAGAAGGAATATGCCCAGTGGGTGACACTATTCGGATTCATCTATATTTTATTCATGGTAGCTTCGGTTGTAGAGGATTTATTTCAAAAAATTAAATCTGTATTCCTATTTCAGTAAGGGGGGATTCGCGATTGAAATCATAAAAATCGTGTCCATTGCCCTGGTCGCCACCTTTTTGGCCCTGGTCGTCAAAGAGCAAAAACCAAATTTTGCTTTCCTGCTAGTCGTTTTTGTAGGCTGCTCCATTTTTCTTTTTTTAGCGGATAAAATATATGAAATCATTCTAATGTTAGAAAAAATTGCAGTTAATGCGAATGTAAATTCGGTATATCTAGAGACCATCTTAAAAATAATCGGAATTGCCTATATTGCTGAGTTCGCTTCTCAAATTACAAAAGATGCAGGGCAGGGATCGCTTGCTTCCAAAATAGAATTGAGCGGAAAAATCTTGATTCTGGCGATGGCGATTCCGATTTTGACGGTCATTATCGAAACGATTATACAAATGCTCCCAAGTTAACGGATTATTCCTACTAGTCAATGAGGTGAATGTATGAAGCAGCGGATGCCTTACTTATCCATTCTATTCGTTTTACTCTTTTTTTTGCATACATCTATTGGACAAGCTGCCGAAAATCCTGAAAATGGTGAAATCGATCAAGAACCAATCATGCAGTCTGAACTGGTACAAGCCCAAATAGAAAGACTGGGTGTTGATGAGCTTAAACAATATTGGGATGACATTGTCACGGAATATGGAGGATTCCTACCGGAAAGCCAGAAAGGAAGCTTCATGGATTTTGTAAGTGGTGATAAGAAATTCTCCTTTGACCAATGGATAAAGGGAATTATTAAATTCATTTTTCATGAACTGCTCGTGAATGGCAAACTGCTGGGATCACTCATCTTGTTAACCGTTTTCAGCATGTTCCTGCAGACTTTGCAGAACGCTTTCGAGCAAAGCTCGGTAAGTAAGGTTGCTTATGCAATCGTTTATATGGTGTTGATCATTTTGGCACTTAACAGTTTTCATGTCGCGATTGAGTATACAAAAGACACGATAGATTTGATGATTTCATTTTTAATGGCGCTGATCCCTTTGCTCCTGGCTTTAATAGCTGCTTCAGGTGGACTTGTATCAGCAGCATTCTTTCACCCGGTCTTAATGTTTTTAATGAATACCAGCGGCATCTTGATACAGTATATCGTCCTTCCGTTATTATTCTTTGCAGCGATTTTAAGCATAGTCAGCACACTGACCGAACATTACAAAGTGACACAGCTGGCACAACTTCTCCGTAACTTTGCCATCGGGATACTAGGGGCATTCATGACGATTTTCCTTGGTGTCATTTCCGTTCAGGGAGCATCCTCCGCTGTAGCAGATGGAGTGACGATCAGAACGGCCAAGTTTGTGACGGGTAACTTTATACCGGTAATAGGGCGCATGTTTACTGATGCAACGGATACGGTCATAAGTGCCTCCGTTCTTCTGAAAAATACAGTTGGCTTGTCAGGCGTCATTATTCTCTTGCTCATAACCACATTTCCCGCCATCAAAATCTTAATGATTTCTTTGGTCTATAAATTGGCAGCAAGTCTTTTGCAGCCTCTTGGTGGGGGGCCTGTAATAAAATGCCTTGATATTATAAGTAAAAGCATGATTTATATTTTCGCTGCCTTGGCCATTGTCTCACTCATGTTCTTTTTAAGTATCACCGTAATCATAGCCTCTGGGAACATTACACTGATGGTTCGGTAGAAAGGAGGAGGGCTAGGTGAGTTTTTTAGCTGGCTGGGTATCCAATATTATCGTATTTGTTTTGCTGGCTACTGTTATCGATATGCTTCTTCCCAATTCAGCTTTACAGAAATATGCCAAATTGGTGATCGGGCTTTTACTGATTGCGATCATCATCACTCCTATATTGGGATTATTCAATAAGGATTTCGACGAAATTCTGTCTGTGGCTACAAGTGAATTTGAAAGTCAGAAAAAAAAAGATTTAGGAAATTTGACAGAAATGAAGAAAAAAGAAATACAAGCTACCCAGGGTGCATATATTTTAAAACAAATGGCTGTTGACTTACAGGCAGAAGTAGAAGAGGAGCTGATGGTGGATTATAACATGAAGATTAGTTCTATTGATGTTGGAGTCAAGAATGAGGAAGAACCAAGCGTTGATGATTTGCAAAACATTACGATTTCATTGGAAAAGGCAGAAGTAAAAGAAGACTCGGAGATAGAGGCCGTAGCGAAGGTTGAAATTAATTCAAAGACACCGTCCTCTACCAATGTAGCCAATTTCGATGCTGTCAAAAGGTTTCTCGCAAAAAGTTGGTCTGTCGATGAAGAAATCATTGAAATCGCCGGGGAAAGGAAGTGACTGAGTATTGAACAAAGACAAAGGTCCATTATCCTGGCTGCAAAAACTATTAAATAAAGACCCTGACCAAAAAGAGCCTAAGGAAAAAAAACCTTCCCTGTATGTTTATGCTTTAATAGTAGTCCTTTTGGGAGCGGGAATTATGATGGTCGGGAATTTGTTAACCACCAACCAGACGGGACAAACACCTGAAGCAAAGACGGTTTTCAATAATAAACAGGAAGATGAGGGCAATGATGTAGAAACATTCGGCCAGAAGAATCAATCTGAATTCAAGACGACAAAAGATTATGAGATATATCTTCAGAATGAAATGAAGGAAGCGCTTGAATCCATCGCGGGTGTCAAGGACGTAAAAGTCGTAATCTACGTGGATGCATCCGAGAAAAAAGTATATGAAAGAAATAAAGTCACCCAAAAACAAGTCACCTCAGAAACTGACCAGGAAGGAGGCAAAAGGACGGTAGAAGATACATCGGTCGATGAACAGCTTGTTTTGGTCAAAAGCGGTGAAAAAGAAGGGCCGATCATTTCGGAAACAAAAAAACCTAGTGTGCGAGGAGTCCTGGTAGTCGCTAAAGGAGCCGAAAACATTCAAATAAAGAAGTGGATCGTCGAAGCTGTCACACGATCACTAGATGTACCAAGTCATAGGGTTTCTGTCATGCCTAAAAAATAAGGGGGAAAATCTACATGTTATTAAAAAAACAAACCGTTTGGTTATTGACTATGCTAAGTTTGGTCGTTGTACTTTCAGTCTATTATTTAACCGCTCCTGAAGAAAATGCCGCCGATATGACGGCGACCGAACAGAAGGAACAGGCAGAGAATAAAACAGAAAGTAAAACCGAAAGCAAAGCGGACACAAAAAGTGAAAATAAAAGTGGAAAAGAAACGTCCAAAAATGCAGAAGGTTCTTCTGTAACCATTGCATCAGGGGATGAGTTCGAATCGTTAAGGATGCAGATTGAAGATGAACGGGCAAAGCTGAATGAAGAATTGACAGCAAAGATGGGCAACACAGACCTTTCCGCTGAAGAAAGAGACGAGGCTTATGCGAAAATCGAACAATTAAGTGAAACGAAAGTAAAAGAAAATATCATCGAAAACTTAATTGTGGCCATGGATTATAATGCAGCACTGGTTCGAGTGGATGGAACGGATGTAAAGGTAAGTGTCAAGGCTGATAAACAAACTAAAACAGAGGCCAACAACATTATCCGCCTCGTAAGAAAAGAAGTGAGCGATGCACAAAATGTAGTGGTCGATTTCCAACCTGAAAAGTAAACTCACCTATAGTAAAAAAGAGCTGATACACAACAGATCAGAGCTGAAAAAAACTTGAAGGTCCCTCTTTATAAAAAAAAGGGGTCTTTTTTATTTGTATTTTTTCTAATATCATAAAGGCGGGAAACTTTAGAGGAAAAGTTTTTTTATGCCAAATGATATGGTGAACTCAAATAGAAATGGTGATTACACTTCTCCTTAATATTTCAAAAAAGTAATAATAGTAGGGGTTTTTACTGTTTTTCCAATCGGAATTGGTAAATTTCAAGGCGAAGTGCTATGGGGTACAAGATGAAAAAAATTCACAATATTATAATAAAGGTGTAAGATAGAAGTATGGATATCAAGTTCCAACTAATCTATCATTGAATTTGCATAAGCTAATATTGTATGATGTTAGAAGCTGGTCATAAACTTTTCAATTCTTTAAAGGAAACAATATTTTGATAAAGTGAAATATCTGTTATAATACAGATGAGGTATGCATTCAGTTTATTTGCAATCGTATGGAAAAAGCGGCTCGATTGTGCAGAATTGGACAAGTTATGGATAAGCTACGGGTAAAGGATTACATAAAATATCATTGCCTCAAAAACTCATATTAAATTAGACAAGGGGTGCAACAAAATGAAAGTGCAAGAAATTCGTGAAATTATTAAGCTAGTCGATCAATCCAATATCAGTGAATTCGTTTTTGAAAATGAAGGAACGAAAATTAAATTGAAAAAAACAGAAACGGGTACAGTATTACACCAAGCAGCTGCTCCAGAAGTTGTTCAAGCCAATGCAGCAGTAGAAGTCAAGCCCGCAGCGGCCCCTGCCTCTGTAGTGCCGAAAGCTGTTGAACCTGCTAAACCGGCTGCAGCCGTCACTGAACAGGAAAATTTACATAAAATCACTTCTCCAATGGTAGGGACATTCTACCAATCTCCAGCACCGGATTCACCTGCGTACGTAAAAACAGGTGATAAAGTAACGGGAGATTCAATCGTCTGCATCGTGGAAGCTATGAAACTTTTCAATGAAATCGAGGCTGAAGTAAGCGGTGAAATCGTTGAAGTCCTTGTAAAAGAAGGTCAACTTGTGGAATATGGTCAACCATTATTTTTAGTAAAGCCGGAATGAGGAGCTGTTTCTAAATGATTAAAAAGGTATTAATTGCCAATCGTGGGGAAATTGCTGTCCGAATCATCCGGGCATGCAAGGAATTAGGAATCGAGACTGTTGCGGTCTATTCGGAAGCAGATAAAGAAGCATTACATGTTCAAATTGCGGACGAAGCATATTGCATCGGTCCTAAATTATCAAAAGACAGTTATTTAAATACAACGAACATCATCAGTACAGCCAAGAAAACGGGATCGGATGCGATTCATCCTGGATATGGATTCCTTGCTGAAAATGCCGATTTTGCTGAGCTATGCCGAGAATGTAATATCATTTTCATCGGTCCAAGCCCAGAAGCCATCAATAAAATGGGAACAAAGGACGTAGCAAGGGAAACCATGCGCAAAGCTGATGTACCGATCGTTCCAGGTTCTAAAGGCATAATCAAAGATACGGATGAGGGTGTAGCCCTTGCTAATGAAATGGGCTATCCAGTCATCATCAAAGCAACTGCCGGCGGTGGCGGTAAAGGTATCCGCGTCGCAAGGACCGAAGAAGATCTCATTAAAGGCATAAGCATCACGCAACAGGAAGCCGCGACTGCATTTGGTAATCCAGGTGTGTATATTGAAAAGTTCATCGAGGACTTCCGTCACGTTGAAATTCAAGTCATGGCTGATAATCATGGTAACGCGATCCATTTAGGAGAGCGTGATTGTACGGTTCAACGACGTTTGCAAAAACTTGTTGAAGAAACTCCATCTCCTGCACTTGATGGTGAAATGCGTGCGGAAATGGGACAGGCTGCAGTAACGGCTGCCCTTGCCGTTAACTATTCAGGTGCCGGTACAGTTGAATTTATTTATGATTATGTGAATAGAAAATACTACTTCATGGAAATGAATACACGTATCCAGGTTGAACACCCAGTTACAGAAATGGTAACGGGCGTGGATTTGATTAAAGAACAGATCAAAGTTGCTTCAGGAGAAAAACTATCACTTTCACAAGCAGATGTCACTTTTAATGGCTGGTCTATCGAATGCCGGATCAATGCGGAAAATCCAGAAAAGAATTTTATGCCATCGGCAGGTAAAATTCACATGTATTTACCGCCAGGAGGCTACGGAGTACGCGTAGATTCTGCTGCATACCCTGGGTACTCGATACCGCCGTATTACGATTCCATGATTGCTAAATTGATCGTCCATGCACCGACGAGAGAAGAAGCGATTGAGAAGATGAAACGCGCTTTAGGTGAGTTTGTCATAGAAGGTGTCCATACGACAATTCCTTTCCATATTAAGTTACTTCAGCATGAACAATTTGTTTCCGGAGAATTTAATACCAAATTCCTTGAAATATATGATGTAATGAACTCATAATGTAAAGGAAGACAGGAGGTGCTTTTGAATGAGTGAAATGGAAGGCCAATTACTCGAAATGAATGATTATAATAGTGGACTGGGCAAAGTGGAGATTGCGCCTGAGGTGATAGAAGTAATTGCGGGTATAGCTGCATCGGAAGTTGAAGGTGTTGCACATATGCGCGGGAATTTCGCTACAGGTGTAGTTGAAAAGCTTGGTAAAAAGAACCACGGTAAAGGCGTGAAAGTGGACTTAACGGGAGAATCCATCAAAGTGGAACTTTATTGTGTCATGAAATTTGGTGTCTCAATTCCGAAAGTCGCTCAGGAAGTGCAAGACAACATTCGCGAAGCTTTGTTGAATATGACCGCTATCGACGCGGGTGAAGTGAATATTCATGTAGTGGGCATAGCGTTTGAAAACGCGAAACAAGAAGCGGATTACGAACAAGAAGTGTAAGTGGCATCATTCGATTCACACCTGCAAAAACCCGGCAAAAAGCCGGGTTTTTGTTTTTTTAATGTATACTCGCTGATACACCGCTTTTGGAACCTGCTTATAATATTAAATTTAAATGAACATAATAAGGCGGTGTCTGGAAGTTTCCCTTTAATTCAAGGGTGATTTCTGTTAGAGTGTAAAAGGTGAAATATGAGCATGAAAGCTAGGCATGAGCTTTTTGACACTTTTTTTATTGGCCGTTTAACTAAGAGGAGCATCCTGGGGATTGTTGTCTGCAAAAATCCAGATGTTTGAGGTTTTTGGCCATTGTTTTAATGAGATTGAGCTTGATTATGAAAGAATTCAGCGAAAATCTTAATATTTTCGAAAAAATGTTATTTAATGTTCGTTTGTTCTAGCATTTTCATATATAATAGTAGATGTTAAAGGAGTAAGATTATGAAAAGAAGAGTAGCCCGTGAAAAATCCCTTCAAGCACTATATCAAATAGATATTGCCAAGTCGAATGCAGAAGAAGCAATGGAAAGCGTACTGGATGGTGCTCCTACTGATGAATATTTCAAGAATTTAGTAATGGGGATAACGGAAAATCGTGAACAACTTGATGGAATGATCAGGGACAATTTAGAGAACTGGACGCTGGAAAGACTGGCGAACATTGATCGGAATTTGCTGCGGATCGCGGTTTATGAAATGGTTCACAGTGAAGATGTTCCTGTAAGTGTTGCAATGAATGAAGCTATTGAAATTGCTAAGAAATTCGGTGATGATCAATCGAGCAGCTTTGTAAATGCCGTTTTATCCAAAATAAAGGTGAAAATCGGCAGCTGAAGCTGCAGCCTTGAACTTGGATTCTCTCAGCAATTTCTTTAGCAAAAATCAACTTGGGAGGAATATACACATGTCAGCTCAAATCATTAATGGTAAAGAAATTGCAGAGGCAGTTAGACAGGAAATCAGTAAGGAAGTTCAACAATTACGTGAAAAAAACATCGTTCCGGGTTTGGCTGTAATTCTGGTGGGCGATAACCAAGCATCACAAACTTATGTGCGCAATAAGCAAAAAGCTTGTGAGGATTTGGGCATGCATTCTATATTAATTAAAAAGCCTGCGGAACTCTCTCAGGAGGAATTAATTCAGAACATTGATGAATTAAACCAGGATGACAGCATTCATGGTATATTGGTGCAGTTGCCATTGCCTGGACATATTCAGGAAAAAGCGATCATTGAAGCGATTTCCCCTGAAAAGGATGTTGATGGATTCCATCCGATTAACATCGGGCGGATGATGACGGGCCAGGATGCTTTTTTACCTTGTACGCCTTACGGGGTAATGGTGATGCTAGAGCATATCGATTATGACCTTGAAGGTAAGCATGTGGTCATCGTAGGCAGGAGTAATATCGTCGGAAAACCAGCCGGACAATTGTTTTTGAATGCGAACGCAACCGTAACATATTGCCATTCAAAGACAAGGGACCTTGCTTATTATACCAAGCAAGCAGATGTCGTTGTGGCAGCTGTCGGAAAGAGGGACACGATCACGAGTGACCATATTAAAGAAGGTGCCGTTGTCATTGATGTTGGAATGAACAGGAATGATGAAGGAAAGCTTTGCGGTGATGTGGCGTTTGATGATGTGAAAAATAAGGCTTCATACATTACACCAGTTCCAAAAGGTGTTGGTCCCATGACAATTACAATGCTTATGAAAAATACGGTCAAATCTGCTCAAAAAACATTGAACAGGATTAGCCAGCACTAAAAAGCTGAAAAAACGTTAAATTATTTTAAAGAAGCGGACCTCTTGTTTTATAATAACGGGAGACCGCTTTTTTCCATGCATAGATTTAATCAAGTTTTAAGTGTAACCTATAGGTGAGCTTTCTTTATATCCGATTTCCGTCGGAAGGAGACAATATATGAGCAACCAACAATATTTGAGCGTGTCGGCTTTGACGAAGTACATTAAAAGGAAGTTTGATGCCGACCCCCATTTGCAAAATGTATACATAAAAGGCGAAATATCTAATTTTAAACAACATACAAGCGGACATATGTATTTTACGCTAAAGGACGAGAAGGCCCGCCTCCTCTCCGTTATGTTTGCCGCTAATAACAAAGGGATGAAATTTCAACCCGAAAATGGAATGAAAGTCCTTGTAAAGGGTGATATTTCATTATACGAAGCGGGCGGACAGTATCAGCTTTATGTGAAAAGCATGGCCCCGGATGGTGTGGGGGATTTGTATCTTGCTTATGAACAGTTGAAGAAAAAGCTAGAGGCGGCCGGTTTGTTTTTGTCCGAACATAAGAAAACGATTCCACAGTACCCCAAGACTGTAGGCGTCATTACATCTCCGACCGGAGCTGCACTAAGGGATATCTTGACAACCATTAAGCGGAGATACCCAATTGCCAAAATCATCGTGTACCCAGCTCTTGTACAAGGGAATAATGCCGCTAAATCGATTGCTAAGGCAATATCAAAGGCTAACGCAAGGGCGGAGAGCGATGTACTCATTGTCGGAAGGGGCGGTGGGTCGATCGAGGAGCTATGGGCCTTTAATGAGGAGATAGTGGCTGAATCGATCTATGATTCTGATATACCGATAATTTCTGCTGTCGGACACGAAACCGATTTTACAATTGCTGATTTCGTCGCTGATATGCGTGCTCCGACACCAACTGGGGCAGCAGAGCTAGCGGTTCCTCACCTGAATGAAATACTCGAACGTCTGATGAACCGTAAGAATCGCTTGACCCGCTCCATTCGTGAAGGAGTGAATTTTGAACGGACCCGATTGACAAGGATGGAAAGATCGTATGCTTTCCGCTATCCACATAAAATGTATGAACAGAAGCTTGAGCAACTAGATAAGACGATGGACAGGTTAGGGAAAACAAGCACGCGATATTTCGTGAAAAAGAGAGATGAGCTTAAGCAGCTGAACGATATTCTGAAAAAGCAGCATCCTGAACAAGCGGTGAAAAATTCAAAAGATGAATTGCAGCAGCAGGAAAAAGGTTTGAGGAGGGGCATGGAAGCCATCTATCGGCAGAAATCTCAGCAGTTCGTTCATCTTACTGCCACTTTGTCAGCTCTCAGCCCATTAAAAATCATGGAACGGGGCTATGGATTGGTTTTTGCTGAGGATGAGACGTTAGTGAAAAGTACACAGCAAGTATCAAAAGGGGATAAAATAGCCGTTTCCATAAAAGATGGAACGCTTGAATGTGAAATTAAAGAAATAAAGGAGCGAATTGAACCATGACAAAAAAACAGGAAGCTACATTTGAAGAAGCAATGGAGAATCTTGAGAAAATCGTAGAACAGTTGGAAGAAGGCGATGTGCCCTTGGAAGAAGCCATTTCCATTTATAAACAAGGAATGGATTTATCAAGGCTTTGCCACTCCAAGCTTAAGGCGGTTGAAGATCAGTTGACTCAAATCTTACGCGAAGACGGGGAACTTGAAAACTTCGTTGTACAGGAGGAAGAATAACATGGGTACTGCGTCTTTTGAAATGTTTTCTAAAGAATATAAGGCGATTATAGAACGGGAAATCGTGGAATATGTCAATAAACTTAATGCGCCGGCAGTGGTCAAAGAAGCCATGAACTATTCATTGGAGGCAGGCGGTAAACGGATTCGCCCGTTATTGGTCTTTGCGGTTCTGGAGGCCTTTGGGAAAAACTTGAGGATGGGGATTCCTGCAGCGGCTGCCATTGAAATGATCCATACATATTCTTTGATTCATGATGATCTTCCGGCGATGGATGATGATGATCTCCGCCGCGGAAAACCGACGAACCATAAAGTGTTCGGAGAGGCGATAGCGGTACTGGCAGGTGATGCTCTCCTTACATATAGCTTTCAATTGGTGACGGATATGATTGATCCCGAGGTAACGGCTGAAATGAAACTGGACCTTGTAAGTGAAATTGCTAAGTCTGCCGGAGCCGAAGGGATGGTTGGAGGTCAAGTTGCCGATATGGAAGGTGAAAATAAACAGTTGACCCTTCAGGAATTGGAATATATCCATGAACATAAAACAGGGAAGTTAATGACTGCAAGCATCCTTTCCGGTGCTATATTAGCCGGAGCGAATGAAGAACAGCATCTGCATTTACGGGACTTTGCATACCACCTGGGGCTTGCTTTTCAAATTCGGGATGATATTCTGGATATTGAAGGGTCAGTCGAGTTGATCGGCAAGCCGGTTGGCAGTGATGTAGGAAATCACAAAAGCACATATCCTTCTTTACTTACGCTTCAAGGGGCGAAGGAAAAGTTGGAACATCATGTTGGACTTGCTCATGCCGCGTTAGGAAAAACAAACTTACAAACGGGTTTGTTGAATGAACTAACTGATTTAATAGCGAACCGTAACCATTGATTTGTGGCTAAATTTGTTATCAATTGAGGTTTTATGGTATACTCATTGTGCAAAAATATGTGAAAATCAACATGAATTTTTTTATTGAGATACGTGATAAAATAGGTATATTAAGCCGCCGAAATCACCTGGGTGTTGGCGGCTATTTTTTAACTTAAAACCAATTTTTCGGTCAAGTCTTCCATAGCCCTCTTTCATGAGGCTTTGTCTATGCTTACAACCGAGAATGACAGAAAGTGAGTGGTCCTGTTTGGATCTTCTATCTATAAAAGACCCTTCTTTTTTGAAGAAGATGAATAATGAAGAACTAGTCGAGTTAAGTGCCGACATACGTAAATTCCTTGTGGAAAAATTATCGGTTACCGGTGGGCATATTGGTCCCAATTTAGGTGTAGTTGAATTGACTATAGCCTTGCACAAAGAATTCGACAGTCCGAATGATAAAATTTTATGGGATGTCGGGCATCAATCATATGTCCATAAAATCCTGACTGGCAGAGCTGGAGAGTTTGATACCTTAAAGAAATATAAAGGTCTTTGCGGCTTTCCTAAAATGATTGAAAGCCCTCATGATGTTTGGGAAACCGGTCACAGTTCCACTTCCCTTTCAGCTGCAATGGGAATGGCAGCTGCACGTGATATCAAAGGTGAAAAAAGTTTTATTTTACCTGTAATCGGGGACGGAGCCCTTACAGGTGGAATGGCGCTTGAAGCTTTGAATCATATCGGGGATGAAAAAAAGGATATGATCGTTATCCTGAATGATAATGAAATGTCGATTGCCCCTAACGTAGGTGCCCTGCACACGATTTTGGGAAGATTGAGGACAGCGGGTAAATATAAATGGGCAAAAGATGAGATGGAGTTGCTTTTGAAAAAAATCCCTGCAGTTGGAGGGAAACTTGCGGCTACTGCTGAACGGTTGAAGGACAGCATGAAGTACTTATTGGTCTCGGGGATCTTTTTCGAAGAACTCGGTTTCACATACCTTGGACCAGTCGATGGTCATAATTATGAAGAACTGTTAGAGAATTTAAGATATGCCAAGAAAACGAAGGGGCCCGTTCTGCTGCATGTCATCACGAAAAAAGGAAAGGGCTATTCCCCGGCCGAGTTGGATACAACCGGGAATTGGCATGGGACAGGCCCATACAAAATCGAGACAGGCGATTTCGTGAAATCCCCTAGTAAAGGTCCTGCTTGGAGCGCTCTTGTAAGCGATACGGTCAGCAGACTCGCACGTGAAGATGAGCGGATTGTCGCGATTACCCCTGCAATGCCCGTAGGTTCGAAATTGGTTGGCTTTTCACGAGAGTTCCCGGAGCGTTTCTATGATGTAGGAATTGCCGAGCAGCATGCTGCCACTTTTGCAGCCGGATTGGCAACGCAAAAAATGAAACCATTCCTTGCCATTTATTCAACCTTCCTGCAAAGGGCGTATGACCAAGTGGTGCATGATATATGTCGTCAGAATTTAAACGTATTCATAGGGATTGACCGTGCCGGATTGGTTGGTAACGATGGCGAAACGCATCAAGGCGTTTTTGATATTGCTTTCTTACGCCATATTCCGAATATGGTTTTGATGATGCCGAAGGATGAAAACGAAGGTCAGCATATGGTCAATACGGCCCTAAGCTATAATGATGGCCCGATTGCTATGCGTTTCCCTCGTGGTAATGGTTGGGGAGTGGTAATGGATACCGAATTGCAGCAGATACCAATCGGTTCATGGGAAGTTTTGAAAGAAGGAACGGATGCTGCCATCTTAACTTTCGGCACAACGATTCCAATGGCTCTTGAAGCGGCAAAACAGCTAGAGAAAGAGGATTATTCCGTTAAGGTGATCAATGCCCGGTTCATCAAGCCATTGGATGAGAACATGTTGAGCAGTCTCCTTGGTGAGAAAATGCCTATCTTGACTATAGAAGAAGCGGTTCTTCAAGGTGGCTTTGGCAGTTCTGTACTTGAATATGCTCATGATCAAGGGTTCTATGGGGCTATTATCGATCGCATGGGCATCCCTGATTATTTCATTGAACATGGCAGTGTCGATGAACTTCTTGAAGAAATCGGTTTAACGACTGAGACCGCCATTAAAAAGATTAAAATGATAACACTCAAAAAAGAAAAAAGGGCCTGACAATATGAAAGTAATGAAAGAAAGAGTAGATGTATTACTTGTAGAACAAGGATTGGCCGATACACGTGAAAAAGCGAAGCGTATGGTTATGGCCGGTCTTGTCTACGCGAATGAAGAGAGGTACGAAAAACCGGGGGAAAAAGTTCCGGTCGATCTCGAATTTACGATCAAAGGTAAAGTTATGCCTTACGTTTCAAGAGGTGGACTTAAACTTGAGAAGGCCTTAAAAGAATTCGACTTACAGGTGAACGGGAAAATCCTCCTAGATATCGGATCCTCGACAGGGGGATTCACGGATTGCGCCTTGCAAAATGGTGCCACCATGTCCTATGCACTGGATGTAGGCTATAATCAACTTGCCTGGAAGCTTAGGCAGGATGAGCGGGTAAAAGTAATGGAACGGACCAATTTCCGCTACGTTACACCCGCTGACCTGGATGGGGAGATGCCAAACTTTGCAAGCATTGATGTTTCGTTCATCTCGCTCACATTAATTTTACCGGTGCTAAAAACCCTGCTTGTTCCGAAAAGCGACGTCGTTGCCCTAGTTAAACCGCAATTCGAAGCCGGGAAGGATCAAGTGGGTAAAAAGGGGATTGTTCGCGATCCCAAAATCCATAAACAAGTGTTGGATAAGATCATTTCCTTTGCAAAAAATGAAGGCTACGATATTTTGGATGCCTCCTTCTCACCGATCACCGGCGGCGATGGAAATATTGAATTTTTGCTTCACTTATACTGGGAAGGGTCAAAAGAAGATGGAGCAATATTGCTTTCGAAAACGATTGATGACATCGTTGGAGAAGCCCATGCCCAGTTTAAAAAAGAATAGCTGGAACTTTGTATGGCTCCTTTGGCTGATTGGTTGGCTAAAAGGAGCTTTTTACCTTTAAATGAGGGTTGTAAGCACTCGAATGATTTGAGGAAGCTACACAGGTAGGTAAGAACAAAAAATAGTCTTGTTATGCAAATTAGAGAAAAAGTTGTACAATTGCATAAAAATCCGATAACATTAATATTAACCACTTATGAGAGCGGTCTATTTGCACGTACGGATGAACCGAAGCAATCCCATATTGGTCAGCCTGCCTAAGCATGTTATGAAATGGATAATTTTTATAATTAAATGAGCAACAGTTGAGAAGAGGTGCTTCTACTTATGAATAAAGGACAACGACATATAAAAATAAGAGACATTATAACGAACAACGATATTGAAACCCAGGATGAACTGGTTGAAGAACTGAAATTTGCTGGGTACAATGTAACTCAAGCCACAGTATCAAGGGATATTAAAGAGCTTCACCTTGTAAAGGTTCCGTTAACGGATGGAAGGTATAAATACAGCTTGCCTGCCGACCAACGTTTCAACCCACTTCAAAAATTAAAGAGAATCCTGGTTGATGCTTTTGTACGCATCGATGCGGCCAATAATTTGCTGGTTATGAAAATGCTCCCTGGTAATGCACAGGCGATCTGTGCATTAATTGATAATTTAAATTGGCAAGAAATACTCGGGACGATCGGCGGCGATGATACTTGTTTAATTATCTGCCGTTCTGAGGAAGATGCAAAGATCATTTCCGGCAAATTCTTGGACATGCTCTAATAATTTTGTGAGGTGACCTAGTTTGTTAACAGAACTATCGATTAGGAATTTTGCGATCATAGATAGCCTGTCCGTATCTTTTGAGAAAGGCTTGACTGTCTTGACCGGAGAAACTGGGGCAGGGAAATCAATTATCATAGATGCCGTTCATCTTTTGGTTGGGGGACGTGGCTCGGCAGAGTTCATTCGGCATGGTGAGTCGAAGGCCGAAATAGAAGGATTATTTCAGATTGAAGATGAGTCGCATCCCGTCTTTGCTAAGGCAGTAGAATTTGGCTTGGATATGAATGATGGGATGGCCATTCTTCGAAGGGATATCTCACTCAGCGGCAAAAGTGTATGCAGGGTAAATGGTAAACTTGTAACGATTGCCATTTTACGCGAAATAGGACGGACACTGATTGATATTCATGGTCAGCATGAACATCAGGAATTAATGGATGAACGACTGCATCTTCCGCTGCTGGATCAGTTCGGCGGTGAAAAAATTGCCTCGGCACTCACTGAATACCAAAAACTATATAAACGTTATGAAACCGCTTCTAAACAATTGAATGGTTTAAGCCAAAATGAACAGCAAATGGTCCACCGCCTTGATTTGATTCAATTTCAATTCGATGAAATCCATAAAGCTGATTTGAAACTTCACGAAGATGAAGAATTGATGGAAGAGCGGAAAAAAATTAATAATTTCGAAAAAATCCATGAAGCGCTGCAAACCAGTTATAATGCTTTAAATGGTGAGCAACATGCAATTGATTGGCTTTCCGTAGCCATGAATAACCTGGAGGAAGCGGCAGGGCTTGATGAGGGATTAAAAAACAGCTCCGAGACCGTTTCAAATAGTTACTTCCTTCTTGAAGAGGCAGTGTCGAACATCCGGGATCAATTGGACTCTTTGGATTATGATACCGAACGTGTTGAATTCATTGAAAGTCGCCTTAATGAAATAAATCAATTAAAACGTAAATACGGGAGGACCATCGAGGAAATCCTGGAATATGGTGCTGGTATCGAAGAGGAAGTTGAAAAACTGCAAAATAGGGAAACCCATATTGCGAAGCTTGAAAAGGAAATAAAATCGATTAAGGCTGATTTAATTGTTGAAGCAAAGAATCTGTCTGATCTTCGTCAGACATTCGCTTTGCAGTTAACAAAAAAAATTCATCAGGAATTAAAAGATTTATACATGGAAAAAACAATTTTCGAACCACATTTCCTTCAAACGGCTTATACTTTCGATGAGTTGTCAGATCGGGGCATTAATCAAACAGGCCTGGATAATATGGAATTTTATATTTCCACCAATCCAGGAGAACCGTTGAAACCTCTTTCTAAAATTGCATCGGGTGGAGAGTTGTCGAGGATCATGTTGGCTTTGAAAAGCATTTTCTCCAAGCATCAGGGCATTACGTCCATTATTTTCGATGAAGTGGACACCGGTGTAAGCGGACGGGTTGCGCAATCCATTGCCGAAAAGATCTATAAAGTGGCAACGGGATCTCAAGTGCTGTGCATATCCCATCTACCACAGGTGGCAGCAATGGCGGATACTCACCTTTTCATTGCGAAAAATGTGAAGGCTGGGCGGACGAATACCTCTGTTAAACCACTTATAGAAACGGAAAAAATAAAAGAAATCGGCAGGATGATTTCAGGTGTCGAGATTACGGACTTGACGAAGCAGCATGCCAATGAATTAATTCAGCTGGCCAAAAGGCTGAAGATCACATCTTGATAGGCTCACAAGAAGATTATTTAAACTTCTCATAAGCATTCATTGTAAAGCTATCCAAAAACGGATAGCTTTTATTTTTTGCTCCTGTTATAAATGACTGTCATGAGGGCTAAATTAAAGGTGTAGCCATAAAGTTTCAGAGAGCGAGGAGAGTGAATGGATTGAAATTTTTATGGATAAACAGGATCATCGGTGGAATTCTCCTTGTTTCGCTATTAACATTAGGGTTATACCAGCCATCTCGTGAATATTTTTTAATTCCAAATCATCTTGTACTATTTGAAGGAAGTCAATATAGTATTTCCAAATCATTACCTGTTTCTGCAAAAGCTTCGGGATCAAGTGATGGGATTTCGCTTCATGATGAACAAGCTTCGATAACGCTAGGTGCCGAGAAACCAGGTACGAATGAAGTTTTACTTGATGTAGCAGGCCTGCCTGCCAAAAAGGTTGACATTAGGGTGTTAAAAGACTTTAAAGTCATGCCTGGAGGACAATCCATTGGCGTTAAGCTTAATACTCTCGGAGTGCTCGTAGTAGGTCATCATCTTATTGATACTACACAAGGGAAAAAATCACCAGGAGAGAAAGCGAAAATTGAAATTGGTGATATTATTACAGAAATCAATGGTCAGACGATAAAGAAGATGGGGGATGTAACCCCTTTTGTTCAGCAGGCAGGTGAAAAGGGAGAAGCGTTGAATCTTGTCATCAATCGGGATAATGAAGTGCTTCATAGTACCCTTTTACCTTTAAAAGATAAGAATGAAGGAACATACAAATTAGGTTTGTATATCCGTGATTCGGCAGCTGGTATCGGAACGATGACGTTTTATCACCCGGATTCAAAAAAATATGGGGCATTGGGACATGTCATTTCCGATATGGATACAAAAAAGCCGATTGTTGTAAAGGACGGGCAGATTGTTCAATCGACAGTCACTTCCATTGAAAAGGGAAGCAATGGTGATCCGGGAGAAAAATTGGCACGCTTTTCTTCTAATAAAGAGAAAATAGGAAATATTAATCGCAATAGTCCCTTTGGGATTTTTGGGAAATTAAATCAAGATTTTAAAAACGGGGTTAATGACAAGGCACTCCCCATCACCCTTTCCCATGAGGTAAAGGAAGGACCAGCAAAGATCCTGACAGTGGTGGATGGTTCTAAAGTAGAGGAATTCGATGTGGAAATCGTCAGTTCCATTCCACAAAAGTTTCCTGCGATCAAAGGAATGGTCTTAAAAGTGACGGATAAAGAATTGCTTCAAAAAACGGGTGGGATCGTTCAGGGTATGAGCGGCAGTCCTATCATACAAAATGGGAAATTAATCGGTGCAGTCACCCATGTATTTGTTAATGATCCTACTAGTGGGTATGGAGTCCATATCGAATGGATGTTAAACGAAGCCGGTATTAATATATACGACAAAGATAATTATGAAAAGGCAAGTTGAAGAAACCGGGTATCCCTTTGGATGCCCCTTTTTAATGGGGAGCGGTGATTGGCAATAATAATGTTCTTTTAAGGGTTTGGCAATGGTTTAATAAAAAATAGAGGATTTTTTGAAACGATGTGATAAAATGATAACGAAATGAAGATTTTTCGACAATCGGTTTATTCGAATAGCAAACGAAGTCGAAAACAAGAGATATCCGGAGAATAATATTGAATTCCTTATATTTTTTCAAAAATAAAAGGAATTTAGTTTCCATTGTCGAAAAGTTCAATTACAATAGAATTTAGTCATATAGAAAAAAAGACCAATTGTAGTTGAGGAGGAAATCAAGCGTGAAAAAAATTAAGGTGTGCGTTGTAGACGATAATAGAGAACTTGTTGGCCTTCTGGAAGAATACATTTCAGCACAGGAAGACATGGAAGTGATTGGGGTGGCACATAACGGACAAGATTGCCTGGGGATGCTTGAAAGCGTTGATCCGGATATATTGATCCTCGATATTATCATGCCTCATTTAGATGGGTTAGGTGTACTTGAAAAACTTCGTGAAGTAAAACGGGGTGCTATGCCTAATGTAATTATGCTTACTGCCTTTGGTCAAGAAGATGTCACGAAAAAAGCAGTTGATTTGGGCGCGTCTTATTTTATCCTGAAGCCTTTTGATATGGAGAATCTAGCCAATCATATTCGTCAGGTGAGCAGTAAAGGCCAGGCTGTTTTAAAAAATCATAGTCAATTTAGCTATCGTCCCCAAAATGAACCAAAGCCGAAAAACCTCGATGCCAGCATCACAAGCATCATTCACGAAATTGGAGTGCCTGCACATATTAAGGGCTATTTGTATTTAAGGGAAGCCATATCCATGGTGTACAATGATATTGAACTATTGGGCTCGATCACCAAAGTTTTATATCCGGATATCGCCAAAAAATACAATACAACGGCAAGCCGAGTTGAACGTGCGATCCGACATGCAATTGAAGTGGCCTGGAGCCGTGGCAATATAGAATCCATTTCATCTTTATTCGGTTATACGGTCAGCATGACTAAGGCTAAACCTACAAATTCCGAATTCATAGCAATGGTTGCCGATAAGCTTCGCCTTGAACATAAAGCATCTTGACAGGGGTAGGGGCGTTGATTTGACGGCAATTTGGACGGGAATTTAACCGTGAATTTATCGCCAACTCCGGTAAACCTTGCGGTGGAATACCAATAAAGACTGATCGTATTTGGCGGAAACTCGGCACACTACGAGTCAGTATATAGGAAAATTCCGCAGTCGTCCAAACTGGGCGGCTATTATTTTCGCGTAAGGGGTTGGTACTTATGTCCATCCGTAATCGATTGAATGTATTACGTCATGATCTTCGTATGACCCAAACGGAATTTGCCGCATTTATAGGGCTCTAAGCGTATATATCAGTGTAAGCGTTACGAAAGGAAGCCCACGAACCTACGCTCGACAATGCCATGCTAAATAGCGAAAGGCTCGGTATGACGGTAAACGAAATATTTTATAGGGAAAAATCATGACGTCCATTGCTGGGCGTTTTTTTTTATGCCTTTGCCTTTTCAACTCCGTTTAATTTTTTGTTAGGTCGCGACTTGGAACGTGTAAAAACGCTCAACCCTACGTTTAATATGTCCGATATGAAAACGGAGAAAGACAAAGACGTTCGACCGACTCTATACGTAAAAAAGCCCCGACAATTAGCGGATCACTCCGTAAGGTCGAGGATTTTTTCTTGAACAAACGAAAGTGCGATACTGCTGATTTAATTTGTCACCACGATGCTTTCAAGTGTTATATAGGTATTCAAACATAAATTATAGGGGATTGGGATAGTCAAGAACCTGAAAAGGGACCTAAATAGTCCCTTTTGTTTTGATTAATAAAATAATCGATGGGCTCGATTATACTGACTATCAAAAGTTTTCTTTGACAAATTCTGCTTCTTGTTCAGGAGTAAGAACTCCGGTAGCTTTACCAACATTTCCATTTTGGGCACCCCAAAGGTAGTTGTGATCTTCCACTATATTGTCGAAGTTTCCTTCTTTCCAGTTTCCTACGATCCTCAGTAATTCTCTTTTAAGTGTGAAGCCGATGTCAATATCTTTAATAAATGCATAAACGACATTGATGTTTTCAGGAGTCATCTCAAGGTTGTACCATTTTTCTTCAGAAATTACTTTTTGATGAGTCATACTATGCATAGTTTTCATCACGTCTTTTGCAGTTGAAGCCGGGCCAAGACCTAATTCATATAGAACTTGTTCATATTCTGAAGTTTGTTCTTCCATATCCTTATCTTTCTTATTTTTCCCCGAAACTTCCATAACAGCAATACCGGTATTTGGTTCATTATGCGTTGCTTCATACTTTTTAGCATTCTGCTGTAATGTTATTACCACTGCAAGAACTGCTGCAGCAACAATAATTGAAACCACTGACCATCTAAATTTATTCATGTTAAGTTCCTCCGAGTCATAGTTCAATTATTCACTCATCAATTACATCCTTTTATGGATAAGCTAACCAGTATTATATTAACATAAAATATTAACCGATAATCTTAAACAATTATGTAACCATAAAGAATACATATAAATTTTTTATCGGAAACCAATACAGAGTATCCTGAGACAACTGGTGACTAAATGAACAGGCGCATTGGCGATACACGTCCGTGTATGTAAAGAGAGCGACTGCAATTGTTCACTTCCCTGCTTATTATATAGACGTCCACGTGCATCTTCGTGTTGCCTTTTTCGAAAAGGTTTTCCGGTAAATGATATCGATGAAAATAATCTTCCGTTTCTTTTCATAAAATTGGGGATATAACGATTTTTGGGAGAGGTGGCAGATTTCATCATGACCTTAATCTTTGCTCATCGAGGCTCATCAGGTACCCATCCGGAAAATACGATGTCGGCGTTCAAAGAAGCAGCCCGTGTAGGAGCAGACGGAATTGAAACGGATGTCCAGCTCTCGAAAGATGGAGAAGTAGTCATCATTCACGATGAAAAGCTCGATCGGACGACGAATGCCTCAGGGTATGTAAAAGATCGGACCTTAATGGAGTTGAAAACTCTTAAAGCTTCCTCAAATTATAAAGGTAAATGGGGTAAAGAAAAAATTCCGACACTTGAAGAACTTTTGATATGGCTAAACAATAATCAGCTTTTTTGCAATATTGAATTGAAAAACATGCTTTTTCTGTATCCAGGCTTAGAAGAGAAAGTCATACGCCTCATCCGTACCTACCAAATGGAAGAAAGGATCATTCTTTCTTCTTTCAATCATTATAGCTTGGTTCATTGCCACCGATTGGCACCTGAAATGGAAACGGCACCGCTTTATAGGGATGGGCTGTACATGCCGTGGGTTTATGCCAAGGCAATAGGAGGGAGCGCTATCCATCCAAATATCCGGGTTGCCCCTGATGTCATTATTCGAGCATCGTTAAGAATGGGTGTTCCTGTAAGGCCCTATACCATTAATAAGGAAGCGGAGATGAAGCGATTATTCAATTTGGGATGCAGTGCCATCATTACCGATTTTCCTGAGGATGCGATACGGGTCAGAGAAGGACTTAAATAGAGATAATGAAAGAAGAAGGTGCCATATCTTACATGGCACCTTCTTTTTGCGCATTAAAATTTATTGAATCTGCTTTGAACCTTATTTTGTTTTCGATCTCGATGAAGGACGAAGCCGGCGATGAAGGCTATCCCGCCAATTGTGATAAGCAGGCCGATTAAAAATTGCAACCACAGGACTGGATAGGGAGGCTGTAAAATGCCGAACACCATGTCCCTCATTATTTTTATGCCATAGGCAGCAAATGCCCCGGGAATAAAAAGAATCAAAAAAGCGATTAAACGTTTCATGCGGTCAAATCCCTTCCGAAAATTCCGTCTTTTAAAAATGATAAAGGATATAGAATATTTGTCAAGTTTCGGGAAACTAGAAAATGACTGGAAGGCAATGACTGTTTTTAAGGGATATCAATATGGTAAAATGAGAGGGCGTGGAGTATGAAAAAAATTGCAGAGATGAATCTTTTAATGGGGTAAATAAATCATAAGGGGGATGGCTCATGCAAAAAGTCATGATAGTAGGGGGAGGAGTGGGAGGGACGACCGTGTTGAAACTCCTTTCGGAAAGCGAAGTATTCTCAATTGTTTGTATGGCTGATACGAATGGATCCGCAGAAGGGATGCTTGCAGCAAAAGAACGAAGGATTCCTACAGTGACTAATTGGAGCAAGGGATTGGATGGGGATTTGGATATCATTTTTGATACGACTGGAGATCCGTCTGTTTATAATAAGATAAAAAGGGATATGCATGATCAAACGATACTCATTCCTGGAAGTGTCGCCCACATCATGACGAAGTTGTTTGAAGAGAAAAATCGTTTAATAAATAAATTGGAGAATGCTTCGGCAAAAATGGACCTGATCCTGAATACGACCAGTGAAGGGATGGTGGTGATTGATCAGGATGGATTCATCATCATGTTCAATGATAGTGCCGAACGAGCATCTGATATAAAACGCAGGGACGCGATTGGCAGACATATTAAAGATATCTTCCCTACAACTGGATTGCTTCGAGTGATGGAAATGAACAAAAAAGAAGTAAATCAGGAGATCACCATTTCTAATGGGATGGAACTCATAACGACAAGGATTCCTCTGGTAAATGCCGATAAGGAAATCATAGGGGCTTTTTCCGTGTTTAGGAATAAAACGGAAGCTGTACAATTGGCAGAGCAGATCACTGATTTAAAAGAGATACAGACAATGCTCCAGGCGATCATACAATCCAGTGATGAAGCCATATCTGTCGTGGATGATCAAGGGAGGGGACTATTGATCAATCCAGCCTATACGAGAATCACTGGCCTGACAAAGAACCAAGTGATCGGGAAGCCGGCGTCCATCGATATTTACGAAGGGGAAAGTATGCATATGAAAGTGCTACAGACGAAAAAGCCTGTTCGGGGTGTCAATATGCGTGTCGGGCCAAAACATAAGGAAGTGATTGTGAATGTAGCTCCAATCATTGTGGATGGGTGTCTGAAAGGGAGTGTTGGCGTCATTCATGATGTATCGGAAATTCAAGCCTTGACTCATGAATTGAATCGGGCAAGACAGATTATCCGGACATTGCAGGCTAAATATTCCTTTGATGATATAATAGGAGCTTCCGAAGAGATGAAGCTTCCCATTGAACAAGCGAAATTATCGGCAAGGACACCGGCTACTGTCTTATTGAGAGGGGAATCAGGGACAGGCAAAGAGTTATTTGCACACGCCATCCATAATGCAAGCGATAGGAAATTCAATAAATTCGTACGTGTAAACTGCGCGGCAATCTCGGAAGCATTACTTGAAAGTGAACTGTTCGGTTATGATGAGGGAGCGTTTACAGGCGCAAGCAGAGGCGGAAAGGTCGGTTTTTTTGAAGAGGCAAATCAAGGGAGCATCTTTTTGGACGAAATTGGTGAATTACCAGCGAACATCCAAGCAAAATTACTGAGGGTTTTACAAGAGCGGGAAATCATCAGAGTGGGGGGAACAAAGCCGATTCCCATCAATGTCCGGGTCATAGCCGCTACGAATATCAATCTTGAACAGGCAATAGCAAGCGGATCATTCAGGGAAGACTTATATTTCAGGCTGAACCGCATGCCAATTTTCATTGCTCCTTTACGAAAACGTAAAGAAGATTTAAGAGAATTGGCGGAGCATTTAATTCATAAAATCAATCAGGAGTATGGACGGAGCATAGAGGGAATCACTGCAGAAGCTATACATAAGATGCAAATCTATAACTGGCCAGGGAATGTGAGGGAACTGGAAAATATTTTAGGACGGGCGATCATTTTCATGAAATTGAACGAGACGATCATTGATGTACAGCATATTCCGGACTTTATCGAATCGATTCCAATAATACAGGAGAAAGACTCAATGGAGCCATCTGGCTACGTATCGGGCAGACCGCTCTCGGAGATAATAGACCAGTATGAAGCAAAAATCATTCAGCAAGCTATAAATACACACAAAGGAAATAAAACACTTACGGCAAAAGTGCTGGGGATTTCGGTTAGAAATCTATATTACAAAATGGAAAAATTCGAACTGTGAATATACTTGCATGCTAAAAATTGCACACTATGAAAAAAACTGCGTGGAATATTCTGATTTATTTTAATTTAAGTGTAAGTCCACTTCTAACATGAAATTTTTTTAAATCTGGTATAGGCTATAGTTGTTCACCTTATTAACCAGCATCTCCTTTTTTTGGTTATAAAGGCTCTCGCATTTCAATTTATTGGCATGTTATTTGCATATTTAAAGGTACATGGATTTTCCAAGGGAACCATTCCCAATGGGGAAAATATCATGTGATTAGCGGATTTCATTTAAAAAGAACGTAGTAGCCAGTAAGAATGAGGAGTAATGCAATGTCCTCATATCTGACACGAATTAAAACATCTAGGGAGGATTTCTTTATGGAAATTTTTAAATATCTTGAGAAGTATGACTACGAACAACTGCTGTTCTGTCAGGATAAACAATCGGGTTTGAAAGCGATTATTGCCATTCATGATACAACATTGGGACCTGCACTTGGCGGCACACGGATGTGGACGTATGCTTCTGAAGAAGATGCCATAGAAGACGCTTTAAGGCTTTCAAAAGGAATGACATATAAGAACGCAGCTGCCGGCTTGAATTTAGGCGGAGGAAAAACCGTCATCATCGGCGATCCGCGCAAGGATAAAAATGAAGAAATGTTCCGTGCATTCGGTAGGTATATCCAAGGGCTTAATGGACGTTATATAACAGCTGAAGATGTAGGGACGACGGTCGAGGATATGGATCTCATCCATGAGGAAACGGATTTTGTCACTGGGATTTCCCCTGCATTCGGTTCTTCAGGTAACCCGTCCCCTGTAACTGCTTATGGGGTATACCGCGGTATGAAAGCTGCTGCAAAAGAAGCATTCGGCACTGATTCTTTAGAAGGCAAGGTAGTTGCAGTCCAGGGCGTCGGGAATGTAGCTTATAACTTATGCCGTCACCTTCATGAGGAGGGCGCTAAGTTGATCGTTACGGATATCAATAAAGATAGTGTGGCCCGTGCGGTTGAATCCTTTGGGGCGACAGCAGTGAATCCTGATGAAATTTATGGGGTTGAATGTGATATCTATGCTCCATGTGCATTAGGGGCTGTCATAAATGATCAAACAATCAATAAAATCAAGGCGAAAGTCATTGCAGGTGCAGCCAATAATCAATTGAAGGAAGCTGTTCATGGTGATCAAATACATGAAAAAGGTATCATATATGCTCCTGATTATGTCATTAATGCAGGTGGAGTCATCAACGTTGCTGACGAGCTTTTAGGGTATAATCGGGAAAGAGCCCTTAAAAAAGTGGAAACGGTTTATGATACCATTGAACGAGTCATTGAGATTGCAAAACGTGATCAAATTCCAACCTATAAAGCAGCTGATAGGATGGCAGAAGAGCGAATTGCACGTATGAGGAACTCCAGGAGTCAATTTTTACAAAATGAAAAGCATATTTTGAATGGACGAAAATGATTTTAGTTGTACGAGATTTTAATTCCTGTGTTTTTTTAACGAAACACAGGAATTTTCAACATTGATAACGTAATAAACATAATGCAAGTAAAAATAGTGACTATCTTTTATTAGTGAGGAGGAGTGGTTTTGGCTGAAGAATTTGACCTCGTTATCCTCGGAGGAGGAACAGGCGGGTATGTGGCAGCGATAAGGGCTGCTCAATTAGGATTGAAAACTGCTGTCGTGGAGAAAGGCAAGCTCGGCGGAACGTGTCTACATAAAGGCTGTATCCCTTCGAAAGCACTTTTACGGAGTGCGGAGGTTTATCAGACTGCAGTGAAAAGTGACGAATTCGGTATAGTTACCGGGGATGTAAAGGTAGATTTCCTTAAGGTGCAGGAAAGAAAGAATAAAGTGGTTGATCAACTCTATAAAGGTGTTCAACACTTGATGAAACAAGGAAAGATAACGGTTTATGAAGGGTTAGGACGGATTCTTGGTCCATCGATATTTTCACCGATGCCCGGAACAATTTCCGTGGAAATGAACAATGGCAGTGAAAATGAAATGCTTATTCCTCAGAATGTCATCATTGCTACCGGTTCGCGTCCAAGGACCCTGCCCGGATTACAGATTGATGGGGAATTGGTACTAACATCCGATGAAGCTCTAAACCTTGAGAACTTGCCAAAATCAATCATTATTGTAGGCGGGGGAGTTATCGGCATTGAATGGGCTTCGATGCTGAATGATTTTGGTGTGGATGTGACAGTGCTTGAATATGCAGATAGAATCATACCGACTGAAGATCACGATATTTCCAGTGAGATGCTTAGACTCCTAACAAAAAAAGGCGTCAAATTCGTTACAGGTGCGAAAGTATTATCGGAAACTCTGAAAACGGATGTCTCAGTATCCATTTCTGCTGAAGTAAACGGTTCGGTAGAGGAATTCACAGCTGAAAAAATGCTGGTTTCCGTAGGAAGATCAGCAAATGTTGAAGGGATCGGCCTGGAAAATACAGAAATTGTGAAGGAAAATGGTTTTATTGAAACCAATGAGTTCTTCCAAACGAAGGAAACACATATCTATGCGATTGGTGATTGTATCGGCGGTTTGCAGTTGGCTCACGTTGCCTCCCATGAAGGAATTACAGCTGTTGAACATATGGCAGGTAAAAAGCCGGAACGGATCGATTATTCACTGATTTCAAAATGTGTGTATTCTAGCCCTGAAGCTGCAAGTGTCGGTTTGACGGAAGAACAGGCAAAAAAGGAAGGCTATGAGCTTAAAGTGGGGAAATTCCCATTCCGTGCAGTTGGTAAGGCCCTGGTATTCGGGGAAGCGGATGGTTTTGTCAAAATCATTGCCGATAAGAAAACGGATGATATCCTTGGCGTTCATATGATAGGACCACATGTTACGGATATGATTTCTGAAGCAGGGCTTGCAAAAGTGCTTGATGCGACACCTTGGGAGATAGCAAAAACAATTCATCCGCATCCAAGTCTTTCTGAAGCAATCGGCGAGGCGGCGCTTGCTGTCGATGGACTTGCCATTCATTCATAAAGAATAAGGTCAGGAGGTTTTATGATGGTAGAAAAACGTCATGAACAATTAGGCTTAAATGAGGAAACGGTTTTAGATATGTATCGGACAATGCTTTTGTCCCGCAGGATTGATGAACGGATGTGGCTGTTGAACCGGTCCGGGAAAATTCCTTTTGTGATTTCCTGTCAGGGGCAAGAGGCAGCACAAGTAGGGGCAGCGTTTGCACTGGATCGGCAAAAGGATTATGTACTTCCTTATTATCGGGATGTGGGTGTGGTACTTACCTTCGGGATGACCGCAAAAGACTTAATGCTATCTGGTTTTGCGAAAGAAGAAGATCCCAATTCCGGCGGACGCCAAATGCCTGGACATTTTGGTCAAAAGAAAAATAGGATCGTCACTGGTTCATCCCCTGTAACCACACAGGTGCCACATGCAGTTGGAATTGCGCTAGCAGGGAAGATGGAAGGTAAGGATTTAGTAACATTCGTAACGTTTGGGGAAGGTTCATCCAATCAGGGCGATTTCCATGAAGGTGCCAACTTTGCAGGTGTGCATAAGCTACCGGTCATTTTCATGTGTGAAAATAATAAATATGCCATTTCCGTGCCTATTTCGAAACAGTTATCATGTGAGAATGTTTCCGATAGGGCGATTGGCTATGGAATGCCTGGAATAACAGTGGATGGCAATGATCCATTGGAAGTGTATGCAGCCGTGAAAGAAGCGGCGGACCGTGCACGAAGGGGAGAGGGCCCTACCCTTGTTGAAACCGTTTCTTACAGGCTTACGCCTCATTCCAGTGATGATGATGACCGAAGCTACCGTACTGCGGATGAAGTGGCCGAAGCGAAAACAAAGGATTCCATAAAGACATTTGGAGCGTATTTAAGAGAAGCGGGAATCATGGATGATGATCTTGAGAAACAAATGAATGATGAAGTCATGAAAATAGTGAACGAAGCAACTGATTATGCTGAAAATGCTCCATATCCGAAGGCTGAAAGTGCGATGACTCATGTGTATGCACAAAAGTAAGGGGGTAATAGAATGCCAGTGATTTCATATATAGATGCCGTAACAATGGCAATGAGGGAAGAGATGGAACGTGATTCCCGTGTATTCGTATTGGGAGAAGATGTTGGGAAAAAAGGCGGGGTCTTCAAAGCTACTAATGGTTTATACGACCAATTCGGTGAAGCCCGGGTCATTGATACCCCGCTTGCTGAATCTGCAATAGCAGGAGTGGGGATTGGAGCAGCCATGTATGGGCTACGGCCAATAGCAGAAATGCAATTTGCTGATTTCATCATGCCTGCCATTAACCAAATTGTCTCAGAGGCAGCCAAAATTAGATATCGTTCTAATAATGACTGGAGCTGTCCTATCGTAATCCGTGCTCCATATGGGGGAGGAATTCATGGAGCTCTTTATCATTCACAATCGGTTGAAGCGATCTTTGCTAATCAGCCAGGTTTGAAAATTGTGATGCCTTCCACTCCATATGATGTCAAGGGATTGCTTAAAGCTGCCATTCGTGATGAAGATCCAGTGCTTTTCTTTGAACATAAACGAGCCTATCGCTTGATTAAGGGTGAAGTGCCCACTGAAGATTATGTACTTCCGATCGGAAAAGCGGATGTGAAAAGGGAAGGGGAAGACATTACGGTCATATCCTATGGACTTTGCGTGCATTTTGCCCTTCAGGCAGCAGAAAAATTAGCAGCAGATGGAATCTCTGCACATGTTCTGGATTTGCGTACCGTCTACCCTTTAGATAAGGATGCTATCATAGAGGCAGCATCTAGAACGGGAAAGGTTTTACTGGTCACAGAGGATAATAAAGAAGGCAGCATTATAAGTGAGGTCGCAGCCATCATTGCCGAGCATTGCCTTTTTGATTTGGATGCCCCGATAAAACGATTGGCAGGACCTGATGTACCTGCCATGCCATATGCGCCTACGATGGAAAAACATTTTATGGTGAATCCTGATAAAGTGGAAAAAGCGATGAGGGAATTAGCTGAGTTTTAATGACTGTTAAGAAGGAGGAACGATTCATGGCTATGGAATTAATGAAGATGCCTCAACTGGGCGAAAGTGTCACAGAGGGAACCATCAGTAAATGGCTTGTAAAGCCTGGAGATCATGTAACGAAATACGATCCGTTAGCTGAAGTGATGACGGATAAAGTAAATGCTGAGGTTCCTTCTTCCTTTACCGGCATCATCAAAGAATTGAAAGCGGATGAGAATCAAACGTTGGCAGTCGGAGAAGTCATTTGCTCGATTGAAGTTGAAACGGCAAAGACGGATAACGAAAATGAAGGGCAAGAGATTTCTCATGGAGAGGAAAACGCTGATGCAGCCGTAACAAGAGATATACAGCCGCCAGTGGGAGAGCCGTCAGGAAAAGCTCGCTTCTCACCGGCAGTGTTAAAACTCTCCCAGGAGCATGGGATCGACCTTTCAAAAGTAAAAGGAACGGGAAGTGAGGGGCGGATCACACGTAAAGATTTACTGAAACTTGTTGAATCCGGCACACTTCCTAAGGCGGATGAACCTGCAGCAATATCCGATTCGACTCATGAAGAGATTGCCCCTCAAGTTAATCGTCAAACCAGTTCAGTAACAAACGTACCGACTGTTGCAGGCGACAAGGAAATAGCGGTTACCGGCATACGTAAGGCAATTGCGTCCAATATGTTAAAAAGTAAGCACGAAATTCCGCATGCTTGGACAATGGTGGAAGTTGACGCAAGCAATATGGTAAAGTTGCGTGATAATCTCAAATCCGATTTTAAACAAAAAGAAGGATATAACTTAACGTATTTTGCCTTTTTTGTAAAAGCGGTCGCTCAAGCTCTTACCGAATTTCCAGAGCTCAATTCGATGTGGGCAGGCGATAAGATCATTCAAAAGAAAGAAATCAATATATCAATAGCTGTTGCAACGGAAGATGCCCTATTTGTCCCGGTCATAAAAAATGCTGATGAAAAATCCATTAAAGGGATTGCAAGGGAGATACAAGAACTTGCATCCAAAGTGAAGGCAGGCAAGTTAAAAGCAGAGGACATGCAAGGTGGCACGTTCACTGTCAATAACACTGGCTCATTCGGTTCTGTTCAGTCCATGGGAATCATCAATTATCCACAGGCAGCTATTTTACAAGTTGAAACGATTGTAAAACGGCCAGTGGTCATCAATGACATGATTGCTGTACGAGACATGGTGAATCTCTGTTTATCACTGGATCATCGTGTTTTGGACGGACTGGTTTGCGGCCGTTTCCTTGCAAGGGTTAAGGAGATCATTGAAAAGATTTCCAAAGATAACACGCCCATATATTAAAAAATTAAAGGAGGATAACCTTAATGGTATCCTCTTTTTTATGGTGTGCCCGGCATGGGTCTAATCTATACGGTGCGGCTCTCACCATGAAGGCGGTAGTGGTGGCTTCATGAAAGGTATAATTGGATGAGCAGCCAAAGGTTAACTATGAGAAATAGATGCATGATCCTACCTGTAAAAGAACGTCTTTCGGTCGAAGTCAAAGAAGATCCATAAGCTTTGAATCAGGGAAACAACAGAACCAAAGTAAATAGAATGACAATACTAAGTAAGACTTAAACTGATCTGCCGTTTCCTGAACCATATGGTTGTATGAGAGGGAGGAGGCTAGGCGCCTCCTTCTACTCGATTAATCTGTACCTATTAATGGAATAAAATTCTATTCTATGTAGAAAAACATCGACAAATTTTTTTTTTATGCTTATTATTTTATAGAGAGCTGTTCTAATACACAACTGACTCTAACTCATAAAAGATAATACATTGTTGATTATTTTAATAGCTGGGCATTGGTCTTTGTAAAAAAGCAATCATTCATCCTTATCTGTGTGCAAAACCGGACAATTTCTTGTGTATAAGATACATTTCTTTTTATTGTTCACAAAAATGGACACTTTTTTCATTTGTTAACACGTGAAAGCAATCTCTTCAATGATATTATCTTTTGGCATTATTTTTGCATATTGAAATAAGGAATATATTTTTATCAGATCAAATTGATGGGAGGGTAGTTTTCTTATCTAAACTGACTGAGCGTTCGTTCTCCCGAAGAATGGGTAGGTCGTTTTAAACGTCAGACGATAAGAAAGCGATTACAGATGGAACTGAAAGATGTAAAAAACATAACCTTTCCTAAGCCTTCTTATGAAGAGTGGAAAGAAGCTGTGGAAGCCAGTTTAAAAGGTAAAAGTGTAGAAAAATTAAAAACGAATACATATGAGGGCATCACTCTATATCCGCTCTATACAGAAAATACAGATTCGAAAAACAATGCAGCGGAATTGCCAGGATTCTTTCCTTTCACCCGCGGTACGTCTCCAGCGGGTTATTATGAAAAGCCTTGGCTTGTCGTCCAACCTGTAAGCGGTATCACAGCTGAAGAGGCAAATGATAAAATGCGTGCGTCATTCAAGCGCGGTCAAAATGTCGTGGCATACCCTGCGCGATTGCTCGCTGAGGGAGCAAGGGTTGAAAAATTGCTTAAGGATATCCCATTAAAGGAAATCCCGATTTTCATTGACCTTAAGGGAAAACAAAAAGATTTATTCCCGCAATTTAAAGCTGTTGCAGAATCACAGAATGTCCAATTGACAGGAGTAGCTGCGGAAGATCCGATTGCAGAATGGCTCATTTGCGGTCAGTTACCTGAAGATACGGACCAATATTTTGCAGAGTGGTTGAAAACGATCCAAGACTATCAAAAGGTAGGTCCAGATTTAAAAACCATCCTGATTAATACGTCTGTATACCATAATGGAGGAGCTAACGCCGTACAAGAAATCGCGTACGGATTATCGGCAGCCGTCCAATATGTATTGGAAGGGCAAAAACAAGGACTCTCAATTACTGAAGTTTCCGAAAGAATCGTTTTTTCTTTTGCAGTGGATTCCAACTACTTCATGTCAATCGCTAAACTGCGGGCGGCCAGGAGGCTATGGGCCGGTCTATCTGAAGCCTTTGATACAGCTCCGGACTATTTTAAAATGGCCATACATGCCGTTACGTCCGAATTGACAGAAACGCTATATGATAAACACGTCAACATTCTTCGGACCACCAACCAGGCATTCGCTGCCGCCATTGGAGGCATTCAATACCTTCAAATTCATCCATTTAATCACGCAAGTGGTGAATCTGATGATTTTTCAGAAAGAATTGCCCGCAGCACTCACCTGGTTTTAAAAGAAGAAACAAATATCACGTCGGTTGTCGATCCTGCAGGCGGTTCATGGTATGTTGAGCAATTAACGGATGAATTGGCTGAAAAGGCTTGGGCGAAATTCCTTGAAATCGATGAAGCAGGAGGGATCATCGAACTGGTCAAGCAGGGCATCCTCCAGAAAGAAATAGCTGAAGTTTACCAAGGAAGAGTCCTTAATGCGGCATTTAGAAAAGAAAGTATCATCGGAACGAATGTGTATCCGAATCCCTCGGATAAAATTAAAATTTCACCACAGGATAACGATCTTTCATATATGAAAGTGGTGAAGCCGGTTGATATTACGCCCATTATCCTGGATCGGGTATCGGTTCAGTTTGAACAGTTAAGACTGCGTAGTGAAACATATAAAGAAAGTAATGGAACGGCTCCGACGTTCGGAATGATTAATTTGAAAGACCTTAAATCCTATAAACCTCGCGCTGATTTTGTTAAGGGGCTGGGTGCAGCAGGTGGCATTGAAACAGTAGGGAGTAAAGGTTGTCAATCGATCACTGAAGCAGTCGATTTTGTTGCTGCGACCAATCTTCCCATCTATTGTGTTTGTGGAAGTGATGAAGACTACTCCGAATTAGCGGCGAACATCATGAAAGAAATTAAAAAGAAATTTCCTTCAATCAATATTTATATTGCTGGCAAGCAGCAGGAAGAACTGGAAATGACGCTAAGTGAGGCCGGTGTCAAAGATTTTATTCATGTTAAAACGAATGCTATAGCCATTTTAAGAGAGCTATTGCATGAGCTAGGGGTGAACTGAAATGAAAAAACCGAATTTTTCTACTATTAATCCTGCCAAGACTGAGACTAAAGGGACGGTAGAAGCTTGGAAAAAAGAAGCTGCCAAGGCTGTTGGGCTTAATATTGATGATCTCCTATTTGAAACGAATGAACAAATAAAAATCAAGCCGCTTTACGTTAAAGAAGATAATCACGAATTGGAACATATGGAAAGTGTACCAGGCATCGCTCCGTTTACAAGAGGCCCCTATCCTTCGATGTATGTCAATCGTCCTTGGACGGTACGTCAGTATGCAGGTTTTTCGACTGCTGAGGAATCCAATGCGTTTTACAGACGTAACTTGGCTATGGGGCAGAAGGGGCTTTCAGTTGCCTTTGATTTAGCTACACACCGTGGTTATGACTCCGATCACCCGCGCGTTGTCGGTGATGTGGGAAAAGCGGGAGTAGCCATTGATTCCATCCTTGACATGAAGATTCTGTTCGACGGAATCCCGCTAGATCAAATGTCAGTGTCAATGACGATGAATGGTGCAGTATTACCCATTCTGGCATTTTATATCGTGACAGCTGAAGAGCAAGGCGTTACACAGGATAAGCTCTCAGGTACGATTCAAAATGATATCTTAAAGGAATATATGGTTCGGAATACGTATATCTATCCGCCAGAAATGTCCATGAAAATCATAGCAGATATTTTCGAGTATACATCCAAATACATGCCCAAATTCAATTCCATTTCCATCTCTGGTTATCATCTGCAAGAAGCGGGTGCACCGGCGGATATTGAACTAGCCTATACGTTGGCTGATGGTCTTGAGTATGCACGTACAGGCATGAAAGCAGGCATTGATATCGATAAGTTTGCACCACGACTGTCATTCTTCTGGGCTGTAGGATTGAACTATTTCATGGAAGTGGCGAAGATGAGGGCAGCTCGTTTCATTTGGTCAAAACTGATGAAACAATTCGAACCGAAAAATAAGAAAGCAATGGCATTAAGGACTCATTCCCAAACCTCAGGCTGGAGCCTCTCCGAGCAGGATCCGTTTAACAATGTCGCACGGACTTTGATTGAAGCACATGCTGCGGCGCTTGGGCATACACAATCCTTGCATACGAACGCACTGGATGAGGCTATTGCACTGCCAACTGATTTCTCGGCCCGCATTGCCCGTAACACACAGCTTTATTTGCAGGAGGAGACGGGAATTACAAAGGTCATCGATCCATGGGCTGGATCATACTATGTAGAATCGCTCACGAATGAACTAATAGAACGTGCTTGGTCTCACATAGAAGAAATCGAGGGGCTTGGAGGGATGGCAAAGGCAATTGAAACCGGCCTTCCAAAAATGCGAATCGAGGAAGCGGCAGCAAAACGTCAGGCGAAAATCGATTCTCAAGAGGAAACGATCGTCGGCGTCAATAAATATCGTTTGAAAAAAGAAGATCCGATTGAAATACTGGAAATTGATAATACCGCAGTTCGTGAGAGCCAGCTTAAGCGGTTGAGTGAATTAAAAGCGAAACGGGATCAGGCAAAGGTGGATGAAGCACTTCAAGAACTATCCATGGCTGCTAGAACAGGTGAGGGTAACCTGCTTGAGTTGGCTGTACAGGCTGCTAGAGTACGGGTATCACTAGGGGAAATCTCTGATGCAATCGAAGAAGTGGCTGGACGTCACAAAGCAACGATCCGTTCTATCAGCGGTGTGTATAGCTCCGCATACTCTAAAGAAGCAGAAATCGAGGAAGTCGTCCGAATGACGGAAGAGTTCCTTGAAAATGAAGGAAGAAGACCGCGTTTGTTAATGGCTAAAATGGGTCAGGACGGTCATGATCGTGGAGCTAAAGTAGTAGGAACGGGGTTTGCGGATTTAGGCTATGATGTCGATATCGGTCCATTATTCCAAACACCAGAGGAAACGGCCTTACAGGCCGTGGAAAATGATGTGCATGTAGTCGGCATGAGTTCACTTGCTGCAGGCCATAAAACATTGTTGCCGCAGCTTATGGCGGAGTTGAAAAAATTGGGTCGTGAAGACATTATCGTGATCGTCGGCGGTGTCATCCCTGCACAGGATTATGATTACTTGATGGAAAATGGCGCTTCCGCCATTTTTGGACCTGGTACAGTCATTCCGCAGGCAGCGAAAAAAGTGCTTCAGGAAATATACAATCGCCTCGGTTATGAGGAAGTGGCCCAATAATGAGTGAAGACAAGAAGCCGGAATGGGTCGATCTTAACAATCAGGAAGGTTTTGCTTCATCATTAAAACCAGGTGTGGAATTAGAAGCCAGCCATAACAAAGCTTCAAAAAGTAAATTCGTCAAAAAACAAAATGTAACCATACCGATCCAAGAACTTAAAGAGGGAATCATAAAAGGGGATAGGGCCAGGCTGGCTAAAGGGATTACACTGCTTGAAAGCAATGCTCCACACCACTTTGATCATGCGCAGGAATTATTGCACTCTATCCTTCCACATACAGGGAATTCGATTCGAATCGGGATTTCCGGAGTGCCCGGTGCCGGAAAAAGTACGTTTATAGAGACGTTTGGAACCTACTTATGTGACAGGGGCCATAAGGTTGCAGTTCTTGCGGTCGATCCAAGCTCTTCGGTCAATGGGGGAAGTATACTGGGCGATAAGACGAGGATGGAAGAGCTGGCGAGAAATCCAAATGCCTTCATTAGACCCTCGCCATCCGAAGGTACTTTAGGAGGAGTTCATCGCAAAACAAGGGAAACGATGTTGCTTTGTGAAGCGGCAGGATTTGATGTCATTCTGATTGAAACGGTTGGTGTCGGCCAAAGCGAAGCAATCGTGAGAAGCATGGTCGACTTCTTCATGCTCCTTGTCCTAACGGGTGCAGGGGATGAATTACAGGGAATGAAAAAAGGGATCATGGAACTTGTTGATGGAATTGTAGTCAATAAAGCGGATGGCGAGAATATTCCGCTTGCAATTCGTACAAAGTCCGAATATAGCAGAATCTTGCACTTCCTTCAGCCAGCAACTAAGGGATGGGCGGGAAAGGCCTATACTTGCTCTGCCATAACCGGTAAAGGAATTCCTGAGCTTTGGGATGCATTAAATGAATTTTCCGTTATGACCAAGGGATCGGGTGTTTTCCAAGAACGGAGAAGAATGCAATCAAAGGAATGGCTGTATTCGTTAATGGATCACCAGCTTAAAGCGATGTTCTATAAAAATGAAACCGTCAAAGGTCTGCTCCCTATACTCGAGAATCAAGTGATGTCAGGGAATAAAACGGTCACTGCTGCTGTTAAGCAGGTCTTTCAATCTTTTAAGGATACCTTTAAAACAGATTAAAAAAGAAAAGGATGGGGCATGCTTCTCACGCATGCCCCATCCTTCATTATGAAGTGAAGTCTCCTTGTTGTTACATATGTAATTCCCGCATTCATCTCGTTTTAAACTTGTTGGGAAACCTTTATGCAGAATTAGCAGGTAAATTTATTGAATCACGATGGGGCAATTGTTATGATAGGATTGAAGAGAAAACTTGGAAGGAGCATAAACCATGAATATGGATTTTAATTTTTTAATGAACGACGTAGTCAAACAAGCTCGCGATGAAATTAAGACTGCTGGATATACAGAATTAACTACTCCCGAGGAAGTAGAAGAAGTATTTGCACAAAAAGGAACTACACTTGTAATGGTCAACTCCGTTTGTGGCTGCGCCGGAGGAATCGCTAGACCGGCAGCGGCTCATGCGATTCATAATGATAAACGCCCAGATCAGCTTGTAACGGTTTTTGCAGGGCAAGATAAAGAGGCAACGGAGAAAGCTCGTGATTATTTCGAAGGATATCCGCCGTCATCTCCATCATTTGCTTTACTGAAGGATGGCAAAATCATCACGATGATAGAACGCCATGAGATTGAAGGGCATCACCCGATGTCCGTAGTTGAAAAATTGCAAAACTACTTCGATGAATATTGCGAAGAAGTATAAGTCATTTTGCTATTAGGTAAAAAACCCGTCCAATAGGCGGGTTTTTTTTATTCAACAATTTGCATAAATAAGGAACGTTTAGGAAAGAAGAAAGATAAGGGAACCATATATATTCGCTTTGAAGTGAACGTGCGAGTCTCAAAAATAAACTATGTTAATATTCTGAAAAGTGAATCTATTATTTACGTTATTGAATAATTATTAGAGTGTGTTAAAATACACATTAGTGTATGAATATTAGTTATTCAAATTAATTGATATTTTAACCTATACCAAATTTAATAACAAGAGAATTGAAAATATCATTTTGGAGGAATAATTATGAAGTTGAAAAAGCAGTTAGCATTGTTGCTTACTTCTGTTTTATTAGTAGGTATTTTAGCGGCATGCGGTACATCAGAGAAAGAAGATAAAAACACAGCTGGCAATGAAGACAAAGATAAAAAGGTCCTTGTAATGGGAACATCTGCGGATTATCCACCGTTTGAATTTGTTGAAACATCTAAAAGCGATGAAATTAAAGGATTTGACATTGATATCGCTAAGGCAATCGGTAAAAAATTAGGTTATGAGGTTCAAGTGAAGGACATCGACTTTAATAGTCTTGTTCCGGCGCTAGAAAACAAATCCGTCGATTTTGTTATCTCTGGAATGACACCTACAGAAAAACGTGAGCAATCCGTTGATTTCAGTGATATTTACTATACAGCTAAAAACATGATCATTACGACACAGGACAGTAAAATCAAAACTGTTGAAGATTTAAAAGGGAAAACGGTAGGCGTACAGCTAGCATCCATTCAGGAAACATTGGCAACCGACTTGAATAAAAGCAAAGATCTCGGGATGAAAATTGAAAAACGGAATCGTATTCCTGAGGTTGTTCAAGAAATGTCTACAGGACGTTTTGACGCCGTGATCATGGAAGATACCGTGGCAAAAGGCTATTTAAAAGACAATAAAGATTTGGTTGGCTATTTAATCAAATCTGGTGAAGAAGATGCCGGCTCGGCAATCGCTTTCCAAAAAGGAAGCAAGTTAACTGATGAATTCAATGCCGAATTGAAAAAAATGTTAGAAAATGGTGAAATGGAAAAATTAATTCTAAAATGGTTCGGTGACAGCGAATCTAAATAATACAGAGAGATGAAAAGCGTTCAGAAGTGTTTTAATATGCCTTCTGAGCGTTTTTCCGCGCTTTATTGTTTGTAGAATGAAGCAGGAAGGCCTAGGATAACGGCTTTCATAAGAGAGGATGAATGGAGTGAATCTGGAATTTGAAAGGATTATACCTTCCCTACCATATATCCTGGAGGGAATACCGACTACATTAAAGGTTGTAGCGGTTGCGGCTGTAATCGGTTTTGTTTTGGGAATATTTTTATCTATACTTAAAATCAGCAGAATTAAGCCATTGAATTGGATTGCTGACTTTTATACTTCCATTTTTCGCGGTACCCCTTTAGTACTGCAATTAATGCTAATTTATTTTGGTTCGCCGCAAATATTGGGGATTCAAATCGAAGCATTCGAAGCCGCATTTTTAGCATTCGGCCTGAACTCTGCCGCATACATCTCTGAGATTATCAGGGGAGGGATTTTAGCGGTCGATAAAGGACAACGTGAGGCTGCGCTTGCGCTTGGGGTTCCCTATTCAGGGATGATGCTCAATATCATCCTTCCGCAGGCCATCAAGAATATCCTGCCGTCCCTTGTGAACGAATTGATTTCCTTAACGAAGGAATCAGCCGTCGTCACAATTATTGGATTGGGGGATATCATGCGCCGTTCGTATATTGTCGGCGGTGAGACATATAAATTCTTCGAGCCGATTTTATTTGCCGGTCTCATTTATTATGTGATGGTTATGGTTCTTACCATCTTGGGCAAAGTGATTGAAAGGAGAATGAGACGCAGTGATTAAAATTGATGAACTCAAAAAAAATTATGGTAAGCTCGAGGTTTTAAAAGGAATCAGCACCGAGATAGGACAGGGTGAAGTGTTAGCCATTATCGGTCCATCCGGTTCGGGAAAGTCAACTTTCCTGCGTTGCATCAATCTGCTGGAAACTCCAACTGATGGTCAAATTTGGTTTAAAGATCAAATGATCACTGGAAAAAAGACGAACATCATGAAAGTGCGTGAAAATGTCGGAATGGTATTTCAACATTTTCATTTATTTCCTCATAAAACCGTGCTGGAGAATCTGACATATGCACCCATGAAGGTGAAAAAATTATCAAAGGCCGAGGCAGTGAAGCAAGCTCGTGAGCTCTTGACTAAAGTCGGTTTGGCCGATAAAGAATCGTCTTATCCAAACCGTCTATCAGGCGGACAAAAACAAAGGGTCGCCATTGCACGGGCATTGGCAATGAATCCGGAAGTCATGCTGTTCGATGAGCCGACTTCAGCGCTAGACCCCGAGATGGTAAAAGAAGTACTAGATGTCATGAAGTCACTGGCACATACAGGGATGACCATGTTGATCGTAACGCACGAAATGGGATTCGCTAAAGAAGTGGCAGATCGTGTACTATTCTTGGACCAGGGCCTGCTCGTTGAGGAAAGTGCTCCGGAAGAATTCTTTTCCAATCCGAAAAGCCAGCGTGCAAAAGACTTCTTGGAAAAAGTTTTATAAGCCGAGGCATATACTATATAATAATGAAAAAAAGGTAACGAAATAGTTACCTTTTTTTATTTTATTCATATAATGTAACTTTCGGTGAATTTATGCTGAAAAATAAGGAAATTCATTAACAAAGGTCTGTAAAAATATCTGAAATCCTGATAGTATTATAATAGATAGTGAAAGAGCCAGGTGATACATAACAATGTTTAAAATCGGATACAGAACGATTAAAACTGCTTTGGGGGCTACCTTGGCAATTATTATTGCACAAATGCTTAACCTGGAATATTTTTCGGCTGCGGGAATCATTACGATTTTATGCATTCAAGTTACAAAAAAGAAGTCGGTGTATGCCTCCTGGCACCGGTTTTTAGCTTGTTTGATCGCAATGGCCTATGCATCCCTATTGTTTCAGTTCATCGCGTTCCATCCGCTGATAATAGGGTTGATCCTCTTGATTTTCATTCCGACGACAGTTGCCTTGAAGATTAATGAGGGGATCGTAACAAGCAGTGTAATCATCTTGCATCTATATGGGGCGGGTCACATCACTTTCGCTCTGCTGCTCAATGAAACGATATTAATTGCCGTTGGGGTTGGAGTGGCGCTTGTGATGAATCTGTACATGCCCAGCGTTGATAAAAAATTGCTTGCCTATCAGGAAAGTATCGAAACTAACTTTAGTGTGATCTTGATGGGGATTGTCCGCTATTTAAGGGATAACGATCACACATGGGATGGAAAGGAAATAACTGAAACGGCCAATCTTCTTAATCAAGCCAAAAGCCTTGCTTTCAGGGACGTGGAAAATCATTTTTTAAGGGAAGAAGACCTGTATTACCATTATTTCAAAATGCGTGAAAAGCAATTTGAAATAATTGAGCGAATTCTTCCTCTAGTCACAAATATTCCGTTGGTCGTCAAGCAAAGCGGGATATTGGCTGATTTTATAGAAGATCTGGCAGAAAACGTCCATCCTCAAAATACGGCCATTCTTTATCTGAAAAAGCTTGAAAAAATGGAGCTGTTTTTTAGGGGAATGGCACTTCCGCATACACGGGAAGAGTTTGAATCAAGGGCCGCATTACTGCAGCTCATGAAGGAAATGGAACGCTATTTATTGTTAAAGCATTCCTTCAAAGGATTGCCTAAGCAAGTCAATAATCGAATGAAAAAGAGGCACTTGGCTTAAACTAAGCAAAAAAGTAAAGGAATGGATGCGAATGAAATGGATCCTTACTTTAATGCTTATGCTATCTTTGTTGCCTCTACACGTACAAGCTCAACCTCATTCGGTTAAGCCTGGCGATCCTTTTATCATCATCAATAAAGCCAACAATAAATTGGCTTTCATTGATGATAACGAGGTCAAGGAGATTTTGCCTGTCGGTACGGGAAAGAGTCAGGAATTGACACCAGAAGGGATTTTTACGGTCAAGGTCAAAGCGGTCAATCCCTATTATCGAAAAAAGAATATTCCGGGCGGCGATCCCAGGAACCCTTTGGGATCGAGGTGGATTGGATTTGACGCACGAAATACCGATGGCAGGATTTATGGAATACATGGAACGAATCAGCCGTGGTCAGTGGGGAAATTCATTTCAAATGGCTGTGTACGGATGCATAAATCCGATGTAGAGCGATTGTACGAAGAAGTCCCTATCGGTACAAAGGTGTTAATCACCATATCGAAAGAGGATTTTAAGACCTTGGCAAAGAAAAACGGAGCGATAAAATAAAAAGAGGGAAGCTTTTAGCTCCCCTCCCCATTGTGATATCTATTACAAAAGAAATGCGATACCTGATAATAGGGTCGTTAATAACATTGAGATAAGCATTAAATACACAACGATTTTTCTTATTTTTTTATTTCCCATATGCTCTCTCCCTCAAACAGATTAATTGATTTCATTTTAACTTGAACATTTAGGAGAAACAAGTAAAAGTATAATGTTCATATTATTTCGAATCTTAAAGGCTTTCATGCAAGAATAGAAGTATTTTAATAGAATCATTCAAGCATACATAACATGGGGGTTTAAAAGATGATAAAAAATATTGATCATATCGGTATTGCCGTCAAGTCACTAGATGAAACCTTGCCACTTTATACGGAAACGCTGAAGTTGGAACTCGAGGGAATTGAGACAGTGGAGAGCCAAGGAGTAAAAGTGGCCTTCATCTTGGCAGGCAATACCCGTTTGGAGTTATTGGAAGCGTTATCACCGGAGAGCCCGATCGCTAAATTCATTGAAAAACGCGGGGAGGGCATCCATCATGTTGCACTTGGCGTCGATGATATCGAAGATCGAATTAAAGAAATTAAAGAATCCGGAATACGCATGATTGATGATTCATCGAGAAAGGGAGCGCATCATGCTGATGTTGCTTTCGTTCATCCCAAGTCTACTGCGGGTGTTTTATATGAGCTTTGTGAACGAGCTGAATCAAAGGAGGAGCAGAAATGACAGACATATATGAAACGATCAATGACTTATATGACAGACGCCGTAAAGTGGAAATGGGCGGCGGTGAAGAAAGAATCGATAAGCAGCATGAAAAAGGGAAACTTACGGCAAGGGAAAGAATCGAACTCTTGGTTGATCCGGGAACTTTCATTGAACTGAATCCTTTTATCAAGCACCGTAACACCAATTTTGGCATGGAAAAGGAAGAAGGACCGGGAGAAGGGGTTGTCACTGGTTATGGAAAAGTAAACGGCCGCGACATTTATCTCTTTTCACAGGACTTTACTGTATTTGGCGGAGCTCTAGGGGAAATGCATGCTCTGAAAATTGCCAATGTTATGGATTTGGCAGCGGAAAACGGAGCCCCCTTCATAGGATTGAACGATTCTGGTGGAGCACGTATTCAAGAAGGTGTGGTTTCTCTAGACGGTTATGGTCAAATATTTTATCGGAACTCCATATATTCAGGGGTCATCCCTCAAATATCCGTTATCATGGGACCTTGTGCTGGTGGAGCCGTATATTCCCCAGCCATAACGGACTTTGTCTTCATGGTTGAAAAAACAAGTCAAATGTTCATCACAGGACCGAAAGTCATTGAAACGGTTACAGGAGAAAAGATTTCATCTGAAGGATTGGGTGGAGCCACTGTACATAATACTATTAGCGGTAATGCACATTTCAAGGGAGCATCTGAAGAACAAGTATTGGCAGACGTCAGGCGTCTTCTGAGCTATCTGCCGCAAAATAATGAAGAGAAGCCGCCGGTTCTGGAAGCGGACGATGGAGATGACTATCGTCCGGACTTGACGGATGTTGTCCCTTATGAAGGGATCCGGCCATATGATGTTCGGAAAGTATTGGAGCAAATTGTCGATGAGGATTCATTCATGGAGGTCCAAGAGGGCTTTGCGAAAAATATAGTGGTAGGATTAGCGCGGATCAAAGGGAAATCAGTTGGACTTGTCTGTAATCAGCCAAAAGTATTGGCAGGGGGACTGGATATTGATTCATCCGATAAGGCTGCCCGTTTTATTCGTTTCTGTGACTCGTTTAACATTCCGTTAATTACATTTGAAGATGTTTCAGGGTTCTTTCCAGGCGTCAAGCAAGAGCATGGCGGGATTATCCGCCACGGGGCAAAGCTGCTATATGCTTATTCCGAAGCAACAGTGCCAAAATTGACGATCATTCTTCGTAAAGCCTACGGAGGTGCTTACGTGGCGCTTAATAGTAAATCTATCGGTGCTGATCTTACATTTGCATGGCCAAATGCCGAAATCGCGGTAATGGGTTCAGCGGGGGCGGCAAATATCATTTTTGCCCGTGAAATTCAAAATAGTGAAGACCCGGAAGCGACTCGTGAAGCTAAAATTGAAGAATACCGTGAGAAGTTCGCTAATCCGTATGTAGCTGCAAGTCTTGGTATGGTGGATGATGTCATTGATCCTCGTGAAACTAGGATTAAGATCATTCAATCTCTGGAAATGCTTCGCAACAAAAAAGAAAAGCGTCCATGGAAAAAGCACGGCAATATTCCGTTGTGATTTGATTGCTGGAGCCCAAAACAATTGTTTGGGGCTCTTTGCTATACGGGGAATTATCATTCTTGAAGGAAATCTTAGGCATTAGTTCACCATTTTTAAACGAATGTTTGGAAGGCGAATAGCCGTCATTCTATTTAACGGGGGGCTCTTCAGTTTCACATTATTTGCCGGAGCGCCGCTTTTAGCAGTATAATTAAAGAGGAAAACTTTTTTGGAGGTTTTATTTTATGATTAATGAAGAACGTTTAGTTAGTGAATTTATGGAATTGGTACAGATCGATTCCGAAACGAAAAATGAAGCTGCCATCGCCAAAGTGCTTAAAGAAAAATTCAAGGCACTAGGTGTAGAGGTTTTTGAAGATGATACAACAGCAGTTACCGGTCATGGTGCAGGCAATTTAATATGTACTTTGAAAGGAACGAAAGAAGGCGTAGATACCATTTATTTCACCTCCCACATGGACACGGTTGTCCCTGGTAATGGAATCAAGCCTTCCATCAAAGATGGATACATAGTGTCGGACGGAACAACTATTTTAGGGGCGGATGACAAAGCTGGATTAGCGGTCATGTTAGAGACGCTTAAAGTGTTGGAAGAACAGAATATCGAACATGGGACAATCGAATTTATCATAACAGTTGGTGAAGAATCTGGATTGGTTGGGGCAAAAGCACTGGACCGCTCCCTTGTAACGGCTAAATTCGGTTTTGCACTTGACAGTGATGGAAAAGTGGGCAATGTGGTGGTTGCTGCACCTACTCAGGCGAAAGTTTCTGCGACAATTTTAGGCAAGACGGCTCATGCTGGTGTTGCTCCTGAAAAAGGAGTTTCGGCGATTACGATTGCTGCCAAAGCCATCTCAAGAATGCCGTTAGGCCGAATCGACGAAGAAACGACAGCCAACATCGGACGTTTCCAGGGCGGACAGCAAACCAATATTGTTTGTGACCATGTTGAAATCCTGGCTGAAGCAAGATCCTTAATTCCTGAAAAAATGGAAATACAGGTAGCGAAAATGAAAGAAGCATTCGAGACTGCAGCTATTGAAATGGGTGGACGTGCTGAAGTTGAAGTTACCGTCATGTATCCTGGGTTTAAATATGGAGCTGGTGATCATGTTGTCGAAGTTGCAAGAAAGGCTGCGGAGAAAATCGGTCGTCCATGCGAGTTGGTTAAAAGCGGAGGCGGTAGCGATGCGAATGTCATTGCCGGTTTTGGAATTCCTACTGTCAATCTTGCAGTTGGCTATGAAGATATCCATACTACGAATGAAAGAATTCCAGTTGAAGAATTAACGAAGCTTGCTGAAATGGTTGTCAGCATCATTAAGGAAGTATCCGGGGAATAATTAACCTTCTCGCTGTGACTTGTTGTACAAGCCCGTGAAATACTTGATTTAACGGATGGACTTATTAGACAAACAAAAAAACTGGATATAGGCAGGGGTTGCCATGTGGGCAGCCGTTTGATTACTATCATTGATCCGCAAAAACTCGTATCTCTAGAAGGCGTTAAAGTATTGCAGGAATATATGTACAGTCATCAATGACATGATGGCTGTTTTTCTTGGAGTAGAAGCTTCTTTACGGTGGTTACCAAAGATAAGTGGGGATCTAATATTTTTTGGGTCCTATTATCCGGCGGTTTTTATTTTTACAAGGATGTGACGCTCACGCATGAAGGACATGTATCCCAAAAATGGCAGGGTCATTCTCCATGTAGATATGAATAGTTTCTATGCTTCAGTGGAAATGTCGTATGATGCTTCATTGAAAGGTAAACCGCTTGCCATTGCAGGGAATGTAGAAGAGCGAAGAGGTATCATTGTCACTTGCAGCTATGAGGCAAGGAAGTTCGGGGTTAAAACGACCATGCCGATTTGGCAGGCGAAAAAACTATGTCCTCAATTAGTCATTCAGAAACCGAATTTCGAGCGTTATCGAAAGGCATCACTGGCAATTTTTGATGTTTTGAGGCAATACACAGAGATGGTTGAACCCGTTTCAATTGATGAAGGGTATCTGGATATCAGTGAATGCGCCGAATTGGGTTCACCTTTAGAAATAGCCAAAAGCATTCAGGAAAGAATTTTTAATACGATGGATCTCCCTTGCAGCATAGGGATCGCCCCTAATAAATTTTTGGCCAAAACTGCTTCTGATATGAAAAAGCCAATGGGAATCACCGTATTAAGGAAAAGAGATATTTATGAGAAGCTCTGGCCTTTACGAGTGGCTGAAATGCATGGCATCGGCGATAAGACTTCGGAAAAACTTCATACAATCGGCATAATGACGATCAGGGACCTTGCAGAAGCACATGAGAGCCAGCTGAAACAATTACTTGGGATCAATGGCATCCGCTTGAAAGATAGGGCGAATGGAATTGACCCCAGGGTTGTAGATCCAGAATCGATTTTTGACCATAAAAGCATTGGGAACTCGACAACTCTTCCACATGACTCCACCAATCAAAAAGAACTGATCGGTGTATTGGAAAAGCTTTCAGAGAAGGTTGCTGTCAGATTGAAAAATAAGCGGCTGCTTGGCCAAAAAATAGGTGTGACGATCCGTTACAAAGACCGCCGCACAATTACAAGAAGCAGGACGGTTCCAAATCCAGTTTTTGAAAAAAAGGATATTTTGGATGGAGCTACCGATCTTTTCATGAAAAATTGGAATGGCGATGGAATCAGGCTTCTTGGTGTCACTGCCTATGATGTCATCGAGAAAGATTCGGCCTTCAAACAACTGGATATTTTCTCCTTTCAAGAGGATGCAGAAAAAGAACCGCTGTATGAAGCGATGGAACACTTGCAAAATAAGTACGGAGAAAATATTATTAAAAAGGGATTACCCTTGAAGAACCGTTCGATTGGAACAGACACTAGCTTCAGTAAAGATTTCTTTGAGCAATCTAGGAGAAACGATCCTTCTTTTGACAAAGAATAGCTGTGTAAAGATATGGAGAAGGGAAAGATGATCATGACAAAACAACAGATTGGTGTTATCGGACTAGCCGTAATGGGTAAGAATCTTGCATTTAATATTGAAAGCAGAGGATATTCCATTTCCGTCTATAATCGCTCTGGGGCAAAAACAGACGAAATGATGAAGGAAGCGGATGGCAAAAACGTAAATGCCACTTATACGCTTGAAGAATTCGTCAATTCTCTGGAAACACCACGCAAAATTTTATTGATGGTTAAAGCCGGTGCTGCAACAGATGCAACAATCGAGCAATTAAAACCGTTGCTTGAAAAAGGAGATATCGTTATTGATGGAGGGAATACGTTCTTCAAGGACACTCAGCGCCGCAATGAGGAGTTAAGCCAGTTGGGCATCCATTTCATCGGTACAGGCGTCTCAGGTGGGGAAGAAGGAGCTCTAACGGGTCCGTCCATCATGCCTGGAGGCCAAAAAGAAGCATATGAACTTGTTGCACCGATCTTGAAGGATATTTCAGCTAAAGTCGATGGTGATGCTTGCTGTACATATATCGGACCGGATGGAGCAGGTCATTATGTGAAAATGGTACATAATGGTATTGAATACGGTGACATGCAGTTAATTTCCGAATCTTATTTCCTTCTAAAAAATCTTCTTGGACTATCTGCTGAAGAATTCCATGAAGTCTTTACGGAATGGAATAATGGGGAACTTGATAGCTATCTAATTGAAATTACTGCTGATATTTTCAAAAAATATGATGAAGAAACCGGCAAGCCAATGGTCGATGTCATCTTAGATAAAGCTGGCCAAAAAGGAACAGGAAAATGGACAAGCCAAAGTGCGCTTGATCTTGGTGTTCCACTTCCAATCATTACGGAATCCGTATTTGCACGCTTTATTTCAGCAATCAAGGACGAGCGTGTTGAAGCGAGTAAAATCCTTCGCGGTCCAAAAGCCGAATCATTTACTGGAGATAAAAAGGCTTTGATTGAAAGTATCCGTAAAGCACTTTATATGAGCAAGATCTGTTCCTATGCACAAGGCTTTGCACAAATGAAGGCAGCATCCGAAGAAAGTGACTGGAACTTGCAATATGGTGAAATCGCAATGATTTTCCGTGGCGGCTGTATCATTCGTGCACAATTCCTACAAAAAATTAAGGAAGCGTACGATCGTGAAGCGAACTTGAATAACTTGCTTCTTGATCCTTATTTCCAAGGGATCGTTGAAAGCTACCAAGGAGCTTTACGTGAGGTGATATCAACAGCAGTGATGAACGGAATTCCGGTTCCTTGCTTGTCATCAGCACTTGCTTATTTCGACAGCTATCGTACAGAAACACTGCCAGCTAACCTAATTCAAGCTCAACGTGATTATTTTGGAGCCCATACGTATCAACGCATTGATAAAGAAGGAACATTCCATACCGAATGGATGGAAAAATAAAAAGCAAGCCGGCTTAAAAGTGAACTGCACCCTAATTGTTAGACAAAAGTCTAGCAATTGGAGGTGTATTTTTTATGGGGAGATTTTTTGAAATAAAGTAGAAGTGGTTTTGCAGTACTTGGAAGGAAAGGATTCCAATATAGTAAAGATAATTTAAATACAAGTAAATATTTTTAAAGTGAATCATCTTAATATTTCTTATAATGAGAAAAGTTCTAAGTCTATCCATGGTATGGAAAATTATTTTTTAAAAAATCCTTTAAAGAAAGCTTCTACCCATGTATGTATATCTCTCGAGATATTATAGTTATATAACAAAATTTGTAAAATAATGAGAGGGAGCTATTTTATTAAATTATGGATTTTAAACAACATGGTTAATTACGTACTAAATCAATGGGTGTAGTTTTTGAAGTTTCGTTGGAGGTGATAACTTTTTTCAGTACGAATAATATCTATCCTTCCCATGATTGGTGCTGCAGGAGTGCTCACAGCCTTAGTGCCGGGTTCGATGCTTTTAATGTCTGCTGCTACCTTGTTGGCCAAAAATGTATACGGTGTATTTGTGCCTTCTGCTACCGATAAGCAAATTGTAAGTTTAGCTAAGTATTTAGTACCTGTCATTGCTCTTGTTTCCTTATGTTTTACGTTTAAAAGTGGTACGATTGTGGCTTTATTATTAATGGGGTCTAGTTTGGTAACACAGTTGTTTCCAGCTATGATATTTAGCTTAATGAGGAATAATTTCGTGACAAAGCAAGGGGCATTTGCGGGAATCATCATGGGGGAAGCAACGGTAGCATACATTACGCTTTCAAAAACCACTATTGCAACCCTGTTTCCTTTATTTCCTCAGTGGGTGAAGGATATAAATGTAGGGATAATAGCACTTACTATAAATGTAATAGTTATGACCGTTGTAAGCATGGTCACAAAGAATTATAGTGTTTCTAAGAAGAAGACTGAACAAGTTGCATCGTGATGTTGATAAGCCATTTGTTAAGAACACCGGTGTTTAGGTGAACAACTATTCAGAAAGGCCATGTTTATGTCTTATAATTACATTAACAGTATTTATTTTAATCAGTAATGGAGGTTTGAAAATGGATAAATTCATGGAACGAGCAGTAGAACTGGCGGTAGAAAATGTTCGTGAGGGTGGACAACCTTTTGGTGCAGTACTTGTGAAGAATAACGATGTTGTAGCTGAAGGTGTTAATGAGCTGCACAAAACTTATGATGTTAGTGGACATGCGGAATTACTGGCTATCCGGCGCGCGCAAGAGCAATTACAGACGAATGATCTATCAGGCTATACAATGTATGCAAGTGGGGAGCCTTGTCCGATGTGCCTAACGGCAATGTACCTTGCTGGAATCGAAAAGGTTTTTTATTGTGCTTCAGTTGAGAATGCGGTTGAAGTGGGATTAGGGAAATCTAAAATTATATATGAGGATTTACAAAAAACAAAAGCAGAACGTTCACTTTCGATGATACAAATGCCATTAAATGAAGGACAAAAAGATCCAATGAAGCTTTGGGAGGAGAGAACGTAGTCTTTGGAAACTCTAGGTTAAATGATTCCACATATAAGTTAATATAAGTTTATTCATTCTCTCAGCAAACGGGCGCATTTCCTAAATAAGGATAAGTGCCCGTTTTGCTTATAAGGGCAGCCTTAACAGTAAATTACGATCAATAACCGAAGTCTTAACATCAATCTAAAGCTGCAGGGAACTTCATTCCATTTATTGATTTCTGAATCTATTTTTTTGAAGGATGAAGGATTTGATGTGAAACTGCCCAAAATGGCTCATCGATGGACATTCTATGTTTAAGCCCAGGTGGATTTACTGTGGAGCTACTCAGTTGAGTAAGGACTATATAGTATAGCAATACCGATTTTTGGAAATATAATCAACTATTCTCTATAACTGCTTCAAATTCAATAAAAAATCAAAAGGGTTTCGGAATGAGAACATTCCGAAACCCTTTTGTCTACAAACTGAGAGGGTGGTCCAATGCGCCCTCTTTTTTACTATCTCCGATGCTCTACGAGGTCAATGACCCCTAATACAACATGTGCCAAACCGAAACCAAAAACCGTATTAGCTACCATTTTGTTTGAGCCCCGGGTCTGCTTCATTGCATAACCCGCAGCTGTCACGGCTGTGCCCAACGCTGTTGGAATTAATCCTTCACGAATGTCCATCGTTTAATCCCTCCACATCGAAGTTAGTGGTGCCGTCACCAGCACCTTTTCTAGTGTAACCTCAGCCAGGCCTTACCATTCTTTTTCCATGAGGTGATCAAAAGGTTAAAAATGGTGAAAATGAACTAGTTGTAAATAGTGCCAATTCATTTTCCTTTTATATGGAAAACGTAGTATGATGTATGTCATTCATCCATGGCATTTAGGTTTAAACACCTGCGGAAAAAGGAATATGAACGTTGAAAGAGATGAACGGACCGTAGAATACAGTAGGCAGATAGGAGAGAAGGAGCGGATGACTTATGTTCATCATCTGGTTGGCTGTAGCCATTTTTTTATTTTTTATTGCCTTAGAATGTGGTGTTTCATTTTGGCTAAATTCAGAAACGGATGGAGTCATGTCCAAGGCCAAGGAAATGTTTCATTTTATCCGGAGGAAATTAGTCAGGAAGAGTGTTTCATGAATGAAGAAGGGATGCAGATTCAAATCTGCATCCCTTCTTTGTTTAATCAATCATCACTATTTTCGTTTTTCTTGATTTGCCACCAAATATGTCCATCTTCTGCCAAAAGTTCATCGGATGCAAGTGGACCTGTGGATCCTGCATCATAGTTAGGGAAAGACTCTTCTTTAGTGTTTTCCCATGCATTGGAAATGGTGTCGACAAACTTCCATGAGAGGGCAACCTCGTCCCAGTGGGTGAAGTTTGTAGCATCTCCGCGCATACTGTCAAACAATAGCTTTTCATATGCCTCCGGAGAATTGATGTGTTCGATTCCTTTGTTGGAGACGGTCAGCTTCATGGGCTTAGTATTGGATGTCGTCCCGGATTTCTTGACATTTAAGTAAAGTGTGATACCTTCGTCAGGTTGGATATGGATAACGAGAAGATTCGGGTTCAAAGTTTCTTCCGTTTTATAATACAGATTCATTGGGATATCTTTGAATTGGACAACGATATTGGTAGATTTGACATCCATTCTTTTACCAGTCCGGATATAAAAAGGTACACCTGCCCAACGGAAGTTATCAATCATCAATTTACCCGCTACATAGGTTTCAGTGTTGGATTCCAGATTCACGTTATGTTCATTGCGGTATGCCGGAAGAGTTTGACCATCTATTGTTCCTTCACCATATTGGCCACGGACGAAGTATTGATTGACTTCGTCCACTTTCATTGGTCGCAGTGAACGCAATGCCCGCACTTTTTCGCTACGGATCTCCTCCGTTGTCAACGCGATTGGAGGCTCCATGGCAAGCAAGGCAACCATTTGCAATAGATGGTTTTGGACCATATCCCTAAGGGCACCGCTGGTTTCATAATAGCGCCCACGCTCTTCAACGCCAAGTGTTTCGCTTGAGGTAACCTGGATGTTTGATATGTATCTGTTGTTCCATAGCGGCTCGAATAGGGCATTTGAAAAACGTATGACTTCAATATTTTGAACCATTTCTTTACCTAAATAATGATCGATTCGGTAGATTTCATCTTCGGCGAAAGCAGTTCGGATCTGTTCATTCAATTTTTGAGCTGTTTCGAAACTGTGTCCAAATGGCTTTTCTATGACAAGGCGCTTATAACCATTCGTATCAGTCAGGCCTTGAGCTTTTATCTGTTCGGCAATCGTTCCGAAAAACTCAGGTGCCATCGCCAAATAGAAGATCCGGTTTCCTTCTAATTGATATTGTCCATCTAATTTTTCTGCAATGTCTTTTAATTGCAGGTATGATTCTGAGCTCGATACGTCATGGGAGTGATAATGGAAATGAGAAATGAATTCGTCGACCTTTTCTTCCGCATGTCCGAACGTAAGTATGGAGTCTTTGACACTTTTTTGAAACTCCTCGTTCGTCAAAGGTCTCCTCGCTACGCCAACAACGGCGAATTTATTGATTTTCTCTTTTTGAAATAGTCGATATATGGAAGGAAACAATTTCCTTTTCGCTAAATCTCCAGTCGCACCAAAAATCATGATCAATGCTGTGGGTTTATTGTTATCTGTCATGTTAAAACCTCAACTTTCCGTTAATTCTGTCTCTAAAGTTGGAATTCCCGTATGTGTACCAACTTCTAATTTTACGGTTAGCTTTCCCTCAAAGCAAACAATTTGCGTATTTTTTCTCATTTTTCATGAAAAGTATAAAGTGGATCCTGTTTTAATGAGTCATATATGAAAGAACACCCTTGGTTATGCTATAGTTAAGTTATAACGTATTTGCAACGGAGGTAGGATGAGTGGATTTTGTTTTATTGGGTACAGGGGCTGGGGTTCCGGCTAAAGCGCGTAATGTGACGTCAATCGCACTTCAATTATTGGAAGAACGAGGGACGGTTTGGTTATTCGATTGTGGTGAAGCAACACAGCATCAAATTTTAAAAACGGCAGTCAAACCTCGGAAGATAGAAAAGATTTTCATCACCCATTTACATGGTGATCACATCTTCGGACTTCCTGGTTTATTAAGCAGCAGATCCTTTCAGGGTGGAGTGGATAAACTGACCGTATATGGTCCAAAAGGCATTGATGCTTATATTAATACAAGCTTACAGGTGAGTGGCACGCATTTAAAATATCCATTGGAAATCATCGAAATAGAGGAAGGCATCGTGTTCGAGGACGAACAATTCACAGTTACGGCCATGTCGCTTGATCATGGCATTTACAGTGTCGGCTACCGGATTGTGGAGAAAGAACGTCCAGGAAGCCTGTTGGTCGACCGGCTACTGTCTGAAGGTGTGAAACCGGGTCCGCTTTTTAAAGCATTGAAAAATGGACAAAATGTAAGCCTCGATGATGGCCGTGTCTTAAACGGGAAAGATTATCTTGGTGCTCCTCAAAAAGGTCGGATCATTACGATTCTTGGTGATACAAGAGTTTGCAGTAATGCACTCATCCTTGCTGAATCTGCAGATTATCTTGTTCATGAAGCTACATTTTCAGCAGCAGAAGCTGAAATGGCATCTGCCTATTATCATTCGACCACCCTTCAGGCTGCTGAAACGGCTTTGAAAGCGGGAGCTAAGCATCTAATCCTTACACATATCAGCTCACGGTATACTGTCGAGGATTCTGAGAGGTTAAAAGAGGAAAGTAAAGCGATCTTCGCAAACACAATCATGGCAGAAGATTTAATGGCGATAAGAGTTCCTTTATATGCAGAGGAATAGGAAGCTGAAATCAAAGCGAATGTTTGATATAATGAATCAATTGTTCATTGGATATTTAAAGGAGTGTAACCTATGACTGACCAAAGTAACCTACATAATAAAGCAATGGATTTTCTCTTAAAAACAAGCAGGACTTTTTTCATTCCAATCAGCTACCTTCCAAAGGGATTACAGGAGGCCATTGGGGCAGCATACCTTTGTATGCGCGCTATCGATGAGATCGAGGATCACCCTGGTATTCCTGCCAATACCAAGGTTTCCCTGTTACAGGCTCTTAGTGAGCTGCTTTTAACTGATTTTAGTGAAGGTGAATTTCAATCGTTATTTGAACCATATAAGGAAGATTTGCCGGAAGTGACCCTGCTTCTATCGGACTGGATTCAATATTGTCCTCCTGGTGCAAAAGCGAAAGTATTGGAGTCCACGAGGGAAATGGCCGATGGCATGGCAAAATGGGTTACGAAGGACTGGCAAATTCATAATGAAGAAGAACTCGATGATTACACTTATTATGTTGCGGGTTTGGTTGGAGTCATGCTGTCTGATATTTGGAACTGGTACGATGGAACGGAAACGGACCGTGAACTTGCCATCGCATTTGGCCGTGGACTCCAAACGGTCAATATCCTGCGTAACCGTGTGGAAGATGCAGAACGCGGTGTAAACTTTTATCCGGATGGATGGGGTTTCGATGAAATGCTTGCCCATACGGAACATAATCTTGTTTTAGCTGATGCGTATATTGAACAGATCGAAACGAAAGAGATCATCCAATTCTGTAAAATTCCCTTGGAGTTGGCAAAAGCAACATTGAAGGCATTAAAAGAAGGCAAAGAAAAAATCGATCGTGCGACGGTTACCGAAATTGTTACCCAAGTAGTCGAACACTGATATTTCATTAAGCTGCTGTGAAAAGTTAACATTCCTTTCACAGCAGCTTTTTTGATGTTTTTCATAAAAGAACTCGAAAAATTCTAAAAAGTAAAAAAATATATTGGAATAATTGGGACTAAACGATTATAATTTAGGACATAAAACCAAAAAGTTGGTGTCGTTAAAAAGACCTATCAAAAATAAGAGAAAAGCGGGGGGAAAATATGAAAAAGAAATTATATTCGACTGCAGCGATGACATTGGTTGCAGGGTTACTATTGGCTGGGTGTGGAAATGACAAGGAAAAAGATACGGCGAAGGATGAAAGCGAAAAGGATACCTTCAACATTGGGGTAACACAAATCGTTCAGCATGATTCGCTGGATCAGGCTTATGAAGGATTCCAGGCTGCATTGAAGGACAGTGACATTGATGCCAAGTATGACCTTCAAGTTGCACAGGGTGATCAAAATAATAGTCAAACGATCGCCAATAACTTTGTTGGGGATAAAGTGGATCTAATCTTTGCCAATTCTACTCCTAGTGCTCTAAGCGCTTTGAATGCGACAAAGGATATACCAATCGTTTTTACATCGGTTACCGATCCTGTAGCGGCGGAGCTTGTTACATCTTTGGATAAGCCAGGCGGAAATGTGACGGGTACGACGGATTCACATCCTGAAGCCATTGCCAAATCCATGAAATTCCTAGCAGAAGAACTTGGCGCCAAGACAATTGGAACCGTTTATAATACAGGGGAGCAAAATTCCGTCGTCCAAATAAAAAACGTGAAAGCGGAAGCGAAAAAAGCGGGATTGAAAGTCGTGGAAGCATCCGTCTCCACTTCAGCCGAGGTTAAACAGGCAACGGAATCATTAATCGGAAAAGCCGATGCTTTCTATATCATTACGGATAATACCGTTGTATCCGCATTAGAATCGGTCATTTCGGTGGCAAATGATAAAGATATCCCATTGTTTGTCGGTGAGCTTGATTCCGTGAAAGCTGGTGGTTTTGCAGCATATGGCTTTAGTTACTATGATATTGGTTATGAAGCGGGGCAAAAAGCGGTTGAAATCTTGAAGGATGGCAAAAAGCCTGGAGATATCGCAGTTCAATATCCACAAAAACTGAAATTGGTCATCAATGAAAAGGCAGCAAAAGATATGGGTGTTGAAATAAAAGAAGAATGGAAAGCAGATGCTGAGTTTGTAAAATAAACTCTGCTTTTGTTCGGGGAAGGAAGAAAAAAAATGTTCTCAGCTTTATTCAACTCTTTTGAGTCGGGAATGATTTATGCGATCATGGCACTAGGTGTCTATTTAACATTCAGGATTCTCGACTTCCCGGATATGACAGTGGAAGGTAGCTTTGTGACAGGGGCCTCTGTGGCCGCCATTATGATCGTTAACGGTTTCTCGCCAGTCATGGCCACATTTTGTGCCATGGTGGCAGGTTTCATCGCTGGGACAATAACGGGATTCCTGCATACGAAAGGGAAAATCAATCCACTCCTGGCAGGTATATTAATGATGATCGCCCTCTATTCCATCAATTTAAGGATTATGGGTGCATCTAACATTCCGTTGCTTTCTCAAACGACCATTATCACGAATATTCAGGATGCCTGGGCTGGCACTGGCCTGGACAATATGTTGAATGGTCTTTTATCGATCGTGGGCCTCGGTGATAGCTTGCCAAAAACGTGGGCCATACTAATTATTATGTTGATTGTGGCTTTAATCATTCAAGCTGGAATGTCAGCTTTTTTAAAAACGGAAATCGGACTTGCTTTACGTGCGACGGGTGATAATGAAGCAATGGTCAAGAGTTTTTCCGCCCATACAGGTAACATGAAGATCCTGGGACTTGCGATTGGAAATGCACTTGTGGCTTTCTCGGGATCCTTGGTTGCCCAATATAACGGGTTTAGCGATATTGGCATGGGGATTGGAATCATCGTCATCGGATTGGCATCCGTCATAATTGGCGAAGCATTATTTGGCTCAAAAACGATTGCACGTGCGACACTTGCGGTCATTGGGGGAGCGATCATTTACCGAATTGTCGTAACATTGGCACTACGCGTGGAATTCCTTGATACGGGTGATGTTAAATTAATTACGGCACTTATTGTGGTCGGGGCACTTGTCATTCCGAAAATTACCGATAAACAAAAGGAAAAAAGCCGAAAGAAAAGGCGTCTCAAAGAAATACAGATGCGCCATGGTGGGACTTCAACGAAGGGGGGAGAAGGATATGCTTCAGTTAAATCAGATTTATAAGGTCTTTAATGAAGGGACACCAGATGAAAAGCTAGCCTTAGGGAACCTGGAATTGCATATGACAAAAGGTGAATTTGTAACAGTCATCGGGAGTAATGGAGCAGGTAAATCGACGCTGATGAACATGATATCCGGCAAAATTCTCCCTGATGCCGGTGAAGTCATCATTGATGGGGAAAACGTGTCGGCTATTGAGGAACATGCTCGTGCTAAAATGATTGGCCGCGTTTTTCAGGATCCCATGCTTGGTACGGCACCCCATATGACAATTGAAGAAAATATGGCGATCGCCTATGGCAGAACCAATAGAAGAGGGTTAGGCTTCGGGGTGACAAAAAAACGGAAAGAGCTTTTTAAAGAAAGTTTGGGTACCTTGCATTTAGGATTGGAAAACCGCATGACGGCAAAAGTCGGATTATTATCAGGAGGGGAGCGTCAGGCATTATCATTGTTGATGGCGACCTTCACCGATCCTAAAATCCTGCTTCTTGATGAACATACAGCCGCTCTCGATCCTTCCAGGGCAGAGCTTGTTACAAAACTGACGAAGGAAATCGTCGAAAAGAACAAGTTAACGACGTTGATGGTGACTCACAATATGCAGCAGGCAATCGATCTTGGAAATTCCTTGATCATGATGGATAAAGGACAAATCATTTTTGAAGCAAGAGGTGCTGAAAAGCAGAAGCTTACCGTTGAAAAACTGCTTAACGAATTCCAACGCATCAAAGGTGAAAAAATGCTCAATGACCGTGCAGTGTTGATTTAAATGATGAAAAGGCCCGACCCAAGTGGAAGATTAACCTTGGATCAGGGCCTTTTATTTTGGGGGCAATTAATCCGTAGTGTTCTTGAAGCGAATGTATATCCCTTGAAGAACCTGGAATAGGAAAGATGGCTATGATCGGACCTTGAATCGAATTAATCGCTGTCGGCTGTGTTCCATGAAGAAGTATCGTTCTTTCTGTTATTTCCAAAAATCATTTTTATGAATGGTATTTTCTTCGTTTTTTTAGTGGCGGCAGTTTCTTCAGCTGCGAGGAAATAATCAAATGGCTGGACTGTTGGTGTTTCTAACGCTTCGATACGAGCTTCGAGCTTTTTCACGAGTTTATGCATTTCTTCCATTTCACTTCTATGCTGTAAAAGTTGATAGGATACAACATCATCCGCTTTTGTTTTCAGTCCATTTTCAAGCCTGACGACCCGCTCTATCAGTTGTTCATGCTCTTTATTCATTTCGGAGTGTTTCGGGATGGAGGCTTTCCTAATTTTTTTCTCTGATATACTGACCTTTTGGAGAATGATACCCTCGTTCAGCTGATCTTGGATTTTTCTCAATAAGGCAATGTCATCATCTGAAAATTGGTAGTGGCCTAGTTGATTCCGCTCTACTTCCATGTTCAATTGGGTAACCCAGCGTTGAATCGTACTATGGGATACATTCAGTAACCGGGCAACTGCACTTGTATTCATCGAGATTCCCCCTTTTGGTTGTTGAATTCGATAAGGAAGAGGGAATTCCTTTACAGATGACAAAACATGTATTCATTCGGCAAAGAAAGTGGATTTCCTACGTAATTTGCATGCAAACGGTCAATGAAGAAATTTCTTGGAGGCATTTGACGTTCCTTGTTATAGTTCAATAGGTGGGAGGCGTATTTCTTATGGTCAATTTAAGGCGAAAAGGAAATTCGAACTAGATGTCGAATTACCATTTGAACAACAAAAAAAGGAGGACTAGTATGAACAGGATTAACATTGTAACTTTAGGAGTTAAGGATATGAATAAATCCTTAAGGTTTTATCGGGATGGATTAGGATTTCATACATCCATTAAAGAGGACGAGCCCTCCATTGTTTTTTTTAATAATACGGGGACGAAACTTGCTTTATATCCTTTGGAGGAATTGGCTAAAGACATCAATGAGAAAGAACCGCCTAAGCAAAGTGGATTTTCGGGTATTACCCTTGCGTATAACGCTAAATCAAGTGATGAAGTGGATGATGTGATCAACAAGGCAGAAAAGGCCGGAGGAACGATCGAGAAATCTCCTGAAGATGTTTTTTGGGGAGGATACAGCGGATACTTTTCAGACCCCGATGGTTACTATTGGGAGGTTGCGTATTCGAAGGATTGGAGTTTTGATGAAAATGATATGCTAATTATAAAGTGAACGTTCACTTCGGAAGAAATTAGGCCTCCTGTATTCCTATATAAGCAGTTCGAATCATAATAGGCTGTTGCCTTGCCACTGCCTATACGGCGTGCTAGTCAACAGCCAAATCATCATGTTCATTTACTGCGAAACTACATACTTGGCAAGCTCTTTACTTATTTGATTGCCCATTCGCTTCGATTGTTCAGTCGCTTCTTGTACACAGGCAATGAATGCTTCCTGCACTTGATGTGCTTGTAGTGCCTTCAATCCGGCTTCCGTCGTTCCGCCTGGTGAAGTTACTTCCTTCCTAAGCACGGCAGGTGTTTTAGGTGATTTTTGTAACATATCGGCTGCACCCAACAGCGTCTGGAGAATTAGTTGCTTCGCGGTTTCGGAATCGAGGCCTATTGTTTCAGCTGATTGTTCCAATGCTTCCACCAAGTAATAAATATAAGCCGGTCCGCTTCCTGATAAGCCCGTTACCGCATCGAGCTGAGTTTCTTCTACGATTGCCACTGTCCCAACCGTTTCAAAAAGGGTAATGGCCGTTTGTAATTGCGATTCGTTCGTATGACCATTAGCGGCAATGGCGGTTGCTGATTTTCCTACTGTTGCTGATGTATTAGGCATGGCACGGACGATGGAGAACTCCTTGTTGGCGATTCCTTCAAGGCTGGATGTATGAACACCGGCCACAACAGATATGAACAGCATTTCTTCGCGAATGTATTCTTTTATTGATTGCATCGTTTCTAAAATATCTTTCGGTTTCACAGCCAGTACGACAAGGTTTGCATCTTGTAATAATCGTTGAAGCGATCTTGTTGTGGTTACACCATATTGTTTCTTTAAATAATCAAACCGGTCATCATTTGATTTATTTGTTACAAAAATATTGGCTGGTTCAATTACCTGTTGAGTCACCAGCCCCGAAATGATTGCTTCTGCCATCGATCCAGCTCCGATAAATGCGATTTTTTTCATATTTCTCGCTCCCTTTTCTTTTGTTTACGGTCTTTTTTGAAAAATAAAAAGACCCCTCATCCAATAAAGGACGAAAGGTCTAGCTTCCGTGGTACCACCTTTGTTCAACCTTTCCATAACAAATAAACAGAAAAGCTGCACTTGATTCCTCTAACGCGGGAATTACGTCAGGTTTTCCTGAAGGCTCATAAGGTAGGTTCAATAATGAGGGGGCGGTGAAGCCTTTCAGCACATTCCGAGCTTCACTCTCTTTACGCCATCAATAAATTTACTTGGCCTTAATCAAAGCCATGCCGTCTTTAATTACTTGTGATTATGAAGGATAGATCAGTACTATGTCAATGATAATATATGCATGGACGTCAAAAAATAGACATGAATTATGTGAAAATAATGACAGTAATTAAAAATACATGTAAAATGGTAATTATACATTCATTTTCTTGATAAGTGCTCCAAGAATCCGGTCTTACGTATAAAAAGATTTATATAAATATAACTTCTAAGGTGGAAATGATTATGGCGAATTGGAATGGAGATATTGCAAAAATTGCTTTGCCCACGCCGTTTGCAGTGGGTGATGTAAATGTTTACGTAGTTAAAGGGGATGCTTTAACGTTAATTGACACTGGAGTCAAAACGAAACGATCAAAGGAAGCTTTGATTCAGGGGCTTGGCGATTTGGGTCTAAAACTGTCTGATATCGAACAAATCATCTTGACCCATCATCATCCTGATCATGCTGGTGCTCTTGATTTCTTTGATAAGGAAATTCCGGTTTATGGACATAAAAATAATCAACGCTGGCTGACTATCAGTGATGAATTCCTTGAAATCCATAATCGTTTTTTCCTTGATTATGCCACGAAGTTTGGAGTGGCAGAAGAGCTGAAAAGTAAACTGATCCATAACCGCGATGAAATCAGGTTCCTTAGTGAACGGAAGTTGCAGGGATACTTGGCTGAGGGGGATGAGCTTCCTGGCCTTCCAGGCTGGAAAACGATCGAGACTCCAGGGCATGCACAAAGCCATTTATCCTTCTACCGGGAAAGTGACGGTGTCATGATTGCAGGTGATCACTTACTTGCTAAGATTTCACCTAACCCATTAATGGAACCTCCGCTCCTTCCCGGCGGCTTGAGGCCTCGTCCGTTACTACAATATAACGCATCACTTCAGAAATTATTGGAATTCTCCATATCCACCGTGTACTCCGGACATGGATCCGAAGTTGCAGGTGATGCGGTTGCCGACTTGATTCAATATAGATTCGAACGGCAGCATAATCGGGCCATGCAGGTGAAAAGCATGCTTCAAGATAAGCCTTTATCGGTCTTTGAAGTGTGTCAGCAACTGTTTCCGAAAGTATACCTACAGGAAGTCGGTCTTACACTTTCGGAAACAGTCGGTCAACTGGACTATTTAGAAGATTTGGGTGAAGTCGAAACAGAAATCCAATCTGGAGTCATTCTATATTCAATCGCTTAATGTTCTTAAGGAGGCTCATTTTTTTGAATAAGTTGCAAGGGAAAGTAATTGTTATTACCGGAGCTTCCGGAGGAATTGGCAAGGAAGTTGCAATCAAAGCGGCAAAGCAGGGAGGCCGTCTCGTTCTTTTGGCTAGAAGCCTGGATAAATTACAACAGCTAAAGAATGAGCTAATCAACCAATTTGGGGTTGATGCATATGCATATAAGCTTGATGTTGCAGACACCGATCAGGTGAATAGGGTATTTAATGACATCCATACCCAAATAGGTGAAGTGGATGTATTGGTCAACAATGCTGGTTTCGGCACGTTTAAAGAAGCCCAGGATACGGAATTAGACGAAACAAAGGCCATGTTTGCTGTCAACGTGATTGGATTGATGGCCTGTACAAAATTAGTGCTTCCGTATATGAAGCAGAGAAAATCAGGTCATATCATCAATATCGCTTCACAGGCCGGTAAAATTGCCACGCCTAAATCCACTTTGTATTCGTCGACCAAGTTTGCAGTTCTTGGCTATTCAAACGCACTTCGGCTTGAGTTGATGGAAGATCATGTTTTTGTGACCACAGTCAATCCTGGGCCTATAGAAACGAATTTCTTTAACATTGCGGATGAATCAGGAACATATTTAAAGAATGTTGAAAAATTCATGCTTAAGCCTGAGGATGTCGCATCTAAAATCGTAGCGGTGATGCTGACCAATAAGAGGGAAATCAATCTCCCTGGCTGGATGGATTTCGCTGGGAAATGGTATAACATGTTTCCAAAGATCACCGAAACTTTAGGAAAAAAAGCATTTTTTAAAAAATAGGCTAGACTTTCGATAGCGCAAAAAGACGAAAGTCTAGCCTAAAAGGGGAGTGTCTAATGACATTCCCCTTTTGTGCGAAAATAAAAAGGAATTTATTTGAATAAATTGGTAACCATTTCATCGGGAAATCCGTCTATTTCTTAGGAGGGATTTTCATGAAGATGGTAGTAAACCTTTTTATATATATACTAGTTTCCTTTATTCTGGGGAGCAGTCAATCCTCTGATTGGAGCATGCATGAGGCTGTTGATAAAGGGGAAGATGGTTTCATTACCGATCTTGACGATAAAAAGATTTTGATTAAAGGGACGTACTATAAGGTGACCAACCATACAGATATTCAAGATCAGCATGGTAAAGACCTCGATTATTCTGACTTGGAGATCGGGATGAAAGTAAAGCCATGGCACCGTGGTGGGGTCATGGAATCATTTCCTGGGAAAGCGGAAGCGGTGTTGATTCTTGTTTTGACGGACGAAAAGAGCTTAGCAGAACAAAGGGTGGTCACTGCTGCCATCGAGCATGTCAGCAAAGCGGAAAGTCAGCGATTCATGGTTCTCGAAGTCGTCCATTTACCCTCTGAGCATGTGTATAATATTGAAATGATGAATCGCTCCAACTTGGATTCATCATTCATGGTGACTGTAGAAGATTTAACGGATGAAATATTATATATAAAATAAATCAATAAAACCGGACTGAATCATTTATGAATTCTGTCCGGTTATTTTATGGGGATTCGCTCACAAGAAAGAGCTCATGTCCTGGATTTTATAAAGTTTTTGCACCTAGGTATTTCGGTTTCCAATAAGAGTTATCCATATCAGTGATGGTTATTCCTTTTGAAGACGTAGAACTAATGAATTGACCATTTCCGATATAGATCCCAACATGTGATACTCCTGTTCTTCCAGAAGAAGTATCAAAGAATACAAGATCACCCTTAGATGGTGAAGATACTTTTAAACCAGTATTGGAATAGAGTAATGATGCTGTACGCGGTAAGGTAATTCCTTGTGATTTCTGGAATACATAATAGATGAAGCCTGAACAGTCAAATCCAGTTGGTGTTGTCCCGCCCCATTTGTAGGGTTTGCCGATTAAGGTTTTTGCATAGCTGATCAAGCTGGTATTATTGACCTTATAAACACCAAGCGCATTAAATGTGCCGCGGCCGGCAATTCCGTCGGCAGTTAATCCTTTAGCTTTCTGGAATTTTTTTACTGCTGATACAGAATAGGTGCCGTAATATGTAGTCAGTGAACCTGAATATGTGAAATAACCTTTGGTTTTTAAAAGTTGTTGTAGTTGTTTGACATCGCTATGTGTCATTCCGGGTCTGAGGGTTTGATCTCCGATATTTGCAAAGGCTTGCAGTGGGGTTAGCATCATGGCAGATGCAACAGCAGCTGAAGCGATCCATTTCTTCATAATTTTCATTTCCTCTCTATCTATCTCTCTATTATTCTTAACAATATTATCCTACAATACCATTATGACAATTAGACATAATTTTGGTTACAATTTCATTACAAAAAATGAGTAGTAAGACTAAAGTTAATGTGGACGAAAGTCTGTTGAAATGGGTAAAAAAATTTAATAAAACTAAGTATTTGGGCATGGTTTAAATTATTCAAGCTACGAATTTATCTATTTTAAAAAAACTATATGGATACTAAGGGATATTTTGTTATTTTATCAATTTTTAGGTTTGATTATATTTTTCGAGGAAATTACATTAAAAAGTAGAAATTTGTATGAAAACTTCCATTGAATAAGAACGTATATTCGGTTAAAGTTATGAATATAATAAAAGCGAACATATATTCTTGTTAGGGTGAAGAAATGATGGATTATGGGACGATGCCGAAACAATCAATTATGTGTATCGATATGAAAAGTTTTTATGCAAGCTGTTCAGCGGTCATGCTTGGTTTGAACCCACTTGATTGTTATTTAGCGGTGGTTGGTGATTTGAAGAGGACGGGGAGCATTGTGCTTGCGGCTTCTCCAAAGATGAAGAAGGAGTTTGGCATCAAGACAGGTTCGCGGATGTTCGAGATTCCGAATGATCCAAGAATTGTCGTCGTTGAACCCAAAATGGCGACCTATTTAAGGGTTGCGACGGAAATCACCCGTTTGTTTAACCGTTATGTGCCCAAAGAAGCGATTCACGTGTACAGTGTGGACGAAAGTTTTGTGAAAGTCGATGGTGCCGCTTCTTTATGGGGAGATGCCCGGGTGATAGCTGAAAAGATAAAAGATGAAATCGAACGGGAATTACAGCTTCCCTGTGCCATTGGAATTGGTCCGAACATGCTTATGGCAAAACTTTGTCTTGATTTGGAAGCCAAACATGTAGGGATTGCCGAATGGAAGTATGAGGATGTGCCAAGCAAATTATGGCCGATTTCCCCACTTCGTGAAATGTGGGGAATCGGCAGGCGCGTAGAAAAAACCCTTCATGGAATGGGAATATTTACGGTTGGGCAGCTTGCCAATTATGATCTTGAATTACTTGAAGCGAAGTTTGGAATTATGGGCAATCAGCTTTACCATCATGCGTGGGGAATAGATTTATCGGACATGGGGGCAGTGATCATCGAAGGACAGGTCAGCTTTGGCAAAAGTCAGATTCTGCTGCGGGATTATAAGGAGGAGCATGAGGTAAAGCAGGTTATGCTGGAAATTTGCGAAGAAGTTGGAAGAAGGGCACGCACCCACCGCAAGGCAGGAAGGACGGTCAGTTTAAGTATTGGTTACAGCAAGGATGAGTTTGGCGGAGGTTTCCATCGTTCGCGTTCGATTAGCGAACCGACCAACATTACGATGGAGTTATATAAAGTTTGCCTGGAGCTTTTTCGTGAGAACTATAAGCAAAAAACGGTTCGGAGCATAGAGGTCAGACTCTCGAATATTGTGGATGATAACGAGATGCAGCTGACTTTATTTGATGCTTCGCGCTGGAAGAAGCGGGAGTTGAGTTACACGGTTGATCGAATCCGCCATAAATATGGATCCAAATCGTTATTGCGTGCAGTTTCGTATACCGAAGCAGGCACAGCTGTTTACCGAAGCAGGCTGCTTGGCGGGCATAAGGCGTGAGGCTGAATTTGAAGGGAGGGAAAAGAATGATTCGTGATCGCGGCCGTATCAAATGGACATCGATGATGTTGCCGGAGCATGTGAAAATGCTTCGGGATTGGGTGGTGGAGGATGGCTATGAAGCGAAGCGCATCGTGGATGAGCAGCAACTGGAAGAAATGAATGTGGTGATGGGGGAAGCGATGGAGGAAAGAAAGGATGTCACGGTTGCTCATTATGAAGGAAACCGGTATCAGCTGTTAATTGGCAGGATCCATTATTATAATGAGCTCACCCAAAAGCTTCATGTCGTCGATCGTTTTCAGCAGGCTCATTATATCAGGCTTTCTGATATAGCGGATGTAAGGATAATGGAATAATGAAGCGAAGAGCTGTTCCCGGAGCCGGCCTTTCATTTTCGAAACAATTTCCGTCCTCTTTCATAATGGAAGGAAATCATCGGGGTATAAGAGAATCCGCACTTGTTAGCACAGTTAGCGGAGGAAAAGGAAGCAGGCAGTTTCGTTAACAGAAACGTTTTTATCGTTTATAATGAGGAAATGCAAAGACTTCGGGAGGCATGTAATCATGTATATTGAATGGACGGAAAGAGCGGCAGAGAAAATAGCCAGTAAGGTACAGGGGCAAAAAGGATATTTACAGTTGAAATATGATACGGATGGCTGTGGCTGCGTTGTAAGTGGCGTGACGGCGCTATGGCTGGTCAACGAACTTGAAGAAGGTACCGAAAAAGCGGAAACGAACGGACTCCCTCTGTACGTAGAAACATCAAAAATGATTTTTCTGGATGAAGTCATGAAAATAGACTTTGTGCCGGAAGCGAACAGCTTTCAGTTAAAAAGTCCGAATCAAATCTTAAATCCGAGGATGAGCTATTTTAATAAAATCTAACGCAGCAAAGAGGGAATCTTGGATACCCTCTCTTTTCCTTCTCAGACAAGTTTGAGAAACTGATCGATTTGATTTTCATATTCTTGTGGATTTTCATTATAAGATTGAGCGTGGGCCCCTTTTTTAGCAATATACAGCTGCTTTGGGCCCTCTTTTGCTGCATATAATTCCATCGTCATGGAAGCGGGGATGAAGCTGTCATTTTCACTATGGATGAAGAGCACGGGGTTTCGGATGTTTTTCATATAATTGATCGGGGACACTTCATTTGTCCAATATCCGTCACGAAGTTTGATGAACGTACGCCCAAGCGGAAACACGGTCCAAGCGGGAATTGGGATTTTCAGCTTGAGCTGGTGTTTGATCTGATCCTCGAAATTTGAAAATGGACAATCGGCAATGTAAAAATCAGCGCCATCTTCAAGCATTCCGGCATATAAAAGAAGGGTTACCGCCCCCATGGATTCCCCATGAATGCCAATGTGAAGATCGGGACCTTTACGTCTTTTCAATTCATCGATAACGGCCTTCAGGTCGAATTTTTCATAATGTCCATAACTGCTCGTCTTGCCACCAGAATCCCCATGACGGCGGTGGTCATAAATGATGGCATTGAAGCCCCGCTTAAGAAAAATATTCATGTACTTAATCGAATTGACTTTGTTCTCCGTCACACCATGAGAAATGACTACCCACTTATTGGTTTCATACGGTTCGATAAATAAACATTTCAAGGAATATCCGGATGGTGAAGGTATCCATATTTCCGTTTTAGGCAGATTATCGAAATCCTCCCTAATCAGGCGTTTAGCCAGGATTTCACGATTTTGGATAAAATCATCTTCCTTCTTTTTCATGTACATGATCCGATTGGAAAAATAAATGCCGACGCCGATGATATAGGTTAGAATTCCAGCTATTACGAGCCACCATTTTTTCATGAATGCTCCTCCTTGGTTGATTTTCTTTATTTTACCATGAGGGAAATGGGAAAACACTGTTTTGAAAACCTAACGAGAAAAACGGCAATCGTGATATAATGATTTCATTATACTGGCTAGGAGGTTTTAAGGATGAAAAAGAAACAGCCGCGCAATCAAAATCAAAGTAAAAACCAAGATAAAGATTCATCATCATTGAAACTTGGTGATATGCTCAATCAAGATATCATGTCCCAGCTTCGTCAAAAACAAAAAGAATTGAATGAGGCTGAAGTGGAGAAAAAGGCAGCGGAAGAAGAAAAAAAACGTGCAGAAAGAAAACAGCGTGAGAAAAACAAATCATTCGAAGAGCTATTGGGTGAAAGCAATCTGAACTGGAAGAACTATAAATAAAATAAAGAAAAAAAGGAGCGGCATAAGAAAGAGGGCTGTCTCCCTTTTTGGACTTGATTCATCGATAAAAAGAACCATTCTTTAGAAAAACAGACTATTCCTTTATTTTATAAAGTATAACGATTATATTAGAGGTAAGTTCGATATGCATTCATATCGGATGGACTACTACTAGCTGGTGATTTGATGCAAAGTAAAATAGAAAATGTACTGGAAGACCAATTATGTTTCCTGCTTTATGCAAGTTCAAGGGAAATGACGAAAAAATATAAACCGCTGCTTGATAAACTCGAAGTGACATATCCACAGTACCTCGTTCTCCTTCTACTATGGGAGCAGGATACACTTACAGTCAAAAAACTAGGGGAATTACTTGCCCTGGACTCAGGGACGCTTACCCCCATGTTAAAACGAATGGAACAGAATGGTCTGATTGTCCGTGAACGTTCCACTCAAGATGAACGGTCTGTCATGATTCAGCTGACGGAAAAAGGAATGGGTTTACATGAAGAGGCTTGTTTCATTCCCGATCGCATTTCAGCTATGTCGGGTGAGGATAAGAAGGTGGTCGAGGATTTGAAAGCCTCGCTGCTCCAACTATTGAAAACATTACAGAAATTTTAGCGAAAAGAAAAAAACGCTTGGGATAGCTCAAGCGTTTAGTTTGTAGACAAAAAGGTTTCGGATTGGTCTCATTCCGAAACCTTTTTGATTTTTTATTGGTTTAAAGCAGTTATAGAGAATAGCGACCTCTCCAAGGTCATTATTTAGGCGATTTATTGGGTCAGATCAACTCCATTATTATCGAGTTTGTCCACAGTCTGAATCGCTTGGGGAGCCCAAGTGTTTTTTAAAATTATTAATCTACATCGACTTCAATAGTGACGTCCACATTGCCGTTGATGGCTTTTGAATAAGGGCACATTTGATGCGCTTTATGAACAAGTGTTTCAAATGTCACTTTATCGATTCCAGATCCCTTCACAGCTAAAGTGACAGCTAAGCTGTACTGGTGCATTTCCCCCATCAATAAACTGACACTGGCGGTGACTTTGGAATCAAATGAAAGGCGTTCAATTTTACCGACTGATTGCAAAGCACTATCAAAACATGCAGCATATCCAGCAGCGAAAAGCTGTTCCGGATTGGATGCTTCAGGCATCTGTTTGGCCCTTGGTGTTCCAGGCATCGCTATATCAACCGTAAAGTTACCATCAGCAGAGATTGCTGTTCCTTCTCTTCCGCCATCAACCGTTACAGACGTTGTAAATAAAGTTTTTGTCATCATTATTTCTCCCTTGTCTTTGTATTTTAATTGTGCACAATTGAATTGTACAACATCATTTTTAGAATAGCAATGAAAAAGAATAGTTGAAAAACAATTCGAATGGCATACTCTCGGTAACATGGAGGCTAAGCTCTCCGTCACTTTTCCATCTCTGCTGGTTTGCAAATATTTTAGAAAAAGGAGGTAAAACTGTTGGGGGAAGCAAAGCGATAAGTGATAGAAAACAGAAAGAGGGTACAGAAGAGCAGTATGGCGAAGAAAAAGCGAGGGAAACGGAAATAGGCTGCCTATCCCGCTGGTTAAACGGAGATAAGGCAGCCTACCGATGTCCATGATATTTAGTTTGATTGAATCATTTTAATCCCGATGACTTTCATATTTGTTCGCTTTGGTCAACTGCTCCAAGATAGCAAGTTCCGTTTTAGACAGTGAAGAGCTGTTTGCGGCCTTGCAGTTTTCACGCAGCTGCTGTATTGAGCTTGCACCGGGTACAACGGTAGCGACGCTTTGATGTGATAATACATATTGAAGCGCCGTTTCATTCAACTTCCTATCAGAAAGTTTGTCCTTTAATTGCGGAAGCAAATCTTTAAGTTCGTGATAGCTATAGTCAAGGTACCCATCGGCATTTGCCTTTTCAAGCATTCTCTCGCTAAGCAGCCCTTTAGCAAGGGGACCGCGTGCGATGATGCTGATCTGTTTGTTGGCCAAAAGGGACATCCACTCTTCCGGACGGCGGTCTAGTAAGTTATATTGCATCATAACGGAATCGGGTTCAGACTTTTCAGTGAATTCCTCGATTACATTCGGACGAATCGAGGAAATTCCATAATACCGGATATAGCCTTCTTTTTTTAGTTCTTCAAATGCTTCTACCGTTTCTCCGATATTGTCTGAAATGGTGCCGCCATGTAACTGATAAAGATCAATATAATCAGTCCCCAGTCGTTTTAAGCTATCCTTTACTGCCGTTTTAATGTAAGTGCCAGAAGGATCCCAGCTCCAGGCATCCTTATTGTCGTTCCAGCGGTTTCCAACCTTGGTGGCTATGTATACCTTATCGCGGACAGATTTTAAATTCTTTCCGACGATTTCTTCATTCACACCGAAATCATATAAGTCAGCAGTATCAAAATAATTGATTCCTTCATCTAAAGCGGCCTGTATGATTTCAGATGCCTGATTTTCAACAGTTCCCAATGACATGCATCCGAGCCCGATTTCAGAAACTAGCAATTCGGAACTGCCTAGTCTGCGTTTTTTCATGTTATCCACTCCTTTAACATTCATTGTAAAGGAGAAAACCATTTCACTCAAAGAATTCACTTTATCCGTTTTAAAGGAGCGGGTGGTGCCTGTGGGTGTATGTCGGCAATCCAATCATTGATATAGACATATTGATTTTGCAATTGTTTTAGTTTTTGAATGATTTCCCAACTCTTTCCGGATAAAGTAACGCTTTTTTCCAATACATAAACTTTCATTAAATCGCCCTCCATCTCTATTATGGTAAAATGTATGAGGAATCATGCGGCAATTAGAACAGAGGAGTGGTCAAGATGAAAAAATTTGAAGAGAAAACGCTATCTTCGGAAAAAATCTTTACAGGAAAGGTAATCAGCCTGCAAGTGGATGATGTAGAGCTTCCTGATGGGAAAACGGGAAAACGTGAAATAGTCAAACATCCGGGGGCGGTTGCCATCATAGCGCTTACGGCAGAAAATAAAATCATCTTGGTGGAACAGTATCGAAAAGCGCTGGAGAGAAGCTTGGTGGAAATCCCTGCAGGAAAGCTGGAAAAAGGCGAAGAACCGGTTCTGTCGGCTAAAAGGGAACTGGAAGAAGAGACAGGTTATGAATGCGAAAAGATGGAGCACATCATATCCTTTTATACTTCCCCAGGGTTTGCAGATGAATTGGTCCATCTCTATGTGGCCCACAATTTGAAAAAGAAAGAAAATGCGGCACCACTTGATGAAGATGAATTTGTCGAGATGATTGAACTCACGCTGGAGGAAGCTCAAAAATATATGGCTGACGGGAAAATCCAGGATGCCAAAACGGCATATGCTGTTCAGTATCTGCTTTTGAAAGAGGCAATGACTTCATAAATGAAAGAGTTTTACGCAGACCTTCATATCCATATAGGCAGAACGAGAAGCGGAAGGTCCGTAAAAATAACCGGTGCTAAAACATTAACCTTCAGTAAAGTGCTGCAAGTTGCAAGTGAAAGGAAGGGTCTTGATTTAATCGGGATCATCGATTGCCATTCTCCTGAAGTCATTGAAGAAATCGAAGAGGGGATTCTGGAAGGGGAGGTTACGGAAAAGATTGAAGGCGGCCTTCTGTACAGGAATACAACAATCATCCCAGGCTCGGAGATTGAGATTTATGATCAGAATTGTAATGGACCAATCCATGTCCTCGCCTATTTTCCAACTTTAAAAGCAATGAAGGAATTCTCTACATGGATGGGCGGCCATGTTAAAAATATCACCTTAAGCTCCCAAAGGATTTATTGTGATGGGAGAACGTTACAAAAAATCGTCAAGTCACTGGGAGGCCTATTTATCCCGGCCCATGTTTTCACACCATTTAAAAGCTTATATGGAAAAGGGGTGCGATCCAGTCTGACCGAAGTACTCGATCCGAAACTGATTGATGCCATCGAGCTTGGTTTAAGTTCAGATACAGAGATGGTCAAGGATATCGAAGAGTTGGAATCCTATGTATTCGTGACAAATTCCGATGCGCATTCGCTTGGGAAAATTGCTCGTGAATATCAAAAAATCCGACTTGAAGAACCAAGCTTCAATGAACTGGAAAAAGCCCTTAGAGAAAAAGAAAATCGTAAGGTGACCGCCAATTATGGATTGAACCCATTATTGGGAAAATATCATCAAACCGTATGTTCAGCTTGTTTACACCAGGTATTGAGGGATAGTGAACCATGTTCTGAATGTGGGAATAAATCCATTATAAAAGGGGTATCGTTACGGATTGAAGAACTTTCCAATATGAATGGAAGCCATCGAAGGGAAAGACCGCCTTATATCCATCAAGTACCACTCGACTTCATCCCTGGATTGGGACCTAAATCCATGGAAAAACTACTGGAGGCATTTGGGACCGAGATGAATATCCTTCATGAAGTTACGCTTGAGCAGCTCAAGGAAATCGTTCCTGAAAAATTGGCCTCCTACATCGATTCTGCAAGAAAAGGGACCCTTTCTTTTGAAGTAGGGGGCGGAGGCAAATACGGAAAGGTCAAAAGGGAAAGTTGAATATAATCGAACAAAAAAAGTCCTGTAGATGAGCTTGTCATCTGTCAGGACTTTTTAGTTTGTTGTTTTTGCGTAAATGGAGGTATTCCGCAATTCCTTGCCGTCTGCACTTAGGCAGTCATTATGCAAAGTTCCTTCAAGGGTATACCCTAGCTTCTCGGGGATACGTTTGCTGGCAATATTATTGAGGTCACAACGGATTTCGACCCGCTTTGCGCCATAATGATAAAAAGCGAATTTGGTTAATTTATCTATCGCTTCCGTTATGTATCCTTTTTTACTGAACCTCGTATCAATCCAATAACCAATTTCAAATTTTGGGATATCCCAGTTAATTCGGTGCAGACCAGTGGAGCCAACGAATTGATCGTCTTCCTTCCTATAAATATGAAGTCTGATATCCTCTTTTAAAATAAAGTCCGCATGTGATTTTAGAACGTTCTGTTCGGACGTTTCCAAGGACGCATCCTGATGGGCAAATGGCAGCCATTGTTTTAATTCGGGTTTAGAATGAACGAGGGCTTCGTAAACATCATGGCCATCGCCAGGCAAACAGGGCCTAAGATATAATCGTTGGGTTTCAATTTTTTCTGGGAAATCCATTAATATAGCTTTCATCGCCTACCTCCTCGTAATAGATATGGAAAATTATAACATGGATTCAATTGAAAATGTTCTGCCGGACGGAGAATGTTTTCTTAGCATAAATGAGAGAGTGAAAACATAGATTCTAGTAAGCGGAGTTGGGAGGATGAAAGATGAAAAAAAAATCTGTCGTACAAAATGCCGTAATGAAACATATTAACGAACATTCCTCATTATATGTCTTTATCACTGTGCTTTTTTTGATGGGTGTCATTTTTGGAGCAGTACTTGTGAATAGTTTGAGCTTTACCCAAAAGGAGGACTTGTTCTATTATTTATCTCAATTTTTCGGACAAGTATCCAAAGGTGAATTTGCCTCTTCGCATGATATGTTCAGCCAAAGTATTATGCATAATATAAAATATATTGGCCTCATCTGGATTCTGGGAATTTCGGTCATCGGTTTGCCGGTCATTTTGGTTTTGTTATTTATAAAAGGAATGGTTGTTGGATTTACAGTCGGATTTTTAGTCAATCAAATGGGATGGAGCGGGTTCTTATTATCATTTGTCTCCATTCTGCCCCAAAATATATTCATCGTGCCGATATTCATCGTGATAACCGTCCTTGCTGTTTCACTATCAATGAAAATGATCAGCAGGATTTTCCTTAAGCAGATCCGTGAGCCGCTGAAGCCAATAATTTCACGGTATATTTTCTCATTGATTTTGTCAGGATTGTTTTTGATTACAGCTGCAGCATTTGAAGCGTATCTATCACCTTCTTTAATGAAAAACGTCGTAAGTTTATTGGGTCATTGACGGAGATTTGCTTTTATCGCAAATTTTTTTATCATTAACAAGAAATCTATTTTGACAGTTTTCCCTCTTTTGATATAATGGATAAGATAGCGGCGCGGGAGGGAATATTAGGTATGGAAATAGAAAACAGAATTGATAGGATAAAAAAGCAGTTGCACTCGTCCAGCTACAAATTAACGCCTCAGCGAGAAGCGACCGTCCGCGTTTTACTTGAGCACGAAGAGGATCATTTAAGCGCAGAAGACGTTTACCTCCTTGTCAAAGAAAAGTCGCCGGAAATTGGATTGGCAACAGTATACCGTACGCTAGAGTTGCTGACTGAATTGAAGATAGTAGATAAAATTAACTTTGGAGACGGGGTTTCCCGTTATGATTTAAGACAAGAAGGAGCTGCGCATTTCCATCATCATCTTGTTTGTGTGGAATGTGGTGCGGTAGATGAGATCCAGGAAGACTTACTTGAAGACGTGGAAGCCATTGTGGAACGCGAATGGAACTTCAAGATAAAAGACCATAGATTAACCTTTCATGGCATTTGTCATCGATGCCATGACAAAGAAGAAAATAAAGGTGAATGAAGTGTGACCTTTTCCATTTAATGGAGAAGGTTTTCTGCGTTTTTTAGAATCTTTTGCAAAGGCATCAAGAAAACCGTTTTAAGGAATGAATTTTCTCACGTAAAGGCAGTTTTTCCTTTCCCCTTACCGAAACGCGTATAAAACTTGTCCTGTTGGGCATAGATTGATACAAAGGATTGAATGGGAGGGGAAAGAAGATGAAAACGACATTATCGCTTGTTTTGCATACGGCTAAAGTGATGGTTCTCTTTGTTGGCTTCACTGTTCTTTTTTATATAGGAATGGTATGGTTAAATCAGGAATATCAAAATTATCATCGTTATGATGAACCCAAAGGAATGGCTGTGAAAGTATCGAAGGCTGTTGATACGGGTGAGGATGCATGGCTGGAACGCTTAATGTTGTTTTATTTAAACGGGGAGTAATGAATATGGAGAATCAAATCAGGGATTTTATTCATTTTTTAACCATTGAAAAAGGACTGGCCAAGAATACGCTCGTTTCCTATGAGCGTGACTTAAGATCATATTGGAGCTATTTGAAAGATGTTGAATCCATTACCGAATGGAATGATTCCCGGCGTGTGAACATCTTGCATTTTCTCGTTCAATTGAAGGATCAAGGAAAATCATCGAAGACGGTAGCACGTCATATTGCCTCGATCCGGTCCTTTCATCAATTTCTTCTAAGGGAAAAAGTAACCGATCAGGATCCGTCCATACATATAGAAACGCCGAAACCGGAACGAACCCTTCCGAAAGTATTAAGCATGGAAGAGGTTGAAGCGTTATTGGAAGCCCCGAAGTTCATGGACGAATTCGGCCTGCGCGATAAGGCGATGCTTGAATTGATGTATGCGACAGGGATGCGCGTTAGTGAGTTGATATCCATGGATGTAAGTGATGTACATGCATCGATGGGGTTTGTCCGTTGTGTCGGGAAAGGAAATAAGGAGAGAATCATTCCGATTGGACAAACGGCATTGGGTGCGATTGAACATTATTTGGAGAGTTCCCGAGGGAAATTAGCCAGTCACAAGCACAGAACAGATTCACTTTTTTTGAATCATCATGGTAACAGGCTGACAAGACAGGGATTTTGGAAGATTCTAAAAAAACTTGTAAAATCGGCACAAATAGAAAAAGAAATCACACCGCATACACTAAGACATTCTTTCGCGACACATCTATTGATGAATGGGGCAGACTTACGTGCCGTCCAAGAAATGCTGGGGCATGCGGATATTTCAACAACACAGATTTATACACATATTACGAACGTTAGGATCAAGGATGTATATTCCAAATTCCATCCGCGAGCTTAGAAGAATGGCAGAATGATAGAGAGGCTGTGAATTTAACTGAAAGGCAGTTAAAGGATCGGCCTTTTTACAATATGGACTGGACTATAAGGCAGCTAATGGTTCTTGGTCATACATGTATTAGCTTTTTTTTTCTGAAATATATTATTTGTTTCCAACATAGTAATCGTTTACAATGTAGAGAGGTCAGACTTCTGACGTTCTCGTGATTTCATTTTATTGAAGAGTAACGGAGCGATATAAGGGTAAAATAGAGAGTATAAAAGTGATTTACTATTTTAGGAGGAATGAACATGAAAGGGAATTCAGCATTTAAACGAATATTTGTAGTCGTTATGGATTCAGTTGGGATTGGCGAAGCACCTGATGCAGATTTATTTGGTGATAAAGGGGCTGATACTCTCGGCCATATCGCAGATAAAATGAATGGTTTGAACATGCCGAATCTTGCAAAATTGGGTTTAGGAAATATCCGTGAAATAAAAGGGATTGATAAAGCTCAGCAACCGCTCGCATACTATACGAAAATGAAAGAAGCATCTACAGGTAAAGATACGATGACTGGACATTGGGAAATCATGGGGTTGAATATATCCACTCCATTCCGTGTATTTCCAAATGGTTTTCCTGAGTTATTAGTGAATGAACTTGAGGCGAAAATGGGTCGTGGAATTATTGGGAACGTCCCAGCCAGCGGTACGGAGATCATTGAAAGACTTGGCGAGGAACATATGAAGACGGGTGCATTGATTGTATATACATCAGCTGATTCCGTTTTACAGATTGCTGCACATGAAGACATCGTGCCGATAGACGAATTATATAAGGTTTGTGAAATTGCACGTGAAGTGACAATGGCTGATGAGTATAAGGTTGGACGCGTTATTGCTAGACCATTCACAGGTGAGCCAGGCAGCTTCAAAAGAACGCCTAACCGTCATGATTATGCATTGAAGCCTTTTAACCGGACAGTTATGGATGAATTGAAAGATTCCGGATATGATGTTCTCGCAATCGGGAAAATTTCAGATATTTTTGATGGAGAAGGTGTAACTGAATCCTTACGGACCGTATCTAATATGGATGGAATGGATAAATTAATTCAAACGATAGAACAGGACTTCAAAGGGTTAAGCTTCCTTAATCTAGTCGACTTCGATGCTTTATACGGACATCGCCGCGATCCAGAGGGATACGGAAAAGCCTTGGAAGAATTCGACGCTCGGATGCCGGAAGTTCTCGATAAACTACATGAGGATGATTTATTGATCATAACTGCCGATCACGGGAATGATCCGGTTCATGAAGGAACCGATCATACACGTGAATATGTGCCATTATTAGTCTATTCCAAACGATTTACTAAAGGTGCCGAGCTTCCAGTAAGAGATACATTTGCTGACATCGGAGCGACGGTCGCTGCTAATTTTGATGTGAAAATGCCTGCCTTCGGGAAAAATATATTGGGCGATATAAATGAAGGGGAGATTAAATAGATGTTTAATAAAATAGAGACAGCTGCTGCATTTATAAAAAATAAGATTGAAGGCTCCCCGGAGATAGGATTGATTCTTGGTTCTGGACTTGGAGTATTGGCAGATGAAATTGAAAATCCCATAACGATCCCATACCACGATATCCCGGAATTTCCGGTATCGACTGTTGAAGGACATGCAGGACAACTTGTCATTGGTCAATTAAGTGGCAAAAAAGTTGTAGCCATGCAAGGACGCTTTCATTTTTATGAAGGTTACTCCATGGAGAAAGTCACATTTCCTGTACGGGTTATGAAACTTCTTGGCGTTGAGCAATTAATTGTAACCAATGCTGCTGGAAGTGTTAATGAAAGCTTCGCACCAGGCGACTTGATGCTGATTACGGATCATATTAATTTAATGGGGGCAAACCCATTGATCGGTCCTAATGAAGAGCGTTTTGGGCCTAGGTTCCCTGATATGTCAGAAGCTTATAACAAGGGGCTGCGGACTCAAGCTAAAAAAATCGCATCAACACTCGGGTTGGATATTAAAGAAGGTGTCTATATCGGGAATTCAGGTCCGACATATGAGACGCCTGCAGAAGTGAAAATGGCAAGAATCCTTGGCGGGGATGCAGTTGGGATGTCAACGGTTCCAGAAGTTATCGTGGCTAGACATAGCGATATGAAGGTGCTCGGAATATCATGCCTTACCAATATGGCGGCAGGCATTCTCGATCAGCCTTTGTCGCATGTAGAGGTAATTGAAACGACGGAAAAAGTGAAAAGCAGTTTTCTGGATTTTGTGAAGCACATCGTTAAAGACATATAAAATGATCAAAAAAATACAAGTACACCTGAGAGTATCGGTGTCTTAAAAAAGAGGGGATTCTATTATGAGAATGGTAGATTTAATCGAGAAAAAGCGGGATGGAAAGGCTCTTTCTACAGAAGAAATACAGTTCATCATCAAAGGGTTTACTGATGGAACGATACCTGATTACCAAATGAGTGCTTGGTCAATGGCTGTTTATTTCAAAGGGATGAATGAGCAGGAACGTGCTGATTTAACCATGGCAATGGTCGAGTCAGGCGATCAAATCGACTTATCGATGATTGAAGGAATCAAGGTCGATAAACATTCAACAGGCGGTGTTGGGGATACCACAACACTCGTGCTTGGGCCATTAGTTGCTGCGGTAGGTGTTCCGGTTGCAAAGATGTCAGGACGGGGTCTTGGCCATACAGGCGGAACGATCGATAAGTTGGAATCTGTAAAGGGCTTTCATGTTGAAATCGAAAATGACGAGTTCATTCGGCTTGTGAATAAAAATAAAATAGCTGTCATTGGACAAAGTGGTAACCTGACTCCAGCGGACAAAAAGTTATATGCATTGCGCGATGTTACGGCTACCGTTAACAGTATCGGCTTGATTGCTGGTTCGATCATGAGTAAGAAAATCGCCGCTGGTGCTGATGCAATCGTACTCGATGTTAAAACAGGAGCTGGCGCTTTCATGAAAACTCTCGAAGATTCTGAAGAATTAGCGCATGCAATGGTGAGCATCGGGAACAATGTCGGGCGTAACACAATGGCTGTCATTTCCGATATGAGCCAACCGCTGGGATACGCAATCGGAAATGCATTAGAAGTGAAGGAAGCCATCGATACGCTTAAAGGGGAAGGCCCGGAAGATTTAACGGAACTTTCTTTAACACTAGGAAGTCATATGGTATACCTTGCCAAAAAGGCAAGTTCGCTGGAAGAAGCAAGAACCTTGCTTGAAAATGCGATAAAAGATGGTTCTGCACTAAACTCATTCAAGGTTTTCTTAGAAGCTCAGGGAGGCGATGGTTCGGTTGTAGATCAGCCGGAAAAACTTCCACAGGCTGCTCATACTTTCGAGCTAGAAGCGAAAGAGGATGGATATGTATCGGAGATCATCGCCGATGAAGTGGGAACGGCAGCTATGCTTTTAGGCGCCGGGAGAGCTACAAAAGAATCAGAGATCGATTTGGCAGTCGGGCTTGTACTCCGTAAAAAAATCGGGGAAACAGTGGCAAAAGGTGAATCCCTTGTGACGATTTACAGCAATTTTGAAGATGTTACAAAAGTAAAAGAAAAATTGTATGAAAGCATTGCGATTTCAAAAGAGAAGGTCGAAAAACCTACCCTAATCTATAAAGAAATCATGGAATAAATGATTTTAAAAAGGTCACCCTTTTTCAGGGTGACCTTTTTGTGTTTTTCCAATGAATGTTAAAAAAGAGGATGCCCATGCGCATCCTCTTTTGCTTTTTGTTAATTGGTACTGATATTCAATGTATGTTCAAAATTCATCTTTAATTGTATAAAAATGGGTTTAATGGAAAAAATAAATGATATCAAGATTGGAGGGTATGGAGATGAAGCGGATTCTTTCTCTATTTATAACCGTATTAATAGCAATAGGCTTTTGCATCCCACATACAGAAGCAGCTAAAGATAAAGGAGTCGACTTGGCGGCCAATGCTAAATCCGCTATTTTGATTGAACGGGATACAGGCGCCATTCTGTATGATAAAAATGCAGACATTCGTCTTTCACCGGCTAGTATGACGAAAATCATGACAATGCTGCTGATCATGGAAGCGATCGATAAAGGCGAACTAAGCATGAAGGAGAAAATCAGGACAAGTGAGTATGCAGCATCGATGGGAGGGTCCCAAATCTTCCTCGAGCCAGGTGAAGAAATGACCACAGAACAAATGCTTAAAGGCATCTCGATTGGTTCGGCGAATGATGCATCGGTTGCGATGGCTGAACGTCTTGCCGGCTCCGAAGAAGAGTTTGTTAAAAAAATGAACAAAAAGGCGAAAGACTTAGGTTTGAAAAATACAAAGTTCCAAAACGCGACAGGCCTTCCAGTTAAAGATCATTACAGCTCGGCCCATGATATGTCGATCATGGCGAAGGAACTATTGAAATACGATACGATTACAAGATTCACGGGTACATATGAAGATTATCTCCGTGAAAACACCGATAAGAAGTTCTGGCTTGTTAACACGAATAGATTAGTAAAATTTTATCCTGGAGTGGATGGGCTAAAGACAGGGTTCACTAATGAAGCGAAATACTGTCTGACAGCCACTGCAAAAAAAGGGAATATGCGTGTCATTGCAGTCGTTTTTGGAGCCGATACTCCAAAGGAACGAAACGCTCAGGTCACCAAGATGCTAGATTATGCATTTTCACAATACATCACATATCCGATTTATAAACGCGGCGAGGTGTTAGGTGAATCAAGGGTGAGTAAAGGCCACAAGAAAGCGGTGGTGGGAGTGACAAGTGAACCTATTTCAGTTTTGACAGCCAAGAACGGAACGGCAAAGGACTTCACAAAAAAAGTCACTCTTGATAAAGATTTGAAAGCCCCTATAAAAAAAGGTGATCAAATTGGTACGCTTGAATTGAAGAAAAACGGTAAGGTGTATGTCGAATCTCCAATTATCGCGAAGGAATCTGTTGAAAATGCCAGCTGGTGGCAATTGTATAAACGTGCTTTCGGCATGTTTTCTCAAGCAAAATAGAATAAATTGTCGCAATGCCTGGTAATAGTACTAATTTAGGCGAAACTCCACTAGTTTTGCTGTTAAGAAGGAATCGGCAGGTAAAAAAGAGAATTTGACTCATTACAAGACAGTGAAGGAGGCTGTATATAGTGAGTCTTACGATTAATATGGAGGCGAAAAATCGCGTATTGTGCATTCGTCTCAAAGGTGATTTGGATCATCATACAGCAGAAAAATTGAAAAACCAGGCAGAGGCAGCCATTCAAAAGCATAACATCCAGCATATTATTCTCAACATGGAAGAATTGCATTTTATGGACAGTTCAGGGCTCGGAGTTATTTTAGGGCGTTATAAGCAGGTAAACAAAAAGCAAGGTGAAATGGTGGTCTGTGCAATTTCTCCAGCAGTAAAGCGGTTATTTGAGATGTCAGGGTTGTTTAAAATTGTTAAAATGGAACTATCCGAAAAAAACGCTTTGCAAAGACTGGGGGTTGCCTAAAATGAAAAATAAAATGGAAACGAAATTTTCCGCACTAAGCCAAAATGAATCTTTTGCCAGGGTAACTGTTGCGGCTTTCATTGCCCAATTGGACCCGACGATGGATGAATTGACAGAAATCAAAACTGTCGTGTCAGAAGCCGTTACGAATTCGATTATCCATGGGTATGAGAGTGATCCGGAAGGTTGGGTCTACATTTCAGTGGTCATCGAAGGTGATACAGTAGAATTGACCATTCGGGATGAAGGACTGGGCATTGAGGACGTCGAGGAGGCTAAACAGCCGTTATTTACGACAAAGCCCGAACTTGAACGTTCCGGTATGGGATTCACCATCATGGAAAACTTCATGGATGAAATCAATATAATTTCCCATAAGGGTGAAGGCACGATCATTCGATTAAAAAAGCACTTAACTACAAGCAGAGCTTTGTGCAATTAAGGGAGACTTGCATATGGATGTGGAGGTTAAAAACGAGAAGAGCAAAAAAGGCCAGCCCCATTTAAAAGATGAGGAATTGAGGAATTTGATTCAACGCAGCCAGAGCGGTGACCAAGATGCAAGGAACTTGATTGTCAATAGCAATCTCAGGCTTGTATGGTCAGTAGTGCAAAGATTCCTCAATCGAGGTTATGAACCGGATGACCTTTATCAAATTGGCTGCATAGGTCTTTTGAAGTCCGTGGACAAATTTGACTTATCGTTTGAAGTGAAATTCTCAACGTATGCTGTACCAATGATCATTGGTGAAATCCAACGTTTTATCCGTGATGACGGAACGGTAAAAGTGAGCCGGTCTTTGAAAGAAATGGCGAATAAAATTCGCAGGGCCAAAGAAGAACTTTCCAAGACGTATGGTCGGGTCCCGACTGTCAATGAATTGGCGGAACATCTTGAGCTGTCGCCAGAGGAAATCATCATGGCTCAAGAAGCTAGCAGGAGCCCTTCATCCATCCACGAAACGGTTTACGAAAATGATGGAGATCCGATTACTCTTCTTGACCAGATTGCCGACCATAACGAAACATCTTGGTTTGATCAAATCGCATTGAAAGAAGCGATTCATGAATTGAATGAACGTGAAAGGCTGATTGTTTTCCTGAGGTATTATAAAGATCAGACACAGTCGGAAGTAGCGGCCAGGCTTGGTATATCTCAAGTTCAAGTGTCAAGGCTGGAAAAGAAGATTCTTCAGCAAATGAAAAACCACATGAATCAGTGATTCATGTGGTTTTTTTATTTGGCTGAAGATAAATCACGATTTTAGGAAAAAGTAAAAGTAATGGACCCTCGTGAATAGTTAGGAGTCAAATTTATGGAAATATGTATGGGAATCAAATTTTTTAGTTGAATTTACAATTAAAAACGAATATTATAGTAAAGGTCGCGTTTTTCATTCGTTTTTTTATCTTTCATTCAACGAATATTTAACCAGGAAAAGCGACGATGCAGTACAATTTTAGGACACCTTGTTATTTCGTGCAAACGGTTGTCGGTGTTTCCTTTAGATCTGGAGGTCTAAATATGTTTATGGAAAGGTTTTTCTCCCTGAAAGAAAATGGAACGAGTGTCCGTACAGAAGTCATGGCGGGCGTTACGACATTTTTGACTATGGTTTATATCCTAATTGTGAATCCGGCTTTATTGTCTTCAATCGGGATTCCATTTGAACAAGTTTTCATGGCAACGGTCATATCATCGGTCATAGGTACCCTTATCATGGGGCTCGTAGCAAAATACCCGATTGCGATAGCACCGGGGATGGGCTTGAATGCTTATTTTGCTAGCGTAGTGGGGGCACAGGGCCTCTCATATCAGACTGTATTTGGAACGGTTTTCATCGCCGGTTTGCTCTTTTTATTAATTAGCGTAACGAGCTTGCGCAAAATGATAATTGATGCGATTCCTAACTCACTGAAATATGGAATCACATCCGGAATTGGTTTATTCATCGCGTTTATCGGTTTGAAAAATGCGGGAATCGTAGTATCTAATGAATCAACGATGGTGACTCTTGGCGATTTGCATCAGCCTGGAACCGTTTTAGCGTTGGTAGGTTTATTCATTACCTTGATTTTTATGGCCCGCAATATCAAAGGGGCCATTTTTATTGGTATGATCATTACGGCAGTTATCGGCTACTTTATCGGTTTGCTAAATTTTGATGGCGTCTTATCCGTACCTCCTGCACCGGTATTTTTCGATATCGATATTGCTGGAGTCTTCACCCATTCTTTATATTCAGTTGTATTCGCCTTTTTACTTGTGACGATCTTTGATACGACAGGTACATTGATCGGTGTAACGGAACAGGCAGGACTGACGAAGGATGGAAAGATCCCTCGTGCCAAAAAAGCTTTTTTAGGTGATGCGATTGCAACGACAGTCGGCTCAATGTTTGGAACAAGTCCTTCAACTGCTTATGTTGAATCGAGCACGGGTGTGGCTGCAGGTGGGCGCACCGGATTGACGGCTACAGTTGTGGCGATCCTGTTCGCTGTATCGATTTTCTTTTCTCCATTAATATCTGCGATTTCTTCAGTTCAAGCAATCACTGCTCCTGTTTTGATCATCGTAGGATGCTTCATGATGGAGGGGCTAGCTAAGGTCAACTGGAAAATTTTCGATGAAGCATTTCCAGCTTTTGCAATCATTTTAACGATGCCGCTTACTTCAAGCATATCAACGGGGATTGCCATAGGGTTCATTACCTATCCACTAATGAAGGTATTCAGTGGGAAAGGAAAATCGGTTCATCCACTCATTTATATTTTTGGATTAATATTTTTGGTTCAACTGATTTTCTTCCCAACCCATTAATTTATGGATGTAAATCAAAGAGACATGCTGTCATGGAAGCGTGTCTCAGGTGCTAGACAAAAAGGTTTCGGAATGATCTCATTCCGAAACCTTTTTGATTTTTAATGGATTTGAAGCAGGTATAGAGAATATTGACCCTCTGAAGTCATTATTTAGGTCATTTTCTGGCCCGCCAAGTTCAGTTGGCCATCTTCTTTACATTCATGGCAGCGAAAGTATTTTAAGTCCCCTTAAAGTGGTCCAACGCCCATGCTTTTCTATTGCATCTGCGGCAACTGCTTATGGTTTTCCTACTTTATCAATCACTTGTTCAACCAGAGGCTCTAAGATAAGACTATCTTGCATATTGACGGGTGAACTATCGCCCACCAACACAAATCCATTGCGCTCTGCTGTCGCATGAAACAAATAGGCAAACTGATTTGTTCGTTCATCTTTCACATAGTAGCAGCTCTCAGGATCAGTTGAACTTTCGCTGTAGGTAAAAGGAGTTCTATCTAAATGTTAAGACAAAGTTGATTGGAGCGAGTGTTCAAGACTCCTGCGGGAAAAGCGCGCCCAAGGGAGACTCCGCAAGGCGCAAAGGCGCCGAGGAGGCTCCCGGACCGCCCGCGGAAAGCAAGTGCCCTACGTTCCAATCAACGGTCAAATTTTAAAGAGACATGCTGTTATTGCAGCTTGTCCTTTTTTGTTTGCAGTTAGTAATATTTGGACATCAGTCACTTCCTGCATTTTCAATCTGTTTACAATCCATACTACTAGCATAAGGAAATAAAAGGTCGGGATGTGATGATAGTGGCAGTTGTATATATCAGGATGAGGAACCGTGTTCAAGTAAATGGAAATCAACCGGTGAGGATAAAAGATATTGCAAGGATAATCGGACCTGAAGAAGAGATTCAAATAATTGAAGAAATCTTATTATTAACGGTCAAGAAGGAAGATAAGAATATTATTGTCATTGATTTGGCTCAAGTTATCATGGCCATTCGCAAAGTGGATCCGGGTATTGAAGTGGAGACATTCGGACCGTCCCAAACCATCATTGAAGTCATCCTCTCGAAAAAGAAAATGTCAATCCTGGCTTTCACCCTAGTCTGGTTCTTGTTGTTTATCGGCGGTGGTATAACCATCATGAATTTTCATGTTGATGTCAGTATGGGGGAAGTGCATCAAAAAATCTTCACGATCATAACCGGAAAAGTGGATGAAAAGCCGCTATTGATTCAAATTCCATATAGCTTCGGCCTTGGTTTAGGCATGATTTTATTTTTTAATCACTTTTTTAAAAAACGCTTCAATGAGGAACCCAGTCCGCTCGAGGTTGAAATGTTCAACTATCAGCAGGATTTGGACCGTTATGTAGCCATGAATGAAAATAAGGAGAACGTGCGCCATCTTGATGACAGGTAAAATTATCTTCGGAATCTTTGTCGGTTTAGCTGGAGGTTTTGCTACAGGTGCCGGTTTTGTAGCGTTTTTAACTGTACTTGGGGTGATTCCGAGACTGACTCAGCTGACCAAAACAATGAAAATGATACATTACTACGAAGGAGCTATCATTGCCGGGGTTGTCGCGGGAACATGGTTCGGATTGCAGGAAACGGAATTTTCCCTTCCGCATTTTTTATTAATTCCGATCGGTTTGGCTGACGGGATCTTTAATGGGATGCTTGCTGCTGCCTTAACTGAAGTTCTGAATGTATTTCCTGTTCTGTCTAAACGAATCGGTATACAAGAGAAAATCATTTATCTGTTAATGGCACTCGTATTGGGGAAGATAGCGGGTTCTTTATTCCAATGGATTTATTTTGTCGATTTATAAGTTTTTAAGGTAACTATTCCTGGTTATGAAAGGTAGGCTCAAGATGGTGACCAAACGAAAAGTGATATTGATTACGGATGGAGATGAGTATGCTAAACGGGCTGTCGAACTTGTCGCCAAGGAAATTGGGGGACGATGTATCTCCATGTCGCAAGGTAATCCATCACGATATACGGGCTTGGAGCTTGTTGGACTAATAAAGAAGGCGAAGAATGATCCTGTTCTGGTCATGTTTGATGATAGCGGATTTATCGGTGAAGGATCCGGTGAACAAGCGATGAAAGTAGTTGCCGAACATCCTGATATTATTGTCCTTGGAGTGATTGCGGTTGCTTCAAAGACTAGAAGGGAAGAATGGACCAAGGTTGATATCTGTATCGACCGGGACGGGAATTTGACACCGAACGGGGTGGATAAATACGGCGCCGAGGAATTTGAACTGGGCAAGATAACAGGAGATACGGTGTATTGCATCGATCAATTACATGTACCTATAGTAGTTGGGATAGGGGATATCGGTAAAATGTCCCATCAGGACGATTATAAAAGAGGAGCACCGATAACGAAGCTAGCGGTGGAAATTATATTGGAAAGGAGTGGTCATGATGACTTCAGAAAAACCAGAAGAAATGAAACCGATTCCGAGTAGGGTAGCGGAAGTAGATGCGTTCATGGAAGAGAGAGTAGGTCTTGGCGTCAGCTTTGACTTAGGGGTAAGAAAGATAAAGGTCCTTAGAAAAGATGTGCATCTTTATTATATAAACGGGTTGACGGATACAGAATTCATCATTGAAATCCTCGACTCACTAATCCATAACAAAAATGCTGAAATCTTGACTACTAAAGTTTTTGATGTAGTCAAAGACTTGCTCGTACACCAATCCGTTGAAGAAATAAAGACGATGGATGAGCTTGTTGATCAGGTATTATCCGGTTTAATAGTCATTGTTGTTGATGGTAAACCAATAGGATTGGTTGTGGATGTCAGGAGTTATCCCGGGAGACAGCCGCAAGAACCCGATACGGAAAAAGTCGTCCGTGGATCAAGGGATGGTTTTGTTGAGAATATCATCGTTAACACGGCTATAACCAGACGGAGAATACGGGATGAAAGATTACGTTTCGAAATGTTGCATGTAGGGGAACGATCGAAAACGGACATATCCATTGGTTACATTAAAGATATTGCCGATCCTGATTTAATAGAAATCGTTCGTAAGGAATTGAATAGTATTAAGGTTGATGGCATAACGATGTCTGATAAAACGATCGAAGAGTTCATCGTCAAGCAAAGATATAACCCATACCCGATGGTTAGGTACACGGAACGGGCTGATGTAGCGGCAACACATTTACTTGAGGGGCATGTCCTTATTTATGTCGATACTTCACCGAGTGTCATCATTACCCCGTCCACTCTTTTTCATCATATGCAACATGCTGAGGAGTATCGGCAGGCACCTGCAGTTGGATCCTTGGTACGCTGGGTACGTTTTTTGGGGATTTTCGTTTCTTTATACTTGCTGCCGATTTGGTTGCTGTTTTGTTTAGAGCCTTCCCTCCTGCCTGAAAAGTTTGAGTATATCGGTCCAAATGACAAAACGCATATACCGATAGTGGTCCAAATCTTCATTTCCGATATTGGGATCGAATTTTTAAGGATGGCAGCCGTACATACTCCGACCCCGCTTTCTACGGCAATGGGCTTGGTTGCTGCCGTTTTGATAGGACAGATTGCGATAGATGTTGGTTTATTTGTTCCTGAAGTGGTTCTCTATGCTTCCGTAGCGACAATCGGTACATTTGTCACTCCGAGTTTAGAACTAGGGGTTGCGAATAAAATTTCCCGTTTAGCGCTCCTAGTGTTGGTTGCTATATTTAAAGTACCTGGCTTAGTCATAGGCATCACACTCTACATTATTTTGCTAACTAGCATAAAAACGTTAAATACACCATATTTATGGCCGCTTCTCCCATTTCAACCGAAGGGTTTATCACATATAATAGTTAGAAGACCTTATCCGGGATCTGTGGAGCGTCCAAGTATTGTACATCCTCAGGATAGATTTAGGCAGCCTAGAAAATCTAAAGGTTGATGTTGTCTAAAAGTTGTGGTAATTTAATTTTATTCGAATAAAGCGATAAAGTTAAGGCTTCACAAAGAGATAGAGCTTTTGTTTCTTGAAGTAAAACCAATCTGGCTTTTCTTTCGAACTACTAAGCAGTCATGGAGAACAATATTTAACTGGGATAATCAATTAGATTCGAATGAGGCTTGATCATATAGAGAACCCTTTTCACTACTATCTGGGTTTCTTTATTTGAGGCTGCCTCATTTCTTGTTAATCTTTTTTTAGTTTTAAGTCAGGAAGGTGAAGCTATCATGCATTTGTACGGAACCGGTGGTGTCAATGAGCGTGGACATCTGGAGATTGGCGGAGTGGACACGATCGAACTGATCGAAAAATTTGGTACACCATTATATGTTTATGATGTAGAGCTAATTCGTGAACGAGCAAGAGGGTTCAAGAGAACTTTTGAGGAATTGGGGATATCAGCACAAGTTGCTTATGCAAGTAAAGCCTTTTCTTCGATTGCCATGATCCAGTTGGCTGATCAAGAGGGCCTTTCTCTCGATGTTGTCTCAGCAGGGGAATTATATACGGCAATTAAGGCGAATTTCCCAACTGAACGCATCCACTTTCATGGAAACAACAAAAGTGAAGAAGAGCTACATATGGCTTTGGATTATAAAATTGGCTGTATAGTAGTCGATAATTTTTCAGAGTTGGAACTGTTAGAAGAGATTTGTACAAATCGTGAGCAAAAGGTGAAAATCCTTCTTCGTGTAACACCAGGCATCGAAGCCCATACGCATGATTACATCTTGACAGGGCAAGAAGATTCGAAATTTGGTTTTGATCTTATTAATGGCCAGGCTGAAGAAGCCCTTAAACAAGCACTACAAAGCGAATGGCTGGAAGTGCTAGGATTGCACTGCCATATTGGTTCCCAGATCTTTCAAACGACTGGTTTCCTTCTTGCCGCTCAAAAAATTATCGGCAAGTTGAATGATTGGCATGGTACTATAGGTTTTCAACCAAAGGTATTGAACCTCGGAGGAGGATTCGGAATTCGGTACACTCAAGAGGACGACCCGCTACCTGCTTCTCAGTATGTAGAAGAAATCGTTAGGGAAGTGCAGAACCTGATTGCCGAATCCGATTTAGGAATGCCTGAAATCTGGATCGAACCCGGTCGTTCATTAGTCGGAGATGCTGGTATGACTTTGTATAAAGTCGGTTCTGAAAAGGAAGTGCCTAATGTCCGTAAATATGTTGCCATTGATGGGGGCATGAGTGATAATATACGTCCAGCACTTTATGAAGCTAAGTATGATGCAATTCTTGCAAATCGGCCACTGGATCCTGTAGAAGAAACAGTGTCCATAGCTGGGAAATGCTGTGAAAGCGGAGATATGTTGATTTGGGATTTACCATTGCCTAAAGCAGGACGCGGGGATGTATTGGCAGTCTTTTGTACAGGGGCATACGGATATTCCATGTCGAATAATTACAATCGGATTCCGAGACCGGCTGTCGTCTTTTGTGAAAATGGGGAAGCTCGATTAGTTATCAAACGCGAGACCTTCGATGATCTTATCCATTTGGATTTGGCCCTTCATGAAGCCGCAGTCTTGAATAAAGAATAAAAAGAGGGTGGCATAGGCCATCCTCTTTTTATTTATATCAGCTGAAAAATGATTTGATCGCGTCTATTAAACTACTGAAAACTTCTTTCAATTTATCTAAAAATGATTGACCTTCTTCGGACTCCAGAAAATTGGATAGCTTATCTTTTGCAGCAGTAAGCTGATCGCCGACAGCGTTCCAATCAATATTCAATTCTTTTAGCTTATTGAATAAATCAATTAAACTTTGAACTTGAGCCTCATTTAAGGCGATTCCAAGTTCTTTTGCTGAAGATTCGACAACATCGCGAACCTCTTCGGTATTGGCTGGTGGATTTTCAGCCATATTTTCTTTGATTTTCGTTACCAGTGCAGAGGCTTCCTCCGTACCGATTTCATCACCTAACTTGGCTGTTTTGACCATTTCCTCATTTGCTGCCTGTTTCACGTCTTCCGGAATCTTCTTATCGGAAGAAATCTCATATGCTTTGATGACTCCTGTCAAAGCCGCTGTACCGGAAACAGGAATAGGTGCTGTCACATAAACGGTAGCATCTTTTACACCTGCAGTGGCCAGAGCATTGATATACATTTCATCGGTGACCCAGTTAATGTTTTTCGACTCCAGTTTAAGGCCAGTACCTTTTTCCTCCAGTGTAATGGCAGAGGATGAAATCGCTTTTGTACCAATCAGTCGGCTGGCGATATAATCTCCTAGGTATTCATGTTCCTCCGCATTTGTAACCGTTAAAACCTCGACATCATTGGGGGCTTTCATTTCTGACAAAATCATATTTTTTTGTTCGTTTGTCAAATTTTCACCAAGTGTGACGATCATTTCACCAACAGCTGCATCTGCAAAAGCCTTATATGGCAATAATAGACATAATAAAATAGTTACAATGACCCATTTATTACTTTTTTTCATGATAATCCTCCTTAACTTTTCCTGCTGAATTGGTATCTTTCATTTAAAGGGCGGCGCTTTAAATGAAGATTCATAGTATTGGACGAAACAAAGGATAAAAAAGATACATATTTTCTTTAAAAAAATAATATGGCCCAAGAAAGCTAATGATCTTTCAAGGGAGAAAAATGATTGCATCCTTGTTTTTTATACCTAAGAGGCACTCTATGAACCTAAGATCACTTTATCAATGTAGTAAAATCGAAGCAAGATTGCAAGGATATTTGTCAGAATGTGTTAGGTTATAGTAAAATGAATTCGATATTTAAATATTTGGACCATTAATAAAGGGAGTATGGGATGAGGAAAAGTAATAAAACTCTTTTACTTATGATGCTTGTTATCGCTTTGATGTGGGGGATCGTATATTGGCTGTTTATCGCGTAGCACATAGCACATCCATAAATCAAGTGCTGAAAGTGATGTTGAAACGTACGAAGTTTTTATGTATGATGGAAATGTTATAAGTGAGGATTATTATTCAAAGCGAATTAATTGGAATCAGGTAGATAATAAAACGTTATTTAGTAACGAGGGATATTATGTTGATTAAGTATAAGAAAAGTTATGAGAAATTTGCCATGGGATTATTATCTTTCATGCCAAATGAAAAAGAGATAAAAGTGCTTCGGAATACGATGAAGAATTATGAAACAGATGAAAATCTACAGCTGTTCTTATGGAAAGATGAAGAGATTATAGGCTTGATCGGAATAGAAGCCTCTCAAAATCACATTGAGATTCAACATATATCTGTAAATCCATCTTTTCGGAAGCAAGGTATCGGTAAAATGATGGTCAGGGCTCTTAAGGAGCAATATCCTGACAAAGAATTAAAGGCAAATGAGTTTACGGAAAGCTTTCTTGACAGGTGCGAAGAAATCTGAATATGAAAGTGAGAATGGAGGACAGCCTTTAAGGGCGGTCCTCCATTCTTTTTCGAAGGGATAGTTGTCGAGCCCTTTCAGAAATAACATCCGAACGGTCGCGCATTAGATGCTTATCAACTATTGCTGAATTAGCCATGTCACTTTTTGCGCACCATATGTATCCTTCATGCAGGCACATCGACTGGCATTTTTCGATCAACCCTTGATCTGCTATCGGAAGATTAATGCTTTCATATGGCTTTTGGGATAACATTCGTTCGAGGGTGTTCTCGAGCAAATTGAATAGTTCTTCGGAATCAAGCCCCAACTTTAGGAGCTCGGGCTTTTTAGAGTGGAGATTAGCTAGGGCTTTAGTTAGGGTCCTGACAGCCCCCTTATTGTTTCCCCTGCGATCATGGTATAGGGCAACAGCAATTTGAATGAGGCCGACCCAATGGGAGTCACGCTCTTTTGGAGCGGTTTCCTTCCAATATTCTTCAAGAATTTCATGACATTCGAAGTAATCCCTTGTCCCATGGAAATGTACAAGGAAAGAAAGGTAGTCGTCCGCGTAATTCAATAGGAGCACCCCTTTTGTTTTGATGGTATCATCTAAGGCAGAAAAGCCATTTTTCCATAGCCTTTCACCTGCAATGTTTACTTTCTAAGTTTAGCATAGAATTTTTTCTTGGAAAATAAAGAAAGCCGATTGCAATGCAATCAGCTTGATTCATCAGTCTTCCATTAACAACAAGAAGCACCGACGATTACTAACAAAATGAACAATACTACAATAAAGGCGAATCCGCCGCCGTGTCCAAAACCACCTGCACCCATAATAAGTACCTCCTTTGTTCTGCTATTCTTACATTTCTAGGTTATGTTGTATTTAAGAATGTGATTGGGCATCGACCCAATTGTCACAATTCCATTAAAAGAACTTTTTTCAAGGTCCGTAAATTATTATTATTGGATAAAGGGCGGCAATCCACTATACTTGATTAGGAAAAGAAATAGGCCTATGGGCCAATTGGATTTAAATGGGGTAATTTAATGGGTTATAATATAAAAATTGACGCTTTCGAAGGTCCGATGGATTTACTCCTACATTTGATAAATCGACTTGAAATAGACATCTACGATATTCCCATGGCAGATATTACAGATCAATACCTAGGTTACATCCATACCATGCAGCACCTTGAATTGGATGTGGCCAGCGAATATTTGGTAATGGCTGCAACGCTGCTTGCTATAAAGAGTAAAATGTTGCTGCCAAAGCATGAAGATGAACAATTGATCGATGAAGATGGGGAACTATTTGAAGAAGATCCACGAGATGAGCTTGTGGAGAAGCTTTTAGAATATAAAAAGTATAAGCATGCGGCCGAAGAATTTAAAGGGATGGAAGAAGAACGCAGTTTGATGTTCACTAAACCTCCAAGTGACTTGTCCGGATATGTTAAAGAAGCGGAAAGTGATAAACAAGAGTTGAATATCAGTCTATATGATATGTTGGGCGCTCTGCAAAAATTGCTCCGCAGACAAAAAATACAAAAGCCGCTTTACACGAAAGTAACGAAACAAGAGATATCGATAGAAAAACGCATGGATGAAATCCTGATGGAGTTACAATCCATCAAAGGAAAGAAAAGCTTTTTTGAACTGTTTTCGGTTCCGGTTAAAGAGCATATTGTCATCACCTTTATGGCGGTACTGGAACTAATGAAACTAAATGAAATCAACGTTGAACAAGAAGATAATTTTTCGGAAATCATGATTGCAGCTAAGAAAGGTGTAGAGCCAGTTGGAAGTTATTAATTGGAACGGGATTCTTGAGGCATTACTGTTTGCGGCTGGAGATGAAGGACTCTCCATCAAACAGATTGCGTCAGTCCTAGAAATTACAGAATATCAAGCAACGGACATCGTTGAAAGTTTAAAGGAAGAATATATATCGGATGCACGCGGAATTCAAGTGATTGAAATAGCGGGTGTTTATCAAATGACGACAAAAAAAGTACACTCGGATTACTTGAAAAAACTTGTAGAAACATCAAGCACACAAGGCTTATCCCAGGCTGCTTTGGAAACACTCGCAATCATTGCATATAAGCAGCCGATTACTAGAGCTGAAATTGATGAAATTCGTGGTGTCAAAACAGAACGTCCCATTCATACACTTGTCGCCAAAGTCTTAATAAAAGAGGTCGGACGTGCTGAAGGGTCCGGTCGGGCTTACTTATATGGAACAACAAAAGAGTTTTTGGATTACTTCGGATTGAATTCCATCGAAGAATTACCGCCGCTTGCCGATAATTCGGATGATAGCTTCGAAAATGGTGAAGCGGATTTGTTTTTTGAAAAATTTCAGCAAACAATCGAATAATTGTGATAATATAGAAAAAATGAATGCGGGGGGATTGCGGGTGCAAATCGTAGCATGCAATGGATTTGAGCTTGAAAAAGAGAAGTCAAATTCGCCGGAGGAATTTTTTAACCGATCCGTTATACAATACGTAAAGGATGGAAAAGAAAAGACACTGAATGTACTGTATCTTCGTTATTTTGATGAGATGGTTTCTCGTTTTACACCCTATCCCGCCAATCCTATATTCAAAAGTTTTAACAGAGATATTTATCTGGCTGATATCATTGCCATGGTCTGCCTGCTCAAAGACCCGAGTTTGATCAACCGAAAACGTATATATATAAATTCAGAAAAAGAGTTAGCTAGTTATTTCGAAAATATAGATTTTGAAAAATTGGAGAAAGTGTTTATATCTATTGACCAAGCTAAACCATATAATATAGAATCACATGTTGACTATTATATTCAATCTTAATCATTTTGAGGAGGGTTCACGGTTGGGGAATACATTGGTAAAATCTCAGCTTGAGGATGTAAAAAGCTTTTTAGAAACGACAGTGGCTCAGCTAGAAGAATTCATAAATCAGACGACCTATTCTAAGCTGCAAGAAGAAAAGCCTGGTGATGAAACCTATTATAAAGGAGTCCTTTCCAGTTTAAGAAGATTGCTCGTCAGTTGTGAAGAGGGCTTGGAAGCTTGTCAAATCGTTCTTAAAAATGATGTCTTTAATAAAGCGGCAGCTGAAAAGACTCTTTATAGGGTATATCATCAATGTATCGAAGAATACTTTTCCCCAAAATCGGATCGTTGGTTTGAGGACAGCAGATCTGCATATACAGGAAAAAACTCGATTAAATTTCACCAAAGTGTACCCGACAGCATAATATCCATTCTGAAGGTAGTAGAAAGTGGATTCCAGACCATGCGTGAAGAATTGGAGTTTTATGAAACGGATTACCGAACGAAAATGTTACAGTCATGATATAGAAACAGCAAGGCTTAATAGGCCTTGCTGTTTTTTTATATATAAATGGAATCTCCGCTTAATCGAAACATAAAATACTTTGATGATTTATGTGCCATAAGGTTACAAGGAGGTTGAAAGATGTCTGAAGAAAGAGAGTACGCAAAAGAGGTAAGTGATTGGATTGACGAGATCATGGAATATCTTGAGAAGATCGATATCACAGATTCGAATTTGTTGTCAAATATTGAACGGCTTTCCCAGTGGACCAAAGATTTGGATACGGAAGAAATAGATTATGAAGACATGGTCCTCATTGAAGAAGAGATGACTCGGGTCTACGGGGAAATTGAAGAAATCGCTAGAGATTATGGTATACAGGAAAGGCAATCAGTACCAATTGGGAAGCATACGCTACCGCCGTTACCGTATGCTTATGAAGCGTTGGAACCGACGATTTCAAGGGAAATCATGTACTTGCACCATGATAAGCATCATCAAGCCTATGTCGATGGTCTGAATAAAGCGGAAATGATGATGAAAAAAGCGAGGGAAACGAATGATTATTCCTTGTTGAAACATTGGGAAAAGGAAGCCGCCTTTCATGGTTCGGGTCATTATCTTCATACATTATTTTGGGAAGTGATGATTCCAGGAGGAGGCGGGCAGCCAAAGGGAGACTTACTTAGACAGATAGAACAGGACTTTGGAAGCTTTGCAGCCTTTAAAACTCAGTTTAGTGAAGCGGCCAAACAGGTTGAAGGTGTTGGCTGGGCGATTTTAGTCTGGGTTCCACGTACCCGGCGTCTTGAAATACTTCAATCGGAACTGCATATGGTATTAACCCAGTGGGATACGATTCCAGTCCTTGTTCTGGATGTGTGGGAACATGCTTATTACCTGCAATATAAAAACAATCGGGCAGCTTATGTGGATAAATGGTGGGACGTGGTAAACTGGCCGCAAACAGCTGTAAGGTTCACCGAAGCGAAGAAGCTTATTTGGAAAAAACAATAACGGATAAAATAAAAGAATGACATTGGATAACCAATTCAAAGAGCCGGGCCGTGATGGTTCGGTTTTTTTTGCTGAAATCATGTCGGAAGAATCGTTTAGGGAAAAAATGGCAATGATATAAAGGAATGGCCTTTCAATAAAAAAATTGGATGAAAAAAAGCTATTGATTCTCATTTAAAGTTGATTATTTGATTGAAAAGGGGGCGATAAAACCATTTGAAATAATGAGCTTGATTCTTATTTTTTACTCTTGAAATAACATTGGAAAGGTTTGAAATATGCTATTTTGTAGTGCCATGCCTTTTTAAAATTAATTAATTTATATCAATATAAAAACTGTGACTAATTTGTGAACTTAAAAATTATTAAGGTATATTTATTGACTAGTTTCTATTTAATAATTATTATAAATAGTAGCGTATTAAAAAAAGCTATTGGAGGAATTTATTATGTCATTGATCAATAAACAAGTTGAAGATTTTAAAGTACAAGCTTACCATGCAGGAGAATTCAAAGAAGTTACACTTGAAGATGTTAAAGGAAAATGGGCAGTATTCTTTTTCTACCCAGCTGACTTCTCATTCGTATGTCCAACTGAATTAGCTGACCTTCAAGATAACTATGAAACATTCAAAGAAATTGGTTGTGAAGTTTACTCAGTATCAACAGATACTCATTTCAGCCATAAAGGATGGGCAGATGCTACTGATACAATCGGTAAAATTCAATATCCTATGTTAGCAGACCCAGCAAACGTCTTATCCCGTCAATTCGGTGTTTTGATTGAAGAAGATGGATTAGCTCTACGTGGAACTTTCATCGTAAATCCAGAGGGACAAATTAAAGCATACGAAGTGAATGACTTAGGAATTGGCCGTAATGCTGAAGAACTTGTGAGAAAAGTTCAAGCTGCACAATTCGTAGCAGAACACGGAGATAAAGTTTGCCCAGCTAAATGGACTCCAGGTGAAGCAACGCTAGAACCAAGCCTAGACCTTGTAGGTAAACTTTAATTCTTAATGGGAAAATCCATTACTCCGGTTAATGGACCCATGATTATGATAATGGGGACAATTCGTTTCTGACAAGTATCTAATGACAAAAGGCACTTACCTAAAATAAGTGCCTTTTGTTTTTCAAAATAATCAGTTTAGCACGTATTATTTTTCAGCTAGGAGAACAAATATGAAAAAAATATATGATCTATTAATTATTGGCGGCGGCCCTGCAGGCCTCTCAGCGGGCGTTTATGCAGGAAGAGCCAAATTAAAGACTATAATTCTTGAAAAAGGCACTGGGGGCGGACAAGCCGCAACTACATCTGAAATAGCCAATTATCCTGGAATCCGCCATATTTCAGGCCCGAGATTAGTTGAAGAAATGAAGCTTCAAAATGAAGATTTTGGAGTAGAATTCGCCAAAGCGGATGTAACGGGCGTTGATTTCTCTGGTGAGGTAAAAGTCGTTAAAACTCTTGGTGGAGACTATCATGCACGGGCCGTCATCATTGCAACAGGTGCTACTCCGAGAACTCTAGGATTTCCAGGTGAAGAGGAATTTACCGGGCGTGGTGTAGCATATTGCTCAACCTGTGATGGTGAATTCTTTGAAGGGTTGGAAGTTTTCGTTATCGGGGCAGGATATGCAGCGGCTGAAGAAGCTATCTTCCTGACTCGCTTTGCCACAAAAGTTACCATCATTGCACGGGAATCAAGCTTCTCATGTGCCCCTTCCATTGTTGATAAAGTAATGGCAAATGATAAGATTGAAGTGAAATTTAATACGGAGATCCTTGGGGTGCATGGAGATGGGATGATCCAAAGTGCCCGTTTCATCAACAACGAGACTAAAGAAGAATTTGAATATAAGGCGAAGGAAGAAGACAATACGTTTGGCGTATTCGTATTCATTGGTTATGAGCCGAAAACAGAGATTTTCAATGGCCATATCGAAATGGACCATGCTGGTTACATTCTCACGGATGATGATATGAAAACGAATGTGAAGGGTGTATATGCAGCGGGAGACTTAAGGCCAAAATCCTTGCGCCAGATTATCACAGCTGTATCTGACGGAGCGATTGCTGCAACGGATGCAGGTAAATATATTGAAGAAGAAAAAGATCGCTTAGGCATTAAAGATGAGCCTGAGGTTGAAAAGCCAGCGAAGAAAGAACAGGCCGCAGTCCCAGCAGGAAAGAGCGCTTTATTAAGTGATGCGTTACGTGGCCAATTAAAGGGAATCTTCGGCAAGATGGAGAAAGAAGTAACATTGGTTTCCATCGTCGATGAAAGTTTGCCAAAATCAGTCGAATTGCGCGACTTCTTGTTGGATGTTGCGGAATTAGGCGACAAGCTTCATATTGAGTTATACAACAAAGGGGAAAATGAGGAAATTGAAGAAAAGATCAATGCAGATAAGTTCCCTGTCGTTTCCTTATTAAATTCGAATGGTGAATACAGTGGGGTCAAATACCACGGTGTACCAGGAGGACATGAGTTGAATTCCTTCATTTTGGCTATCTACAACCTGGCTGGACCTGGTCAAGCTTTGGATTCAGCCGTCTTGAGTTCAATTAAAGGAATCAGTAAAAAAGCGAACATCAAAGTGATGGTTTCATTGTCATGTCACTACTGTCCAGACGTTGTAGTGGGCGCACAACGCATTGCTATTGAAAACCCTAACGTTGAAGCTGAAATGGTCGATATAAGCAATTTCCAGGAAATTAAAAAGAAATATAAAGTCATGAGCGTGCCGGCTATGATCATCAATGATGAAGAAGTGGTATTCGGAGCTAAGAAAATTGATGAAATCGCAGCATTGTTAGTATGATAGAACACTAAATCGATAGGGGACTGTCCCCCTATCGATTTTTTTATTGGAAATGACCATTGAAAATCAGAGGATATCATGGGGTTTACATTCTTTTTATTCATAACCCTTGTCCCTTTGCATAAACTTGTACAAAAACAAGTAAAGAGACGAGGGGGCACTCATGCGTTTTCGATATAAAGGGTTATCAAGTCTGTGTATTGTCATTCTCCTGCTGTCTTTTATGGCACCTGTACAAAGCGCCAACGCAAATGTAGCCGTCAGTGCCCACAGCGCGATTTTGATGGATGAGGATAGCGGAAGGGTCATTTATGAAGTGAAAGCTCATGAAAAAAATCGCATAGCAAGTATTACGAAAATAATGACGGCTATCTTGGCTATTGAATCGGGACAAATGGATGAAACAGTAAAGATAAGCAATAATGCCTTCGGGACGGAGGGTTCTTCCCTTTATTTAAAAGAAGGAGAAAAGATTAAGCTTGAAGATTTGGTTTATGGCTTGATGCTGCGTTCAGGTAATGATGCAGCAGTGGCAATCAGCGAAAAGGTGGGTGGAAGCCTGGATGGATTCGTCTGGATGATGAATCAAAAGGCAGAAGAAATCGGTATGAAGAATACCCATTTTTCGAATCCACATGGTCTGGATAATACGGAAAACCATTATTCAACCGCATATGATATGGCTATACTGACTCGTTATGCCATGCAAAATGAAACATATGTAAAGATTGCCGGCACCAAGGAGCACAGAGCCCGTAATTCAACAGAACAATGGGACTATGTCTGGAAGAACAAAAATCGCCTTCTTACACAATTATATGAGTATTGCACAGGTGGGAAAACAGGGTATACCAAACTAGCAAAGCGCACCTTGGTCACGACGGCAACAAAAAATGGGCATGGCCTAATCGCAGTGACATTGAATGGCCCTGATGATTGGAATGATCATATTCAAATGTACGAATCCGCTTTTAAGGATTATAAACCAACGGAAATTTTACCTGAAGGCATGGTAAAAAATATGCAAAACAAAACGTATAAAGGGCATGTTTATATTAAAAATGATTTTTCGTATCCACTCACGAAAGATGAAAGAAAATTGGTCAATGTGAAAATGAAATTGTTGAAACCGCAGAAAGCTTGGAAAGATAAAAGGAAAATACCGGATGTTGTCGGGAGAGCTTCCATCTACCTCGATGGAAAGAAAATAGGTACACGCTCGATTTTTTATGGGGAATCAAAAGAAAGCTTCAAACAACAATCATTCCAATCATCATGGGCTGAGATGTTCGAAGCAGTATTGGGAATCGAACGCAATGGTTAATTACATTTGGGTTGGAATGACTGTGATCGGTATTGTATTTGGCATGATTAATGGGACGATGGATCAGGTGAATGAGGCTCTTTTTGTCAGCGCAAAGGAAGCGGTCACCCTTTGTCTGGGTCTTATGAGCATTCTTGTTTTTTGGTTGGGTTTGATGAAAATAGCGGAGGAATCGGGACTGCTTGATAAACTATCCATCTTGTTCAAGCCATTCATGAGATGGCTGTTCCCTGAAGTTCCTCCTAATCATCCCGCTATGGGGTATATACTATCGAATATGATGGCAAACACATTCGGTCTGGGTAATGCGGCTACGCCACTTGGTATAAAAGCAATGGAGCAGCTAAAGAAACTAAATGGCGGTAAAGCAACGGTCAGTCGATCTATGGTCACTTTTTTAGCGATCAATACCTCGAGCGTAACGTTGATTCCGACGACAGTCATTGCAATCCGCATGAATTACGATGCCCACTCCCCGACGGACATCGTTTTTCCGACTATAATAGCTACGGCCATTTCTGCCGTTGGAGGAGTCGCGATAGATCGATATTTTTATTACAGGAGAAAGAGGAGCGGGAGGGAATAGGATGTTGCACTGGATGACCACTATCTCGATTTGGATGATACCGATTTTGATTCTCTCTATATTACTGTACGGTACATTGAAAAGAGTCCCCACCTATGAAACTTTCGTCGAGGGGGGGAAAGAAGGGATTAACATGTCCTTTTCCCTTATCCCTTTCCTGGTAGGGATGCTTGTTGCCATTTCAGTATTTAGGGCATCAGGGGCATTGGATTTCATTGTACAATCACTAGACCCATTGCTTTCCCTGCTTCATTTTCCGTCAGAGGTTTTACCGCTTGCGATTATTAGACCAATATCAGGCACGGCCGCTTTAGGAATGACCAGTGATCTGATATCGGTTTATGGTCCGGACTCCTTTGTTGGGCGCCTAGCTGCCACGATTCAGGGGAGTACAGACACCACCTTCTATGTATTGACCGTTTATTTTGGAGCAGTCGGAATCAAAAAAATGGGAGATGCCCTTAAGGTCGGCCTTTTGGCAGATTTGGTCGGGATCATAGCAGCTGTTATCGTCGTCACACTGGTTTTCGGAATGAATTAAGAGAGGAAACGGGCAATCCCGTTTCTTTTTTTGTCTTTTTTCTTGAACTATTACTATGCTGGGCAATCATTTTTTATGGGATCAAACTTACATATAAAAGAAACATTTTTTTGAATGGAAAAAAAAGCTATGTTACACTCATTATGGAAACCAAACCATTTAACCATCTCATATTTGGTGTAATAATAAAAGAAAAGCTCTTAATCGCGAAAAACCTTTTGTTTTTGTCACTCTATATGTAATAATTGTATGATTGTGTATGTATAGACACTAACAAACGAATGATTATACTATGGGGTGAAGATAGATGGAACGATTACAAAAGGTGATAGCGCATGCTGGACTGGCTTCCCGTCGGAAAGCAGAAGAGTTGATTTTAGAAGGTAAGGTAAAAGTGAACGGTAAAGTAGTGAAGGAATTAGGTGTGAAGGTGGGTCCTAATGATAAGGTTCAAGTTAATGAAGTCCCGCTTGAAAAAGAAGCTCCTGTTTATTTCTTATTCTATAAACCGCGCGGTGTCATTTCGGCAGTTTCGGATGATAAGAATAGAAAAGTGGTAACGGATTATTTCCCTTACATCAATGAACGGATTTATCCAGTTGGCCGCTTGGATTATGATACTTCCGGTTTGCTGATCTTAACCAATGATGGAGAATTCGCCAATACGTTAATGCATCCGAAGCATGAAGTAGATAAAGTGTATGTGGCAAAAGTGAAAGGGATGCCTTTGCGTGAAAGCTTGAAAAAGTTGGATAAAGGTATCAAGTTGGAGGATGGCAAGACTGCTCCAGCCAGGACTAGAGTATTGTCTACCGACAAAAATAAGGAAACGGCCATTGTTGAAATCACGATACATGAAGGTAGAAACAGACAAGTCCGCCGGATGTTTGAAGCGATTGGTCATCCTGTCATTAAATTGAAGAGGGAACAATATGGATTTTTGACCTTGGACGGTTTAACTGCAGGAGATTCCCGGGAATTGACTCCGCATGAAGTTAAATTAATGCGAACTTTAGCATCGACCGATCCTAAACAACGGAGAATGTAAGAAAGAATTTTTCCTGTATTAATAGGTTGAAACCACTACCCCATTCTTCCCATGGTGGAAGAATAGGTGGTGGAAAACAGTCTGTAAATACAAATTCTTTCATGAAGCAGGAATGAAAGTCACAAAACCTTCGGAAATGTAATTAAAAGGGACCTGGTGGTAGATGGTATAATGGTATGGTTAAATTTGGTGTGGACTTAGGAGGATTTCTATGAATAAAAAGAAGCGACGCCTAATAAGCAGGACCATCATTCTTTTGCTTTTAGGTGCAGCTTTAGTGTTTGCCCTTTATACGAACTTCACTAAAGATAAGAATGAAAGTTTGAGAAAAGGATCCGATGCACCCAATTTCGTTTTGACGGATATGGAAGGTAAAGCGCATAAACTGTCCGATTACAAAGGGAAAGGCGTCTTCCTGAACTTTTGGGGTACATATTGTAAGCCGTGTGAATATGAAATGCCTTATATGCAAAATCAGTATAAAAACTTTAAAGACCAGGGCGTGGAAATATTAGCCGTTAATGTCGGGGAATCTAACTATGCTGTCAATAATTTCATTACAAAGCATGATCTTACCTTTCCTGTCATGATCGACAAAGGCAGGGAAGTGGAAAATGCCTATCGAGTGGATATTTTGCCAGTCACCTTTTTGGTTGATAAAGAAGGTAAAGTGATAGATATCATCACCGGAGCTTTGACAGAAGAGAGCATCCAAAAGCATATGGAGAGAATTAAACCATAATATTGGGGAGTTTTTGACATGAAAGAAGTAAAATGCGATTGTGGTCATGTAAATCCGTTTGGCACAAAAATTTGTGAAAAATGCGGGATGTTGCTTGGTAACGACAAAGAAAACAAGCTTATTGATATGCGATATGAAGGAAGTGCAAGGCGCTCACAAACCTATCAAAAAACGTTCATTGATAAAATATGGAACTTTTTTTCTTCCGTAAAGGTAGGAGTGACGCTCATTGTCCTTGCTTTGGTTGCTTCAGCTATCGGGACGATTTTACCTCAGGAAATGTACATCCCTTCAACCGCGACGCCGGCAGAGCATTATGAACTTGAATACGGCTGGGTCGGAAAGTTGTATTATGAACTCGGATTTCATAATTTGTATAGTTCATGGTGGTATTTGATTATCATTGGCATGCTGGGCATATCACTTTTGATTGCCAGTATCGATCGTTTTTTTCCTTTATATCGATCTTTAAAAAACCAAGGGGTCACTCGTCAAGATGGATTCATGAAACGTCAGCGGATTTATGGAGTGACGAAGCTTGAAGACCAAGATATAAACCTTGAAGAAGTAAAGAGTCGACTAAAAAGGCAGCGTTATCATATACGAGAGGAAAACGGTCATTTACTTGCCGAAAAAGGTCGATTTTCACGTTGGGGACCCTATGTAAATCATATTGGACTTATCATTTTTTTAATTGGAGCATTATTGCGTTCTGTCCCTGGGATGTATATCGACAAAGTCCTTTGGCTAAGGGAAGGCGAGAGAAAAGAAATCCCGGGTACCAATGGCGAATACTATCTCCAGAATAATGAATTTACCTTGGACGTGTATGACAAAGGAAATGAAGAAGATGAACAATACAGTGCCGCAATAGATAAAACAGGTACGATAGTTAAGACCTATCAATCCGATGTCACACTCTATCAACGCAAGGGAGAAACCATACCAGGGGAAAAAGTGGATCTTGAAAAACTTAAAGATTTTAAAATCAAAGTCAATGAACCTCTGAAACAAGATCATTATGCCCTCTACCAAGTAGATTATAAACTGGATGAACTCAGTACGATGGCTTTTAATTTAATGAACAAAAAAACCGAAGAGAAGTTTGGCAGCTTAAAGGTTGATTTGAATGATCCTCAAAAGAAATACGATTTGGGTAAAGGTTATTCTGTTGATTTGATCAGCTATTTCCCCGATTTCGAGTTCGATGAAAAAGGTGAGCCTAGAACGATATCGAAGATTCCGAATAATCCAGCATTTATCTTCAAAATGCATACACCGGACAAGCCAGAGGGTGAAGTCAGTTTTGTAGCCATTAAAAAAAATGTGGAGCCATTAGGGGAAAATACGTATAAAATGGCTTTTAATGGTGTGGAGACCCAAGATGTCACGGCTTTGACCGTTAGGAAGGATTTAACGCTTTGGATCCTTTTCTCAGGTGGAATCATTTTCATGGTGGGTGTGGTCCAAGGTTCGTATTGGAATCACCGGCGTATATGGATTAAGAGGAAAGACGATGAGATATTGATAGCCGGACATACAAATAAAAACTGGCACGGTATTAAAAGAGATATAAAACAAGCGTTAGAATCTACATCTCTTTGCGAACCAACGGATCAACTTGAGGAGGAGAAATCTTCTACAAAGGGGGAAGCTTTAAATGGCTGAAGTAAGCAGTAACTTTTTATATGCAGCTTTCTTATTATATCTTGTCGCTACCTTTTTATTTGGAGGGGCGATAAAGGATAAACGGGGAGCGGAGGAAAAGAAACAAAATAAATGGGCTAAACTGGGCATTTTCACCACCATTCTCGGTTTTGCTGCGCAAATAGGGTATTTCATCACAAGATGGATTGCTGCCGGCCATGCCCCGGTAAGTAACCTGTTCGAATTTACGACCTTTTTCGGAATGATGCTGGTCGGTGCTTTCATTTTAATTTATTTCCTTTATAAAACACCTGCACTTGGGTTATTCGCTTTACCGATTGCGTTATTGATAATCGCATATGCAAGTATGTTCCCTACAGAAATAGCGCCACTTATACCTGCTTTGCAGAGCGATTGGCTTCATATTCATGTGACGACAGCAGCGGCCGGACAGTCGATTCTAGCGATAAGTTTCATTGCAGCCATCATCTATCTGGTTAAATTCGTCGATCAAACACAATCCAGTAAAAGAACGTTCTGGCTAGAATTCATCATGTTCACATTAGTCAGCGCCATTGCTTTTGTCATCATCACTTCAACTTTTTCAGCGATGGATTATAAAGCGAATTTTGATTGGGTCGATAAACACGGTGCGGAGGTTAAACAGGAATTCAACCTGCCTGCTTTAGTGGGTCCCAATGAAGGGAAACTAATTGAGCCGGATCGATTTGAACCGATGGCGAGCATGCCTCCACTGATCAATGCTAAGAAATTGAATACTGTCATTTGGTCAATCGGAATGGGACTCGTCCTTTATGGTCTAATAAGATTGATTGCTCGTAAAAGGGTGGCAGCATTGATAAAACCGATCGTTAAAAATGTGAATTTGAATTTATTGGACGAGATTAGTTATCGTTCAGTTCTTATCGGTTTTCCAATCTTTACACTCGGTGCACTTATTTTTGCAATGATCTGGGCTCAAGTGGCCTGGACAAGATTCTGGGGCTGGGACCCAAAAGAGGTCTGGGCACTCGTTACCTGGTTGTTTTATGCAGCTTTCTTACATCTGCGTATGTCTAAGGGCTGGCAAGGGGAAAAATCAGCTTGGCTTGCCGTCATCGGTTTTGCCATCATGATCTTTAACTTAATATTCGTTAATCTTGTTATTGCTGGTTTGCATTCATATGCTTGATTCTGTATTGTAATAATTAGATGAAGGGGGTCTTTTGATAGAAACGTCGAGGAGATGGCTTATCGATTTTTCTGGAGAATGATCCCTTTTTCTGTCTCTTACTTTAAAAGTGATATAACGGTTTTAGAATAGCCGCTTTGAATTCGTGGGGGAGCAGTTGAAGTCATTTTATTGTGACAATATGGTGAAAAGTTCATAGAACCCATACGAAATTGGCTTTTTAACGTACTTTGGAGGGAAAAATTATTAGTCATGGAAGTATTCATTTTGTAGAATATAAGATAGGAGGCTGATTACATAATGTATAATGCTATTACTATTCTCGTGGTGGATGATGAGGAAAGAATCCGCCGGCTGTTAAAGATGTATTTGGAAAGAGAAGAATATATAATTGATGAAGCTGAAAATGGAGAAGAGGCTTTATCAAAAGCCATTGAAAATGATTATGATTTAATCTTATTGGATATTATGATGCCTGGTAAAGATGGAATAGAAGTTTGCCGTGAGTTAAGGGAGAAGAAAACAACACCTATTATCATGCTGACGGCAAAAGGTGAAGAAGTGAACCGGGTTCAAGGGTTCGAAGTGGGGACCGATGATTATATCGTCAAACCGTTCAGTCCCCGTGAAGTTGTGTTAAGGGTCAAAGCTTTATTGCGGCGTTCTTCAAACACTAGTTACATGCAGACCGAAACGACGGCAAAAGATGTGATTGTCTTCTCGCATTTAACCATTGACAATGATGCCCATCGTGTACTTGCTGATAATAAAGAGGTTTCTTTAACGCCAAAAGAATATGAATTATTATATTTCTTAGCGAAATCCCCAGATAAAGTATTTGATCGGGAGCAACTGTTAAAAGAAGTATGGCACTATGAATTCTTTGGAGACCTTCGAACTGTTGACACGCATGTTAAACGCTTACGTGAAAAATTAAACCGCATATCCGAAAACGCAGCTAAGATGATTGTCACTGTTTGGGGTGTAGGTTACAAGTTCGAAGTCATGAATGACTGATGATGCTATGGGGAAGTGTTGTAGGGAAGCTGTGGGCAACGATTCTATTGCTCGTGTCGTTTGTATTAATCGTATTAACCGTTTTGCTCGTAGAGTTTTTTGAGAATTTCCAAATTGAAAATATTGAAAATGATTTAACCAAAACAGCTGAACAAATCATCAAGGTGACAAATGATCATCAAGGATCTAACACGGATGTTTTACAAATAGCTTCAGAATTAATAGGCAACGAAACGAAGATGATCATTCTAAACGATGACAAAATGATTTTCTCATCCATTGGTGCTACGGAGATTGATATCACTCCGGAATCCATTAAGAATGACTCCGAATTGCTCAAGGTTTTTACGGAAAGAAAGACAGTAAAAAAGGAAATGGCGCTATCCAATGATAAGGGGAACCAGGAATTATCCGCAATTGTAGTAGGGGTTCCGCTTGAACTGAATGGGGAACAGGATGAAGTTTTCTTATTTCAATCGTTGGAATCCATGGAAGAAACGACAAAATCCACTACACAGTTCATTTTATTGGCCGCAGGGATCGCCATTATCTTGACAACGGTTTTTGCTTTCTTTTTATCGACTAGAATCAATGCCCCATTGGTGAAGATGAGGGAAGCCGCCCTAGCCATCGCCCGGGGGAAATTTGATACAAAGGTGCCAATCTTGACACAGGATGAGATCGGTGAGTTGGCCATAGCGTTCAATCAGATGAGAAAGCAACTGAAATTCAATATAAATGCACTTAGCCAGGAAAAAGAACATCTTTCTAGCATTCTTAGCAGTATGGCTGATGGGGTCATTACCTTCAATAAGGATGGCACAATTCTTGAAACGAATCCCCCAGCGGAAAGGTTTCTGCAATCCTGGTACTTTGAAAAAGGCTATAACCGGGAAGATAATGTGAATGTCCCGTTGGTGTTGATGAACCTTTTTGATGAATCAGAGTCCTTCGATAAGGAGCAAATTGGTGAAATTACCTTGCAAGGTCGCGATTGGGGATTGATTGTCAGTCCATTATATACCAATGGCGACAATATCCGGGGAGCGGTGGCCATCATACGGGATATTAGTGATGAAAGACGTATTGACAAACTAAGAACGGATTTCATAGCGAATGTCTCCCATGAGTTAAGAACGCCAATTTCAATGTTGCAAGGGTATAGTGAAGCGATCGTAGATGACATTGCAAGCAGTGAAGAGGAAAAGATGGAAATGGCCCGAATCATCTATGATGAGTCTTTGAGAATGGGACGTTTAGTCAATGATCTACTCGATTTAGCAAGATTGGAATCTGGAAAAATGAATCTTAGCTACGAACGTGTGCCCATTTCTTCCTATTTAATGAGGATTACAAGTAAGTTTTCAGGGCTGGCCAAGGATAAAGGAATTTCAATATCCACGGTTCTTCAAGACGATGAAATCGAATGGCATTTTGATCCTGACCGCATTGAACAGGTTTTGACGAATTTAATTGATAATGCAATTCGACATACTCCTCCAGGAGGGAACATTGATGTCATTCAGAGGACAAGTGATCGAAGAGGTCTGATCATTGATGTGAAAGACTCAGGATCGGGTATTCCCGAAGAAGATTTACTTTTTGTTTTCGAGAGATTTTATAAAGCGGACAAAGCAAGGACCCGCGGCCAGTCTGGTACCGGATTGGGATTGGCAATCGTAAAAAATATCATCAATGCCCATGATGGCTACATTTCGGTAAACAGTTTACCTAATAAAGGGACAACATTCAGTTTTATCCTGCCTCGAATTATGGAAAATGCTGAATGAATAACGGGTAGCTTGCCAGAAAATCTTGTTTCATAAGAAACTGTGAAGACAAAGGCAATTGGATTCATTTCCAACTTGTCTTTGTTTTTTTTTAGGTAGCAAGATAAGAAGTCTTGGATATGTGGAAATTAACGGTACTTTATAATAAGATTAAAGCCAAAGCATGTAACTTTTAAGTAAGAATGACGACTATATTTATGAACGGGTGGGGAAATGATGGATTCCGTTTTCCACGATCTTTATGAAAAATATCATCAGGAAATTTATCAATTTATTTTTTATATGACCAAAAATCGAGAAACGGCAGAGGACCTTGTTCAGGAAGTCTATATCCGAGTTATGAAGGCATATGAACGGTTTGAAGGAAAAAGCAGTGCAAAAACATGGATTTATTCGATTGCAAGAAATGTGACGATTGATTATTTTCGGAAACAAAAAGGGTGGAAGGACAAAATCTTTTCTAACTTTGATTGGGATAGGCAATTGATTATAGATACTCAGCCCATTCCGGAAGAAGTGGCTATCATGAACGATGACATCCAGGATATTTATCGATGCTTAAACAGATGTACCACGAATCAAAGATCCGTCATCATTTTACGATATATTTCTGGCATATCAATAACAGAAACCGCTGAAGTATTGAACTGGAGTGAAAGTAAGGTAAAAACGACCCAACACCGTGCGTTAAAGGCGATCAAAAAGATGATGGAAGATTTATCAGGAAAGGAGGGACACCGCATTGAGAAAATCCCGTTGGAAAGAAAACGAAATTGAAGACATGTTGCGCGAGCTTCCAAAAGTAAAAGATGACCGAAGCAAGGCAGAGGTGTTTGCGAGAATACATGATAAAAAGAGAAAGAAACACTGGTTACCTTTAATTGCGGGCGTTGCCTCCTTATTTTTAATGGTAGTTTTGGCGTCATCAATCATTACTGGAAAAGAAGGAACTACAAGTCAAGAGGACAGCAGCAAGAGTGGAAAATTATCCATTTCTGAAAGTAAGGAAATGTCAGAGTCAAAACAACAGGGTGCAAATATCAATGAAAATACTTCAGAAGATAAACAGGGGAATCAGGAGTTTTTGAGTAAGCAAGCAGAAAGTGAATCTAAAGACGAGGTTTCACAAATAGAACCTTTTAAAAAGGACAAGGAAAAGACCTTCGCACATGCGATTTATCAGGACGACCTAAAAAATGAATCGACCATTACCATTGGTGTTCCAGATGATCACATGAAAGTCATCGTTCCCATTTCTATCAAACTCAATCACTTTGATAGAACAGAAACACTTAATCAGTTAGTGAATCAAATGTCCGATATCGATGAAGAGCAATATGGGCTATCTGACTATTTTCCACTTGATATAAAAATTAGCCAAGGTAACGATATGACCACGGCTCATATTGAGTTTCAAGAAGACAGCCAATTATTGGATGATGATGCACTGTTTCTCCATTCGATGGAAGAAACGTTTTCCTATAACAATATAGAGAGGATGACTTTTGCTACAGATGGTAAGCAAGGTGCAATGTTTTTACATGCGGGATTTTTAAAGGAGCAGGCAGTACCTCAACAAAAAAATCGCACATACCTTCTTTATCAAAGAGATGAATACTCTCCACGGTTGCTTGTTCCAAGCAATAGGGATTATCAGGATTTTGAGGAAGCCCTTCAAGCGGGAAAAGGGGAGCAGGATATAGAGGGAATAGCACCTGCAATCCCGGAAGACATGAATTGGGACAATATAAATTCAGAGGGAGGCCTTGTGACCATTCAATTATCAGAGCATGCGGCTATTGAAAATAATGAGGAATCTCTTCAAGCTTTAGAAGCCATACTCTTCATTGCTAAGGATTTTGGTTTTAAAAAAGTCAAGTTTGAAAACGCTCCTATTGAAAAGGTGGGCCATCTGAATTTAACTGACGACATAGTAGTGCCTAAAGCACCGAACCAAGTGAATTGATGCAGGGACAGGGGCTAAATGATGAGGAGCCGTGCCGTATTTGTTCAGAAAAAAGGATTGGAGTTAAAAACACACCCTAATAATTGTGTGCAAACAGAAAAGTGCCCTCTTCAAGCGGGCACTTTTTCTTCTTATAATGAAATGCGGGCCAAGAATGTAACTTCTTCTGTTTCCATTAAAAATTGCTTCATGTTGTCTTCTAATGGTTTATCAAAGCTTAAAACCATGATGGCTTCCCCGCCAGCTTCTTTTCGACCGACCTGCATGGCGGCAATGTTCACACCATGATCTCCAAGGACCTTACCTACGTTACCGATTACACCAGGTTTATCGGTATGCTGGATATATAGTAAATTTTCTTCCGGTTGAAAGTCGATTTTGAAGCCATTCAAACTTACAATTCGAGAACCGTAATTTGCGATATACGTTCCACTGATTGTTAATTCACGGTTATCACCTTTTACCTTAAGGCTGATCAGGTTAGAGTAACCTAAAGAATCCGAAGAGATTTTTTCCCCAACTGTGATGCCACGCTCTTTTGCGACCAGCAAGGCATTAACCTCATTAACGGATGCATCAACTCTTGATTTGAAGAAACCTGAGATTAAACTTTTTGTCAAAATCGCTGTATCGAAGTCCAATGATTCTCCTGCATACGTAACAGATATTTCCTGAATTCCTTCTTTCATGCACTGAGAAGCAATGGATCCCATTTGTTGGACGAGTTGATAGAAAGGTTGAACCTTTTCAAACACTTCTTTAGAAATGGCTGGAAGGTTGATAGAACTCGAGACTGGATTTCCCTCGAAATAGGTCAGAACTTCTTGTGCGACCTGTACGGCTACGTTTAATTGGGCTTCTTTTGTAGATGCACCTAAATGAGGTGTAGCAATGACACTATCCAGTTCAAGCAGTTTATGGCCAAGTGGAGGTTCTTCGACGAAAACGTCCAGTGCAGCCCCTGCTACATGACCTGCAACTATCATTTCATATAAATCATCCTCATCTAGAATTCCACCGCGGGCACAGTTCAGGACATATACGCCTTTTTTACAGGTAAGCAGTTTTTCTTTATTGATTAATCCCCTAGTTTCATTCGTTAAAGGTGTATGTACAGTAATGATGTCTGCTTTAGGAAGCAAATCATCCAAGGGGAGGGATGTTACGGACATTTTCTTGGCACGATCAGCAGTTAGGAACGGATCATATACAATGACATCCATACCAAACACTTTAGCACGTTTGGCAATTTCCCCTCCGATACGGCCAAACCCAATAATTCCTAACGTTTTACCGCGAAGTTCCGTTCCTGTGTATGAAGATCGTTTCCACTCCCCATTCTTCAGAGAAGCATAAGCTTGCGGAATATGACGCATTAACGAAGCCATCATGGCAAATGTATGTTCAGCTGTTGAAATGGTATTGCCGTCAGGTGCATTAACTACGACGATTCCGCGTTTTGTCGCAGCAGGGATGTCTATGTTATCGACGCCGACACCAGCCCGTGCAATAATCTTCAACTGTGGCATACGGTTCATTAAGTCTTCCGTAACCTTCGTTGCACTTCTTACAAGTATTGCATCAATCTGATCAAGTTCGCTTGCCGCTTCCTCTACTGTCTTCTGAATAAGAAGAATATTGGATGCCTCTGATAGCGGTCCGAGTCCTTCTGGTTTGATAGCATCTGCCACTAAAATCCGATACACGTTAAACACCTTCCTAGGTAAATAATTATCTTAAATTTCAGTTAATTTTACAATTGAACGGTTGATTATGTCAATTTGGCATTTCTTGATGTAAGCGCTTAAAACAAAGATTAATATTGGTATTGTTTGATCAAGACCGCAGTATTAATGACTTTATCATTAATTGCCTAAAAAAGAAAAAAATTTGATTATTTAAAATTGTCATGTAAGGACATCAACTTTTGAAAATCCTTTATTCGTTTAATGTCGGTTCCAAATGACAAGCGATATTCATGCTAAATTAATCATCCAAGAAAAAATGCTATTCAAAAAAAAGAATTTCAGATATAATGGGAAATGTAAACAAAATTTTATAGGTCTATCTTCGGGGCGGGGCGCAATTCCCCACCGGCGGTGATGAAGAAAATCTTCTTCTTAGCCCGCGAGCCTTACGGGGCAGGATTTGGTGTGATTCCAAAGCCGACAGTATAGTCTGGATGGGAGAAGATGGAGGTTCCTGAGTGCGTTTCAACAGTCATATGCTGAACGTTTGTTTGATGTAACCTTTAATTAATCCCTTTAATTCAATCGGAATTAAAGGGTTTTTTATTGAACATCAACATGATGAAGGAACACTAACCTCTTTTTCAGGTAGATCGGAAAAGAAGGAGAGAGAGCTATGAAAAAGAACAAAGTTAAAAAAACGGTCACGCTGGCCATGATGGGGAGCATTTCTTATCTATTGATGCTTTTGAATTTCCCGTTTCCAGGATTTCCACCTTTTCTGAATGTTGATTTTAGTGACATTCCAGCACTGATGGCGGCTTTGATTTTCGGTCCGATGGCAGGAATCCTAGTTGAATTCCTTAAAAATCTATTGGATTTAGTCATGACAGGTACCCTGACTGCTGTACCAGTTGGGCATATTGCTAACTTTATAGCAGGAGTACTGTTCGTTTTGCCTACTTACTACGTATTTAAAAAAATCAATTCCAAAAAAGGTATGACGTTCGCTTTACTTGCGGGTACAGTTTCAATGGCGGTAGTTATGAGTGTTTTAAACTATTTTGTCTTTTTACCGGCATATACCTTCTTTATGGGATGGGATGCAATGTCGGCGCCCGAATCAAGAAAGTTCGTAACGACGGCAATTTTACCTTTCAACGTGATTAAAGGCGTGCTTATCACTTCTGTATTCATGCTGTTGTTCATTAAATTGCAGACATGGATCAATAAGCAAACATTATATAAAAATGCTTAATGGCATAGACGATGATACAAAAAAGCCGGATATTCATATCCGGTCAGACTGTAGACAAAAAGGTTTCGGAATGGTCTCATTCCGAAACCTTTTTGATTTTTTATTGGATTAGAATATGGAGTGTCACCACTTTCTGTAGGTCTTACTTTCGGTACACTGTGATAAAAATCTTACGAACCAAATTGATTGGAAAGGGTGTACGAGACTCCTGCAGGAATAGTACGTCCAAGGGAGACCTCGCAGGCGCAAAGAGCACCGAGGAGGCTCCCGGACCGCCCGCGGAAAGCGAGTGCCTGGAGTGAACCGCAATATTCAAGTTTTATAAACCCTCAAAGAAGAATAGGCAAAAGGAGCTCTATCTAACTGTTAAAACCAAGTTGATAGGAAAGGGTGTGCGAGACACCAGCGGGAATAGTGCGTCCAAGGGAGACCCCTCAGGCGCAAAGAGCGCCGAGGAGGCTCCCGGACCGCCCGCGGAAAGCGAGTGCCCTACGTTCCAATCAACGGTCAAATGCAAAAAGCCTAAAAAAACTATAGTTAAACTCAATTATTATCGAGTTTGTCTGCAGTCAGCCTGGATATTAGCCAAAAGAAAAAGCCATTCTCGATTGAAAATGGCTTGCCTTTTTATTCGTATTTTAGTGCATCTCCGTCAAATGACTCGTCAGCAACTTTAATAGAATCCGTAGGGCATCCTTCAAATGCGTCCATCATGTCATCTATAAGTACGTCTGGAATTTCAACGATTCCTTCGTTATCGTCAAGGGTAACAAATGCAATCCCTTCGTCATCATAATCATATATATCTGGTGCTGCTGCTCCGCAAGCTCCGCATGCGATGCATGTTTCTTTATCCACAATAGTAAATTTAGCCATGAATATATAACCCCTCCTAAGTTGTTTAACAACTGATAATCTTTTTATTTCAGATTATTATCTCTTTCTTATTGTAAGACCGAATGCCAAACTTTTCAATAGAAATTGTATTGATAATAACTATCAAGAAGCGAATTGTCAATGAAAAACATTGGAATAATTAACTCGATTCTTGCCTTGGTTCGTCATTTAGTCACAAATTCTTCCTTGTATTCATCAATAATAACGGCGGTTTTTGCAGTTTTTTGATACAATGGGAGTAATGGATAAATGAAACAAGGATGTGAGTCCCATGAATAATTATCTACAGGCAATCATTCTATATGCGATAAAAAAATTTCAAGGCGAACGTTCCATTTATGCTATTTACCATATGCTGCAGGGGAAGAAGTCGTCACAAACGATTCAGGATGCCCATTTATTCGGATTAACGAATATATTCGGGACAATACCCCGTTTTACCCGTCAGCAATTGAATCAAAACATTGAATGGTTCCTTAAACATGACTTCATTAAACTAATGGATAAAACCGATGCTTATGAAATTAGTGTACAAGGTGAGAAAATGTTAGTTAGTTACTTAGAAAACAACCCATTTCCAACGTATTTAAATGGTTGGAAGTATCAAAATATCACCCCTGTATTCTGGGGGAGGTTAAACTTACTCATTCAAACCATATCCCATATTGTCCACAATGAAAGACGTTTTTATCCGATACAACAAAATCCTAAAATCCAACATTTCGTTAAGGAATTCTTACATACCAATCGTCAGGACCGAGTGTTGATAGCAACTCATCTATTTGAAGAATTGATATCGCTTTTAGAACGGCAAAGCGACCTGAAAAGAGACATTCTCATTTTGAAATTAACTGGGGTAAACAGGATTGGACATACGTTTGAACAGATTGCAAAAAGGAAAGATGTAGAAGAAGAATATGTTCGCTTTATGTTTCTTGACTCTCTGCATCAAATGCTTGCAGATACGGAAATGAGCACGGATTATCCTCTTTTAGCCACGTTAATATACGATTGGAAAAGGAGTGGGAATCCCCATTTGACACAATCTACACAAACGACTTTACGATACATCCAGGAAGGGAAAAACATGTGGGAAATAGCTGAAATCCGCCGATTGAAAGTAAATACCATAGAAGACCATCTCGTCGAAATTGTCCTTTCGGATAATAGTTTTCCAATTGCCGATTATGTGTCGATCGAGGATGAAAGTAAAATTGCTGCAGCGATCAAGGAACTTGGTACGAAAAAGCTTAAAGCAATCAAACAAATGGTCGATAATAAACAGATAAGCTTTTTCCAAATACGGCTTGTGCTCGCGAAACTAGGTGATGGATGATGAATATAGAAGCTGTCCTAAAAGAAAAATTCGGATTTGATGAATTCCGTCCTGGGCAAAAAGAAGTGATTGAATCATTGATGTCCGGTCGTCACACATTAGGGATGCTACCCACCGGATCCGGTAAATCATTATGTTATCAGTTGCCCGCTTACCTTATAAATAAGACTGTCTTAATTGTCTCTCCATTACTATCTTTAATGCAGGATCAGGCAGATCAGTTGAAAATGAGTGGAGAAAAAAGTGTATTGACCCTCAATTCTTTTTTGACGCTAAATCAAAAAAGAAGTGCGTTCGAACGGTTACATAGTTATCGGTTTATCTTTTTATCTCCTGAAATGCTCAGCCTGGAGGGCGTGATAAAATCCTTGAAATCCATAGATATAGGTTTGTTCGTCATTGATGAGGCGCACTGCATCTCACAATGGGGATATGATTTCCGTCCAGATTATTTGAATTTAGGTGAAGTGAGGCGTGAACTGAACGATCCGCTAACGCTTGCCCTGACGGCAACTGCTACCATTGAAGTCCGCAGGGACATCGTTGGTAAACTCAACCTTGGCCAAGTCAATGAAACCGTGTCATCCGTTGATCGGGAAAATATTGGGATACTTGTTGAACGCATGTTCAGCTACGATGAAAAGCAATCCCGTGTACTTGAACTTGTCAGGAAATTCACAGGGAGTGGAATTATTTATTTTTCATCAAAAAAAGTAGCGGAAGCAGTCACTCGGTTTTTACAGGAAAATGGGGTGGATAGTGTCAATTATTATCACGGTGGCATGGAACAGGAACAAAGGATGCTCATCCAGCAGCAGTTCATTTCCGGTCAGTTGAAAATAATTTGTGCAACGAGTGCCTTTGGCATGGGTGTAAACAAATCGGATGTCAGATATGTTATCCATTTTCATATGCCGTCCACGATGGAAGCATATCTTCAGGAAATAGGCAGGGCGGGGCGAGATCGGAAGCAAAGTGTTGCTGTTTTATTATATAGTGATGGGGATGAAGGGCTTCCCATGCATTTGATGGAACAACAATTACCTACGGATATGCAAATAGAGGGGGTTTGTTCGTTCCTAAATGATTCACAAAAGATTCTGGAGAACTTGACTCCATCTGAAAAAGAACAGCTATCTCTAACTTTTTCTTTGAACGAAATCCAACTTCGTTTTTTTACTCAGCTTATTAAAGGAACGAATAACCCTTTACATCAAGTCGCAGAGATGAAAGAGTATTGCCATAAGAGGAAGGCCGCGAATCAAGGAAAACTGCATAAATTCCTCCAATGGATCGATGCACAGGATTGTCGCAGGTTAGGGATAATGGACTACTTTGCGGAAAAGCAACAAGAAGTGAACCCCATCTGCTGTGATTACTGTGGGATGGATGCGGATAAAATGGTCGATGTATGGCCTGAAGTTAAGGTGGATCACGTTAATTCTTATTCAACGTGGAAAAAGGAATTGGCTTTTATCTTATTAAAGAAGGAAACTGGGAATGAAAAATAAGCAAGCTGAATTGATTAAACAACTAACAGATAAACAGTTGCTATATAATTTGTTTCTTACACAAATTATTCTCTTAACGTTAGCCGTTTTTTTAGGTATTATTTTATTTAAAGAACGTTCTGCTTTTTTCGACTTATTTATCTTTGATGACCTTAACATTTTGCTGATTGGCATTCCTGCTGGAATCGTCGTTGTGTTAATTGACATTTTATTGATGAAAGTGACACCATCTTCCTATCAGGATGATGGAGGTATTAACGAACGCATTTTCAGTCATTTATCTTACACGATGATATTTGTCGTTGCTTTAGTGGTAGCGATAAGTGAAGAAGTATTATTTCGAGGAGTTTTGCAAACACATTTTGGTTTACTTTGGACGAGCATCATTTTTGCAGCCGTCCATTATCGTTACCTTTTTAATTGGTTTTTATTTTTAAATGTTTTGGTTTTGAGCTTCTTTATCGGTTTGCTATTTGAATGGACCAATAATATCATGGTGACGATTACGGCCCATTTTTTGATTGACTTCATCCTTGGTATTATAATTAGGAGCAAAAAGCAAACAGGGTTGAGCAAGAAAGGGGGTGACTTGTATGAGTCAAGTACAAAAGAATGAAAAAGAAAACGATCAGGCTGGTGAACTTGGTTCGCGAATAGAACGTCATAAGGCTAAGTCATCACTGCCCAAGCGTAGCAAAATCCACAAAAATAAAAAGAAAAAAAGTAAAGCGAAGATTAAGTTTCCAATCATACAATTTTTATCGTTGTTTTTTATTTTGCTTCCGATAGGATTTTACGGCCTTAATACATATTTTCAGGATAGACCTGTACGTGTTACAAATAGTGACCAAGTCGTCGTTAATAACAATGAGGAGGAGGTTACAGAAACGATTCCAACTACAGCAACAGCAGATGATTTAAAAGATAATAAAGAAAAAGACTCGGAAAAAGCCGTAGCGGAGAAAGAAAAGGAAGAAGCGAAGGCTAAAGCTGAGGAAGAAGAAAAGCGCAAGCAAGAGGAACAAGCTAAGAAAAAGGACGAAGAAAAAGCTAAGGCCCAGCAAGAAGCCGAAGAAAAGGCTAAGGCCCAGCAAGAAGCTGAAGAAAGGGCTAAGGCCCAGCAAATAGCTGACGAAAAAGCTAAGAAGGAAGCAGCCGAAAAGAAAAAGGCAGCTGAAATTCAAGCCGCAAAACCGGATAAGGATGAATACAAGGTTGTTTTACATACTGTTCAATCGGAAGAAACACTCTTCCGCATTTCCATGAATTACTACAAATCACAGGAAGGCATTGCTTTGATTAGGGAGTGGAATGGCCTTAAGGGCAATGAAATTTCCAATGGTCAGGTTTTGAAAATTCCGATTAAGAAATGATGATGGCACCCTGTCTTTATAAGGCAGGGTGTTTTTCCAATTTGAAGCCAAACATGACAGGTACTTTATCATTTTTTCCTGGACAGCTTCATATCATGACTTGAAAGAGTAGAGGAGGAAAAAGAATGGAATCGACAATCATTTTATTAGATGAAAAAACGGACCAAGCAACAAAACAAATGCTGCAGAATGTCGTGGATCGAAAAAAAAAGTTCGAGGCTCTTAAAAAGAAGCATCTTCAAAGTTTGTGGGCGACAATGATTGTTGCTGCTCTTTTTTTGGTTTACCTTTATTTTTATATTGTTGTACCTTATTCATATTCCTTTTTCAGCATGTTTAGTGTTTTCGTCGACCATTTCAGCCATTTTCTTTTTTTGGCGGCAGCTATAGGTCTATATGGATATATGATTTTAATTAAAAAGAAGCTCGATAAAGCTGAAAAGGAGTTTCAGCTGCTACGCTGTGAAATCATTAATAAAAGCAAGCAGTTATGGGAAAAAGAGGAAGAATGGAAAAGTCGTCATAAGGTTTTTGAAATGATGAAGAAGAATTATGATATAAACTTATATCATGAAAATAAATGATTGATCACGTTAACATATATTTAATTGCGGGTAATATGGTTTTATGGTTATATGAAGGTAACTATTAGGATTAGGATGGAAAGAAGGTTTAACGAAAGATGTTATTGGTATCTGGATTATTTTTAGTCATCATTCTGCTGGTAGTTGGCATGGTCATTTACATGTGGCTTACTGCTAAGCAAGATAGGTTGATTTTTCAAGACTTATTTTTCAATGACTTTCCTGAAGGGTTTGGCGATGTTCGGATTTTTTTCATATCTGATCTCCACCGTCGGATCATATCGGATAAATTAATTGAGGAAGCCCGCGGCAAAGCTGATTTGGTGATTATAGGCGGGGACATAAGAGAAAGCGGGGTTCCCTTAGAACGAGTGGAAAAAAATGTTTTGAAATTGAAAGAGCTTGGTCCCATTTATTTTGTTTGGGGAAATAATGATTATGAAGGGGATTTTCATGAGCTGGATGCAGCACTTCTAAAACATGGAGTGAAAATCCTTGATAATACAGCTGTTTCTTTTGAATCTCAAAATGGCAGGAAAATCGCTCTTTTAGGCATTGATGATATAACGGAAGAACGAGATAGGCTGGATCTCGCCCTCTCGGATTGCGAGGATGAGGCTTTTCGGATATTGGTGAGTCATAACCCCTTGGTCAAGGAACAATTGACTACGGAACACCACATAAGTCTTGTCCTGTCAGGTCATACCCATGGCGGGCAAATTCGCATATTCGGATACGGACCCTATCAGATCGGCAGTATAAAAAAAGAGGGCAACTGTTTGTATATGACGAGTAATGGTTATGGGACAAGCGCAGTGCCTTTAAGGCTTGAGGCTAAGCCGGAAACACACCTAATCACCCTGAAAAGGGGGAAGCGCACTGAAATAGGCGATGCGGTGGAGAAGACCTTTTAAAAAGCTTTTTAACGAGCATATCGGAATTTTACAGACTTATAAGAACACACTATAATTTCAACAAATGAACTTTCAATTATTGGAGGCCTTGAAAAAACCATGCAAGAAGGTAAATATAATATAAAGGCAGTTTCAAAACTGCTAGACATTCAGCCGGGTACTCTGAGGGCATGGGAAAGGCGATATAAATTTTTCGAACCTGTCAGGAATGATTCAGGGCATCGGCTATATACAGAAAAGCATCTGCAGATCCTTAAATGGCTCGTCAATAAAACGAATCAAGGGTTCACGATAAGCCAGGCCGTGTCACTTCTCGATAGTGCTGGCACTAAAGCGATTGGAGTTCCAGAAACGAACCGTAAGGATGAACAAACGATAAAGTTATCGGATGAATTAATCGAAGCTCTATTAAATTTCAATGAAAATAAAGCCCAGATGCTGATTAGCCAAGCATTCAGTATGTATACGATCGAACATACCATAGTTGATGTTCTTGGTGCCGTACTGGTTCAGATAGGGGATAAGTGGGAAAGGGGAGAAATTACTTCCGCTCATGAACACTTTGCGTCGAACATTTTAAAAGCCAGGATCAGTTCCGTCATGCATACGATTCCGACTAATGGTTATCTTCCAAAAGCTCTTACCGTATGTGCCCCTGGTGAAAAACATGAGTTTGGTCTGTTGATTTTCACCATTTTTTTGAAGCGGAAAGGGTATGAAACCGTTTATTTGGGAGAATCTATCGCCGATAAGGATCTTTTCACCGTATTAAACATCATAAAACCCTCTTACTTATTCATGTCTGTTTCACTTGAAGAAAATCTTGAAGGGACATTTAGTCTTGTGGAAGCATTAAAAAAAGAATTCCCGGATTTGAAGGTGGGTCTTGGAGGTGCGGCTTTGAGTCTTATATCCGAAGAAAGACATATTACCTTCAGTGGAGTTCTCATGGGGGACAAGCAATCGGAATGGGAGGAATGGCTGAAAAGCTAGTGACTGTCTTTGTGAAATAATGGATATGCACCCTGCGACCAAGGCTTCATATGATGTATGAAGATGGTAACCAGGGGGCCTTTTTTTATGAAGCTGGAGCGTTTAACTAATAATAAAATCAAGATTTTTTTGACCCTTGATGATTTAATTGATAGAGGTATAACAAAAGAAGATATTTTAGGAAATTCTTTAAAGGTCCACAAGTTATTTCAGGATATGGTTGAAGAAGCATGCGAAGAACTCAGCTTTAAAATGAGTGGTTCCATTGCAATCGAGATTTTTTCCCTGCCTGCTCAGGGGTTGATAATCATCGTGACAAAGGATGAAGAAGAATTATTGACAGACGAGGAAGAATTCTTGGATTTGCAAGTGAAAATAGATGACTTTCCCCATATTCTGTATGTTTTCGATGAGTTTGAAGACATCGTCCAATTATCTCATAGATTGTCTTTTCATGGTTTGCTTAAAAGTACTCTTTATCATTATGAGGGAAGATACTATTTACTAATCGAAAATGGTAAAGACACGACCTATGACACGGTCATCTCATTAGCCGCCGAGTATGGCCATGCTTCGACACTGACGCTCTGTCGTATCAATGAATATGGCTCTTGTATAATTGAAAATGAAGCGATACATGTTTTGACTACGCACTTCAGTTAACTGCAAAAAGTAGGAGACAAGGCAGACGCATGATGTAAAAATCAATGTGGTTTGCCTTATTTTTCTCACCTTTTTGATTGAAGAAAATCTACGGGAAATGAGTATGAAAACAATGGTTATGATAACGTTTTCATTTTTTGAATATTTCCAACTTTTAAATTCCCATTTTTGTTCTTGCATAAATATAACGAAGGTGTATACTAGCACATGAAGAGGACTATTTGTAAATTATAATTTAATATATGGATGAGATTTTTAGGAGGTACTTTTAATGGATTCGGCAAAAGATAATAGCCATGTAAATGAAGAAGAAAAACACGACGTACTGAGGTCAACCCAAACTGTAATACATAAAGCTTTGGATAAGCTGGGTTACCCGGAAGAAGTTTTTGAGCTCTTGAAGGAACCATTGCGTTTATTAACAGTGAAGATACCAGTCCGGATGGATGATGGGTCGGTTAAAATTTTCACGGGTTACAGGGCGCAGCATAATGATGCTGTTGGGCCTACAAAGGGCGGTATCCGTTTTCACCCTGATGTAACGGAACGTGAAGTGAAAGCATTATCCATTTGGATGAGCTTGAAATGCGGGATCGTTGATTTGCCGTATGGCGGTGGTAAAGGCGGGATCGTTTGTGATCCTCGTAATATGTCCTTCCGTGAGTTGGAAAGACTAAGCCGGGGCTATGTTCGCGCAATCAGCCAAATCGTGGGGCCGACAAAAGATATCCCGGCACCGGATGTATTTACGAATTCCCAGATCATGGCTTGGATGATGGATGAATACAGCCGTATGGATGAATTCAACTCCCCAGGATTCATTACAGGTAAACCGCTTGTATTGGGTGGTTCTCATGGCCGTGAATCAGCAACTGCTAAGGGTGTAACGATTTGTATCAATGAAGCTGCCAAGAAGCGTGGCATTGATATTAAAGGGGCACGGGTCGTCATTCAAGGCTTTGGTAATGCAGGAAGTTTCTTAGCTAAATTCATGCATGATGCAGGTGCAAAGGTTATTGGTATTTCTGATGCATATGGTGCGCTTCATGATCCTGAAGGACTGGATATCGATTATCTTCTAGATCGGAGAGACAGTTTCGGAACCGTAACAAAATTGTTTAAAAGCACAATTTCAAATAAAGAACTGCTTGAATTGGATTGTGATATTTTAGTTCCGGCTGCAATTGAAAACCAAATCACAGAAGAGAATGCTGCTGATATTAAAGCTTCAATCGTTGTCGAGGCTGCAAACGGGCCTACGACAATGGAAGCGACACAAATCCTAACAGACCGTGGAATCCTTCTTGTTCCTGATGTCTTGGCTTCTGCTGGCGGAGTTACGGTTTCTTACTTTGAATGGGTACAAAATAATCAAGGATATTACTGGTCTGAAGAAGAAGTGGACGAAAAGCTGGAAAAAATCCTTGTGAAATCTTTTAATAATATTTATGAACTTGCCCAATCCAGACGTGTTGATATGCGTCTTGCGGCTTATATGATTGGCGTAAGAAAAATGGCTGAAGCTTCACGCTTCCGTGGTTGGATCTAAAAAGATTCAAATCATGAATGGCATATAGATAAAATCGTTTTCATTGCTTTATCATTGAAATGATTTGTAAAAACTCCTATCATGTATTGATAGGAGTTTTTATTTTTAAGCGAACGAATTACATAGTGCATGGAAAGGCAGTGGAGTAAAAATGAATGTTGAAGAAGTCATTATCATAGGTGGGGGCCCTTGTGGATTGGCGGCTGCGATTGCTCTTAAAGAAGTGGGAATTCAGTCCCTGATCATTGAAAAAGGCAATGTGGTGGATTCGATTTACCGTTACCCCACTCATCAAACATTTTTCAGTTCAAGCGAAAAATTGGAAATCGGTGATACCGCTTTTATTATCGAAAACCGTAAACCGGTCCGTAATCAGGCATTGGCTTATTATAGGGAGGTAGTTAGAAGAAAAGAATTACGGATCAATAAGTTCGAAAAAGTGGAAAAGGTGGAAAAACGGGAAGATGGGAAATTTGTAGTAAAGACATCAAAAGGTGACTATACAGCATTGCATGTTATCGTATCTACCGGATACTACGATCATCCAAACTATATGTGCATACCCGGTGAAGATCTTCCTAAAGTGTTTCATTATTTCAAGGAGGGCCACCCTTACTTTAATTGTGATGTTACCGTCATCGGTGGTAAAAACTCAAGTGTGGATGCGGCACTGGAATTGGTCAAATCAGGTGCAAGAGTTACCGTCCTATACAGGGGAGCGGAGTACTCTTCTAAAATCAAACCATGGATTCTCCCTGAATTTGAATCATTAGTCCGCAATGGAACGATCATGATGGAATTTAATGCGAATGTTGACGAAATCACTGAAGATAGTGTCGTATATCATGTAGGTGAAGAGCAAAAAGTTATAAAAAATGATTATGTGTTCGCCATGACTGGTTATCACCCTGACCATTCCTTTTTAGCTTCAATGGGCATAAATATTGATAAGGTGACTGGAAGGCCAACCTATAACGAGGAAACGATGGAGACGAACGTAAAGAGTCTATATATTGCCGGCGTTCTTGCAGCCGGAAATAATGCGAACGAAATCTTCATTGAAAATGGCAGGTTCCATGGTGGTTTAATTGCCTATCATTTGGCTGTTAAAGAAAAGTGAAATGAAAAGGGAGCTGAAATAGTATGGACAAAATATCATTAATAACGACAGGCGGAACTATTGCCAGTAAAGAAACGACAAATGGAATGTTGGCTTCAGGTGCGTTGAGTGGGCAGGAGTTGGCATCCATTTGCGAATTACCCAACGATATTGAGGTTAAAGTGGTTGATCTTTTCCAAATCTCAAGCATGTCCATGTCATTTGGGAAAATGGAACAGCTGAAACTAGCCATAAAAAAGGAATTGGAAGACCCGGAAGTTACAGGGATTGTCGTGACCCACGGTACCGATACACTAGAGGAAACGGCTTATTTCCTTGATGTCACGAATAGAGATCAACGACCAATCGTTTTAACCGGATCCCAGCGGTCTCCTAAAGAAGTGGGAACCGATGTTTATTCGAACCTAAGGAATTCGATATTATGTGCTGCGAGTGATCTTCTCAAGGATGTTGGTGTGGTTGTCGTTTTTAATGAGCGCATTTATTCAGCAAAGTATGTAAAAAAAGTGCATGCTTCCAATTTGCAAGGATTCGAATCTTTCGGCTATGGATATCTGGGGATCATTGATAATGATGTCGTCAGCATCTATCAAAAACCTTTACATCGGGAGTTCTATGATATCCAGAATCGCATCCCCAGAGTGGATATCATCAAGTGCCATACAGGCGCTGATGGCCTCTTTATAGAGGCTGCTGTTAAAAACGGTGCGAAAGGCATCGTCCTCGAAGGTGTAGGAAGGGGACAAGTTACGCCTGAAATGGTAACTTCCATACAGGATGCGATCGATAATGGCATAACAATCGTCATGACAACAAGTGCAGAAGAAGGAAAAGTTTACCCGGCATATGATTATGTAGGCAGTGCATTTGATTTAAAACAGCGCGGCGTGATATTAGGTGCTGATTATGACAGCAAGAAGGCTAGAATTAAGTTAGCTGTCGTGCTGGCAAGTGAAAACTCTGTAGATGAAACCTTCTTTAAGTACTGACGGATTAAATAAATGTTGGAAGACTTGATTCTTGGATTTAGTTTTTCTGCATTCCATGGTACGATTAAGGAAAAGAAGAGGAAAAGAGGGTCAGCTAATGCTGGTCATGTTGTCAGCGGCTATTGCGCCAGGATTGGCGCTACTCAGCTATTTCTATTTGAAAGATCAATATGAAACAGAACCGATATCGGTTGTTATCAAAACATTTTTATTCGGTGTCTTTCTTGTTTTGCCGATTATGTTCATACAGTATGTGCTCGAAACGGAACATATCTTGAATACAGACTTAGCTAATGCATTTTTATGGGCAGCACTGCTTGAGGAATTCTTCAAGTGGTTCATACTCATTTATGTTATTTATCAGCATGTAGCCTTTGATGAGCCATATGATGGGATCGTTTACGGAGCAGCAGTCTCACTTGGATTCGCTACAATGGAGAATATTTTGTACTTACTTGCAAACGGCGTGGAGCATGCTTTTATCAGGGCCGTTCTCCCTGTATCCAGTCACGCTTTATTCGGGGTGATCATGGGGTATTATTTGGGCAAGGCGAAATTTTCAGCTACCAATAATCGGCTCTATTTATTATTGGCACTGATCATACCAATTTCGTTACATGGGGTTTATGACTATATTTTAGTTTCTCAAAAATTTTGGGTGTACTTTATTATGCCATTTATGATTTACCTATGGTGGTTAGGGATGAAAAAGGTGAAAAAAGCACGTTTGATGTCTGATTTTCATGCTGAAAAACTTTCTCAAAATCATTTTCTTAGCAAATGATGAATAGTAAAAAACGGAGTGTTGGCATATTTTGCCCGCTCCGTTTTTTTATGGTTTGGAATAAAAAAGCCAGTTAAGAAGAAAATAGAATTACATTAATTCAAGAAAAAGAGGAGTGTTTTTGATGAAAGGAATTTCGTCAAAATGGAAATGGCTTTTGCTGTTTTCGTGTTTAACAATTTGTTTCGGAATTTACCCGGAAACAAGGACAAATGCCTTTTCGAGCCAAGTCATCCAAAAAGGTGCGGTTGGAGATGATGTAATTGAACTACAGGCACGCTTACAAAACATTGGTTACTATAATGGAAAGATTGATGGAGTCTATGGATGGGGCACTTATTGGGCACTTCGAAACTTTCAACAAGATTTCGGGCTGCCAATCGATGGCTATGCAGGGACAACGACAAAGCAGAAGTTGACGAATGCCTCTAATTTCAATAGAGCATTCGTTCACGAACAGATTAATAAAGGGAACGAGTTCACCTATTATGGGGGAGTAGATATTGAAAAACAGGTAAAAGTGAAAGGCAATGCAAATGCACCCAAGTCTGGCGGGGCCAATGATAAATCCGGAAATGCCCCTTCTAAAACAACAACAGCGGCCAATCTTCCTGGAGGGTATTCTCAGAACGATATACAACTGATAGCCAATGCCGTTTATGGAGAGTCGCGTGGGGAGCCATATACAGGTCAGGTTGCTGTTGCGGCGGTCATTTTAAACAGGGTAGAAAGTGCAGCTTTCCCGAATACCATTTCGGGAGTGATCTTTGAACCTGGAGCCTTTACGGCAGTTGCGGATGGCCAGATATGGCTTACCCCGAACGAACGGGCAAAAGAAGCGGTCGTGGATGCTATCAATGGATGGGATCCGAGTGGTAATGCCGAGTATTACTTTAATCCCGAAACGGCTACTAGCAAATGGATTTGGTCTAGACCGCAAATCAAAAAAATCGGAAAACATATCTTTTGTAAGTAAAGAGGTGAAGGAAAATGATCAGGAATATAGTGATTGCCCTGCTTGTTGTAGTTGTTGCAGGAACTGCATTCTGGGGCTATCAAGAACATAAGGAAAAAAATGCTGTATTAATCAATGCGGAAAACACTTATCAGCGAGCCTTTCATGATTTAAGCTATCAAGTAGATTTATTGCATGATAAAGTTGGCAGCACGTTGGCGATGAATTCAAGATATTCATTAAGTCCAGCTTTAACAGATGTGTGGCGTATCACTTCCGAAGCCCAAAGTGATGTCGGGCAGTTGCCAATAACCCTGCTTCCTTTTAATAAAACAGAAGAATTTTTAGCGAAAATTGCGGACTTCAGTTATAAAACAGCCGTACGTGATCTTGATAAAGAACCATTGAATGATCAGGAATATTCGACTTTACAATCCCTATATACACAGGCAAGTGACATCCAGGGCGAGTTAAGAAAGGTGCAATATCTAGTCCTTAAAAACAATTTAAGATGGATGGATGTCGAAATGGCTTTAGCATCTGGAAAAGAAAATACAGATAACACGATCATTGACGGCTTAAAAGTGGTGGAGAAAAAAGTATCGGGGTATGGGGAAACAAACGAGATGAATCCGACCTTTACTTCTACCCAACAGAGGGATGAAAACTTCAAAAATTTGCAAGGTAAAACCATTACAAAAGAAGAAGCCATTGCGACAGCGAAAAGCTATATACATTCAAAAAGCGGAAATTTGAAGGTGAATGTTGAAGAAAACGGCAAAGGTTCCGATTATGGATTTTATAGTGTGAGCATCCTTGATAAAGATTCTGATACCGAATTGAATATGGATTTGACAAAAAAAGGCGGTTACCCCATTTGGTATATCAATAATAGGGACGTGAACAAAACAAATATTGATTTGAATCAAGCCTATACGAAAGCCGAAGCCTTTTTAAAAGAACATGATTTCAGTTCACTGGAATTATTTGAAAGTGCACAGTACGATAACATCGCTTTACTGAATTTCGTGACATCTGAAAATGGAGTCAAGATTTATCCTGATTCAGTCAAGGTCAAAATTGGATTGGATGACGGATCTGTTGTGGGGTTCTCGGCAGACGAGTATTTAAAATCACATAAAACAAGGGAAATAGAAAGTCCGAGCATATCGGAGAAAGAAGCTAGAGATAAAATCAACTTAAATGTAAAGATAATGGAAAGTGGAAAGGCATTAATCATTAATGATATTGGCGAAGAAGTTCTTTGTTATGAATTTATGGGTACTATTAAAGAAGATACATACCGTATTTTCATTAATGCCGACACTGGTCAAGAAGAAAAAGTGGAAAAATTAAAGAACTCCGAACCGGTATACGAAAATTTAATCTAGACGGGTATGATGATTCATATTCAATAGGGAAATGTGCCTAGCCACTTTCCCTTTTTCTTATTTCATGACATAATAGTAAAATAGATTTTTGGATAATATGGGAAAATTAATGGGTAATATGATGTTGTTTCCCTCATTACTTGCTACCAAAAAGGACGTGAATCAAGATGTTTAAAATGGGTGATATTTTAATGCTCGAACAGAAATACTCCTCCCGGAAGGAAAAGTTCAAATGTATGGTTGTTGAAATGGAACCGGGTTGTGTTTATATAGACTTTCCCATCCATTTAGAAACTGGAAAAATTGCATTTCTGATGGACGGGACACAGTTGAACGTCACATTTTCAAACGAGGATCAGGCCGTATATGTATTTGATTCTGAAGTGCTCGGAAAAGTGAAGGGTAGAATACCTATGATACAACTAATGCTGCCTGATGCAGGTACTTTTGTGAGAATTCAAAGGAGGCAGTATGTTCGCCTGGATGTAACGCTTGATACAGCCATCCATCCTGAACATTCCGAGTTTCCTCCTTTTCGCGCATTAACAGAGGATATCAGTGCAGGGGGAGCTTCTATAAGGCTTTTAAAAGGCGTGAATATACAATCGGCTTCACAATTATTTTTGTGGATGGCGCTTACACTGAAATCCGGGGAGATCCATTATTTACGTTTAAGAAGCAAACTCATTCGTGTAACGGAGAAAGAACATGAAAACAAGCTTCTACACGTCCAATTTATTGAACCGACAAAAAGTGATGTACAAACTTTAATGAGATTTATTTTTGAAAAACAGGTGGATTTAAAGAAAAAAGGGTTGTATGTTTGACCGGATTGAATGAAAAACAGTGATTCCATCCATACTGCTAATATAATCAGTATGGAAGGAGCGGCATATGAAAACATTTGAAAGACTTTTAATTAAAGTGATCATCATCCAGCTGGCTTGCCTATTCTTTTTTCAGTTCCTTTTGAGCAGGGAGGACCAAATCATTGATTTGACCAAGCTCTCGAAGTATGAAGGGGTAACTAGCAATAATTATACGAAAATCATTGAAACATTCAATGGGACCTCAAAATGAAAGCGGTGTTCCGCTTTTTTTTGTATGAAGATTTTCAATAAAGGAAAACTATTGATGGTTATATAAATCAAAAGATGAACAAAGGTGTTTTTATGTACACGTCCCTTTTATTAATGATTTTCCTGCTAGTTGTGATAAAATGAAAGGGTAATAAATAATCAGCATGATTGTAGGATTCTTGGGAGGATTTATGGAAAAAAAATTATCAGTTGCAATCGATGGACCAGCTGCTGCTGGAAAAAGCACGGTTGCTAAAATTGTTGCAGAAAAGTTCAATTACATATATGTGGATACAGGAGCAATGTATAGGGCCCTTACCTATAAGGCCATCAATCAACAGATTCGCTTGAATGATGAACAAGCACTATTTGAAGTTCTCATCAATACAGAAATCGAATTAAGACCGAGTGAAAAGGGGCAGTTGGTGTTCTTGGATCATGAGGACGTGACAGCCCAAATCAGAAACAATGAAGTGACTGGTTCTGTATCGGAAGTGGCAAAGCACAGGAGTATCCGGGAAGAAATGGTGCGCAGGCAGCAGATATTTGGTGAAAATGGTGGAGTCGTCATGGATGGCAGGGATATCGGTACACATGTTTTGCCTAATGCCGAGGTAAAAGTATTTCTAATTGCATCTGTAGATGAAAGGGCACAGCGGAGACATCAGGAAAATATGTTAAAAGGTTTTCCATCCGATATCGAAAAGCTAAGGGAAGAAATTGCAACAAGGGACAAGCTGGATTCGGAACGCGAGGTATCGCCCCTGAAAAAGGCGGCAGATGCTATCGAAATTGATACGACTTCTTTATCGATTCAAGAGGTGGCAGAAAGTATCATGTCTTTAATAGAAGAGAGGAAAAGATAAAATTGGATTTTTACACATTTGGCAAAAACGTCGTAAAAGTCGTTTTAATGCCTGCGTATAGGGTCAAGACGCTCGGAAAGGAACATATCCCTAAAGAGGGCGGAGTATTGATCTGTGCCAATCACATTGATAATTTGGATCCCCCTGTAGTTGGCATGACATCTCCAAGGGACATTCATTTCATGGCGAAGGAAGAGTTGTTTCAAGCACCTGTTTTAAAGGGTATATTACCCAGAGTGAAAGCTTTTCCCGTCAAGCGGGGCAATAGCGATCGTGAATCCCTTAGAAAAGGTTTAAAGCTTTTGAAGGAAGGTAAGGCGCTTGGGCTGTTTCCCGAGGGAACCAGAAGTAAGACAGGTGAATTGGGAGAGGGGATGGCTGGTGCAGGATTTTTCGCATTGCGATCTGATGCCGTGATCATCCCTTGTGCAATCATCGGCCCATATAAGTTATTGCGTCCTTTGAAGGTGGTTTATGGGCCTCCCATACATTTTGCCGAGTACCGTGAACAGAAAATTTCAGCCGATGAAGCAACCAAGATCATTATGGACGGGATTGGGAAATTGATTTCCCAACATAAATAGTCATTCATACTTGACAATTTTCTGATTTTGTTAGAATTTATAAAATAGGGGTATTGTTCCTTATAGGGAATGAAAAGGAATATAACCTTATTACTCTAAAAAAAACCGTTTTTATCTTTATTAGGAAAGTGTTTTTATTGAACCACTTTAAATAAAATATGTGGCCGATGAAGAGGAAGTTTGCTGATCAGTCATGGGTTAAGGAGGAGTTAGTAATGACAGAAGATATGAACCAGGTAGAAGTGAACAATTACAAAGTTGGGGATCAAGTGAAAGCAACCGTTTCAAAGGTAGAAGAAAAACAGGTCATCGTCGATGTAGAAAACAGCAAGACTGATGGAATCATCCCTATCAGTGAGCTGTCGAGCCTTCATGTCGAAAAGGCGTCAGACGCCGTTTCGGAAGGTGATGTATTGGAGCTTGAAGTCATTAAAGTAGAAGAAGAAGCTCTTATTCTATCAAAACGCAAAATTGACGCGCTAAAAGCATGGGATGACCTAGAATTGAAATTTGAAAACGGAGACGTATTCGAGGCTGAGGTTAAAGATGTCGTCAAAGGCGGACTTGTTGTAGATCTAGGCGTACGTGGTTTTGTTCCAGCTTCTCTAGTAGAAGACTATTTCGTTGAAGACTTTTCTGATTACAAAAACAAAACTTTAACATTCAAGATCGTTGAACTTGAGAAAGACAAGAATCGCTTAATTCTCTCACATCGGGCAGTCGTCCAAGACCAAAAGGAAAAACAAAAAGCAAATGTTCTGGATAGGATTGAAAGCGGGCAAGTGCTAGAGGGTGTGGTCCAAAGGATTACCGATTTCGGTGCATTCGTCGATATTGGTGGCGTTGATGGCCTTGTCCACATATCCCAGCTTTCCCATCAGCATGTCGACAAGGCATCCGATGTCGTTTCCGAAGGAGATAAGGTACAGGTGAAGGTCCTTTCCATTGATCGCGATAATGAAAGGATTTCACTTTCCATTAAGGATACCCTTCCTGGACCATGGGCAGGCATTGCTGAAAAGGCAGCAAAAGGTTCTAAACAAGAGGGGGTCGTTAAGCGCCTGGTTTCTTTCGGAGCATTCGTCGAGATTTTCCCTGGGGTGGAAGGACTTGTCCATATTTCACAGATTTCGCACAAACACATTGCCACACCTCAGGAAGTACTGAAAGAAGGCCAGTCTGTCGAAGTGAAAGTACTGGAAGTCAATGAAACGGAACAACGTTTATCCTTGAGCATTAAAGAACTTGAAGAACCTCAATCCAATTACAACTCATCAGATTATGAACTTCCTGAAGAATCGAAGGGCTTTCAGTTAGGTGAAATGATTGGAGATCAATTGAAAAAACTAAAATAAGATAATAATGGTGATAGCCTTGGAGAGAGAAAAACGAAAATTAGATCATATAGAGTTTGCGCTAAAAACAGGTCAGCAGCATAAATCCGGACTAGAAGATATTTCGTTTATCCACCAAAGCTTACCAGGAATTTCTTTGAATAATGTGAACCTCACAGCAGAAGTTGGCGGACTTAAATTAAGTTCGCCAATTTTTATAAATGCCATGACCGGAGGCGGGGGCCTTGAAACCGAAAGATTGAATGGCGACCTTGCCATTGCTGCACGGGAAACAGGAATCGCCATGGCGGTCGGATCACAGATGGCAGCGATCAAGGACCCTAGACAGCAGGCATCTTTTAAAGTGGTAAGACAGGAGAACCCTGAAGGGGTGCTGATTGGTAATCTCGGTGGTGAAGCAACTGTAGACCAAGCAAAACGAGCGCACGAGATGATCGGGGCTAATGCCTTGCAGATTCATATTAACGTCATTCAAGAATTGACGATGCCTGAAGGAGATAGGAATTTTGCGGGTACCCTTTCTAGAATAGAAAAAATCAACAGAAGTATCGGAATACCTGTCATTGTAAAAGAGGTAGGATTTGGGATGAGTATGGAAACGGTGCAGCAATTACGTTCTGTTGGTGTTTCAATCATTGATGTAGGTGGGTTTGGCGGAACAAATTTTGCTAAGATCGAAAATGAAAGGCGAGCAAAAGTACTCGGATATTTTAATGAATGGGGCATTCCGACAGCTGCTTCCATCGTGGAAGCTGTTAATGTTTCATCAGAGATTTCAGTCATTGGTTCGGGTGGTATTCAAAATCCTCTGGAAATTTCAAAAGTCCTGGCTTTAGGAGCGAAAGGTGTCGGGTTAGCCGGTCATTTCCTCAAGTTGCATAAAGAATTGGGGCTAGTACAATTAATCAAAGAAATTAACTACATACATGAAGATCTAAAGATCATCATGACTGCACTTGGGTGCGGTAATATCTCGGAATTAAGGGAGTCGAAAATTGTCATCACAGGCAAGACCTATCATTGGTTAACTCAAAGAGGCATTGATTGCTCGTCATATGCTAAATGAATCACTACAAAAGAAGCATCTCAATTGGAACATTCATTGAGATGCTTCTTTTTGTTCACATAGATTCAGCTATTTCTTTTTCGAGCATCTTCCGGGCTTTCCATTTTTGTTGCCCCTTTATAATCCAATGATTGGTCCCTATCGGACTCCACCCGTTTACTTTGTTTCAGTTTCTTCTCTTGCCGATCTTTGCCCATGTTTACACCTCCTTTATAAAATAAAGTAGGAACAATTATTATGTATAAATATTGCAACACCACATTAAAAGCCGTGTCTAACGTTTATTCTTTGTAAAAACGAGCCATAATGTTTCCTAAAAGGGGGACACTGCATGGATGGAATTTTGTTTTATTGGATGTCATGGATAGTTTGGGTCATTGTCATGTTTTTTATTCCAAAAACGGTTCCCTTTCGTTTTGATTTTCTTTTTCATCTATTAGCCGTAATGGTATTGGCGGGGTATAAATTGGAGGTATCCTTACTTTCGGTGCAATTGAGCGGTCTATATCTATTGTTGATATTGTGTGTGTATATTAGGAAGCTATCGATCATCAAGCTGATGGAGCTGTTTTGCGGCAGCCTAATAATCACACTCGCTTATGCCAGCTTTCAACTGTTTTCTTTGCTTGATCCGATATGGCTTATTATGAAACCTTCTTATCTTATGTGTATCTTTCTGAATTATCTTATCCTATTACTTTTTAAAAATTGGAAACATCGATTGTTTGTGCTTTTAATTGGTTTGATAATGGGTGATATCATATATTCAGGTTTGCTTGTTTATCACTCATTGCCTTATGCTGCCCTTACATACGCATGGCATGATGATGCAGTGCTGATATTGGGCTCAAATATATTGTGGAGAATATTAGAGCTTGTCGGCCAATACATATATTTATCATCTCAATCTAGGGTGATATCAAAACAAAGAAAAGAGAACTTTAATCAATGAGGTGAACTGTGAAAGGAAGGAAAATAGGTTTGAGGTGTTGACTGCTTTACCAAGAATGCTGCGGTCTAAAATGGAATCAATTGGAATGGGAAGGCTTTTATGCATACAATCATTGTTGATTGTCGAGAAATTTGTTACTATAGGATAGTTAGAGGTCTGTAGATAAATCGTAAAATGCTCTAAACAATTAAAAAGGAAGCAGTATGCCTAACGCTTTCTTCATTTTTTTGGGCTATTATAATCACGTTTTAGCATGCTGAGGGTTCAGCTTCACGTCACCAAAAGGAACTGGGGAGTAAAGTGGACAAACTGCCTGTATTTACTTGATACGTTTAACTAAAACATCAGGGGGCTTCACTTGCTGATGGAAGTTTCCTATATATGATGATGGATACAGCCTTTTCCTTTAAATGGAAATAATGAAAATCAATAATGCAACGATAATAAATGCATTCATGGATTTCGTGACTTTGACAAAGATGATAGTAGCAGAAAGGGTGAATAGCAATGCCAAAACCGGTAATTGCGATAGTCGGTCGTCCGAACGTAGGAAAATCGACAATCTTTAATAGAATAGTGGGAGAACGGGTTTCGATTGTCGAAGACGTTCCTGGGGTAACACGTGACAGGATTTATAGTTCAGGTGAATGGTTGACACATGATTTTAACATAATTGATACAGGTGGAATTGATATCGGTGACGAACCATTCCTTGAACAAATTCGTCAGCAGGCTGAAATTGCCATCGACGAAGCTGATGTGATAATATTTATGACGAATGGCCGTGAAGGAGTAACGGCTGCTGATGAAGAGGTCGCTAAGATTCTCTTTAAATCTAGGAAGCCTGTCGTTCTTGCGGTTAATAAAGTCGATAACCCAGAAATGAGAGATCAAATTTATGATTTCTATGCGTTGGGTTTTGGCGATCCATTCCCGATCTCCGGATCTCACGGACTAGGTCTTGGTGACCTTCTGGATGAAGCAGCGAAACATTTCCCAAAATTCAGCGGTCAGGATTATGCTGATGATGTCATTAAATTCAGTTTGATTGGAAGACCGAACGTAGGTAAATCATCGCTGGTCAATGCATTGTTGGGAGAAGATCGTGTTATTGTAAGTGATATCGAAGGAACCACGCGCGATGCGATTGACTCTCCTTATAAATATAATGGTAAAGAGTATGTGATCATTGATACCGCTGGGATGCGGAAAAAAGGGAAAGTGTATGAAAGTACGGAAAAATATAGCGTACTACGTGCATTAAGGGCAATTGAACGTTCAGACGTTGTGCTTGTGGTCCTGAACGCTGAAGAAGGAATTCGTGAGCAGGATAAAAAAATTGCCGGATATGCCCATGAAGCGGGTAGGGCGGTCATCATCGTTGTCAATAAGTGGGATGCCATCGAGAAAGATGAAAAAACCATGAAGGATTTTGAAGAAAAGATTCGTGCCCATTTCCTATTCTTGGATTATGCGCCAATCATTTATCTTTCTGCCTTAACTAAAAAACGGACACACACATTAATACCAGTCATCGATCAGGCTAGTGAGAATCATGCTATCCGTGTTCAGACAAATGTATTGAATGAAGTGGTCATGGATGCCGTGGCGATGAATCCGACTCCGACTCATAATGGTAATCGATTAAAAATTTATTATACGACCCAGGTAGCAATCAAGCCGCCTACTTTCGTTGTATTCGTCAATGATCCGGAGTTATTGCATTTCTCATACGAGAGATTTTTAGAAAATAGAATCAGGGATGCCTTTGGTTTTGAAGGAACACCAATACGAATTTTTGGACGCCAAAGAAAATAGTAAAGGCGGGTTATAGAATGGTGAAAGCAAAAGAGAGTATCGCAGTCATTGGTGCAGGGAGCTGGGGAACTGCTTTAGCAATGGTAATAGCAGATAACCAGCATGAAGTGAGATTATGGGGACATAATCCGAAACAAATTGATGAAATAAATCAAAATCATACGAATGAAAAATACTTGCCTGGAATTGAATTGCCTTTGGGAATTAAAGGGTATTCTTCCATTAAGGAAGCATTGGTGGGGATTGAAACAATAATCTTGGCTGTCCCGACTAAAGCCTACCGGGAAGTGCTTGGACAGATTAAAGCGGCTCATGATAAACCATTGACAATCGTTCATGTGAGTAAGGGAATTGAACCAGATTCACTGCTTCGTATTTCTGAAATGATTGAAGAAGTTTCTTCGACTGATTGGCTTAAAGATATAGTTGTTCTTTCAGGACCAAGCCATGCAGAAGAAGTCAGTTTACGTCATCCAACTACAGTTGCCGTTTCTTCAAAAAATATGCAAGCGGCTGAAAAGGTTCAGGACATCTTTATCAACAATAGTTTCCGTGTGTATACAAATCCCGATTTGGTTGGTGTTGAAATCGGGGGTGCTTTAAAGAATATCATTGCCTTGGCTGCCGGTATTACCGATGGGTTAGGCTATGGCGATAATGCCAAGGCTGCTTTAATGACTCGAGGATTGGCTGAAATCTCACGCCTGGGAGTGGCCATGGGGGCTAACCCTCTTACTTTTTCAGGATTAGCTGGGATTGGTGACTTAATCGTCACTTGTACAAGCGTTCATTCCCGAAATTGGAGAGCTGGGAATATGCTTGGTAAAGGGCAAAAACTAGAAGAAGTATTGGAAAACATGGGTATGGTGGTTGAAGGAGTCAGAACGACTAAAGCGGCTTATCAACTAGCTCAAAAGTATGAAGTGAATATGCCGATTACTGAGGTCCTTTACAACGTCTTATTCAATGGGGAAGAAGTGAAAGAGGCAGTTGACCTGTTGATGACCCGATCGAAAACGAATGAAATGGAAGAACTTTTTAACATATTGGATAGCAGACAGCAGGATTAATCTCGAATTAGTTGATTTTATAAAAGAATTTCATTAAATTAGGCATTCGATGATGCACCTTGCCATGTCTCAGCATACAATGCAACGAAAGTAAACTAGTAATTTGACCTCGGCACGGGGGATTTAGTCAAATGAGCAGAAGATATCTTGATATCTTCTGCTTTTTTTTATGGGCAAAAATCATCTTGATCACTTTAAGCTGGCTTTTAAGAATTATGAATATTTGAATAGATTATTCAAGTTTGCATGGATCATTCGGCTATATTCCTTATTTTTTGTTATATTTCGACTATTTTTTTTGGTATGAAAATTGCGGAGTGTATTGTATCCAAAAATAAAAAAGGAAAGGCCTAAAAAGTTGGTCCACTTATAATCGGCTAAATTGAAAGGGGAATGATACATGCAAACAGGTCAGCTGAAAAGATCTTTAAACTTATGGCAAATCGTGTTACTTGGTGTTGGATATATGACGCCGATGGTTGTTTTTGATACATTCGGGATTGTTTCCGAAAAAACAGGGGGACATGTACCAACAGCTTATGTCATTGCTCTAATGGCGATGCTGTTTACGGCTGCAAGCTATGGGAAAATGGTGAAAATTTATCCCCAGGCAGGTTCAGCCTATACGTACACACAAAAAACGATCAATCCACATTTAGGCTTCCTTGTCGGATGGTCATCGATGCTTGATTACTTATTTTTACCAATGGTTAACGCCGTTTTAACAAAAATATACTTAACGGCTCTTTTTCCAGAAGTATCACCGTGGATATGGGTGGTGGCATTTGTCCTGTTAATGACAGTCATTAACTTATTCAATGTTAATTTCGCTGCCAACTTTAATAGCTTTCTCGTTTTTTTTCAAATGCTGGTCATCGTTATTTTTGTCGCTCTTGTCGTTAAAGGGGTCATGGGTGGAGAAGGGACTGGAGAGGTCTTGTCGGTTCAGCCATTCATCAGTCCTCATATGGAAATGTCGACGCTCATAGCGGGTGCTACAATCCTCTGTTTTTCTTTCTTGGGGTTTGACGCAGTCACTACATTATCGGAAGAAACACCGAATCCATCCAAAACGGTTCCGCGGGCCATCTTTTTAACTGCCCTTATCGGAGGGGTTCTATTTGTGACGGCAGCATTCTTTACACAATTATTTTTCCCGGATGTTTCCCGTTTTAGCCATCCTGAAGGGGCTTCTCCCGAAATTGCCCTTTTTGTGGGCGGGAAGTTATTTCAGGCCTTCTTTCTTGCAGGAACTTTATGTGGTACCCTTGCCTCCGGTCTTGCATCCCATGCTAGTGTTTCTAGGTTGCTATATGTCATGGGGCGTGATCAAATGATTCCGAAAAAACTGTTTGGCTTTGTTCACCCTAAATACAACACGCCGTTTTTTAATGTCATCTTTGTCGGGATTATATCAATGGTTGCTTTATTCCTTGACTTGGTTACGGCTGCTTCTCTCATAAATTTTGGGGCGTTGATAGCTTTTACTTTCGTGAATGTTTGCGTAATTGTCCATACAATAAGGAACAAAAGCTACCAAACGGTTAAAGGATTTCTTGTAAATATTTTGTCCCCGGTTATTGGAGGGGCATCCGTATTCATTCTTTGGCTTAATCTCGAAATGAGTTCATTAATTCTAGGAGTTGTCTGGGCAGCAATCGGAATTGGATATCTTCTATATCGGACGAAATGGTTTACGGAATCCCCACCACTATTCCATTTTGAAGAAGCTCAGTAATTCACTCAAAGGTTGTTATATGGCTGATAAGAAAATGAAGAGGGCGTTGACGCTCATGCCCGTTGTTCTATTTGTTTTTTTGTTCATGACGTTGGCTACGGTGTTCAGCAAGTATGTAATCGCTGCAGAAATGTCACATGGAATGGTTTCGGGAGCTTACTTACTGGCTTTAATGGTGATGCTCTTCCCTGCATCCAGTTATGGGCAAATGGTAAAGGTCATTCCATCGGCAGGCTCCGCATATGCATACACGCAAAAGTCGATTAATCCATATGCCGGTTTTTTGGTAGGGTGGTCGATACTACTGGATTATTTATTCATTCCAATGGTCAATTACTTGTAGTTCAGCATTTTCTTTGCAGCAGCTTTTCCTTCCGTACCGGTTTATGCGTGGGTGCTTAGTTTAACAATTATCAATATGCTTGGGGTGAAAATGGCTACGAAAGCGAATGCTGTCCCACCTTGCTTTTCATAGTCATATTCATTGCCTTATCTATCCGTGAGATTTCTGATGGGAAAGGAACGGGAGCTCTTTTGAGCTTTCAGTCTTTCTATAATCTAAACGAGTCGATTTCGCTGCAGGAACGGGGCTTCAATGTTTCTCGTTCTTGGGCTTTGATTCGGCAACGAGGTTTGCCAAAGAACCGGTTAATCCTGTAAAAACCATTCCCCGTGCAGTTGATATCATCATGTTTACAGGTGGCATTTTGTTTATAGCTGTATCATACTCTACGCATAATGTTTGGCCATCATACGAAACATTCAGTAATCCTGATGCGGCAGCCAATGAAATAATCGCATCCTTTGGTGGAAAGACCTTCGTTACTTTCTTCTTGGTGGTTTTATGGGTTTACGGCCTTTGGTTCAGCGTATAGTGTTTTCAGGGAACATGAAATGGGTACGATTGAAAGTGGGAAATTAGCTGACATCATCGTTCTTGATAAAAACTTGTTTACAATTCCTGCTGATCAAATCCTTCAAGCGCGTGTTGAATTAACCTTTATGGATGGACAGCAGGTATGGTGCCGTAATGGTACTGTGGAGGTAACCTATCAGTATAGCGAGGGCGAGGTTCTAAAGACCAGCCTCCCATCTAAGGAAGTGGGTTTAAGCAGGGAATTAAATATGTAAAGGTGAACGTCCTTTTGTAATGAAAAACAATCAATTATAAGATTTTATTCTTGTCAAAAGGGTCCATTAGAGGACCTTTTTATTTTGGTTCAAATATAGGTAAATATTGGTTGCCGGTTAGGATTAAGAGTGGCATGTTATTTTTTATCTCGCAATTTGGAATTGTGTTAAAATATAGGCTAGGTTACAAAAGGAGAGTGAAATTGTGTTATCCATTCCGGATGATAAAATTAGACCATTCATAACTATCATAATTGATCAGCCAACATTTTCAGAGCAGAAAATTCATGAGATAAAGGAACCCTTCTTCTTTCTTGTGAAAGAAAATCAAGTGTTTGCCTATATCCGCGTGGATGATCTCCCGTTAAATGAAAGAATAACAACAGTTGATCAGCTTTTACAGTATGCCTGCTCGATTGATAATGTCTGTAAATTGCCTCCGAACATTTCCATGCCACTCCTGTTTCAAATTATCGGCGAACCTATCGTACTGATAAAAACAGATGAAGGCCAGTTTACCGGCTATGTAAAAAGGGAAGATGTGTTAGCTGAATTATTCAAACAGGACAGCAAACAAAATATAGACCTGCTAAATGTCATTTTAACTTCCATTCCCATGGGGATTTTTGTGGCTGATAAAGAAAAAAATATTGTGAACTTCAATGAATCAGGATTGAAAATGATAAAGAAGCCTTCAGAACAGGTCCTAAATGAACCTGCCGCGACCATCTTCAATAAGCAGCATATACATAGCGTGTTTGCAAGCGGAGGCAGTATCCTTAATCAGCTGGAAATTACTGATATCATGAGTGTGCTAGTCGATTATAGCCCGATTCTAAACCACGCAAAAGAAGTGGAAGGCCTGATCATCATCGTTCAGGATTTACCGATGGTTGAGGAAATGGCCATGGAAATAGAATTGATAAAAAGTTCAAATAAAGACTTGAATGCCATCTTAGCGAATATCTATGATGAAATTCTGGTCGTTAATCAAAAGGGTGAGCTGTTGCGCTATAGTGACAGGATCATTTCCGGATTCTGGGGAAAAGATCTAAAAGATTATATCGGAAAGAATCTCTTGCAATTAGAAGATGAAGGGATTTTTAATTCTTCGGTCACCCGATTAGTCCTTGAACAAAAAAAGAAAGTATCGATTGTCCAAGATACGAAAATGAACAAGAAAGTCCTTTCCGTCGGAACCCCAGTATTCAATGAAAAAGGGGATATTGAGCGAATTGTCATTGCATCAAGGGATATAACGGAAACGACACAGTTGAAATCGGAATTAAATGAAATGAGGAAAGAACTTGATTCGTTCAAAAAACAAGATCAATTTTACAAAGAGTTGATTTTTGCCAGTCCTAAAATGGAGCAGATAATTAGCCAAGTCAAGAAAATTGCGCATTTTTCATCTACCGTGTTAATCAACGGGGAGTCGGGAGTAGGTAAAGAAGTGATAGCCGAAGCCATTCATAAAATGGGTAGGCGATCCAAGCAACCTTTCCTGAAGATAAATTGCGGGGCAATCCCGGAAAACCTCCTCGAAAGTGAATTGTTTGGATATACGAAGGGTTCATTTACCGGAGCAGATAAAAATGGGAAAATAGGGTATTTTCAACAGGCGAATAAAGGTGTTTTATTCCTTGATGAAGTGGGTGATATGCCTATTCATCTGCAAGTGAAGTTGCTCCGTGTCCTTCAGGAACAGGAAGTGATTCCAATAGGTAGTACTACACCAATACCCATTGATGTTCAAATTGTCGCTGCCACGAATAAGAGACTGGAAAAAATGGTCGAGAGGGGGACGTTTAGAGAAGATTTGTTCTATCGTTTGAACGTCATTCCTATACACGTACCCCCTTTAAGGGAAAGGCCGGAGGATATACCGCCCCTTGCTTTTCATTTTCTGCAAAAACTGAATGAACGGTATCAGCGGAATTACCACTTTTCACCTGATGCCTTGACTATACTGGAAGTCTACACATGGCCGGGAAACATTCGTGAATTGCAGAACATGATTGAAAGATTGGTTGTTTCAGCAGATGAAGAGACGATAGATGCTGACTTCATTCAAAGGTTCATTCCGGTCAGCAATGACTTTAAACACACGAAACCAATCATTACGAGAATCCTTCCTCTTCAGGAAGCGCAGGATCATGTCGAGGAGCAATTGATCATGCTTGCCATGAAACAATATAAAACTACGACCAAAGCGGCAAAGGCACTGGGGATAAGCCAATCGTCCGTTAGCAGGAAGTATCAAAAAGTCTTAGCGGAACAGAGCAAGAGAATCGAAAAAAATGCATTTTGATTGAAAGCTGTTGACAAGTGATGATATTCACTTGTACAACGGCTTTTTTTTATGAGGGAATTGGGAAGTAGGGTCATGACATTTCAAGGTGAAGTATGCAAATGAAACTAAAGCTATTCAAATCTGCATAGTTATAGGGGGTTTTATTAAAAAGGAATGCGATTTTATTGGTTAATTATCTTGGCATGGTTCTTGCTAGATATATAAGTATAAGAAAAAAGGGAGGTAAGCATTAAAGTTTAATCTAAAGCAATCTTAATTAACCATCCACTAAAGTTATATAAAAAGGGAGAGTATAAAATGTCAATTAACGTAGAAAGTAAATCTCAAGCAAACCAATCAGAAACCCAAGATTATATTAAAAAAGTGCTTCAATTAATCGAACAAAAAGAAATTTCAAAAGAAGATGCCCAATGGGTAACGAAAGAAACGGTCGAGAATTTCCGTAACCATGTAAACCCAGGGTTTTTGGAATATCGGAAGACGGTCACTAAAGACACACAATTTGCTGCGGTGGAGTGGTCTGATCAAGGTTCCTGTTTTACGGACGTTAATGGAAAAAAATATATTGATTGTTTAGGTGGATTTGGTATTTATAATGTTGGCCATCGTAACCCTAAAGTAGTAAAGGCAGTAACCGATCAATTGCAAAGACAAGCTCTTCATAGCCAGGATTTACTTGATCCATTGCGGGCCATGCTTGCAAAAATCCTAGCCGATATCACGCCGGGAGATTTAAAATACTCATTCTTTACGAACAGCGGTACGGAGAGCGTGGAGGCTGCGCTTAAGCTGGCTAAAATGTACAGTGACAAATACACGATTATTTCCACGACAAAATCATTCCATGGTAAAAGTCTTGGTTCCCTATCGGCAACTGCAAAGGGCATGTTCAGAAAACCGTTCATTCCACTGGTGCCAGGTGTGCGTCATGTACCTTTCGGTGATTTGGATATGATGAGAAAAACGTTTGAAAGTTGTGCGTTGGTCGGTGAAGATGTTGCTGCTGTGCTGTTGGAGCCAATCCAAGGTGAAGGTGGGGTCATCCTCCCTCCGCAAGATTATTTAAAGCAGGTTCGAGCACTATGTGACGAATATGATGCGTTATTGATATTGGATGAGGTTCAAACAGGAATGGGACGTACAGGTAAAATGTTCGCATCCCAGTTATATGACGTTGTTCCGGACATTATTTGTTTAGCGAAAGCATTTGGCGGCGGAGTAATGCCTGCAGGGGCTGTTGTAGCCAACGAGAAAGTGTTTAAAAGCTGGTTCGACAATCCATTCATGCACACTACTACGTTTGGAGGAAATCCACTCGCTTGTGCTGCAGCCATTGCTACGATAGATGTACTTTTGGAAGAAAAATTACCGGAGCGTGCTGCAGAAGTGGGTGAATACTTCTTAAATGGGTTAAGGGAAGTAGCTGCTGAGCACAAAGATAAAGTTTTGGAGATTCGCGGCCAAGGATTGATGATTGGTATTGAGTTCCATAAGGACGAAGTGGGTTATGAATTTTCAAAAGCCCTCTTTGATAAAGGCATCTTGGTGGCAGGTACGCTTATAAATTCGAAAACAATCAGGATTGAGCCGTCATTGACTATTCATTTGGATGAAGTCGATGAAGTGATTAAAGCGTTTAAAGAGGTCCTGCCGACGCTTCAATCTTAATTCAAATAAGCAGAAAATCAGTCTTTGGAATGTTTCAGACTGTAGATAAACTCGGTGAAAATCGTGTTTGTCTACAGTTTTTTTAAGTTTTAGAAAGTTTGACCGTTGCCTCCAGGCACTCGCTTTCCGCGGTCGGTCTGCCCTCGGCGCCTTTGTGCCTGCAGGGTCTCCCTTGGACGCGTATTCCCGCAGGAGTCTCGTACCTTTAGTTCCAATCAACTTTGTTTTAACAGGCAGATAGAACTTCTCTACGCTCGTTTTTTTTATTGAAGTGGATGATGAGGAATGAATATCAATCAAATGGCCAGTAGCATAGTCCTGAACATGATGCATATCAGATGAATGCGGATTTGGATTTTTTTACATGAAAATCAGTCGTGCAGAAGAGAATTACACAGTATGGACAATGATTTAATTCCATTAACGTAATTTGGTATGTTATAATAATTTCTGGAAAAAGGAGTGATAAAGATATGACACCTGCTCTGCAAAAAATGTGGATATCCTTTATAGCTATGGGCTTTATGGTTATCTCTATATTTCTTATCTACTTAAGCCGATATAAGTTAAAAGGTTTTTGGAGAGTCTTGACAGCAATTATCGCATACATACTAATGATTCTAGCCGGCTTGATCATCCTTATCGTTGTTCTTAGCGGGCCAACCACTTGATAGGTGAGGAGAAATGATGAAAACTTTTTTCAAAATATTATGTTTATTATGCATCTCTGTGTCTCTATCTGGCTGTTTATATCCAGAGAAGCAAAAAATGCAAAACCAGCTGCCTTATAAAGAACAAATACAATCCGTCCAAAGTGCAGTAAATCAATTTCAGAAAGATGAAGGTGGCATTCTGCCCATCGTTACGAAAGATGCAGAGACACCCATTTATCAAAAATATGTCATTAAATTTTCTAAGATTTCCCCAAGGTATATGGCTGAACCGCCGGATAATGCCTATGAATCAGGAGGCGTTTTTCAATATATCCTAGTAAATGTTGAAAATGATCCGACTGTAAAGTTGTTGGATGTCAGGATGGCACAAAAAATACAGGATGTTTCGTTGAGATTGACTGCTTATCAACAAAGCAACGGATATCCGCCTTTTAAGGAAAAGTTATCCGATAATGTCTTTACACTTGATTATGAAAAAATGGGCCTGAAGGAAGCTCCTACTGTCACAAGTCCATTTTCACAAAGAGCCTTATATCTTGTAGTCGATGGACAAGGTAGTATTTTTGCCGATTATACCCCGGATTTAATTGAGGCGTTAAAGAAGCATGATGGAGAAAAAATTAAGCCAGGTGAAGATATCCGGGAGCTACTTGTACAGAGTTCGGAGTTCGTGCCTGCCTATTCACTCCCATATACGATTGATGAAAAAACAAATAATCCAATATTTCTTACAAAATAGGCATAACCCTTCTTCTACAAAATATATTGTAGGGGAAGGGTTATTTCTTTATCTTTATTTCATCTTACTTTTAAAATAACAACCCTTATATAAAATTACTGGTGGAGGAAGGGATTGAACCAGGGAAATAATTGGAATAAATTTTTAGGACAACATCATAGATATATAGTGTCCTAAATAAAAGCAAATGGATAAACGAAATCCCAAAACTCTAATTCGGGAGGGGATACCTTGGAAAAGGTAGATATTTTTAAAGATATAGCAGAACGGACCGGCGGCGATATATATTTGGGGGTGGTCGGTGCCGTCAGGACTGGGAAATCCACATTTATTAAAAAATTCATGGAGTTAGTCGTTATTCCGAATATCCCGTCAGAGGCTGACCGTGCAAGGGCACAAGATGAATTGCCTCAAAGTGCAGCTGGAAAAACCATCATGACGACAGAGCCTAAATTCGTACCTAATCAGGCAGCATCGATTCAGGTAGCTGAAGGGCTCGAAGTGAACATTCGTTTAGTCGATTGTGTCGGTTATACAATACCTGGGGCTAAAGGGTATGAAGATGAAAATGGTCCCCGCATGATTCATACACCTTGGTATGAGGAGCCGATTCCGTTCAATGAAGCAGCAGAAATAGGTACACGCAAAGTAATTCAGGATCATTCCACATTAGGTGTTGTCGTTACGACTGATGGATCCATAGGAGAAATTCCACGCAGTGATTATTTAGAGGCCGAGGAAAGGGTTGTTGAAGAATTGAAGGAGGTTGGCAAGCCATTTATCATGATTGTCAATTCCGTTCAGCCTCACCATCCAAATACGATAGCCTTAAAGGAGTCCTTGCAAGAAAAGTATGATATCCCTGTCTTGGCCATGAGTGTTGAAGGAATGAGGGAATCGGATGTTTATAGCGTCCTGCGTGAGGCCTTGTATGAATTTCCTGTACTTGAAGTCAATGTAAATCTCCCGAGCTGGGTAATGGTTCTGCGTGAGGATCATTGGTTAAGGGAGAGTTACCAGGAAGCGGTTAAAGAGACTGTAAAGGACATTAAACGTCTGAGGGACGTAGATCGTGTAGTCGGTCATTTCAATGAATTCGAGTTCATTGACCGTGCCGCACTTGCAGGTATTGAGATGGGGCAGGGTGTAGCGGAAATCGACCTTTATGCACCTGATGAACTCTATGATGAAATCCTGAAGGAAATTGTCGGTGTGGAGATACGGGGCAAGGATCATCTATTATCATTGATGCAGGACTTTGCGTATGCCAAAGCTGAGTATGATCAGGTGGCCGACGCATTGAGAATGGTCAAACAAACAGGATATGGTGTCGCAGCCCCTTCCCTTAATGATATGAGTCTTGATGAACCTGAAATTATCCGACAAGGCGCCAGGTTCGGTGTCAGGCTAAAAGCGGTAGCGCCTTCCATCCATATGATCAAGGTCGATGTCGAATCTGAATTCTCACCGATCATTGGGACGGAAAAGCAAAGTGAAGAATTGGTCCGGTATCTGATGCAGGATTTTGAAGATAATCCACTTTCCATTTGGAACTCTGATATTTTTGGCAGAAGTCTTAGTTCATATGTAAGGGAAGGCATACAGGTGAAATTAGCGATGATGCCAGACAATGCACGTTACAAATTGAAAGAGACACTGGAGAGAATTATTAATGAGGGCAGTGGGGGATTGATTGCCATTATCTTATAAAACGTTAAAAAGCTGGACCAATTCCATTATGGATTGGTCTTTTTGCATGCAAATTCCGTATGAATCCAAGTAAAAGTATCCCTTGGGAGGTCCACATTTTGAAAAAAACGGTTGTTTTTTAGGAAAATCTTGAAAAAACCCTGTGGTTAAGCGATATTCAGTGATATAAGAAGTTTAAATTCTATAAAAAAGGGAAATGATGATTAGCGAAAGACAAAATTTATAATATATACAATTATTAATGAAAAGATTCCCATTATTTTTTGAATTCCCTTGCTAAGCTTATAGGATTTGTGATAATCTACATACAGAAAACGCGTTATAACAGCGATTTCAACCTGTTTTTAAATTTCTGGATGTATTATTTGGAAATTTATCCGGCTTAGTAATTTCCGATTTTTAAGGAATGAAAATTTTAAGACCGAAACCAATATCAAATCACTATTATAGTGTTGTAATAATGATTTTTTATAAAGAATCCTTTTGGGAGGAGGTGAATGGCATGAACAAAACAGAATTGATTAATGAAGTTGTTACAGCAACTGAAATTTCTAAGAAAGACGCTACAAAAGCTGTTGATGCTGTTTTTGATACAATTTTAGAAGCTCTAAAAAACGGTGATAAAGTCCAATTGATTGGTTTTGGTAACTTTGAAGTTCGTGAACGTGCGGCTCGTAAAGGTCGTAACCCACAAACTGGTGACGAAATCGAAATTGCAGCTAGCAAAGTGCCAGCTTTCAAACCTGGTAAAGCACTGAAAGATGCAGTGAAGTAATTCTACCATTACATACGGGTGCTTAACCGAAAAGGGCCGCGTGCAAACGCGGCCCTTTTTTTGCTTCTTAATTTCTATCTGTGATAATATAAAAGACAGTGAATATTTTAGTGAAGGTGTAAATGGTAATTGCACCATAAGGAATTAACCATTACGAAAAAAGCGATTCCGATGAAGCTGCGTTTCTAGGGCACGTATTGCGGTGGTAATGGGTTGCTTTAACAATAGGAAATATGGATATCGGGGTGTAATGCCTTGAGTTTTTTTCTAAATACATATTATGTTTGAATTTTTAGGAGGTACGTATAAATGGCTAATGTAGATCATGCCAAATTAGAGGAAGCGGTTAAAATGCTTCTTGAGGCTGTAGGAGAAGATCCAACGAGGGAAGGACTGCTTGATACTCCTGCCCGTGTAGCTAGAATGTATGAAGAAATTTTTTCTGGACTGAACCAGGATCCAAAGGAATATTTCGATACTGTATTTGGAGAAGACCATGAAGAACTCGTACTAGTAAAAGATATCCCGTTTTACTCAGTCTGTGAACATCATTTAGTCCCTTTTTACGGAAAAGCGCATGTAGCATATATTCCGAAAAACGGAAAAGTAACGGGCCTAAGCAAGTTGGCACGTGCGGTTGAGGCCGTATCAAAACGTCCGCAGCTTCAAGAACGTATCACTTCTACGGTGGCTGACTCCATTATGGAAAAGCTTGAACCTCATGGTGTAATGGTGGTAGTGGAGGCTGAACATATGTGCATGACGATGCGAGGTGTCAAAAAACCGGGATCTAAAACAGTTACCTCAGCTGTAAGGGGAACGTTCGCAAAAGATCATCGTACAAGAGCTGAAGTGCTGGCTTTCATTAAAGACTAAGGGTATGGGGGCAGGAAAAAAATGAATGAAAAAAAGATTCTGAATGATTTTGTCGTAATCAAAGCCATTGAGGATAGTGTGAATGTCATTGGATTAACAAGAGGAACGGATACAAAGTTTCACCACTCCGAAAAACTTGACTCAGGAGAAGTGATGATCGCACAATTCACAGAGCATACATCGGCGATTAAAATCAGGGGACAGGCAAAAATTTACACGCCTTTCGGTGAGATAGAAAGCGATTCGAAAAGGAATCCCTCCGACAAATAGTGGCTTTTTCAATAATTTAAGTTTTAAATCAATCATCTGATATCGCGTTTAACAAGCTGTACATTTCCCGCATCCATTTTTTTGAAGAAACAAAAGACGATGGTTTCCATATTTTTGGGAGTTTCATTTTATAAACGTTGTCCATTTCATCTGATTGTTTTTATGGTATAATAATGTGTATTTTACACAGACAGAAACCAATATGTATGAAAAAAATTATCTTTCGGGGATGCAAGGGTGATCTCAATTGTTAAACATAACGGACGACATAAGGCAATTAAAACGATTAATCGAAACGAAAGCTCAACATCCATATTTACTGAAGTTTATACAAAAACCAAGCTTAGACGAAGATAAACTGATATTGCTTTGGGGATTGTTTAACGATTTGGACGTTTTAAGCGAAAAACGGAATCAATACATCATTTCAACCATGTTAGTGCAAATAGCTCTGGATACCCATGAAACCGTATCGAATTCTGGTGAAGGTATCGAGTTACCAGAGGTATTGAAAAATCGCCAATTACAAGTGCTTGCTGGTGATTACTATAGCGGCTTATACTATCAAGTGCTTGCCAGTGTGGGCAACGTTGAGATGATCCGTGTACTCTCAAGCGCCATAAAACAAATAAATGATAATAAAATCATTCTATATCAGCAAGGGTCCATAAAGGATGTACCAACGCTTTTAATGACGATAAAAGCGATTGAGGCCTCGCTGATTCTTAAACTGGCGGATTACTATGATCAGCCCGCCTGGAGAGACATCTCGGAAGATTTGCTGCTTTTAAACCGGTTACATGCAGAGAAGAGGAGTTATCTGAGGTCGGGCCAATCGATATTTTTTGATGTCCTAAGGGAAATGACTTTTAATGCTTCGAATGGTGAGGGAGTTCTCACCTCGGAAAAAGAAGATCGGGTACGGGCCCAATTCGATAAGTGTCTGATGGATGCCAGGCAATCCGTACAGAACTCCATGCGAAAATTGGTAAAAATGGATGATGATCTTCTGGAAAGAGTGAACATCATCTTGGAACAAACAGAGAATATAGCAAATTCATATGTGAAAGAAGGGTGAATCATGGAGCAGTCTAAAGAGCAAAAAGTTCATCATGTCTTTGAAAAGATCTACGGTAATTATGACAAGATGAATTCTCTCATCAGCTTTAAACAGCATCTTAAATGGCGTAAGGCTACAATGGCCATCATGAATGTCCCAAAAGGCGCCCATGCACTTGATGTATGCTGTGGAACAGCGGACTGGACCATTGCCCTTGCTAATGAAGTAGGACCAAAAGGTCGTGTAGTGGGTCTGGATTTTAGTAAGAACATGCTGAAAATCGGCGAGCAAAAGGTGAATGAACTCAATTTAGATCAAGTTGCCCTAATGCATGGGAATGCAATGGAACTTCCTTTTGAGGATAATAGCTTTGATTATGTCACGATCGGTTTCGGGCTGAGGAATGTCCCTGATTACATGCAAGTGCTTAAAGAGTTAAACCGAGTCGCCAAGCCGGGTGGAATGGTCGTTTGCCTAGATACTTCACAACCGACGATGCTTGGCTTTAAACAGGGCTATTATTTTTATTTCCGCTTCATCATGCCCGTGTTCGGCAAATTATTCGCAAAAAGCTATAACGAATATTCATGGTTACAGGAATCGGCCCGCGATTTCCCTGGCATGAAAAAGCTTGAAAACATGTTCAAGCAGGCAGGAATGGAAAATGTCAGCTACAAGGCCCATTTTGGCGGTGTTGCAGCAACACATTTCGGGTACAAGCCTTCAAAATAAGCATAATAGCAATGGACAAAGCTGGGTGGAATGTATGAAATTTAAAATGATGTATTCATTTTTGAATGCAGATTTGCAATTAATAGAAAAAGAACTAGAAGCCGCAATTGAAGCGGATTCCACTGTTTTAAGGGAAGCATCCCTGCATTTACTGCAATCCGGTGGAAAGCGGATCCGTCCTGTATTCGTCCTATTAGGTGCGAAGTTTGGCGATTATGATATTCATATCGTAAAGCATGTTGCAGCGACATTGGAACTGATCCACACGGCTTCCCTCGTACATGATGATGTTGTAGATGATGCGGATTTACGCAGGGGATCTGCGACCATCAAATCCAAATGGGATAATCGTGTCGCCATGTATACAGGCGACTTCATTTTTGCACGTGCATTGGAAATGATGGCAGTGATCGAGTCTCCTCTTGCACATCAAATTCTAGCGGATACTATGGTTGAACTATGTCTTGGGGAAATTGAACAGATCAAAGATAAATACAATTTCGAACAAAATTGGCGGATATACTTTAGAAGGATCAAACGAAAAACGGCATTACTCATTGCTTCTAGCTGCCAGTTGGGGGCCATTTCAGCGGGGGTGGATGAGAAAATTCACCAAAAGCTATTTAAATTCGGATATTATGTCGGTATGTCTTATCAAATCACCGATGATATATTGGATTTTACAGCTTCCGAAGAAGAGCTTGGGAAACCAGCCGGAAGTGATTTGATTCAAGGAAATATCACGTTGCCCGTTTTGATTGCGATGGAAGATCCAAAGTTGAAAAAGCTTATTGAAACAGTTCGGGAAGATACGCCTAAGGACGAAATGAACCATATTATCAATGCGATAAAATCTTCGGGTGCCATTGAACAGGCAGCGAGGATCAGTGATATGTATTTAGAAAAGGCTTTTATTGAGTTGAAGGGTCTTCCTGCTATTAAAGCAAGAAAAACTTTATCCGATATCGCGAAAAATATCGGAAAAAGAAAGTTTTAATACTTGGAGTTGCGAAACTCATCAAACAATGGTAATATTCTAAAAGGATTGCCTTATATAGGCAAATAACAATGATACATAATAGGAGTGACAATTATGGAAAGAACATTTTTAATGGTAAAGCCTGACGGCGTTCAACGCAATTTAATCGGTGAAATCGTTTCCCGTTTTGAAAAGAAAGGCTTCCTTCTTGCAGGAGCAAAATTAATGGTCATCTCCCAGGAATTGGCTGAGCAACATTACGGCGAGCACAAAGAGCGTCCTTTCTTTGGCGAATTAGTGGACTTCATTACTTCAGGTCCTGTTTTCGCAATGGTTTGGGAAGGTGAAAATGTAATCGCTACTGCACGTCAAATGATGGGTGCAACTAACCCTAAAGATGCAGCAGCAGCAACAATTCGTGGCGACTTTGCCGTAACTGTTGGCAAAAACATCATTCACGGTTCTGATTCAGCTGAAAGCGCAGTGCGTGAAATCGGCTTATTCTTCAAAGAAGAAGAGCTTGTTGAGTATTCAAAACTTGTTAACGAGTGGGTTTATTAATCAATAGAAACACTTTTTAAGAAGCGGGCTTCATCGTCTTTATGCGATGGACCCGCTTTTTTTGTATGGACTTTTTTATGTAGGGAAGCGGTCGTAAGCACCATTATAGTTTAAAGAAATTTCAGCTCTCTCCGATATATATATGGAATCACTTAAAATAATTATGTGCAGGGGAGTCGTTGGAATGCCTCAAGAATATGAAGAGTTTATCCGTAATATCAAAATGCTGACAGGCATTGATTTGGCATTATATAAAGAAGGGCAAATGAAAAGGCGACTGACATCTCTATATGAAAAAAGAGGTTATCATTCATTTAGTGAATACTATAAAGATATTCAAACCAGTCCCGGAGTTTTAAATGAGTTTTTGGATAGAATGACCATCAATGTTTCTGAATTTTATAGAAACGTGAAAAGATGGGAAGTGCTGGAGAGGAAAATTCTTCCACTCTTATTGGAAAGCAATAAAAAGTTGAAAATTTGGAGTGCTGCCTGCTCAACAGGTGAGGAACCATATACAATTGCCATGATATTATCCAATCTTGTTCCACTTAACCAAATAGAGATATTGGCGACGGATTTAGATGAAAATGTATTGGCGCGAGCGAAATTGGGAATTTATCCTGAACGCTCATTAAATGAAGTGCCTGAAGAAATGAAAAGGAAATACTTTAAAAAAGAAGAGGGTTTTTATCATGTCGATGATGCAATCAAGAAGAGAGTGACATTTAAGCGGCATAATCTTCTTGCTGATCGATTCGAACAGGGATTCGATTTAGTCGTTTGCCGTAATGTATTAATTTATTTCACTGAAGAAGCAAAAAGTTTATTATATGATAAATTCAGTACGTCACTAAAAAGCGGCGGGGTTTTTTTTGTAGGAAGTACAGAACAGATATTCACCCCCGGGAAATATCAATTTGAAACCATCGATACATTTTTTTATAAGAAACAGTAAATACTTTGTATAAGGGACTGATTATGCGCATTCAGTCCCTTTTTGGTTTGCGCGATGATTAGCAAATCCTGTAGGAACATGATCAAAAAGAATAAACTATATCGAAAATGCTGGAGAACATGTAAAATAAAATGAATAGTGATTATATTCAGTATATGGTCCAAAATAAGGTTTTTGCGTTTTACATATACCCATATTTCATAAAATTGTGGTATATTGATACATATACACTTTAAAGTGCTAAAAGGGGGGCTGGAAGATGAGATATTTAACAGCGGGAGAATCACATGGTCCGCAACTTACTACTATTATTGAGGGATTACCGGCAGGAATGCCGATTACGAATGAGGATATTAATGAAGAATTAGGACGCCGGCAAAAAGGGCATGGACGTGGTCGAAGAATGCAGATCGAGAAAGATCAGGCTTTTATATCTTCGGGAATCAGACATGGCTACACATTAGGTTCACCGGTGGCTTTAGTTGTTGAGAACGACGACTGGAAGCATTGGACAAAGATTATGGGAAGTGAAGGTCTTTCAGAGGAAGAAGCTGAAGAAGTCAAACGTAAAATTACCCGGCCGCGCCCAGGTCATGCCGATTTGAACGGTGGGATTAAATACGGGCACCGTGATTTAAGAAATGTATTGGAACGCTCTTCAGCTCGTGAAACGACTGTAAGAGTGGCAGCAGGTGCTGTCGCTAAAAAGTTATTGTCGTTATTGGGAATAGAAGTGGCATCACATGTTTTGGAAATAGGTGGAGTGAAGGCGGAACCGCCAAAATACGAAACAATTCAGCAATTGCAACAGGTGACAGAAGAATCTTCAGTTCGATGTTTTGATAAAAACGTGGAGCAGCAGATGAAGGATGCAATTGATGAAGCGAAACAAAAAGGTGATTCCATCGGTGGAATTGTTGAGGTCATTGTAGAAGGAATGCCTGTGGGTGTAGGAAGCTATGTGCATTATGACCGTAAACTTGATGCGAAAGTTGCTGCTGCAATAATGAGCATTAATGCATTCAAAGGGGTAGAAATAGGACTTGGATTTGAAGCGGCCCATCGTTTCGGCAGTGATGTCCATGATGAAATTGCTTGGGATGAAGAACAGGGTTATTACCGGAAAACCAATCGCCTTGGCGGTTTTGAAGGCGGTATGACAACTGGAATGCCGATCGTTGTGCGCGGTGTAATGAAGCCAATCCCTACTTTATATAAACCATTGAAAAGTGTTGATATTGATACGAAGGAAGTATTCGAAGCAAGTGTCGAACGTTCCGATAGTTGTGCAGTTCCTGCTGCAGCAGTAGTTGCTGAGGCTGTAGTTGCATGGGAACTGGCGGCTGCCATCGTTGATCAATTCCCTTCAGATCGATATGAGCAATTAGCGGATTACATAAGATCCTATCGTGAAGAAGTAAAGGAGTTTTAAATCATGGAATCCATCCAAATAAAAACGGCTTCCAAGCAATATCCGGTTTTAATTGGCCAGAAGGCGATCAATGAATTACCGGAATTAATAACGGATGAATTAAATCATCTAAATAAGATTTTGATCATAACGGATGAGAAAGTAGCGGAACTTCATTTGCAAACTGTAAAAAACGCTCTGATCAAGACGGGGAAACCGGTCCTGCAACATATAGTGCCAGAAGGGGAGCATGCTAAAACATTCGAAGTGTTTTATGAATGCCAAAGCTATTGCTTATCCCAACAGCTTAACCGCAAGTCATTGATTATCGCCCTTGGTGGTGGTGCAGTCGGTGACTTGGCTGGATTTGTTGCGGCAACTTTTATGAGGGGGATTCCATTCATTCAGGTTCCTACAACCTTGCTCGCCCATGATAGTGCTGTGGGCGGAAAGGTTGCCATCAATCACCCTCTAGGGAAAAATATGATTGGGGCCTTTCATCAGCCTGAAGCGGTCATATATGATCTTGAATTTTTACAAACTCTGCCTCTCCAGGAATTAAGGTCAGGTTTTGCTGAAGTCATTAAACATTCCTTGATAGCCGATAATGAGTTTTATCAATGGTTAAAGTCGAATATTGTGGATTTGAATAATATAACGGATGAGCAATTCCTGACAATGATTACAAAAGGGATTGGCATTAAAGCGGAAATTGTCGAAGAAGATGAAAAAGAAATGGGCATTCGAGCCTTTTTGAATTTTGGTCATACGCTTGGACATGCAGTAGAAGGTTCAATGGGATATGGAAACTTTACGCATGGGGAATCCATATTAATCGGGATGGTATATGCTCTTAAATTAAGCAGAAAAAAAGAGGGTCTCGATTTTAAACTTGAGGAGTTTATTAATTGGGTATCCTCTTTAGGTTATCAAACAACCATTCCTACTGGACTTGAAAACACAACTTTACTTAATTTAATGAAAACAGACAAAAAATCAATCAATGAAGCAGCTACTTTTGTCCTGCTAAAGCAGGTGGGGTCACCACTATTAATGGACATAGCCGACTCTGAGCTGTTAGAGGAAATGATTGATATGAAATGAAATTCAGAGAGAAGGGGGAACTATGTGTGATTAGAGGAATAAGGGGTGCAACAACAATCGAGAACGACACGGAAACGGAAGTGATTGACGCTGTCGAGAAGTTAATGGCAGAAATCATTCACCTAAACAAAATTGATCCCGAAATGGTTGCTTCAGTATTTTTTTCTGCTACGGATGAGATTCGTTCTGTCTTTCCTGCCAAAGCCTTGAGGAAATTTGATGGCTGGACCTATGTACCGGTTACATGCATGAAAGAAATACCAGTGAGCAATTCATTGCCATTTTGCATTCGTGTTATGATCCATGTAAATACAACGATATCTCAAAAAGAGATACAGCATGTATATCAAGGTGGGGCAATCGCATTACGACCAGATTTGACAAAGAAAATATAAGATGATCATGAATACAGGAATATGATACACTATTCTCACACTTTCTTACTTTAAAGTGATAAAAATATAGAGGTGATTGACATGAAGTGGAATGAAGCGGTCCTTTCCTTGAAGTCTTATCAACCAGGAAAATCCACAGATGAAGTGAAAAAATTGTATGGTCTTGAAAAAATCACGAAATTAGCTTCAAATGAAAATCCTTTTGGCTGTTCGGAAAAGGTCAAAGAGTCTGTCAGGAATTCAACACATTCTTTCGCGATCTACCCGGATGGATATGCAACGATGCTAAGAGAAGCTGTCGCAAAACATACAGGTGTGAAAGAGACCCAGCTTATTTTTGGAAATGGATCAGATGAGAATATCCAAATTATTTCCAGGAGTCTATTGGGGGCTGGAAAGAATACGGTCATGGCAACAGGCACTTTTTCGCAGTATCGCCATAATGCTACGCTGGAGGGTGCGGAAATCAGGGAAGTTCCTCATATTGACGGAGCGCATGATCTAGACGGAATGACAAATGCCATAGACGAAAAAACGGCGGTTGTTTGGCTTTGTACACCCAATAATCCTACAGGGAAATACATTTCGGAACAGGACTTATTATCGTTTATCGAAAAGGTGCCGGAGGATGTGCTTATCGTCCTGGATGAAGCCTATTGTGAATATGCAACGGCAGAAGATTACCCGAAAACGAATCAATGGATTAATAAATATAAAAATTTGATCATCCTTCGTACGTTTTCAAAAATTTATGGACTTGCGAGTTTTCGGGTAGGATACGGATTGGCGGATGAGGATATTATTCAAAAGCTAGATCCATCCCGGGAACCATTCAATGTCAACACTTTTGCCCAAAACATTGCTATCGTCGCTTTGGAAGATCAAGCTTTCATTGAAAAATGCAAGGAAGAAAATCAAAAAGGGCTTAAGCAGTACTATGAGTTTTGCAGTAAGGAAAATTTAGACTATTACCCGTCGCAAGGTAACTTTATTTTTATCCATTTTAAACAGGATGCCGATGTGGTGTTCCAATATTTGCTTGAGCGTGGATATATTGCAAGGTCGGGTAAATCTTTCGGGTTTCCTAATAGCCTGAGGGTGACGATTGGATCTACTGAAGAAAATGAAGGAATGATTAACGCTATCAAAACTTTCTTGAATGAAGTTGAGGCACCTTCTGATTCGCTGCTCTAACGTTTTATCAAACTAGAGGGGCATAATAGATGCGGGGGAGAGAAGAGTGAAGGGAAAGGTTTTTGTAATAGGTCTAGGTCTAATTGGAGGATCCTTGGCCATGGCTGTACGCCATGCACATCCTGATGCCGTGATTGTTGGTACGGACCTAAGTGAAAAGAATATTCAGCTTTCGATGCTATTGGGAATCATAGATGATTCGGTATCTTCCCTGGAAGCGGGAGCATGTGAAGCTGATTTGATCATACTTGCTGTACCTGTCAATGAAACGGTCAAGATATTAGCACAATTAGCAGACATGGATTTAAAAAGTGATGTCCTCATATCGGATGCCGGAAGTACGAAGGATACAGTCGTAAAGGCAGCGAAACCATTGATAGATAAAGGGGTGGCCTTCATCGGGGGGCACCCTATGGCCGGTTCCCATAAAAGTGGTGCAGGGGCAGCCAAATTGCACTTATTTGAACATGCATTTTATTTACTCACTCCTGGAGATTCGATCGAAGAAGAAAAAGTGGAGCAGCTCAAAGAGTGGTTAAAAGGGACAAGAGCGAACTTTTTGGTTGTCACTCCTGCTACACATGATAAGTTGACGGGAGTCATTAGTCATTTTCCGCATATTGTCGCATCGGGTCTGGTCAAGCAAGCGGAAAATTACAGTAAGGAAAATAAGTTGATTTCAAGGCTTGCAGCTGGTGGGTTTCGGGATATTACAAGAATTGCTTCAAGCAGTCCGGAAATGTGGCGTGACATTTTGTTACATAACCGGGATGTTTTGCTTGTATTAATGAATGATTGGCTTGCTGAAATGGAGCATATTAAAGGGTTGGTGGCAAATGAAGATAGTGAAGAAATCCTTCGATTCTTTGCTGAAGCCAAGATTTTCAGGGATGATCTGCCAACCCACGCTAAAGGCGCCATCCCAGCCTTTTATGATTTATATATCGATATACCGGATTATGCCGGAATAATTTCTGAGATCACCGGATATTTGGCCCAAGAAGGTATCAGCATTACAAACATTAGGATCATAGAAACCAGGGAAGAGATATACGGTGTGCTGGTCATCAGTTTCCAAACGGATGTTGATCGCATAAAAGCCGCTGATTGTATCTCAAGACATACGGATTATGAAACGATCCTGGCATAATAATAATAGGGGAAGGATGATTGTATGAAAACAAAAAAATTACAAACCAACATTCAATCATTACGTGGTTCGATTGCCATACCAGGAGATAAGTCCATCTCCCATCGTTCGATAATGTTCGGAGCCCTTGCAGAGGGAGAAACGACAGTCACTAATTTTCTTCCAGGAGCCGATTGTTTAAGTACGATTTCCTGTTTTCGGCAACTTGGAGTCCATATTGAACAAGAAGGACATCAGGTCCGGATTGAGGGCAAAGGTTTTCATGGATTGAAGGAACCGGAAGAAGTGCTGGATGTCGGAAACTCTGGTACCACGATCAGGTTAATGATGGGCATTTTGGCCGGACAAGATTTTTCCGCCGTTTTGGAAGGTGACGAATCCATAGCCAAACGCCCTATGTCACGGGTAGTGAACCCTCTTCGTGAGATGGGAGCGGTCATTGATGGTCGTAAAGGTGCCGAATATACGCCTCTCTTCATAAGAGGTGGCAAGTTACAAGGATTTCGATATGAATTGCCTGTGGCAAGTGCGCAGGTGAAATCAGCGATAATCCTGGCAGGTTTACAAGCTGAAGGGGAAACGATCATTGTTGAACCGGAAGAGACCCGTGATCATACAGAACGAATGATCCAGGAGTTTGGCGGGAAAATCGAAAAGGACGGTCAAACGATTAAAGTTAGCGGAAATCAAGTCTTCAAAGGAACCACGATCCATGTGCCAGGGGATATTTCTTCAGCTGCATTCTTCATGGTGGCTGCAGCAATCACGGAAAATAGTGAAGTCGTTTTAAAAAATGTCGGCCTTAATTCGACAAGGTCAGGAATCATCGACGTTATGAAATCGATGGGCGCAGATATTTCGATAGAGATGAAGGCGAGCGAAGGTGAACCAACAGGAGATATTACAGTCAGAAGCTCCCGCTTAAAAGGAACAACCATCAGTGGAGATCTAATCCCGCGCCTCATCGATGAGATTCCGGTTATTGCACTCCTGGCATCCCAGGCGGAGGGAATAACGACAATCAAGGATGCAGCAGAGCTCAAAGTGAAAGAGACCAATCGAATAGATACGGTCGCAAACGAGCTTTCCATCCTTGGGGCTGATATAACGCCGACTGCGGATGGATTAATTATCAATGGACGGAAAGCCCTGAACGGAGGCATGGTTACAAGCCATGGAGATCATCGTATCGGGATGATGCTCGCTGTAGCGGCTTTGATAGCTGATGGTGAAGTGGAACTTGGTGACCCTGATGCAATTGATGTTTCATATCCACAATTCTTCGAGCATTTGACTCATTTGATTCAGTAAATATTTTCAAGTTTACAGACCTATTAAGGAGGTCTGTAAACTTTTTTTATTTTCATGTAATTTGCCAGAAAACATTGAAAGCGTTAACATTTTGATGTTCATACGTGTCTTATTCTTAAAAAATTATGAAAAAGTGATCCGTGATCAAAAAGGAGATTGACCGTAGCATGGAGAATTAACTAGTAACCTTTTTTTAATGAGAATGGGAGGGGACTTCATCAATGGAATACAGGGCTACAGTATGGTAAACTAATGAATACTGCTTACTATGCACCTCACGATTAAATGGGTATTTTGGTCTTGATGGAAGAGAATATGACATATGGCGTGAGAGTGTATGACTAGGGACCAAGTCTATCATGCAAAAGGAAGGAATCAGCAATGAACACTGTGGAACAAGTTATTCAGCATTTAAAAAAAGGGGAATTAAAAGAAGCTCTTAAACATATAAATCGAATTAAATCATCAGAGTCAGTCGAGGACATATTGTTGCTGGCCGAGGAAATGCTCCAGCTTGGTTTTGTGGAGGAGGCAAAGGATCTTTTTGAACACCTATTGGAACTATATCCTGATGAAGGAGAATTGATTGTTTCGTTGGCTGAAATACTGATTGACATGGATCAAGAAGATGAAGCGATGCTAATGCTTGAAAAAGTAAGTGTAGATGATGAAGTATATCCAAGTGCTTTGCTTTTGGAAGCGGACCTTTATCAATTACAGGGGATGGATGAGGTCAGTGAAAGAAAATTGCTGCAAGCCAAGGAAATACTGCCAGATGAGATCATCATTGATTTTGCTCTAGGTGAACTGTTCTTTCACCAAGGAAGGGATCAGGAAGCCATTGCAAATTACATAAAGGTTTTGGAACAGGAACAAGAAATCGCTGGAGTCAATGTCAATCAGAGGCTTGCTGAAGCATTAAGCAGTTCAGGGAAGTTCGAGGAGGCACTTCCGTACTTTGAAAAGGCCTTAGATGATGGAGTTGAAATCAATACGCTATTTGAGTATGCATTTACAGCTTTCCAGGCAGGTCTTTATGAGACAGCTGTACGTAAGTTTATTGAACTGAAAGAAATGGATCATGAATACCATTCCTTATATTTATATTTGGCAAAGAGTTATGAACACCTAGAGGATTTGGAAAATGCCTTGAAAACGGTCAAAGAAGGTATAAAGGCTGATGAGTTCAATAAGGAACTTTATTTCTTCGGTGGAAAAATAGCCTTGAAAAGCGGACTTGATGAAGAGGCGGAAAATTTATTTAAGGAAGCTCTTGCCATAGATCCTGGATATTTGGAAGCTGCACTTACACTCTTGAAATTGTATATGCATCATGAAAGATATGAAGATGTGTTGGAGTGTATCGGTGAAGTCAGGCGATACGGGGAGGATGATCCGCAATTTGAATGGATTGCCGCTGTATCCTATCAACATACCGAACAATTTAAAGAGGCATTAACCAGCTATCATAAAGCATATAATTCATTCAAGAACAATCAAGATTTCCTCGAAGACTATGGTTTCTTTTTAATTGAAGAAGGAGACAGAGCCACATCTAGAGAAGTATTTAATAAGCTGCTTGAGATAAACCCAGCGAATGATGAGTATGTGATGATATTAGAGCGGCTAGGTGAAAGTACAGATGAAATGTAGATAAGCGAAATAAAACTAAATCAAGACAGAGGAGGGAATTCATGGTGGCTGCCCCTGTTTCTGTGAATGAGAAGAAGGAATTTATTCGGTGGTTCTTAAATCATTATCAATTGAAACGAAGAGAATGTGTGTGGATATTGAATTATTTGATGAGTCATGATCAATTAATGAAAAAGGTTCATTTTGTAGAGAACGCCCAATATTGCCCGCGTGGGCTGGTTATGTCGACACATTGTGTGGAAGAGGTTCCTTTCAGGTTCTATAAGTCAAATATCATGACGACCGATGCTGAAAAATCTTTTCACGATATCCGTTTAAATCGGGATGAAGATATTTATATTCAACTCAATTTTAAATCCGCATACTCTTCCTATCAATACGCAGCGGTTCTGGAACATAATCCTTTCATGCCGAAATCAAAGGCAGCGAACGAAAAAGATCAGCTGCTCGCTGAACAATTTTTAGAAAAAAGCATGTTGTATTTTCAAAGGGACCGCCTGCTTAAGGAAATCGATGAAGCACTTGATAAGCATGATGAACAAGCATTTAAGAGCCTAACTGAACAATTGAATCAGCTAAAAGTACTTGGCTGAAATAAAATGACCTTTCCGTAATCAGGAAAGGTTTTTATTTTTTATAAAATATTGATAAAATCCACATTTTTGTAAAGACTATGGGTATATGGTAAATGTGTTATAAAAATAATGGTAAAATGATAAGGAGTTGATTCAAAAAATCGGGAGTGAAGAAAAAATATGAAGTGGACAGCAAAAGATCTTGACATGTACATCCAGTCAAAAGAGTATGTGGATACCGTTTTAATCCCATTGGTTCCCATTTCTTTTGGAGGGCAAATGAAGCAAACTGGTTCAATGAATGAATTTCTTACCATTTTAAGCTTGGAAATTGAAAAACAGATGAAAGGAAGAATTCTTTTAATGCCAACATTTCATTATTTACATGATGAAATGGATAAAATTGAGCGGTTAAAGGGTTGGGCCAATGAAGTGAAAGAAAATGATTTCAAGCATATTTTTTTTCTAACATCAGATTTTGAATGGAAAAAGGAAGAGCAGGAATTAGAAAACCATTTAGTTTGGATCCCTGCCATCCCCCTAGATAGTCTGGAAAATGACCAAGCCAGGGAAATGATTAACCAGCAAGTTCTCCAAATCCTTGATATTTTCACTTATAATTGGAAAAATGAAAAAAAGTAGGATTTTTCTCATTATTTTCACATAGTTGCCACCTTTTGGGTTTTACAAATATTGACCTTGGTAAATTATTGAGATATCATGGAAATGTCCTAGTTTTATAGTGTTGCTATTTATTGGTCCTTTGGGCTCTCAGTATAGTAATAGAGGGGGGGAAAACGCATGAGCAAGCATAATGTTTCACGACGTCAATTCCTTAATTACACACTTACTGGCGTTGGTGGATTTATGGCGGCCGGTATGTTGATGCCTATGGTTAGGTTTGCAATTGATCCAGTACTATCTGTAGATAAAGGCGGGGATTACGTTGCAACTAAACAAAAGGTAAGTGAACTGACTACCGAACCAACCCGTGTTGACTTTAGCTTTAAGCAGGTCGATGGGTGGTATGAGTCCGAAGAAACAAATACAGCTTGGGTTTACAAAATGGATGATGGTAAAATCATTGCTTTATCTCCAATCTGTAAACATTTAGGCTGTACGGTAGCATGGAATACGGATAAGTCTAATCCGAATCAATTTTTCTGTCCTTGCCATTACGGCAGGTATACGAAAGATGGAGTGAACGTGAAAGGGACACCGCCGGTTTCACCTTTGGATGTCTATGACACGAAAGAAAAAGATGGAATTCTTTACTTGGGTCAACTAAAACCGCATGGGGAGGCGTAAACATTGCTAACAAAGTTATATGACTGGGTGGACGAGCGTTTAGATATTACGCCGTTATGGCGGGATATTGCTGACCATGAGGTTCCTGAACATGTTAACCCCGCGCATCATTTTTCTGCATTCGTATATTGTTTTGGTGGGTTAACTTTTTTTATCACGGTCATCCAAATCTTGTCAGGCATGTTCTTGACGATGTATTATGTCCCGGACATTAAAAACGCTTGGGAATCTGTTTATTATTTACAAAATGAAGTGGCCTTCGGTCAAATCGTTCGTGGTATGCATCACTGGGGAGCAAGTCTGGTTATTGTTATGATGTTTTTACATACTCTTCGTGTCTTCTTCCAGGGAGCTTACAAAAAACCGCGCGAATTGAACTGGATGGTCGGCGTATTGATTTTCTTCATCATGCTGGCATTAGGTTTAACTGGTTATTTACTGCCATGGGATATGAAAGCGCTATTCGCAACGAAAGTTACTTTGACCATTGTCGATTCGGTACCGTTAATGGGACCGGCACTCAGGGCATTGATAGCAGGAGATCCAACCATCGTTGGAGCACAGACATTGACACGATTCTTTGCAATTCATGTATTCTTCTTGCCTGCAGCATTATTTGCTTTACTGGCGGCTCATTTCTTAATGATCCGAAAACAAGGTATTTCAGGTCCACTATAATAGAATTATGAACCAAGAACTAAAAAAACCTTTTCATAAAGGAGGGGAATTGTTCAATGCATCGTGGGAAAGGTATGAAATTCGTAGGTGACTCGCGTATCTCTGCGAACCGTAAACCGAATATTCCGAAAGATTATTCAGAATATCCTGGGAAAACTGAAGCATTTTGGCCTAATTTCCTTTTAAAGGAATGGATGGTCGGGGCAGTTTTTCTTGTTGGTTATCTATGCTTGACAATCGCACATCCGTCTCCATTGGAAAGAATAGCAGATCCTACAGATACAGCGTATATTCCGCTGCCAGACTGGTATTTCCTATTCCTTTACCAATTACTTAAGTATACTTATGCATCAGGCCCTTATAATGCAATCGGGGCAATGGTAATACCTGGTTTGGCTTTCGGAGCATTGCTCTTGGCACCTTTTTTAGATCGTGGTCCAGAGCGGAGCCCGGCAAAACGCCCTTTTGCTGTAGGCTTCATGCTATTGGCAATGGCGGGTGTTTTCTACTTAACTTGGGAGTCAGCAGCCCATCACGATTGGGAAGCTTCTAAGAAACAAGGAGCAATCGTAGAAGGTGCAGACATTGATAAAGAGAGCGATGGGTATAAATTGATGGATTCTAATGGCTGTATTAGTTGTCACGGAGCAGAATTAACTGGTGGAGCAGGAGCGCCAAGCTTAATTGACACTGGTTTAAGTCCAGAAGAAATTTCTAAAATCGCTCGCAAAGGCCAAGGTGCCATGCCAGCTGGCATGTTTAAGGGGTCAGATGAAGAATTGGCAACACTAGCTGAATTTGTTTCGGGATTATCCGCAAAATAATGTAACCATCCATCAACAGCATTTTTCTTTCATATGCTGCAAATGAAGAGCTGACGACTACGGTTGTCGGCTTTTTTATTGGTAAATTGAAGATTAATTGAAAAGAAATAGAAATATAATACTTGGTTTTGATGGTGATGACCTGTAAAATGAGTATACTTGAGTATGTAAGAGAGGTTAAAAGAATGAATATCATCTACAGTTGGCTTGCAAATCGGCAAATGCTCATTTTGTTATTAATAGTAAATATATTCGGAACTGCTTTTGGATATTATTGGTACGGAAGCCAATTGGAAATTACACCGGCCATATTTTTGGCATTTGTACCAGACAGTCCGACGGCTAGCCTGTTTTTTGTATTTGTATTATTGGGGTTCCTTTTAAAAAGAAATTTTGGATTGATGGAAGCCTTGGCGATCATAACACTTTTCAAATATGGCATTTGGGCAGTCGTAATGAATCTATTGACGTTAGTGACAACTGGTACATTGCCTTGGGAAGGTTATATGTTAATGGCTTCTCATTTGGGTATGGCGATTCAAGGGATATTATATGCACCATTTTACCGAATAAAACCTTGGCATTTGATTGTCGCAGGGATTTGGACCATACATAATGACATAATCGATTATGTCTTTGAAATGATGCCTATATATAGTGATTTGTTGGATTATATGAAATCGATCGGCTATTTTACCTTTTGGCTTAGTATCTTGTCCATCTTCGTCGGCTGGTACTTTGGATATAGAAAAAAGCGAATCACTCTATCCTTCATCCATTAAAAAGTTAACCCCGCATACAGCTTTGTAAAAGCGGGGTTAACTTTTTTATGTTGACAAGGTCTACTCATGTTTTTTCTTTCATATCGTTTTAGTAGAGATATGAGGAGGGACGAGTAGCATGTTGAAAAAAATCATATTAACCATTGCTGTTTTATTTGTCGTCTTACATTTCCCTGTCTATGCAGAATCCTCTTCAAGTTTGGAGCAATTAGATAACATTTCCGATAGAGCATTGGAAATGACCAAGTTGAAGCGATATGGAGATTCAGAAAAGATGCTGACGTTTTTTTCTGACCGGTTTTTAAAAGAGACAGCGAAAGAGCAGATTCTTGACATGGACGAACTTCGAATTATCACTGTAGCTCATAATGAGGCGTTGATGACAATAAAGGATATGAATAAGGGAGATTCGGAAAAGGTTAATTCTGTCACAAAGTTCAGGCTTGTGGTTGACGCGGTCAAGTCCACCCATCAGCCCCTGTGGACAGAGATGGAGGATCAAATGATGAATTCTTTTCAGCAGACAAAGAATGCCGCAATTAATCAAGACACAATTACATTCAATAGCCAATTGAACTTATTCCTTTCACAATATGAAATGATATATCCGAGCTTGAAAGTAGACCTGTCTAAAGAAACGATGCAGCAACTGGACACCAGGATTCAATACATTAACCAATACCGCCCGGAAGTAATCAGTGATGGGAAGAATCAAAAGGAAATGGATGCGTTACAAAATGAACTAACCTCCATTTTTGATGACATGGGAGAGGATGATGCAGACCCTTCCCTATGGTGGGTCATCATATCTACAGGCAGTATAATTATCATGACTCTTTCATATGTAGGTTGGAGAAAATATAAAGGTGACCAGGGAAGACCGAGAAAAGAACATAATGATTAAAAAGGCATGGGAAGAGAACACTATATTTGACAGGGGTGCCCTCAAATCATAGAATTAAAAGTAATAATAGTTATAGGAGGATACCATGTATTTCATTTATTTGGCGATTATCATTTTAATCCCGATTTATGCACAAATGAAAGTGAAAAGTACGTATAAAAAATATTCAAAAGTACCGGCTTCTTCTGGTATGAATGGTGCTGAGACGGCGCGGGCCATTTTGGATCAAAATGGACTGTTCAATGTCAGGGTAGAAGAGACACCTGGCATGCTATCCGATCATTATGATCCAAGAGATAAAACGGTGCGTTTGTCAACAAATAACTATCACGGCCATTCAGTTGCTGGTGTTGCGGTTGCGGCCCATGAAGTTGGACATGCGATCCAAGATAAAGAAGCTTATGCATTCTTACGTTTCCGCCATGCGTTAGTACCGGTAGCTAACTTTGGGTCTAACATATCCTGGATTTTGATTTTAGTCGGGATGTTAGCTTCAATCCCTGGCTTGCTATTGGCGGGTATCGTATTTATGTCAGCCGCAGTTTTATTCCAAGTGATTACACTCCCGGTCGAATTCAATGCTTCTTCTCGGGCGATGGATCAGCTCGTTTCCGTTGGGGTCATCCGAAATGATGAAGAACGGGAAACGAAAAAGGTTTTAAGTGCAGCTGCGATGACGTACGTTGCTGCCGCTCTTGTAGCCGTGCTTGAATTAGTCCGTCTTCTGCTTATGTATACAGGAATGAGAGAAGAAGATTAATTGAAAAAGGACGCCATTATATGATGGCGTCCTTTTTCATGTACCGTTTTTAAAAGAATCAAAAATAATTGGAGAACACAGCTCATAACATTCATACATTCGGGGAAACATTCAAAATGATTACATGCCATTCGATATGCCTCAAGCAAATGGATTATCTTTCAATGGGATTCTTGTTCTCATCGAGGGTAAAGCCCTCACCTAATACATCATGCACTTCACTTACAGAGACGAATGCATGAGGGTCCACTGAAGTTATGCAATTTTTTAACCGGACAAGCTCATTTTTCCCGACAACACAATAGAGAACTTCCCGATCATTGCGTGTAAATGATCCATATCCCCTTAATACAGTTACGCCCCGCTCCATTTCATTCATGATTTTTTCTGCAATTTCTTTGTTTTTCTCACTGATGATCATTGCACCTCTTGCTGCATATGCTCCTTCCTGCATAAAGTCAATGACTCTAGCACCGATAAATACGGCAACAAGGGTGTACATCGCTTCCCGGTAATCCAGGTAGGTGAGGATGGAAAGACCAATAACAACGGCATCAAAGATGAACATAGTCCGTCCCATGGCCATTCCTAAATACCGATGGGCAAAACGGGCAATGATATCAACTCCGCCTGTTGTCCCTCCGTAACGAAAGATGATGCCTAGCCCGACACCAACAAAGACCCCGGCAAACAAAGCCACCAGCATCAAATCGTTTCCGAGGTTGATTTCGATTTGATATCTTTCGAATACCCATAGCCAAACGGATAGGCCTACTGTTCCAATGATCGTATAAAAGAAAGATGTCCGCCCTAAATATTTCCACCCAATAAAAAATAATGGAATATTCAAAACCAAATTAGAATAAGAAGGATTTATTCCAATAAGTTGATATATAATCAAGGTGAGACCGGTGAACCCGCCTTCGGCTAAATTGTTCTGCATGTTAAAATGTACAAGGCCAAAGGCAAAGATTCCTGCACCAAATAGGATGAATAATGTATTTTTCAATTTTAAGCCGAAAAGCATGTCCCATACCTCCAAAAGGTTTATATATCATTAATTTACTTATTATAACTAATTAGCCAACTATGGGCAATTTTGATTCACGAACGTATCTGTTGTCATCTGTTTCACTTTTAGCTAACATGGAGAAGGTATAATGTAAGGTAAACGAAAATCAAGAATGGGTGACAATATGGAAAAGCACAAGACGATCCAACAAATGCAAGCAGAAGTCGACCAATACATAGGGCAATTCAAAGAAGGATATTTCAGCCCTCTGGCCATGCTTGCACGCATGTCAGAAGAGCTTGGGGAATTGGCTAGGGAAGTCAATCATTATCATGGTGAAAAACCTAAGAAAACAACTGAAGAAGTGAATACGGTTGAAGAGGAATTGGGGGACATGCTTTTTGTTTTAATATGCTTTGCCAATTCTTTAGGGTTAGATCTTCAAAGCTCACATGATAAAGTCATGCATAAGTTTGCAACCCGTGATAAAGATAGATGGACGAAAAAAGAAGAAAAAATGGAGGAGGAAGGTAAAAATGAGTAATGTAAAAGTGATTGTAGCTGGACCTCGTGGCAGAATGGGAAATGAAGCGGTGAAGCTGGTACATAGGACAGAAGGGTTTGAATTGGCAGCTGTCATCGATCGTAAGCATAACGGGGAAAGCCTCTCCGCAATAGAAGGATTTCAAGGCATTGAAGCACCTGTTTTTTCAGATATAAATGAATGTTTTTCTTCGGTGAATGCAGACGTATTGATCGATTTAACTACACCTGAAGTGGGGATGTACCATACCGAAACGGCACTTAACCACGGAATTCGTCCTGTAGTGGGAACGACAGGTTTTACAAAGGAAGATTTAGCAAAACTTGATTCGTTAACCAAGGAAAAAGGCATCGGTTGCATCATCGCCCCAAACTTTGCAATTGGAGCCATTTTGATGATGAAGTTTTCACAAATGGCCGCCAAGTATTTCCCGGATGTGGAAATCATAGAAATGCATCATGATCAAAAACTGGATGCACCTTCGGGCACAGCTTCCAAAACGGCAGATATGATTGCTGCCGTACGTGAAACAAAACAACAGGGGCACCCTAATGAGAAAGAAACCATTCAGGGAGCTAGAGGAGCGAATGTGGATGGCATGCATATCCATAGTGTACGGCTTCCGGGACTTGTTGCTCACCAACAGGTGCTTTTCGGAAGTGATGGAGAGCTATTGACGATCCGTCATGATTCCTTTAATCGGGCATCCTTCATGTCAGGAGTTAAACTTGCTGTCGAAACCGTCATGAAATTGGATGTACTCGTATATGGTCTAGAAAACATTATCGAATAGTGATTAGGAGGAAGACGATGAGAATTGCCTTAATTGCCCATGATAAGAAAAAAGAAGATATCATTCAATTTGTAACTGCCTATAAAACTGTATTTCAGCAACATGATTTATATGCTACAGGTACGACCGGGAAACGAATTATGGAAGAAGTATCACTTCCTGTCCACCGCTTTCATTCGGGACCACTTGGCGGAGATCAGGAAATAGGTGCCATGATCGCACGTGGAGAAATGGATATGGTCTTATTTTTCCGCGATCCATTGACATCACAACCCCATGAACCGGATGTATCAGCACTTATACGTCTCTCTGATGTCTATGAAATTCCATTAGCGACAAATATGGGTACGGCAGAAGTACTAATACAAGGTCTGAAAAATGGGTATATGGATTGGCTTAAACTACGAAAAAAACAAGGTGAGATTAATGATAAACAAAAGTAATATAGATATACTGGCTTTCGGTGCACACGCAGATGATGTGGAAATCGGTATGGGTGGCACGATTGCTAAATATGTACAACAAGGCATGGAAATTGTCATTTGTGATTTGACAAAAGCTGAAATGTCATCGAATGGAACTGTGCCTTTACGACAAGAGGAAGCGCAAAAGGCTGCAGAAATCCTTGGGGTGAAGAGAATATCCCTTGATTTACCCGACCGGGGTTTATATATGAAAGCGGAATACATAGATCAAATCATAACGGTCATACGTCAATATAAACCTTCCCTTGTATTTGCACCTTTTTTGGCAGATCGCCATCCCGATCATGGAAACTGTGCGAAATTAGTGGAAGAAGCAGTTTTTTCGGCGGGAGTCAGAAAGTACATGGAAGAAGATGGAATTGAATCGCATCGTGTCAAAAATATGTACTATTATATGATCAATGGTTTTCACAAGCCGGACTTCGTCGTGGACATCACATCTACCATATCGAAAAAACTGGATAGCCTTAGAGCATATGGGAGCCAATTCGAGAAAAGTGATATAACAGTTGAAACCCCGCTAGTGAATGGCTATATCGAGACTGTTGAGGCACGTGAGAGAATGTTCGGCAAAGAAGTGGGTGTCGCATATGCGGAAGGATTCATGACAAAAAAACCGTTACTGATTGATACCGATTTGTTAGGAGAAAAATAATCTTATGAAATTAAAAATTGGAATTACCTGTTACCCTACAGTTGGGGGTTCTGGTGTCGTAGCAACAGAATTAGGCAAGATGCTTGCGGAAAAAGGACATGAAATACATTTTATTTCCTCAAGCCTCCCTTTTCGCTTGAATAAAATGTACCATAATATTTATTATCACCAAGTTGAAGTGAACTCGTACTCTGTATTTCAATATCCACCATATGATTTGGCGCTTGCGAGCAAGATAGCGGAAGTCGTGAAACGGGAGAAATTGGATATCCTTCACGTTCATTATGCGATCCCACATGCTGTTTGTGCGATCCTGGCAAAGCAGATGTCAGGTAATGAAGTAAAGATCGTGACCACACTGCATGGTACGGACATAACCGTGTTGGGTCAAGATCCTTCATTGACCAATTTAATAAAATTTGGGATAGAACAATCCGATGTCGTAACAGCGGTATCCAATTCACTTGTGCAACAAACACATGATTTAATCTCTCCGGATAAGGATATCAAAACCATTTATAATTTTATTGATGAAAGAGATTACCATAAAACCAATTCCGGATACCTAAGGGAAAAATACGGAATCAGGGATGATGAAAAAGTGATCATACATGTTTCGAATTTCCGTTCGGTCAAGCGTGTAAAAGACGTCATTCAGGCGTTTTATTTAACTCAACAGAAAATGCCTGCGAAACTTCTGCTCGTCGGAGACGGACCGGAAGTGACTACCGTATTGAAATTGGCTAAAGATCTTGGAATTGATGAATCGGTCTTGTTTCTTTGCAAGCAAGATAATCTTGCCGAATTATATTCAATCAGTGATTTGATACTCCTCTTATCCGAAAAAGAGAGTTTTGGCCTTGTCTTGCTGGAAGCGATGGCATGTGGGGTTCCTTGTATCGGAACAAATATCGGGGGGATACCTGAGGTCATCGTTGATGGGGAGACTGGATATATTTGTGAACTAGGAGATGTTGAAACGGTTGCTGAAAAAGCAATTGGCCTTTTAAGCGACCCGATTTTACATAAACGTTTTTCAGAGGCTGCACTGGAAAGGGCTAATTCTGATTTTCACTCCGATACGATCATGGCAGAATATGAAGCCATTTACATGGAAGCTCTTGAAGGTAAATCTATGAAATAAGGAGGGGATGCTGATGAATCAATTATTCTTAAAATCGGTGCCCATTCTTGAATTGATTGAAAAAGCAGGATTAGAGGCCTATTTCGTTGGTGGTTCTGTCAGGGATTATATCCTAGGCAGTTCCATAAACGATGTGGACATCGCCACTTCCGCTACACCCGAGGAAATTAAACGGATTTTTCCTAAAACCGCCGATATCGGGATTGATCATGGAACGGTTCTTATAATTACGGAGACGGGTACATACGAAGTAACGACGTTCAGAACGGAAAGCAGTTATTCAGACTTCCGCAGACCTGATTCAGTGCAATTTGTCCGTTCTTTGACGGAAGATTTACAAAGAAGAGATTTCACGATGAATGCAATAGCCATGGATAAGTCGGGGAACATCATTGATCCATTTAATGGGAAGCGTGACTTGGCAGAAAAAAGGATAATCACGGTTGGCAATCCACATGAAAGGTTTCATGAGGACGCTTTAAGAATGATGCGTGCATTAAGGTTCGTCAGTCAACTTGGTTTTGAACTGGATCAAGAAACGTTTGTTTCCCTAAAAGAGAATGCTCAAATCATCAATGAAATCGCTGTCGAAAGAATCCTTGTTGAATTTGAGAAGCTAATGGCTGGCTCGAATAACAAAAGGGCTATTTCTCTCTTGCTTGAAAGCGGATTGTATCAATACCTGCCACACTTCTCCAAAGAGAAGGATCATTTAGGGAATTTACTAAAACTGCCGCTTAATCAGCTAAAAGCAGCAGAAATATGGTCTGTAATCATGGTTCATACGAGCGATCAGGAAATTGAAGCGGCATTAAGAGCATGGAAGCTGCCATTGAAAACAATTAGAAATGTCCAACGTATCATACAGCTTGTGAAGAAAGACCCATCATTTGATAATTCAGCTTTCGATGTTTTCCAGGCAGGTCAAATCCTAGCCGTACAGGCAGCTAAAGTCAGGGCTGCCCTGACTGGAGGAGACGTGATGGATGCAGAGGAGAACGCGCATCAACATTACAATAAACTCATTATTAAACAGATGTCCGATCTTGCCGTGACGGGGACGGATTTATTGAATTGGAATCAAGAAAAACCTGGTCCTTGGGTGAAGGAATCCTTGGAAATGATATTGAAAGCAGTTTTGGACGATGTATTAATAAATGATAAAGAAGAAATAAAGAGGTGGCTGGAAAAATGCAATCTGAGTTAAGAACAAAGCTGATGGAAGCCCTCTCAAAAGCGGATGGTGCATTTATATCTGGTCAGGAAATTGCTGAATATATTGGCTGTTCGCGTACAGCAGTCTGGAAGCATATAGAAGACCTGCGCAGTGAAGGTTATAATGTGGAAGCCGTTAGAAAAAAAGGCTATCGGATCATTTCAGCACCGGAAAAAGTGTCCGAAAGCGAAATACAACTTGGCTTGGAAACAAAAACGATCGGCAAGATGATCCACTATCAGGAAACTGTGGAATCGACTCAAAAAATTGCCCATCAATTAGCAAATGAAGGCGTTCAGGAGGGGACCCTGGTCGTTGCCGAGGAGCAAATCTCTGGAAAAGGAAGACTGATGAGATCTTGGCATTCCCCAAAATACAGCGGTATTTGGATGAGCCTCATCTTAAGACCGAATATCCCGATTCATGAGGCTCCCCAACTGACATTATTGGCAGCTGTGGCAGTGGCTCAAGCAATCGAGGATACAACTGATGTAAAACCTCAAATTAAATGGCCGAATGATATTTTGGTGAATCGCAAGAAAGTGGTAGGTATCCTGACTGAGATGCAGGCTGAATCGGATAGGATCCATTCTGTCATTATTGGGATTGGCATGAATATCAATCAGAAATTGGAGGATTTTCCCGAAGACTTGCAGGAAAAGGCGTCTTCGCTTTTCATAGAAAGTGGAGAAATGGTTTCAAGGTCCAAGGTTATTCAACGTGCATTGTTTCGCCTGGAAAAATTGTATGATCTCTATTTAATTGAAGGCTTCCTGCCAATAAAGGTGTTGTGGGAGAGTTATGCCATCAGCCTTGGACAAGTCATCAAGGCCAGTACCGTCAATGATACGATTGTCGGAAAAGCATTAGGCATAACGGATGCCGGTGTTTTACTCCTTGAAGATGGAAAAGGAACTGTACATTCAATCTATTCTGCAGACATTGAAATTCAGTAGATTTTTGTCAAATCAAAGAAAAATAAATAGAATTTTTGAATTTGACTTGATATAATGCAAGTGGGCAGTATCTCATATGAACTGCACCCCCATAACTACCAAATTATTTGAAAATCTGCCTTGATCCAGAGTACTGGACTGGGACGGAGGGATGAAACTTCTGATGGAACAAAGGGATTGGCTAAAAAGTAAAGTGATGTTTAGTGAACGATATGTGGCTTTTAAAGCCATTTTCGTAACGAAACAGATACTTCTTTAGTCAGTCTTTTTTTTGCGTATGAATGTATAGACACCAGTTTTTACAACGCTGATGTTTTCATCTCCTCCATCAAAAAGGAGGAAACGTAATGAAATTGTCCGGAGATTTTTTGAAAATGAAACAAAATCAAGAGAAAATTGTCATGCTTACGGCTTATGATTATCCGTCAGCAAAGTTAGCCGAACAATCAGGTGTAGACATGATTTTAGTGGGCGATTCTTTAGGAATGGTCGTATTGGGCTATGACTCAACCATTCCTGTAACGGTGAATGACATGATTCATCATACAAAGGCAGTAAAACGCGGGGCACCAAATACATTTGTCGTGACTGATATGCCCTTTATGAGCTATCACCTTTCAATGGATGAAACCCTCAAGAATGCAGCCCGTATCATGCAAGAAGGTCATGCGGATGCTGTGAAGCTTGAGGGAGCGGATGATGTTGTTGAAAAAATATCAGCATTAACGAAGGCTGGCATCCCGGTTGTAGCTCATCTTGGCCTGACTCCGCAATCCGTTGGCGTTCTTGGCGGATATAAAGTACAAGGAAAAGACGCAGAAGCTGCAGCACAGCTCGTGGAAGATGCGAAAAAGTGTGAAGCGGCGGGGGCGATGGCAATAGTATTTGAATGTGTACCATATCAAGTGGGGGAACTCGTCACACGGAATCTCGGAATTCCAACCATAGGAATTGGCGCAGGTGCAGACACGGATGGTCAAGTTCTCGTTTTTCATGATGTCATCAGATATGGGGTTGATCGTGTAGCAAAATTCGTAAAAGTTTATGGAGATGCGAACGAACTGATCGGTCAATCGATAACGAAGTATGTGGGTGAAGTGAAAACTAAAGATTTTCCATCGAAGGAACATTCATTTACGATGAAGGAAGAGCAGCTTACCGAACTTTACGGAGGGACAAGATGAAAACCTTTACTTCAGCAGATGACTTGCAACAGGTGCTCCGAGAAGAAAAAAGCAATCAAAAAAGTATTGGCTATGTAGCGACAATGGGCTTTTTACATGAGGGGCATGCCACCCTTTTGGAAAAGGCACGGAAAGAAAATGATATTGTGGCATTGAGCATTTTTGTCAATCCGTTGCAATTCGGACCAAATGAGGACTTTGAAACATATCCACGTGATATGGAACGTGATGAAAATATTGCTTCCTATGCCGGAGTGGATTATCTCTTCTATCCAACAGTCCAAGAAATGTACGGTGAAGAACCATCGGTCAAAGTGGTTGTCCAAAGCAGGACGGATTGTTTATGTGGTAGACAAAGGCCAGGACACTTTGATGGTGTAGCGACAGTCTTAACGAAGTTCTTCAATATCATCCTTCCTGATCGCGCTTACTTCGGTAAGAAGGATGCCCAACAGGTCGCCGTGATAGATGGTTTGATCCAAGATTTTAATTTCCCGATTCAGCTTGTTGCTGTAGATACCGTACGCGAAGAAGATGGGTTAGCTAAAAGCTCGCGAAATGTTTACCTATCAGATCAAGAACGCAAGGAAGCTAAAGAGTTGTACCAAAGTTTATTAAAGGCGAAAGAAGCCGTTGAATCTGGTGAAAGGAATCCTACAACCGTTACGGCAATGGTAAGGGAACATATTGGGGCCCATACAAATGGGGTGATCGATTATATTGAAGTCTATCAATACCCGGAACTTAAACCACTTGAAACGCTATTTGGAAACATTATCATCGCAATGGCGGTTAAATTCAAACATGCAAGGCTAATTGATAATATTACTTTAAACATCGAATAAATCAGAAGGATCAGGGGGGGAATAAAGATGTTTCGAACGATGATGAATGGTAAAATTCACCGTGCACGGGTAACTGAAGCTAATTTGAACTATGTTGGCAGCATAACAATTGATGAAGACATAATTGATGCGGTAGGTATTCTGCCAAATGAAAAAGTCGCCATCGTGAATAATAATAATGGTGCACGGCTAGAAACATATGTGATTGCCGGTGAACGCGGCAGTGGTGTTGTTTGTTTGAACGGAGCAGCTGCAAGACTGGTTCAACCGGATGATATCGTGATCATCATTTCTTATGTGATGGTCGCCGAAGATAAACTGGGAGATCACATGCCAAAAGTTGCAATTATGGATGAAAATAACAAAATCATTGAATTGATTTCAAACGAACCTGCAGCTACAATCATGTAAGCGGAAGGCCGGCTCATGTGCATGAACCATGCATACATGAGCCGGCCCTTTTTGTCTGTGGATGAAAGGGGAGAAATTGATTATAAAAAGGTCTGGTGAACGGCGTGTTTCCTTTATTACGATTATTATGGTATAAAAAAGATAAGAGAATTCCATCAGGAAGTGGAGAAAGAGAAGTTTGAGGTGTACAATTCATGACGCAACGATATGTAGTGGTCGATTTGGAAACAACAGGGAATTCTCCGAAAAAAGGGGATAGGATTATTCAATTTGCTGGCGTGGTCATCGAAAATGACCAAATTGTTGATGAGTACTCGACATTCATCCACCCTGGACAGGAAATTTCCTTGTTTATAGAAGAATTGACCGGAATAAGCAACGAGACGGTAAAAAATGCACCTGACTTTGAGGATGTGGCAGAAAATATTGCCCGGCTAATCGAAGGGGCATGTTTTGTTGCCCATAATGTTTTATTTGACTTATCTTTTTTACAGGAAGAATTAGTACGCTGCGGGTTTGAGCCATTTTATGGTTCCACCCTTGATACAGTAGAGTTAGCAAAAATTTTAAAACCAACATCCGATGGATATAAGCTGCACCAGCTTGCAAAAGAAGAGAACCTGGATCATTCCAGGCCCCATCAAGCGGATAGTGATGCATATGCGACGGCTTTATTATTGCTGGAATTGAAAAAAAAGCTGATGAATCTTCCGGTGATGACGCTTAAACAGTTATATCGATTATCTTATTCCTTACAAAGTGAAATTTCCGAATTGATAGATGCTTGCATTGCAAGCAAACTTGCAAAGGCAGAAGTTCATTCACCCGAACTTATAACTTATAGGGGCCTTGCGTTTAAAAAGGCCGGCGAGGAAAGTGATCATAAAGGCACGGAGTCGGAATTTCCGCTCGATGATGATGAAAAAATGGCCTTGCTTCAAAGTGCGTTCCCTGCTTTTGAAGCAAGACAGGGACAGCTTGATATGATGAATATGATTCACCATTCCTTTGAAACCAGCCAAGATGCAATCATTGAGGCAGGGACTGGTATTGGGAAATCCATAGGCTATTTGCTTCCAGCCGTTTATTTTGCTAGAAAACATCAAAAACCGGTCGTCGTTTCGACGTATACGCTCCAGTTGCAGGATCAACTTCTCCAAAACGAGGTACCTAAGCTGAAGACAATTCTTCCCTTTACTTTTCAAGCTGTTTTATTAAAGGGGAGAAGTAATTATTTGAGCTTGGCAAAGTTCGAAAGGGCATTACGTGAAAAGGAAGATAATTATGAAACGGCATTAACGAAAATGCAGATATTGGTTTGGCTTACCGAAACCGAAACTGGCGATAAAGACGAATTGAATCTTACAAGCGGAGGTCAGCTGTTTTGGAATCGGCTGCAAAGTGATGGCCTTACATACGCAGGTTTAAAACAGCCCTGGCAAAAATTGGACTTTTTTGAAAGGGCAAAAAGAACGGCGGGCAAGGCGGATGTCATTATCACTAACCATTCTTTTTTAATGACGGATCTTCTTGCCGAAGACGCTTTAATTCCCAAGAAAGGGTATCTGATACTCGATGAAGCGCACCATTTGGAGCAGGCTGCCTCTAAACAGCTTGGACGAAGGCTGAATTATATTTCAGTGAAGACGATGTTGAACAGACTAGGCACATCAGATCAAAAGCAATTATTATATAAATTGGACAGATTACTCTTAAATAATGGGCTGACGGAAGGGAAGTCTCGGCATGAATTGGATCAAAAACTGAATGATTTTTCCTATGAATTCGAACAGCTTTTTTATTACCTCTCCAATCAGGCTGAAAAACTTTCACGTTCCATAAGTCCGAAACGGATCTCATTCAAGATAGATGATGGTAGATGGGGTAAAGCCATCCTGGTTGCTGAGCGATTGGTTGACTTATTGGGGTATATCATCACGGAGCTTTCGCAAAGATTGGCCCTTTTATTGAATCACGAGTCCCCTTTAGGTAAAAATTCATTATTTTACTTAAATGATATTGAAGTGCTTCTTGGACATTTGCAGGATACAAGGGATTCGTTACATGAGTTTTTCATTAAACCGCATGAAGAAAATATTTATTGGCTTGACTATACGAATGCAGCACCACAGCATGGGGTGACTCTGACAGTTCAGCCGATTGCAGGAAGTAAATGGTTGTGGGATTCCTATTTCGGGCGTCAGAAAAGTGTCGTCATGACATCAGCAACCCTTGTTGTGAAGGATTCCTTTCAGTATTTTAAAGAACAACTTGGATTAGAGAATGAACCGGTGCAGACAGCAAGTTTTCCTTCGCCATTTCCCTATAAGGAACTTGTAAAGGTACTTGTGCCCAATGATATTCAAGATATCAATTGCTTATCGGTGGAGGAGTTTTCCGAAACGGCAGCAAACCATATTATTGCCGCGGCACAGGCAGCTAAAGGCAGGATGATGGTATTATTCACCTCACATGAGATGCTTCGGGCTACTTATTATGCCATCAAGGACACAGGGGTTCTGGATGAGTTCACCTTGTTTGCTCAAGGAATTTCTGGTGGAAGCCGAATGAGGTTGCTAAGGAACTTCCAAAACTTCGAGAAAGCAGTCCTTTTTGGAACAACCAGCCTTTGGGAGGGCGTCGATATTCCTGGTGAGGATTTATCTTGTTTAGTGATTGTCAGGCTGCCTTTTTCACCTCCGGATGAACCAGTGACAGCTGCTAAATGCCAACTTCTCGAGAAGCAAGGGCGTAATCCTTTCTCTGCGTATTCTTTACCTGAAGCTTTGTTAAGATTTCGCCAAGGATTCGGCCGGTTAATACGTACTCCAGAAGATAAAGGGATCTTGGTTATTCTTGATCGCCGCGTCGTCACTGCCAAATATGGCCCGGAATTTCAAAAGGCCATTCCAGCAGTCAAATGGCACCAAACGTCAATAATGGAAATGGCCGATATGATAGAAGAGTGGATTTAAAGAATCTTGAGATAATTCATAAATCCTATTGAATTTTTATGAAAATTTTAAAGAAAAATGATCTTTGAACTGGTATAATGTGAAAGGTGGTAAAGCCTTCTAATCCTATTCATACCAGTGGTTGTTGACAAATTTTAAATCGGAGGGGCGTTTTCATGGAAAGTAAAATTGAAGTAATCTCGACAGTCAGGCTGCAACATTCTCCTGATCTGTATAAAATCGTGGATTCTTTGAACCGAACATTGAAAAAAGATGACTTAATGTTTGGTTTGGCATTGGATTCCGAAGATCAAGAAAAAGCGATATTTACAATTTATCGTACATAGAAAGAGGGAAAAACAGCTTTGAAAAAATGGTTGATTATTGCTTCTATCCTAATCCTTTGTTTTATCGGATTTGTCAGCGGGGCATATATTAAAGCGTTACAGCCTAAAAAAGAAGCTGGTAATGAGGCTTTTGAAAAGGCGAAGGAAGAGGGCGGCCTTGTATCCATGGACGAATACTATCTCTATAATGGGCAGGATTCATATTCCGTCATCATTGGTAAGGGAGAAAAAGGGACTAAAAAAATAGTCTGGCTTCCCAAAGATGAGAAAAAAGAGATAGTAGTCGAAAACTATAAAGATGGTAAATCAAAAAAAGAGATCTTAAGCATTGTCAAAGAAAAGCTAAACCCACAAAAAATCATTTCAGTCAAGCTTGGCATGGAAAAGAACGTTCCACTTTGGGAAGTAACGTATCTTGATGAATCAGAGCGTTTTAACTATGATTATTATGATTTTAAAACTGGGGAATGGCTTAAGTATTATCGAAGCATATAGAATGGAGGATTAATTTAAAATGAAATTAGCGAATCGGGTTCAATCATTAACGCCATCTACAACTTTGGCCATCACGGCAAAAGCAAAGGAGCTTAAAGCTCAAGGTCTTGATATTATAGGTTTAGGGGCCGGAGAACCCGACTATAATACGCCTAAACATATAATAGAAGCAGCTGTTCAATCCATGAATGAAGGTCAAACTAAATACACGCCATCTGCTGGTCTTCCGAAGCTCAAAGAAGCAATTGCCGCCAAATTAAAGCGTGATCAAGGTTTGGAATACAAGCCTTCTGAAATTTTAGTCGGCTCAGGTGCTAAGCACGCTCTTTACACATTATTTCAAGCGATTCTGGATGAAGAAGATGAAGTCATTGTACCAATCCCGTATTGGGTAAGTTATCCAGAGCAAATCAAGCTTGCTGACGGAAAGCCAGTTTATGTGGTCGGTACAGAAGAAAATCAATATAAAATAACAAAAGAACAATTAGAACAAGCCATTACTGAGAAAACGAAAGCGGTTATCATCAACTCGCCAAGCAATCCAACAGGTATGCTTTATACCAGGGAAGAACTGGCGGCTATCGGGGAAGTTTGCCTGGCACATGATATCTTGATCGTATCCGATGAAATTTACGAAAAATTGGTTTATGGAAATGCAACACATACATCCATTGCAGAGATTTCACCTGAATTGAAAAAGCAAACGATCATCATCAATGGTGTTTCTAAATCGCATTCAATGACAGGCTGGAGAATTGGTTATGCAGTAGGCGATGAGTCCATCATTAAAGCAATGACGAACCTTGCTAGTCATAGCACATCGAACCCAACCACAACTGCACAATATGGAGCGATTGCCGCCTATGAAGGTTCGCAGGAGCCCGTAGAAGAAATGCGTCAAGCCTTTGAAAGCCGTTTGAATAAAATATATGATAAATTAGTTGAAATTCCAGGGATAAGCTGCATTAAACCACAAGGTGCATTTTACTTGTTCCCGAATGTTACACGCGCAGTTGAATTAACAGGTTACAGCAATGTCGAAGATTTTACGACTGCATTGCTGGAAGAAGCAAAAGTGGCAGTTATTCCAGGTTCAGGTTTTGGTTCACCTGATAACATCAGGCTATCTTATGCGACTTCATTGGAACTTCTTGAAGAAGCTGTTGAAAGAATCCATTCATTCGTTAAATCAAAAATGGCATAATTTTTATAAAAACCTGCAGACTTCTTGGCAACATGAGGATCTGCAGGTTTTTTTTGTTGGAAAATATTGAAGCAGTCCATGTTTAGAAGAGGTCATGAAATTTCAAAAGGTACAGGAAACTCATCAAGGAAGTTTGTTTGCTTTTAAAATTTGACCGTTGCCTCCAGGCACTCGCTTTCCGCGGGCTGTCCGCCCTCGGCGCCTTTGCGCCTGCGGGGTCTCCCTTGGGCGCATATTCCCGCAGGAGTTTCGAATACCTGTTCTGGTCAACTTTGTTTTAACAGGTAGATAGAACTCCTTTTGCCTACAGTCTTTTTTTAGTATTAAAACTTGAGGGATAAGGATGCTATCTTTCCAGACATGCGAAAACCAGAAGCTGTTGCCGCAGATACAGCTTACTAAACACCAACCGTTATTCTCTATAACGGGTTCAAATCCAATAAAAACAAAAAGGTTTCGCAATGAGACCATTCCGAAACCTTTTTGTTTACAAACTGAAGCTCCCTTCATCAAGGGAGTTTTTTTGCCTCCTTCATTAAGAAATCTAGCTAGATATGATAAAACAAAAATCATATATGATTTTTAATAAAAATGGATTGCAATCATATATGATTTCATATATGATAAAAACATGGAAGATAAAAACAAAAACCCCAGCAAAAAGCAAATAGCTTATGAGCACCTTCGTACATTAATATTGGATGGAACATACGGTTCTGGACAGCGGATCATTATCGATCAAATCGCGAAAGAACTGAGTTTAAGCCCGATTCCAGTCAGGGAGGCGATCAGACAACTGGAATCTGACGGTCTTATTCAATATAAGCCGTATAGTGGCGCAGTGGTTACAAGCATAAATGAGAGCGAATACATAGAAACGCTTTCCGTTTTATCTTTGCTTGAAGGCTATGCAGCTGCCCTCAGTTCTTTAACGATGAATGATCATGATTTTGAAAATCTAATTAATTTAAACAAAGAAATGGAAAAAGCTCTCCATAACTTTGAATTAGAGCTGTTTGGTAAGTTAAACGAATGTTTTCATGCAAAAATTTATGAAAAGTGTGGAAATTCCTTTTTAATTGAGGAAATTAAACAATCGCAACAAAGAATGAATAGAGTCAGAAAGTCCATGTTCACCATGGTGCCGCAGCGTGCAGTCCAATCCATTCGTGAACATGAAAGCATCATACGGCTTCTAAAGGAAAAAGCTTCTTTCGAAGAAATTGAATCATTGGTAAGAAAGCATAAGCTGAATGCCATTAGTACATTCAAGCAGAGGGCTGAAACTAATCACGATCAGGCACTTTAATGACCTAGGCTTTGTTTTATAATAGTCGATTTGATTATCTATAAAAGCAAAGCCGATTTTTTCACTTCTATTATTCCGAATATTCAAAATAATTAAAAGGTGGTAGATGAAATGTACGAGGAAATCAAAAGTCGTTTAAGAGGTTCCATCGCTCCAGTGATCACTCCGTTTGATGACAAGATGGAAGTGGATGTAAAAGCAATTGAAAGTTTAGTAAACTGGCATATTGAAAGCGGTTCCCATGGAATATCGGTATGCGGGACTACCGGGGAACCCAGTTCATTAACGATTGAAGAGCGGGAATTAGTGATGGAAACAGCTATTAAAACAGCAAATGCCCGTGTTCCGGTTGCACCAGGTACTGGATCTGCCAATCAGAAAGAAACATTGCATTTGACAAAAAGAGCACAGGAAATGGGTGCGGATGCCGCTTTAGTCATCGTTCCTTACTACAATAAACCGAATCAACAGGCACTTTACAATCATTTTAAGACAGTAGCTGATTCTGTTGACATTCCGCTGATCGTATACAACATACCTGGAAGAACGGCAACGAATTTAGAAGTGAAGACATTGGCCCGTCTTGCTGAAGATTGTAAAAACATCGTTGGTGTAAAGGAATCCAATAAGGACTTCGAACATGTGAACCGTGTCTTACTGAATTGTGGAAGAGATTTTCTCTTATATTCGGGCATCGAATTATTATGTTACCCAATGCTGACAATTGGAGGAGCAGGGCATATTAGTGCTACAGCCAATATCACACCTAAAGAGGTAGCGGAAATTTACAACCTTTGGGTGGAAGGTGATGTTGATAAGGCACTTGATCTCCATTATAAATTAATGCCTTTGAATGATGTTTTGTTTAAAGAAACCAATCCTGGACCATTAAAAGCGGCAATGGGGATGATGGGAAAAATCAATCCTGCATTAAGACCGCCGATGGGCCCGCCTTCGGAACCTTTGGAAAGAGAACTGCGTGAAACCCTTCAATCATACGGATTGATTGGCCAAGGCATCCAGTCATAATTTTTATAGAGTGGGAAGATTACAGAATCCTAATAATTCTTGTTATCTTCCCAAATTAAGATTTAAGGAGGATTTATCATGCAAACTTTTCCCGTGAAAGATGTCCAGCATTATATCAATGGTCAATTTGTTGAGGGTACCTCAGGAAAAACATTTATAAATCTAAGCCCTTTTAATAATCAAGCAATCAATCATGTGGCTGAAGGGTTTAAGGAAGATATTGATAAAGCGGTAGCTGCTGCACGAGAAGCATTCGATAACGGTCCATGGAGAAAGATGAAAGTGGAAGAAAGATTGAAATATATTAATAGGATTGCCGATTTAATTGAAGAAAATGCCGAAGAAATTTCCTTTTTGGAATCACTTGATACAGGTTTGCCTATTAGCCAGACAAAAAAACAGGCAGCACGGGGAGCGGAAAATTTCCGGTTTTATTCTGAAATGGTGAAAAGCAGGCTTATCGGAGAATCGTATCAAGTGGATGACACTTTCATTAATTATACGATTCATAAACCAATAGGTGTGGCGGGATTAATTACTCCTTGGAATGCGCCTTTCATGTTAGAAACTTGGAAGATCGCCCCGGCTTTGGCTACTGGTAATACTTGTGTCCTTAAACCTGCTGAATGGTCTCCCTTGACAGCCAATAAATTGGCTCAGATCATTGATCAATCCGGTTTGCCAAAAGGCGTATTCAATATCGTTCACGGTTTTGGTGAGACGGCGGGGGCATCCATGGTTGCCCATCCTGATGTCCAGTTGATTTCCTTTACCGGAGAGACGACGACTGGTGCTGAAATCATAAAAAATGGTGCCGATACGATGAAACGTTTTTCCATGGAACTCGGAGGTAAATCACCAGCGATCATTTTTGAAGATGCTGATCTAGAAAAGGCACTGGATTCAGTGATTTGGGGAATCTATTCATTCAATGGGGAGCGGTGTACGGCTAATTCCAGGTTATTTGTCCATGAATCGATAATGGACCAGTTCGTTGTAGAATTGAAGGAGCGTGTTCATACTATCAAAATTGGAAATCCGATGGACCCAGGAACGGAGATCGGGCCGCTTATCCATCGAAACCATTTTGATAATGTCTCCCGTTATCTGAAAATAGCAAAGGATGAAGGAGCAGAAATTGTAAGCGGTATTATACCGAGTGAATTCAAGGAAGGGAATTATATTGCCCCGACGCTGCTCTTGAACTGCACAAACGATATGACTGTAGCACAGGAAGAGATTTTTGGACCAGTCATGGCAGTCATTCCTTTCAAGACGGAAGAGGAAGTACTGAGAATGGCTAACGATGTAAAGTATGGGCTTGCTGCTTATGTATGGACCAATGATATGAAACGTGGACATAGATTTGCTCAAGCCGTCGATAGTGGGATGGTCTGGGTGAATTCCCAAAATGTAAGGGATCTGAGGATACCATTTGGAGGTTCGAAATATAGTGGGGTAGGACGTGAAGGAGGCCATTATAGCTTTGAGTTCTATACAGAAACCCAAGTTATTCATGTGGCAATTGGAGAACATCACATTCCAAAGTTTGGATCCATAAATCAAAATGCCGTTTCTTCTGCTGAAAAATAATCCGGATTTCATTAAAGAAGGGGAGAACACTATGAATTTTTCCATTATTCGTGTTGCGAGAACGATACTTAATGTAACAGATTTAGACAAATCAAGAGCCTTTTATGTGGATGCTCTAGGGTTTATTGAAACGGAAAGAACAAATGGACACATTTATTTACGAGGTTTAGAGGAAGCGCATCATCACTCGCTAATCTTGCAAAAGGCAGAAAAGCCAAGCGTGGAAGCGATAGGATACAAGGTTGAAAAAGAGGAAGACCTAATAGAACTGGAATCATTTTTCAAATCCAAGGGAATGAAAATGAAGTGGATGGAAGCAGGAACACAGCATGCTATAGGAAAATCGCTCCGTGTTCAGGATATTTCGGGCTTGCCGGTGGAATTTTTCAGCAAAATGGATAAAGCCGAGAGATTGCTGCAACGATTTGATTTGTATAGGGGTTCGAGGGTCCAAAGGATCGATCATGTGAATTGCAGTGTTCCAAATGTACAAAAAGCTTATGATTTTTATGTGAAAGAATTAGGTTTTGTCTGCTCGGAAGATACAGTGGATGAGTCGGGTAACTTATGGGCAACGTGGCTGCATAGAAAACAAACGGTCCATGATCAGGCATTCATGAACGGTGTTGGTCCAAGACTTCATCATGTAGGCTTCTGGCTGCCAGATCCGCTTGCACTTATCCATGCCTGTGATGTGCTGGCCTCTCTCGGTTATGCACAGTCCATCGAACGGGGACCCGGAAGGCATGGTCTATCCAATGCATTCTTCCTGTATTTAAGAGATCCGGATGGACACAGAATCGAACTTTACAATGGAGATTACTTAACGTCTGACCCAGATAACGAACCGATTCATTGGGATCTGGATGATCCAAGGCGTCAGACATTCTGGGGGGCAAAAGCCCCGGATTCATGGTTTGATGAGGCGTCTACTGTCCTTGATATAATAACAGGCGAAGAAGTTCTTCTTGAAGAACCGATCCTGGCAAAAAGTAAACCTGAATTCATCATTTGAAGACCGGAAGCAGGGGTGGATCATCGAGCGTCCCTTAAAAATGAACATGGGCACTCAGTGGGAATTGGAAGAGAGAGTGCTCATGGTATGTGTGTTTCCATAACTCCTGTATGGGTAGTTTTATATCTTTTGATTACCAGTTGCGAAAAAGAACCGCTGGAAGTATAGAAGGTCTGTTTGATGAAGTTATTAATAGAACCTTTCAAGAAGCAGATGAAAGGAAGATGGAATTGGAGATCATTCATGTTTTGCACCCACTTTCCAGTTTATGTACGGCTAAAGCAGAACCGTGTGTGATGGTGCTTGGATTTTTCGACGGCGTTCATCTAGGACATCAAGAATTGATTAATCGAGCCAAAAAGATTGCTTTGCAACAAGATTTAAAATTGGCAGTCATGACATTTTTTCCGCATCCAAAGCAAATCATAGGGAGTGATCAAACACCGAAAAAATATATTACTCCTTTAGTGCAAAAAGCAAAAATCATGCAGGAATTAGGGGTGGAAACCTTGATAGTCGTGAACTTCGATTCCGCATTTGCTAATCTTTCCCCTTTTGGATTTATCCAGGAATATCTTTGTGGGTTTAAATGCAAACATGCCGTCGCTGGTTTTGATTTTCGTTATGGGTATAAAGGGGAAGGAAATATGGAAAAGCTGAAAATCGAAGGAAAGAGATTTTTTGAAGTGACGGAAGTCGAGAAATTTGAAATTGCACACGAAAAAGTGAGTTCGACGATGCTTAGGAACTTGATTGAGAATGGAAGGTTTGCTGATATCCCGGCATATCTTGGCACATATTTTCAAAGTCACGGGACAATCAATTCCTCCTATTTCCGTTCCAAAAACCATCAACACTTCCTAGTTACATTATCAGAAGCATTTCTGACACCTCCACCAGGGGTTTATTTAATCGAGATGCAAAACGACGGAAATGTTTACGAGGGGATTGCCTATCAAACAATGGAGGAATCCAATCAAGAGAGTTGGCATTTACAGTTCAATGATTATCTTCCCTTAGAAGATATGAAGATTCATATCAAGTGGAAATGTGAAAGCACAAAGAAGTTGAATCAGATGACAGATATGCGGGCCGTCTATTAAGAGAGAGCAGGCCATCAAAAGATATGGTCTGGGGCAGGGCAGCAGTGAGAATAAACTGCTGCCCTATCTGTAAGCATAAGCGCCAATATGAAGAAGCGAAGAAATCAGGAGCGTGGGTTTAGAACCTCTTCTAGCAGATATTTTAAACACGAAGCCATCAATTTGAATTTTCTATACTAAGGCTTGCTTTGGGTATGGTCCATTGAAAGAGGGAGTACTGTACTGTTTTCAATTGTGATAATCAAGACTGTTGCTCGGTTACAGCCTTGGGAAATAAATGTAAAAAGAGGTGTGAAGTGATGGTGCAGATGGAAAAACAAAACCATGAAGAATCCGAACAAACCAATCTATTAGATTATGAAAAGATTGTTGCTTCCAAGGAGTTTCAGCAGATGCTTTCCGGTAAAAAGAAGTTTGTCATCTCTTTTACGATTTTTTTTATGGGATATTCCCTGCTTTTGCCCTTCTTAGTTTTTTATACAGATATCCTGGATCACACTTTCATTGGAGACATAACATGGGCGTGGGTGTACGGTGTATCGATTACCGTTATGTCTGTATGGGTTTGCAGCATGTATGTAAGGAAATCGGAGAAAATTGATAAGCAAATACAAGAAATCATCGAGAAAGAAGGGCTTTGATTTATGAATTGGACAGTGGTAATTCTATTTGCGCTTATGTCGATAGGCACCCTTTTTATAACGTATTACGCTTCCAAAAAAACGAAAACGGCAGGCTCATTTTATACGGCCGGGGGCGGGTTGACGGCCAGGCAAAATGGACTTGCGTTGGCAGGGGATTTTATGTCGGCTTCCACGTTTTTAGGGTTGATTGGAGCATTTTCCTTAACGGGGTATGATGGCTTTTTCCTGATGTATGGGGCACTTGTTTCATTCCTGGTCGTATTATTCCTGGTGGCTGAACCATTAAGGAACTTAGGGAAATATACACTGGCTGACATGGTGACCACGAGGTTCAAATATAAACAGGTCAGGGGAGTGACCGCTTTTAATACGCTGGTGATATCAGTCATGTACATGCTGGGGCAACTAGTTGCAGCAGGTGCTTTATTCAAATTGCTCTTAGACATCCCGTATAATACATCTGTAATCATCGTAGGGATTGCCATGTTGGTTTTTGTTCTATTTGGAGGAATGACGGCGACGAGTTGGGTGCAGATCATTAAAGCCATCCTGTTAATCGGCGGGGTATTCATATTATTCATGATTGTCATGTGGAAAATGAATTTCAATTTCATCGGGATTTTCACGGATATGAAAACAGCGACACCTATGGGTGCAGATTACCTGAAGGCAGGTATTAAATATGCCAGTGGGTGGGATGCAGCATCCTTGTCACTAGGCCTTATTCTAGGGACAGCAGGTCTGCCTCACATATTAATTCGTTTTTTGACCGTCCCCAATGCTCAAGTGGCAAGAAAATCGGTTGTGTGGGTGATGTGGATCATGGGGGCTTTTCACATCATGGTCATTTTTCTTGGATTCGGTGCAGCGAAGTTGGTTGGAACATCAAATATTATGGCCGCTAACCCAGCGGGAAACATGGCTGCTCCCCTATTGGCCAAACTTGTGGGCGGCGACATCTTATTCGCCTTTATTGCAGCCGTGTCCTTTGCCACGATACTCGCAGTAGTGGCGGGAATCGTTTTAACAGGTGCTACGGCATTTTCACATGATTTTTATAACGAAATATTAAAAGATGGAAAAGCGACGGAAAGACAGCAAATGACCATGGCAAGATGGGCATCCGTTGGTGTGACCGCACTTTCAATCGTTTTATCATTAGGTCTGCAGGAATTCAATGTAGCATTTTTAGCGTCGATTGCCTTTACATTGGCCGCCAGTTCAAATTTGCCAGTCATCCTTCTTACGATCTATTGGAAAAACTTCAATAAAACAGGTGCCATAGTCGGAATGATGACTGGTCTTTTTGGTACACTTATACTCGTAGCATTAAGTCCGAATGTCTGGAACCCGGTCCCGGGAGCAACCATCATTACAGGCGACCCCATTTTCCCGTTGAATTCACCAGGAATCGTGTCCATTCCACTTGGCTTTTTGGCATGCTACTTAGGTGCCTTGTTCGGTAACCGTCAAACTAATGTGAAAGCGATTACAAATGATAATTTTAATGAAATCCTCGTAAAGTCCAATACGGGCCATGACGTTAAAGGTGTCGTGCGACATTGAATGATGATCGATTTTGTTAACGTCCATGTGAATCCATGGGAGAAAAAGCAGCCCTTCTGAATAGAGGCTGCTTTTTTTCTTTTTATCCGAGAATCCATCCAGTTTAATAGGGGATTGATAAATCAAAAAGAAGATTCGGGGAAACTGGGTAACTCATTCAGAAAAGGTTTCTAAAAATTTGACGGCACCTTTGGAAAGATAACGTTCTTCGAGCCAGATAAGTGCGGCTTCCGATTGTACTTCACAATCTATGAATTCGACTATTTTTATACCTTGGGTTGAAAACGATTTGGATGTGGTACGTGGCATGATGGTAGCACCTATTCCTTCTTTCACTAATGATAGAATCATCGCTGCATCAGGACATTCACAAACAATGGTGGGTTCAAATCCATGTCTGAAGCATTCATCCACTATCAGTTCATAGGTACCTTGACCACTTACCCTATGCAGCAATAATAGGGGGAATTCCTTAATATGTTTAAATTCAATGGTGTCTGGAATATCCCATTCTTTTGGGATGACAAGTACAAAGTCTTCCGGTGGAAGGTGAATCGATGAGAACTGCTTACCGTTAATTGGAAGTCGTACGATAGCTAACTCGATTTCCCGGTTTAGTAAACCTTCCGTCATACGAAATGTATCCCCTTCCATTAACTTGAAACTTATTTCAGGGTATTTTTCTCTAAACGTTCTCATCCTTTGCGGAATGTAAGAAAAGCAAGTTTTTACTGACCCGATGGATAGAGTGCCCTTTAGCCCTTTACTGACTTCCTTCACTTCCAATAGTGTTTCTTCAAACTGGTTTAATAGAGCTTCAGCTTTTTTATAAAGGACCTTGCCAGTTTCAGTGAGTTCAAGTTTCTTTCCGTTCCGATCGAAAAGTTTTTCACCGATTTCCATTTCCATTAATTTTAGTTGCTGGCTAAGAGGTGGTTGAGCCATATGTAATTTTTTTGCAGCTTTAGTTACTTGCTCTTCCTGAACAATCGTCACAAAATACTTTAGTTGCCGGATGTCCATTTTATACACCTCATACATATGATTTTCATATACATATTCAATTTTTTAAGTATTTTATATATATCTTAACACATGGTATATTTTGTTAAAGTAATTAATTGAATTTTTTGAATTTATTTGTAAGCGCTTCATTCATATGGAAACTAAAGGAGGATACAATCATGCCGGTAAAAACAGGTGAAGAATATATTAATAGGGTAGACAAAGCAAAGGCGAATGTATGGATCAATGGAGAGCAAGTACAAGATAAGATCAGTGAACATCCAGCTTTTAAAGGAGTCATGAAAACTCAGGCTGAATTATATGACCTTCAGCATGATTCCACGAAAGAAGACATCATGACTTATACCTCACCTACTTCCAAAGAAAGAGTAGGAACCTCATTCATGCAGCCTCGGACAAAGGAAGACCTCGCAAAAAGAAGAAAAATGATTCAAGAATGGGCAAGACATAATAATGGAATGATGGGAAGGTCCCCTGATTATATCAACAGTGGGATGATGGCGTACGGTTCAGCTGCGGATATGTTCGGAACCCAGGATTCGGCATTTGCAAAAAATATGAAAGATTATTATGAGCTCTGCCGGGAAAAGGATTTGTCATTGACACATACCCTGATTCAACCGCAGGTTAATAGGGGAGTTAGTGCAGCCGAGCTTCCGGACCCTTACATCGCAGCACGGATAGCAGGCAAGAATTCAGAAGGGCTTATTATAAAGGGAGCCAGATTATTGGCTACACAAGGCGGGATTACGGACGAAATCATGGTTTTTCCTTCCACACTGCTTAAGCAATCCGAAGAAGAAAACCCTTATGCATTCGCCTTCTCCATACCTAATAATACCCCTGGATTAAAATTCATCTGTCGTGAATCATTCGACTATGGTAAATCACATTTTGATCACCCACTCGGTTCACGATTTGAGGAAATGGATACAATTATCGTTTTTGATGATGTAGTCGTTCCTTGGAATCGCGTGTTTGCATACGGGGATGTCGGCATTTGTAACCAAGCGTATAATGAGAGCAATGCGGTTGTTCATATGACCCATCAGGTGGTATCGAAGAATATCGTCAAAACTGAGTTCATTCTGGGGATTCTGCAACTAATGGTAGAAACAATCAATATTGGGCAATACCAGCATGTTCAGGAGAAAATTTCGGAAGTCATTATAGCGCTTGAAACGGTAAAAGCTTTCATTACAGCTTCGGAGGCAAATGCAAAAGTGGATAAATGGGGCATAATGACACCTGATTTCACACCGTTAAACATTGCCCGTAATTATTATCCGAAGATTTACCCTAGGTTCAGTGAAATCATGCAGCTACTTGGAGCCAGTGGATTAATGGCGATACCAAATGAAGCGGATTTCAATTCAGAGCTTCGACCGGATTTAGATAAATATCTTCAAGCAGCCAATGGAGGAGCGTATGAAAGGGTTGAATTGTATCGTCTTGCATGGGATGTATGCATGAGTTCATTTGGAACAAGGCAAACGTTGTATGAACGGTTCTTTTTTGGGGATCCGATACGTATGGCAAGCGCTTTATATAACGGCTATGATAAACAGGAATATGTGGATCGTGTCAAGGAGTTCTTAAACCGTTCAGAACATCTTGCTGAAATCGACCGAGCACGGCTGTAGTTTCATATCATTTCATATTTAAAGGCCTTCCTGTTGATCGGGAAGGCCCTTAAATATGAAACCGGAAGTTCAGGTGTTCATTTATATCTGTTATGGATATTGTTCTTTTTATATGTGCCAAAATCACTGAATTCGGAAAGCTCCATGGAAAGGGCTAGATATCTCTTAGAAAAGAGGGCTGCCAAATGGGATTCCATCGTTTCGAAAAGTTTATCACATACTTTGGTTTTATCACTTTCATGGCGTCCAGCGCCAATTTTAAGTATGGCATGAACAAACGCATCATCCTCAGAACCATCGGCGACCCGATAATGCTTCAATTCTATGGCCCGGGAGCGAATGCCGCCAATTGGAAAGATGGAAGGATAGGAGATCAGGACATCATTCATCTTCTTTAACAACTCGTCAATCTGGATTTCATCTTTAATATTGTCCGTATATTCTATAATAATATGAGGCATGTGATTAATTCCTTCCATTGAGATGGATTTTTAGGTGCGACGATTCCTGGCCTGAGGTAAAAAGATCATCACCGACAATTGTGCTAATGAGTTTTCCGATCCCTTCAATTTCAGTGGTGATTTCATCGCCTACAGCGGTATCCGCCAATCCTTCAGGTGTGCCGGTCAATATGATATCTCCAGGACTCAATGTCATGAAGCTGCTGAAATATTCTATTAAATCAGCAATGCTGAAAATCATGTCTTTCGTGTTGCCTTCCTGAGTCAATTTTCCGTTGACGTAAGTCCTGATGGCAAGATTCGAAGGATTTGGAATATCTTCAGCGTCCACTAGCCATGGGCCAATGGGGGTGCATGTATCGCGATTTTTGACCTTTAAGTTCGGTCTGTAGTAATTCTCGAGATAATCCCTAATTGCAAAATCATTTGCAATTGTATAGCCACTTACATACTTAAGTGCTTCTTCTTTTTTTATGTTTTTCGCCCTTTTACCGATGACGACAGCCAATTCACATTCATAATGCATATAAGCTGCATCAGCAGGCCGTCTTGTCTGTCCCCGGTGGCCGATAAAGGTATTGGGACCTTTTAAGAACGCGAGGGGTTCTTCCGGCGCTTTAAAAGCAAGCTCCTTTGCATGATCTGCATAATTCAAGCCGAGCGCGAACACAGTACGGGGCTCCACTGGGGGAAGCCAAACAACATCTTGCTCGTCGACAATCCGGCCATCCGTTAATCGGAGCTGTCCATTATATTCACTTGCAAGATGTATGGCACCCGCATAGGCTACTCGAGCTCTCTTCATAAAATCCCCTCCAATGATAGTTTTTCTTCGGGTATTATTGAATTTTCCAAATAACCGATTTCGTCTATTTCAATTCTAATTTGATCATTGGCTTTTGCGAGGGGGGCATTCTCTGGAACACCAACTAAAAGAACGTCACCTGAATTCAATGTCATGAAGTCTGTTACATCCTCAATAAGGCGGGAAATGGAACGAATTAGATTTGAAGTTGAATTTTCTTGCTTTAGCTCTCCATTTATATATACCCGGATTCCTAAAGAATCGGGATTGGATATCGATTCTTTGGATACGACCCAGGGCCCGACCGGGCAAAATCCATCACGGGCTTTATGTCGAATGGCAGGTCGGTAAACGCTTTTATGCGGGATGCTGATATCATTGGCGATCGTAAAGCCTTCTATATAATCCAATGCATGTTCTTTCTTGACCCTTGTCGCTGTTTTACTGATTACAATACCAAGTGCCGCCCCGATTTCCAATTCAAGTATGCCTTTTGGAAGGGGAACCGGATTTAAAAAAGAAGAAAATGTGTTTCTAGGTTTAATATAAAGAATCGGCCCTTTAGGAGGCTCATTATAAGGAGGGTGGTGAAATTCATCCTTCAAGGCCTCCAATGTTCCTTTATAGTTTAATAATGTTCCATATACGGTTCCTGAAATAGGGATATCCAACTTTATTTGTGAAACCTCATATTTTTTTCCATTCATTAAAATATAGCGGTTTGATAATATTTCTATCTCTTCAGAATAATCTGATTTTTGTAGCTTCACTCTTGCTTTTGTCATGGACACTCACCCCTTGAATTTTATTAATCATATATGATATCGTATATGATTTTTTGTATAAGTTCAACATTTTTAGATTATTCAGTATAATTAGACAAAAATTGTTAGAAAAAAGATTGGATTCAACAGAAATATGCTTTGAACATTTAGTTAGTATGGAACTAGCAATTCAATTGAAAAATTGTGAATGGGGGATGTTCCGATGATGAATGGAAAAGAGTATTTAGAAAGTTTACGAGATGGAAGAACAGTATTCTTAAACGGTGATAAGGTCGATGATGTGACAACACACCCAGCATATCGCAATTCTGCCAGGTCAATTGCCCAACTATACGATGCTCTCCATGATCCAGTCACTGCACCGATTTTAACGGCAAAGACAGAAGAAGGCCATAGAACCCATAAGTTCTTCATGGCCTCAAAAAATGCAGAAGAACTTCTTGAAGCTAGAGATGCCATAGCACAATGGTCAAAACTAAGTTATGGATTCATGGGTCGTACCCCCGATTATAAAGCTGCTTTCACAGGGTCACTGGGACCATTTGCCGACTTTTATAAAGGATTTGAAGAAAATGCGAAAAGATGGTATGAAAAATCCACAAGGGATGTGCCATTCTGTAACCATACAATTATAAATCCGGCAATGGACAGGAATAAACCACTCCATGAAAACAAAGAAATTTTTGTACGTACAGTGGAAGAACGGGATGATGGAATAATCGTAAGCGGCGCCAAAATGGTTGGGACTTCTGCCGCGCTTACGAATTATAATTTCGTCGCTAATTATTCTCCTGTTGATCTTGGGGAAGGAGATAGAAGCCATGCATTGATTTTCTTTGTACCGATGAATGCGCCTGGATTGAAAATGATCAGCAGGCAGTCGTTTGAAGAAACCGCTGCAAAGACAGGCACTCCTTTTGATTACCCGCTTTCAAGTCGATTCGACGAAAATGATGCGGTCATCGTGCTTGATCATGTATTCATCCCATGGGAAGATGTATTTGCTTATAATAATGTGGACATTGCCAATGGATTTAGGGCCAAGACTGGATGGATGAACAGATATACTTTTCATGGGTGCACTCGGTATGCGGTTAAATTGGATTTTATGGCTGGACTTCTGATGAAGGCAACGGAAATGGCAGGAACGAATCAATTTAGGGGAGTTCAAGCCAATATTGGGGAAGTGCTCGCGTACAGGAATATGTTTTGGGCAATATCGACTGCGATGGCTACAGATCCGATGGAGGGGCCTAATGGCACTGTTCTGCCCAACAGCACATACGCTACTGCTTATAGGGTGTTCGCACCAATGGTCTGGCCAAAAGTGAAACAAATATTTGAACAGGTGGTAGCAGGCAATCTCATTCAACTCCCATCAAGCTCCAAGGACTTTCTAAACCCTGAGGTGCGACCGTATCTCGATAAATATTATAAGGGTTCAGGTGGGGTTTCAGCAGTAGAAAGGGTTAAACTGATGAAACTGATATGGGATTCCATCGGAACGGAATTTGGCGGCAGGAATGAGTTATATGAAATCAATTATGCGGGAAACCATGAAAATATCAGGCTTGAAACGATGAAAATGGCAGATTTAAATGGTCAATCGGATACATTCAAATCTTTTGTAGATCTGGCAATGAGCGATTATGACCTTCATGGCTGGACAAATGATAAGTGGATTAATGCCGAAACTGGTTTAAGTGCTAATTTGAACTAAATCGATAAAAAATTTCATACGAATGAATGCAGCCCATGATAACGGGAAATGTGGTTCGTAGTAGCATCCCTCCGGTTTTTCCATGACGAAAAAATGAATGCGTTTACATTTCTCTTGATAGCTAAGGTATGGAAAAAGTATAATATTATGTAAAAGGAAAGCCGGAGGGGTATCATGACGAATCTTTTGAATCTCAAGAATGATGAAGGTGAAATTCATTTAAATGATGAAAGGATGATCCTAACTTCCTCTTCGATTTTCGGCACCCTAAGAAAGGATTTGATCGAGACTATTGGATTTGAAAGAATGAAATCTTTTTTAATCCGTTATGGCTGGAATATCGGGGTCAAAGATGCAAAAAAGGCACTTAAAGGGGATTTGTCAAGTGTTAAGGAAATATTGAAACAAGGCCCCATTTTACATATGTTACAGGGCTATACAAAAGTTAAGACTACGAAATTGGAATTATCGATGGTGAATCAAGTGGATGTAGACTCCGTGAAGGTTGAAGGGGTGTGGGTGAACTCCTATGAGGCCGAGGAACACATTACCCAGACTGGCATCGCAAAAAGGCCAGTCTGTTATACATTGACGGGATATGCAAGTGGATTTTATTCTACGGTCTGCGGTCATGAAGTGATTTTTAAAGAAAGTGCCTGCAAGGGAGCAGGGCAAGCAGAGTGTAGATACGAAGGTAAATCCATACATTTATGGGGCAGGGAAATACAAGATGAGGTTAACTATTATAAAACGAAACCGATTGTTCAGGAACTAGCCTTAACGTATGAAATGCTGCTGGAAGAACGTAATAGCTTGTCTAAGGTGATGGATATTCATAATCTGTTGACAGAAGAGCTAATTAGCGGAAGAAACCTTCAATCTATAATGAGGATGGTTTATCAAAAAACTAAAATGCCTTTATTGATGGAGAATTTCCATAGCAATCAGGTTTATCATGCTGGATTTGACAACGGTAAGGCAACGGAGGTTAGAAATCAGCTAAAACTCAAATGGGAAAATGGTCCAGACACATTGGAGACCGGGAGTATCGTAACAGATGGCATTAAACTGCTTTATGCTCCCATTACGTTACAAAATCAAATTTACGGCTATTGTGCTTTTGCACTATCGAATCGTATTGAAGGTAAAACGAACCTGGAAATCAATCAAATGATTCTTGAAAGGGTGTCCATGGCCTGTTCCTTATTCCTCTTAAATGAAAAAAACAGTTTTGAAGCTCTTGAAAGGGTAAAGGGCCTATTTCTGGAACAAATATTAAATGGTGAATTTGCTTCTAGAGAAGAAATAATCAATAAAAGCATGTATCTAGACACTTCATTGGATCACCCTTTTACCATTGTTTTGTTAAGCTATCAAAATCCCTCCACTCAAAAGGTCGAGAATGATTATTTCATTCAGCAGAAAATCATCGAGGAGATTTATAGTTTTTTTAAAAAGCGGAATCAAGTCGTCTTAACGGCCTTAAGGGATGGCAATATCGTATTGCTTATACCTCTGCGGCCTGAAAATGAATCACAATCTTTAACTTACCTCAACCAGGAATGCATAAATCATTTATATGCCGTTTTTGGCGGATATCACTTTAAAATGGGAATCAGCACGATAAGTAATGAGTTGGAACGGGCTGATGAGGTTCTCCAAGAAGCTTTAACCGCTCTTAGAATGAACGAAGGGCATCGGAATATAATCAAATTTGAAGAGGTCGATCTACTTTCCATTTTAATGCATACTGGAAGTACTCCAGCCGTCCTTCAAAAAGCGGAGAAAATGATGGGTCCATTATTGTTGAAAGAAGATCCAAAAATGAATGAGCTATTGAAAACTCTCTATGTATTTCTGCAATGCGGCGGTAATCTCGAAAGTAGTATGAAAGCATTGAACATTTCAATGAGTGGTTTACGCTATCGGATCAAAAGACTCGAAGAACTTCTTGCCTGCCAGATAAGAAATCCTAAAAGTGCTTTTCAATTATATGCATCATTAGAAACCCTGTTAAATGCGAAAATGATAACCATTAGTTGATAGTGGGGCAATCAACTGTTTTAAAGCTACAATGTCAAATTTATATACATATAACGTTATGCATCTTACAGCATGGGCGGTCCCATATAAGCAAATTCGTTAGTAAATATGTAATCTATCATGCAATGCGGCGAATAAGCTTATTTAAATCAAAAAAAAGAGAAAGATAAAAGGCATGCAGACTTCCACTTCAAGTGATTTATTTGCTTGTAGGGAGGGCTATGGGTATAATAAGTAGAGTAAATTCGATAGTAAGTTAAGCTATTTTTGGAGGGAAATTCCGTGAAAATTACAATAAAAGATGCTAGCAAATTCGTCGGTCAAGAAGTTACCATTGGAGGCTGGCTTGCAAGCAAACGTTCCAGTGGGAAAATTGCTTTCCTTCAAATCCGTGATGGCTCTGGTTTCATTCAAGGAGTGGTCGTGAAAGCCGAGGTTGGTGAAGAAATTTTCGCTCGTGCGAAATCGGTTTCGCAAGAGACGTCCTTGTATATTACAGGTGTCATACAAAAGGATGAACGCTCTCCGTTCGGTTTTGAATTACAAGTGAAAGATATTGAAATCATTCATGAATCATCGGATTATCCCATTACACCTAAAGCACATGGTCCTGAATTCTTAATGGATAACCGTCACCTGTGGCTGCGTTCAAAACGTCAGCATGCTGTCATGAAAATCCGGAATGAAATCATCCGTGCTACATATGAATTCTTTAATGAAGAAGGGTTCGTTAAAGTCGATCCGCCAATTTTAACTGGAAGCGCTCCAGAGGGAACAAGTGAATTGTTCGCGACTAAATACTTTGATGAGGATGCATACCTATCACAAAGTGGTCAGCTCTATATGGAAGCGGCAGCCATGGCACTAGGGAAGGTATTTTCTTTTGGTCCTACTTTCCGGGCAGAAAAATCCAAAACAAGACGACATTTAATCGAGTTCTGGATGATTGAACCAGAAATGGCCTTCATCGAATTTAAAGAGAATCTCGAGGTTCAGGAACAATTCGTTACCTCCATAATTCAATCTGTATTGAAAAACTGTCAGCTTGAGTTGAATACACTAGGCCGTGACACAACAAAGCTTGAACAAATTAAAGCTCCTTTCCCACGGATTACATATGATGAAGCCATAAAGTTCCTTCATGAACAGGGTTTTGAAGATATCCAATGGGGTGATGATTTTGGAGCGCCGCACGAAACTGCAATAGCTGAAAGTTTTGATAAACCAGTTTTCATCACTCATTATCCAACCAATATCAAACCTTTCTATATGCAGCCAGACCCTGAGAGGGGAGAAGTCGTTCTTTGTGCCGATTTGATCGCTCCAGAAGGGTATGGGGAAATAATTGGCGGTTCAGAGCGGATTCATGATCAGGAATTGCTTGAACAAAGAATCAATGAGCATGGCTTGAGCGAAGAAGCTTACAAATGGTATATGGAATTAAGAAAATACGGTTCTGTACCGCATTCAGGCTTCGGTTTGGGGTTGGAACGTACGGTGGCTTGGATCAGCGGAGTTGAACATGTACGTGAAACCATTCCATTCCCACGTCTATTAAATCGATTATATCCTTGATCTCGTAATGAAACGGTTATCTTGTCATATTTGGCAGATAACCGTTTTTTGTTAAAATTATAAGCTTATTCGGAGAGCCATATTCATGTTATACTTAATTAGAGGTGTCCAAAAACATGAATAAAGAACATTTATATGCGTGGTTTAAGGAAGGAACGATAACGATTCCATCCTTTTTGTTGACTAACTATAAGACAATGGGACTAAACGAACAAGAAATGGTCCTATTATTACAATTGCAAAGCTTTATCGATAAAGGCAATCATTTTCCTGCACCATCCCAACTTTCTGACCGAATGACATTACAGGAAACGGAATGTCTATTCTTAATCCAGCGTTTGATTCAAAGGGGATTTGTGGAAATGGTGGTTGAAGGGAACCAAGAAATCGGTCAGGAAAAATATTCCCTTGATCCCCTATATGAAAAAATGATGGACTGTTTCTTGAAAACGTTGAAACAGGCAGAATCAGCTGAGGTGCAAAAAGCTGGGGAGAGCCTTTATACGATTTTTGAGAAGGAGTTCGGCCGCCCCTTATCTCCATTTGAATGTGAGACATTGGCAATGTGGATGGAGGATGATCACCAACCTGAAATCATTAAGTCAGCTCTTAGGGAGTCAGTCATTTCCGGAAAATTGAACTTCCGTTACATTGATCGTATTTTATTCGAGTGGAAAAAGAATGGAATAAAAACCTTGGAACAGGCAAGGGCGCAAGGACAAAAATTTAGAGTCCATCAAAAAAGGGACAGAAAGACAGAAACTGCACAACCATTGAAAGATGTGCCCTTTTATAATTGGCTTGAGCAGTAATGTAAATTGAAGGAGAACAAATATGTTGAATAAAGCTCAAATTCGATATTGTCTGGATACAATAGGTGAAATGTATCCGGATGCCCATTGTGAGCTGAATCACTCCAATCCATTTGAATTGGTGATTGCTGTTGCACTGTCAGCTCAATGTACGGATGTACTAGTCAATAAAGTCACTAAGGATTTGTTTCAAAAATATAAAACGCCTGAGGATTACATAAGCGTACCGATAGAAGAGTTGGAAAATGACATTCGCTCAATCGGTTTGTTTCGTAATAAGGCCAAAAATATTCAAAAGTTGTCACGAATGCTGATCGAAGAATACGGTAAGGTGGTTCCCAGGGATCGTGATGAGCTCGTTAATTTGCCTGGTGTTGGCAGAAAGACGGCGAATGTAGTCGTATCCGTTGCGTATGGTGTGCCTGCTATAGCTGTTGATACTCACGTAGAGCGTGTTTCCAAGCGTCTGGGTATATGCCGTTGGAAGGATAGTGTCCTAGAAGTTGAGAAAACGTTAATGACTAAAATCCCAAAGGATGAATGGTCAGTTTCGCATCACCGTCTCATATTCTTTGGACGCTATCATTGCAAGGCCCAGTCACCGAAATGTGAAACCTGCCCGCTTCTCGAATTATGCCGTGAGGGGCAAAAAAGAATGAAAAGGAAAGAGGCAAAGTGACGCAGTTCATATCCTTGAAAGTGCCTGCAGAATTAGAGCATCTTTTGTTTTTCCCTGAAAAGGAAACCATCTTGGAGAATGAGCACTATAAAAGATGGAGTGGATCAATCCCATTCGAGTCATTTCCATATGAGTTACTTTATTATAATAATGTAGAGTCGTATGCCCCTTGGACAAAGGGAGCGGAACATGTAAAGGAACTACTGGACAAGTGGAAGGAAATTGATTCTGAATGCAGCTCGTTATTTTCTGAACGAAAAGTGAATCAGACTTCGGGACTTATGAAACAGGGCATCAGTTTATTTTTAACTGCAGTCTTCTGGATGCATGGAAGGCCAGTGATATTGAGCTCTTTGCAGCGACAAATTGAATCCTTGAAAGATATTCCGGTAAACCTGGCTGAAAGGCTTTCTTTCATAATTGCAAGACCTGCTTTTTTCCATTCCTATAGACAGCTTAGTGAGTTGTTCCAGGAGTTTGAAAAACAATATGCGAAGTACTTGATCAAAAATAAGAACAGCAAAAAAAACGTCTAAGCTAAAAGCTTAGACGTTTTTTTAGTCAATCTTTGTTTTCTTTATCCTTGTCTTTATCTTTTTCTGGATCAGGGGCAGGGTTAGGGTCAGGGTCAGGAGTTTCACCTGGTTTTTCTTCCTCTACCGTTCCAGGGTCAGTGACGGCACCCCCGTCTTCAGCATTCTCATCGCCCTTATTGCCTTTTCCATCGTCAGGGTTGTTTCCATTTCCATTGTTATCAGTGTTTCCATTCCCATTGTTGCCATTGTTATTTTTGTCTTCATCTTTATTGCCTTTTTCGCCTTCAGCAGGAGTCTCTTCGGCCGGATCATCGCCTTCTGCCGGATCTTCAATATTGTCGTCTGTAGCCTCAGGGTCTTCCACTTGAGCAGGGATTTCCACAGATGTACTAGCCGGATCACTTTGTTGGCCATCCACTAAGGCAACCACAGAGAAGGTATATTTACTTCCAGGGTTTGGATTTGGGATCGTTAAACTAGTATCCTTCGATTTTTTTAACACACTCTGACCGCCGCCATCAACGGACATCAGAACTTCGAATTTTGTATCTCCATCACCTTTAGGATATGACCATGATAGATTGATTTCATTACTTTCTTGATTGTAAGAAGCGTTAATGCTAGGTTTGTCGATTTTCTCATATTCTGTAGTCACTTGTGTTGGCTCGTGACCCTTTACATAATATTCATAAGTGATTTTACTGCTTGGTGTGTATTCATTGGCTTTAACAGCCGGATTCGAACCTTTTATGACTCCAACCTTTACAACACTGTCCGGTTGATCAAAGTCTTTCGTTGCTTTTGACTGAGCCATATGTTCCATCAAACTCTTAAAGATCGATTTAGGAATCCGTTGAGATGAATCGCCAAGATACTCCATCTTTTTACCTGCTGCATTATCATAACCAGCCCATATCGCGACTGTATAATTGGTTGTATAACCTGCCATCCAGCTATCTTTTACACCGGAAGATGGGATGTTGTTTGCTGCACGCTGTTCTGGCGTGAAATTGGTTGAACCAGTTTTACCGGCTATAGGCAGACTAGGTATGTTCGCTAATCTTCCTGTTCCATAACTTTCATTCAAGACGCTTTTCAACATGTCGGTCACGATGAAAGCTGTGGAATCTTTCATGACTGGTTTCGATTCCGTCTTGTTTTTGATGGTTGTTTTGTCACGTAAAACAATCTTTTTAACACTATGCGGTTCATTATAGATACCATTGTTTCCGAATGCACTGTAAGCACCGGCAAGTTCTAGTGTAGAAACATCCTTACCGCCGCCCAATGCAGCTGATTCGGTGATTTCCTTTTCAAAAGGAATGCCAAGGTCAACGGCAAAATCACGCGCCCTGTCCAGACCTACCTCTTGAAGCGTTTTTAAAGCTGGAATATTCAATGACCGTGCTAGTGCTTCACGAATGGTAACTGTGCCATAATGGCGCCCTGAAGCATTTTTAAGCGGTGTTCCATTACTATACCTATATTCCTCGTCTTTAATCTGTTGGTAAGTGGACCAATTTAAATATTCTACAGCAGGACCATAATCCAAAATTGGCTTAATGGTCGAACCAGGTGAACGCTTGGCATCCGTGGCATAATTCCAGCCGCGTTTAACCGTAGTGTTCCTGCCGCCGCCGACAGCTTTAATTTCACCAGATTGCGTGTCAAGTAAGGTGACTCCAGCTTGAAGATCTTCACTTGGGTAATTGATGATTTCATCACTGTTCAACATTTTATAGACATATTCTTGGGCATCCTTATCAATAGTCGTTTGGATTTCCAAACCATCGGTAAAGACGTTATAGTCCCCCATATCTCCGACTTCTTCAATTACCAAATCGATGAATGCATCATAAGCAGTCGTATCGATTTGGCTCTTATCGATTTCTTGAAGTCCTTCTGTTATATCGATGCTTTGTGCATCTTTCATTTCCTTTTCGGTGATATATCCATGTTTATTCATTAAATGTAGGACAATGTCACGGCGTTCTTTTGCACGTTCAGGATATTTATAAGGGTCATAACGGCTTGGGCTTTGCGGTAATCCTACAAGCATGGCCGCTTCGTTTAATTTCAATTCGTTTAGATCTTTTCCATAATATGTCCGGGAAGCAGTTAAGACCCCGTTAGCACGGTTTGCGAAGAAAATCTTATTCACATACATTTCGAAAATTTCTTCTTTTGTATATTTTCTTTCTAGCTGTATGGAAAGCCACATTTCCTGCACTTTCCTTTTAATGGTCTTATCAGGTGTTAGATAAGAACGTTTGATAACCTGCTGGGTCAATGTACTTGCACCCTCTGAGCCGAATCCGTTTTTGACGTTGGCTATGACGGCACTGCCCAGACGTAATAAGTCCACCCCGTGATGTTCATAAAAACGGGAATCTTCCGTTGCCAGGAATGCCTCTTCGACAAGATCAGGTATGTCTTCATAATTCACATAATCCCGGTTTTCTGTGCCGACTTCAGCTAGCAATTTACCATTTTCATCGAGTATTTTGGATGTGACGGGATCTTTCAAAAGCTTTTCATCAAGTTTTGGAGCGTCGCTTATAAAGTAAGCCATTGCAGCTCCTCCGGCAACCAAGCCAATTATTCCGATTGTTACGAGTATAAGGAAAATGCGCTTAAGCATATTGGCCGGCTTCTTAGGACCTTTCTTCGGTCCTTTATTTTGTGTCTGCCCCTGCTTTCGGCGCTCTTCTCTAGTATTATATTTTTCAGCCATTACAGCTAACCTGCCTTTCTAAAAAAACTAAAAATTTTCTGAGATGAGCGAATCTACTACTTTAATATAGTCAATTCTCGGTTGAAAGCCAAGAGTAATCTTTCGTGAACTGCTTTCAACCTCTTGAAGAGTTATAGATTTGCGCCCGCCGTCTTTCATTCTCTTCCAATAATAATTCAGTTGTTCAGAACTCATCAAATATATATCATCCATGACGGAAAAGCGGATGATGACAAATGCAAGTCCGTCATGCTGAACGATCTGTTTCATATGTTCAATTTGATGGTCATGAAAATTCTTCAGAGGGAAGGAACTGCTGTTTTTCGTTTCCTTTGCCTCAAAATCAATGTACTTTCCTTTATAAACACCGTTGTAATCAGTGGTCGATGCTTGTTTGAAGTAGGCTTCTTTAATGACTGCGGCACTTCTCTTCGGGTAGTGGACATCGACAATTTGAATAGGTGTCGGTTTTTTATGAATGACGGCAATGCCGTGTGCTAAATAATATTGATTGGTTTCGTTCAAATCGTCTTCCAATGTTTTTCCCCGATTGCTATAACTGACTTTTTTTAGTGGGCCTTCCTTTTCTTCCATAGCCTGCGGTACAAATCTTCGCCCGTTGGGATAATGAAATGCCACTTTTACCCCTCCTTTTTTTCACTTATCTATATTAGCAAAAAAAGAATCCCATATGTGAATAAAAAGAATTGTTTCTTAGAACGATAGGATTTATGTACAACTATATGTCACAATTCATCGCTAAAGAAAGGCGGATGACCCATATATGCGAATGTTCCAAACAGAAAAGCAATTGCTTCTTTCGATAAAAGCCCAAACGGCGAAAGGGAATAGGGATAATATATCAAGAACTAAGGCATATGAACAATTTTTCAAGACGCATCCTGAAATACAATGGTCTTTTTTGGCAGGAATGGTTTCAAGGAATGCAGGTTGGAATATGTGTGACCTTGAAGGTATTTGGTTCTCCCAGTTGCTTAGCCTTAAATACAGGCATCACTTATTCCTAACATATGAAGAAGCCAATTGGAGAATATTCCAAGATGCTTATCCGCAATTACTTCTCTATCATTATTCGACGAAGTATAGACGTCCTTTGTTTCACTTAGGTCATTATTTTTTTATTACTAAATTCATGATGGAGGAATGGAATTCTTTTTGGAAACACGGAAATCGCGAAAAACTAGTCACTGCGCTTATAATAAATGAACAAAATATCATTGAAAAACCGGTCATTAAAAAGCAATCTTTCGTTTTCCATTCTTTATTATTTTTCCTGCAGGACTGGATGCACTTTAGCACTGTATTTTTTCCTACCTGCAATGGAAGACTGTATGGTTCGTCCGTTTCTCATTTTAGAAACATCGATGAAAGGATTAAATTGGGGAAAAGATTGGCTGGTCTTTTATTTTCTAAAGAGTTGTTTCCGCTCTTTTATGAATTTTCCTGCCGGACTGAGCCAACTGGAGCCAGATATGATTATGAACAATATCGAAAAAAGCCTAGGTACCATGAAACCCCTATGCTCCGGAGAGTTTATCCATTGATTCATCATCAAGCAGGAGATACGGTACAATGGGATGAGAATAAAAGGATAAAAAATGATTGGTTTATTGAACCCCGATGGGAAGAAGACCCGCAAATGACTGATTGGTTTGACCATAAACAAAAACAATTGCACAAAGTCGTACTGATCAAAAATTTACTTTTTTGAAAAGAAAAACAAGGAAGGCCTCGTTTAAGCCTTCCCTGTTAATGATGCACGTATTTAAGTTTTACGTTGAGGGGCGGTTTTCTCCATCAAGTTTTGGGTTCCCCGTTCCTGCCTTCTTAGTGGGCGGCTTTTGTCGTTTTTCGTATCCTTGCTCTTTGCTTTCATTCGACTGCATAAAATCACCTCCTGTCTGTATTTTTGTTTAAAACTCCATTCTTCATTCTGCCATTGTTGTCGAAGGGCATAATAAATTAAGTGAATTGCACTTTCTTTGCCGATTCCCTTCTAGTTTTGTCAGCCTTGAAGGGCTTTCCGATAAAAAAAAGAATAGTACAGGTAAAGAATGGGGAGGGATCAGCATGGTCAATAAAAGTGTCGCAACAGAGGAAATATTGAGGATGATAGCTGAGATCAGTACCAGCCTGGATCGTTTGGAAATTTCATATGGTGAAACTGTTAATACAGTTCGGTGCAAGCTATGGGCAGAGCAATATACATTAGTGAATGATGCCCAGGAAGCCATTGAGAAAGCCGAGGAATATTGGGTGAATACTGAAGGTGAAAACCATTCCTTCTCATTCGTTCCGGAGAAATCAATTAGAACGCACAATGTTTTGACTGCTCAGGTATAAGCCGACTGGATATCCTTTTATAAAAAACTGGATTATAATAAGGGAAACAAATGTACGGAGGAATATATTTTGCAAAAAGAAAAACTACAGCTATTAACGGAACAATTAATACAATATACATCCCAAGCGGATGAAATCTATGAAGGTGTACGCGAGGAAGGAAAAGAAAAGGATTTCTTCTCAGAAGTTAAGCCGTTTGCAGATAAGGTCAGGTCCGTATGCATCGAATGGGAAATTGGAATGAAGGAGTGGATGAAAGTAACGGAGTTTAAGCATCTTTTCCCCGAGCAAATCGAACAAACCGCTCATAACCTTTCTGATGTAGCCGTTCAGGCATTTTTTCCAAAAACCAGTTACAAGCGATTTAAAAGTCATGTCCAATCGGTTGAATATATCCTTAATAATGTAAAAGCGGAAATCGATCGGATTTTATCATAAAAAACACCTACACTTTATTTCCTCTTTTTTCATATATTATCAGAACCATGTAATGAAAAAAGAGGAGGGCTCATTGAATATGATGAGATCCGGTTTTAACCAAGTCTCCCCAAATCAAGGACAGTATCCTCAATCAATGCCGGAATATTGGGGAGGGCACCAGCAGCCAATGCCTCAACAGAATAATCAACTTTATGAACCATTTATGTATCCATATCATCCCCAGAATACAGGGGGCTATATGACGCCATATCATGATCCTTATCAGCAGGCGGCCTATCACCCCTTCCAACCAGTTCCGCAGCAGGCGATGCCTGTGGGAACTTTTCCGGGCAACAGTGTAATGCAGCCAATGCCTCAATATCCGCAAATGCAGCCAATGCAGTCCAATCAGCAACCGCAGCCTCAGCCGCAAGCTTTCAGCCCGTTTGATAACCCGTTACAGCCTGCTAAACGACCACCGCAAAGTCAACAGCAGGCATATAATCCTTATCCAAAGCAACAGTTCATGCAAAAACCGCAGCCATCAGGGATCAAATCGGTCATGAATCAATTCAAAACACAGGATGGATCAATGGATATAACGAAGATGATGAATACAGCTGGACAAATGATGAATACAGTTTCTCAAGTGTCTTCGATGGTCAAAGGAGTAGGGGGCTTCTTCAAAGTATAGATGGTGAATAAAGTAAAAGCAGACTTACAAGTGACCCAGCCACTTTATTAAGTCTGCTTTTAAAATTGCTCAATTGATCTCAATTCGATTTCCTTTAATTTTTGGTAGGTGAAGCGTAAGGATGCCATCGCGATGCCGTGCGGTTACTTTTGCTTCATCAATCGGTTTTGGAAAGGAAATGGTTCGTGTTATGTTACCTACAGAAACTTCCTTTTGAAACATTCCTTGAGTCTTAAGTTGTTTGTGTCGCCTATCACGCTTTGCCGTTATCGTTACAGCTTGAGTCAGCACATCAATTGATATTTGGCTGCGTGCAATTCCGGGCAAGGTAGCTTTAAGGATATATTCTGAATTCGTTTCATGAATATCAACCGGAAAGCTACGTTCTTTAGTCGAACTGAAGAAATCGTCTAGAGATTGCAGCATGCCTTTTGGAGGCCTTTCGGAAAACAGTCGATCCATTTTATTAATAAAATGGGTAAAGGGTTCTATTCGGTCCTGATTATTATTTTTTTCAGAAGAGGTCATCTCGGTGCTCCTTCCTAAAAATTCCTTTGCCTATAGGCTATGTGGGGACTGAAGATTTGTGAATGCACGGATGGGTTTTAGATATGGACATATAGGGAATAACGTTATGGAAAGAATAGTATAGGAAATGAGGGATATTATGACTGAAAATAGCAAGCTTTCCTACATAGATAACGGGAAAGGAACTAAAACGTTGTTGTTTATCCATGGATTTTGCGGAAGTCATGAATATTGGAGTGACATCATCGCTAAAGTTAAAGATGAATATCGTGTCGTTGCCGTTGATTTGCGAGGCCATGGTGCAAGTGAGGCAATAGGGGCATCTTTTTCGATTGAAGATATGGCTGCGGATATCGCATCATTCTTGGAAGATAGGGAAATCGATCAGGTTTATATGTTTGGCCATTCGCTCGGAGGGTACATCACCTTGGCGTTCGCAGAAAGGTTTCCTGGGAAATTGTCTGGTTTTTCACTCGTTCATTCAACTGCTTTGCCGGACGATGAAGCAGGTAAGGAAGGTCGATTAAAATCCGTCGAGAAAATTAAAAATGATGGAATTCCTGCTTTCATTGACGGACTTGTACCAAAGCTTTTTGCTAATTCAGATGATCCCCACATTGAACATACAAAGGAAATCGGTTATAAAACAAGTGAAAGTGGTGCAATCGGATCTTTGAATGCCATGAGGAACAGGACTGATAGAAATCATGTACTCAGAGATACGAAGCTTCCGGTTTTATTGGTTGCAGGTGAACAAGATAAGGTAATACCAGCTGAAAAAACCTTTTCTGTTAAAGGAAGTCATATTAAAGAAGTAATCCTTGAAGGAAGCGGCCATATGGGAATGCTGGAAGCTCCAAGCAGACTAGCCGAAGAAATCATTCGCTTTGTCAAATGAATGAACTAAAAAAGACTGAGCAGGAAACGATGTGTCGCCGTTTCCTGCTTTTTTTTTGGGAAAGGAAATAGTTTCCCTTTTGCATAGAACGTTCATTCGGTAGAATAGGAAGTATGAGGTGGTTATATGAAACTGCGAAAAAATTTACAAGAGGTCATCAATGATTTAAAAACCAATGAGGATTTTAATGATAATATCGTACATTGGCAGGTAATTGAAGCAAAAGAGGCAAAACACGTTCCATTTCCCGATCGAATGAATGATAAGATCAAGCAGGCCCTCGAAAAACGAGGGATAACTGGGTTGTATACCCATCAGGCAACTGCATTTGATGCAGCTGTGAGTGGCAATAGCCTTGTAGCAGTCACTCCAACGGCCTCTGGTAAAACATTATGCTATAATTTGCCGGTCCTTCAAAAAATACTTGAAGATGAAAAAACAAGAGCGCTATATATTTTTCCGACAAAAGCGCTGAGTTATGATCAAAAAAGCGAATTGAACGAAATGATTCATGAAATGGATGCAGCGATAAATAGTTATACATATGATGGGGACACACCTTCCAACATCCGGCAAAAAATTCGCCAAGCTGGGCATATCGTGATCACCAATCCAGATATGCTTCATTCCGGAATCTTGCCGCATCACACAAAATGGGTCTCTTTATTTGAAAACTTGAAGTATGTGATCATCGATGAACTCCATATTTACCGCGGTGTTTTCGGAAGTCATACGGCAAACGTCATAAGAAGGTTAAAGAGGATCTGCAAGTTTTATGGAAGCGACCCTGTGTTCGTCTGTACTTCTGCTACGATCAATAACCCAAAAGAGCTGGCTATGGAGCTAACGGAAAAAGAAATGGTCCTTGTCGATAATAACGGGGCACCGAGTGGAAAAAAACATTTTGTGTTTTACAATCCGCCAATTGTCAACAAACCGTTAAACATTCGAAGGAGTGCCGTTTTGGAGGTCAGGAAGCTTGCAAATCAATTTTTGAAAAATAAAATTCAAACGATCGTTTTTGCTCGAAGCAGGGTTCGTGTAGAAATTCTATTGACCTATTTACAGGAACTTGTGTCAAAGCAATTGGGGCCGAAATCGATCAGAGGTTATCGTGGAGGCTATTTGCCAACACAGCGTAGAGAAATTGAGCAGGGCCTAAGGGATGGCTCCATTTATGGTGTTATATCTACGAATGCGCTTGAGTTAGGGGTCGATATTGGCCAGCTCCAGGTTTGCATCATGACAGGTTATCCTGGATCGATATCGAGTGCCTGGCAACAGGCCGGCCGCGCAGGTAGAAGGCATGGAGAAGCCCTTATCATCATGGTCGGCAGTTCTAGTGCCCTTGATCAGTATATCGTACAGCACCCTGATTATTTCTTTACCAGGAATCCAGAAACGGCAAGAATCAATCCTGATAATCTTTTGATCATGGTTGATCATGTAAAATGTGCCGCATATGAGCTGCCGTTTAAAAAAGGCGATACCTTCGGAAAAACAGAGATTATGGACGTTCTGGAATTTCTTACGGAAGAAAGGGTTTTGCACCAAAATGGGGACAAATGGCATTGGATGAACGATGCATTTCCCGCAAGCAATATCAGTCTTCGTTCTGCGGCACAGGAAAATGTCGTGATCATTGACCAAACCAATGCCCCGAATAATCGGGTAATTGGAGAGATGGATACGTTCAGTGCAATGACCCTTCTACACGATGAAGCCATTTATTTGCATCAGGGAATACAATTTCAAGTGGAAGAACTGGATTGGGAAGAAAAGAAAGCATTCGTACGTGAGGTCAATGTGGACTATTATACGGATGCAAACCTAGCTGTTCAGTTGTCTGTATTGGAAGTGGATAAACAGCGCACTTTCGCTTCCACAACAGCTGCTTTTGGCGATGTCGCCATCCGGGCGATGCCTACGATATTCAAAAAAATCAAATTTGAAACGCATGAAAATATTGGATCAGGGCCAATCAGTCTGCCAGAAGTGGAACTACATACGAGTTCGGCCATGCTTTCCATGGAGCCTGATATATTTGAATGGGACGAAAATCGGATCGAGCAAGGAATGATTGGTGCTTCCCATGCGCTTAATTACATGATTCCGCTATATGTCATGTGCGATCCACATGATATCCATGTTTATCCTCAGGTTAAGGCCGCGCATAATGAAAAACCAACCATTTTTATCTATGATAGTTATCCAGGAGGCATTGGGTTAAGTGATAAAGTATATGAAAACTCTGAGATCATTCTACTTGAAACCATATCAATGATCGAAAATTGTTCTTGTGATAACGGCTGTCCTTCCTGTATAGGAACGGAATCCGCTACGAAAACGGCCAAGAGTGACGCAAAACAGTTATTGGGTCAATTTTGTCAGGAAAAACGATCATAGGGAGCGGGAATTAGGGAAGAGAGGTGTAGTTTATGTCATTAAAAAATAAATTGAACCGTATGAAAACGCATATGAACCTAGAGAAAGTGGATCATCCTTCTCCGGTGGAGGAAAATATCGGGATTGTGAATGAAGATATTCCTTTTCTTGAAAAATGGCTGGAGAACGATACCGTACCCTATCATTTCGATGATGACTATTGTTTCATTAGGGAGGTCCGCTATCCTTTAAATCATAAACATGGATTATATGCCTTTTCTGAATTGAAAAAAATCGTAAACGAATGGAATCAAACTTCATTGGAGCATCCCCTTTCCGCTAGAGGTGTGAATAGTGAGGACCTTTTTTTCTTCGATACGGAAACAACAGGGCTTGGCGGTGGTGCAGGTAATACCATTTTTTTACTTGGTTATGCCTATTTAGAAGGCGAAGAAGTGGTCGTGAAACAACATATCCTGCCCCAGCCCGGCAGTGAAATACCGCTTTACCAAAGCTTTCTGGAAAAAATTAATTACGAAACGCTTGTCACATATAATGGTAAGTCTTTTGATTGGCCTCAGCTAAAAACAAGACATACCTTGATAAAAGAACATGTTCCAAAACTCCCGGAATTCGGACATTTCGATTTGTATCATGCTTCAAGAAGGCTTTGGAGAAACAAATTGGAACGTGTGAAATTATCTGTAGTCGAAACAGACATTCTCGAAGTACATAGAGAGGATGATATTCCTGGATATTTGGCACCGATGATTTATTTTGATTTTGTTGAGAGAAAGAACCCGGAAATTTTGTTTGGAATCATGAAACATAATGAATTGGATATTTTATCACTGATCTCTTTGTATATTCATTTGTCCCGGAAAATTCTCCAAATCGATGGTTATACGGAAGATTCCATGGAAATTGCACGGTGGCTTGCATATCTAGGGAAAAAAGAGGAATCGGTTGAGACATATGAAAAAATATTGACAGCAGGAAATGAGGAAGATCGAATCATTGCTGGCCATGCTTTAGCCTTTCAGAAAAAGAAGGAAAAACAATTCAATGAAGCGCTGGAAATTTGGAAGGAAGTTGCCGTAAAAGGGAATGTACAATTACGGATACAGGCACAGATTGAATGTGCAAAATTATATGAACATCAATTTAAGGACGTCGCCTTTGCTCTAAAATGTTCTTTAATCGCGCATCAAGAGATGATAAGGGAAGAAAGTGGCCTGATTCCGGGGAAAAAACAATTGGAATTGGAAAAGAGGATCCGACGGCTTGAAAAGAAAGAGTTATCTAAGGATATTTTTGTATAAGATAAGGGATTTCGAATGGTCTTTTAGTGCGAAAGGCAAAAAAAAAAAAATGTAGATACAAATATTGTAGCCTTCAACTATTATGTGTAAAATGGAAAGAGTTGAGGGTGAAATTTTCAAGCATTCATTTCATTCCTTTCCAGTATAAATTTAAGGTGAAAGCGGAGCGGAGAAATGTATAAAACGACTTTATTTCTATTTTTTGTAGTACTTTGTTTAACGATTGTTTTATTTACATCATTAAAAGACAGTTTATATTCCTTTTTATAGAAAATTACCCTCAGTGCATTTGAAGGGTTTACCAAATATAATTTAGTGTACTTATTGACTGACATAAATGGTTTTATACTTATTCTGTATAAATAGGTCATTTCATCAGTACACGTCTCCCGTTTTTTTCATAGTCTGTAATGGTAAGACTAAACTTATCATGATGAAAGGGGACGTATTATATATGTATTTTCGTAATTGTGGAGGAAATAACCCCAATGTAATGGGAGCATCCAACAATGTAATGGGAGCATACGGTAATGCACCAGGAGTAATGGGAGCATCAACCGGTAAACACCACAATAATGTAATGGGAGCGTCAACCGGTAAACACCACAATAATGTAATGGGAGCGTATACTGGTCAAATGCCAACGGCTGTGTCTCCAGCGCAATATGGTCAAATGCCAACGGCTGTGTCTCCAGCGCAATATGGTCCAACACAAACATCTCCATCTCAAGTTGCCCCAGCGCAAGTTTCTCCAACACAGCAATTTGTCAATACGAATGTATCGAACACAGTGATTCCTGTCGTTCATCCATCACATACTACAAATGTGAATAAACAAGTGAACACATTTAAGCATTTCTTCCCGCATACTCAATCCGTGGTGAATGAGTGCTATAATCAACACTTGATTTGTGGAAGGCCGCCGCAAAACCCATGCTGTCCGCCTAGACATTTCGGATATTAAAAAATAAGGGCTTATCAAGCCCTTATTTTCTTACATAATTATGTTAAAAGGGAGATTGGCCAAGTAATGAAGGTTTTGTATATGACGGGCTACAAGGCTTTTGAATTCGGGATATTCAAAAATGACCATGAAGCTGTAAAATATATTAAGAAAGCGATGAAGCAACGTCTTTTACCATTGGTGGAAGATGAACTGGAATGGGTGATTATATCAGGCCAATTGGGTACGGAATTATGGGGTGCCGAAGTGGTGTTTGAATTGAAGGAAGAATATAATCAGCTTAAATTAGGGGTGCTTACTCCATTTCTGAATCAGGAAGAGTCATGGAACGAGACGAACCAAGATTATTACCGGTCCATATTGGCTCGTGCCGATTTTGTAGAGTCCATTTTCAATAAGCCATACGAAGGGCCACAACAACTAAAAACCAAAAATAAATATATGGTCCATAAAAGTGATGCCATGCTCATCATTTTTGAAGCCGAAAAAGAAGGATCAGCCAAATATCCATATTACGAAGCGATGAAAAAAGCGGAAACACAACCATATCCCATCTTTCAGATTAACTTTGATGACCTGCAAATGGCTGCTGAAGAAAGCAGCTGGTCCGAATGACAGATAGAAAATAATTATCGATTAAAAGTTGTTTCCAAAGCATATTCATATTATGATGAAATTTAGATAGAGATTCATGGGAGTACATAGCGGCACTGAAACAATAAGCATAAAAAAAGTGTTTCGTTGACAAACCCAAGTAGATTTGAAAAAATAATAAAAAGTCGATTGTATTGGCGAAAGTATTGAGGTGAAGTCTTATGCTATCCGATAAGATAAAATTAACGGCTAAAGATATTCTTGAAAAAGATTTTAAAACAGCCATGCGAGGTTATAAACCAGAAGATGTGGATCAATTCCTGGATCTTATCATGAAAGATTATGAAGTGTTTCATCAGGAGATTGAAGATCTTAAACAAGAAAATCTTAAATTGAAAAAACAGGCCGAAGAGAGTACAAAGCGTCCAAGTCAACCTGCTCCCGGTGCCACTCCGGGAACAACTAACTTTGACATCCTTAAACGATTATCCAACTTGGAGAAGCACGTTTTTGGAAACAAGCTGTTTGACTAAGGTGTTGCTTTTAAAAAGGGAAAATGATTTTGGTATTGTGTTTTCATGAAGAATGAAGTATAATCAATAATGTTATGTTAACGTTTGGGTAATTGCTGCTGCATTTTTTGCAGTAGAGGAAAGTCCATGCTCGCACGGACTGAGATGTCCGTAGTGTTCGTGCCTGGCGAAAAAATAAGCTTGGGCAGCAGTCTTTGATTGCTGACGGCTGGGAAAATGCCTAAGTCCTTTTGGATATGGCATGAATACCTATAAAAGTGCCACAGTGACGTAGCCTTTACAGAAATGTAAGGGGTGGAACGAGGTAAACCCCACGAGCGAGAAACCCAAATTAATGGTAGGGGCGCTTTCTTCCTTGGAAATGAACGAGGAGAAGGACAGAAGCTATGCTTCTGTAGATAGATGATTACCACCGAAGTACGAGACGCGAGTCGCTTGCAGTACTGAGGAACAAAACATGGCTTACAAAACGTTATCATATTCTACCAAAAGCACAACTCTCCTTTTAAAAGGAGAGTTTTTGTTTGTGAAAAAATGAAAAAAGTGGGGCATTCCAAATCATTTATCGTTTTCTAAAACCCTGCTGTGTTACACTAAGGACTTGATGAGATTTAAATCCCATTCGGATGATTTCTAATTCAAAGTGTAAGGGCAGAATTTTCATGTCAACCATTACATTTTAAAAAAAACGTGAGAATGTTAAGCAATTCCTTCATTCTGGGTATCCTATAAATGTTGGAGGGATTGAATGTCTGGATATGAAAGCATGACCTCAAATGTTACAGTTAATGAATGGGAAGCGTGTTTTAAAGGTATACATAATGAGCTGTGAATAACTGTTTTGGATATTTCACTCCTAAACCTTCGCAGCGTTTGGATACATAGAAAAATGAGTAAAGTTTATTTAGACTGTTGGATGACCCGGTTTTAAAAAAATGCAATCATTACAGGCCTAAGACATTTAGACAGGAATCAATGAAGAATTCTAAGCAAAAGTAAATGGAAGGTAGACTTTTTAAAAGAAGGGGTTTACTTGTCAAAAATCGATACCTATTTCTAATATGTGTGAATTAGAGAAGGTGCAATTGATTTGGATTAATGGGAAGAAGGTGCAAGACTAATGAAACAATTCGATATTATCGCAACATCCGCAATGGGATTGGAATCGATCGTTGCGAAGGAAGTTAGGGATCTTGGTTACGATTGTGAAGTTGAAAATGGTAAAATCATGTATAAAGGTGACCAATCTGCCATTGCTCGCTCTAATTTATGGCTGCGGAGTGCAGATAGGGTGAAAATTAAAGTAGGTGAATTTAAAGCATATTCTTTTGATGAGCTGTTTGAAAAGACTAAGGCCTTGAATTGGGAAGATTACTTATCGGCTGATGTCGAGTTCCCTGTAAGTGGTAAGTCGGTTAAGTCACAGCTTTACAGTGTCCCTGACTGTCAGGCTATCGTGAAAAAGGCAATTGTTGATAGATTGAAAAGCAAATATAAACAAGTATCTTGGTTTGCTGAGACGGGTCCGTTGTTTAAAATTGAAGTATCCATCTTAAAAGATGTAGTGACACTTACGATGGACACTTCAGGTGCAGGTTTACATAAACGAGGATATCGTACAGGGCAGGGAGAAGCGCCACTAAAAGAGACATTGGCGGCGGCTTTGATTATGCTGACCAATTGGAAACCTGATAAACCTTTCATAGATCCATTTTGTGGGTCTGGAACGATCCCTATCGAAGCTGCCTTAATCGGGCAGAACATTGCACCTGGCTTTAACAGGGAATTTGTTTCCGAAACGTGGTCATGGATGGACAGTAAGGTTTGGGATGAAGCGAGGATTGAAGCTGAAGATTTAGCTGATTATGATCAGTATTTGGACATAACCGGTTGTGACATTGACCATCGAATGGTTGATATATCCAAAGCAAATGGTATTGAAGCAGGTCTCGGTGATCTGATTGAATTCAAACAAATGCAGGTGAGGGATATCTCGACTAGGAAAGAATATGGCGTCATTGTCGGCAATCCGCCTTATGGAGAACGTCTTGGGGAGCAAAAAGCGGTAGAACAGATGTATAGAGAAATGGGCCAAGCCTTTAAGAAGCTTGATACTTGGTCTGTATACATGATTACCTCCAACCCTGACTTTGAACAGCATTACGGTAAGCCCGCAACGAAAAAAAGGAAGCTGTTCAATGGTTTCATCCGTGCTGACCTTTATCAGTATTGGGGAAAAAGGCCGCCGAGACAGCCCAGAGGTGAATGAGTAGGTAGAATATAACGGAAAATTATGAATAGTCAGGACATTTTATTCATAATAGGTTCCAGTCTTGCTTATCATTTCCTTTTCTGTTATTCTAATAATGAATTATTTTTGTTCAGATTTAAGGAATACCTTAATATTCAATGAGCAAGGATAGTAATATAATGTGTGGCGAACACACTAGGAGGCAACAAAAATGGAACAAGGTAAAGTAAAATGGTTTAACGCAGAAAAAGGTTTTGGATTCATCGAACGTGAAGGCGGAGATGACGTATTCGTACATTTCTCAGCAATCCAAGGCGAAGGTTTCAAAACACTTGAAGAAGGCCAAGATGTTACATTTGATGTAGAACAAGGTCAACGTGGACCACAAGCATCAAACGTAAACAAAGCTTAATTCAACCCTATATTATTTACAGACAGGCTCTCTTGTGGAGCCTGTCTTTTATTTTACGGATTTGAACAAGCAACATACATAGAATATCTGGTAGAATGGAAAATACCTTGACTATTAAAGTGAAATAAAGGATAATATACTTTTGCCTAGATATATTTTGATACGGATTCGATATACTGATGATAGATAAAAGGGGAGACCATGATGCTTAAAACACTGCCTTTTTCGGTAACAAAGGAAGATTCTTTTTATGATAAGCTTTCAGAATGGATCGGAGATGTCTTTTACGATATTCTTCCCGAAAAAGGATTTGAACTGCGTGACGAACAAATCTTTATGGCTTTTCAGTTAGAAAAAGCCTTTAAAGAAAAGAATGTAAGCTTTGCTGAAGCTGGTGTAGGGACCGGTAAGACGTTGGTTTATTTACTATATGCGATTTGTTATGCGAGATATACGAATAAACCGGCCATTATTTCGTGTGCAGATGAAACGCTGATTGAACAGCTTGTAAAAGAAGAAGGCGACATTCAAAAAATTAAGAATGCATTAGGTATTGAAGTGGATGTTCGTCTTGCCAAATATCACGATCAATATGTATGTCTTAAGAAGCTGGAACACGCAGTGAATCATGAAGATTCTGAGGGAATAGATCAGCTCTATGATGAACTTCCGAAGTTCGTTCATGATAATTCATCGATGAATGCCTATACTGCATATGGTGACCGTAAACAGTATCCATATTTGAATGATGAAGACTGGTCTAAAGTGGGCTGGGATCAGCTTCAAAACTGCTTTACTTGTGATAAACGACATCGTTGTGGACAAACCCTATCACGGGACCACTATCGGAAATCAAGCGATTTGATCATTTGTTCACATGACTTCTTCATGGAGCATGTATGGACTAAAGAAAAACGTAAGCGTGAAGGGCAATTACCGTTATTGCCTGAACATAGCTGCGTTGTCTTTGATGAAGGTCATCTATTGGAATTTGCTGCTCAAAAAGCGTTAACCTATAAAGTGGGTGAACAAACTCTTGCTTCTGTTTTAGAGTTGCTTACAGCCAATCAGGTTCGTGAAGAAACGTTATATATCATTGAAGACCTAATTGATATTAATGAAGAGTTTTTTGATTTATTGGACGAAAAAGCCATACATGTCAGCGGATCTAATCGCTATGAAATCCCGATGTCCAAACAAATAACAAGCTTTGCACAAAAGCTTCATAAAAAGGTTGAAGAGTTAGAGGAGAACCTTGTTTTCGAAGCGGAAATGTACACGATCAATGACTACGATTTAAAGGTGACGGAAGAATATTTAGAACAGCTCGGGTACTCTCTTTCACTATTTGTGAAGGATGAACAGGCCGTTTCCTGGTTTGAAGAAAATGAAATGACCAAAACATTGGTCATTATGCCAAGGCTTGTACAAGACATTTTGTCTGAACAGGTATTCTCTAAAAAAATCCCTTACATTTTTTCATCGGCAACATTATCGGATAATAAATCTTTCCAGTACATTGCGGATAGCTTAGGGATAGAAAAGTATGACAGCTTCTCTGTTGAATCACCATTTGACTATGATGAAGTCATGAAAATGAACATGCCGGTCTTTGAAAATGGAGACCAATTGGCAAAACTTCAATATACAATGAAGACAATTGAGGAAAATGAAGGTCGAACGCTTGTGTTATTCCAATCAAAAGAGGAATTGCATTGGTTCAAAGAAAACTGCCCAATATCATCCTATCCCTTTTATTTTGAAGGAGAAGCGGAAATCAGCGAGCTTGTTAAGAAGTTTCAAGAAGATGAGCAATCTGTACTTTTCTCCTATCATTTATGGGAAGGGCTTGATGTCCCAGGACCTTCATTACAAAATGTAGTGATACACTCCCTTCCATTCCCACCACGTGATCCGGTGTTCGAGGCGAAACGTAACTCGGTTACCAATGCATTTGAAGAAGTGGATCTTCCATACATGCTCCTTCGTTTGCGTCAGGGAATAGGGCGTTTGATAAGAACAAGCAATGATTCGGGAACCGTACAGATTTTGATAGAAAAGGATCTTTCGGAACAGGTCAAAGAGAAGATTGTTACCATTCTCCCTGTAACGCTTTAATACATTTAATTTGTGAGCCAAGGGAAATCTTCCCTTGGCTCTTATTTAATTTATTATATGGGGTAGTTCTGAAGTGAAAGATTTTTGTATAATATGGTAAAGTGAAGTTTGGAAGGAGCAGTGAATATGAATAAAAAGGGTACAGATTTGATAGAAAAAGAATTTAAAGAGTATGTCAAGAAAATCTCTGCTTATAATGAAGCTCTCGCTTTAATTTTTTGGGATTTGCGTACAGGTTCACCGAAAAAGGGCGTTGAACAACGTTCAGAAGTAATCGGGGTGCTTTCCTCTGAAGTATTTAATATGATCACAAGTAAGGAAATGGAATCTTTCATTACAGAACTTACAATGAAGGAAGCTTCTCTTAGTGAAACGACGAATATGATGGTTCAAGAGTGTAAAAAAGAATTCGAAAGGAATAAGAAAATCCCTGCTGACGAATTTAAAGAATTCGTCATTTTACAATCCCGCTCTGAAAGTGCATGGGAAGAGGCAAGGGAAAAAGCGGATTTTTCATTATTTCAACCGTATCTAGAGCAGGTTGTTGCTTATACCCGTAAGTTCGTAGAGTATTGGGGGTACGAAGGTCAGAAATATAATACCCTTCTAGATATGTATGAACCAGGCATGACGGTAGAGATACTCGATAAGGTATTCAGTGAACTGAGGGCGAGTATAGTTCCTCTGGTAAAACAAATTGCTAATAGCGAACACAAACCTGAAACAGCGTTCCTTTATAATAAATTCCCAAAAGAAAAACAACATCAACTCAATCTTGAGGTTTTAAATCAACTAGGATACGATTTCAAGGCTGGCAGGCTGGATGAAACAGTTCACCCATTTGCAACTGGAATAAATAGGGGCGATGTCCGTGTCACGACCCGTTATGATGAAAATGATTTTAGAGGGGCAATCTTTGGTACGATTCATGAATGCGGACATGCCATTTATGAGCAGAATATCGCTGAGGAATTAACCGGAACACTACTAGATGATGGGACATCGATGGGAATCCATGAATCACAATCATTGTTTTTTGAAAATTTCATCGGTCGGAACTATAGCTTCTGGAAAAATAAATTCAACCTTTTAAAAGAAAATGCTCCCGAACAATTCAATGATGTGACTTTGGATGAGTTTTACCGGGGCATTAACGAATCAAAACCATCGTTCATCCGTATAGAAGCAGATGAACTTACTTATCCTTTACATATTATGATTCGGTATGAACTGGAAAAGGCCCTCTTTAATGGAGAACTTGAAGTGAAGGATTTACCGGAAGTCTGGAATGCAAAATATAAGGAGTATTTGGGGATAGTACCAGAAAATGACGCTTTGGGTGTATTACAAGATGTACACTGGGCAGATGGCAGCTTTGGTTATTTCCCTTCTTACGCATTGGGATATATGTATGCAGCGCAAATCAAGCAGTCGATGCTTAAAGATTTGCCTGATTTTGATGGACTGCTGGAATCCGGTGATATTGCTCCAATCAGGAAATGGCTAAATGAAAAGATCCATAAATACGGAAAAACAAAAAAGCCTTTAGAGATTTTGAAAGAAACAACAGGGGAAGGCTTGAATGTTCAATACTTAATCGCATATCTTGAAAATAAATATAAGGAAGTTTATAAAATCAAATAAATCAAAGAAGGAAGCCTCGGCAAAATTGTCGGGGCTCCTTCTGCTTTAGAAAGCTAAACATTTTTTGTCCTTTAGGATCCTAAGAGCACAGTTTTTCATCATTGTTTTTTCGACTCTCTTTAGATAATTCTCCTACTAGTGATAGTGAAATTCGTTTCTTTAAACTGGTGAAATATCTCAATTTCCGATTGGTAAATTTCATAATTTTCAAAAAAAACGAATGATTATTTCGTTTTCAAAGTGAAAGTTCGGTTTTTATTAAAAATGCCTTTTCAAATGGTGCGAGCGTTGTTATAATTCATATATTAATAAAATATTAAGTTTCACTCGTATAATCGCAGGGATATGGCCTGCAAGTTTCTACCGAATTACCGTAAATGATTCGACTATGGGTGAGTAATGGATCTTGTTGCATAATGGACGGCTTTTCCCATTCATTTTTCATTCATGCCCAAGAAATATTGCTTCACTCCAAAAAAGTGCCGCAATGTTTCCTGGGCTTTTTTATTTGCCGGGAAACGATTGCCTAGTTTATGGGTCAATAAACATCCACGATTGGGAGGAACCTTCATGCAACTTTTAAAGGAAAAAATCTTGTCCGAGGGTCAAGCTTTATCAGAAGACATTTTAAAAGTAGATTCATTCTTAAACCATCAAATGGATCCTCTGCTAATGAAAGAAATTGGTAAAGAATTCGTAAAACGTTTCGGACAAAAGGAAATAACGAAAGTGCTGACCATTGAATCTTCAGGCATTGGACCTGGTTTGATGGCTGCGTTAGAATTGGAAGTTCCGCTAATTTTTGCACGTAAACGTAAATCACTTACTTTAACAGATGATTTAGTGACGGCGTCCGTACATTCTTTTACAAAAAAAGAAACCAACACAATTACGGTTTCCAATAAATATATTGAAGCTGGGGATAAAGTTTTGATCATCGATGACTTCCTTGCGGTCGGACAGGCAGCCCGGGGCTTGGTGGATATCTGTAAGCAGGTTGGAGCAGAAGTGGCCGGAATTGGCATCGTTATTGAAAAAGCATTTCAAAGTGGTGGTAAGGATCTTAGGGAACAAGGTTTTCATGTGGAATCTCTTGCGCGAATTGCAAAGTTGAAATTCGGTGAGATAACGTTCGCTGAGGAAAAGGAAGGGGCAACCGCCAATGTCTAATCAATCACCATTGAAAGTTGCTTCCTTAGGATTACAACATGTTCTTGCAATGTACGCAGGTGCAATTGTCATTCCATTGATTGTCGGTGGGGCACTGGGATTGACTGCAGCACAGTTAACTTATTTAGTATCGATTGATATTTTAATGTGTGGAATAGCAACCTTATTGCAAGTGTGGAAAAATAAATTCTTTGGAATTGGGCTTCCGGTCGTCCTAGGCTGCACATTCACAGCAGTTAGCCCGATGATTGCAATTGGTACGCAATATGGAATCAACTCCATTTATGGATCTATTTTGGTGTCGGGATTGATTGTCGTTTTAATTAGTAAATTCTTCGGAAAACTGGCAAGGTTCTTCCCACCCATTGTCACTGGTTCGGTCGTTTTGATTATTGGCATTACGCTCATTCCTGTTGCAATCAACAATCTTGGCGGAGGTCAAGGGGCTGCTGATTTCGGTGACTTGAATAATGTAGCTCTTGGCTTTGGAACTCTATTATTCATCATATTCATGTATAAATTCTCAACGGGATTCGTACGCTCCATTTCTATTTTATTGGGGCTGTTAGTCGGAACTTTTGTAGCTTTCTTCCTTGGAAAAGTGGATTTTAGCTCAGTGGTCAGTGCCACGTGGCTGCACTTGCCACACTTCTTCTACTTCGGCACTCCGACATTCCACGTCACACCGATCATTACAATGACCTTGGTGGCGATTGTCAGCTTGGTGGAATCGACTGGTGTTTATTATGCCCTTGGTGAAATTACGGACAAAGAGATTTCAGAAGACGATCTAGCTCGCGGATATCGTTCTGAAGGTCTTGCCATCATGATTGGCGGTTTGTTCAATGCGTTTCCATATACGGCTTTCTCACAAAATGTGGGATTGATTCAATTGTCAGGCATTAAAACAAGGAATGTCATTTATACGACAGCAGGTATCCTTATTTTCATAGGTTTTGTTCCGAAAATTGGTGCATTCACGACCATTATCCCTTCCTCCGTACTTGGCGGTGCAATGGTTGCGATGTTTGGTATGGTGATTGCCGCTGGAATAAAGATGTTGAGCAAAGTGGATTTTGCTTCCCAAGAAAATTTATTGATCATCGCTTGTTCAGTAGGCATGGGCCTTGGGGTAACAGTCGTTCCCGAGTTATTTGCCCAAATTCCTCAAAGCTTTCAAATCTTAACGGAAAACGGTATTGTAGCCGGAAGTTTGACAGCCATTTTCTTGAATATCGTCTTTAACATGGTCCCGACAAAAGGGAAAGTAAAGGAAGAGCGTATAGAAGGGCAAAAAGTAGCCTAATTAAAAATTGATTCGGTAAACTTGATAGATTCACCTAATAGATGTCCCCTGATCCTCAAACAATTGAGGGTAGGGGCATTTTTTTATTTTGCCCGGAGATTGATCACAGATCATGATTTTTTCATGAAATGGGGTTTTGTCAGATAAAAGGAAACTCTCTTCACTTTTTGAATATATTGATAGTATAAGTTCAGGAAAGTAGTGATAGAGATGGAGAAAAAATATTGTATTCATTGCCGGACCATTTTAAGTCAGGAGTACAGGTGCAGAGTGTGTGGAAAAGAGGAGTTTCAAAATATCATTATTCAAGTACAAAATCAATCCTCATTAAAGAAGGAAGAATGAAAGCCCCCCCTTACCGAGTATTAAGGTAAGGGGGTTTTATTATTTATGACTACATTTCAATCATTAAGATGATATGAATCGTACCTGCCCCATCCATTGAAATGGGTAAATGGATTGCTTCGTTAAATCCATACATTTTGGTTTTGCCCACAATGACAGTGGGCGGTGTAATATCCATTATTGTATCCTCGCTAGCTAAAGAGGTGGCGACATTGCCCGCGAGCATATTGCCGAGTTCTGCAGCGAAAGATTCAAGCATTTCACCTTCTAATGGCATGCCAAACATGCTTTCACCTATCTTGCTCATGCATCCGTTTGTACCTTCGATGATTAATCTTCCACAGATATCCCCTGTCATCCCATGAGGACGCTAATGGATTCCTGTTCGAAAGGCTGTCTAATGAGGGATGGCTTTTGAATGTCTAAAGAGAAAGGAAGAACGGACTTGACCGCCAGGATGGTTCCGTTTAAAACTTTTGTAATTATAGCGTTGATTTCCAAATTCAATCCCCAGTTTGTATGGTTATGTTCTCTATTTTAACAATGAAATAGGTGTTTTTACCTATTTTTCGAGAAAAAAATAAAAAAATAATCAACCATCAATAAATATACCCATTAAGCTATAAAGCATAAAAGGGTTTATGGTGGGTATATTAACCATATAAAGAATAATAAGGAGTGGGTTCATGCCATATTTATTATCTGCATCACATTTAAAGCTCCCATATTTGCTTTCACAGGAAAAAATAATGGAATTTTCGAGAGAAATATTCGGACCTTCATTTAAGAATATTGAAAGATTACTAAAGGCCTTTAAGAATGGCCAAGTAGAAAATCGTTATTTTACAAATGATCTTGATTGGTTTAAAGAGGAGCATACTTTTGCCGATCGGAATGATTTATACATCAAGCAGGCGGTCGAGTTTGGGAAAGAGGCGATAGAAAAATGTCTAGCAAACACAGAGTTTTTAAAAAACGAGCTGCAGGCAAATGAACTAGATGCTTTTTTTTATATTTCAAGCACGGGGATGGCTACCCCGACCATCGATGCCAGGATAATGAATGAGCTCCCATTTAACCCGCATGTCAAAAGAATTCCGATTTGGGGGCTCGGATGTGCAGGGGGAGCGAGTGGACTATCGCGTGCATTTGAATATTGCAAAGCATACCCGAACGCAAAGGTCATTGTCTTAAGTGTGGAAGTATGTAGTTTGACATTTCAACGGAATGATATTTCCAAAAGTAACTTGATTGGAACCTCCCTGTTTTCTGATGGAGTAAGCTGTGTTTTGGTTTGCGGCGATGAAGTGCCATGTGAACAGTTTTCAAGAAAAGGACGTCATTTAAAATTTTTGGATTCCCAATCTACGCTTATGCCGAATTCTTTGGATGTAATGGGGTGGGATGTGAAAGACCAAGGTTTATACGTGGTCTTTTCAAAAGATATCCCTACTATCATCAAAGAGTGGCTTAAACCGAATGTCCAAGAATTTTTAATGGAGAATGGCTTGGAACTCCAGGATATAAAAGATTTCATTGCTCATCCTGGAGGAAAAAAAGTCATTGATGCTTATCACGAAGCTCTGGGATTCGATGAAAGAAAGACGGCTGAATCAATGAGTGTATTGAGGGAATTTGGCAATATGTCCTCTGCTACCATATTGTATGTCTTGGAGAGGTTCATGCAGCGCGGCGGAAATGAAGGTGAGTTGGGCTTGGCTGCTGCATTGGGTCCTGGATTTTCATCGGAACTTGTGTTAATGAGGTGGAAATGATGATATTCGCCATTTTCATTATTTTGATTGCCTTACAGCGCATCGTTGAATTATATATTGCCAAACAAAATGAAAAACAGCTGAAAGTGGCCGGAGCCGTAGAATACGGTAAGTCCCATTACAGATGGATGGTTCTGATGCACCTAAGTTTTTTTATAGTTCTCATTATTGAAGTGAACGTGTTTGAAAGGAATGTCGCTGGTCTATGGCCGATTTGGCTGACCCTTTTTCTGATTGCACAGTCAGGAAGGATCTGGGTAATCAGTTCTTTGGGGAAACATTGGAATACAAAAATTATAGTGGTTCCTAATGCAGAGGTAGTCATAAAAGGTCCTTATAAATATTTTAAACATCCGAACTATATCATAGTAGCAACCGAAATTATTGTTATTTCCTTATTATTTAGTGCATATTATACAGCAATCATCTTTAGTTTATTGAATGCATGGATGATGGCAGTAAGAATACCCCTTGAAGAGAAGGCACTAAAAGAACATACGGAATATTCTGTGGTTTTTAAGGGAAAATAATAAAAATTTCAATTTCTTATTGAAAATGATTATCGTTCGTGATAAGATTCTAAATGAAGATGAAAATTATTCTCAATCACATATCGATAAATTTTTTAATGAACTTTAAAGCTACCCAATATATTAGAGGATGGTGTATGTAATGGTCTGGTTATTCATTATATTGACAATCGCTACATATAGTTTTGTGATGAAACATGTATTAAGTAATATTCAAAAACCTGCAAAGGCAGTAAAACCTTATAGAGAGTCATCAGTGGAAAGCCAAGCTGCATTTAACCCCACCCCTACAACCAGGTAAACAACCTGGTTTTTTTTGTGCTTTCAAGACTTATACCCAAGGTATATTCAAACGATTTGAATCCACTTTGAGTGGTTTTTTGAACATGGCCTGTAAAGATTCATATAGTAAAACTAAAAGCTGACGGTATGAATAATGAACGAAATCGTTTACAATAAGAGTATTAAAATGACGATAGATTAAGGGGTATGGATTCATGATTCAAGAAACATTAAAACAACAGTCTAAATTGGGGATTTTGACTGCCATGTATGAGAAATTTCAATCGGCAGGTGATACAGGCAACGCTGATAAACTAAAACAGTTAATCATGAAAGTGAATAAAGAGGAGTTCATCATTGCTTTTTGCGGGCATTTTTCTGCTGGAAAATCAAGTATGATCAACTTTCTCCTTGATGATCAAGTATTGCCTTCAAGTCCTATTCCAACGAGTGCCAATACGGTTAAAGTCCAAAAAGGTGAAGATTATGCCAAAGTCTTTTATCATAATCAGCCGCCTGTCTTATTTCCTGCACCTTATGATTTTAAAGAGGTCAAGAAATTTGCCAAGGATGGTGATTCAGTATCGGCAATAACAATAAGTTCCAATCATTTCTCCCTTCCGGATTCATGTGCGATCATGGATACGCCAGGTATCGATTCGACTGATGATGCACATAGAGTTTCTACGGAATCTGCCTTGCATCTTGCAGATGTCGTGTTCTATGTTATGGATTATAATCACGTACAATCAGAAGTGAACTTCCTTTTCACTAAAGAATTGTTAGAAGCTGAAAAACCGACATACTTAATTATTAATATGATTGATAAGCATGATGAGAACGAGCTTAGCTTTCAAGACTTCAAGCTCTCCGTTTCTGAAGCATTTGCGAACTGGAATGTCTATCCGGATGGGATCTTTTATACGTCTGTAAGAGATTTGAACAACAGCGAAAATGAAATAGAAGTGGTCCGCCGATTTATATATGAAATGGCAGGCAAAGGTCAAAATGATGGGAAAGATGCCATCATGCAATCGGCTAATGCCCTTGTGGAAAGGCATCTTAGTTGGCTGAAGGAGCAGTTTGAAGAGGAACATGCCGATGATTTTGAAGTATTGGCAGAACTTCCTCACGAAGAGCGAATTCACCTGACGAATCAAGTGGACAGCCTATTAAAAGAAAAAAAATCATTAACTGGACGTATAGAGGGTATCAAGTTCCAATATGCCGATGCATTAGAAACAATTTTGAAAAGTGCGTACATCATGCCCGCGTCTACACGGGACCTAGGTGAATCTTTCTTGGAATCGGCACAGCCGGATTTTAAAATGGGATTATTATTTGCCAAGAAAAAAACGGAAGCCGAGCGTGAGATACGGATCAAAACGTTCTTGTCGGATTTACAAGAAAAGGTGAAAACCCAGCTTGAATGGCATCTTAAGGAGTTAGCGGTTAAAACGCTTAATCAAGCGGAAATCCATGATTCAGCACTTGAAAGTAAGGCTCAGTCACTTCAAATCGAGGTCACGGAAGATTACATAAAAAACTCCTTGAAGCCTCAAGTTGATATTACGGGTGAATACGTCTTAAACTATACGAATGATTTGGCCTCAGCCATCAAAAAGAAAGCCCGTGATATATCAGAAGAATTATTGAATAATGTGGTTGCCGTTATGGAAGGAATAGTTGAACAGCAGTCCATATCCATCGAAAAGGAGCTTGAAGGTTTTTCTGAATTTGCGGAAGCCCTGAAAGTTACTGCGGCAATGAACACGGAAATCGAGTTTCAAACGGAACGATTTGAGGCCATTGCCAATCAAACCGAATCATTAGTCGATGAACGCGATATCGATATGCTATTAACACAATGGAACGAAGAAGAAAAAAATATTACAGTCAAAATCATGAATACCGATGAAGGAAGTACTCCAATGCCATTCAAGGTACAACCTGAAACGGATCAAGATAAAGAAAACAAGGAAGCTGTACCATCTGTGACTGTTACTTCATCGGATGCTCCTGATTTACGCGGCAAGGAAAAGCTGATGGAAACATCAACGAGTTTACAACAGGCGGCTAACCTGATTCAACCGTTGAGAGGGTTTCAGTCACTTTACAAGGAATTGACAGATAAGGCAAAACGCTTGGAACAGCAGACTTTCACGGTTGCCCTTTTCGGTGCATTCAGTGCGGGTAAATCTTCCTTTGCCAATGCGTTAATGGGAGAAAGCGTCCTTCCTGTTTCACCTAATCCGACAACTGCTGCAATCAATAAAATCATGTCTTCCGACGCTGAGCACCCACATGGCACAGCAACCGTCAAATTAAAGACAGAAGTCATGCTGCTAGAAGATGTAAGCCTGGCTTTAGCTGCTTTTGATAAATCGGCAAAGACACTAGATGAAGCCCATCATTTAGCAGGGCAAATCATTGAAAAAGCAGGGGAAGTGGATAAAGGGAAAACACATTTATCCTTCCTTAGGGCTTTTCATCAAGGAATGCCCCAGCACAAAAATGATTTAGGAAATGTAGTCACGGTTGATCTTGAAGGGTTTAAACGTTTTGCTGCAGAGGAATCCAAGTCGTGTCTTGTTGATTTGATTGAATTGCGTTATGACTGTGAAATGACAAAACAAGGGATGGTGCTTGTTGACACTCCTGGGGCGGATTCGATAAATGCCCGTCATACAGGCGCTGCTTTCGAATATATCAAGAATTCTGACGCCATCCTTTTTGTGACCTATTACAATCATCCATTTTCCCGGGCAGATAGAGAGTTCTTGATACAACTTGGACGTGTGAAAGATTCTTTCGCCATGGATAAAATGTTCTTTATTGTCAATGCTGTCGATCTTGCACAAACAACTGACGAATTGGACGAAGTGATGGATTATGTCACAGATCAATTGAATGGATTCGGTATCCGTTTTCCAAAACTGTTCCCGCTTACGAGTAAAGGAGCGTTGTTGGAAAAACAAACGCCTGGTTCATTTAAGCATTCGTTCCTTCCGAATAGCGGAATTTCGAAATTCCAAAACCAGTTCGATTCTTTCATCGAAAACGATTTAACTGGACTTGCCATTGAATCAGCTAAAGCGGCTGTAAAAAGAACGGAAGAACTGCTCAGTGATGTAATTACAGCTTCCAAGCAGGATGAAAAAGCCAAACGAAAAGCCCTGGAGTCCCTTTCAGGTGAGGCACAAGCCATTACGGAACTTCTCTCCGTCATAAAAGGAGATGCAGAAAAACAACGCTTGAAAAAAGAAATTGATGAATTGACTTTCTATAGCAAACAACGGGTCTTTTTCCGGTTTAATGATTTCTTCAAAGAATCGTTTAACCCAGCCGTTTTAAAGGATGATGGAGGGGATCTGAAAATTGTCCTCAAGCAAGCCCTTAAGAACCTATTGGAGGCGTTAGGCTTTGACCTTGCCCAGGAAATGCGGGCGACAGCCTTAAGGACAGAAATGTTCGTAAATAAATTGTTGAATGAGAAACAAAGCGGTTTGCTTTTGCAAATGCAAAAAGTAAGAAAAACACTATCATTACAGCCTTATGAACCAAATGATAGAGAGTCCCTTGAATTTACTGGTGCTTTTGACCAATTGGATACGGGGGAATTCAAAAAGGAATTGTCGTTATTTAAAAATCCTAAGTCTTTCTTTGAAAAAAATGAGAAAGTGAAAATGAGTGAAGGACTTCAGCAGCGTCTGGATGAACCTGCCCTAGTGTTCGTGAAAGAGCAGGGTGAACGGATCTTCGATATGTATAAAGATGTACTTGATCAAGAGTTACTGGCGATTCAAGAAGAGTATAAGACGGAAATAGCGGATATCTTTGCAGGTTTACGTGCAGCTTTAGAGGAAAAGGTCGATATTCCTTATTATGAAAAAGCAGTAGCGGAATTGGCAAAAATGCAATCGAAATAGTAACGAGGTTCCATTCATGAAAGAAATCCTTATTTCTCGATTGAGATACCTAGAAAAGCAAGAGAATAAGATCGTATTGATGGCTGCTGTTACTGGCAGCCATTCTTTTGGTTTATCCTATATGCTCATAAAGATAAACGAACATACCTCAGTTTGAGTCAGCCCGTTCAAGTGATTTAATTGAAAGAAGGCTGATACGAAGGCTGGGTAATATTTTAATCCTTTAGTCATTCGGTAATAATCTGTTTGTGAATAGCTTGATTTAGATTTGATGGATCAAAATGATAACGTGGATGGCTCGTATATTTAGGGATAAACAAAAAGAAGGATGTACAATCAACAAGAAAAGTGAAAAGAATCTTTCGTTATTAGAAGGGAAATCACTTTCCTTAAAGAATGAAATAAATAAGCAGCTTAATCAATATGAAATAGGGGGATTTGCAGATGGGGTATATAATGGAAAAAGAAGAACTGTTACCGTTGTTGAATTCAGTAGATATCAGAATATGTGACTGTCGCTTTAAGCTAGGCTCTCCAGATGTTGGGTATAGTGAATACGAAAAAGACCATATTACCGGTGCAGTTTATTTCGATCTTGAAAAAGACTTATCGGGGGATGTTCAAGAACATGGCGGAAGACATCCTCTTCCTGACCTAAAAACGCTTAAAGATAGACTGGAATCCAAGGGAATATCCAATGATACGATACTTGTTGCTTATGATGGAGGGGAAGGTTCCTTTGCTTCGAGGTTTGTCTGGCTCCTGAGCTATCTCGGACATCAGAAAGTGTATGTACTTAACGGCGGATATCGGGCCTGGAAGGATGCGGGCTACCCGATTGACACGAATCAAAAAGAGTATACTTCAACAGAATATCAAATAGATTTGAATGAAACCGTTTTTGCATCTTATGAAAAAGTGAAGGATTATACAATGAAGAGGCCTGGTGATACCGTATTAATCGATTCAAGGGAATCTAAACGGTTCGAGGGGATCGAGGAGCCGATTGATAAAAAAGCCGGACATATACCTGGTGCAGTCAATAAGGTGTGGACGAAGGTTCTGGAAAATGGCTATTATAAGAAAAAGGATGACCTTCAGGCGAATTTCACAGACATCGGCAAGGATAAGGAAATCATTGTATATTGTGGGTCCGGTGTAACCGCATCTCCCAATTATGTCGCTTTGAAAGAAGCGGGTTTTAAAGATGTGCGAATATATATTGGCAGTTTCAGTGACTGGATTTCCTATGATGATAATCCTATTGACTGATATTGTTTCCAATTAAACGTCCCTTAACAAAGTGGACAGGTATGGTAAAATGGAAGTACATCATGATAGAGGTGATAATGTGTTAATGAAAGAAAATGAGCAGCATCCTTCCTTTATGCTTGTCGATGGGATGGCGCTATTATTTAGAGCTTTTTATGCAACGGCAGTTACTGGTCAGTTCATGATTAACTCAAAAGGCATTCCGACTAATGCCGTTCAAGGATTTTTGAAACATATGCTGACGGCGGTGAATCATTTTTCACCTAGTCATGTAGCAGTTTGCTGGGATATGGGCAGCAAAACTTTCCGTAATGAATTATTTGATGGATACAAGGCTAATCGTTCAGAAGCTCCAGTCGAAATGATTCCTCAATTCGAACTGGCGAAAAAAGCGGTTGAAGCATTTGATATTCCGAACATAGGGCTCTCCGGATATGAAGCGGATGACTGTATCGGGACGATTGCGAAGGCATCTGCCCAACATAGCCGAGTGGGTATTTTGACAGGCGATCAAGATATGCTCCAGTTAATAGATGAAAACATATCCGTACTTTTGTTGAAAAAAGGGTATGGTAATTATGAAGTGCATAATCCCGATAGCTTTTTTGAGTGGAAAGGGATCACGCCAAGGCAAATGATCGATTTAAAAGCTCTAATGGGTGATACAGCTGATAACTATCCCGGAGTTAAAGGAATTGGGGAGAAGACAGCGTTGAAATTATTGATTCAGTACCAAAGTATTGAAGGGATTCTTGAAAATGTAGCTTCATTGACGAATGGCCAGCGAGCTAAGATTGAAGCCGCCGTCGATATGCTTCATTTATCCAGACAACTTGCAGAAATAAAATGTGACGTACCCATATCATGTTCTTTGGATGATGCGGTCTATCAGTATGATCGTGAGAAGGTCAAAAGTCTGGCAAGGGATCATGAATTCAGGGCTTTACTTCGTATGATTTAATAATGGTACAAAGCGAAGGCTCTCAGTATGTAGAAAAAAAGGTTTCGGAATGGTCTCATTCCGAAACCTTTTTGATTTTTTATTGGATTTGTAGCAGTTTTAGTAAATATTCATTTTACGGACAAAGTGATTCGCTGGCACCAGTTGATCTCGCTGAAAAGAATCATGTTTAGAAAGCATCCTTATCCCCTCAAGTTTAATCCTTCTATTTTAATAAAAAAAGACTGTGGAGTAAGTTCTATCTAAATATTAAAATATTGGAAAGGAAGGTACGAGACTCCTGCTTAAAAAAGCGCGTCAACGGGAGACCCCGCAGGCGCCGAGGGCGGACCGCCCGCGGAAAGCGAGTGCCTGTAGTGTAAATAAAAAACTCTAGGCAAACTCGATTTTCATCGAGTTAGTCTACAAACTGAGGAGCTACCCAAATGGAGCTCCTTTAATTTGCAGGATGAATTTTTTGTCGAAAAATGGATAGTCAAAATCTTTTATTTACGGTAAGATGAAAATAAGGCAAGAAAGATGGAGTGATGCAAAAAGTGGGGAAATCAACAGAAGAGTATGTTAGTTTTTTAGAAGGTAAGGGGTTCACTTTCGGTAATGACGCCATTGGTTTTATTTATTTTGGTAAGCGCTACACGGACGCAAGTGATATATTAGTCAATGCTGCAATAGAATTGACTTTGAAGGTTCAAAAGAATTTTGATGGTAGCTTTTATATCTCGTTTTTGGAAAATTTAAAACAAAATGGCATAGAAACACGTAGCGCAGCGGTATCGTTTGCAAAAGACCAGGGGTTGCTAAAATAAATCGGACTTCGTTATTTGGAAGTCCGATTTATTTATTTAGATTTTCAAGAAAACTCCTGTGTTATCGTTTTCTTTTTCCTCGAAGGAAGCTCAGCAAGAATCATCCCTAAGAAAATGAATGCGCATCCGATGATGGAAGCGGTAGTCAATTTCTCCCCAATCAGTATGTATGAGGATAAAGCAGCAAAAACGGGTTCCATCGAAAAGATCAATGCCACTCTTGTAGGCGTCGTATAGGCTTGGAAAAAGGTTTGAGCGAAAAAAGCGAACGCCGTCGCAAGGGCTGCCGTGACAAGTAAAGCAGTCCAGACGTCTTTCTGTAACATGACCTCCGAGCTGAAGATGACAGAATGATTCTCTTTGAAAATCAAGGCTGAAACAAAGGATAATAAAGATACGGTAGAAATCTGTATCAGCGTCAACGGTAAAGCGGGAAGCGTCTTGGCATACCTAGCGGTTGTAATGATCTGCATGGCAAAACTTATTGCGCATAAAAATACCAGTAAATCACCGATGTTCAAATTTGAACTGTCAGCGAAGGTCATTAAATAGAGCCCAACTGTTGCGGCTGCAACACCTAACACTGTATTGCGGGAAAGCCTTTGCTTTAAAAGCAGCAGAGAAAAAACAGGTACCATGACAACACTTAATCCCGTTATGAAGCCCGTCTTCGCTGGTGTTGTATAATTCAATCCGACCGTTTGAAAACCATAACCAAGAAAAAGCCAAACCCCGATATGAATTCCTGCTTTAAAAAGGCCTTTATTCCAAGTCTTTCCCCTATTGTGAAAAGTCAATGAATATGGGATGAGCAATAAAACTAAGGCCATGAAGAAACGGACGGCATTAAATGTGAAGGGGTCAAGAAATGACAAGGCGTTTTGAACCATGACAAAAGTGACACCCCAGATAAATACAACGAATAATAATGAAATATCAGCTGTCTTGTTCATGGACTTCCTCAATCTTATTTAATCGAATCGCTCGCCTAGCCAACTCATCAGCGGACTTGTTTTCGAGATTTGGAATCCATTTCATGAAAAATAACTCAAGCTCGTCGGAAAGGGTAAGCGCTCGATCAAGTAATGGGGCATACTTATTTTTTGCAAATCTTTTTTCAATGGCTTGGTTGATGGCTTGGGAATCAGTCCGAAAAGACACGACTTGATATTTATTGGCTATACAAATTTCTAGTGCTTTAATTAAAGCATGATACTCCGCTTCATGGTTTTCCATCATTCCAAGCGGAATGGAATGCCGCTCGACCACTCCGTTATTATTGATGAAAACACCTGCACCACTTGGACCTGGATTGCCCGCACTGGCACCATCAATATACACTTCAATCATGATGTGCTCCTCCTTTTCGTTTAAGTTGTTAATATGCTATGATTAAAAACTATTTCATATAAAAATATTAAGATTGAAACATGAGAATTTCAGGCTGATATGGGAACTATAATTAAAGAAGTGATTCAATTGCTTACATTATATTATAAATGGTATTACGAAAGATAGGTATCAAAATTGTACGACTGTACTGCTTGAATAGTGAGATGATAAGGAGCTGGAAATCTTTGAAGGTAATTATGCAATGGACATATCATGCTTCAAAAAAACCATCCGCCGATTTCGTTTCGGATTGGCTTGATGCCGGTATTGCACTAGTCATTACAGAAGACCTTGAAAAGGCAGGCAGGCTGAAAGAAGTGGAATTCAAGGATGAATTCGATACAACATGGACAAAGAAGGAGTTAAAGAAACTCTTAACGGAAGTTGAGGAAGAACCGCAGGATTTGACGGTTTATTTTGATGGTGGTTATCAAAAAGCAGAAGGGGTGGCGGGAATTGGTGTAGCCATTTACTTTCGTCAAGGTAAAAAGTTTTGGCGTTTACGCACTAATGTAAAACTGGAGCAATTCGAATCCAATAACGAAGCGGAATATGCAGCCTTTCATGAAGCCGTTAGGCAGATGGAAGAACTTGGGGTCCATCACCAAAGCTGTGTATTTAAAGGGGATTCGCTTGTTGTTTTAAATCAACTTTCCGGTGAATGGCCCTGTATGGAAGAAAACTTAAATAAATGGCTGGACCGCATTGAAGCGAAACTGGATAAGTTAAAGATCATCCCGGTCTACAAGCCAATTTCACGTAAAGAGAATCAGGAAGCAGATCGATTGGCCACTCTAGCTTTACAGGGAAAAGCCATTTTCAGCAAATCAGAAATTGCTGAGTCAAAGGAGCCATATCAACAATGAACAGGAAAAAAATATATGAAGAAGTAGAAGATGTGCTCGCTTCATTTTGCCAAGATTGTTTTTTACGAAAACATTTTCGAAAAGAGAAGGGGCGTGCTTATGCTCACCAGTTCTGTATATCAGAATGTACAGTTGGTGAGAAGTTAAAACAGCTGGGCAATGAACTTAGCGACCGCTCGTAAATATATGAAAACTGTTTTTATAAATACATGATTACATGAAGGATATGGTATTATAGGTAAAAAATAGAGAAATGGTGTAGGCGCTGAAGAATAGAAACGGGAAGCCGAATAGTAAATGGATTCCACCTCTTACGATCCCTGAAATTGATTTCATAATGGAAGAAATGAATTAAGGGAAAGAAAGTGAACCCGCTTTAACTGAATATCATGTGCAACCTAAAGTGAAAATCCTTAAAAGGTAATGAAGGAAACATACAGCAGAAATCGGTTGAAGTAATTAAGTCGAAAATTTCACCTGCCATTGCGGAGGCTGCAAAGAATCCGGATATTTATTACCCTTTCGAAGAGGTGCAAACAAAGAACGAGTACACTTATAACCATAATATCGGGGTCGGGATCATTGGCACTTATCTAGGGATGAAGCTTGGATTATCGAAAGAAAGCCTTTCCGAACTGACATTGGCCGCCACCCTGCATGACGTGGGCAAAACAAGCATTCCCGAGAGTATATTGGAGAAATCAGGGAAATTGACAGCGACAGAATATGAAGAAATGAAGCGCCATACCATTTATGGGTATGAGTTACTTAAAAATATCCCTGACGATCATTATGATCAATCCAAACGATCCCCTTAAAGTTTTAATGAAAACAAGTACAGGGATCATAGATTTACGAATGGAAAAGGAGATGCAGATCGAACGGATCATAGGTTAACAAAAAGCCCGATTATAAGAAATCGGGCTCTTGGTCATTATGCTTTACCGAATCGAAATAGGCTTTGAGCATCACTTTATTTTCGCTGAAGTCTGCAATCGTATATTGGTCAAGGACCTGTAGAAAAGCGTCCAAGGCATTATTCAGGACAAATTTCAAAGAACAAACAGGAGAAATCACACAATTATCGTGATCTTTAAAGCATTCCACTAAATAAAAATCCTCCTCGGTCTTCCGTACCAGTTCACCTACATTTATTTCAGCAGGTGATTTTGCAAGCCGGAAACCGCCATTTCTTCCACGTATCGTCTCTATATATCCTAATTTCCCTAGATTATGAACAATCTTCATCAAATGATTTTTAGATAGTTGATAAACCTCTGAAATTTCTTTTATATTGGATAATTTGCTTTGGTCGTGGGAAGCTAGGTAAATCAACACTCTAAGTGAGTAATCGGAATAACTCGTCAACCTCATGTTTTATCGCCTCACATTCTATCCCCATTTGACTATATCATAAATGTGAACATTTTATAAACATGAAAACTTATTTCTTGAAAAGATGTATTAGAAATATTGCTTTAAATACAAATTCGTTTTAATATAAACATGTATTTAAAATACTTGTTAATGAAGAGAGGTTTATCTATGCTATCCCAGAAAACGATCGATATTATCAAATCCACTGTACCTGTTTTAGAAGTACATGGTACAACTATAACAACTGTATTCTACAAAAATCTTTTCGAAGCACATCCTGAATTATTAAATGTTTTCAATCACGCCAATCAGAAAAAAGGGCGTCAGCAAACTGCACTTTCCAACACGGTTTTGGCTGCAGCTAAACATATAGATCAACTTGAAACGATATTACCTGCCGTAAAGCAAATAGCACAAAAACACAGAAGTCTCGCAGTTAAACCGGAACATTATCCCATTGTAGGACAATATCTATTAGGTGCTATCAAGGAAGTATTACAAGATGCTGCTACAGAAGAAATTCTCCAAGCTTGGGGAGAGGCCTATGGAGTCATTGCCGATGTATTCATTAGCATCGAAAAGGAAATGTACGACCAAGCTTCCAATCAGGTCGGTGGATGGTCGGATTTCAAACCATTCACTGTGGTTGAAAAAGTACGAGAAAGTGATGTAATCACTTCCTTTTATTTAAAGCCATCAAATGAAGATGAGGTTCCATCATTTCTTCCTGGACAATATATCACCGTTCGTATCGAGATACCAGGTGAACGATATTTATTCAACCGTCAATATAGTTTGTCCGATGTACCAGGAAAAGATTACTTCCGGATTTCCGTTAAAAAAGAAAAGCCGGGAATCTCTCCTGATGGTAGGGTCTCTAACTACTTACATGAATCCATTCAGATGGGCGACAGTATAGACGTAACGGCTCCTGCAGGTGATTTCACGATCGATTTGGAAAAACGAACACCTGCAGTATTCTTGAGCGGAGGCGTTGGCATAACACCTTTCATGAGTATGGTCCATGCCGTAGCTGAACAAAAACCTGATCGTGATGTCCAATTCATTCATGCGTCCGATAATGGTCATTTACAGCCGTTTAGAATGGAATTAATAGATATTAAACACAAGCTTGCCAGCTATCAATTATCCTTTGTTTTTAAAAATCCGAGTGAGGATGATAAGAACATGCCGAATTTTGAGAAGGAAGGGTATATCGATAAGGAATTATTGAGCCGTCATGTAAAACCTGAAGCTGATTATTATGTGTGTGGTCCTGTTCCTTTCATGAAAGCCATCATCACTTACCTAAAAGAGTTGGGGATCGACTCGGATAAAATTCACTATGAGTTCTTTGGACCGGCCATAGCGTTATAAGGTTCATTCATCTTAGGAATGTTATTGACATCAAGAAGATAATTTAGCATACTATATTAAAACCATGAACGTTGAGAGAAGATTAGTATGCGAGAATTACTGTGACAGAGAGCGGCGTCAATTGCTGGAAGACCCGCGACAGGAAAGCGCAGAACCTGCTTCTTGAGTCCTATGCAAAACATAGGCGCAGATCCTGGCGTTAACAGGCAAAGTGGAATGCATCAACTTGCATTCAATGAAGGTGGTACCACGGAGAGAAGCCCTTTTCGTCCTTATTTCAAGGATGAAAAGGGCTTTTTTTCATGTCTATGCTATTTATTGGAGGAAAAAATCGATGGAAAAGAAGCGCATCGTTGTAAAGATAGGAAGTAGTTCTTTAACGAATACACAAGGTGAAATCGACCAAAACAAATTTTCCGATCATATCCAGGCTGTGGCAGCATTAAGGAAAGCGGGACATGAAGTGGTCCTTGTTTCATCAGGTGCGGTAGCGACAGGTTTTCGCAAGCTCGGATATCCTACGAGACCTGTCACTCTTAAAGGGAAACAAGCGGCTGCAGCTGTAGGGCAAAGCCTATTGATACAGTCATATATGGAACAATTAGGGCACTTTGGAATCGTTCCAGCGCAGATTTTATTGACACGGAAAGATTTCTCGAAAAAAGATCGATATCAAAATGCATATGCAACATTAATGGAATTACTTGAACGCGGCATACTTCCAATTATTAATGAAAACGATACGGTATCGGTCGAAGAGTTGACATTCGGTGACAATGATATGCTTTCAGCCCTCGTGAGCGGGTTGGTTCACGCTAACCATTTGATCATTTTAACGGATATTAATGGGCTTTATGATTCCAATCCCCAAACAAATCCAAGTGCCAAACGATTTGATAAGCTTTCCGAAGTTACGGCGGATTTATTGCAAATGGCCGAAGGAGCTGGTTCCAGTGTTGGTACAGGTGGTATGAAATCGAAGCTGATTGCAGCCCAAACAGCACTGTCTCTGGGAGTGAAAGTATTTATCGGATCTGGTGAAGGGAGTGAAAAACTTCTTACGACCCTGGAGGGCAATGGTGATGGCACCTATATCGGCAATGATGTCTTGACGACTGTAACGAAAAACAAACAGTGGATTTCCCTTCATTCACAAGTATCCGGAAAAATATTCGTTGATGAAGGTGCTGAAAAGGCTTTAGTTTCAAATGGCAGCAGTCTATTACCGGCTGGGATTTATGAAATTAAAGGTGTGTTCAGTAAGGGGGATGTCGTCGAGGTCTATGGTGCAAATGGATTATTGGGGCGGGGGGAGGTTCTTTATTCTGACGAAGAATTAAAACAGGCTATGGGCAAGCGGACAACCGAGCTTGTGTTCACATCCATAGAGGTCATCCACCGCGATAAATGGGTGAAAGCATAGGGGAAGATCAATTTTAGCGAAGGAAAAGGGGGCAATTTGAAAATGAGTGAAGTGATTGCGAAAGGAAAGGCAGCGAAAGCAGCAAGTTTCCAGCTAATTGGATTGACAACGGAAAAGAAGAATGAAGCACTTGAGAAAATTGCCAAGCAACTTATTATCGATAAAGATTTTTTGATAAAAGAAAACCAAAAGGATCTGGAAGATGGCAGGAAAAAAGGCTTCAGTGAGTCTACATTGGATCGAATTATGTTAAATGGTAACCGTATAGATGACATGGCTGCGGCCATTATGCTTTTAATCGATTTAAATGATCCAATTGGGGAACAATTGGAGACGATCGAAAAAGAGAATGGTTTATTAATTAAAAAGTTACGGGTGCCGATCGGTGTAATCGGGATGATTTATGAAGCAAGGCCGAACGTGACCATCGATGCAGCTACATTATCCTTGAAAACGGGGAACGCCGTCCTATTAAGGGGCAGCTCGTCAGCCAAGAACTCGAATATGGCCCTAGTCTCTTCCATTCATAAAGCTTTAGAGAAAACGGAAATTCCAGTGGACGCTGTTCAGTTAATCGAGGATACAAGCCGTGAAACCGCTAAGGAACTTTTTCATCTTAATGAGTATTTAGATGTTTTGATTCCCCGCGGTGGAAAGAATTTAATTGAAACGGTCATTAAGGAGTCCACTGTTCCCGTCCTCGAAACGGGGGCAGGTAATTGTCATATTTTCATTGATCAAACGGCAGATATCACCATGGTTGAGAAGATTGTATTGAACGGTAAAACACAGCGGCCTTCCGTATGCAATGCAATTGAGAGCCTTTTAATACACGGAAAATGGTTTGAAGAAAATGGAAAACGAATTTTGGAAATCCTCGACGAAAAGGGTATTGAAGTTTACGGAGACAAAGCAGTTTGTAACGCTTTTCCGAAAGCGAAAACGGCTACGGAGGAAGATTGGTCAACTGAATACCTAGCATTGAAAATCAGCGTGAAAGTAGTAAACGGTGTATCGGATGCCATTGAACACATTAACCGATACGGTACGAAACATTCCGAAGCAATCCTAACAGAAGATGAACAAAACGCTTCCTTATTTTTAAATAAAGTAGATGCAGCAGCCGTTTATCACAATGCTTCCACTCGCTTTACAGATGGTTTTGAATTCGGTTATGGAGCAGAAATCGGCATATCCACGCAAAAGCTTCATGCACGTGGACCAATGGGTTTACCTGCCTTAACATCGAGCAAGTATTTCATTTATGGCCAGGGGCAAATCCGGGAGTGACATTCATTTTTGCATAGAAGGTTATTAAAACTCAATTAAGGGTATTGTATAGTACATTACTTTTAAAGGAGCAGATACTTATGGACAAGAGGTTTATAGCAATATATGAAAATGAAAATGAAGCGATTTCGGCAGTCGGAAATTTAAAGGAACAAGGATATAACTCCGATCAAATATCAGTAGTAGCAAAAAACATTGATAACTTACCAAATGAAGCTGAGGAAGTCAGCCCAGCTAAGACTGATGGATTGGTAGCTGGGGCAGCAGCTGGAGGAGCTGTCGGATTGACTGGCCTACTTATTGGAATGAGTGCATTAGCCGTACCGGGAATTGGTCCGATTTTGGCAGCAGGCCCGATTTTCGCCACGTTTGGCGGAGCGGCAGCCGGTGCAGCATCAGGAGCAGGCGGATTGAGGAAGCCATTATTGGATATTGGACTGAAGGAAGCGGAAGTCGATAAATATGTGGAAGACATCAAGTCCGGGAAAATCCTTGTCATTGCCGATCCTTCGTTAGTTCGTAAGTAAAAATCACCATGGAACAATTTAAGAAGATTGACAACAAACCCTGTCCTCAAATACCCAATATGTGTTTATTGAAAAACCCCGTTCAGGATTTCTTGAACGGGATTATATGTTTTTAGCCTAATTTTATTATCAGTTACTAAAAAATCAAAAGGAATTCCCCATTTGTATGAAGAATATAAGGAATATGTACTATTAGTGTGAAAGGAATGAAAATTATGAAAAAAATAGGTGATGAATAAAATGATATACCAGTAATTTGTTTTTATACTGAAGTTCATGTTACATGCGTATTCTAACGATGAAGATCAGAGGAACATAAACATTCGAAGAAAAAGGTTAGTGGCGTTTGAATGTGACACCCATACCCCTTTAAATAGGTGACTAATGTTTTTGGATCATTATCAAAACATTCGAAAAAACCCACGATAACAGGGTTTTTTATTTTTCAAAAGAGATTTTTCATAAATGAAATATCTAAATAAATTGCGGACGATTAATTTTTTTGGAAAGTGCCAATTGGTAATCAGGATAGCAAGCCATTTAATTTTCATATGATTGAAAATTTTGCTTGCCATTCTTAGCTATCTCGATTATTTCAAGTCCATGTTTAATGCTAGTAGATAATATCCAATAAACCTATATGATTTTGAGGTGTGTGCTTTGATAAAAATTAAACTCGTTGTTCCTCGAAAAGGGTATATAACGGACGCTTTTGAAAGATTTGAGGAATTCAACCAATTGGAAGAAGCGGAAAATAATGATGATGGTTCAGTGAAGTTTGTGTTAGAGGAGGTAGTTGTGGATGCTGATCAGATTGTGAAGCTGAAGCTTGATGCTGATGTAGTCATCTCACGGGGATTAATCACGAAGCTTTTAAAGGAATGCAATGAATTAATTCCTATCGTTGATATACCTGTACAAGGTATAGATCTCATTCGTTGTCTGTATGATTGCAAGGCACGTTTTGGCAGTAAAAAAGTGGCCGTTATTGGAGCGTTAAATATGATTTATGGCGTGGAAAACCTTTCTGATATCGTTGATTTGCCAATCCAGTCCTATATATTAAATGATATCGAGTCCTCCGCCAGTTTAGTAGATTTAGCGGTCAGTGATGGCTGTGAGGTGGTGCTAAGTGGTTTAAGTACCTGTAAATATGCTGAAGAGATAGGATTGGGAGCCATTCTCGTTAATACTGGAAAGGAATCATTTCGGCAGGCGTTGATCGAGGCGAAAAGAGTAGCTCTTGTCAGTAGAAGGGAACAGGAGAAGACCAAGCGCTATCAAACGATTCTTAATTATGCCTATGAAGGGGTTATTGCTATAGATTTAAAAGGGCAAATATCTGTATTTAATACGGCGGCTCAGGAGATATTATCCATTTCCAAGGGGAACTTAATTGGAAATTCTATATATGAAATAATAAAGCATGGAAAATTTCGTGATATGTTTTTAAGTGACGATGAATACGAAAAAGATATCGTTGCTTACCAATCTATTCAATTATCGGTAAAAAAAGTTGGGATATTTTTAAAAGGTAAAAAAGTGGGGGATATGGTCGCCTTTCAAGATGTTACACGCATTCAGGAAATGGAAGGGAAATTCTATCGGAAGTTACATTTACGCGGACATGTGGCTAAGTACACATTTGATGATATATTGTATCGGGGTCCCGAAATTAAGCGGACGATTGAAACAGCTCAACATTATAGTGAAGTAGATTCAAACATTCTTATAATTGGAGAAACCGGAACGGGCAAGGAAATATTCGCCCAAAGCATACATAATCATAGCAGCCGGAAAAATAAACCGTTTGTAGCCATTAATTGCGCGGCGCTTCCCGAAAATTTATTGGAAAGTGAGCTCTTCGGATATGCAGAAGGAGCTTTCACGGGTGCTATGAAAGGCGGAAAGCAAGGATTTTTTGAACTTGCTCATAGAGGTACCATCTTTTTGGATGAAATAGGGGAAATCTCCCCAAAAATGCAAAGCCGGCTGCTCCGTGTCCTGCAAGAGCGGGAAATTATGCGCATTGGCGATGATAAAGTAATTCCGGTTGATGTGAGAATTGTGTCGGCAACGAACAAAGACCTCATGCAAATGGTCAAAAGTAATGACTTTCGCGAAGATCTGTATTATCGCTTGAGTGTACTGGACCTTTTATTGCCTCCACTTCGGGAACGCAGGGAGGATATTCCGTTATTGGTGAATGCTTTTATTCAGAAAGGTCATTCGGATCAAAAACAAATTAAGATTACGGATGCTGCCAAGAAAAAGCTGAGTGAAGAGAACTGGGAAGGGAATATTCGCCAATTGCAAAATTTTTGTGAGCGATTAAGCGTTCTTTATAAAGACAAGTTAATTGATGTGTACGATATCGAAATGTTTTTTCCGAATAATAGTAAAAAGAAAATAGTGTTGAAACAAGAGGAAGAAAGCGGGATGTCGCCTGGGATACATTTATCCGAGCGTGAAAGAATTGTTCAAACGTTAATAAGGGTTAATTATAATAAGGGAAAAGCTGCCTCTGAGTTAGGGATGAGTCGCACGACTTTATGGAGAAAGATGAAAAATTTACATATTGAAACAAATTGAAACATAAAGAAACAAATTAATTCATTTTGAAACAATTTGTTAACTTCATTTATGTCTTGATTAAGAACGAAAAGGCTTGTTTCTTGGATAATACTGATGTTTTTTATGTTGGCACAATTATTGTATATATACAAAGGAGTAGGAAAGATTTATCCTTCCGGGTTAACAAGAAAGGGTGGTGGGCATGTGAGTCATTTAGTGTATATTCCACAAGATATTGAGAAAGAGGGCAAAAGTTATTTAGTGGAAAGAGGCTATAAGATTAAAGTAGGGTCTGACCTGGCGCAAGAAATTCTAATCGAAGAAATCAAGGATTGTGATGCAGTATTAACGAGATCGACGGCTGTAATAAATAAAGATGTTATTCAAGCAGCTGAAAACCTCAAAGTAATCGCTAAGTATGGAGTGGGCTTGGACAATATTGATATCGAAGCAGCTACAGAACGTGGCATTTATGTAACAAATACGCCAGAGGCAAATGCGAATGCTGTAGCTGAACATGTAATGGCATTGATTTTATCATTGTCCAAAAATTTAAACTTGGCTGATAAAGAGCTGCGCAGTGGGAATTTTGCTATCCGTAATCAACTTTTTGGCATGGACTTGGAAGGCAAGACTTTGGGGATTATTGGACTAGGTAGAATCGGCAGAATACTGGCCAAAAAGGCTTCGAAAGGCTTCGATATGAAAGTAATTGGCTACGACCCCTATGTTACAGCCGGCATGGACTCGGAATTAGAGATAGTAACAGATTTAGAATGGTTATTCAGAAACTCTGATGTTATAAGTCTGCATCTGCCGTTAACGAAAACAACGAAGGGTATAATCGGAAGCCGTGAGTTTACCTGGATGAAACCTTCTTCCTATTTTGTAAACGCTTCCAGGGGCGGTGTAGTGAAGGAAAGTGATTTAGTAAATGCTTTGCAAGCGGGCAAAATTGCCGGCGCTGGAATAGACGTGTTTGAAGTTGAGCCTCCTGATAAATGGAATCCTCTTTTTAAATTGGATAATGTGATTGTCAGTCCTCATAATGCGGCATTGACGAAGGAAGGTTCGATACGGATGGCTGTACATGCTGCCATGCAAGTGGAACAAGTTCTTACTGGTGTAAAACCGAATTGGGCTGTAAATGAGCCCTTAACTAAAGGGGTGTCAATGTAAGTACACGTATGTTTTTTAAAATAGCAAGGTATTAAAAAGTTCAGGTTGGCATTTGTTGATAAGGATGGTGAACAAATGAAGAAAATGATCTATGTGATAAGTGTGATACCAGCACTCGGCTCGCTTTTTGTTATCAATCGAATTGAACCTTATGTTTTAGGAATGCCATTTGTTCTTTTTTGGGCCATATTATGGGTATGTCTTACATCTGTATTTTTGATGATTGCTAATAAACTTGATCCTGCAACTAAGGAGGAAGAAGACTGATGAATGCAGCCCTGCTTGTTATCTCTTTCTTTCTCGTTCTGTGTATTTGGTTAGGACTTCAAGCACGAAAAGGTAAAAATATGAGTTTGGAACAATGGGCTATAGGTGGAAGAGGTTTCGGCAGCTTTTTGCTCTTCTTTTTGATTGCAGGTGAAATGTTTACGACATATACGTTTCTGGGGGCCAGCGGCGGAGCTTATAGATCCGGTATGCCTCCTGCCTTATACGCTTTCAATTGCTTCTATTTTGTAATCGCCTATTGGCTGTTGCCGCCAATTTGGAGGTATGCCAAAAAAAACAATGTCATATCTCAATCTGATTTTTATGACAAAAAGTACAATAGTCCGGCTTTAGGTATTCTTGTGGCGGTAATTAGCGTTATTTCAATTATTCCTTATCTGATCATGCAGTTGAAAGGGTTAGGAATAATCGTATCGGAAGCCTCCTATGGCTCCATCTCTCCTAATGTGGCTATAGTTGTAAGTGTAATTGCAATCACAATTTATGTAACGGCTTCAGGAATGCATGGTGTAGCATGGACGGCCGTCATTAAAGATATCATGATTTTGGCAGTTGTCGTCTTTATGGGGATTTATTTTCCACTTCATTATTACGGTGGTTTGCAGCCGATGTTTGAAGCAATCGATACAGCAAAACAAGGATTATTGTTATTCCCTGAACAAGGAATGAGTATCTCTTGGTTCATTTCCGCTACGATTATGACGGCACTTGCCTTCTATATGTTTCCTCATATGTTAGCGGGAGTGTTCTCTGCAAAAAGTCCAAAATCACTTCGTTGGAATGCTGGGATTATGCCAATTTATCAAGTAATCATCATTTTTTCGCTTTTTATTGGTTTTTCTGCGATACTTCAAGTTCCGAATTTACAGGGAGCAGAAGCAGACTTAGCTTTATTTAAAATGGCGAAGATGTCATTCGATCCCTGGTTTGTTGGAGTGATTGGAGCATCTGGGGCGATGGCGGCCCTAATACCTAGTTCACTCGTGTTGACGGCTACGGCCACGATACTTTCAAAAAATGTATATAAGGTTTGGAAACCGAATACATCAGATGAACAACTTCGGAGTTTGAGCAGGATGTTAGTACCGGTCATTTCTATAGTGACTCTATACTTTACGTTCAATGGCGGGGAGTCAATTTTTACGTTGTATCTTATGGCATATAGTTTCATGGCACAGTTGTTCCCAGCTCTTTTTTTCAGTCTGTGGAAAAAGAATCCCGTTACCGTTCAAGGAGCTTTTGTCGGCATGATTGTGGGAATTCTGCTTGTCATATACTCGACTACTTCAGGTACGACACTTGCCACATTATTTCCATCACTACCGCAAGCAGTACAGGATCTTGATGTGGGGTTAGCTGTATTACTTATAAACATTGCAGTAACTTTGGGGGTTAGTGCTGTGACAAGAAAAACTTCAATCCATGTGGAAGAAGATGGTGAACAAGTTTCGGGTATGGGGAAACTTGTTAAATAATAGTAAAAATGAGTTCAATATTCATATAAACATAAATTACTAGAACAAAAACACGTTTTTGAAAGCGGGAGGCTTGATTATGAAAGTTAATGGAGGAAGAGCGGTCGTAGAAGTAATGGCTAAAGAAGGGGTAAAAAAAGCTTTTTGTGTACCAGGTGAAAGCTATCTTAGTGTAATGGACGCACTATATCAACATTCTGAAATAGAACTTATTTCTGCCAGGCATGAGGGTGGTGCCTCTTTTATGGCAGAAGGGTATGCGAAGGCTTCTGGTGAGGTAGGAGTTTGCATGGCAACACGTGGAGTGGGTGCGACAAACTTAGCTATCGGTATCCATACTGCTGCTCAAGATTCAACCCCTTTGGTTGCGCTTATTGGGCAGGTTGAACGCCCTTTTAAAGAAAAGGAAGCATTTCAGGAAGTAAATTTGACGGGCTTTTTCAGTCATTTATGTAAATGGACGGTAGAAATCGATCGTGTCGAAAGGATCCCGGAATTATTGCAACGGGCGTTTCATATGGCACGGTCGGGACGTCCGGGCCCTGTATTAGTGTCTTTGCCGCATGACATGTTAGAGGATGAGGCAGAGTTGAGCATCAATCATTCTTATCGCTCGCTTCCTCCTCAACCACATATGGAAGATGTGAAGCAGGCTATAGAGACGTTACGAAACGCGAAGCGCCCCGTATTGATTGCTGGTGGCGGTGTGATTCATGCTAGGTCTAACAGGCTGCTTGTACAGTTTGCCGGGGCAATGAAACTACCTGTTGTAACCGCTTTCCGCCGATTCGACGCGTTTCCGAATTCCCACCCTTGCTATGCAGGATGGCTTGGGTTTGGGACACCTCAATATTTACTTGATGCAATCCGAGACGCAGATGTTGTTTTGGCGTTAGGGACGAGATTCTCTCAAGTAGGAACACAAGATTACACCTTGCTTTCTAAACATACAAAACTGATCCATGTGGATATTTGTCCCGATACTTTTGGTAAAGTGTATGCTCCTTCTCTTGCCATTGAAGCCGATGCCAAGAGTTTCTTAGAACAAGCGGTGCAAGCGCAAGGTTCAGATTCTTCTATTTCAAATGAAGATAATGTAAAAGAATTGCACGATAAATATATGGAATTTTCTGAAACGAAGCCCGACTACACAGAAGATTTCGTGGACATGGACGGATTCATGCATGACATTGCTGCCAGTCTTCCAAAGGATACCATTATTACAAATGATGCAGGCAACTTTTTTGGATGGCTATCGAGATATTATCGCTTTGAACATGAAAATACTTATGTGGGGCCAACATCGGGGGCCATGGGATATGGACTGCCTGCGGCAATAGGGGCAAAACTGGCGCAGCCTCACAAACATGTGGTTTCTTTTTCAGGAGATGGCGGCTTTATGATGACTCTCCAGGAGATTGAAACGGCTGTACGATATAAAATTCCGATCATATCCATTGTTGTGAACAACAATATTTACGGAACAATTCGTGCACATCAAGAAAGGCATTTTCCAAATCGGGTCGTTGGAACGGACTTGTCCAATCCTAATTTTGCCGAATTGGCCCGCTTATTTGGAGCGCATGGTGAAAAGGTTGAAAAAAATAGTGAATTTGCGCCAGCGCTGCAAAGGGCGATTGCTTCAGGGCTTCCGGCTGTTATCGAGGTTACAGTCAATCCAAAGATTCTTTCTGTAGGCCAAGACAAGAAAGAAGTACACGAAAAGCTCGTGTCCAACAAATAGTAGCCGGCATAAATGCTTAGGTATTGTTTGCATTAGAAGGTAGTAGGAACGAATAAAAGGAAGGTTTTGGGGAGGTTTCAAAGATGTTAAAACCATATTTAGTTGTCGAATGGAACGATACGGAAACAGATGCAAAAGGCTGGCTGGTCGTTCATAATTTTGTGAAAGGCTACGCAGGCGGCGGTACGAGAATGCATCCAACGGTTACAAGAGAAGAGGTAGAAAGGTTAGCTGAGGCGATGGCTTATAAGTATGTAGCTTGTGAGTCTGAGACGACTGGCGGTTGTAAAGCGGGAATTGCCTATGATTATAAAGCGCCAGACGCGTATGCAGTATTAAGAAGATTTCTAATTGCGATGATGCCTTATATAGACATCGGGGTATCTTTAGGCAGTGATTTAGGTACCAAATATGACGATGTGCTCAAAATATTTAAAGAATTTGGTATTGATATCCCTCTTACGAAATCAATGAAGCAAAACCCGAATGTTCTGCAAGGGATAAAAGACTTCGATGAACTGTTGACGACAAAAATTGACGGGTTGTTTTTAAACGATGTCGTTACGGGCTACGGTGTAGCATTTTCCGCAGATGAAGCATGGAAATTTAAAAACGGAAAAGATGAAGCGAGAGTTGTCATTCAAGGATTCGGATGTGTAGGAGCAAGCTGCGCATTGAAAATGTGCCAGTTAGGTTATAAAGTGGTTGGAATTTCTGATGCAGCCCTTTTAGTAACGTGTGAAGAAGGATTAGATGTCCAAAAGCTTATTGATCACAAGAATTTGTACGGAGAAATGGATAAAGCATTTTTTGAACCGCATTATGATGTAAGATCGAACACGGAATGGCTCGATATAGATTGCGACATTTTAATTCCGTCCGCACTCGAAGATGTCATCCACAGTTCCAATGCTAATAGCGTAAAAGCAAGCTTGATTGTGGAAGCGGCAAACATTCCCCTTTCTCCTGAGGGGGACGAAATCATAAAACAAAGAGGAATTGATCTTGTCAATGATTTTGTAGCCAATCTGGGGGCGATAAGATTTTATGATGTGATTATTTTCGGACTAGTTAAACCAAACCCACAAGCTGTAGTTGATGATATTGAAAAACTATGTAGAAAAAATACGTATCAATTGTTTACAGAGGCAAAAAACCAAAATAAATCTCAAAGAGAAGTAGCTTATGAAATATTTAAACCAACAATAGGCGACTTGCTAGAATATGGGGAGCCTTCCGAAGCGTTATCTGCACAATGATGTGCTTTGATTTCAGAATAATGGCAACTCTCGTTATCTTGTGTTAATTAAAGGTGTATAGGCCAGGTATTCGATTAGAAACGGAGGGTATTCATGCAAACAGTACCTGAAAATCAGCCAAAAGAATTACAGCGATCAATGAAGAGCAGACATTTATTTATGCTCTCCTTAGGTGGGGTAATTGGAACAGGCCTTTTCCTGGGATCAGGTTATGCAATCGGGGAAGCCGGACCCGCAGGAGCGATTATTGCCTATTTGGTCGGTGGTTTATTAATGTACTTGGCGATGATATGTCTCGGTGAATTATCGGTAGTGATGCCGGTGTCCGGTTCCTTTCAGGTCCATGCAACGAAATTTATTGGACCCGCCACTGGATTTGTCATTGGATGGATTTACTGGCTGAGCTGGGCTCTATACGTAGGCCTGGAATTTGTAGCGGCTGGTTTGCTCATGACTAGATGGTTTCCTGATATACCAGTATGGGTTTGGTGCACGATATTTACCGTCCTTTTGTTCAGTATTAATGCGTTAACAACAAGAAGTTTCGCAGAAACAGAGTACTGGTTCTCAGGGATTAAAGTACTTGCCGTTATTCTGTTCATCATTATCGGTGCGGCAGCGATGTTTGGATTGATTCATATGGATGCAAAGCCTGCTCCGTTTTTTTCTAACTTTATAGGTGATGGACTATTCCCTACAGGGTTCACAGGTGTGTTTGTATCGATGATGACGGTCGTATATGCATTTCAGGGATCAGAAATCATGGGGGTTGCAGCAGGAGAGACGGAAAACCCGCAACAGACCATTCCGAGAGCGATTCGAAATATCGTAATACGTGTGTTGCTATTTTATGTACTAGCAATCTTTGTCTTGTCGGCTATCGTTCCGTGGCAAGAAGTTGGGGTGATGGAAAGCCCATTTGTTACCGTGTTTGAAATGGTAGGCATCCCTTATGCTGCCGACATTATGAATTTCGTAATTTTGACGGCAGTCCTTTCTGTTGGGAACACGGGTCTGTTTGCATGTACGAGGATCCTTTTCTCCCTTTCTCAAAACGGTATGGCGCATGCTTCATTTGGAAAGCTCAATCGGCGTGGTATACCAATTAACGCCTTACTTATCAGCATGGTCTTTGCCTTGCTGTCGTTACTTACTAGTGTAGTAGCAGAAGAAACGTTATTTGTTGTGTTACTGTCTATAAGCGGGGTTGGAGGATTACTTACTTGGATAGCAATTGCGTTGGCACAGTACAGATTCCGTAAGCAATATATCAGAGAAGGCGGAAAGATTGAAGATCTGAAGTATAGAGTACCTTTCTTCCCATTTGTCCCGATTCTCTGCATTCTTATGTGTCTAGGTATTTTCGTTTTTACCGCTTATGACCCGACACAGCGTAATTCGTTGTATTGGGGATTAGGTTTCGTCGTTGCTAGCTATATATTTTACTATTTTAGATATACGAGAAGGAAAATAGAGGTTCCGGTCTTATCAAATGAACCGCCCAATGATTTCGTTCAATAGAAAATATTGTTCATATGCAGACAAAGTGCAACCATAAAGAAAATCTACCATCAATAGAATGTGGGAGGAAATCGTATGCGTTATTTAAATTATATTAATGGAAAATGGAAAGAACCAACTACTGGGGAGTATAAGGAAAACCTTAGTCCCCATAATGGAGAAAATTTAGGGGAATTTCCATCTAGTGCGGCCGCAGATTTACATGATGCAGTGGCTGCCGCAAAAAATTCATTTCCTGCTTGGAAAAAACTATCGTTTCAGCAAAGGGCTTCATACTTGCAGAAAGCAGCTGATATTTTGAAAAAGAATATGCAGGAAGTAGGTCGGGATTTGATAAAGGAAGAAGGAAAAACATTCTTGGAAGGGATGGGGGAAGCCAATCGAGCTGCTAGCATTCTTGAATATTATGCTGCTGAAGCCCGGCAGCCACTTGGAGAAGTAATTCCTTCAGCGAATGCCAATACATTTTTGTACACAACTCGTACTCCGCTCGGTCCGGTTGGTTTGATTACACCATGGAACTTTCCAATTGCCATCCCTGTGTGGAAACTGGCACCGGCCCTTATTTATGGGAATACAGTCGTAATTAAACCGGCTGACCTTACACCTAAGTCAGTTTATCATGTGATAAAAGCATTGGATGAAGCGGGTCTTCCGGCTGGAGTCATTAATTGTGTATTCGGAAGGGGTTCCGTCATTGGTGCTGAATTAGTGGAACATCCGGATGTGAAGGCTATATCTTTTACCGGTTCGAATCAAGTAGGTCAGCAAATTCAAAAACAAGCCATTGAACATGGGAAGAAAGTGCAAGTGGAAATGGGAGGGAAAAACCCGCTCGTCGTACTAGCTGATGCTGATCTAGATAAAGCAGTGGAAATTGCTGTAGGTGGAGCTTTTAAGTCCACTGGGCAAAAATGCACAGCCACTAGCAGGGTGATTGTCGAAGAAGGAATTTATGAAGCATTCCGTGACCGTCTTGTAGCTCGTACGAAAGAATTAAAAGTGGGCGACCCTCTCAACGAAGAAACATATATTGGTCCGGCTGTATCTAGATCACAACGCGATGGCGTGCTTGAAATGATTGATGTTGGGAAATCAGAAGCAACGCTATTGTGTGGAGGAGAGATTCCGACTGAAGAGGAATTGGCGAACGGTTTTTATGTACGACCGACTATCTTTGAAAATGTTGCTCAACATGCCCGCATTGCACGTGAAGAAATCTTTGGACCAGTCATCGCACTTTTTAAGGCAGAAAATTATGAGGAAGCAGTTAAGATGGCGAATGATACCGAATATGGATTGAGCGCAGCAATTTGCACGAATAATTTAACGGCGGCTCAAAGATTTATTGAGGATGTAGAAGTGGGTCTTGTCCATGTCAATTCGGAAACAGCAGGAACTGAACCGCAAATGCCATTTGGCGGATGTAAAAATTCAAGTGCAGGCAGCCGTGAACAAGGGAAGAGTGCAGTTGAATTCTATACAGAAGTCAAGACAGTCTATATGGATCGGGTATAACTAGAATAAAAATTGTACGAAGCGGTTTTATTGAAAAAAATCAGATAATTATCAGGAGGGACTTTCAATATGTCAATTAAAGAAAATGTACAGTTCAGCCCTACACTACCATATTCAAGTTATGTCGATCCAGAAGTATTTAATGAAGAAAGAAAAAAGATTTTCAGTAAAAATTGGATATTAGTCGGGCATACCAGCCAACTTGAAAAAGTAGGTGATTTCTTGACATTGGATATCGCAGGTGAGCCTATTATCGTTTCTCACGGTACTGATGGTGAACTGCGTGCTTTCTACAATATTTGTCCTCATCGCGGAATGAAAGTAGAAAACTCTGACAAAGGAAATAAAAAAGTTTTACAATGTGGATACCATGGATGGACGTTCAAATTAGATGGAAATGTAAATAGGGCTCCTAATTTTAAAACGAATGAACTGGGAGAACACAGCTGTATGAAATCCATTCGCTTAGAAGTTCAGAATGCTATGGTTTTTGTCAATCTGGACCAAAATGCCGCTTCTCTGGCAGAAGTATATCAGGAATTTTTAGAGGGAATGAAAGAGTATCCCTTCTTTGATTCTCTAAAACTAGTTAGGGAAACTCGGCGTGAAGTTAAAGCTAATTGGAAAGCTGTTGTTGACAACTACCTTGAATGTGATCATTGTTCCATTGCCCATCCTGGCTTTGCAAAATCTTTTGATATATCGAACTTTTGCACAACGACACACGACAAATTCACCTATCAATATATGGCAGCGAGCAAGAATGCTGAAGGTGACCAAGCGCGCTTTTATTGGATTTGGCCAAATATGATGATTAACGTTTATCCAGGAGACGGGAATGTGAACACCATTCAAGTAGTTCCTGTTGATGCAGAGACATCACTAGGTATTTATCGTGATTACTCCCTCAATGAAATCACAACAAAAGAAAAAGAAGAATATTTTAAATTTGTTGATCAAGTAAGGCAGGAAGATTTTGACCTGGTGGAAAAATTGCAAAAAGGATTGAGTTCCCAGGCATTTACAAATGGTATCTTTTCTCCGACCGAACATGCTGCAGTCTATTTTCACGAACTTATTGATAAGAACCTCCAAGACTAATTACTTTTTTGGAAAGGATCTATCGTAAAGTAGTTTTACCTCGTTAAGTAGACAGTTTCAAAGGCTACACAACCAACCCGTTTGAATCGGCAGGTAACCGATTCCAACGGGTTGGGGTGTTTTTTATCTTATATTTTTTTAAGCGCTAATCGTTGGCTGATTCCAACGGGTATAGTAATTTACGAACTTCCTTTTGCATTTATTCCTCGTGTGAGGTTCTGTTCATCCTTTGTTGTTCTTCAGAGAGAAACTCAAAAAAAACATTCATGGCAAAAAGCGGCTGATCATTTACCCTTTTATAGTAATTACTTTTCCTGGCATCTGTTAAATAGTTACTTTTTTTCATTCTTTCCAACATATATTTTTGGCTCATTTTCACTATTTCTTTTTGATTGTGTTTATTTTCTTTTAAGAGAGCAAACCCAACAGCTCCTACCAATGCATAAATTCCAAGAGCAATTTTCGAGATGGGTAATGATTCGCCCTTAAATAAAAGGAAAAAAAGATTAATGATGGAAAAACCTATCATCACAGTTGATAAAAGTCTGTATTTCATATTTTTTTTCAACAAGGGAGATAATTTTGATTGAAGCTGTTCCATTTCGGCTTGCATGAAGCGCGGTATCTTATTTATTTTTATATTCATTGTTTCCTCCTTATTATCTTGCATGCATTCAATAAGTATGGTGCACGATAAAATCACACCTATTTAATGAAACAGGAAAGGAACCTAATAGTATATATCTTATCGTTTTGAAGGGCATTTGTCATTTAATATACTTCAGGTGGGAATTCCGCTAAGAGGAAAAGTGAAAATGAACGTGAAGAAACGAGCAAACGATGAAAAAAAAGCTGTTAATGATGAAAAACCTCTATTCCCTCATGTTGTGGAAATTTTATATGCAGGATTATTACATGATCAAAATATATTAACAAAGCTTTGATTCATCATTTGATAATGGTAAAATAGTATTAAAATGGAAGGTGTTAATATGTGTTTTACCATTATAATTATTGAAGGATAGCCAACTCTCGCCTTTTTTTGTCATAAATACATGACTATCGTAATATTTTGTTCTTTTAAATCGAGTTTTGGTGCAAATCAATATATAATTAGAAAGCGAGATTATAGATACAAAGATTAAGGAGGGACATAGAATGATGGAATGGGCTCTAGTCATTTTGTTTGGTGCAGCAGTTTTACTGTTCATTTTGTCGTTTATTAAAAAGGATTCAATGAAAGTGGACAGTCAATTGGAAATGCTTGCTAGCAATTTTGGAGATGAAATGAATGTATTACATGAAAAAATCAGGAACATCGAGATAGATGCTGAAATTACGGTGCAAGAGTCGGGCATACTTGCCATGTCTTCCGAAAAGCGGAACTTGTTGCGTGAAGTACTCGACTTACATAAGCGGGGCTATTCTTTTGAAAGCATCGCGTTGAAAACAAAACAGCCGGAAAATGAAATAGAACGCTTGCTTACTCCTTACATAGTAACGAAGAATGAAAGGAGAAATGTTGCCAATGACATCTAAATCAATGCGCAGCTTTGCAGGGGGTCTTATTGTTGCCGCTGGATTGTGCGGTGCAGTATACTTCTTTGGACCAGGTGAAGCGACCGACACATCAGAGAAACTATCGGAAGATGATATGAAAGAGTCTCTGGCTTCGAAAGGGTATGTTATTCATTCTGAAAAAGAATGGGAAGATCAGATAGCAGAAGAGCAATCTATTAAAGATAAGGCGGAAGCCGAAAAAGAAACAGAAAAAGAAAAAGAACCAACTGAAAAAATCATCTACCGTACAGTTCTGAAAGTATCTAAAGGCTCGACAAGCATCGATGTAGGCAAAACACTTCAAAAAGCAAAAGTCATCAAGAATGCCAATGAATTTTCTGACGAGGTTGAGAAAAAAGGCAAGGCCAACGGATTACGTCCAGGAACATATGAGGTAGATAGCGAGATGACGACGGATAAAATCATATCCATCATATTTAAATGACCATAAAAAACGACCATCTTTATGATAGTCGTTTTTTTATGCTTTGAACTCCCGTTTAATCATTTTAGGCTTAAGAAAAAACAGCCATGTTGTTTTTGGACTTACCAGTATCGGATTCATAGATAGCTATTTAAGTTCGTTTATTCATTGTGTTTTTAAGTTTACCTATAATAAGCAATAATAAAGGCATGATCAGACCAAAAGTCGATGCAAAGAATAACCAAATATTATTATTGAACTCTCCAGATACCTGGACCGTTGGAAAAATAATGATTGAAAGAAAGATCATAATCATTCCTAAAGCAGTAGTAAACACCGTTCTGGTATAGGTTGTAATGATCCAAATCGTAGCGATAATAGCTTCAATTCGCACGTGGAAATCCCCTACATTAATCTTTTTCGCCAGAGTATAGCTTGGGGCAATATTTCTTGTGGTAGAATCGGGACCATTAACTAATATATCCAGCAATGCAACCCCGGTGCCGAGAAATGCCGCAAGCCACGCATCCTGCTTTGCAATGGAAGCTAAAGGAGAAGGAGTATGAAAATAACGGTTCCAACTGAATACAAAAGGACTAAAATCATCAATTGATGAGATGAAATTTTGAAACTATCAGTCATTCTTATTCACTTTTGTGTTTGGTTTATCAGATGTAGAAAGAGACCAGATAATTACAGGGATAAGTACTAATGGCAGTATACCACCGACAAGAGATAGTGTTGCGTAGCTTGAATTTGCCACAACCATTCCTGAAAGTACCCCAGCTAATGCCCCAGCCAATGCAATTAACACATCTACTTTTCCTTGAGTCTTTGCACGAGAGGAAAGGGGCGTCCCATCAACGATGAGTGTAGTTCCAGTAATCAAGCCAAAGTTCCAGCCAAGACCAAGTAAAGCCAGTGCACCGATGAGACCTGGCATTGAATTGGCAGGTGCCATGGCAGCTAGTGCTCCAGCGGCCAGTAAAGTAAATCCGGAAGCAATTGCCATTACAGTTCTACCCAACTTGTCCACGAGGTAACCAGTCATCAGGGATGGTAGATACATAAAACCGATATGGACGCCAATCACCATACCAACCTGACTTAAATCATGTCCGTGATGTTTCATATGTACAGGTGTCATTGTCATAATAGCAACCATGACAACTTGAGTTAAGATCATTACTGTAGCCCCGACAATAATACCTCGTTTGTTTTTTTTCGTTGTTAAAGCATGTGTACTTAGAAGTTTATTGTCGTCTGCCACCTGTCCCTCAGCAATGGCCTTTGCAATCATGAAAGGGTCTGGACGAAGGAAAACCAAAAGAATAAAACCAGCAAGAATGAAAGCTGCGGCCGCTAAAATAAACGGTCCTGCTAGTGCTGGAATCCCCATCGATAAGGCAAACTCACCCATCACATTAACCGAGTTTGGACCCGCTACAGCCCCAAGTGTTGTTGAAACCATTGCGATGCTGATGGCCGTAGCACGCTGAGTCGAATTGGCTAAATCGGTTCCTGCATAACGAGCCTGTAAATTAGTAGCAGTCCCGGCACCATAGAACAGTAATGAAGCGAAAAGCAGGGGAATACTATTGGTTACTGCCGCCACCACCACACCGATTGCCCCAATCCCACCAGTCATAAAGCCCGTTACGAGACCTAAACGTCGACCATATCGTTGGGAGAGTCGCCCAACGAGTAGCGCCGCCCCAGCGGAACCTAGAGTGAATAGGGCAGTTGGTACTCCAGCAAAACTATCCGTCCCTAACATATCCTGAGCGATTAGTGCTCCGACTGTTACCCCTGCTGCAAGTCCGGCCCCTCCAAAAATTTGTGAAATGACAACAATCATTAACGTCCTACGATACAGCTGGCGTTGTCTTTCATTCGAATCAATGTAACTTTTTATCAAAGGCGACTGACCTTGTGACATGATGCAAACCTCCAATCTATTTGTTTATCATGTTGTAAATAAGCATGAATGATAAAATAGCAACAGCTAATGCGTAAATCAACTATAAAGAGATTTTTTTATTTAAACAATAAAAAGGTGAAAATATATTCATCTTTAATAAAAGTTTCGCTACCTAAGGATTGAACTGGGCGGCTTTTCTAGGGAAATGAAACTTGAATGAGGGAAAATCCTGTTGGGACAATTTAAACGATTCTAGGCGGCTTGGTGTTTAGGAAGCATGTAAAGCAGGCAGTCGGCTCCATCTAAGACAATGGTGTGGGATGATTCCGGAGTTGAACCAAAAAAAATCTTCTGCCATTAAAATTTAGAGAACCATGCACACTGAATTGTAGTATCGTACGAATGATCGCTGTTTTGAAATTAAATCGATCAGTGTCCGTCAAACAAATGATGTTTAGAGATATTTCATACCTATTTTAGAAAGTTTTAAGATTTGTATGTTACTTTTAAATGGTAAATCCGCATTTAAGAACAAGCTAATGATAGTGTTAACTCAACAAACTGTATAAAAAACAATTATATAGTGCCTAATAAACATTTATAGGAGAGGGAAAAGTAAAAACGGAGTTGATTAATATGTCAATTAAAACGAGGTTTCTGTTGTCTTACGTTGGAGTGGTATTCATCTCTATCGTTTTACTGTTGGTCGCTGGGTTTTTAATTATTTTTACGATTACAGGCGACACAAAATCGATAGAGCATTTTTACAAAAAATCTTATGTCCAAAAACCATTGACTACAGTAGAAGAAAGTGCATTTCTTGATTTAAAGCTCTTGGCTAAAAATAATCCTGCACAGCTTCTAAATGAAGAGCAGTTGAAGAAAATAAATCAGAAGGATATTGGGATTGTCGTTAGAAAAGATACGAAAATTGAATATGCTTCCCCCTCTCTCGATAAACAGGCATTGGTTAAGTCTCTTCCCGGATTTGAAGAAACGAACATCAATACGCGAGATACGATTAAGATCGAAGACTTTTTTTTCACATATGTGAAATTTGATTTTTATTTTTCAGATAAAAGTAAAGGAAGTATTTTTGTACTAAGAAAGGCGAGTTCCTCAGCCGAGTTGGCTCGAGAGTTGTTTCCGATTTTATTTGGTTTTTTGCTATTTTTATTTATTATGATTATTGGGCTGTTAAACTATTTAGTATCACGAAGCATCATCAAGCCGATCTCACTTCTTAAAGAAGGTGCGAAACGAATAAAATCAGGAGATTTAGACTTTGAAATCATTGATATATCGAATGATGAAATTGGACAGTTAAATCGGACATTTGATGAAATGAGAATAAAATTAAAAGAGTCCGTTAAAATTCAGCTTCAGTATGAGGAAAATCGGAAAGAACTATTATCCAATATTTCACATGATTTGAAAACACCTATTACTTCAATTATTGGATATGTTGAGGGGATAAAAGACGGTGTAGCAAACACCCCTCAGAAAATGGAAAAGTATTTATCAACTGTATATTTAAAAGCGAAAGATATGGATTCATTGATAGATGAATTGTTCTTATTTTCCAAGCTGGATTTAAAAAAAGAGCCATTCACTTTTGAAACGGTGGAACTGGATAAATATTTGAGAGACTATGTAGAAGAACTTCATATAGATTTATTTCAAAAAGGGATTCAGATTGAACTGTGCCATATGAATAAACCTGTATTCGTGACAGCAGATAGAGAGAAATTAAAACGCGTATTGGCTAATTTGATCAGTAATTGTGTGAAGTATACGAATGAAGAAAAAGCGAGCATTTCCATTACTCTGCATGAAGGGATCTATGATGTAGTAGTACAAGTGACAGATAACGGACAAGGAATAGAACCTTCTGCATTACCCTTCATTTTTGATCGCTTTTACCGTGCAGAACAATCAAGAAATTCCCTGACAGGTGGAAGTGGCTTAGGACTTGCGATTGCAAAACAAATTATACAAGAGCATAGAGGGGATATTTGGGCTACTAGTGAGATAGGAAAAGGCACAAGTGTCTTCTTTACCTTAATGAAAGGTGAGGAAAAATGAAAAAAATATTACTTATTGAAGATGATGTCAGCATTGCAGAATTGCAGAGAGATTATTTGGAGATTAATGATTTTAGTGTCTATATTCAACATACAGGAGATGCTGGTCTTCAACATGCCCTTCAAAAAAACTATGATTTAATAATACTGGACATCATGCTTCCCGGAGTAAATGGATTTGAGATATGCAAACAAATACGCGCTGTCAAAGACATTCCTATCTTACTTTTGTCCGCCAAAAAGGAAGATATTGATAAAATCCGAGGTCTTGGTTTAGGGGCAGACGATTATATTACAAAGCCATTTAGTCCTAGTGAGCTGGTAGCAAGAGTGAAGGCGCATTTAGCGCGTTATGATCGTCTAGCAGGAAATCAAGCCAAAACAAACACAGTTTTCGTTCATGGAATTTCGATAGATAAGTCGGCACGGAAAGTACAAATTAATGGCGAGGAAGTGCCGTTTACTACAAAGGAATTTGATTTGTTACTATTTCTTGTGATGCACCCGAACCAAGTGTTGAGCAAAGAGCAGCTATATGAACGTAATTGGGGGCTGGAGTCAGCTGCGGATGTTTCAACCGTGACCGTTCATATTAGAAAATTACGTGAAAAAATTGAAAGAGAGCCGGCACATCCTAAATTCCTGGAAACCGTTTGGGGTGCCGGATATCGTTTTAATGTTTAATAGTGAGTTTTATGACCCGTCACAATGTGGCGGGTTTTTTTAAAATCATTAATAAAATATATTAATACGTTTATCTTCTTTTTAGAAAGATTATAGAGGGTGATTAGGAGGTGTTTAGGATTAAGCATGAACATCATTTTAAGACGGAAAATGTATAGTGGGAGGAGAATTTCAAGGAGCCCCATGAATTATTTGGATCATTCTATTTTAAGGATACTTGGTGTAACTGATCTCCTTTTGGTTAATGCGAATTCGGAGAGAAGATTTCTAACAATTAATAAAAGGGGCGTGTTTATTATGTGGAAGTGGTTGTCATCATAGGGTTGCTTCTTTTGCTTGGACCTGTAATAGCTTCACCGATTTTTTAAACATCACTCAGGGCTGCAGAATATGACCTGAGTTTAACCGCCATGAAAAATCCCCAATCAGAGAGACTAGTAAGACCATTTTATCAAATGTCCTCCTTTTGCCTGTCTACCTGTAGGGGATACTTCCAGCTTATCGATTCGTAAAAAGAAGTTCAAAACATGATGCTCATGAACTTGAGATCATAACTTTCCTTAATTATTTTGGATTGATTTTTCTTGTTCTTTTTTGATTTTCAAGGCTACTAAACTGGCAAAGTCATGAATGATGGTGGCTGCCAATAGTGATGTGATTTGTGTTGGATCATAGGGTGGGAGGACTTCCACCAGGTCGAATCCAATAAAGTTGAATCCTTGCAGGGAACGAATCATCTCTAAGGTTTCAAAACTATTCAGACCGCCGACCTCAAGGGTGCCCGTACCAGGTGCACAGGATGGATCAACAAAATCAATATCAAAGCTCAAGAAACATGGTGTATCACCAATGGTCTTCTTGACTTCCTTCACAACATCCATGAATCCTCTTTCCTTCAGCTGAGGCGTAGTTATCACGTTGTAGCCGAGATCCGTGCTGGAATCAATATCTCCTGGATGATTGAGCGTACCTCTGATTCCTATTTGGAAAACTTTATCCGTTTGGAGCAAACCTTCCTCATATGCACGGATAAACGGAGAACCATGCCAATACTTCTCATCATAATATGTATCCCATGTATCTGTATGTGAATCAAAATGAAGGAGTGCAACAGGCCCATGTATTTTTGCGGCAGCTCTTAGATTAGCTAAAGTTACTGAATGATCTCCTCCAATTGCTATGGGGATGATTCCGTTTTTCATCAAATCTGACATAGCGGTTTCAATTAACTCATAGCTTCGGTGTATATTATGGGGAATCACCGAAACATCGCCAATATCTATTGCATTACATTCGTCAAACGGGAAAACCTTTTGAATGGGGTGATAAGGAAACAATGTCATCGATGCCTGGCGGACTGCCTGTGGGGCAAACCGTGCTCCTACCCTGAATGAAGCAGCTGTATCAAAAGGCATTCCTACCACTGCCAATTTGGCATTTTCACGTGAAGAAGGTAAGCGCATAAACGATCCTGTCGTACAAAACTCTGGTTTAACATCAGGTGATAAAGGATATTTCATTTTTCTATTCCTCCATTTTCTTATAACTTTTAATAGGCTTAAACATTCATTTTAAATTGAACTCATTTAACTATTATGCAAATACTATGCCAATTCATAATAAGAGATTTACTGCTGACTATTACTAGGTTTCATTTGTAAGGGAGTATGCAGGCGCGAATAATCTATGGAAAATTGAATCGTAATTTTAATAGAAGACCGTAATGCTACATTTCCATGAAGCCAGCTAAGGATGTGTCTTATAAGGGAATTTCAACGTATTTTTAGCGTTTATATTTATTGAAATAAACAGCAATCATTTGGCACAGAATTTGCATAAAGGTATACAGTTAAAACTTTTCAAAAGAGGGAGGCATTGAAATTTATCTAGTAAGAAATTGAACCTACTATTTGAAAGCGGTTTCAAGGAGGAATGATAGGTGGAAAATGAGGTTACATTGAAAAGAACACTGAAATTATGGCAAATTGTCATGATGGGGCTGGCTTATATGACACCCATGGTCGTTTTTGATACATTTGGCATTGTATCTGGAATTACGGGAGGCCATGTGCCGACTGCTTATATCGTTGCATTGGTGGGGATGCTTTTTACAGCCGCAAGCTATGGAAAACTTGTAAAGGTTTTTCCTGCTGCAGGTTCTGCCTATACTTATACACAAAAGGCCATTAATCGACATTTAGGATTCCTGGTAGGTTGGTCTTCGTTGTTAGACTATCTGTTTTTACCTATGGTAAATGCATTGTTGACCAAAATTTATCTGACAGCATTATTTCCAGAAGTCCCAACATGGCTTTGGGTAGTATTGTTCGTAGCAATTGTCACCATACTCAATCTCCGAAGTGTCAATGTGCTGGCCAACTTTAATGCCCTTTTTGTTTTAATTCAAATTGCCATCATGGTAGTGTTCATCATCCTTGTTGTCAAAGGCTTGCATAATGGAGAAGGTACAGGAGAAGTGTTTACAATAAAGCCTTTCATAAATGGGGATATGGACTATTCAACAATCATAACGGGAGCCACGATCCTTTGTTTTTCCTTTTTGGGATTCGATGCGGTAACGACGCTATCTGAGGAAACGCCGAACCCGAAAAAAACGATTCCAAAAGCGATTTTTTTAACAGCACTTTGGGGTGGAATCATCTTCATTACCGCATCTTTCTTTATTCAGCTCTTTTTTCCGGATATATCCCGTTTTAAGGAACCGGATGCTGCATTACCGGAAATCGCCCTTTATGTAGGCGGGAAGCTATTCCAATCCATTTTTCTTTGTACGACGTTCATTAATACGCTAGCCTCTGGACTAGCATCGCATGCTAGCGTTTCCCGTCTTTTGTATGTTATGGGCCGTGATAAAGTGTTTCCGGAAAAATGGTTTGGATTTATCCATCCTAAGTGGAAAACGCCAGCCATTAATGTTCTCCTGGTTGGAGTCATTTCATTGTCGGCTCTATTCTTCGATTTAGTGACAGCCACGTCACTGATCAACTTTGGTGCATTAATGGCATTTACCTTTGTTAATCTGTCAGTTATCAGCCATTTTATCATCCGGGAAAAGAAGCATCGAACGGTTAAGGGCTGTATCAATTACTTGATCATGCCATTAATTGGAGCTATATCAATTGGGATACTCTGGATCAACCTTGAGACAAGCTCACTAATAATGGGATTAGCGTGGTTTATTCTTGGCTTTTGTTATCTATTATATATTACAAAGGCATTCCGGAAAGCTCCGCCCCAATATCAAGTTGAAGAAATTCAGATATAGACAAACGGATAAAAAACGCATTCCAATAGGATGCGTTTTTTTACTTCAACTTCATTTTTTACATATGCAATCCTGAATTGATTATGAATGGATACATATGTCTGGATGAGTTTTGCCTGGCGAACATGAATGTAAAGGGCTATCCATACGGTGTTTTCAAAACTGGCATGAAAGTTGCTTAATCTATTAATAGAATAAAAGTGAGGTGCTAATATGACAGGCAAAACAAAGAGTATTGAAAAACGTCAAATGGATAATCCATTGCAAGAATTTCAGGATATTTTAAAAGAAGCCATTCATGTTTTGGACTATCCAGATCTGGTTTTTGATTTTTTAAAAGCGCCAATGCGTTTTTTGGAAGTCAGTATTCCCATTCAAATGGATAATGGGGAGACAAGGATGTTTCAAGGGTATCGGGCTCAACATAATGATGCAGCCGGTCCAACGAAAGGCGGGATTCGGTTTCACCCGGATGTCACTGCCAATGAAGTCAAGGCATTGGCGGGTTGGATGAGTTTGAAATGCGGAATAACGAATCTTCCATATGGAGGGGCAAAGGGTGGCATTGTCTGTGATCCCCGTCAGATGAGTTCGTTTGAACTAGAGCGATTAAGCAGGGGGTATGTCAGGGCGGTCAGTCAATTAGTGGGACCGACCAAGGATATTCCTGCACCGGATATGTATACAAATTCCCAAATAATGGCCTGGATGTTAGATGAATACGATCACATCAAGGAATTCGATTCACCGGGCTTCATTACAGGTAAGCCACTGACTTTAGGAGGATCGAAGGGCAGGGAAACGGCTACTTCCAAGGGAGTATTATATACGCTTCAAATGGTAAGTGATTTAAAGGGGATTCCTATTGAAGGTATGAGGATAATCATTCAGGGATTCGGGAATGTTGGCAGTTATTTGGCCATGTATTTGCATGAAATGGGAGCTAAGGTTGTAGGGATAGCGGATGAACTTGGGGGGTTATATGACCCTAACGGCTTAGACATTCCTTACCTTTTGGAGAATAGGGACTCTTTTGGGGTCGTTTCGAATTTATTCAAAGATTCAATATCCAATCAAGCATTATTGGAAAAAGAGTGTGATGTGCTTATTCCTGCTGCTATTAGTGGAGTGGTGAATAAAGATAATGCCGAACGATTGCAGTGTGAAATCTTAATCGAAGCAGCAAATGGACCGACAACAAAAGAAGCAATCAAAATTCTTGATGGAAAAGGTGTAATGCTAGTCCCGGATATTTTGGCGAATTCAGGAGGCGTGATCGTCTCGTATTTTGAATGGTGCCAAAATAACCAAGGTTATTACTGGACGGAAGAGCTTGTTGATGAACGATTGAAAGAAAAAATAACAGCCAGCTTTTTGAATGTCTATCAAACATCTCAAAAATTTTCCGTGAATATGAAAGTTGCTGCTTATATAGAAGGGATTCGTAAAATAGCAGAAGCATCACGGGATCGAGGATGGGTCAGATTCTGAACTAATTAAAGGCTTACAAGAAAGGAGGCAATCAATTGAATTTTGATATTCTTTCGGAAAATAAAGAAAACCAGGCCATACATCATTATTGCTTATTATCAAGAAATTATAGATATGATGTGACCATTGTATATTCGGCTCAGTTTTACGGTAAAGCAATGGTAACTTCCATTCAAAGCGGAAGAATGATCCTTCTGTGTGCCGATGATATTAATTTAGATCAGTACTGGGCTCCGACCCTTGGCATTGAACAAGAAGATATATCCGAATTTCAAGACTTTCTAAATTTGGTCCTACAATCCCCATTTCATTTTGAACAATATTGAGGAAGGAATGATGTAAATGTATGTTGATGTAATCCTTAGCACTTGTGATGGCAGGGTTGAAAAAATTTCGATATCCAAAAACTCCAGATTCTACGAATGGGAACAGTTATTTCATATTAAGAAAGAAGACGGACGTGTGGAAATCATTGATATTGGCCTCAGCGGTGAGGTCGAATCTTTGGAGGTAATGGAAGGGGAAAAAGTGGTGGCTGGTGAGGTCCTCGCCTATTTTAAAGAAGATTTATTTGTGACGGGGAGCGATTAATATATAGGAAAAGAAGATGAAATGTTTCATCTTCTTTTTTTTGCTTACTTGCTAATCATCCGCCTCATTTTGGTTAAGAATAGAACTTTGAGTGTATGTCCCTAGGACCAGTATGCACACAGTGGACAAAATCAAACAGGAAAATCCACCTACCTATCCACAAAAGACTACTAACATAGCAACTTAGTAGAGATTCATATGCTTATTATTTTCAAGGTGCACTATTGTCACATCATTTTCAGGAGAAAATTGGCGAATTATAGGCATTATGTCATTTTTGCACGTATTCTGCATAAATTTGTAATGATAATGTAAATTTAGGTAAATATATTTGTCATTTAAGGGTGATAAAATAATGAAAAAGACCTAATCGGGGGAAAAATAGAAAATGAAAAAAATTATAGCTTCAGTTGTAGTTACCGGATTGTTATTATCGAATCCATTGGTCAGTAATGCAGCACTAGGAGACCGAACATTAAAAAGTGGAATGACTCATAAAGAAGTAAAACAACTACAAGAGGTTCTAAAGAAAAAAGAATATTTTAAGAGTAATAATACCACTACCTATTTTGGAACGGTTACTAAAAGTGCAGTAGTAAAGTTTCAAAAAAGTAAAGGCTTAAAAGCTGATGGCATTGTAGGGCAGAATACATATAAAGCATTAGGCATAAAAAAGCAGACAGCCATGAACAATTCAAGCAATAAATCTACAGCGATAGTAAAAGAAGCAAAAAAACATTTGAATGTACGGTATGTATGGGGTGGAACTACGCCAAAAGGTTTTGATTGCAGCGGATTCCTAAAATATGTTTTCGAAAAAAGTGCAGATGTCACCTTGCCAAGAACGGTATCGGAAATTTATAAAAAGGGGACAAAGGTGTCCAAACCACAAGTTGGCGATGTGGTCTTTTTTGAAACCTATAAATCCGGTGCCTCACATGCGGGTATTTATATAGGGGGTAATCAATTCATACACAGCTCCTCATCAGGTGTAACCATTACCTCAATGGATAATAGTTATTGGGAAAAAAGATATTTAGGAGCTAAAAGAATGTAATAGTGATAGCAGCCAGTTCCTTTTTTGAGACTGGCTTTTATAGACAATCTAGCAATATGTTATTGCTAATAATAGGATGTTGGAATATACAGAAAGGAAGCAGGAATGGGAGTTTGGAAAAATGGATGTTCTGAAATTTGGTTATGTATGAATGAGCAGCAGATTACATGAAGGAATTACGGCTAGAATGAAGGGACACTTTTAAAAAGTGTCCCTTATTTTTCAGGTATTTAACTGTCTTCTTGAGGCAAGTTGTTCATGTATTGTTCCTTGGAAACTAGGTCATGTTACATGTTTCTTGGATAGGCGATTTGTGATGGTATCTTCTTGTGGTGAAGTTCGTCGAATGTAAAAAGCCAGGATGAACGCAACTATTGTTAACCATGTAGCGATCATAAATGCATCATCTACCCCCATTACGCTTCCCTGTTTAATGGCCATGGCCATTTGAGTTGTATTTTCTGATGATATGTGCTCTTTAGTTAAAATTCCCTGTACATGTTTCGTACCCTGATTTGTCATTATTGACACAAAGAACGCCATGCCAACAGCACCTGCAACCATTCTCAATGTATTCACCATTGCTGTTCCATATTTATTTAGACTAAGTGCCAATTCGTTTAGTCCAGCTGTGAAGATAGGCATCATCAGTAATGACATACCTAACATTCTTATCGTATATACCCACACCACATAAGAAAAAGAGGTATCTGTTTCAAGCCGCGTTAAAAGATAGGTTGTAATAATAGTAATAGCAAGTCCGCTTACTGCCAGCCATCTTGCGCCAAATCGATCAAATAGCTTTCCTGTTATAGGAGACATGATACCCATTAGGATACCCCCAGGCAATAGCATGAGTCCAGATTCCATAGGTGTAAAGCCACGGATATTTTGCATATAAATTGGCATAATAATCATTCCAGAGAACATGCCCATCGTCGCGATAATGTTGATGATTGTCGTTAATGTGAACATCCGGTAACGGAATATACGAAATTCCAAAATAGGATGCCTTACAGTAAATTGCCTCCATACAAATAACCCTAAACTGATTCCGCCAACAAGGAACATAGTCAGGACTTCGAAGCTGTCCCATCCCTTAGTACCGCCTGTTGCAAATCCGTATAGAACTCCTCCGAATCCGATGGTGGATAGAATGACACCAATTTTATCGAGTTTAGGTCGGCTCGTTTCACCCACCTTTTTAATGATAAAAATGGCAAAAATTAAGTCAAGAAGTGCAAATGGGAAAATGATAAAAAACAGGACTCGCCAGGAATAGTTTTGTACAATCCATCCTGATAACGTAGGTCCAATGGCTGGGGCAAAATTCATTGCGATACCGAATATACCCATTGCAAAACCGCGTCTGTTAGGAGGAAATATAGTGAAAATTACGTTTGTAATCAAAGGGAATAAAATCCCTGCACCTGCAGCTTGAACCACACGTCCGATTAATAAGACAAAGAAGCTGGGGGCAATTCCACATAATAAAGTTCCTAAAGCAAACAGTCCCATCGAAGCAAGATATAATTGTCTCGTATTAAATCGTTCCATTAAGAAAGCTGTAATCGGGATGACAATCCCATTGACCAACAAAAAGATAGTTGTAAGCCAATTAGCTGTTGCAGCTGATATTTCAAAATGATTCATCAATTGAGGCAACGCGATATTGATTAAAGTCTGATTCAAGAAAGCGACCAGAGCACCAGCCAGCATTACCGCAAACATGGGGCCTGTACGAAAAGTAGAGCTTGTTGTTTTGTCGTGATTCATTCTTATGGCACGTCCTTTTGGTTGAGTTAGTACATATTGTTACTTCCTGCTATTTTAAGTTATGGAAACTAAAGCGACTATAATAAGTTAATATTCCCCTCTTTCTTAAAGAAAATCAACCTACCTTTTCCAACAATATACACCAACTTAAGGTATTTACCTAAATCTACGACTTTAAAAAGATATTTTTCTTTTTTAACACCTGCGATTGACCATTTGATCCATTCTGCAGGTATGTTTTAAAGATGACGATGAAGCTCTATGAAATTTACAGAAAATCCAGATATTCCCTTCTTGGTATTATTAAAAGGTGCTTATTTAAATATGGCGCGTAATAAGATTCTGTCACTAAAGAACCATTTACATGAAAATCAGCCTCCCATAAAATAAATGTTAGATACAAATAGTTGGAAATGTTAGCCAAAGCAATTTCACAGGCAGGTTCAGATAATGTAGCTAAGGCATTCGCCCCGATCGCTCGTTTATGTAAAATATATACTATTAAGGGAGTGGGATTGTTGAAAAAGAGACTTTGTATTATTGGTAGTGGTGTAGCGGGTCTGCACCTAGCTTATGCTCTAAAGGACGACTTTGATATCACTGTCATTGAACGTCAATCACCAGATCAGATAAGAAAAGGCCGAATCATGTCCACCCAGGTGCATTTTGGATCAACAAGGACTCGTGAAAAACGTTTTAATATGCCGAAATGGGGAGAACAAACACTTCTTGAAAGCATTCATATTACAATTGGAAATCAAAAACTATTTGTGGGAATGTTGCAAGAACCGGCGTTATCTGTTGATCAACGTTTGTATTACTCTCATTCTATTAAAGATCTTATAGAAAAAGGAGTTTCCTTCCGTTTTGAAAAGGTAGATAAAGAGAATGTGGAAGTACTAATTGATGAGTTCGATTTACTTATTGATTGTACTGGGAAAAATGGACCTCTTTTGCCGTTTCCGATTGAAGAGGCTCTGACTCCTTACCAAACTCCTCAGCGAAAATGTATCGTTGGATATTTCACAGGAATAAGAGCAAACACTCCCCTAGGGGTAAGCGTTACGGTTCTTCCAGGGTTGGGTGAAATGTTTGAAATACCCGCAATAACAGAACACGGTCCTGTGACCATACTATTCATTATGGGCATACCAAACACTGAATTGGATGTATTTAAAGGTATAAAAAATGCAGAAGAGTTTACTCTTAAAATGAGGAGTACAGTTCAACAGTTCTTCCCGGAAATTCATAACCGAATTGATGGAAATAATTTTGCTTTATGTGATGAAAGTAGCTTTCTTCAAACAGCCTTAACACCGGTTATACGAAAGCCGTATCTCATGGTTAATAATAAGTTGGTTGTCGGCTGTGGGGATAGTGTGTTTCTAAACGATCCTATTTCGGGTCAAGGCTGTAATCTTTCTTCTTACTGTGCTGAACAATTGTATGAAACCCTTATTGAATACAAAGATTCTAAGTGGGACGCAGACACAGGGAAGTCTTATTGGAATCGAACGAAACAGTATGTAAAAGAGGTAACGGAATGGACAAATGCCATGACGGAACCATTACCTGAGCATGTTATTCAATTGCTGCTACAGGGTGCTCAGGACCAAGTACAAGCAAACGAAATTGCTGAATGGTTTGCCAATCCGACAAAAGCGTTTGAAGCGTTTTTTTCAGCCACAGCGACGATACATAAAAATAATCAATGACCGGCATTAAGATTAAAAAGTTTAGTTTCATAATGAATCCGTTTATGTACCCCGTTGCTTTATTCACGCAATGCAAGAGTTTAATGAGGCATTTGAATTAAGGGAACATATGTTTTATAATGTGTTTTGAATATAAAAATATGGGGGGATGTTTATGTATATGACAATTTCAGATTTTATTAAAGAATGGAATAAGGAAGCCATACTGACACAAAGTGTTTTGGATAGCTTGACTGATGATGCATTGGAACAAAAAGTTTATCCTGAAGGTCGGACTTTAGGAAGAATTGCGTGGCATTTCACAACAAATATCCCAGATTATTTAGCACATTTTGGAATTAAAATAGACAGGATTGATAATGGGGAAAGCGTCCCATCTTCTGCAAAAGAAATTGCCATAACTTTTAAAAATGTAAGCTCACACGCGGCTAAAATAATTGAACAACAATGGACAGACGAATCACTAGGACAAATACAAGAAGCGTTTGGAAGACAGGAATCAAATGCTTCAATCCTAATGGGATTAATCAAGCATATTGTTCATCACCGCGGACAAATTACAGTTCTTATGCGTCAGGCAGGAATTAAACCATATGGGGTTTATGGGCCACCAAAAGAAGATTGGGTTCATTTAGGTGTAAAAAATCCACCACTTTAATAAGAGTGTTCTACCAAAAAGGGTAAGCAATGATCTTCAACAAAACGGGCGCTATTGTTGAAAAAATACATCCCAATTTCTCATTTATCGAACTGAGAGATTGGGATGTTTAATAGTGGAATTTCTTTAACGTTGTAAATTCGCGTAATGCTGTCTGAACCCCTAAAAGTACTTAACCCTTTTGGTTATGCTTTTTTATCGATTGCTTCCCATCTAAGCTCGTCAATCATGTATGTGATGGAGGTGAAAATTTCTATGTAGCTAGTCTTATCTAACAGAGATAAACTCTTTACTTATATGTTTCATTTTCTAAAATGATCACTTTTTCCTCGTTTGAGTTTTTCCCTATTTGTTTCGTATTTTCAACCAACCGAAAAATATTATCACAGCATTGCTTGGTTCCTAAAATTAATAATGGTACACCAATCAAATCAATTTTTAATTGTTTTGATAAAAATCCTCCAATTGACATGACGAACGGTACAGTTGGTGATGTATTTGAGAATATTATTTTTTCATGAAATGGATGTTTGCTTTGAAGTAATAAGATTAAATTTTTTAATGCTGGAACAACTAGTTTGGAGGATTTCCGTCCTATAGTATAGACAGAGTCTCCATTTTCATCTATACCATGAAAAATGATTTTCCCTGCATCATCTTTAGATAATTTATTGAAATAGTTCACATTTAATATTTCATCTTTAGTTAGTTTTCGTTCAGATTGGGTAAGTTCTTTTAAATGATAGGCGGCTGCCAGGGCCGTGGTATGTGTCCCACCATAGTCATTATAGATATAAATCATGTTATCATCCTTTATATATATTTTTATCTATGGTTACCATTATGGTCATTTATTCTAGTTCCAATTCAATTATTATCTTTTAGCTCTTACCTCGCAGTTTGTGTCGAATCCATTTTATCGCTAAAGAAATCTCTTATATTTAGCTTGAATGTAAAAAATAACAAAAAAACAATGTTTATGGTCATTGAGTGGGCTGATTATACAGCAAGTGGATTTAGTTATAGGGCAGTATTTTAAAGAGAAGGAATAATAGTAGAAGTTTTGTAGAAAAATGTCGATATTTACGAATATCTTTATCGTCATTTCTAAGATATTATTATATTGTATTGTATGTACTTTAACACTTTTATGTGGCAATGCAACCATAATATCGATGCTCAACTTTAATGAGTGGGGGAAAATAAATGAGTGTAATCATCGAGAAGAAACAAGTGGAAAACTATACTCATATGGAAGATGTAATGTTGGTTGAGAAAATTCAATATGGTGATGAAGATGCACTGGACTATTTAATCAAAAAATACAGATGTGTCGTTCAATCTAATGCTGTGAAGTATTTTTTAACGGGTGGAGATAAGGAAGACGTCTTTCAGGAAGGTATGATTGGATTATATAAGGCGATTCGCGACTACAAGGACTGCAAAAAGTCTTCTTTTAGGTCATTTGCGGAACTGTGCATTACCAGGCAAATCATAACGGCGGTTAAAGCGGCTATCCGCCAAAAGCATTCGCCCTTAAATAATTATGTTTCATTGTATAGGCCTATCTATCAAGGGGAGTCGGAACAAGCCTTAATTGATCTAATCCCTGAACAGAGACAAATCGACCCTGTCACGATTTTAATAAAATCAGAAGAAATGACAGATATAGAGCTAAATTTAGCGGAAGTCCTAAGTGAGTTGGAAAGTAGAGTGGTGGACTTGTATCTGGAAGGTCAAACATATCTAGAAATATCAAAGGAACTGGATATTCAGGTAAAGACGGTCGATAATGCTCTTCAACGGGTAAAAAAGAAGTTGGATCGGTACTTGGAATCAAGGATTTCGGAAGAATAATCACTATAAGCATAATAATGGCAAGATTTTTGTATATTTATTGATTAGTCATTGAAAACATCGAAACGATTTGTGATAAAAGTGAAAGTAAAAATACATACATGTTCTTAAACAAGAATCTTCCGATACACCATTTAACACGCTGAAGGATATTTCCAAAGAATCTTTTGCATTATTTATCCTGAATTACTGTCTAGAAGAAGTGTATGTTTATATTATTGTCGATTGGATAAGGGATTGATGAAGTTGACAATAGCTTCACGACTTTTAGAAAACAAAAAAGTAATAATTGAGGATAATAAGGTTATTATAATTATTGAAAAATCTTTGTACTTGAGCTAATGATCCTGATTGGCAGCTTTTCTTAATGAACAAACAGGTGCAATAATTCGATAAAGAGCTGTGCAATGAAGTGAACCCAAAAAGTTAGACACTTTATTTAATTAGGCAGCCTTGAGGGCATGAATCCGGTAATCTACCGGGCTCATGCCTTTTAATTTTACCTTGATTCGTTGATGATTGTAGTAATGGATAT
>NZ_CAKKLV010000005.1 GCF_918698115.1 Peribacillus sp. Bi96
TGTACAGCGGTCTCGTTGATTGATGCCCCATATTCGTTCATATATTTAAGTACCTCTAGTTTAAAGGGCAGAGTGTAATTTGTATAGGATGAAGCAAGTCCTTCCATCCCATGTTTTAGATAGCGAGCGACCCATCTTTTCAGAGCGGATAAACCTACATTTCTTTCTTGTGCAATGGATTTATAGGATTTTTTCCCTTCTAAGTACTCTAAAACTGCATGTAATTTTTCGTCTATCGTATATTTAGTCAAAAAAACTGCACCTCCAATTGTTAGATGTTGTCTAACAATTGGGGTGCAGTTCATTATTTTGGCACTCTTTTCGCTTGCTATTTTTCATGTGGGTCTTTATGATTCGATTCAATTTTCAAAAAAGAATCCTTTTGACTTTTCGTTGATCGAATGAATATGAAAACGCCAATCGCAAATAAAAGCGGCATTAGCAAAGCAAAAAGAAGATAAATCATATCTCCAAAGAACAAGCTCATTCCCCCTAAGCAATTCGACGTGCACTTTTGACTGTAAAGCTTTTAAGTCAAACTTGGATGATCAGTGCTAGTCTAAATACTTTGTGACAAGCGAATCATATCCTGGCACTGAATCCCATTTTCATATATGGCCCCGGAATAGTTTCTATTAAAAAAATCGCGATCGACCCCAGTTATTCTAAAACCGCATTTTTGGTAAAGGGCAAGCTGCCCTATCCCCGAATTTCCAGTTCCTATTTCAATCGTTTTATAACCTTGTTTCCTTGCATAGTGAATGGCATGTTCTATCAATCGTTTTCCGATTCCCCTTCCATGGAGCCTTTCATCCACCGCAATGTTCATTATCTCTATCAGTTCAGGACCTTTTTGCAGCAAAACATACACCCCAATCATCTGCTTATCCATCTCGGCAACAAAGCATGTTCCACTTCCCAAGTATGCCTCTACCAATTCCCTTGAAGGATCTGCCAAAAGCAACAAGTGCATCGGCGGTGACTCTTCCATATCTAGTTTTCTTATCTCCACACAAACCCTTCCCTCATTTTAGTTCTTCTAAAAGGAGTTCCATCAATTCGGATGCCGGAAGCTCCCTGCTCAACCTAAACCCCTGCCCTGCCCACAAAGCCATCAGTTCAGGATTGTTTTTTTGTCCTGCCGCTTTTCGCATTTGCTTGGTCATGTGATGGACATAAGGATAGGCGGTTGGTGCAACGCTATCATATTCCGTTAAAAAATGGTTCACCAAACCGCGTGCCCTTCGGCCGCTGAAGGCCCGGGTAACTGAGGTCCGAGTAAATCGCGGATTTCCGAGAGCTTCTTTATGAACGGGACTTGCCCCGCTTTCGGGACAGCGAAGAAAAGCTGTTCCCAATTGCGCTGCTGTTGCTCCTGCTGCGAGCACGGCAGCGATATCCTTTCCATGCATCAGTCCACCCGCCGCAATGATAGGTAACTTCAGTTCATTTTCAATCATCCGTATCAATACTAAAAGACCGTAATCATCTTCTGTGCGGTTTTCAAAACTGGCACGATGTCCCCCTGCCTCAATGCCCTGAACACATAGCACATCCGCACCTGCATCCGCTGCCTTTTTTGCTTCCTGAAGGTTGGTTACTGTCACGACAATAAGGGTACCGACGCTTTGGAGCTCGCTTATTACATCAGATGAAGGACACCCAAACGTAAAACTGACGATCGCCATCCGGGCCTCTTTTAATGCAGTTAATTTATTTTGCCAATCATCATCATCGCTGTCGGCCTTTCCAATCGCAGCCCCCACACTCTTTGCCTCTTTTTCAATTTTTTCATGATAGGCAGATAATAACCTTTCATCCACCACCTCATGACCAGGCACAAAAACATTCACGCCAAATGGTCGCTCGGTCATTTGACGCGTCTGCGCTATCTCTGCTTTCATATCTTCGGCAGTCTTATAGCCAGCGGCAAGAAAGCCCAATCCTCCTGCATTGGATACTGAAGCCGCAAGCTTTGGAGTGGAAGCCCCTCCTGCCATCGGTGCTTGAATGATTGGATATCTCAGTAAATCTTTGAACATTCTACACAACTCCTTTTGATTTTTCTACATGCCCTTATCATTTTTACGTTTTCTTGGTATAATGATTGTCTGTAAGAGAAAAGTGTCTAGATGATCACCCTTTATATCTTGCAAATATAAAACATAGGTGGTAAATAAAAAATGGAAACAAAACCATATAGAGTATTACTTTATTATTTGTATGTACCTATCGAGAATCACGAAGAATTTACAGCCGAGCATCTTGAGGCATGTAAAGCCCTTGAATTGAAAGGCCGTATCTTGGTGGCATCAGAAGGTATCAACGGAACTGTTTCAGGTACGATCGAACAAACCAACCAATATATGGACATGATGAAAAGCGATTCCCGCTTTGCCGATATCGTGTTTAAAATAGATGAGGCTGATGGCCATGCTTTCAAAAAAATGCATGTTCGTCCACGCAATGAACTTGTCACGCTTCGATTGGAAGATGACATCAACCCGAACCAGATGACAGGCCAATACTTGAGCCCGAAGGAATTCTTCGAGCAAATGCAAGATGAAAACACGATCGTCCTTGATGCCAGAAATGACTATGAATTTGATTTAGGACATTTCAGGGGTGCAATCAAGCCAGAAATCACGAATTTCCGTGAACTTCCGGATTGGGTCCGGGAAAATAAACAAATGTTCGAAGGAAAAAAAATCCTTACGTATTGCACAGGCGGTATCCGCTGTGAGAAATTCTCCGGCTGGCTTGTCGAAGAAGGCTTCGAGGACGTTAGCCAGCTGCATGGCGGCATCGCAACATACGGGAAGGACCCCGAAGTCCAAGGTGAGCTTTGGGATGGCCAAATGTATGTATTCGATGAAAGAATTGCCGTACCTATCAATCAAAAGGAACATGTCATTGTCGGACGCGATATTTATTCCGGTGAACCTTGTGAACGCTATGTCAATTGCGCTAACCCTGAATGCAACAAGAAAATCCTTTGCAGTGAAGAGAACGAACACAAACATATGCGCAGCTGTACCCACGAATGCCGAGTGCATCCGCGTAACCGCTATGTAGTCGAGCATAACCTTTCTGAAGAAGAAGTTGCTGAGAGATTACAAAAAATCGAAGAAGCCATTACGGCAAAATGATTAAGCAACCCGAATCAGTGGACATGTTCCCTATTCGGGTTTTTTCAATATCCTTCATTCAATCCCCTCATAAAGAAACTAAATCTTATTTCCCTATACTAAACCTGAGCCTTTTTCTTCATCTCACTGCTTAGATTCACGATAAACTTTTTCTAACCGCAATATTCCTTACTCTCTTACTTCTATATCAAAATAGAAAAAACCTTCTTTAATCATAAAAAGAAAGAAATAACCCACTAACTCCTAAAGGGAGCTTCATACCCCATCTCAAACCCAATCATTTTAAAGCTTCTTGCAACACTAATCGGAAGTTTAGAATTTATTTGGCTGCATCTTTCTTCATTCAGATTTTTTAAAATTAAATCATCTAATCCTACTAATTATGATTTTCTTGATATTCCAAGAAAAAGAGATTCCTCTTTCTAAGACTCGCCCAGACTGTAGACAAATTCTCCTCCAGGCACTCGCTTTGCGCCTGCGGGGTCTCCCTTGGACGCATATTCCCGCAGGAGTCTCGTACCTTACGTTCCAATCAACTTGTTTTAACATTGAGATAGAATCCCTTTTGCTTCGGGCGAGATTTTTAAAGTACCCAACAACAAATAAAGAGGGCTATCCTGAGTAAAAAACCATTGAAATCCATTTGTGCGGCTTGTTCATTTTTATCACAGTGTACAGAAAGTAAAGACCTTCAGAAAGTGGTGACACGCTATATTTGGCAAGAATATTGGAAAGAAGCAGATCGTCATCATGAAGAGGTAAGACCTATATATGTGAAACGCAAAGAAACGATAGAGCGTGTACTCACAGATGCAAAAGAAAAGCATGGTATAGGTTGGACTACTTTAAGGGAATTAAAAAATTGTCGATGCAGGCGATACTTACTTTCGCTGCCATGAATGAGAAGAAGGTCGCCAACTAGACTTGGAGAGGTCACTATTCTCTATAGCTGCTTCAAATCCAATAAAAAATCAAAAAGGTTTCGGAATGAGACCATTCCGAAACCTTTTTGTCTACAACCTGAGCGATTCCTCTTTCGAAGAATTTCTCTCTCTTGTTTCCATTAAATTTATTTTTCTTCTGCACTTACAACTATTCCACAAGCTTGTCTATCTCCCGCATCACCAGTTTTCAAGGTATCTTCATCAGGTCCCTTTTCTCCATTGGCTTCATATCGGTCAGGAATATTGGCAAAGTTGTCTGGATTTGCATGAACAATGACAGCTAACTCTTCTTTCTTCAGTTGATCTATCGTCATATTATCCAATGTTGCCGTATATTTTGCCGTCCCATCCTCTTTTACAAATAGAGGGGGCATATCCCCTGCATGATGTGAGTGCGTTTCAGAAGTTGGATTGAAGTGTCCTCCCGCTGTAGTGAAAGGGCCATCCTTGGCATCCACCTCACATATTGCGTTTTCATGAATATGGAAGCCATGATAGCCTGGCTCTAGACCTTCCAAAGCTGTCTGGATCACTACAGCATTCTCTTCCGCGGTAAAATTGACAGTACCTAATTTTTTACCTTCAACATCTTTTACTTCCGCTTTCACCTGGGGATCTACATCTGTTTGTGTTCCTTGTCCCACTGTATTCATGTCCTCGGCATTTTTGCCGGCCTGATCTGTATCATCCGCGGAATTACATCCATACAGTATAAAGGCAGCACACATGGGAAGCATAAGTTTTTGTTTATAGTTCATGATAAATACCCTCGCTCTCTTATATGTATATTCTACTTATTACTTTCCACTATTATGGAAGAATAAACAAAAAGCGGGCTAAATAGGAAAATAGATTTCACTAGTGAGAGTAAACCTATTACTAAATTCACAGTCAACGATATTCCCCTAAGGCATATGGGCTCCATTTTCACAAAGTGATGACACCGAAAGTAATGGCTGCAATCGTCATGATGATGGTTGTCCCAAACGCCCATTTAAACAAGAATTTTTGGTGATCCCCAAAATCCACGCCTACAAGGCCTATCAATATGAATGTTGCAGGTACCAATGGCGATAATGGGAACCCTGTGGTCGAATGACCTAATAAAGCCGCCCTTCCGATTTCTACAGGGGCAATACCAAAGTTGGAGGCGGTTTCACTGATGATAGGCAGAATGCCGAAGTAATAGGCATCAGGTGAAAAAATGAACCCCATCGGAATGCTCGTCAGCGCCACCACCAGTGGCAAATGTGCCCCGAGCCAATCCGGAATGACGGTTACGATGGACGCGGCCATCGAGTCCATCATCTTTGTTTCTGTAAATACACCCGTAAAAATCCCTGCAGCGAAAATGAGTGTACAGATCATCACGAAACTGTTGGCATGACTTAAAATCCTTTCTTGCTGTTCTTGTGGATTCGGAAAGTTAACAAATAATGCTATCGCAAAAGCGGAGGCAAACAAGATTTGGATTGGCAGCACTTCCATCACCAACAATACCATCAGTAAAATCGTCAAGAGCCAATTAAACCAAAAAAGCTTAGATGGTCGTTTAGATGTGGTTTCTGCAGTTGCAGCCTGTTCGCTCATACCGGGTGGCATGGTCGTCTCCATCGAACTGACTCCTACTCTCTCTCTTTCCTTTTTGCCAAGTACATATGCCGAAAACAGGGTCCATAAAAGACCGCAAATCATGACCGGAATAAGCGGTATGAATAAATCCGATACTTCAACTTGCAGGCTCGCGGCCGCTCTTACCAACGGACCTCCCCAAGGAATCATATTCATGACTCCTGCACCTAAACCAACGACACAGGCCAATACGAGTCGGTTCATCCCTAATTTCATATAAAGCGGCAGCATGGCCGAAACGGTGATCATGAATGTGGATGAACCGTCTCCATCCAAACCTACCAATATGGTTATGATGGCTGTCGCCATGACAACCTTAAGCGGATCACCTTTTACAAAACTCAAAATTTTAGCGATCATAGGCTCGAATAAACCAACGTCAATCATTAAACCAAAATATAAAATAGCAAAAACAATCATGACAGCCGTTGGTGTCACCTTTAAAATACCTGTGACCATCATTTCTCCCATTTCGGACGCAAACCCGCCAATCAAACCAAAAGCTATCGCCGTAAAAATAAAAGCGACGACTACGGAGAGACGCTTTGTGATGACTAAGACCAGAAACGTTAAAATCATGCAAAATCCTAGAATAGTTAACATGTTATAAACTCCTTTAATTTGTAAATAAATAAATTTTTCTGAAAAATCAATATTTTCACATTATAACATTTGCACATTCATTAAAAAACCTACTATTTTATCCGAAGTCAAATTCTATATCCAAAGTCAAATTCTATAACCAAAGTCAAATACATTTAATAAATTAGTTAATTTCTGTATACTATTATTTAGGAACCCGAAGTATTTTTAAGAAAGAAGTGTTGCATGTAAAATGAATGCTCATAAAATTGCTAAACGGAATTTATTCATCATGTGGTTCGCAAATTTTTTCATAGGCGGAAGCATGACAATGGTTCTTCCATTCATATCTTTATACATTGGTACATTCGGCGATTATTCTACTGAATATATCCAGCATTGGTCCGGATGGACATTCGGAATCACTTTTGTGACTGCCTTTTTATTTTCTCCTGTTTGGGGACGGATCGGTGACCGGTATGGGAGAAAGAAAATCTTGATTGTCTGTGCCTTTGGGATGGGGCTGTCCATTTTCTTGATGGGATTCGTCGAAAATGTTTGGCAGCTATTCGTCTTAAGGATGTTCACAGGAATATTCACTGGATTCATTTCCATGTCACAGGCCTTCATATCAACCCAGACTCCGAAAGAAATTGCCGGACGCGTACTGGGAACGCTGCAAACGGGAAATATAACCGGTTCACTTTTCGGACCATTGCTTGGCGGCATACTTGCCGACACACTCGGCTATTCAACCGCATTTAAATTCACCTCGATCACCATTTTCGTTTCTGGACTGCTCGTTTTTGCAACAAAGGAATACCAAATGGAACGTCAAAAGGGAACAAAGTCGAGCTATACAAGCAGAGAGGTACTCTCGCATATCTTACGGAATCCCATCCTGGTGAATGTCATGCTCATTTCGACACTTGTTCAAGTTGCCCATTTCAGCATCCAGCCCATTCTTTCTTTATATGTTGGTGAGTTGCATGGAACTTCCAATCTTGGATTTTATTCTGGAATCGCCTTTTCTGCAGCGGGACTTGGAAATTTATTGATGGCGCGTCATTGGGGCAAAATTGGGGATCGGCATGGACATGTGAAGATCCTTGTGCTGCTACTTTTTCTGACCGCACTTGTCTACTTTCCTGGTGCCTTCATCAATCATTTTTGGCAGCTTGTCATTGTACGTTTCATACTAGGCATGGCAATAGGGGGCATCATTCCTGTAAGGATTGCCTACATTCGCCAAGAAGCACCCGTAGCAATGCAGGGGGAAGTCCTTGGTTACAATACGAGTCTACGCTTTTTAGGCAATATCATCGGACCTGCAATGGGCGGAATGGTCGCTGGTTTCTATGGATTCTCCGCTGTTTTCATCACGACCAGCACCTTGCTTCTCATCGCTGGACTTGTCCTTTATTTCGCGATGCACCGCAATCCAGAGCTAGCCAGATCACATTGATCATTTTTCGCAAAAAAGCCTGCTTCCAGATGGAAGCAGGCTTTTTTATGTAGTGATAGATAGATACCTCTAACTGGATTCCGATACAGGCAGTGATATCACTTTTCTTTGACCTCCTCACCCCTTAGACTTGAACCATAAACTGATAAGTATTTTTATTCCTCCTCAAAAACGCATCACATTTTATGTTAAGATTATTATAGGCAAATTTTATGAAAGTAAAAGACGCAAAGCCACGGGCCTAAACCAACAACTTAGTTGTCATGGCAGCCGGGTTGCCAAGATTTATCTTGATTAGATCGTTTAATTAATTATTTCTTGCCCCATTTTTAATTTGCCTAAAATTAGAAAAAAGAGGGTTATATATGTTTTTTCCAACCATTTATTCAGCTAATACGGATGAGAGGCACATTGTTAAAGATAAAAATACGTGTGCATGCGGTACAAGATATAATGTTTTCGCCATGTTGACCAGAAGCGACCTTCGAAAGATCAGATTCAAGCATTATAAAGAAGTGACATGTACAAAATGTAAATCAAGTATTATTCATAAGGACAATTAGTCCCTTTTCACTTGATGGGTTCCTTTCTCCTAGAAATTGATAGAACTCGCCAGTTCTACCCTCATCACTCCCATGTAAGGTTAATAGGTACAAGTACATCGTTCCGATAAACAAAAGCTATCTTACACACCCTGCCCCCTTATGCCGACCGCCTGTAAATGATAAGACATGAATAGCCCCTGATTTGCCGTTTCAATAATCCATATAGATAGAAAGAAGGACTCATGCTATAATTTAGTGCGTTAAAAAATGAAATTCACACACATAAAAGGAGTGTTTCTTTGAATACATCTGCATACAAACAAGAATGGTCAGGCAACATTAGGGCAGATGTTCTTTCTGGTATTGTCGTAGCCTTGGCATTGATTCCAGAGGCGATCGCCTTTTCGATCATTGCAGGTGTTGACCCAATGGTTGGTTTATATGCCTCATTTTGTATTGCCATTGTCATCTCTTTTGTCGGCGGTAGGCCAGGAATGATATCGGCTGCCACTGGAGCAATGGCACTCGTCATGGTCGATCTTGTTAAAGATCACGGTCTGAACTATTTACTTGCTGCAACAATACTGACTGGTTTGCTGCAAATTTTACTAGGGGTCTTAAAAATCGGGAAATTAATGAAGTTCATCCCAAAGCCAGTCATGAATGGTTTTGTGAATTCTTTAGCCATCTTGATTTTCACGGCACAGCTCACCCATTTCGTAGGTGAGACATGGATCATGTATGTCATGACGGCTGTTTCATTAGCTATCATTTATCTTTTTCCACTGATCACGAAAGTCATCCCTTCGCCATTGGTCGCCATCATATTCATGACAATTGTCGCAGTTACTACGGGTGCTGGGGTGCGGACGGTTGGGGATATCGGACAATTGACAGAAGCACTTCCGATGTTCATGCTTCCAGATATCCCTTTGACCTTAGAAACTTTGGCGATCATTTTCCCTTATTCCATAGCCCTTGCGTTTGTCGGGTTGCTTGAATCCTTGTTGACGGCCCAAATAGTCGATGAGATGACTGACACGGACAGCAATAAAAACAGGGAAGCTAAAGGCCAGGGCATTGCTAATATCATCGCCGGATGTTTTGGGGGCATGGCAGGATGTGCAATGATCGGTCAATCCGGTATCAACATTAAGTCAGGAGGAAGGGGCCGTCTCTCGACATTTGTAGCTGGCGCTTTCCTTATGGTATTAATCGTGGTATTCAATGACGTCCTTATAAAAATACCGATGGCTGCACTTGTCGCGGTCATGATCATGGTTTCCATCGGAACATTTGACTGGTCCTCCCTAAAAAGGCTCAAGGTGGCTCCAAAGACGGATTCAGCCGTGATGATCGTGACGGTTCTCATTGTTCTTTATACGCATGATTTATCAAAAGGGGTTTTTGCTGGAGTGCTTTTGAGCATGATTTTCTTTTCAGCAAAAATTTCTAAAGTGACCGTGGAGAAAACGGCAGACATCCAGGGTAAGAAAATCATTTATCGTATCAGCGGGCAAATATTTTTCGCTTCAGTGGAGGACTTTATTTCGAAGTTCGATTCTAAGGAGAAAGCAGATGTGATCATCATCGATTTTTCCCAATCTAAAATATGGGATGCTTCTGCTGTCGGTGCCGTTGATAAGATTGTTCTTAAATATCAGCTTCACGGTACACCCGTCAAAGTGCAAGGTCTTGATCATGAAAGTTCCTTATTGCTTGAAAAACTCGCCACTACAGAAAGTAAAATATCTTGAAGAAGTAAAATTCTGCTGAATAGAAACGTTTCAAACCGACAAAATAGATACATGAAAACTATTTGGAAGGAGCGAAAAATTCATGACATCCCAACAGGATTATTCGGCAGCAAATCTGTCACCTGATTTATTGAATGAACTGAAAAACTTTGAAAGCAAACTTGGCGAGGAAGCCAATAAAGAACTGATTGTCATCGCCTATGAAAAAGAGAAGGATGCTTTGAATTAAGTTAAAAAGACTCAAACACCATTATATGGGAGTGTTTGGGTCTTTTTTTGCGCATGAAAAAGGGTGCCCGAAAAGCACCCCTTTTTCTCTATTATTTACTTAATGTGTCCGTTAAAATCGGCACGATTTGTTTTTTACGCGATACAACGCCTTCTAAGACGGCTATGTTATTGTTTAATGTGACGTTATATGCTTTTTCCACTGCATTCGCAGCTTTTCCAAGAGCAAGGGCAACAGAATCATTGGTCAAGATATCCGTTACAACGAATAGGAATAAATCCAATTCCTTCACAGAGATGACCTCTTCAATTGCTGCTTCCAATTCGGCTTGCTTGGCAAGCACTTCGTTCGGATCTACGGCATTCACCTGGGCTATTTCCACTTTAGCCATTCCCATGGAGAATTCTTTTGCATCAAGAGTGATTAGCTGGGCAATCGTTTTGTCGCTTAAATCAGCTCCCGCCTTCAACATTTCCAAGCCATATGCTTCGGCATTGACTCCTGCAATATCAGCCAGTTCCATAGCTGCTGCAACGTCTTGCTCTGTGCAGGTCGGGGATTTGAACAATAAAGAATCGGAAATGATGGCAGACAGCATAAGTCCTGCAATTGCTTTAGGGACTTCAATTCCGTTTTCTTTATAGATTTTATTTAAAATAGTTGCCGTACAGCCAACTGGTTCCGCACGGTAATATAAAGGATCGCTTGTTTCAAAGTTAGCGATACGGTGATGGTCGATAACTTCCAGCACACGGACTTGGTCAATATCTTCAGCACTTTGCTGGCGTTCGTTGTGATCGACAAGGATCACGCCATCCGCTTCCCCTGCCACTTTTTCCACAAGACGAGGAGCTTCGAAATTAAATTGATCCAACGCAAATTGAGTTTCACCATTCACTTCACCCAGACGAACTGGTTCAGCGTTGATACCTAGTTGCTTTTTCAGATCTGCATATGCGATTGCTGAACAGATTGTGTCTGTATCCGGGTTTTTATGTCCAAAAACTAATACTTTTTCCAAGATTTTATCTCCTTTTTCATAAATATTTTTCCGCGAATCCCCTCAGCGCAATAAAGGAGAGCCACCTTTACAATACACTTTATTTTAACACAAATGCCCGTAAATTCAGTGCTTGAATTGTCCATTATCCAATAAAATCTTTCATTCCTTTTCCCTCCACCTTCACTTTGTCAATAGATAAGGGTTGGTTTTTCTCAAATATATTAGTTGAATTATCATCGTATATGGCTTACGATAATATAAGCAGAAATACTAGATATTGATTACACAAACAACACTACTAACTATATATAGAATTTTTTATAATCCAAGGTGCCAGTGATGGCTGAAAAGGGAATCCGGTGCAAACCCGGAACTGTCCCCGCAACTGTAAATGTGACGAAATGAGAAAACCACTGTATAGCTCTCTATACGGGAAGGACTCAAAGTAGGATGATCATGAGTCAGGAGACCTGCCTTGATTTTTTCACGTTTCTTATTCTTCGGGGATTGAGATGATGAAACGATAGTTTAACGGCTATTTTTTCATGGCTCTTTATTCTATCGTTTGATCCGCTCAATTCATTGGGCGGTTTTTTTATTTAGTGGATTTTTACAAGGAGGATTATTAATGACTCAAACATATAACTCTATTATAAGCGAAAATGACACCGAAACGAACTCCATTCAGCTTGAAATGTTATCGAAGGAATTCGAAGGCCGTCTCGATATGGAAAAGTTCAAAAAGCGTTTTACAAAATGGCTTGATCGCAAAAGTGACTCAACCGAAGAACAGGCTTCAAAAAAACTGATTCAGCTTGCTCTTGAAAGTGTGGATATCGATGCTCCAGATTGGACATTCGTTGCTGCTGCAGAACTGTTGAATACGATGTATAGGGATGCACAAGCCAATCGAGGTTATGAAGGCATGAGTTATGGCCCATTTTATGAACTGATTTCGGAACTCTCCCAACTACAAGATGGCCAGCGGTATCCCATTTATAAATCAGAACTGCTAGCTTCTTATACGAAAGCTGAAATCGAGGAATTGGGTTCGATGATTGACCCGGAAAGAGATAAACTTTTTTCTTACATAGGCATCTACTTATTAAACGATCGCTACCTAGCCCGCCCAAAAAGAGACAAGGTCTATGAACTGCCTCAAGAGCGCTTCATGATCATCGCGATGGAAATCATGCGATTGGAAAAAACGGAGCACCGCCTGCAACTTATAAAAGAAGCTTACTGGGCCATGTCCAATCTTTATATGACTGTTGCGACCCCTACACTATCGAATGCCGGTAAAACACACGGACAGTTAAGCTCTTGCTTTATCGATGCCATCGAAGATTCCATTGACGGCATCTATCTATCTAACTACGATGCTGCAAAAGTATCTAAATTCGGCGGTGGTGTCGGACTTTATGTAGGAAAGATTCGGTCGCTTGGTTCTGATATCCGTGGCTTCTCTGGAAATAGTTCCGGCACAACACCCTGGATTCGACTATTCAACCAGACAGCTGTCAGTGTCGATCAATTGGGTCAACGTAAAGGTGCCATCGCGATATACTTGGATGCCTGGCATAAAGATATCATGAGCTTCCTTGATTTGAAGACGCAAAACGGGGATGACAGATTAAAAGCCCATGATATTTTTACAGGTGTATGCATACCTGATTTATTCATGGAGGCTGTACGCGACAGAAAAGAATGGTATCTGTTCGACCCGCACACCGTCAAGCAAACACTTGGATTCTCACTTGAAGATCTTTATGACGAGAAGAAAGGTGAAGGAAGCTTCAGGACACATTACGCACTTGCCGTCGAGGCAGCAGAAAATGGCATTCTTCCAAATTATAGCTTTGAAAAAATCAATGCGATGGAAATCATGAAAAGCATCATGATTTCCCAATTAGAAGAAGGCGTTCCATATATGTTCTACCGCGATGAAGTGAACCGGAAGAACCCGAATAAACATAAGGGTATGATTTATTGTTCTAACCTTTGCACAGAGATAGCTCAAAACTTAAGTCCTTCGACGATCACGGATGAATACGAAACGGAAGATGGCGATGTCGTTGTAGTTCGTAAAAGCGGTGATTTCGTTGTCTGCAACCTTTCATCCATCAACTTGCCCCGTGCGGTGAGCAGTGATGTTTTGGAAAGGTTGATTCCCATTCAGATCCGGATGCTGGATAACGTCATTGATGTGAATAATCTTCCGGTCAAGCAGGCATCCATCTCGAACAAACGTTACCGGGCAATTGGCTTAGGAACATTTGGATGGCATCATTTACTTGCTACCCAGAATATTTATTGGGAATCTGATGAGGCAGTTCAATATGCCGATGCTTTATACGAAAAGATCGCTTACTTAACAATCAAGGCATCCAATGAGTTGGCCAAGGAAAAAGGGTCATACCCATATTTCGAAGGATCGGATTGGCATACAGGCGAATATTTCGAACTGCGTGACTATACGGATCAAAAATGGATCGATTTAAAAGCAAACGTACAGGAACATGGGACCCGTAATGGATATTTAATGGCCATCGCCCCCAATTCATCGACCGCTAAAATCGGTAATTCCACGGATGGCATCGATCCCTTGTATGAAATTGAATTTTATGAAGAAAAGAAAAACTTCAAATTCAAAGTGACAGCACCCGGATTGACGCCTAATACGTATGAATATTATAAAAAAACACGATTTAACTTGGACCAACTGGAAAGCATCAGACAAAATGCAGCCCGTCAGCGTCATATTGACCAAGCTATCAGCTTTAACCTGTATGTCCACAACACAATCAAGGCTAAAGTTCTATTGGATATCCATTTAACAGCATGGGAAAGCGGATTGAAATCAACATATTATGTTCGTTCCACTTCATCTGAATATGATAATGCCTGCGAAAGTTGCTCAAGTTAACGATCAAATCAGTAATCTATTTTTAAAGGAGTTTTACGAATGGCCAATCATATCAAAAAAATCCGGATGCTCGAACCTACGCATCCAACTAAAGCAACGGGCGTATTCAAAGGGGAAGCTTCAGGCTTTCTCCTTTGGAACGATATTCAGTATGAAAAATTCTATGATACGTATACACAACTCATCAATAACTTTTGGAAGCCTTCGAGCGTGAACATGATTCAGGATAAAAAGCAGTGGGGCGAATTAGATGAAGATATCCAGGATGCTTTCCTTGATATCCTTACGATGATTGCAGGAATGGACAGCCTTCAAACGCCGACTTTAGTGGAAATCCTTCGTTACATCAAAGACCCGGCAGCAAAAGCGATCCTGGCCAACATGGCCCAGCAGGAATCTATTCATAATGAATCTTATTCCTATATCCTTGCTTCCTTGATTCCGGTAGGCAAGCAAAAACAGCTTTTCGATCGCATTAAAGAACACCCTGAAGTGATAAAGCGGAATCAACCGATTGTGGATGCCTATCAAACGTTTGTGGACGATCCTAGTCCTCAACACTTATTTGAAGCACTCATCCATTCCACGAACCTCGAAGGTATTTATTTCTACCTGGCATTCGCCTTCTATTACAACTTAGGGCGTCAAAACCTAATGACTGGTTCGGCTACGATGATTTCCTATATACATCGCGATGAAATGGTTCACTTCGATTTCATCGGAATGCTCGTACAAATCTTGATGTATGAATACCCGGAGTTAAATAATGAAGAAAACACGAAATTCATCTATACAACGATTGAAAAAGCCGTCGAACTTGAAAAAGAATGGTCTGAGTATATGCTTGAGGATATCCAAACCAAAGCAGATCTCGACTTGGAAGAATTCAACGAGTACATCGAATACATTGCCAACAAACGACTGCGCATGCTAGGGCTTGAGAACTTGTATAAAGAGTATAGCGAGAACCCGATGCCATGGATCAAAACGTTCGATGATGAATCCATCGGCCTTACCAAAACCGATTTCTTCGAGCAGAAGTCCAGGACATACAGTCAAGTAAATGCCAGCAATGGGTTCGATGAGCTCTAAAGTTGCCATTGTCTATCATTCAGCCGGCGGCAATACAAAAGCGCTTGCTGAAGCCATCGCCTCCCTTTTACCTGAAGCTGGACTATATCGAATAAATGAATTCGATTTACGTACATTGCCTGATTACGATGCCTTGATCGTCGGCACCTATACATGGGGTAATGGAGAGCTCCCTGCTAAATCAGCAGCCCTTTATAAAGAACTTGAACAGCTGCCTATTGCTCATCTGAAAACGGGAGTCTTCGGAACTGGTGAAACCAACTATAATCATTTTTGCGGGGCGGTCGATCATTTCCGGGACATGCTATTTGCCAAGAGCCAGTTATTGGTGACATTGAAAATAGAACAGATGTATCAAGAATCAGACTTGTCCAGACTTAAGAAGTTCGCCTCACTATTCCAGAACTGACTGAAAGGGATATGCGTTTTCGCATATCCCTTTCAGTCACTTTATAAAAACTTTAGCTGCCTATATCATAGTACGATTAAACATGAAGTATAATGAAGGAAAAAGGAGATATTCATGGCTAATATCACTCAGTTACTACCTATACTTTTTATGCTAGCACTTTTCGTATTCGTTATATTCATCGTGTTATACCTGTCACGTCATTTTAATCGTTCTAAACGGATTGAAGAAAAATTGGATGAAGTACTAAAGAAAATGGCCAGTAAAAAAGAGGATTAATCAATGTTTCCCTTTTAATGAAAAATAAAAAGACTCCAGAATGGAGTCTTTTTTATAAGCGTTCAATTATTTTTGAACGTTAGCTGCTTGTGGTCCGCGAGCGCCTTGCTCGATTTCGAAAGAAACTTCTTGGCCTTCTTCAAGAGTTTTGAAGCCTTCGCCTTGGATAGCTGAGAAATGTACGAATACATCGTCTTGGCCTTCAACTTCGATGAAACCGAAACCTTTTTCTGCGTTAAACCATTTTACTTTACCTTGTACCATGATAGTTCCTCCTGTGTTTGGAAAAATCCATTTTATTACTATTTTTGGTTCTGGATAATGTTTCAAGAGGAATCCTATAACAGTAAATCCTTCTATCAAACTTATACCGAACAAAAATAATTACCCATATTATATCATGGTAAATCAAAAAAAAACACGAATATCACAGTAAATCAACCGACAAATTAACCTAAAATTCTACATTTTTCGCTTCTTGCTTTGACGGAATCCCTCGTCTAGTAAGTAGCGCTCCGCCTCGATCGGGCTCTCGAAACACTCCTCCAAATTCGAACCAGAGTACACGTTCCAGAGCTGATCTTCTCTAATAAGCGAAAGCTCTTGTTTTTCTTGACCAATCCATGTTCCTTCTAACCTAGCGAACTCGTTTTCCTCTTCTTCGATTTCAATCGGAGGTTCAGATAGGTAATCCATGCTTTTTTGGATCAATTCCTTTAATTCCGCTTCATTATAATCACGTATATTAATAAACCCTTTACGGTCAGTGTCTTTTTTTCTCATATGCCCTGCGTAAACGAATCCATTTCCATTAGGATGCAAGTGCTGAACAACGATTTTTTTCTCCTGGACACTCCCTGGATAATGAAAGTTCACACGTCCCAATGAAACGTCCTTTCGCTGTAATTCCGGGAAAGTCTCAATGATGCTTAATTTTTCTTCAAATGTTAACAAATTTCTTCCTCATTTCATTAGATCATATTGTTTGTCGATTATAACACAGACTGATAAGAAACAATAATCTCCCTCTTCCGCAATATTAAAACGGCTTCACCCATAAAGAAGACATAGAAGCCGCACCTTATTTTTTCATAAGCATATAGGAGAGAAACCATTCATTTAATGTACGTCACCACAAAAAGCATAATGAAAGAAATGACAATGATCACGGCAACCCACAGCCAAGCTAATGTCATATTCCCGGAGTCCATGGCAATATAAATCGCGGTTGGTATGGTTTGTGTCTTGCCTGGAATGTTTCCGGCAAACATGAGTGTCGCCCCGAATTCCCCCAATGCACGTGCAGAACTCAATATGGCACCTGTGACGATGGATTTGACCGCCAATGGAAGGGATACACTCAGGAACAATCTCCACTCGCCGGCCCCGTCAACCCTTGCTGCATTTTCTATTTCCTCATCTATTCCCTCAAAGCCTGTTTTAGCGGATTGGTACATAAGGGGAAAAGCTACAACGATAGATGCAATGACTGCCGCCCACCACGTGAACATGATCGGCTGGTTAAAAACCATTTCAATGAATTGGCCTGGCACCCCGTTTTTACCCCAAATCACAATCAATAAAAAACCTACGACAGAGGGTGGCAGAACAAGCGGCAATAAAAATGCGGTTTCAAGCAGGACTCTTCCCTTGAATTTCTTTTTAGCCATCAATCGTGCAAGGATAATCCCCAAAAAGAACACAAGGATGCCCGCTAGTCCTGCTACCTGTATCGATAACCTGACAGGTGACCAAAAATCCTCTGTCATGATACTATCCTCGCATCCATGTTAAATATCAACGTATGTATATCCTTGTTCTGTATTATCACCGAGTTTGTTTCATTAAAGGCAGATTTCATTTCGTTTTCTCCCTTTCTTTTTAAAATAACATTTAAGTTTATTTTTCTTGACATCTTGCTGACACAAAGAAACGTTAAAGTAAGAGTATCACAAATGTAAAAATAATTTCATTCCAATAAACTTGAAACTTTGAAGGAGTCGATTTTAAATGGTAACAATTTATACTACTCCAAGCAGTTTAGCCTGTCGTAAAGCAAAAGCTTGGCTTAAGAAAAACGAAATTTCATACAATGAACGCAACCTATATTCTCAACCTCTTTCTATAGAAGAAATAAAAGAGATTTTACGTAAAACAGAAGGCGGAACAGATGAAATCATCTCAACCCGTTCTAAAAAATTCAAAAGCCTGAATATCGATATAAATAATACACCACTTAACGATCTTTGCAAGCTTATTCAAGATAATCCGGATTTACTTCGCCGGCCGATCATTTTCGACCATAAGAACTTGCATGCCGGATATAATGAAGAAGAAATGGGACGCTTCCTTCCAAGAAAGGTCCGTCATGTCCAATTATGGCGAGCAATCTCCCAATTGGCTTAAACCATTAAACACTCAGGTGCTTAACTAAAAGGGTTGTCCATTAAATTGGACAACCCTTTTTTTATATTTGATTCGCCTTCTCTACAATGATCGTAAAGGCGGTGCCTTGTTCATCGCTATCCTTCAGTACAAGATCCCCATTTTGTGCTTTTGCTAGCATCTTGCTGAATGGCAGCCCTAAACCTAAACCACGTACCTTCAACTTTTTGCTTTCACCTCGATAAAATGGTTCAAACACGTACTGTTGTTCATGTTTCGGGATTCCTCGGCCACTGTCCTGGACGTCAATGCAGATTCGATCATCCTCCTTTTCATAAAGGTGAATTGCTATTTTCCCGTTGCCATCAAGAGCATGCCTGGCATTATTCAAAAGGTTAATGACAATTTGCTGCATCCGCAATGGATCTATTTGACCAAAGACTGGTTCATCAGGAACTTTTATAACAAGCTCGAACGCTTGATCATCATCCTGGGTTACTTGCCAGCGATAGGCGATTTCCTGGATGAATTTATTGATATTCTCCCGTTGCACTCGAATTTTAAAAGCGCCTGCAGATATGGCATTATAATTAAGTAAATCTTCTATCATATCTTGTAGCCGCTGGGTTTCCTTTAAGGAAATATCCAAGAATTCCTTACTCTGCTCTCCCGTAACGACATCATCCTTAACCGCTTGTATGAGTCCGCTAATGGAAGTGACAGGCGTTTTCAAATCATGGGTTACACCAGCGAGTAATTCCGCCCGTAGCTTCTCCATCGCCTTCAATCGATTGGTCATTTCTTTAAATGATTCGATCAGTTCATAAATTTCTTCTTCCTTTATTTCTTCTTCCTCTTTGAAATGGATATCATAGTTGCCTTCACGTACCTGGACCGCGGCATTAGCTACGTCTTGGATTGGTCGCGAAATCTGCCTCGAAAGAAAATAAATGACTCCCGTTCCAAGAATTAAAAGGCCTCCTATCATGATTGCCAGCAAGCCATGATCTTGGTTGATTTCCTTTAATGCCGCTTCTTCCTGTGCGATGACCACCCACCCTCTCGTCTCATCATTAAACGTAATGGGGGATTTGACGACATATACTTTGTTGTCGGAAATCTTGACCTTTTGAATTAATTCCCTATTTTTCATAATGACGTCTGGAAGTTTGTTTTCATCCGGATCGATATACAACTGAGGCATCGTATAAATGATGCTGCCATCCGTGTCGACGATATAGATGATCGGCTGTTGGTTCAGATGAAGGATTTTTTCCCTTTCCTCAACAATCTCCGAAAGGACCGGACCAACAACTATCTGTCCATTTTCCTTTATCGCCCGATCTGATGTTTCATCAGCCAAGTACTTAAGGAGGCTAAGCCTATATTCCAAAGCTGTTTTTTCCATCCACCATAGGGAAAAAACAGACAATAATATTAAACCTGAAATCAAGGTCAATACGTACCTCTTCGTCCAATAACGTTGTAAAGTGGTTCTTTTTTTAGTTTTCATAGACACTCAATTGATACCCCAATCCGCGCAACGTTTTTATTTCCCCTTCAGCTGCAGGCCATGCATCGATTGCCTTCCTGATTCGTTTGATCGCCAGGTCCACGGCACGGTCACTGCCATCATAATCCATGCCCCACACTTGATCGATCAGCTGCTCCCTCGTAAAAATTTGATTAGGGTGCTTAGCGAAAAAAATGAGAAGAGATAAATCACGTGGCGTCAAACTTATTTCTTTCCCATTCAAATGCACCATATAAGACTGATCATCGATGGTTAAACTCCCAAACTCATGTACATGATCATCTACCGCAACAACAGTCGAGGATCTCCTTAAAACGGCATGGACCCGTGCCACGACTTCCTCGGCAACAAATGGTTTAGAGATGTAATCATCCGCACCTGACTTAAATCCGGATAATCGGTAATCGACATCATTCAGTGCCGTCAACATGATAACCGGGCATGTATTGTCCTCCCTGATTTCCTTCAATATATCCCAGCCTTCTTTTCCCGGCAGCATGACATCAAGCAGGACAAGGTCCGGCGTCGTTTCTTCAAATACAGGAATGGCCTTTAGCCCATCGTATACTTGGACTACATTAAAACCTTCACGCTCTAAATATGCTTTCAATACCATTGAAATGGCCAATTCATCTTCTACTACTAAAATTTTCTTCATTTAAGGATTCCTCCTTCCTGAATTATAGTGGAATCATTTTGTATATGCTAACTATTAAAGTATAAGAGCTTTTTCCCTCAATTTTACCCTTTTAATGTGTCAGGATTATGTTCGCAGCAAAATTTGGCCATGATTACCCTTAGTATTTTCCATTAAACTTATTTTGAACGAAGAATCTCGATTCATTTAAACCTTCTAGGAAAAAGTCGTATGGAAACGGGTAAAGCTTGTACAAAACTTATGATTTTCTTGTATACACCCTTAAGAGGCTGGCTCAAGATGGAGCCAGCCTCTTTTCAATTACATGTTTCGTGTGGATTCGGACAGCCCACTTCCTGTCTTTCCACTTGAATCGTGCTATGTTCAATTCCAAACTGATCGTGAAGAAGTTTTTGCGCTTCTGCTAAAACAGAATCGTGGTTGCCGCTTTCATCTATGACAACATGACAGCTCATGGACAAAAAACCAGAGGTGATCGTCCAGATATGGAGATCATGGACATCTGATACACTGCCCAATTCCATCAAGGATGTTTTCACGTCATCCATATCGACTTGCTCGGGTGTGCCCTCCATCAAGATATGGAAAGAATCCCTCACTACCCTAAATCCGCTGATAATTATTAAAATCGCAACGATGACACTCGCAATTGGATCTGCCATTCCCCAATCGAAAAAATAAATCAAGAGTGCGGCAGCAATGGCACCCACCGATCCAAGCATATCACCAATGACATGTAAAAAGGCACTCCTTACATTCAAATTGTCTTCCTTATCTCCGCTCATTAAAATCCATGCGGCAATGATATTAACCAGTAAACCAATGATTGAAATCAATAGCATTCCCAGGCTTTGTACCTCAGGGGGATTGATGAACCTTTTAATTGCCTCTATGAAAATGAAAACGGATATCACGATCAAGGTCAATCCATTCAAACAAGCAGCAATGATTTCAAACCGTTTATATCCATACGATTTGGACGATGTCGCTTTTCTTTCACCCAACCTTATCGCTGTATAACTAAGTCCTAAAGCTGCCGCATCGCTAAGCATGTGACCTGCATCCGACAGTAAAGCCAGACTATTTGTCATGAATCCTCCAATAACCTCAACTACCATAAATGTAGTGATTAACAAGAAAGAAGCCAACAACGCTTTTTTATTATTAGAATGATGGTGGTGTCCGTGCCCATGATCATGGGAGTGACCATGATGATGTCCCATGCCATCCCTCCTCTCGGATTTAAAACTTATATATAGTATGGGATATATCCAGAATGGTTTCAAATGATTCACTTCCTGATTTCACTGCTGCAAAGCAAATGTTAAAAAAAGCAAATAAAAGATCCCTTTATAGGAAAACCTTCCTAAAAACAAAAAATAAACACCGCAGACTTTTCCTGCAGCGTTTATTTTTTGTTTATCTTTCTTCTTGCATCGTATCATCGACAATGGCGTGCAGATCTTTATTAAACAATTCATTATTACAGACAAAACTGTGACGTTCCTTCTCTTGTTGCTCTTGAAGATTTCTTTGCTTTTCATGTTCCTTCATGGCCTACCTCCAGCATCATCATGTTTTGCCTATTATCGTATCCCCAGGCATGTACCTTTATGCTGAACATTTCCCCATTTTTATCATTTATAAACGGTTCAGACCTGCTGCCCACCATGGAACGCACGTATAATGAATTCATGCTCAGGAACTTGTAAGCTTTTATAGGATAATAGAAACGATGAATTATCATAGATGACTTGTTCGAGATTCACCTGTATACCGGTATTTTCAATCGTAACGATGGCATAAGGTGCAACTGGTTCACCATTACAGCCAAGAGAACCTGGATTAAGGAATATCGTTCGGTCATTTTTAAAATGATGGATAGGGTGATGATGTCCAAATCCAATTAAATCGTGATGCTGATCTTTAAAAAGTCTTTCTAAGTTATATAAATTCGGTTCGACGATTTTACTAAAAGGGTTATGGCTTATGTGTTCATCCAATTTCTTCGGTTCCATGTGATAATGAGTGAAGTAAACGGAGTGATCATTGATGGTATTCTGTATGGTGCGAGGTAAATTCTCCAGTTTGGCAATGAAATTCCAATGCATTCTTTGCGCTATCCATTCATGATGCTCCTTGACATGAATGTGACCTTCCGGATGCGGCTCCCCGTTAATGATGGCGAGTACAGCTTCATCATGATTTCCAGTTAACATCGATAAATCATTTCTCGAAAATAAAAGTTCAAGGACTTCATTTGTATCCGGGCCTATTCCAACCATATCTCCCAAACAATAGATATGATCGATATCCTCCCTTTGATCAATATCCCTAAGAACAGCATTTAACGCTGAAGCATTACCATGCACATCCGTTATAATGGCAACTTTCATGATTAAGCTCAGCTCCCTTCCCCCATAATCCACAAGGTATATTATAACATTTCAAACGAAATCAAAAAAATATTCGGGCTTATTCCCCTGATTTGTTTAACGCCCATTTTTTATGAATAAGCTAACACTTCGGCCTAGAATACATAGTATGAAGTATTCCCGGTAAAGATGTTTTGCTAGGTATGTAATTCATAATATGTATGAGGAGGAAATTAAATGGGTGGAAATGGTAACGATTGTTGTGGCGGCGGTGGCGGCTGCGGCGGTTTCGATAACGGATTTGCATTACTGATCGTATTATTTATCCTATTAATCATCATTGGATGCAGTTGCGGATTCGGTGGATTCTGATAATGTCAAAAATGAAAAAGGCGCCTGATCATGGCGCCTTCTTTGTTTTTCCATAGTCATTTTCCATTATCAAACTTTTATTACATATAAAATAGGGGTCTTCCATATTGGATCCCGGCACCCCATGATTTCATAAACGATATGTCCCATCGCATCATAACTTCACTCACATTTTTCCATAATTAATCCCATATTGGATATCCAGCTATTTACTGCAGAATTCAGATTGTAAGAAGTATGATAATTAAATGTCCCGAAAAAAGCTTAAGGACGAATTGACCTTAAGCTTTCGATAGTTACCCAAGGGAACAACCTCTGCTAGACATGAACTAATTAAAATCTTGCTACCCTCTGCTCTCAAATCATAAAAGGGGCAGAGAGCCTGCTCAATCCATCCTCCATTTGTTTTTTCGCATCTTTCATCATGCCATCAAGTAATTCCTTGACCGTGGGTATATCGTCAATCAATCCGGCAACCTGGCCGCTGTTCATAAAACCATTGTTAACATCCCCGTTCATTGCACCATTAATATGATGAGCTTCAGAGGTCATTTCACGATAATTCATAGGAGACAGCCCCTGTTTTTCCAAATCCAGGACTTTTTCGGTATATGGTTCCTTCAATACTCTTCTGACCTGACCAACGGATCTGCCCAAAATTACCGTATCATTGCCCATCGCTTCGATTAGTTTCTGTTTATATGATGGATGGAACGGTGCTTCTTGTGTTGCAATCAGCCTGGTTCCTAACTGGACGCCCGAAGCTCCGAGCATCAATGCAGCTGCCAGACCCTGTCCATTGCCGATTCCGCCAGCAGCCAAAACAGGCAGCCTCACATGCTTGCTGATTTGCGGGATGAGTGTAAAGGTGGTCAATTCCAGGTTCGAATTGATGCCGGCAGCTTCAAACCCTTCAGCAACCAACACATCGGCTCCTGCGGCCTGCGCTTTTTGCGCGTGCTTGACCGAAGCAACGATAGCGATCACTTTTATATTCTTTTGTTGCAATTGCGGAATGTAAGGGGCAGAATTTCCAGCTGATAAGGAAACGACTGGTATATCATGCTTCAGGACAAGATTGATTAACTCATCTGTATATGGATTAACGTTTATCGGTATGTTCAACGCGAAATTTTTATCGGTTTTATCTTTGGTTTCAAGAATGATGGCTTCTACCTGTTCAGGATTCATGGTACCGCACCCTATTGTCCCTAAGCCACCTGCATTGGATACTGCAGCTGCTAGACTTGCATTGCTTATGTTCCCCATGCCGCCCTGAATAATAGGATATTTTATCGAAAAAAGTTCACAAATATATTTCACTTTTACCCCTCCCTGTCCATTTAATGTTATACTATATTCATTAGAAAAACAATTCTGACTTTTCAAAAAGGAGCGAGACTATGATTATTCCGTACAATAATAAAAAACCTTCTATTGACGAAACTGTTTTCGTTGCACCTGGTGCTCATTTAATCGGTGATATTTCAATTGGAAAAGAATCGTCCATTTGGTTTAACTCCGTTCTACGCGGTGATGAAGATTCAATCACAATAGGAGAGAAGTGCAGTATTCAAGATAACTCCACCATCCATTTATTTGAAGGTTGCCCTGTTGTCATCGAAGACGAAGTGACGGTTGGTCACAACGTTATCCTACATGGTTGTAAAATAGGCAAACGGTCCATAATCGGTATGGGTTCAACGATATTGGATAATGTAGAAATTGGCGAAGAATGCATCGTCGGAGCAAATACATTGATTGCCGCTGGCAAAAGTATACCTCCCCGTTCGCTAGTTATTGGTTCCCCAGGGCGAGTGGTTCGCAAATTGAATGATAAAGATCTTGAATTGATCCAACTTTCGATTGATACATATGTTCAAAAAGGAAAGGACTTCAAGGGGCTGCTTGATTAATTTTCACACGGAGCATATCCCGTTGACCCTACGTGACTATAATCATGTAAAAAAGAGCTTCGGCCAGTCACTAGTGACTGGCCGAACCTTTTTTACTTAATGATAAGTGGATGATCCTTAGCATCATAGGTTTCATCTTTCCGGCATAAATCATTATTTTCCTGAAATACGCTTTCAAAGAATCGGCTTGCTGGTTCAGCCAAGACTTGATAATACTGGCTGAATAAAAGCGCGGCATGATTCCCGTTCCACTTGGAAGGCAATAGTTCCTTGGGCAAGCCTGGATCGATAAATAAAAACTTACGGTATTCATGCACCAAATTCGTTCGTTCCACAAAGCAATCAGCATCAGACATTTCCCCTCTGCTAATGATGCTTTGGTGCACGATGAATTGTTTGCTGTATTTCTCGATGAATTCTTCATATTTATTTTCGATTTCTTCTAAATGCCAACTCTTCTCAACTAGCGATTGATTTTGTTTGGGACCCTTGTATTCCGAAATGAAAAAATCAACATATTCATTGATATCGTATTTCTCGATCAAGAGTTTGATTTGTTTCTCCAAGTCATTAGGGGAAATCCAGCAACCATTGGAAAAGCTGCCAAATCCACTCCATAATAATTCCTTCCGAAGATCATCCCGTAATTGCCGTTTATCTTCAGGGATCGTGTACATTAAAATGCGCCATTTACCGTCCCAATCATTTGGTTTCATTTTATATATGCGATTGGCCGCTTCATCCATTCGCTGTACACCGCGATCAGTCAAAAAGTAATAGCTTTTATTTCCCTGCTTCTCTGATTGAATCCAGCCTTGTTTGACCATACGGGAAACGGCTACACGTACGCCCTGTTCATTGTGGCCGAATTCCTTTAATAAACGAATTAAACTTCCTATCCAGATTTTATTTCCATAGTTACGGATATAATCACCATAAATCGTAAATATCATGGATTGCGTATTAGTTCCTATATTTCTCACCTCATTCGTTGTTACCATTTTCACACGGACTGCATAAATACTATTATATCTTTTTAAAAAGAAACCGCAATATCATTTACCCGTAAATTGCGTTTTTCTCCGTTCACTAAATGCTTCGAGCGCTTCCAATCTATCTTGAGTCGGAATGGTCAGTTCATAGGCTTTCCCCTCTATGGCCATTCCGGTTTGCAAGTCTGTATTCATTCCCTGGACAATGGCATATTTGGCTTGCTTGACTGCAATCGGCCCATTTTTCATGATCTTTCCTGCCAATTCCTCACAAACTGATAGCAATTCATCCCTCGGAACGACCTTCAATAGGATCCCTAATTGACACGCCTCTTCTGCTGTCAATTTTTTAGCCGTAAAGATTAATTCCTTCGCTTTCATTTCACCTATCAATCTCGGCAACCGCTGTGTACCGCCTGCTCCAGGAATGATGGCCCAGCTAGTTTCAGTGAGCCCCAATGAAACACCATCAGCTGCAATTGCAAAATCACATGACAGCAGCCACTCAAATCCTCCCCCCAATGCGTATCCATTAACGGCAGCTATGGTTGGCTGTGGAAGCCCTGCGATACTATTAAAAACATCGCGAATCAATTTAACGTTCCTTCTTACTTCCGCATCATTCAAAGTCTTTCTTTCCTTCAAATCCGCTCCTGCGCTGAATGCTTTTTCTCCTGCACCCGTGAAAATGACGGCACGGATATCTCCGTCCATATAAACAGCATCAACGACTTCCTGCAGTTCAGAAAGTGTCTCATAGTCGAAGCAATTCAATACGTCCGGTCGATTCACTGTTATATAGCCAATTTGATTATTCACATTATAAATGACGTTAGACATGATTCCTCTCCCCTTTTATAAAAAAAATGGTCAACTACCCTCAATCATTTTCAATATTTTCTATAATGGCTGATATCCCCTGCCCAACACCGACACACATCGTTGCAAGACCATAGCGTACATTTCTCTTTTTCATTTCGTGAACAAGTGTGGTTAAAATACGCGCACCGCTCGCACCGAGTGGATGGCCAAACGCTATCGCCCCGCCATTGACATTCACCTTTTCCTGATCCAGGTTCAATTGGCGGATACACTCCACGGATTGGGAAGCGAATGCTTCATTCAATTCGACTAGCCCAATGTCTTCAATGGATAAATCCGCCCGCTCCAACGCTTTTTTCGTAGCATGAATGGGACCAAGGCCCATAATTGACGGTTCTAAGCCTGCCACCGCCCCTACTACATATTTGGCCAGAGGTTTAACCCCTAGCTCCCGTGCCTTTTCTGCACTCATTAATAGCAACGCAGAGGCGCCATCATTAACACCGGAGGCATTACCGGCCGTTACCGTACCACCTTTAAAAATCGGTTTGAGTTTTCCCAGCTTTTCGATGGTCGTGTCAGGACGAGGGTGTTCATCTTTATCGAAAATGACCTCATTCCCTTTACGGTCCGTATATCGAACAGGTACGATTTCATTAATGAATCGCTCATTTTCCACTGCTATTTTCGCCCTTTGCTGGCTTTGAAACGCGAATTGATCTTGATCTTCCCTTGAAACCGAAAAGCGCTGAGCGACATTTTCAGCTGTTTGGGGCATGGAATCCGCACCATACATTTCTTCAAGTTTCTCATTCGTGAAACGCCAGCCGATCGTTGTATCCTGAAGCTCCATCGAACCCCTTGGGAATTCAATTTCAGGTTTGGCCATGACATATGGCGCCCTTGTCATGCTTTCGGTCCCGCCTGCGATATAAATATCGCCTTCCCCTGCAGCTATGGAACGAGCCGCATACATAACGGCATCAAGCCCTGATCCGCACAAACGATTTATTGTCGTTCCAGACACGTTTACAGGAAGACCAGCTAAAAGTGCGGACATTCTGGCAACATCCCGATTATCCTCACCAGCTTGATTTGCATTTCCGAAGATGACATCTTCAATTTGCTCTGGGGAAAGCTTAGGATTGCGATCTGTCAGCGCCTTGATGACAATTGCACCCAGGTCATCCGGGCGAACACTTTTCAATGCGCCTTTATATCTTCCTATTGGTGTTCTCACGGCATCAACAATCACAACATCCTTCATTTTCTCACCAGCTCCCCATCTTTTGTATAATCGTACACACCTTTACCTGACTTTCGGCCTAGCCTGCCAGCTTTAACATACTGCTCCAGCAGGGGTGCAGGACGGTATTTCTCACCTAGCTTACTATGTAAATATCTTAAATTATTTAAACGGGCATCCAATCCTACCAAATCACCTAGCTCAAATGGTCCCATCGGGTAATTCAACCCTAACTTTATTGCTTTATCAATTTCTTCTGGTGTCCCTAACCCTTCTTGAAGCATAAAGAACGCTTCATTACCTACCAGACAGCTGATTCTACTGGTAACAAAACCAGGAAATTCGTTGATGACCACTGTCTCTTTCCCCATTTTTTCAGCCACCTCTTTTATTATGGCTGCCGTTTCATCACTTGTTTCAAGACCGCGTACTATTTCCACGAGTGGCATCTTTTGGACAGGGTTGAAAAAATGCATGGCAATCGTTTTTTCAGGACGTTTTCCATATGAACCAATTTCTGTCGGACTCATAGTGGAAGTATTAGTTGCAAAGTAACAGCCTTCTTTTGCATGCTCTTCAATTGTTTCGAAAACGGCTTTCTTAATTTCTGCCTTTTCCGGAACAGCCTCTATGATTAAATCGGCATATGCTGCTGATTCTTTCAAATTGGAGGAATACGAAAGTCTGCTTTTTGCAGTAGCCGCTTCCTCCTGGGTGATTTTTTGGTAGCGCATACCCTTTTCAAAAATGGTATCGATCTCTTTTTTTGCACTTTCCAATGCTTCTTGATTCACGTCCACCAATATTACGTCAAAGCCTCCTGTTGCCCCTACATAGGCAATTCCCCTGCCCATGACACCAGATCCTACAATTACTAGATTTCTAATCATTCAAATCATTCCTCCTTCAAAATAAATAGGGCTGGCTACAATGAATCAGATCAGCATTCATCCCAAACCTGAATTACTTTTCCGACAGATCGTTTTGCCAGCACCCTATTTTATGTTTTTTTAGATACCAAAAGGATTTAAGGGACGGCTTCCATAATAGGAAATGATGCTTTTCGTTTCTGTATAAAGATCAAGTGTCTCAATACAAAGTTCCCTGCCGAATCCTGACTGTTTATACCCTCCGAAAGGTGTACCAGGAAATGCGGAGAATGGACAGTTCACCATGACGATTCCCGCTTCGATTTGGTTGGCAACCCGAGTCGCACGCCCGCCATCCTTTGTCCAAAGTGCTGAGCCCAAGCCAAATTCTGTATCATTCGCAAGTCTAATGGCTTCTTTTTCATCTTTGAATTTCATGATGACAACAACCGGTCCGAATATTTCCTCTTTAACGACATTCATTTCATGATTCACATTGGCAATGACTGTCGGCTCATACCAATAACCGTTTTCAAAGCCTTCTATAGTCGCCGGCTTTCCTCCAGTCAGGATATCCGCTCCATCAGCAATGGCAGATCGGACATAATTGTCGATGACATCCAATTGCCCTTGATCTATGACTGCACCGACATGTGTTTCTTTATCGAGCGGATTGCCCAATTTCAATTTCTTCGTTTTTTCTACGAATCTAGTAACGAATTCCTCGTAAATGTCCTCGTGTACGTATAAACGGGATCTTGCTTCGCAAGATTGTCCAGTATTGTAGAATATTCCATATAAGGATCCATCTATTGCTGCTTCAAGGTCAGCATCTTCAAAGACAATATTAGGAGACTTTCCGCCAAGCTCCAATGTTACCCTTTTTAATGTTTGAGAAGCTTTGCCCATGAGATCCCTGCCGATTGGCGTAGAACCTGTGAAGGCTACCTTATTCACTTTAGGATGTTCGACAAGGTAATTCCCTACGTCAGATCCAGGACCTGGAATGATATTGACCACTCCGGAAGGCACACCTGCTTCTAAACAGATTTCCCCTAATACGATGGCAGTCAGCGGCGTTAAAGAGGCTGGCTTAACAATGACCGAACAGCCAACTGCAATGGCAGGTGCAATTTTCCAGGCCGCCATCATCATTGGATAATTCCAAGGAATGATTTGCGCACAAACACCCACAGGCTCTTTCTCCGTATAGTTATGGAATTGACCAGGTACATTATTGACAGATCCACGGTGTCCAACTAAAGCACCTGCATAAAATTCGAAATCCTCTATTGCCTGCATGACTTGGCCTTGCGCTGCAGAAATGGATTTGCCGCTATTCAGTACTTCCAATTCAACCAATTCATTGAAGCGTGAACGCATGATCGCTGCAATCTTGTTCAATACACGGGACCGTTTATTGATCGGAGTTTTCTTCCATTTTCCATTATCAAATGCTTCACGAGCAGCTTGAACGGCTCTTTCTGCATCTTCCTTAGTGGCCTTTGCAACCTTGGCAATGATTTCACCAGTCGCAGGATTGTATGCATCAATAGTGGATCCATTAGAGCTTTCCACTCTTTCTCCATTAATGATCAGGTGATAATAATCACGTTTCGTTTCCGCTTTTTCAAATGCTGACTCTTGAACTTTAACCATGTAATCCCACTCCCCTTTTATATTACTTGCCTATGAATTGAGCTTTTCTTTTTTCCGTGAATGCTGCCACACCTTCAGCATAATCCATCGTTAACCCAGCAATTCGCTGACCCTCCGCTTCTTCTTTTAAGTATTCTTCCAATGAAAGGTGATAGGATGCCTCTAAGTATCTTTTGATTAAGCCGATTGCTTTCGTTGGTTTGTTTGCGAGATTCTCTGCAAAGGCTTTCAATTCCTCGTCCCATGCTTCCACACTGATCACTTTTGTAGCGATCCCGATATGTTTCGCCTCGCTAGCCGTAACCTTTTCCCCTAATAAAGATAATTCCAAGGCTTTCGCATGACCGACAATCCGCGAAAGGTAATACAGATTTCCTGAATCAGGAATCAATCCGATATTGACAAAGGCATTTATAAAACTGGCTTTTTCAGAAACAAGCCGGAAATCGCATGCCAGTGCAAGGCTGAAACCGGCCCCTGCAGCCACCCCATTGACCGCTGCGATGATCGGTTTTTCACAGCTTGCTATTTGCTGCATCATGGGACCGTAATTTTCACGCAGCAATTGACCTAAATTCATGCTATCATCCAAATCCGATAAATCTTGTCCCGAGCAAAAGGCCCTTCCTTCCCCTGTGATGATAATGGCCCGCACTTCATCGGACCCCGCAGATGTTTTGATCGCTTTTTGTATTTCTTTATTCATTTGGGAAGTAAAGGCATTAAGTTTATCAGGACGGTTCAAAGTAAGCCAAGCCACTCCGTTTTCAACCCTATAAGTGATCGTTTCGTACATAGAGCACTCCTTATCCGCCTGTGAATTTAGGCTTTCTTTTTTCAATAAATGCTTTCATTCCTTCTTTTTGGTCTTCTGATGCAAAAAGAATATAGAAGTTCTTCCGTTCAAATTGCATACCCTCATATAAGGAAAGATCAACGGCTTTATTGACGGATTCTTTAATCAGCCTTACAGCTAACGGAGGTTGCTTTGCTATCTTTCTAGCAAAATCAACCGATTCCTCCATTAACAATTCAGGAGCAACGATCTTATTGATGAAACCGTATTGCAAAGCTGTCTTAGCATTGATCCTTTCAGCTGACAATATCCATTCAAGCGCCTTCATTTTGCCTACCAATTTCGTCAGCCTCTGCGTTCCGCCTGCACCAGGCATGACTCCTAGAGTCACTTCCGGAAAGGAAAACTGGGTGTCGCTGGCGGCAATCAAGAAATCGCAGGATAAAGCAAGTTCAAAACCACCACCGAATACAAAACTTTTCACCGCACCAATCACAGGCTTCTTAACTAAGCTTATTCGATCCCAATCGGCAAATTGGTTCGTTAACTCCAGATTGATTGGATTGTCGTTAGCCATTTCGTCAATATCAGCTCCAGCAGAAAATGCTTTTCCATTGCCCGTCAGCAAAATCACCTTCACTTGTGGGTCGAGGTCGAATGCCTCCATGGATGTAACGATTTCCCTGACCATTTTCCTGTTAAGCGCATTCAATTGCTTCGGCCGATTTAAAAAGATATAACCAATGCCGTCCTCGATAGACGTTTCAATGAATTGAAGCGCATTCATTTTATTTCTTCGCCGATCATCATCGTTACAAGTTTTCCCGCAAAGCCCATTAAGTCTTTCCCTGATGCTTTGCCTTCTGGAGAACGCATTCCTTTTTGCAGTGCATCATGGTCTTCATAATACATTTCACATAGAATGTGATACTCAGAGTCTTTGCCCATCGGTGTCCCGACTATTTTAGTGACCTCCATTTTTTGAAGACCAGGAATTTTTTCCGTTATCGGACCATGTACATTGAAGTAGTGCTCATCGAATTCTTCCTTGTTTTCAGGTTGTTTATAAAGGGCGATTAGTTTTACCATTTTAGAAAACCTCCATTTTATTAGATCATTTTTATCATCGGTTTCATCGCTTCGAACGGATTTTTACACGATTTGCAATATAAAATGCTGCGGCAAGCCGTTGGACCGAATATATTTTCCATCGTGACATAAGTTGATTCACAATACGGGCAATCCACATGCCAGGATCCATCTTTTTTCATTTGACGAGGAGGAGGGGAGATTCCGAAAAGCTTCAGTCCAGCTTTCCCCTTTTCCGTAATTCGATCGGATGTCCAGGAAGGGGAGCGTAAAAATTCAACGCTGACATTTTTTACGGCAGGATGCTGTTTAATGGCAGTTTCCACATTTTTCTGAATGATCGACAATGCCGGGCACCCAAGAAAAGTCGGCAGCATCTTCACCAAAACGTCTTGGCCCGAAACCGTCACGTTTTCAACCATCCCTAAATCCAGAATACTGACTGTATCGATTTCGGGATCTTTTACGTCTTCCAGGAGCTTATATATTTCTTTTGTGTTCAACAGTACGGTCGACATGATACCCCTCCCCTTTTTCTAGTGTTTCACCATGAAGCTGCTTTATCGCTTGCATACACTTCGCTTAACGTTTCCAGTGCCTTTTCCAAATCTTCCGTATGCTTGCCATTTCGTCCATCACCTTTAGCCATTCTTATTTCAAAGGTTGTTGCTAAACCTACACTTTCAAAAATGGGGGAAACAGCCTCAATCCATTTCTTTTGTAAGTCAGCTTCGCCTTCAATCAGTCCAAGCTCCACCATTTCTTCTCCGTATTGCCCAAGTGAAAAAACGCCAGCGAAATCCTGCAATGTTTTCTCGATCGCTGCTTTCATTCTCGAAACCGCTTCTTCGTGACCGGAACCCAGCAATTGGACGAACCACATTTTCCAGTGCATCAAATGATAGTAAAGTTCCATCTGTACCTTTTGTGCCACTTCTGCAAGCGGTTCATATGAACTTGTATGAAGGGATTGAAGCTTAATCGCTTTTGCTTGGGTATAAAAATAATTCCGCACCACTGCAAAAGCCCAATCATATTCAGGATCTTTCATATAGTATCCAGGACCATTGACCACTTCCAGGATAATTGCATTACGCCGCTCCTTCGCTGGTCGATCGTGGGCCAGCTGATCTGCATTCCCTACGCCGATCTCTTCCAATAATTTATAATATATCGCTGCATGCCCCATCGTATCTTGGGCGATCGAGGAGGATGCAACATCTTCTTCAATATGCGGAGCGAGTCCCAGCCATTCCGCGCCACGATACGAATGGATAAAATCATCGTCCGCCAAGTGAAGCAGCAATTCCTTGATTGCGATGTCCTTCAATGAATCATTCCCCATTTTTCACGCCTCCTGCCCAAGACATTATCTCTTTTTCATCGAGCATTTCCTGCTCATACTTCCGCCATTTTTTCTTTAGGTATCCATATCCTTTTGTAGTCCTGTAATCTTTATTATCCAAACGTTGAAGCGTTTTCTTTTCCTCGGCCGTCATTTTCCGTATATTCTGTCTTTTGACCACCCAGATATCATCTACAGCTTCACGTCTCATGAAATTTTCTTGTGCCATCATGATGGCGATATCCTCATTAGGGGCCAGCAGGCTAAAATGATATTGAACGGGTGAGGTTTGTGTTTTACGGCTAAATACTTCAAATTCTTCAAAGTAAGTTTTTTGTCTAGTTTCCATATAGTCCTTCCCCCTCCCTTAGATGACTTTCGGCGCTAACGCTTCGCGCACCCATTTATTATTTTCATATGAAATTCTTCGAAGGCTTAAGCGCTCCTGTGAAAGGGGCCCTTCATTTCTTGCGTACACCTTCAATTTCCCCCAGTCGGGCTGTTGGTAAATCCAGGTTTCCGATTCTTTATCAAACCGAAGTGTTTCATCGGGAATGGTATAGCCGAGTGAAAGAATCCGCTTCACATATTTAGAAAAGAAAGCTTGGCGAAGCTCTTCATTGGTACTTGTTCTGATCCTGTATTTGATCGTTACATCCTGTTTGGAAGAGCCCACTTCTTTCTTACTCGGAGGTCCAAAAAAGAGTAACAAGGATTCCCACCAATAATTGATGGAGTCTTGAACCAATTTCCTTTGTTCTTCCGTACCTTCAGCCAAAGCCATGATGATCGCTTCACCATGCTGAGCGTGAAAAACTTCTTCCGCGCAAATCCTAAGTAGCGCACGGGCATAAGGTCCGTATGAAGCGCCAAGCATGTTCGTTTGGGAAATGATCGCTGCCCCATCAACCAACCAGCCAATCAATCCTGCATCTCCCCAAGTTTTTGCTTCCATATGGAAAACATTATGAAACTTTAAATCTCCTTTAAATAAATCTTGCATAAGGTCATCCCGTTTTTTGTTATAAGGCTTTAGCAAATCCTCCGCGACTCGAAGCAATAATTGTCCATGCCCCATTTCATCCTGCACCTTTGCCATGATTCCAAGTTTTCTATTTAAGGTCGGAGCTTTAGGTACCCATTCCTTTTCTGGAAGCGCCCCCATGATTTCGCTTATGCCATGCATTGAAATTAATTTGATGAGGGTTCCTCGGTAATCTTCAGGCATCCAATCATCCGCTTCTATCTTTTCTCCAGCCTCGATTCTGGCAATAAATTGATTTAGCTTTTCTTGTTCTGCCATATCATTTAAAAGAACGTTCATCCAAAACACCTCTTATTCGATTATATATAACGTTTATATAACGTTATTATATTTTATTGTTATATTAAATGCAACACTATTCTGTCTTTTTACTAAACAAAAGGAAAATATCGGAATTGGACCAGTCTTTTATTCAACTAATACGTTAAACGGCGACGATTCCACCTTGATGGACTCTGTTGGGCAGCCCTCCAGTGCATCATCCAAGTCATCAAATAAATCTTCCTCGACTTCTGCGGTTCCTTCATTTTCATCCAGTATGACGAATGCGACTCCCTCATCATTGTAATCAAAGATTTCCGGCGCAGCGGCACCGCAAGCAATGCAAGTTTCTTGATCCACAATTGCATATTTAGCCATGATGCCTTACTCCTTATCTCTATTTCATTAATTCTTTCTTTGTTTTCCTACCGTCCAATTATGGTAACGTCACTGCATTTTCTTGTTCATACACCCGTTTACCCACTGCCCCATTCATACGCTAATGATTTCATCATTCCGTTTATCCACGACACGAATGGCTTTTCCTTCTGAACGCGGAATGCTTTTTGGAATGTTAACAACAATATCCATCGTTACAAGACATGTGGATTTCATATGATGTTGAATCGTTTTCTTTAATTTCTCTACTTTTATATGTGCTAAGTCATCTTCAATCTCTTTGTAGAAACCGCTTTCAAATTCTATATGCAGTTCAACACTATCCATATTCCCCTTCTTGATGAGGTGAATCTGGTAATGAGGAACAATTCCCTCCATTTGGAATAACACACGCTCAATTTCAGATGGAAATACATTCACTCCCCTGACTATGATCATATCATCCGTTCTGCCTTTAACACGGGACATTCTTGTTGTGGTACGTCCGCATGTACATGGTTCATGGGTAATCGAGGCAATATCGCCTGTACGATAACGAATGATTGGAAGCGCTTCCTTCGTAAGGCTTGTAAAGACAAGTTCCCCATCCTCGCCGTCCTCAACTGGTTCAAGCGTATCCGGATTAATGACTTCAACAAGGAAATGGTCTTCTGCGATATGCAGTCCATTCTGTGCTTCATGACATTCTATTGCAACTCCTGGCCCCATGATTTCACTTAATCCATAAATATCGACTGCTTTCAAATTCAGTTTCTTCTCTAACGTAGCCCTCATTTCCTCTGACCACGGCTCAGCTCCGAAAATCCCATACTCAAGCCCATTATTGGCTGGATCAAGCCCCATCTCTTCCATCTTTTCTGCAATATTCAATATATAAGAAGGGGTTCCACAAATCCCACGCGGTTTAAAATCATTGATGATCGTAATCTGGCGATCGGTATTCCCCCCTGAAATAGGAACAGTGGCAACCCCTAACTTTTCTGCACCGCAATGGAGGCCCAGTCCACCTGTAAACAGACCATATCCGTATGCGTTATGGAATATATCTGACTTGCGTCCTCCAGCAGCCACGATTCCACGTGCGACGATCGTTGCCCAGTTTTCCAAATCGTTTTTCGTATACCCGACAATGGTAGGCTTCCCGCTTGTTCCGGATGAACCATGAATGCGTGTTACATCTTCCATTGGGACGGCAAATAAACCGAACGGATACTGGTCACGAAGAGTCTGTTTTTTTGTAAATGGAAGCTTTGATACATCGCTTAAAGTTTGAATATCCTCTGGATCAATGCCCAATTCTTCAAACTTTTCTCTGTAATAAGGTACATTTTCGTATACATGGCTAATCGTTTTTTTTAGTCGTGCCGTTTGAAGACTTTCCATTTCAGCGCGGCTTGCCGTTTCAACTTCAGGATTGTACATTGTTTCAGCCCCCTCAATTTAGCTAGTGTTCCATCCGACTTCTCTTTCATAACGATATTAAAACGGAATTTAAATATATTGTTATGCTTCATTTTTAAGATTAATACGTCATTTTAACGATGTCAATCATGTTTTATATAATTTTACAAAACTTTTTTAATTTACATAATTTTCTGACTATGTTACTTTAACAATGATATATCATATTTCTTAGTACTCGTTTTAAAACCGTACTACAATTAAAAAGGGGGCTTATTATGGAATCACCGGTTAAAATGGGTCATTCAGCTGAAAATCATGACAACGAAACTAAGTATCGTCAATTAATTGAGACAGATGAGTTCAAGGATTTACTTCAAAAGAAAAAAGCTTTCATCGTACCTGTTACTCTATTCTTTCTTGCTTTTTATTTTGTTCTGCCAATATTAGCTGCTTATACGGATGTTTTGAAAGGTGAAGCTTTTTTCAATATGACTTGGGCATGGGTATACGCACTACTCCAATTTGCTGTCGTATGGATCGGGGGAATTGTTTATATAAAAAAATCGGCTAAATATGACACAATGGCTAAAAACATTTTGAATAAATATCAGGAGGAGCTTGGCAAATGAGCATGTTATCCCTTACGCTTTTTTTAGGAATCATTTTGTTGACGCTTACAATAACCTATTATTCTTCGAAGAAAACGAAAAATGCCAGTGATTTTTATACTGCCGGCGGCGGATTGACTGCATGGCAAAATGGATTGGCCGTGGCCGGTGACTTTATGTCAGCCGCTTCTTTCCTAGGGATTACTGGTGCGATTGCCCTGATTGGTTTTGATGGCTTTTATATGAGCATCGGGAACCTTGTAGCATTCCTTGTCTTATTGTATCTTGTTTCGGAACCACTTCGTAACTTAGGGAAATATACGTTGGCAGACATGATTTCAGCGCGTTTCAAATCGAAAAAAGTGCGCGGGATAGCTGCCGCAAACACATTGGTCATTTCAATTTTCTACATGATTGCACAGCTTGTTGGTGCAGGAGGATTAATTAAACTATTACTCGGCATCGATTACTGGCTATCCGTCCTTCTAGTTGGTGTATTGATGACGATTTATGTAATTTTCGGTGGAATGAGAGCGACAAGCTGGGTGCAGATCACCAAAGCTGTTCTTTTACTATGCGGTTCCGCTGTTTTGACGTTCATTGTATTTTCCCGTTTTAATTTTAACATTTCAGAAATGTTCCATCATGTTCAAACCGCAACACCTCTTGGTAATGATTTTTTGAATCCTGGCAATAAATACACCGATGGACTTGACATGATTTCATTTAATATGTCGCTTGTCCTTGGAGCAGCAGGCCTTCCACATTTGCTCGTTCGCTTCTTTACAGTGAAGGACGCAGCTACTGCCAGGAAATCCGTCGTATATTCCACTTGGTTTATTGGAATATTTTTCATCATGACGATTTTCCTAGGTTTCGGGGCTGCTGCTTTTGTTGGTTTTGATAGAATTGTTGAAGCAAACTCGGCCGGGAACATGGCCGCTCCACTTCTTGCATTAACAGTGGGCGGTGAGTTCTTATTCGCCTTCGTTTCTGCTGTGGCATTTGCGACGATTTTAGCGGTTGTATCCGGTCTTGTTTTAACGTCTGCATCCGCTTTTGCACATGACATATATGGCGAAATCATCAAAGACGGAAACATTACGGAAAAACAGCAAATTCTTGTTGCCCGTTTGGCCTCAATAAGCGTAGCGGTCATTTCGATTTTACTCGCTTTATTTGCACAATCGTTGAATGTCGCCTTCCTTTCTGTTCTTGCACTAGGAATAGCTGCCAGTGCCAATTTGCCGATCATCCTATGTACAATATATTGGAAACGATTCAACTCAACCGGAGCGATCACCGGAATGCTATTCGGGTTAATCAGCTCCCTTATACTGGTCATGCTCAGTCCTAATGTATGGAATCCTGAGCCTGGAATGGGTATTTTCACAGGAGATCCCCTCTTCACGATGAGCAACCCGACTATTTTCACCGTGCCTCTTGGCTTTATCGGAGCCTATTTAGGCACAGTCTTGACAAAGCCAAAAGATGAGGAGAACAAGTTTTCGGAAGTACTCTTCAAATCTAACACAGGATATGGAATAAGTTCTGCAAAAGACCATTAAAGGAAGGAAGGTTTCAAATGACCACTCAATTAGATCAGGATATTCATGAATTGCATTACGATAAAATCAAGCAAGTGCTGGTGGACGAACCATATGCGTCATTTCTCGGAATGAAGTTGACGAAACTCGGTCCCGGCACCGCGGAAGCTGAATTGATTCCTAGTGACCACATGCTCAATGCTCACGGAACGGTTCATGGTGCGATTATCTTCTCACTTGCTGATTATGTGTTTGCAGCTGCCAGCAATTCATATGGTAAAATAGCAGTCGGTGTTTCCAACAACATTAACTTCATATCAGCTGGCAAGCCTGGTGAGACTTTAACTGCAAGGGCAAATGAGATAAAGAAAAACCATAAACTTGCTTGGTATAAAATAGAAGTTGTAAATGATAGGGAACTGATTGCAACGATGGAAGCGATGGTTTTCAGGAAAAATCACTATTTTGTTGACCACGTCGAATAAGTAATCTTCGAACCGGACAAGGCCAATGACTTGTCCGGTTCTTTTTCACTTGATCGAAAAGGCCATAGTTAGGAACCGTCAAGCAGATAAAGGGGGGATTCCCGATTTGGAATCCCCCCTTTCCTGATACTTCATCACTACCGAATCCTAAAGTGAAAACGTTCTTCCTAGTTATTGACCGCTATACAGGAGTCAATCACTTTCAACCACTCCCCCTGCACCCCTTCACTTATTGCATCAGCCTGATACACCATTTTTCCTCTATTAAAAGTAGCGTTGATTTGACAAGGAAAGGTATGGCCCATATATATGCTTTGCTTATGTTTCGCGAAAAAATTCGAATCCAAAACTTCATGCACCCCATTCAGGGAAACAATCGCAAGGTCTGCATCCATTCCATTCTTAATTTGCCCTTTTCTAGAAGAGAGGCCAAATCGTTCAGCAGGGGCCGATGCAGTCCACTCTGCGACTTTGTGAAGCGGGATTCCGTGCAGTACTGCCAATTCTATCATCGACATCAACGAAAATTGCCCCCCGCTTATTCCGCCCCACGCTTCAAAAAGATTATTTGCAGCAGGGTCTTTAAGTTCATAAGGACATGGTGAGTGGTCAGAAGAAATCATATCGAATTTCCCTTCCATTAAACAGGCAATCAATCTCTCCTGTTCTTCACGTTCCCTTAGTGGGGGAGCACATTTTGCAACTGCGCCTTTATCGAATAGATCTCCATGATTGAATAATAAATAGTGTGGACACGTTTCAACGGTCACATCCAGACCCCGTCGTTTGGCTGATTCTATTTTTTCAATGGCCAAGCCACTGCTAATATGGACAAAGTGCAGTGGACAGCCTGTTAACTCTGCATATGTAATGGCACGTTCAACAGCCTCCGCTTCTGCTTGTACAGGTCTTGTAGCTGCATAATCATCTGCACTGAATAGACCATCCTTCTCTTTTTCCTGCTTCAACCATTGAGTGATCGGATCACTTTCCGCATGAAGGGCCAATACCTTCCCCAAATCTGCGATTCGCTTCATTCCATGTAAAAGGGTGAAGTCATCCGCCCGTTCAAACTCATCATTTCCCGTAGCTGAGAGAAAGGCTTTAAATCCGATGACTCCAGATTTGGCCAGCGCCTCTAAATCATCGATATTTCCCGGGACCAACCCTCCCCATAATCCAAAATCTATTACTGATTTCCTTTCACCTATCTCACCTTTTTCAAGGAGTGCCTTTCGATCGATCGTTGAAGGGATGCCATTCAACGGCATATCGAAATATGTGGTGCAACCGCCCGCTGCCATCATTTGGGATCCCGTTTCAAAGCCTTCCCAATGAGCGCGGCCAGGTTCACTAAAATGTACATGGACATCAATCATACCCGGAAAGATATGCAGTCCACTCGCTTCATACTCCTCTTTCGCTTTACCATCCAGACGATCCCCGATCTTAACAATCACTCCATCTCGGATTGCCAGATCAGCCTTCTTCACTTCATCTGGAAAAACTACATACCCGTCGCGGATAATCAGATCATATATCTCCATACAGACCACTCCTCCAAAATAGTTTTATAAAATCAAAGAGAACCCCTGGATGCAACCACGTTCCCCGTCTTACCCACATAAACATCAAGCGCAGCCTGCAAAGCTTCTCCCCGATTCACATTGAAGCCCTGCCGCAAAAGGACGGCTTCCAAGGAGCCCAACACAAAGAGGATGTTTTCTTTCCTACAACTGAAACCCATGGTTCCTATTCTCCATATTTTCCCATGAAGCGGACCGAACGAGGATGCGATTTCGATACTGAATTCATTCAACAGCATCGCTCTTACAGCTTCCCCATCGATTCCTTCTGGAATTTCGATGCAAGTTACACATGGTAGTTTATTTTGCACATCCCCGAATAACGTCAGTCCCATCGCCTTGACCCCTTCCACGAGTGCTGCTTCGTGGAGTTCGTGACGGACAAAGCGCGTTTCCAGACCTTCTTCAAGCACAAGGCGCAATCCTTCACGCAACGCATATATCATTGAAGTCGCTTCGGTATGGTGATTCAAACGGCGCGGTCCCCAATAATCCTGCAACATCCCTAAATCGAAATAATTGCTTGTGATGGGAAGGCGGCCTGAAAATTTTTGGTTGTCCTCATCGGTAGCAATACCACGCTCTACCTTTTTGCGGGACTGGATGATTTCCTCTATCCGATCATTATATGTGATCGGTGCCATGCCCGAAGGAATGGACAAGCATTTTTGCGTCCCGCCTATCAATCCATCAATACACCATTCGTCCACCTTTACATCCGTTCCCCCGATTGACGCTACCGCATCCACCACAAGCAGGACACCCAATTCACGGCAAGCCAACCCGATTTCCTTCAATGGCTGCATACAACCAGTGGAAGTTTCCCCATGTACGATTGCTGTTATTTTAGGTGAGACTTTCTTTATTTCCGCAATGACAGCTTGCGGATCGAACACTTCTCCCCAAGGACATTCGATCGTATGGACTTCCGCTCCGTATCGCTCACAAATCTCCACCAATAAATGACCGAATCTTCCAAAGATAGGGACCAGGACTTTATCTCCAGGTTCAATGATGCTGCAAAGAATCGCCTCATTCCCGGACCTTGATGTGCCATCTATCGGGAATGCCCACTTATTTTTCGTTTGAAAAACCAAACGCAGCATTTCCATCACTTCATTCATGATGGTCGTGAATGCAGGATCGAATTGTCCTAATATCGGTGTGCTCATGGCCCTTAAAACACGCGGGTCCACTTCGACTGGACCTGGCGTCATAATCGTTCTCACTGGTGTATTCAATTCTGAATATGCCATTTTACCCAACTCCTTTTAATAGGCTAATTTATATAGTACTTCGCTTAAAACATCGATTCCCCTTTCCAAATCCGGAACACTCGTAAACTCCTTGGGCGAGTGGCTTATTCCGCCCTGACTTGGAACGAACAGCAGACACGTCGGGCAAAACGACCCAAACACCTGTGCATCATGCCCCGCTCCGCTGACCATGTCCTGATATGGTGTATTTTTATCTTCCGCAATCTTTTGGACCAGGCGATTCATTTCCATATCCAGTGCAACAGGTTTGACATCCATCCATTGTAAAATCTCCATCTGCATTTCCGCTTCTTTCGCCAAGGAATCAAAAGTCGAAAAGATTTCCTGACAAAACTTATCAAGAATCACTTCTTCGTGATGCCTGATATCCAGACTGAACTCCACTTCACCAGCAATGACATTCGGAACATTAGGTTTAACATCCATCCTGCCTACCGTCGCAACTAAATCCGGATCCATCCTCTTCGCTTTTTTCGTTAAGAAGGAAATGAATTCCGAAGCTGCACTCACTGCATCCTTCCGGTATGACATGGGAGTGGTGCCCGCATGATCGCTTTCACCAACGATTTTTACCGTAAAACGTCGCTGCCCGACAATATGGCTGACGACACCAATTGTATTCTGGTTCTTTTCAAGAACTGCCCCCTGTTCTATATGAATTTCGACGAACCGGTCGATATCATCACGGACAGGCCTTATATATGCTTCAGGTTCAAATCCCGATTTTTTCATGGCTTCCAAAAAAGAAATTCCCTCTGTATCTTTTAGATCCCTTACATGATCAAGATCATAGATACCTTGGATATTCCTCGACCCCCAGAACGTTAATGGAAATCTACTCCCTTCTTCTTCACAAAAGGAAACGACTTCAATTGTCTTCCTTGGCGGGCCATAGGCTTTATACAACCTCTTGACCGCAAGGAAACTAGCAATGACCCCATATGCTCCATCATATTTCCCCCCATTCCTGACCGTATCGATATGAGAGCCGGTTAGGATGGTTCCGCCGGAGGAGCCCGTTCCCTCGAGCCTGCCAAACAAGTTACCTACACTATCAAAATATGTATCCAGATTTTCCTTTTCCATCTCGGCTTTCATTGCCTGTTGAGCCCTCAACCATTCCTTGGAATATAATAAACGGGTTACCCCATTGCTCTCCGTAGCCCCGAAAGATGCTAACCATTCGATCATCAAAGCTACATCATCTTTTTCATTGAATTTTTCGATTTGAATGCCCATCACATCGCTTCCCTTCTCACTATCCATTCATGTTATGAATATTCACAAATATATGTTATCTATTATTTTACTTGCTTTCGCATTTAACTTCATTGACATTTTCGTTAGTATTTCGGTATTTTTTTGTGCAAAATAACCAATGGAAATACGCTTGTAAGAAGAGGGTGTCCATGTTAAATGGGCACCCTCTTCTTTTCAACTTGTATAATTCGAACCTAAGCCCAATTCCCTTAAAAGCTGACGATAAGCGATCGATGTTTTATCTGCCGCGATATGCGCTTCCGCTTGTAGATCGAGAGGCAGCTCCTCCGGCTTTTGGTTTTCCACCATCTCCTTATCTTCATTGAAAATCTGTAAATTGAATTCGTACGTATCTTCAATCGGGGCATCTAAATCAAAGTTACGGGCCATCGGCGAAAACATTCTTGTCTTACGTGCCGAAACCGGGCTTGCACAATTCAGTATATGAAGTTTACCGTCCTCAGGGAAATGTACAGTCAGCCTGGCAGCCAGCGGTGGATAGATATCAAACACACGCAGCCATTCAAAGTTAGCAGGCTCTAAATGCTGCATGCTTTTCCCGTAATTACTGACAGAACTTAAGTATTCCACATGTAGGCCATACTCCGTTTTTTCCACCTTATAACTCGGAACGATAGGATTGTTACGATCGGCAAAGCTTTCCGAATGCACCCAAGCAAAGTGGGACACATCCAAAAAACCTTCCATTTGCCGACCGGCTGAACCAGCAATGTCAATCGAAGGCGGCAGGATGTTCAAATATTCATCATCCTCCCAGGCCGGTAACCTCGGAATATTCTCTTTATCACTCGCAATCGATGTCCAAACCAAACCGTAGCGCTCTACCGCAGGATAAATATTAATACAAAGACGCGGGGATATTTTAGCATTGGGGTGCGCGGGTATCCCGGTGCAGTTCCCTTCCGGGCCATACCTAAAACCGTGGTAAGGACAGACGATATTATCCCCTTCCACCCACCCCATACTTAATGGAACACCACGATGCAGACAAAGGTCCCTTGCAACGATAATCTTTCCATTGGCTCGATAAAGGACTAGATGCACATCGAGAAGTTTAATGCCCATCGGCTTTTCCGATACTTCCTCGGTTGCTGCCACCGGAAACCAATATTGTGTTAATACGTCCCAGTCCCCTTTGCTGAATGTGCATTCTTTCGGAAACGGCGTTACTCTTTTTTTCTTATTTGAAGCAACTGTGCTTTCACTCATATTAGCGGCCTCCCCTTATTCTCACATTAATTTTTATAAATATTAACAAAGTTAGGATAATATGTCACTTTAAATGTTATAAAATCTTACATCAAAATTCATCTTTGTATATCTTAACAATCCAAACAACGAAATTCGTAAGATATACCAAAGGATTAGTATGATATGATAGTAAAAATCCGCAATACTATGTGAGCAAACGCAAGGATTCAGATATATAGTTACAAGCACTTATTTAAACCCGATTCAATTTCCTGGATTCCTATAAAGCTTTACTTAAATCACAATCAATAATCCAATTTTTCCAGAACGAGGTGTTTCAGATGAAGGTAACAGAACTTTTAACATTACCCACATTAACCGGCATGAAATTGATTGCCGGAGAAACAGGGATCGACCGCGAAGTCCTCACTGTTAACATGATGGATGCTCCAGATATCATTCACTTTTTAAAAGCAGATGAATTCCTTGTAACCACGGCTTATCACCTAAAGGACAATCCACACCTCTTATCATCACTTGTAGAAGCGATGGCAACCCACGGCTGTGCAGCACTCGGGATAAAGACAAGCAGATTCTTAAAAGAAATACCAGAAGATGTACTGGCACTTGCCGATGAACTATCCTTTCCGATCATCGACCTCCCGTCAGAATTATCACTCGGGGAAATCATCAACCATACATTACGGGGGATTTTGGATCAACGGGCAGCAGAATTGACTTTTGCCATGGAAACCCATAAACAATTCACGAACTTAATCATGCGGGGTAAAGGGATTCAAAAACTTCTTGATCATTTATCAGAAATGATTGGATACCCCATCCTATTAGTTGACCAGTACCTTAAACCGATATTCCATCCGTTCTCAACACCTGAAGTTATTGCAATAATCAAAAAAATGAACGATGAAGGATTCCGATTTCATAAAACCAAGGCCTCATTCTTTTCCTTTTCATCTCTTTCCAATCAACAAACCTATACCGTTTTCCCCATCTATATGAATGAAGAAAAGTTTGGCTATTTGACGATCTCAGGAGAAATCAAGACTAACGATAGCCTCATTACACTAACGATTGAGCAAGCCACAAATGTCATCTCTTTTGCCTTGATGAAGGAACATGCCCTTAAACAGCATGATCGAAATATCCGAAATGATTTCTTCCTTCATTTTCTGGATGGCAGTTTCTCCTCACAAGAGGAAATCATAAACCGCGCAAAAGAGTTTTCCTTACATAATGACCAAGCGTATATTTGCGCAGTCGGAAAGATCGATGAATCCGAATCGACCAAAAGTTATACACAGCTGCACCGAAGGGCAGATTCCATTTACGAATTTTTGGAAGATAAACTTTGTACATCGCCCAATCCCATTCATCTCTTTACAAAAGGAAAGAAATGCATCCTTTTATACGAAGTGAACGAAGTCGAAACCCATGTTCTCCAATATGTCGAAACCTCACTAAAATCATTGCAAAAGATAACATCCAACCAGTTCGACTGCACGATTTCTTTCGGAGTAAGCCATATGTGCCAGAGTTTTTTACAAACCAAGAACTCCTACAAAGAAGCGAACGACTCCCTTCTCGAAGGAGGTCTTTCGAAAAGGACAGGATACATCCAAACATTCCGAACAAAGGATATTATGGAATTGTTGAGAGTCATCCCAGAAGAAGACTTAAAGAATTTTTACCTTTTCGCCCTACAAGGCTTTACAAAGATTTTCACAGAGGAGGAACAATCCTTATTACAAACATTATCCGTCTATCTCGAAACACATTGCCAAATATCCGAAACAGCCAAAAGATTATTCGTTCACCGGAACACCGTTGTGTACAGACTCGAGAAATGTGAAGAGCTACTCGGCAAGAGCTTAAAAGATTCAGAGACCACACTCCAGATACGAATTGCCCTTCGCATTAAATCTTTGCTCAAAATATAAAACACCATCCTTACCTCCCTCACTTTATGCAAGTTGTCTATATCACCATCCAAAAATTGTCTAATTTAACTAATGACAATTTTCAGTTTTTTTATTATGATGATAACTATCATAACAAAATGACGTAACATAACATGACAACCAATTAGAGAAGGGAGTTTTTTTATGAACGAAAGAATTAACACGTCCAAGGCCTTCTCATTAGGTCTTCAACATGTCCTTGCCATGTATGCTGGTGCCATCTTGGTACCAATCATCGTCGGTGGAGCATTGGGGTTTACTTCGCAACAGCTCGCTTACCTTATTGCCATTGACCTTTTAACCTGCGGAATCGCTACATTATTGCAAGCTTGGAAAAACAAATACTTCGGAATAGGACTCCCAATCGTTTTAGGAACTTCTTTCGTCGCAGTCACCCCAATGATATCCATCGGCAGCAATTATGGTATTTCCGCTATATATGGGGCAATCATCGCAGCCGGGTTCTTCATCATTTTTTTCTCCAACATATTTGGTAAACTGCTTAAATTATTCCCACCAGTCGTAACCGGTACCGTCGTCATCATTATTGGATTATCCTTAGTACCCACAGGCATAAAGAACATGGCTGGAGGTTCTGGCAGCAAAGACTTTGGTTCAGCCGAAAACTTAATGCTATCCTTCGGTGTCCTCGCTGTCATCCTGTTACTCAATCGCTACTTCACTGGATTCATACGCGCCATTTCTGTTCTGATCGGCATCATCTTAGGGACGATCGCTTCAACGTTTTTTGGGAGAATGGACTTTTCCACCGTTGCCGATGCGTCTTGGTTCCATATCCCTGCTCCTTTCTACTTTGGTACACCTACCTTTGAAATTGCCCCCATTATTACGATGATGTTGGTTGGCACAGTCATTCTAATCGAATCCACGGGCGCATTTCTTGCTCTCGGAAAAATAACCGGTCGGGAATTGAGTGAAAAAGATATTATCAAAGGCTACCGGGCAGAAGGCCTGGCCTTCACTTTAGGAGGAATTTTCAATGCTTTTCCTTATAGTACATTCGCTCAGAATGTAGGTCTCGTTCAATTATCCGGTGTAAAAAAAAGAACGATCACCATTGTAGCCGGCTTCATACTAATCGGGCTCGGACTGGTACCGAAAATCGCTGCACTCGCTACACTTATTCCTACGGCGGTCCTCGGGGGCGCAACCGTAGTCATGTTCGGAATGGTCGTTTCATCTGGAATTAAAATGTTGAACGACGTCGATTTCTCGGATAACGCTAATTTATTGGTCATCGCTTGTTCAATCTCACTTGGCCTGGGTGCCACTGTCGTCCCCGAGTTATTCTCAAGCCTGCCGGAAGCAATCCGTATCGTCGTCGGTGATGGGATCATAACAGGTAGTCTGACAGCCATCATCCTGAATTTGATCTTGACTCCACGCAGGAAAAAGGATGTCGATAGTACCATACCTGATGCAGATCAGATTATGGCAAAAAGTATATAGAAAGGAGCCTGGAAGATGATTACTCTTACATCACTAAATGCACAAAGCGAAAAAAAATTCACGAAGTTCCTTGGGGATATTTTTGAACATTCACCTTGGATTGCAGAAAAAGCTGCAGCCTACAGGCCCTTTTCTTCAATTATTATCCTGCATAAATGCATGGTGGACATTGTAAGCCATTCGTCAATGGAAGAAAAGTTAACGTTAATCAGAATGCATCCGAGCCTTGGTGACAAAGTTGAAATGAGTGAAGATTCGATTAAGGAACAGCAAGGTGCCGGTTTAAAGGACCTAACTGCTGATGAATATGAAAATTTCGTCTCTTTGAATAGGCAATATATGAATAAGTTCGGCTTTCCATTTATCTTGGCTGTGCGCAAAAAGGATAAAAATGACATTTATCAATCAATGAAAACAAGGATTCACCACACTGAAACCGCCGAGTTCGAAAATGCCTTGTCTGAAATTTATCAAATAGCCTTATTTCGTTTAAAGGATAAAATCAAAACTGAAGGAGAGAATTTCATGAAAAATAAATCTGCCGCCCAAACACTTAGTTACGGGAAAGGAAATGTTTTCGCCTATAGGACCTATTCAAATCCCTTAACCGGAATCAAACAAATACCAGAATCTACTTTTTCAGGTAGAGATCATATCATTTTTGGCACTAACGTAAAAGTTTCCGTTGGCGGCTCTTCTTTTCTTCCCTCCTTCACTGACGGGGACAATTCCATGGTCGTCGCAACTGATTCGATGAAAAACTTTATCCAAAGGCAGCTCGCAACATTCAAGGGGGCAACATTAGAAGGATTTGCTTCATATGTTTCAGAAGCCTTCCTTAACAAATATCCCCAAATCGATACGGTTAAATTGATTGCCGAAGATATCCCTTTTGAAGCGGTGACGGAAGCAACGGACCCTCAATTGAAACCGAGTGACCTTGTATTCAAAAAGTCACGCAACGAACGGGCAAGGGCTTCAGTCGAAATCATCCGCGCGGAAAATGGCAATGAAATCGTTCACCAATGCAGCTCCATCCTTGACCTCCAATTAATCAAAGTAAGTGGAAACTCATTTATAGGTTTTGTCCGCGATGAGTATACGACACTTCCCGACGACGGAAACCGGCCGCTTTTCATCTATTTGAATCTTCATTGGGTCTATGAGGATCAAAAGGATGCACTCGGCATGGATCCCTCTAAATACGTAGCTGCTGAACAGGTTATCGATATTTCCACATCCGTTTTTCATGAGATGGAGACTCCTTCCATCCAAAATTTGATTTATGAAATCGGCTGCCGTATTTTAACCAGATTTCCCCAGCTTATTGAAGTGACATTCGAATCCCAAAACCACACATGGGATACAGTCGTTTCCGAAATCTCGGATTCAAAAGGCAAAGTATATACTGAGCCACGCCCGCCATATGGCTTTCAGGTCTTCACCGTTAAAAAAGAACATCTCGAAAACAACAAAATCCTGGCTGCGGCAAAAGAAAGCATCGGGTAAGGAGTGATTATGCCTGGTATAACGACACATATATTGGATTTAATGCATGGTCAGCCTGCTGAAAACGTGAAGATAGAATTATACTTTTCCGAATCATACGCCGCTAGCTGGCAACTGCTCCAGTCAGCGGTAACAAATGCAGACGGGAGGCTCGATTCCCCGCTGCTGAACGCCGAAAGCACTAAAATGGGAAACTACGAAATCGTATTTCATATCGGGGATTACTTCCGGAATAAATCCGTAGAGCTTCCTGATCCACCCTTTTTGGACCAGGTTCCCGTTCGTTTTGGACTATCTTCCCCATCCTCTAACTATCATGTACCACTGCTCGTTTCCCCATGGGGCTATCAAGTGTACCTGGGAAGTTAAAGAAAAAAGCCGGAAAAGATACATCCTTCTCCTGCTTTTGCTTATTGAACACATTCTGGAGAGATGAAGTCAAACCTAAAAAAGCCAGCTTCCAGGATTAACGGAAATTGGCTTTCTATGGTTACTTAGTTATCTATTTGTTTTATCTTTAGCTTAACGATTTCGTTGATTTTTTTAAGACATAGAAACATATATCAGAATCAGACTGTCTTCTAATAAGATCAATGACTATCCAACCTTTCTTAAAGTAGTGCATAAATACATGTCGGGTATTCATTCTCCATGACAAAGCTAGATCTGAACTATCTTGCTTAAGTTTTTGAAAATCACTTGGCATGGGTACAAAAAGCAAACCCGTTTCCAAATGTCTTGTCAAGTCGATCTCCATAGGGGCAAGATAGCCGTCTGGATTAACCAAAGCTTTAATTAACAAAGAGTCTTCTCTTAACCTATCCTCTATTTCAAGGTTTTCACTTTCAATCTTCTTATCCTTTATCCACCACTGCACTATAAATCTATCCGATGGCATTCCGTGATTTAAAACGTCAAGCATTTCACCATAGCAGTTCTCAACATAGGTTGAGGACCTTGCACCAAGTTTGTGAAAATTTAAATATCCATTAACCGTTTCCAGCGGATCAAACGTCCACGTGATTAGATCGTATCCCTTTTTAATCGATTCTTCTATTTGTTGGAGTTTGAGCTTCTCCCCGATACCTAATTTTCTAAAATTTGGGTGGATGCCTAAAATATGCGAACATAAGTAGCTCTTATTCCCATCAAATCCTGGGAAGCTATATTGAAAGCCAATTAGTTCACCGTCTAAAAAAGCGCCAAGCACTATGCCACCATTCTTAATCGCTGTAAGCGTTTGATGAGTAGGAGTTGATTCATATTCGCTCCATATGATGGACTCTAGCCGCCTTACATTTTCAAGCTCTTCGTTTGATTCAAGGGCGCGAATGGCTATGCTTTTCATTTGATGCATTTTGCTCATTAAACATACCTCTCCTTAAAACTTTTTTCTTTTTGGATAAAGACATCCATCTCTAACCGTTAGCGTATGTGGAATGTAACAATCAGGTGGAGTAGGCTCTCCATAATAGTCCCTGATGTTCCATCAATGCAAAAAACAAGATTACTTATCCTCTTGATAAAACGAACAATCCCGCAATGGAACTACTTTTGTTTTCTTGATAATTTTGTAACCAAACCATAAAAGCAAAAATATAGGAATCCCAATATAGGAAACAAGCAAACTATTCCAATCAATCTTATCCCCAATGAACGCTTTATAGTCTTGTCCTACAATTGCAACCATACATAATGAGAAGGCAAGAATAGGCCCAAAAGGAAACCACTTTGCTTTATAAGGCAACGCGCTTAGTTCCCTTCCCTGAGCTATATAAGCTTTTCGGAAGCGGTAATGGCTGATGGCAATACCCAACCAAGCTAGAAACCCGGATAAACTGCAGATGTTCAATAACCAGAAATAAACGGTTCCGTCCCCAAAAACTGAAGTAAGAAAGGCAAGCATTCCTATAACTGTCGTAGCGTAAAGAGCATTGATCGGTATTCCCCGTGAATTAACTTTCCTTAGAAACTTAGGTGCATTCCCTTCTTTTTCGAGAATTTTATTTCCTGCCATCGATGCTAGATAATGAGGGCTCACAACCATGCTTTTCGTTCCAATTATCGATTGGGTCATAAATTCGCTCCCTTTTAAATTATTAGATTTTTCAGATTATTAATGATAATTGTAATTATACCTTTTTTCAAATAAATTTATTTAAGACAAAAAGATGATTTTTTTCGTTTTCATCAGCCTATTTTATTATAAAATAACAAGAATACATTCATTCCGTAATTATTATTATAATTTTATATACATTTCGAAAGCATTTTTGATATCATTAATTCATAATCTTGGAAATGTATTTCTAAATTTAAACAAAAACAGGAGGAATCGTATTGAAAAATCCATATACCGAATTAACGGTCGGGATGATGCGGACGGGGATTTTAGGTTTTGGCGGCGGGCCATCCGTCATCCCTCTCATCCGCCACGAAGCAGTTTCCCGCTATCACTGGCTCGACGATGATGAATTCGGGGAAACCTTGGCGATTGCCAATACACTCCCAGGACCGATCGCCACCAAGATGGCAGCATATCTTGGTTATAAATTAAAAGGCTGGCCGGGAGCCCTCGTGAGTGTGGCAGCCCATGTTTTACCTTCATGCTTTGCGATGGTTTTCTTGATTGCATTCATTAATGTTCTAAGTAATTCAGCGATGATCAACAATATGATCGCGGCTGTAATGCCAGTTGTTGCGGTCATGCTTGGTCAAATGGCTTATGAGTTTGGCGAAAAGGCGGTAAAAGGTTTGGGAAAGGTACTCGGAATCACCTTTTTTGCGATTTCCTTTTTGCTTCTCCAGATCATTTCCCTGCATCCGGGTATCGTCATCATGATATTCCTTTTGTATGGGGCGTTCCACTTTAAATTAAAAGATAGATTGAAAAATAAAAAGGGTGATACGAAGGAGGAATCCGCGTAATGGGTGTTATCTTCATCCCGATTGGTGTCGCAGTTTTTCTAGCGTTTTTCATAGCCAATATGCTTGGTTATGGCGGAGGTCCAGCCTCGATTCCGCTTATGTATGATCAAATCGTCACCCGTTACGGCTGGCTTGATAATACCGAGTTCTCGCAAATGCTTGCATTAGGAAATTCCCTTCCAGGGCCAATCGCCACCAAAATTGCCGCATATGTCGGATATGATGTGTACGGCTGGCCAGGGTTTATAGCTGCATTGGCTGGCACCATCATCCCTTCAGCAGTGGCTTTGATCTACTTATTGAAAATCTTGCGAAAATACAAGCAATCTCCCATCGTAAAAGGCATGTCCTTACTTGTTCAGCCCGTGATTGCGATCATGATGTTACTGCTTACCTGGAACATGGCCGCAGATGCCGTCGGTTCCATCGGCTACATCCATTCGATCATCATCGCTGGATTGGCTTACTTAGCACTGGGTAAATTCAAGATTCACCCCGCATTTGTAATCATTCTTGCCTTTGCGTACGGCGGCTTTATCATCCCGCTCACATAAATAAAAAAAATCCACCTATATAGGCGGATTTTTTCATTTAAAGTTTCATTCCCATCCGGCTCTTATAACGTTTAATGAGAATTTGGCAATCCACGCTGACAACGCCGTCGACCGCATACAACTTTTCATTGAGAAAACGTTCCATCTCCTGATTATCAGTAAAGATTCCGTGCATATGGAGTTTACTCGGACCGGTCATATGATATAAACTCGTTACAGCCGGCTCGCTTTCTAATTGCTGGGCCACCGATTCCAAATATTTAGGCTCAACTTCAACGTTGAAAAATGCCGAAACATGGATGCCTACCTTACCTGGATTAATGACCGCAGTGAACCTCTCAATCACGCCGTTTTCAACAAGATGATTAATTCTCATCTGAACCGCAACTCTGGAGAGCTCCACTTTCTTCGCTAAGTCGGTATATGAAATTCGCGCATCTTCGTGTAGAACCGATATGATTTTCTTATCGATCTCATCCACTTTCAAGCTGGGAATCTTAAAGTCCTCTGCCATCCTTTGTAACTCCTTTTCGATTTCTTTATTCCATTATCGCAGAGACAACCATCGGATCACAACAAATCTTCCTTCTACATAACCTCCATTAAAACAACAGCCTATTGATCATATTGGTCAATATCAAACTATCCAAACAGATTAGTATAATGAATAAAGGTCTGACAATTTTGGCAGCTCACTTTCAATAAGTCCCCTCCAACTCATCCACTTCCACATGAACAAGAAAAGGAACATCCACAAAATTATTTCCTGTCGTATAGCTAATTCCGTTAATGGCGTGTTCAGGATAAGTCTCTTTCCCATCCTTATCATAAAAATTAATCGCCAATTGTATCGGTTCGTTCAATTCAAGAAAGTTTTTCTGACCAACTTCCCCCTTTGGTTTTACATAATGATCCATAAGTTCCTGCCAATTGTCGGGATAAGTTTCGACTCCGTACATTTTCCCCTGCATCACAATGTTGTGCATCATTTCTATTCCAGGTTGATAGGTGGCTTTGCCATCCGATACCATAAAATCTCTATCTTTTTTCATAAAAACCCTGATTTCGGAAATGTCATCTTTCGGATCCATATTCCACATGATCAAAGATTTTTCTTCTCCATTCCAAACCTGTGGCTGACCTCTATTTTCCACAGAAGCCACTCTCCATTTATTGCCCTTCCAGACCCAAAAACTCATCCCATATCGATTATCTTCACTAATAAAGGGGACAAACACATGTGTATCATCCAAAAAGATATGATCTTGTATGACCTTCGGCTGAGACTCAGAGAAGTTTGAGTTTATTCGTTCGATGACTTGTCTGTCCGATAGGAAGGGTTCCGGCGCTTTTGAAAATCGACCAAATAAAAGGATACCACCAATCGATATAACAGCTGTAATGATAACAATCATTTTTGTTTTATTAGTCACTCCTCTCCCCACCTTCAGTCAAAATGGATTCTTCTAACCTGTAATAGACCTGCTGCCCTTTATTTGGTGTAATCAGTAGACCCTTTCCATCTTCTTCAATGTAAATGAGTACATTAAGTCCACTTCCCTTTTCAGGAACGGTCCCTGACAGAATATAAGGGAACGTTTCTTTATACCCGCTCTCTTCATTGATTCCGGAATACCAAGATTCGCTCTCGATTTTCTTTTGTTTCATCTTATTCATTTGTCTTTGCAGCTCTTCTTGATTCAATGTGACTTCTTTAGAGTTCGGATGGGTCGCTATTAGCGAGGAATTTTTAACGTCCATCATATATGTAGATGGTTCCTTCTTGGGATACATCATTTCATCCAGCGGTATGGCTAATAGGGAAGCCGCCAAAAAGATGAAATTCGATAAGAATCCGAGCCAGGCAAATCGACGAAAACGATGCCATCTGCCTACATCACCTTTCCTTCTCAATAACCATGATAAGAGAGCCACCCCTATAGGGATAATGGGTACACTTACCACCTCATCTGATAGATTAAAAGTAAAACGAAAAGTAATCATTCCTAGTACAAACACAACGAGAGCCTTCCATACCTTAGGAGGACTTTCTATTTTTTTATAAATAACGGAAAAAATGATCAAAATCATTATGTAACTGGACACCATAAGGATTAAAGTGGGTGTATGCAAATATTCTCCCACATCAAATATTCCATTCATTCTACCTATCACTCCCCCTTGATATATACAACTCTCATACAATACCATATAAATCCTTTTTTCGTAATTTAGGGAATCTATTCGCAGACTGCCGTCCCCCACTTTATTCGGAAATTGAAGGTGGGGGTTTTACAGCCTGTTTGTTATGGGATAAAAGTTTATGGGCATCCAATGGAACGTTCCTCAATCCTTTGCCTGAAAGGTCTTCGCGATATTTTTGTATTCTTCTTCATTAAGAATGCCCATTTTTTTGAATAATGCGGAATAAGCCATTATTTTTTTTTGCGTACGGTTTGTACAACTCATATGGATCAGCTCCTTTTTTACATACTATTCACTAGCGACAAAATGTTTCCTGTATGCAAAACATTTTGTTTAGACAAAAAATAAAAACTACCGTTTCTTTCGGCAGTCTCAATTTCACATATGGAATATGGCTCCATCGATCTGTGATTTAGGTGATTAAACCAGACCATTCTATATAACTATCAATTAAGGGAATGGAGGCGCATGAACGTGCAACCGCTTCGCTTGTTCTTTTTCAGACTCGTCCCTTCGTAAACGGATTTACTGTCAACCTTAATTAAACAGGCTTTTCTTAGCAATGCTAAGTCCATGCTTTATTGAAAAAAGTCAAATTACAACCTGATTTCCTATTCTCATTCTATTCAAATGCTGAAAAACGACAGTTCGGGATCATTAAAAAATGTTGTCCTCCTTGCAACCAGTCCTCATTCGGATTATCGTTATTTAAGAAGAAACGAAGGAATTATAAAAAACTGCATACTTTCTTCATATTTTTTCGCTAAACTGACTTCAATAAATAAGAAGGTGATATATTGAAAATCTCCTTTAAGCTGGGACTTTGTATATTTGTGTGCATTTTATTGATGGAAACCGTCTCCATGTTTTATTTACATAATAAAGTGATCCATTCCCGTATCAACCAAGAATTGGAATCATTGAAGGCCCGTGGCAATAGTCATCGTGATGTGTTAGAAATCACTTATTCCGACTCAACTCTTCAGCATATCGGCCTGATGGAATCACATACGGATACAGATGTCGTCATCACGAATACTACAGGCAATACTCTGATGTCGTCCGAAGAGGTAAATGGGGCAATGAAAAAAATCTTAGCAAAGAAACACCCACAAGTACCGCGAAAAGGACTGATCATCCAATCAAGATGGAAGGATGAACGGTATATAGCTACTGTTACACCATTTAAAAGTGATAAAGAAAATGAAGGCTATGTCTATATGTTCAAGAATACTAGAGATGTAGAAGAACTAATTGCCCAATTGAATAAACATTTTATCTTTGCAACTGTATTGCTCCTTTTCTTTATGCTTATCACCATTTATTTTCTATCAAAAGCCTTGACTAGACCGCTTATTGCGATGAAGGAAGCGACCACCAAACTAAGCCAAGGGAGCTTTTCTGTAGCTGTACCTGTACATTCACATGATGAACTAGGTGAACTGGCTCAATCCATTCAAAGCTTGGCTAATGAATTGAATTATTTAAAGAAGGAACGCAATGAATTTTTGGCAAGTATCTCTCATGAACTGCGCACGCCACTAACCTATATCAAGGGCTACTCGGACATTGCTCGTCGGAAAGACTTGGATGCAGCTGAAAGATCACGATACTTAGAAATCATCCATGATGAATCACAACGATTAAACAAACTATTGGACGAACTATTCCATATGGCTAGAATGGATATACATACATTCACCATTTCAAAAAAAACCGTCCAGCTCTCTTCATTCCTAGAATCCATTCATGAAAAAGTGTTACCAGCCTTTTCAAATAAAAAAATACAATTGAATCTGGAATGTAAGGATCATTTATATATTGAGATAGACCCTTCACGATTTGAGCAAGTCATCCTTAACCTGCTGGATAATGCACTAAAATACTCGAACGAATATACAATCACCACCATCAAAGTCACTCGATCACTTGGCCGTATTTCCATCTCCATCATCGATCAAGGGGTTGGTATTCCAAGTGAAGACATCCCGCATATCTTTGATCGTTTTTATCGTGTCGAGAAATCACGTGCTAGAGATACCGGTGGATTTGGATTGGGGCTTTCCATCGTCAAGCAATTAGTTGAGGTTCAAGGAGGGGCCATTTCCGTTAAAAGCAGGTTGGAGCAAGGAACGTGCTTCACTATCATATTTAAGGAGATAAAAAATGAAGACAGCAGTTCTGGTTGATGATGAACAGAGAATGATTGATCTTATAGAGCTATACCTGACCCCTCACGGATATACATGCATAAAGAAGAAGTCCGGACATGAAGCCTTACATTTCTTAAAACAGAATCATGCGGACATAGTCATTCTTGATGTAATGATGCCTGAAATGGATGGGTGGGAAACGTGCGAAGAGATCCGGGCGTTTTCCAATATTCCCATAATCATGCTCACCGCCCGGGATGCAGCGGAAGAAATGGTAAAAGGGCTGAAAAAGGGCGCCGATGATTATGTAACAAAGCCATTTAATGAAGAGGTTTTACTTGCCCGAATCGAAGCTGTGACTCGACGAGTACATAATCATCATGAGAACCATATGATCTTTAACGGGATAAAATTAAATGAATCTGCTTATGAAGCACATTATCAATCTAGAGCCATCCCATTGACACCAAAAGAATTTTCCATGTTGTGCTTGTTTATCAAATCCCCTGATCAAGTGTACTCCAGAGATCACTTGCTTTCGACCATATGGGGATTTAAAACAGACACGGAAGATCGGACAATCGATTCCCATATTCGAAATATTAGAGAGAAATTACGTCATGCCGGTTTTCCTGTTGATCAACATTTGAAAACGGTTTGGGGCATCGGATATAAATGGAGGTCTGTCGATTGATATGAACTTCATTTCTGAGGCATTGGCATCCAGTGGCCCCTTTTCCATTGCAGTTAGTATAGCATTGAATATATTGATTAGCGTGCTTGGTTTTATTCCAAGCGTATTCATCACGGCAGCCAATATCACCGCGTTTGGATTTGAACAGGGATTGATCGTTTCTTACATAGGAGAAATTACAGGAGCCGTAGTGAGCTTTTGGTTATATCGCAAAGGCTTTCAAACATTCAAACCCAAGTTCACAAAGAACCGTTGGATCATGAGCCTCCAAAAGTCACAAGGATATCCGGCCTTTTGGATGATTCTATTGCTCAGGCTCCTACCTTTCATACCGTCCGGCGTGATTAACCTTACTGCAGCATTAAGTAAGACGGGCGTGATGATTTTCTTCATCGCCACATCCATCGGTAAACTGCCTGCCCTCCTTGTCGAGGCGTACTCGGTGACACAGGTGTTGCAGGCTTCAGACGATATAAGGACTATTCTAGTCATATTGATTTTAATCATCGCAGTCTTTTATTACTTTAAAAGAGGTAAAAATAAAGAAATGAAATAGTAGGAGACCCTATTAAATGAAGTTTACCTGATATGTTCAGTAATAAGGTTATGAGGAAATAGTTTGATAACAAAGAAGGAATAAATCATGTCAAACATATAGAAGGATAGATAAAAGCAGAATCAGCTTTATCTATCCTTTATTGTATACAATAGTATAATGTTGCTTTACATTTTTACTTTCTTATTGTTTTCTAGAGGCACAGGATCCATACTCTGATCATTAGCTGTCAAGTCGATCCCATAGTCCTTTGCGAATACCATGTGCGTTTCTACTAGAACCTCAGCTGTATTTTCATCTAAATTAAATACTCTGGCACCGCGCAGTCTGTTCCTTTCAGCTCCCGGCAGACCATAAGCACCGAACCCGGTACTGCCCGCATAACCAAGCAGGATTCCGTAATAATTACCTACATACGTGTTTATATGATCATGACCACAAAAAACGCCCTTGACATCGCCTCTATCCAGCATCGCTGAAAACAGCCCCCCGTTGATTGGTCCCATACACTCTTCTTCATTTCGTTCTCCTACTATATTATGCTTTTTAAGGGCTACCTCATGATTGGAGTCTGCTCTTTGGTCTACGCTCGCATACCACATAAACCTGTGTTCCCAAAGAGGAATATGGATGAAAGCGAGTGAAGGAATTTTTTTTCGCCATTTTTTCTCTAACTTCTTAGACGTCTCATAATACCAATTTACCTGATTAAAACGAAGCCAGTCCCATGTAGGATATCCTTGGAAGTCTTGACCCGCAATGGTTTTTGGCGCATATCTTCCACTATCAAGCAGCCAGAGGTTGAAAGCTGCCTTTTTTCCTTTTGAATCCTTTATAAGTAAATTCATGTTACCTGTCCCGGTAATACCTTCGACTGTAGGTTTGTTCATATTGTATTTATAAGAAAGATAGATTTTGAGCATGTCTTCCTCATCAAGTCCGCCCTTTGGGGTAGAATCCTCATCATGATTTCCAAAAGTAATGGCCCACTTGATTCCTCTTTGTTCCATAGGATAGGCAACATTGTTAATGGCTTGCTTCATCTCCATAGTTGAATCGCATCCACCCGTAATAATGTCTCCATTAAGCACAACAAAATCAGGTTTTTCTGTATCAAGCACTTTCTCCATAAGCTGTAAAGTTCTACGATCAATACGTTCATCATCTTGTGTATCATTAAATTGAACGATTTTTAATTTTCCATTACGATTAAATTGAAGAGCCATGTCATCTTTTTCTTCTGCCAGTGCTGCAGTGCTAAATAAATCATCTGAAAGTCCAGAGAATCCAAGTGTTAAGGCAAGTGTACTCATGCCTCCTATCTTGATAAAATTCCGTCTATCCAACCCTTCTTGTGGTTCTTGATTCTTCATTTAAAAATCTCCCATTCTCTTCTAGTAACTGTTTTATAGGGATCAAGCTATCGATACGATGGTGAGCAAATTAACTATGTAGTTCCAATTTAAAAAACCATTATAGTAAACAAAAAAATTGGATTTGGATATATATGATTACAAACTTACATGGTATTGAATATCACCCTATAAAGTTCAGTTCTCTCTCCATCTTAAGATAGAATTATTAGTGGAGTATGAATGTTATATGAAAGGTAAGTAAAGAAAACAATAGAAGAAGGAATGTATGAAAGTCAAAAATCCTTTTTAGATTTCTCCTGATTCTTTGGGGAATTTGGACCAAGCCCAGTAGCTTTTATCGATTCATTTCTTCATCAGGAAATGGTTACTTTGGTTTCAAGCTTAGCAAGTATACAATGCTACTCCTTAATTAGGCACTACAACTAATTTTTAAAAAATTTCTCTGATCTTTGCTCTATAAATAGTCTAAGGTAGTCTCCGCTCTGGATGGTGCGAAGTGCTTTCCCTTTTGTTCGTGTATGTCGTCCTGACTATCTCTTTTCAGCTTATTGCATGACAAAGGGTAAATTGGTTCAATTCCTGGAAGGTTACACCTATTTAATGTGACAATTCCTATACTATCTTCCTGTTTTCTGGAAAAAAAGAATGAATATATTGTGTTTTTACGGGAATTTCCTTTATAATGCGCATTAGATGATTTTTTTAGTAACGAATTGAAAGGAGACTGAAAATGAAGAAACTATTTTACCCAATCATTATTGGATTATTGGCAGTTGTTCTAACAGCTTGTGGTTCAAACGATGAAGCTGATAAAAAAAATGACGAGAAGGATGCAAAAACAACTGAGGATCAGCAAAGCAAAGAAACGGCTAAAGCAACTGAAGAACAGCAAAAAAAGATGGAAGAAATGCAGAAAAAACTAGATAAGCAAAAGGTAGATGAAAAGGAAACGGTAGCCATCGTCAATGACGAGAAAATTTCAGGTGCGGACTATAATAGCGTGTTGTCCACGACACAAATGCAGATGCAGCAATTTGGACAAGACCCAACAACCAAGGAAGGTGCCAAACAAATTAAAGATCAAACGATCAACTCTTTAGTGGGGCAAACATTACTGCTTCAAGCTGCAGATAAAAAGGGATACACAGCCTCCAAGGCAGAAATTCAAAAGCAACTTGCCAAAATCAAAGACCAATATGAAAATGAGGAAAAATTCAAGGAAGCGATGAAACAAGCAGGTCTGAATGCCGAAATGTTGAATACTCAGATCGCCGAGAATATCCCATATACAAAGTACGTTGAAAATGAGATTAAAGTGGATGCAGCAACAGATGAAGAAATTGAAAAGTATTATAAGCAGGTTGCGGAGCAAGCCAAGACAAGCGGGCAAAAAGTACAGAAACTTGAAGAAATGAAGCCACAAATCAAGGAACAAATAGAGCAGCAAAAGAAACAAGAAAAGCTTGTGAAACATGTGGAAGAACTTCAGAAAAACGCTAAGGTCGATATTAAGATTTAATGTAAAAAAGAGCTGCCAATTTTGGCAGCTTTTTCATTATGGCCACTAAGCTCTACCATCCTCCATTTTTGCCGAAACAAGCCCGAGTACAACGCCAAGCAGCGCACCAGCCCCCACTTCCACTGGCTGATGTCCGAGCAATTCCTTCAGCTCTTTCTCACGCTCCACATACTTAAAACTTGGAAACTCACCAGAAAATTTCGCCATATTATCTTCAAGATCGTTCACAAGCTTAGCAATTTCGCCTGTATGGCGCCGAATCCCCTGTGCATCATACATCACAATCACACCAAACACAGTCGCAAGCGAAGTCTCCGTATGCCTCCAGCCTTTGTTCGCTGCCACATAGGATGCCAGTGCAGCGACACCAGCAGAATGCGAACTAGGCATACCTCCTGTTGTGAAGGCCTGCTTCAAATCCCACTCTCCCGTCACTTTCTTGTGCGTTAAAATTTTCAGCCCCTGCGCAATGCCGATTGCCGACAGCGCCGTCCATAATCCTCGATTCATCTTTTCCATGAGCAACTCCTCCAGTCCACGGACCAGTCCAACCCAATCCTCTCTCTTTTGATACCCAAAATTTCATTTTTATATGCGGAAGTGTTCCATGATTACCAGCTTTTAATAGGCTCATCTTGTCTAATAATTCTTTAGATCTCATAACTAAACAAAATTGTTACACCTTAGAGAAAAAATGAACAGGATACATAAGTTACTTGGACACTGAGAAATCCAGTTACCTTATCAGTGTTGAAGAATTGAGTATTGAGATTCGACTGGACAAAAAAAACTGCCGATTTCTCAGCAGTTTTTTTCCTTATAAATACTTCCGGTAAATCCCTTTTCCATCATAGGAAACAGTCCTTCTTTTCCCCTTGTCTTATTCGAAATATTTCAGGTCCAATTCAATATGTTCATACCTATGTTTCAAATATTGCTCTCAAATTGCTTATGTAGTCGCCAGCATTAATAACCCGCCGAGAGATCACTTGCGGCTTTTCCAGTTTATTTATACACCCGTTTTAGAGAAACGTTCAATTCTTTCTCCGATTTGATTACGAACACGTTGGAAGGTAGCCCATTTTTCTTCATCTGTTCCGTCCCCTTTACTGGGTCATCAAAGCCCCAATGTTCACGTCTCACATGCGGTGGCGTCATTGGACATTTGTCGGCCGCATCGCCACATAATGTCACAACAAAATCAGCATTATTTAAAATGTCAGGGTCGATGATATCGGAAGTTTGATTGGAAATATCCAGTCCAACCTCGTTCATCGCTTTAACAGCATTCGGATTTAACCCATGTGCTTCAATTCCTGCACTAAGTACTTGCCATTCATCACCTAGATATTTCTTGCCCCATGCCTCAGCCATTTGGCTTCTGCAAGAGTTACCTGTACATAAGAAGTAAAGTGTTTTTTTAGCCATGTTGTTTCTCTCCTTTATGAGTAAAATGATGTGTTTAGTGAATAATGAGCAACCATATATATAAGCCAACTAATGTGATGAACAATGTTGGGATGGTTAAGATGATTCCCGTTTTAAAGTAGGTTCCCCATGAGATTTTCACGCCTTTTAATGAAAGGACATGCAACCACAATAAGGTAGCCAAAGAACCAATCGGTGTAATTTTCGGTCCCAAGTCCGAACCGATGACATTGGCATAAATAAGTGCTTCCCTAATCGCGCCCGTTGTATTCGTATCGGCAATGGCAAGAGCGTCAATCATGACAGTCGGCATGTTATTCATAAGCGATGAGAGAATAGCTGCGATGAATCCCATCCCGACAGTAGCAGCGAATAATCCTTGATCAGCCGTCACTTGGATAAGGTCAGCTAAAATGTTCGTCAATCCAACGTTTCTCAATCCATACACCACGACATACATTCCAATTGAGAAGAACACAATAGCCCATGGTGCGCCTTTTACAACGGTCTTGGTATTAACAGCTGGACTTCGTCTTGCCATAAACAAGAAGAAAATGGCGATAACACCTGCAATGATGGATACAGGAATGTTGAAAAATTCACTGATAAAATAGCCTACCAACAGAACGCCTAAAACAATCCCAGACAGGCGAAACATTTTTATATCCCGAATGGCATCGACTGGCTTCTTCAATTGAGCCATATCATAATTCTTCGGAATGCTCTTTCTGAAGTACAAATATAAAACCAAGATGCTAGATGCTAATGAAAACAGGTTGGGAACGATCATTCTAGTTGCGAACTCAATAAACCCGATATCAAAAAAGTCAGCAGAAACAATGTTGACCAGATTACTTACGACAAGCGGTAAGGATGTAGTATCCGCAATAAACCCACTCGCGATGATAAATGGGAAGATCATTCTCTCTTCCAACTTCAAGTTTCGAACCATCGCCAATACAATCGGAGTTAAGATGAGAGCGGCTCCGTCATTTGCGAAGAACGCCGCGACTAGGGCTCCGAGAATGCTCACATACACAAACATTCTTACTCCATTTCCTTTGGCGGCTCTCGCCATATGTAGAGCTGCCCATTCAAAGAAACCAATTTCATCTAAAATTAAAGAAATAATGATAATAGCAATGAACGCCAACGTCGCGTTCCATACGATACCCGTAACGGTAATTACATCGTTGAAGTCAACAACTCCAACGAGTAAGGCTAGTACCGCACCCCCGCATGCTGACCAGCCGATTGACAATCCCTTAGGTTGCCAGATGACGAGTGTCAACGTCAGCAAAAAGATGATACTAGCTAATATAACTAAACCCACTGATGTTCTCCTCCTCGTTAGTCACAACAAATTCGTTTTCCTTGTGCAGTTAATTCTTCTACTTTAAATGCTTGACTTGGCAAATCCTTGATAACCGTTTGAATAAATGAGTAATACGAGGATGTTTGGTTTAGCGAGTAAAATATCCATTGTCCCCTTCTCGCTTCATTCACAATTCCGCTATCTTTCAACTTTCGTAAATGTTGGCTAATTGCAGGTTGGCTCATATCAAAAAGATCTACAAATTCACAGACACAACATTCATGTTCAGACATAATTTTCACCATCGTCAAACGTGTTTTATCACCTAAAAGTTTAAGAACATTTGCGGTAGCTTCTATATCCAACGCTTCATTCGTTTGCACTTTATCCCCTCCTCACCTAATCTAATACATAACCATATGCTTATGTACTTATTTATTATCATTGTATAAGCATATTCTTATTTAATCAACCATTAACTATTCAACAAACAATTTTACATTTTAGTCTGCTAAAAAACTAGCATGTGGATTTTTTGCAAATTATCCATTAAAGGGTATTATTAATTTCTCGATGAACGATTGTGGCAGCTTAGCTTGAAGAAAAAGTTTGACTTGTATTGAATTTTTTTTTTAGGTAATGTCATTATTAAGTTAAAGTCACCTTACGTATATTCATTATATTGATTTCTGAAGGCTTTAATTAAATGACTAAAGGAGATGATTTTTAATGGAAAAAGTTACACCCTTCTTAATGTTTCAAGATGGTCATGCAGAAGAAGCGATGAATCATTACATATCCATCATTGACGATTCAGAAATTACAAGTATTGTTCGCTATGGAGCTAATGAAAATGGAGACGAGGGAACTGTAATGCAGGCTACTTTTTCCTTAAAAGGGCAAGAATTTATGTGCACTGACAGTAATGTGAAGCATCAGTTTTCCTTTACCCCTTCATTTTCAATTTTTGTTACTTGTGATACTGAAGAAGAAATTAACGACCTTTATCAGAAACTTATCGAGGGTGGACAAGCACTTATGCCAATTGGTGAGTATGGTTTTAGTCAGAGGTTTGGTTGGATAAATGATAAGTTTGGAATATCATGGCAACTAAACCTTCCCTCATGAAGGTCTGAAGTGTATTAACAAATCCTTTCCAAAAGCGATTTCATCCTACATCTTGAAATATAATCAAAAGAACAGTCTGTAGATAAACTCGATGAATAACGAGGTTGTCTACAGTCTTTTTTATAAAAAAGAAGTATTAAACTTGAGGTGATAAGTATGCTTCCTAAACATAATTCTATTCAGCGAGATCAACTTGCAATGATTACTGTAGATCAACTCGTGCCAGCGAACCATGCACTTTTTTGTTGAAATACAATTTATATTTCTATAATGGTTCACACTATAATTATGTGACTTTAACTTGTTAAGATTGCATGATACGGTTCCTCCATCACGCAACCATACAGTTGCTTATCCTTGACAAGCAACCTTATAGTTGCTTATACTCGATATATGAATTGGGACAAAGATACTATATTCAAAGCACTTAGCGACTCGACTCGGCGGCTTATATTAGACGAACTATCCGAACGCAATGAGCTGACGTTGTATGAACTTACGGTACGTCTCATTATGAAGCACGACGTTTCCATTTCGCGACAAGCGATAGCTAAACATCTTTCTGTACTGGAAGATGCAGGGCTCGTAAAATCAAAAAAAAAGGGAAAATATCGAGTAGTTATTTTCAACAACGAACCACTTAAAAATTTGCTAAAAGGATGGATAGAGTAAATTATAAAACCGGAACAGGACTTCTGACGAATGTGTGGGCTGTTTTGCTTACAGCCAGATTGTTAGAACCGCACCATGCGTCACAAATATCAAAGGAGGCAAAAACAGTATGAAAATCATTGTTACCAGCATATTCGTACAAGACCAAGACAAGGCACTGGAATTTTATTCAGAAAAGCTGGGATTTGTAAAAAAGCATGACGTTCCCATGGGAAAATTCAGGTGGATTACGCTTGTTTCTTCCGATGATCATGACGGTACCGAGCTTTTACTCGAACCGAATGAGCATCCTGCCGCAAAGGAGTATCAAAAGAAGATATTTGCCGAAGGCATCCCAGCAACAATGTTTGGCGTTGCAGATATTCATAAAGAGTACAAACGATTATTGGATCGCGGCGTGAAGTTTACTATGGAGCCGACAAAAATGGGCGAAGTCACAATAGCTGTCTTCGACGATACATGCGGCAACCTTATTCAGATATTGCAGAATTAACTTTATGACGAAGTAACCTAGTTCTAAACCACTTTATTGGTAAGTTTTAAGTTCGGTGAAGTGTTTTTATCAACAATTAAACAACTTTATGTTAACCCTGTCCTAATTTTAGGACAGGGTTATACATGTTTAAGGTCTAAAAAAAATTGACATTGTTGTCATTCTACTATTCGCAGCAAGAATCATCCTTTGTTTCAGTTCCAGGAATATCAGAACCGTAGGAACTAGAAGCGAGACTCACACTGCACTCTCCTGTTTCAGGGGCCAGTCGCCAATAAGAAAGTAGGTGCTCCTCCATAACTTTTCATGCCAACAACGCAGAAATTCTTTTCGGGGTGCCTTATAGTACTAGCAAATTACAAGTATCGTTCATATTCTGGGAACATACGAAACAAAAAAACTGCCGATTTCTCAGCAGTTTTTTTCTTATAAATACTTACGGTGAATACCTTTTCCATCATAGGAAAACAGGACTTCTTTTCCTTCCATGACTGATTCCATATGCACGGAGCGTCCCCAAAGCTGATGGATATATGGCATGACTTTTTCGAGATATTTCAGGTCCAGCTCAATATCTTCATACCAATGTTTCAAATAAAGTTCCCCATTGCGCATGTAGTCGCCATCATTTACTGTGATGTAAGGGAACCCGCCATTAACCCTCATACTGACGAGTTGATCACGCACATGTTCCCATGCCTTATCGACGATTTTATAATCCTTGCCCTGCTTTTGGAATAAATACATATCCTCCCGCATGACCAGGTCCTTCGTCAAATAATTGCGGAGAAAGGAAATATCGGATTCGATTTCTCTTACTTCGAACATCTTTTCCCTGCCAGTTCCAGGCTTAACGCCCAGCCTGATCATTTCTTCGGTAGGATTATCATAGCGTTCTTCAATATCTTCAAGCACTTTCAATCCAAGATAATAAGGGTTGATGCTGGTCCGTGATGGCTGAACGACACCCGCGTTAAGTTTTGCGAATTCAATGGCTTCCCCTGAGGACAAATCCAATTCACGGATTATGCGCTGATGCCAGTATGATGCCCAGCCTTCGTTCATGATTTTCGTTTCGAGCTGTGGCCAGAAATACAGCATCTCTTCCCTGATCATCGTCATGATATCCCGCTGCCAATCGGCTAAATCCCTGCTGTACTGTTCAATGAAAAGCATAATATCCTTTTCTGGCCTCGGCGGGAATTTTTTTCTTTTCTTAATCGTGGAATTCTTCGGTTTATCCTTATTATCCAGATTCCATAAATCATCGTATTGTGTGGCTATCGGCTTTATTTCCTCTTCCTCTTCCTCATCTTCCATCGTCCAGGCAAGCTTAGGTCTCATCAACGACGGATCGATATGTTCTTCAATGGCTAAAAGTGCATCGAGGAAAGTTTCTACTTCCTTTTTGCCATGCAGGATTTCATATTCACGGATTCTTTCTGCCGTGGCCGACATACTTTCAACCATATCCCTCTTCGTATTATTGAAACGTACATTATTCTTAAAGAAATCACAATGTGCCAAAACATGGGCAACGATCAATTTATTTTGTACAAGTGAATTGGAGTCCAGCAGAAAAGCGTAACAAGGATTAGAGTTAATGACCAGTTCATAGATTTTACTTAATCCAAAGTCATACTGTAGCTTCATTTTATGAAACTGCTTCCCAAAGCTCCAATGTGAAAAACGGGTCGGCATCCCATAGGCACCAAATGTATAAATGATTTCTGAAGGGCAAATTTCATAGCGCATCGGGTAAAAATCCAACCCGAACCCCGTTGCTATTTCTGTTATTTCACTAATGGCATATTCCAGAGCCTTTTGCTCCGCTCCATTCATCCGATATCCCCCTTGTCTTCCGCCTTTAAACTAATGTATGAAAAAAAGGCGGAAAAATGCCGTGATCATGTGTAAAGGTTCCTCGATAACAGAAAAAAACATACCCATGAAGAAGATGTCAGTTATAATTGATCGATGCCGTTCACCCTTTATTTTCCCTTCACTCTTTAATTTTTTACTAATTCCACATTCACTGCCCCTTTGTTCGCTTTCGAACGGATCCAGGAAATGATAAGCGCTGCAATGATTACAAAACCTAAATAACCTGTAACTGGGTATACCGTTCCGACCAATTTAATGAAACCAACGAAACTTGCAAGGAAAGCGAGGATTCCTACCAAAACCACAGAAATTTTAAATCGTTTCGTATCGGCAGGCACCAACCTTGCTGTGAATGCATACAGCATTCCAACTGAGGTGTTATAGATCATTCCTAAAAGGACGATTGACAGGATATATCCCAACCATGGTGAAATCTGATTTGCTAAATAAAGGGTAGGCATACCCGACCCTTCTATGCCCTTCAAGTCCGACATCATTCCCATATTGATCAAGAGTAACAATATCCCCAATCCGATACCTCCAAGGATGCCTCCCATTCCAGCCTCTTTCTTATTCTTAAAGATCCCTCCCATTACGGCCAGCATCGCGATTCCGGCAGTCATATTATATGAAACATACAATAATGAACCCATCAACCAATTTCCAGTTGCTGCCGTTCCTTTACTTGAAGAAGAAATGATTTCTTTAAAACTGAGATCGGATGTGAAGAATGAATAGCCTGAAATAATAATCATGATAACAAATAAAAACGGTGTGACTGCACTAATGATGGACATGATTTTATTAACATTTAGTAAGAGCGTGCCAATCGTAAGGACAGTCATGACGATTGCACCGACTATACTTGGAATGCCGAATTGTTCTTCAAAAATCGTTCCAGAACCAGCAATCATGATGACTGTAACGCCAAACAAGAAAAAAGTAATGAAAATATCGACTACCCTGCCTATGTAACGGCCACAAATATGATCGATGATGCTTTTATGGGAGCGGGTTTGGAGAGAGCTTCCCAGTTGTGTAACTTGCATCCCTAAAAACGAGAATAAAGCAGTCGCCACCACAATTCCCAATACACTATAGATTCCGAAGCTCGTAAAGAATTGTAATACTTCCTGTCCTGAGGCGAAACCTGCCCCAATGATGATTCCAATATATGCACCTGCAAGATTTACACTGTTTTTCATATGGATCCCCTCTTAATTGAATGATTATTCTGATAATTCATATTAAACGAAGTACCTGCCCGTTCATTACTCTTTTCTTTAAAGCTTCCCAGCTTCAGTAATTTTAGCGAGCAAATCGCTCTTGAAGCTGGGGAGTGCTATTCTTCAGATTCTTGCTTTTTATTATTTGGTATACCTTTTACTAAAGGAAGTGAATTGATCGACAGCAGCGGGATCGACTTCAAAGCCAATGCCTGCAGACTTTGGAACGGTTATGACCCCATCTATAACGGTAACCTCCGGCTGAATGATGTCTTTATGCCAATAATTCGCAGATGCTGCGGTATCTCCAGGCATCGTGAAATTATCCAGAGTTGTCAAGGCGATATTATGAGCACGCCCGACACCTGATTCCAACATGCCCCCACACCAAACCGGAACTTTTCGTTCTTTACATAAATCATGTATTTTCTTCGCTTCCGTTAAACCGCCTACCCTGCCAATCTTGATATTAATGATTTTACAGCTTCCCAATTCAAGGGCTTTTCTTGCATCCTCCACCGAATGAATACTTTCATCCAAGCAAATCGGGGTTTTGATTTCCGCCTGTAATGCCGCATGATCGACTATGTCATCCGACGACAAGGGCTGCTCGATCATCATTAAATCAAATTGATCAAGCTGCTTCAGTAATTCGATGTCTTTCAGGCGGTAGGCGGAGTTTGCATCTGCCATGATCGGGATATCCGGATAACGATTGCGTACTTCCTTGATTACATCAACATCCCAACCTGGTTGAATTTTTATTTTGATTCTTTTATAACCATCATTCAATCCATCTTCTATTTTCTTCAGTAATTCAGGTACTGTTTTTTGAATGCCGATACTGATTCCAACATCGATTTTTTCGAGTTCTCCACCTAGTGCCATACTTAATGGGATATTCTTTTCTTTTGCGTATAAATCCCAAATAGCTCCCTCGATTGCCGATTTAGCCATATTATTTTTGCGAATATGCGAAAACATATCCGATACTTCACGAGGATGATCTATATCTTTATCCAATACAAGCGGAATCAAGAAATCTTCAAGCATGGTCCAATTTGTTTTTATTGTTTCTTCGTTATACCAAGGCGCTGAAAAAGCCACTGATTCAGCCCAACCAGAAAGCCCCTCCTCATTTTTCACTTCCACCAGAATGAATTCCTTATCTATAAACGTTCCAAAGCTTGTTGTAAATGGAGCAATCAGATCCATGTTCAAATGACGTAAACGCACTTCTTTTATTTTCATTTCTACTTCCCTCTCAATCTTGTTTTTTTAATAAGTAGTTTTGAATGTGCTCACCTTGTTCCCGTTCTATTCCAACTACAACATATCCGTTAGCAAAAAGCGTTTTGAATAATTCACCCGTTTTTGACCGCCAATCAATCGCAAGGCGGAGATCACCTTTTTTGATTTTCTGAATATCTGTCGGGATGGGGATAGCGACCACATCTGCATTGGTTTCCAAATGATAATCCTTGATATAAGGAAAGCCTTGGTCATTCATTTCTGTGGTTACGATGTGTGTGGAATTTTCGGGAAGTGATGTCTCTTCCTTTCCTACCTGCCTTATATTCCATTCCACTACGAACCGATCAGTGGATAATCCTTCATTGAGGGTATCTTTCATATTCCCATAACAATCTTCCATATATGTAGAGCAAACCGCTTTTAGCTTGCCGATATTCAAGTTTGCGTTCACACTTTCCAATGGATCATATGTCCATTTAATTAAATCGTAGCCTTTTTTGAGTGCTTCTTCTCTTTGTGCCAATTTAAGTAATCTACCGTAGCCCTTCTTTTGATGGGCAGGATGGATGGCTAGCATATGTGAACAAAGAAACACCCTTCCATCCTTAAATCCCGGGAAACTGTATTGAAATCCAACTAACTGGTCATTGATATAACCACCTAAAACAAGGCCGCCGTTTTTGACTGCTGTAATCGTCTGATGGGTAGGTACGCAATCCATGCCCCATACAAGGATTTCAAGTCGCTGCACTTCTTGTAAATCCTCTAGTGTTGATAGCGATTTTATGATTAATTCATCAGTCATGTAGGTGTCCCTCCTCTCCATACTTATCAAAAGTAAGAATGATGGCTTTCGTCAGGATTTCTATTCCGGAAAACAAAGCATCTTTGTTGAACGTCATGTCCGGATGATGGAGACCTGGTGTGAGATCACAGCCTAACCCAAGCATCGTCGCTTTGACTTCAGGCCTTTTCAACGTATAAAAATGAAAATCTTCTCCTCCGGTTGTTATGACAGGCGCTACCAAATTTTCTTTCCCGAGTGTATCGGCAATCGCTTCAGCCATTATTTCCTGGGCTTGTTCATTTACGATAGCTGCGGCAACATTTGCTGCCGGCTCGAGTTTTATTTCAACTCCATGGACAAACGCCAAAGATTCTGCAACTTTTTCCACCTTTTTGGTGAGCTCTTTCATCACTTCATTATCTTGAGCCCTTAAATCCAGTGAGAATGTTGCTTTTCCAGGAATGATATTGGAACTTTCGCCTCCAGCGAAAAACTGGGTCATTTTTGCTGAATAAGGGATGGATGGATTGAGATGGATACTATTTAACATAGTGACGAAGGCCGCTCCTACTTCGATTGCATTTTGCCCTTGATGCGGCCTTGCCCCATGTGCATCCGTCCCGACTATTTCTCCTTTAATGAACTGTGCGGCTCCGTGGACAATGGCAGGTGACGCCTGCCCATCCTTCACTTCCTCCACTGGCCTTAAATGCACTCCATAAAGGAAGTCGACATCATCCAAAACTTTTTCTTCAATCATCTTCAAGGCGCCCGTACCTTTTTCTTCAGCTGGCTGAAAAATGAATTTCAGCTTACCTCCCGGCCGAAAGTCCATTTCCTTCAAAACTAGGAATACTCCAAGTGCCAAGGTCATATGCCCGTCGTGCCCACAGGAATGATTAGCCTGAAACGTTCCATGCACCTCCTGCCAAAGTGCATCGATATCGGATCGTAATCCGACTGTGAAAATCCCATTTCCCATTTCTCCAATCACTCCGGTACAATCTTGGAATGTTTCTACCGTGCAATGATTTTCTCTTAAAATATTAGAAATGAAAGCTGTCGTATTCACCTCATTCCAACTCGTTTCAGGATGAGCGTGTAAATGGTCGAATATATCGATGATCCGCGGCCTTAATTTATCGATTGATTGTTTTATATCCATTTCTGTTCCCCCTAATATCCCAGTTTTATCGGCTTGATTACTGAATTCATGTACGTGTTAATTAAAAGAAATAATCATCTTGATTGAACGCATCATATCTAGCTTTTCTTTCTTTGAAACGCTGTTCATCTTTAATCGAAACACCTGCTACCAAACTATTTAACAATGAGAATAAAACAGGTGCCGTATCGATAGTGGAGGTCCTCGGCGTGGATATGGGCAATAACATGTCACTGAAGTCAGCAATCGGTGCAAGTTCAGAATCAGTAATGCCGATTACAAATGAACCCGCTTGTTTGGCCATTTCCGTGATTTTTACCGTCTCTTTCACATACCGATGAAATGAAATGGCGACAAAAACGGAATTTTCAGTCATTTTGTTCAGTTGTGAAAAAATATCATCTGTGTCCGGTCTATATAAATGGACATCTTCCCTAACAAGCCTAAGTGTATACGTTAACCAATGCGCTGCCGAAAATGATAAACGGTGTCCGGAAATCAAGATATAGTCGGCTGCCGCCAATTTATCAACTGTTTTGGAGAAATCATCATTTGATAAATTTTTCATTGTCTTTTCGATGCTAAGAATATCCTGCCCCATCACTTGGGCCATGAAGTTTGGCTGATGGGCAGCTTCCAGTTTAGATGAATGATACTCATTCAAACTGCTGCTCTCGAATATCAACTGATTACGAATAAGTTTTTGAATTTCCGCAAATCCACTTAACCCCAACGAATAACAAAAACGTATGATAGTCGTTTCACTGACGCCAATATCCTTCCCTAGCTTTTCAGCTGAAGTGACTGCGAATGTATGTGAATGTACTAACAAATATTTCGCTACCTTTTTTTGACCAGTCGATAAATCAGGGAATACCTCTTTAACTTTTAGCTGTAAATCCATAAAACATCCCCTCAAAACAAAGTATGAATCCTAAACTTTTTATATACCAATATGAAGTATTAACTTCTTTAATAATAGAACGTATTTTATCACGGGTTCTTTAATAAAACAACAATATTCAGAATTTTTAATAAAAAAAGGGGTCGATTTCTCCTAACAAAAAAAACCACGAAGATGAACTCCGTGGTTTTCCTTACTCTTTATTTTTTATGACGCTTTGCATAGCCACACCGTTTACATAGCTCTTCAACTGCACATCTTCTTGAGAAGCCATCATACATGTTTTTAGCCCGTTCACCATTTAAAATTTCTTCAAGTGACGATTCAAATATATTCCCAAGTGGAATTTTCCCTTCACTATCCAAACAGCAAGGTACAACCGTTCCATCCACCAAGATGCCCAACTGATCTCTCAGAGCATAACAGAATATATTTTCATCGATAATGTCACGGTCCAATTCCGGCCACTCGAATTTTTCAGCCATGTTTATATAAACCCTGTCCTTCAACTTGATATTATTCTTTTGTTGAAGAGCTTCACTTAAGCGGATATCCAAAGAAAGCTTCTCCTCCAACATACTGAGAATATCGTCGTTCAGGCCATTACTCGCTTTCAGTTCATCTGTATCCATATTCCATAAACGAATGGCGCAAATCACTTCACTTTTTTCATTAGCCTCATTAATGAAATCGGCAATATTACTGACATAAGAGTCAAGACTATTGCCCGTATCATTTGCCTCAAAGCTATGAAGGGAAATATTCACCTGCCGAAGGGCTTTTTTGGAAAGCAGCTTGTCTTTGACCTTTTGAATCAAAGTACCGTTCGTTGTAATATTCACTTTCAGATCATTTTCAGCACTGATATCCAGGAATGTACCCAAATTTTTATTTAAAAATGGTTCACCCATCAGATGAAAGTAAATATGATCGGTGTGTGGTTTGATTTTCTCGATAACATGCGTAAACCCTTCAGGATCCATGAATTTCAGGGTCCTTTGCAAGCTGGAGCTCGGACAAAAATTGCACTTCAAGTTACATATATTTGTAATTTCCACATAAACTTTCTTAAACTTTCTCATTATATACTACCCCTAAAATCTAGCTATATTGTTTCAATCTGATACTAACTATACTTGTTAGCAGCTCATAAATGCAATGAAAACTTCATGGCAGGGGCATAAGTGTGTTGATCTCATAACATTTTTTCCAGTGGCAGCCATTATTCATTTGCCATTCACATTAAGAATGAAAAAAACATCTTCTTGAGCTGAAGATGTTCGGTTAGATACATACCTATAATTTCCGTTTGTGAACTCACTTTCCTTTTTGCTCCGTGACCTTTAAATTAAGTAATTTTTCATTTGTCAAATCATGTTGAACGGTCACGATGACATTGAACTCCTTTCCTTTTTCCTTGACCAAAAATCTGAAATCGTCTTGGACAAAATTCTTCGCTATAGTTTTTCTACCATTATATTCATAATCGCTAATCTCAACTTCGGGATAATCTGCTTGGACGACGGCAATCGCAATTTTTCCGTATTTTTCATAATCAGGTTTTTGGGCCTGTGCAGAAATGGACCCTGCTTGTATTATCAAAAAAATACCCATTAGCATCATGATGACTTTTTTCAATATCTTTCCCTCCTTATACTGTCCTCTTATTTATTATTATGTAAAATTGTTCAATTGTTATGCAGCAGGTTCGCTTCATTTACAAGCATGATCCCAACAAAATGATTCCTTTTCCATTCTTCAGGAAATACAGTCATTGGAGGATTGGTTTCATCCACTAAATAACTGAGTTCGATTGTCATTCCTGGGCGCCCGAATTCAGTAATGAACCAATCCGTAAATCCACTGCCCACTGCTTCTTTTTCCGGAAAGGTCAATTCATACCCAGTCATTTCCGCTGTTTTTTTGGCAATGCCATAATCCCTTGCCATATTTTCACGTTTATTTTGATAATGCCAAAAGATTTCCCTCCCGGACGTATGGTAGGAAACCGCAATAAGGGGATCGATTTTCCTCGTAAAATCAGCAAGCGCTTTAACCTCCGCAGCCTCAAGGGGGTGTTCACCCTTATAAAATTGATAAGTTGGTTTTGTTTCATCACTCATGACTTCTTTCCATCCAGCCGGATACTGCCTATTTAAATCAATGCCTTTGGCGTTGGCCTTCCAACGCGACCAATTCTTACTATATCGGTTCATTTTCCAGACGGCTGCCTTTTCAATAAAGCTCAAGTTTGATAAATCTCCTTGCTGGATGCTGACGCCATCTGGATTCAGCATCGGGATAAACCAGATGCTGACTTCATCCATTAATGCCGAAGAATACCCTCCTACCGACTTACCCGCCCGATAAGCGCCTGCATATTCCTCGAGCATGCTCATTAACAGTTTGGAGCTGAGCCATTCCCTACCATGATGCGAGCCTACAAGCAATATCGACCTTTTCCCTTCTCCTAACTTCACTGCCTTTATATTTTTTCCTTCTTCAGTGTGCCCGATTATTTGTACGTCCAATTCATATTGGTTCTGGATTCCCTGCAGATCCGCTTCCATTCGTTCAGGGGAATACACTTCTTCTGCAAATGTGGTTTCGGGAAACAAAAGGAAGATGAATATTCCAATTAGCATTAATTTTCTCATGTACTCACCTTTTATTTTTATTCAGGTAAAAAGCAACAACCGCGGTCCAAATACATCACCACATATTGTAAGGAAATATTCAGTCCGATCTGAACAAAATACAAATAGCTCCTTATTAAGGGGGAGAACTACATGAGGATTGCGGATTATGATCAAGCATTGTTTCACACACACCGTTCTGATTGGGACAGCTTGTTAGTATTAATGGTTCGAACGAAAGATCACATTCTTTCGAAAAAAATTGAACATTTTTTGCACGCATACCGGTTTGAGCATGATTACCAAATCGTTCAATCCCAGCTGTATGCACTTCTACGTTATCTGGATCATGCAGCAGAAAAAACAAGCGATTATTTAAATGAACTCCCAAGCTAAAACTAACTATAGTTTTTGCAAAATGGGGGAATTTATACAAGAAGATTGATTTACGGGGATTTAACTGTGGCTGGTGGAACCCTAGAAATTAAGGAAGGGTCAGGTATTTTAATACCTGACCCCCATTTCATTATTTTTTTATTGTCGCATATGCAGTTGCATATATTTTAAGTTCTTCAATTAAACCTTCTACAAGTTCAGCAGACTCTTCAAATAAACCATCATTTTCATAATCGAAGCAATGCGGATCAAGGACCAATTGTTTCGGAATCACATTAGCATAAAGGCTACGCCCTACAGTCCTCATGGAATTCAAGGCGTTGATTCCGCCCTTTCCTCCTCCGGAAACAGCCAATAAAGCGACTGGTTTATGCGTGAATTGTTCACTGCTTAGAAAATCCAATGCATTTTTCAAAACTCCGCTCATCGAACCATGATACTCCGGAGTGGCAAGAATCACGCCATCCGCTTCCTCGATGCTTTTACGAAGACCTTGAATCACTTCCAATTGATATTGCTCACCTTCACCTGAATATAAAGGAATCTCACTATTGCTTAAATCAATAAGTTCCACTCCGTATTTCTTGGAAATGTAGCGTGATGCAATCCCTGTACGCCCCTGTTTACGTGGTGAACCATTAATGATTACTAATTTTTTCATATAAAAATAACCCTCCCATTGTTCCTATATTGCTGCTCACTCTATCTACATAATGAACCGATGTTTTCCGAGGTCACTCGCCAATACAGTATACCAAAACCGAAACAGAAATTCCTTGAATTTTGATTATTCTTGCTACTAAAAATTTGTCGGCGTCAACTTTTATTGACTTTACAATAAAAAAACGAAGGACCAAAGTCCTTCGTTTAGCTTTTCAAACATTTAAACTAATGCTTCGATCTTACCCATGAAATCAGCCATGACTTCAGCTAACTTTGACTCAGCTTCTGGCATTGATTTACCTTGGACACCGAAATAGAATTTAATTTTCGGTTCAGTGCCTGAGGGACGAAGGCATACCCATGTACCGTCTTCAAGGAAATACTTCAATACGTTTGATTTCGGAAGCTCGATCGATTCTTCATCATTTGAAGGTAATGAACGCTTTATACTGCTCAGATAATCTTCCTCAATAACCACCTGGGTGCCGGCAATTTGAGCAGGCGGATTTTGACGGAATTGATTCAATATACCAGAAATCTGTTTTGCTCCCTCTTTGCCCTTTAACGTCAATGAACGCAAACCTTCCAGGTAAAATCCGTATTTTTCAAACACATTCAATAACCCTTCATAAAGTGTCAATCCCTGCTTTTTATAATAAGCACAGACCTCTACAGCTAGCACTGCCGCTTGAATGGCATCTTTATCACGGGCAAAGTCCTTAATTAGATAACCGTAGCTTTCTTCATACCCGAACAAAAAGCTGTGTTCTCCGCTTTCATTATACTGATTTATTTTCTCGGCTATGAATTTAAACCCGGTCAGAACATCCACCGTTTGCAAGCCATAGGATTCCGCAATCGTCCGCCCGATTTCTGAGGTGACAATTGTTTTTAAGACGACTCCATTTTGGGGAATTGTCCCCTTTTCTCTTTTCTGTGCCAGTAAATAATCGAGGAATAGGGCACCTGTTTGATTTCCTGTCAGGATAACATATTGGCCCATCTCGTTTTTCACGGCTATCCCCAGCCGATCGGCATCTGGGTCCGTTGCAATCAATAAGTCCGCTTCCACTTTGTTTCCAAGCTCGATCGCCATTTCAAATGCAGCTGGTTCCTCAGGATTCGGAGACTTGACTGTTGAAAAATCTGGATCTGGCATCTCCTGCTCCTTAACGATATGCAGGTTTTGGTAACCTAAACTTTGCAGTGCCCGTCTTACTGATTTATTTGCCGTGCCATGAAGTGGCGTAAAAACGATTGACACATCTATTTCCTCTGCAAGCTGTGGATTCTCGGGAACTGTAAGCAACTCTTGATTATACGCTGCATCTAATTCCTCGCCAATCATTTCAATGAGGCCCTTCCCTATAAGACTTTCTGCTTCTTCAACCTGAATTTCAAGCTCACTTTCAATGGCATTCACGTAGCCGATCACTTGATCCGCAGCCTCAGGTGGCAATTGTGCCCCATCAGGTCCATAAACCTTGTAACCATTATATTCAGGCGGATTGTGGCTTGCCGTGATGACGATTCCAGCAAATGCATTCAGTTCGCGAACGGCAAATGATAATTCGGGAGTAGGCCGCAATTCATCGAATAAATAAGCCTTCACCCCAAATGTTGCTAAGGTTTTAGCTGCTTCGAGTGCAAATTCCGGTGACTTATATCTCGAATCATAAGCAATCACAGCCCCTCTTCCCTTTGCCTCTTCCCCAAACGATGAGATATATTGGGCCAAACCAACCGTGGCTTTCCTTACTGTATAAAGATTCATCCGGTTCGTTCCCGCTCCGATTTCCCCACGCATACCGCCTGTACCAAATTCTAAATTCTTATAAAAGGCATCTTCGAGTTTTGCTTCATCCTGCTGCATCTCCTCGAGGAGGACACGTAATTCCTCATTTAAATTCTGGTATCCTGCCCATGTGGTGTATAAAGATTTCCATTCCATCTCCATTATCTCCTCCCAAATGCCTTATTTTAGTCGTTATGTATCTACCTATACAAAATTATCACATTTTTTCCAATAAATGAAGTAAGAGCTCATAATGAAAAGGACAGCATTAAGCATTGCTTCTCATCACGAGCTCTCTATCTCTTTATTTTCCGCCTTTTTGATAATGCAGCTTATAAATATCGTGGCGTCGATCTTTCAATTGCCTTACTGTACCGGACTGTCTTTCTCGTCGTAAGATTTCCAAATCAACATCGCCAATCAGAACCATCTCAAGATTCGGGCTCGTTTCCCCTACTATGCCGTCACGCGCAAATTCGAAATCGGATGGGGCAAAAATCCCTGATTGAGCATATTGGATATCCATATTTTCCGTTTGCGGCAGATTCCCGACAGTTCCGGAAATGACCGTATAAATTTGATTTTCCACTGCACGGGCCTGGGCACAATAACGAACGCGCAAGTAGCCTTGCCGATCTTCTGTACAAAATGGAGTGAATATGATTTTGGCCCCCATGTCGGTTGCAATCCGGGCGAGTTCCGGAAACTCAATATCATAACAAATTTGTATGGCGATCTTCCCACAGTCCGTATCAAAAACGCGAACGCGATCACCTGCGTTGATTCCCCACCATTTTCTTTCATTCGGTGTGATATGAATCTTATATTGTTTTTCAATCGTCCCGTCGCGACGGAATAAATAAGCGATGTTATAGATATTGTCATCGTCTTCTTTAACGAAATGGGAACCACCGATGATATTGATGTTATACCTTACTGCTAAAGTGGTGAACAATTCAATGTATTGCTCCGTGAAATCGGACAGTTTCCTAACAGCCAAGCTTGGTGATCTTTCATTTAAGAAAGACATCAGCTGGGTCGTGAACAATTCCGGGAATACGGCGAAATCGGCATTGGCATCCGAAGCCACGTCGGTGAAATACTCGACTTGGTTCGCGAAGTCTTCGAATGAATCGATTTTACGCAGCATGTATTGCACGACGCAGATTCTTACAGGTTCAGATGTTTTATAATAACGTTTTGTTTTCGCCTGATAATCGACGTTATTCCACTCCATGAGCGTAGCATACTTATTGGATTGCAAATCATCCGGCAAGTAATTCGGATTGATTCTCATGAGCGTGAAGCCATTTAAAAGCTGGAACGAAAGTACCGGGTCATATATTTTATGCAATTGCACTTCTTTCACATATTCCCTAGGTAATAGTTCCTCCGCATGTTTATGGTAATTGGGAATCCTGCCGCCGATAATGATACTTTTCAAATTCAATTGGGCAACAAGTTCTTTCCTTGAATCATATAGTCTTTGACCGATTTTCATCCTGCGGAATTTAGGATGGACCATGACCTCGATGCCATATAAATTATAACCGTCCGGATTATGATTCGTAATGTATCCATTATCCGTTACATCGTCCCATGTATGGCGATCATCATATTCGTCAAAATTAATAATGAGGCTGGAACATGAGCCAATCACTTTTCCATCATATTCAGCTACGAATTGACCTTCCGGAAAAATTGCCAGGTGGCTCTCAAGCTGATTTCGTTTCCAAGGCACCATTCCAGGAAAGCAACTCGATTGCAAAGCAATTATTTCATCTATGTCTCCCAGCTTCATATTGCGTATTTCCATAATTTTTTCATATTTATGCAGGTCCAAATTAGGCATTTTCCTCAGACTCCTTTAATCTCTTCCATAAGAATTATACCCCTTATTTAAAAATTAAAACAACTCAACCTACCCAAGGATTTCAAAATTGCGTAGCTAAAATCCATACTGAATGTCCTCGAAAAAGAATATATATTTTACAGACCCCATCCATACATACTATACTTTTCATGAGAGCAAAAAGAGATGGGGAAGAGGAACCATGAACAAGACTATACGCAATGGGGAAAACTTATTATTTGTGGCCTTGGCTGCTCCATCATTGCTATGTTTGGAAGCTTATATTTCTCTGAAATTAAGCAAAATGAACCGTTTGCGCTCTGTTGGTATCAGCGTATCATCATATATCCTTTTACAATCATTTTAGGAATTGCAATCATTCGAAAAGATCATTGGATTTGCTTGTATACCATGATAGTAACAGCCATCGGTGCATTTATTCCCACGTATCGTTATTTTGTGCAAAAGGTTTCATTCTTTCCCGACCACACCCTTGCATGCGGAAGGGTTCCATGTATAGGACAATATATTGACGTGTTTGGTTTCATTACCATCCCGTTCTAGCCTTGACTGCATTCGTCATTATTTTCATATGCAGTTACATCGTATGGACAAGACCCAAGGAGGTTGCAGCTTAATGAAGAAAATGGCTATTTTTTTAGTGATAATCGTCGCCCTTTTTGTCCTGCTGGGCGTTTTTACAAACATGAAAAAAGAAGAAAAATCAAAAGGAAATCCATACGGCAAGGATAAACTTAAACCCGCTACTGTCGATCAGCTGGATGACCCTAATTATCAAAACTTGATCCTTCCTGTAGAGTTGGAGCAGGACCTCCAAGATAGTAAAGACGTGACCGTTTATTTCTATAGTCCTACGAATTCAATCAGTCAAAAAACCACTCCAGTCGTGGCACCTTTGGCAGAGAAATTGGGTATTGATCTTGTGCAATTCAACCTTTTGGAGTTTGAACAAGGATGGAGCGATTATGGCATCAAAAAAACCCCGACCATCGTACACTATAAGAATGGACAAGAACAAGAACGGATCGATGGCTATAATGATGAGGAAACCTTCGAGAAATGGTTCGAGGACAACGATATTAATTAAGGATGGATAAAAATGAGCCGGCCCTAACGGAAATGCTTCTCCCGTTATAGCCGGCTCATTTTTTTTGCCTTATACTAAATATTGATTCGCTACCTGGATATCCATCATCTGCACATCTTTACTCGCTTCATGGCTTATACATGAAAAATGGTCATAATAAAAAGGGAAAAAGATTCCGTATTCATTCAATAGTGCAATGTTATGCTGGAACAATTCTTCAGAATCAGATTCCATCATTAAAGAATCTTCTCTCTTCTGTTTGTCTAATATAGACATGAGGACTTGAAGGCACGTCATTACTTGAAATGCGTCTCGTAATGTTGCTAAATAGGTAAAGGAACTTTGATTGGGCTCCAAAACGCCGATTTCGCGAAAATGAAGGATTTCACTTTCCGTAAAGTACTTTGGAAATACAGATTCATAGAAACGAGCAACGAGACTCGCTATTTCTTGCTCTTGTTCTTCCGTTGAAGAAAAGACCGTCTTCACTAAAAAAACCACCTTTTTCAGATCCATTAGACCTATCTTGTTATATGTATATACTAGGACAAGCGATTTCTTTCCCTATAGAATAACATAAAAATTGTAAAAAACATGTGGTAATTTCCACCACGAAATTATTGACAATAGGACCAAGGTTTCTTTTTTAGATTTTATCCTTAATTATTATATATTTTTTTCCTTTACACACAATCAAACAGGCCGAAAGTAGGAATTAAAATGGAATATTTCAATATAACAAACCAACATTTATTAATAGAAGTTCTGCAAAGCTGGAATGGGTTATCCTTGGAAAAACTTTTTAGGGAGCGGTGGAAAGCCCCTAAGAAGTTGGTGCATGAGTGGAGAATGAGTAAAGAATTGATGTTGAACGGCAATTCCGTCCCATGGTCAACTGTCCTTACTGAAGGAGATACGATCAGCATCCCCTTACTTGATGATGCTGAAAAAGAAAACGTTAAAGCTGCAGACTTAGGAATTTCCATCTTATATGAAGATGATGTGTTGTTGGTAGCCAATAAACCGGCAGGAATGGATACGCACCCTTCACAACCCGGTGACGCAAATTCCCTCATCAATGGAGTGGCATACCATCTTCAACACACCGGCCAGACTTGTATGATAAAGCATATTCATAGGCTGGATAAAGATACCACAGGTGCAGTCCTTTTTGCTAAAAACCGCCTCATTGGGTCCATTCTGGATAGAATGTTAGAGGAAAGGGAAATCAAACGGACATATCTTGCTTTAGTAGAAGGAATCATTAAAAACGATCAAGGCGAAATCAAAGAAAAAATAGGCCGTGACCGCCACCATGCTACAAGGCGGAGAGTTTCTCCTACAGGCCAGACAGCAGTCACCCATTATCGGGTTCTCAATCGTGATTCCAAGAAAAACTTGACATTCGTCAGCTGCACCTTGGAAAGTGGCCGAACCCACCAGATCCGGGTGCATTTCAGTCACTTGCAACACCCTTTGGCAGGAGATACCCTATATGGCGGAAGGCGGACATTTCCACGTCAAGCCCTGCATGCACGGAAAATCGAATTCACCCACCCCATTTCCGAACAAAAAATGACTATAGAAGCTCCATTTATCGATAGCCCTGAAATATTCAATGTTCACCTATTATAAAGTCATAAAAAAAAGAACACCGTTCCCTTACGGAGCGGTGTTCTTTTAATTTCTTCCTTATATATGAAATACAATTGTCCCCATATCTCGATTTCCTTTGGATTTCCTATCGGACGTTTTATCTCCACGAAGGTCGGATTTCACTCCAAATAGCATAAGGATATGAACAAAAAAAATAGCTGGCCTCTTCGGCCAGCTTTATTTTTGTAGTTATGATGCTTTTCTCATGCCTTTTAAGATAAGGCTTAAGATGAAGACAAATACGATTGCCCCAATCAATGCTGGAATAATAGCGAAATCCGCTACTGAAGGTCCCCAGTTCCCAAGAATTAATGAACCTAACCATGCACCAACAAAACCTGCGATAATGTTACCGATAATTCCAAATGGTACATCACGCCCAACGATCATACCTGCTAACCAACCAATGATACCTCCGATAATTAATGACCATAAAAATCCCATAATATATTTCCTCCTTCAAATTTAGTTATAATTTTTTCACCTGCAACAGCAGACAACAAGAAATTTCATCACTTCCATCCAGTCATGCCTTTTCAGTTCTTTAACGTTAATTCAAATGGTATGATGCCGTTATCCAATTCAATGGGTAGAGTTAGCTAGCTATAGCCCCTGAGGAACTAATTGGACACTCCTCAATGTGTTAGTGTGTTTTTCTTTTTGTTTGCCGCTGTACTCATTATTTTCCCCGTTTTAATAATCTAAAACCTATTTTTTTTTATAAATATTTGACAGCAAAAAAAGGATTATTAGACATATGAAACGGGTATACCATATGCTTAACTTTGTCACATAGTTAGTATAAGCATTAACTGTCGCAAATATGTTCTTATAGGTAAAAGAAAAAGGATGCCCCTTGGGACACCCTTCCTAACTTATTTTTATATTCGTACAGGACGCACTTTTAGAACAAAAGTTCATCGGGATTGCTTCCGAAACGTTCATTTTTGTTCAAGGCATCTATTTGATTCATTTCATTTAGGCTCAAAGAAAAGTCAAAGACCTCTGCATTCTCCTCGATACGTGACGGCGTAATCGATTTAGGTATAACCACGATATCATGTTGCAGATGCCATCTAATTAATACTTGTGCGGAACTCTTCCCATGCTTCTTCGCTATATGATTAATCGTTGGTTCCTCCAGTAGGTTCCCCCTGCCTAGTGGACTCCATGCTTCTACCTTGATTTCATGTTTTGCACAGTATTCACGAATTTCCACTTGAGTCAAAAGTGGATGCAATTCGATTTGATTGACGACTGGTTTGACTTCACATTTCGCAAGTAAATTTTCCAAATGATGAACATGGAAATTACTTACACCGATTGATTTCACTTTTCCATCCTTATAAAGCTTTTCTAACGCTTTCCAGGTTTCCAGGTATTTGTCTTTTCCTGGCCAGTGGATTAAGTATAAATCCAAATACTCCAAGCCAAGACGTTTTAAACTAGCATCAAATGCCTGTAGCGTCGATTCGTATCCTTGCTCTGTATTCCACACTTTAGAAGTAATGAACAATTCATCACGAGGGACTCCGCACTCAGAAATCGCCTGTCCTACTCCCTCTTCATTTTCATAAATGGCAGCTGTATCAATAGCGCGGTATCCTACTTCGATTGCTTTCTTGACAGATTCAACCGTTTCATTGCCGTTCTTCACTTTGAAAACACCGAAACCCAGCTGTGGCATTTGAACTCCGTTATGTAAAGTGATCGTTTCCCCAATATTTGAAATCATTGTCATTCCCCCTTACTTTTATTTACCAATTATACATCTCCCCTCCTTCTATTTCTAACCATAAGCCTCGGAATATTGAGGGGCACTAAACTGAAAATAATCCCGTTTTATCAGATTTCCCTCCCTTAAATTCTTCACCAAATTAATTAATTTGTAAAAAAATGACGAAACATCTATCCTTATTGATATGAAATTCGTTACAATTATATAGTCCGTTTTAAAACAAGGAAAAAAGAAGGTGCCATCTTTAAAGAATAATCAAACATAAAACTCCCATTCTAAATGGTGAGGAGTTGCAAAACTGCCCAACGCCCATTCAATGGTCACAATCCAACTTTACTTTTTACATACTTGAAATTAAGGGAGTCTTCTATGTATGAACAGCATATTCATCTTAACCGCGCTAATTATTATTTTTGCTTTGGTCTTTGACTTTATCAATGGGTTCCATGATACGGCCAATGCCATAGCAACAGCCGTATCAACCAAGGCGCTTAAACCACGTCATGCAATCATCTTGGCTGCGGTCATGAATTTATTAGGAGCGCTGACATTTACCGGTGTAGCGCACACCATTACAAAGGATATCGTTGATCCTTTCACATTAACCAATGGAACTTATGTAATTATGGCTGCTCTGCTTTCAGCAATAACGTGGAATTTAGTCACCTGGTATTTTGGAATTCCAAGCAGTTCATCCCATGCAATCATTGGTTCGATAGCAGGAGCGGCCATTGTCGCTAGTGGATTTGATGCAATTAAATGGAGTGGTTTCACTAAAATTATCCAAGCATTGATTCTATCTCCTATCCTTGCCTTTTCGCTTGGATTCATTGTATATAGTATCTTCAAGGTGATTTTCAAAAATAATAATTTAGGAAAGACCAACAAACGATTCAGGAGAATACAAATTCTCACGGCTGCCATCCAGTCCTATACACATGGTACGAATGATGCGCAAAAATCCATGGGTATCATCACTATGGCTTTAATCGCTAACGGATATGCCTCTAACTCCGAGGTACCTTTCTGGGTACAATTATCCTGTGCAATTGCCATGGCGCTTGGTACATCCATCGGTGGTTGGAAGATCATTAAAACCGTCGGTGGTAAAATCATGAAAATACGTCCCGTTAACGGGGTTGCTGCGGATGTGACTGGTGCAGCCATCATTTTCGGTGCTACCTTCCTGCATATGCCTGTCAGTACGACACATGTCATTTCTTCATCCATACTTGGTGTGGGTTCTGCACACCGGATTAAAGGGGTAAAATGGGGAACTGCTAAAAGCATGTTGATTACTTGGTTCATAACCTTGCCGATTTCCGCATCATTGGCAGGAATAATTTATTATTTAATTGCTTTATTTTTATAGCACCTTCAGCCTTTTCGTATCGGAAAGGCTTTTTTTTTTGCAAATTCTGCTTTGAAAGTGTAACTGTTTCCCATTTTTTACTTATCCTTGTTTTGGTTTGTAAAGTTTTATTAAGATTTTGTAAATTTTCGTCGAAAAACCTTCCCTGTTCCTACATGAATTCGTTACAATCAATTTGTTAATACTAAGCGTACGACTAAAGTGCGTAAATTTGCATGACTAATTGGGAGGCTTTAACATGGCTTTTAAATCAAAAAAAGACAAATTCGCAGTAATGCTTTTCAACATCGCTCAAAATCTTAAAGAGGGTGCTGACTATTTCGCGGATTATAAATTGAAAAACATCTCCGATCTTAAGGTATTTTCAGATACCATGAAAGATTATGAGCATAAAGGCGATTCAATGGTTCATAACGTGATTAAAGAGCTGAACAATGCCTTCATCACTCCTATCGAACGCGAGGATATCCTTGAATTAACCATGAGAATGGATGATGTCATTGACGGTTTAGAACACTGTGCCGCATTATTCGAAATGTACTCCATTGTCAATGCAGATGAGTATATGCTTAAGTTTGTGGATGCCATCAAAGAGTGTACGTATGAAATTGAAATAGCTGTCGATACACTATCCACAAAAAAATTACCAATGATTCGTGAAAATGCAATCAAAATTAAAGATCTTGAATCAGTTTGCGACGGAATTCAACGTCAATCGATCAAAAACTTATTTACTGTTGAAAAAGATCCAATCAGGATCATTCAATATAAAGAAATATATGAAAGCCTTGAAGAGATAGCCGATCACTGTCAAGCAGTGGCCAATACACTTGAAACAATCATAATGAAAAACGCCTAAGGAGTACCCCAATAAATGGATACTTTATTAATTTTAACAATATTAATCGTTTTCTTTGCTTTAGCATTTGACTTTATCAATGGTTTCCATGATACAGCCAATGCAATAGCGACTGCTGTTTCAACAAAGGCCATGAAGCCTCGTCATGCCATCATCATGGCTGCCATCATGAATTTCGTCGGAGCTATGACATTTACAGGCGTAGCGAAGACCATCACGAAGGATATAGTGGATCCGTTCACGCTTCCGAATGGTTCATATGTAATCTTGGCTGCTCTTCTTGCAGCGATCATATGGAACCTTCTTACCTGGTATTACGGAATCCCAAGCAGTTCCTCCCACGCATTGATCGGTTCGATTGCAGGTGCCGCTATCGCTGCAGCAGGCTTCGCCGGCATTAAATGGGAAGGTTTCATGAAAATTCTTCAAGCTTTGATTTTCTCCCCGCTAATTGCGTTTGCAATCGGGTTTATCGTTTACAGCATCTTTAAAGTAGTCTTTAAAAACAATAACTTGACTAAAACAAACCAGAAATTCCGTACGATACAGATTGCTACAGCAGCACTTCAATCGTATACCCACGGAACGAATGACGCTCAAAAAGCGATGGGTATCATCACGATGGCACTTATTGCAAATGGTTATGCATCAAATTCCGATATCCCCTTCTGGGTTCAATTTTCCTGTGCAGTAGCAATGGGACTTGGAACTTCCGTAGGTGGATGGAAAATCATTAAAACCGTTGGCGGCAAAATCATGAAGATCCGTCCGGTCAATGGTGTTGCAGCGGATTTAACTGGCGCCTTCATCATCTTCGGCGCGACCGTAATACACATGCCAGTCAGTACAACCCATGTCATTTCTTCTTCAATCCTAGGAGTTGGATCGGCCCATCGTGTCAAGGGCGTAAAATGGGGAACGGCAAAAAGAATGATCATCACTTGGTTCATTACCATTCCGATTTCGGCAACATTAGCAGGTTTGATTTATCTTTTGATTAATTTAATATTCTAAAATAAAAAATCCCTTCCTATTTCAATCGGACGGGATTTTCTGTTTTAACAATGGATTTATCTATGCTTATTCAAAGAAAATCGTTTAAAATTCAAGGAGAAGGAATTTTTTTAGCGAGGGGTAAAATGAATATGAAGGAATTCGAAAAAAATAGAGATATTTTTAAAGACCTTTATGGAGATATGATGGAGTTTGCCGATAGAATCAGTTCTGTTTTAGGTTGCCCCATTACAATCGAGGACGGTAACCATCGCTTACTTGCTTATAGCACACACGATGATACTACGGATCAGGCTCGTATCATGACCATTATCGGAAGACGTGTCCCTGAAAAGGTCATCAACAGTTTATGGAAAGATGGCTTCATCCCCGCTTTATTGAAAGAAGATGCCCCCATTAAAATCGGGGCCATCAATGATGTCGGTCTCGGTAACAGGGCTGCGGTTTCCATTCGAAAAAATAATGAAGTCCTTGGATTCATTTGGGCTTTGGAAGTAAATGAACCTTTCTCCGAAGAAGATATGAAATTTCTGCAATTCGCTGCCAAGGAGGCCAAAAATCAGTTGCAGCAATTGCAATTGAAAAAGCAAAGGAAAGAAGCAGGTCATCAAGAGTTCCTTTGGCGTATGTTGACCGGTCACTACCAAGAGGAATCTGAAATAATTGAAAATTTCACGAAATTCTCCATCCATGTTCCCGTGGTTTTTTCTATATTGGTATTCGAATTTCCTAAAGAAATCAATCGCGAAGTGGAGCGCTATATTTCATATATGTTAACGACTACTCAAAAGATAAACAGTTCTTTATTTGCCATTGACCATAATAAGCTCATTCTTTTCGCAGGAGCCAATCAGGAAAACAGCCCTTCTTTCACTTCATCGATTTATGATTTCATCCCCTTCTTCATCCTGGAGATGAAACGGCGTTTCGGTGTTGAGCATATCCTTGGAACGGCTGGCAATATGTATAAAAACTTACTAGATGTTAAATCAAGCTACGAAGAAGCCCAATACACCCTAAAAATGAAAAATATTTTCCCTGATGACATGAAACTCATTTTACATTATGAAGAACTTGGCATGTTTCAAATGATTGAAGCACTCGCAAGCAACAAACAACGCCGAGTTCATCCTTCCATCCTTAAGCTAAAAGCATACGACATGAAAAACCAAACAGAATTGCTGCAAACACTCACTGTTTATCTAGAAAAAGATTGCAACCCAAATGAAGCTTCAAGAAATCTTCATATCCATGTGAATACATTGAATTACCGTTTAAAAAGGATCTCAGAAGTGGGAAATATCCGGTTAAAGGACCCGATTCAAAAAATATCCCTCTTTCTTAATATTAAACTGAATCAATATGATGAATTTTCCAAGAAAAATTAATGATTTATTTCCTGGGATGGAATACTAGGTGTGTGGAAAGGTTGATCAAATGATACTTGAAACTAAAGAAGAACTTGAGAAGGAATTAAAAATCATCGAAAAATGGGAGAAGGATCAGAAAGGGCTATGGTTTTGGGAACGAATTGGGCGACTCCCCTTTAAGCTATTGGACAAGTTGACACCGGACTTCGTTCAGAAAAAATTGGGTGTCATGCTAGATGAATTAGGCAGCTATATTCAGACGGGCGGAAAATATTTAACGAAAGAAGCCCATATTCTAAGTCTGCTGGAGGCCAAGAATCCCGAGTTCAATATTACAAGCTTAGAAGATGTTTCAAGTCTACCGCTCCAAATTATGGATAGCGTAAGTCAGGATATTAAAAATTCAGGCAGTAAGTTGGCTACGGTTCAAGGTGCCACTACCGGTATAGGCGGAATTTTCACCTTAGCCATCGACATCCCCCTTCTTCTCGGAATGTCGATCAAAACCCTTCAGGATATCGCCATCACGTATGGATTCGATCCCCGTGACCGCGAAGAGCGTATTTTCATCGTCAAATGTCTGCAATTCACCACATCGGATATTGTCGGAAAAAAAGCCCTATTAAATGAATTGTCGAAAATGAACCTGCCTGAGTCTGAATCAAAAAGGGAAATTGCATCCGAACTGCAAGGATGGCGAGAGGTCGTTTATACATACCGTGATCAGTTTGGCTGGAAAAAACTTTTGCAAATGGTGCCCGTTGCGGGAATGATTTTTGGCGCTATTACCAATCGTTCCATGATTGCCGATATGGCCGAAACGGGAATCATGCTTTATAAAAAAAGGCGGATTTTAGAACGCATTCATGAACCGAGTCCAAATAATTAAAAATCCAGTGTTATGATTTCTAACATTATTGATATGAATCCAGGTCATTATCCCTGCAAGTCTATGTTTATTGAAACTGCGTTTGTGGAATTCCACAAATACACCTTTTTCATTTTTCTGATTTCCACATACTAACTATTTCTTTTTCCAACTATACTTGTGATACAAATAGTAAAACATATTATTGGAGGGATTAAGATGAGAATAGGAATTCCAAAAGAGATTAAAAACAATGAAAACCGTGTAGCGATCACTCCAGCTGGGGTTGTAGCATTAGTCAATGCGGGACATGAAGTGTTAATCGAAATGAATGCAGGTCTAGGAAGCAGTTTTACAAATGAATCATATCAAGAGGCTGGTGCTGTTATAGTCGAGGACGCTGCTAGCGTTTGGTCAAGCACAGAAATGATCATGAAAGTAAAAGAACCTATCTCATCTGAATATAAATATTTCCGTAAAGATTTGATTCTTTTCACATATTTGCATCTTGCAGCTGAACCGGCTCTTGCACAGGCACTAAAAGAAAGCGGTGTCTTGGCCATTGCTTATGAAACGGTTGCAGTAAACCGTACACTTCCTTTATTGACACCAATGAGTGAAGTGGCAGGACGCATGGCTGCACAAATCGGTGCTCAGTTCCTTGAAAAAAATAACGGTGGTAAAGGAATTCTATTAAGCGGAGTTCCTGGAGTAAAACGTGGTAAAGTCGCTGTCGTCGGCGGAGGTATGGTCGGAACGAATGCAGCTAAAATCGCAATTGGATTAGGCGCAGATGTTACGATACTTGACTTAAGCCCTGACCGCCTTCGTCAACTTGATGATATTTTCGGAAATGAGCTGACTACACTCATTTCAAATCCTTATAATATCGCTGAAGCAGTCAAAGATGCTGATTTAGTAATCGGTGCTGTATTGATTCCAGGTGCTAAAGCTCCTAAGCTCGTTACTGAAGAAATGGTTAAATCAATGTCTCCAGGTTCAGTCATTGTCGATGTTGCAATCGACCAAGGCGGTATCTTTGAAACAGTTGACCACATAACAACACATGATAATCCTACTTATGTAAAACACGGAGTAGTGCATTACGCAGTGGCCAATATGCCAGGAGCAGTGCCTCAAACTTCTACAGTAGCCTTAACGAACGTAACAGTACCTTTCGCACTGCAAATCGCAAACAAAGGTGCCATTAAAGCAATCCTTGAAAACGATGCCCTTGCAAAAGGCGTCAATGTGGCGAACGGAGAAATCACATTCGAAGCAGTTGCAACAGACCTAGGCTACAACTACGTAAGTGTTGAAAATGCCTTAAATCCAAACAACATTAACGCTTAATAACAAAAAGACTTCAGACACACATCGTGTCTGAAGTCTTTTTTTGATTGGAAATCTCATGAATTTTTTGGTTGAAGGTCGGAATATCGGCTTGGAGGTCGAATTATCTCGCACATCAGTCGATTTGTCCGGATATAACACGAATTAAAGACGAAAATCATTTTAAGACGATTATATGTTTAAATTACATGATGCAATTGGCGTTTTTGACTTACCCCCTATAACACAATGTTATAGGGGGCAAGTCTGCCCTTTCACCAATTGATCGTCATTCATTGTTTGAAGTTATTACGCAAACATCAATTCTTTTAATCTATGAAAATTTTCCCGGGATTCATTATTCCTTTCGGGTCCAGTGCGTGTTTGATCGTTTTCATCACATCGTACGCTGCTCCATGCTCCCTTCGCTGATACTTCGATTTTCCAAGGCCGACCCCGTGTTCCCCTGTACATGTACCACCTTTCGTTAATGCATATTCAACGATTTCTTCATTTATCCTCTTCGCTTCTTTAACTTCTTCAGGGTTTTTCAGATCGATCATGAACAATACATGATAATTCCCATCACCTACATGCCCTACAATCGCTCCCTCCACTTTGGAGTGCTCGACTTTCTTCCTTGTTTCCAATATGGCATCCGACAATTCATGAAGTGGTACACTTACGTCGGTCACCATCAGCTTTTTACCCGGGGCACTGTGAATGAAAGCATATGCGAGATTATGGCGGGCCTCCCACAGAGCATTGCGTGCTTTTGAATCCGTTTCAAACTGGATATCCTCGCAGCCAAAATCACTCACGATTTCCTTAGCGAATTTGACGTCCTGCTCTAGTCCGGCGAAATTCCCATGAAACTCAAGGAATAAAGTAGGTTTGACATCATAGGATTTTTCCATGAATTGATTAACTTTTTTTATGGACTCGGCATCAACCAATTCAATTCGTGCAATTGGGATGCCAGCAAGCATTATACCATTGACCGCAGATACTGCCTGCTCGACTGTTGGGAAAGAGGCTCTCCCTGCCATTGTGACTTCAGGGATTCCATATACCTTTAAAGTCAGTTCAGTAAATACACCAAGCGTACCTTCCGAGCCGACAAACAAACCATTCAAATGAATGCCCGAAGATGATTTTGTCGCTAAACTTCCGGTATGGATCACTTCACCGTTCGCTAGAACCACTTCCAAATCCCTGACTTGATCGCGCATTATCCCATATTTGACCGAGGTCGTCCCACTTGCATTTGTAGCTGCCATCCCGCCCAAAGTCGCATCGGCCCCAGGATCCACGGAAAAGAACAGACCGTATTTTTTCAATTCTTTATTAAGGTGTGTCCTTGTCACACCTGGCTGTACCTTCACTAAAAAATCATGTTCCCTGATTTCCAAAACTTGATTCATCAAGGACAAATCCAGGGAAATCCCGCCTTTGACAGGAACGACATGCCCTTCTAAACTTGATCCCAACCCAAAAGGAATGACCGGTATTTCATATTCATTCGCATAACGCATGACTGCACTCACTTCTGTAGTATTTCTTGGGTATATGACCATATCTGGTAGGTGCGGTGTATGATACGATTCATCATGGCTGTGCTGCTCCAATAATGTTTCATTCACCGTTACTTGATCTTCCGTCAGTATCTTCCTTAATTCCTCTATATAACTATTCATTCTGCATCCCCCTCTTTTTTTCACAAAACATTCTGATAATAGTTAGTAAAAAAGGAGACTGCCCACATGTAGGCAATCCATTCTTCTTTACTTACCGAACCCTTTCGTTTTATCCGTGCAGGCCTTCATTGCTTGTAAAATGCTGGACCTAAGCTGACTCTCTTCCAACGAAGCTACCGCAGATATCGTTGAACCACCCGGCGTACAAACATCATCCTTTAAGGCTGCTGGATGTCTTTCGGTTTCAAGCACCATTTTAGCCGCTCCCATAACAGCCTGCGCTGCCATTCTGTAAGCTTGCTTTCGTGGAATGCCATCACGGACCCCTCCATCAGCAAGCGCTTCGATGAACATGTATACATAAGCAGGTGACGAACCGCTTATAGCCGGTACAGCGTCCATCAAATCTTCTTGCAAGATTTCCGTTTTCCCGAAACTATTCAGCAGTGCCTTCACACCTGCTAGATCAGCATCTGTAATTTCATCGTTCAGGCTTATAGCCGTCATGCCTTCTCCGACAAGGGAAGGCGTGTTTGGCATCGTCCTGACAACCTTCACTTTTTTTCCGATATTGTTCTCCACTTGAGATAAAGTGATCCCAGCCGCCATTGTAATGATTACTGTGTCTTCTTTCACATATTCCTTCACTTCTTCAAGCACTTGTTTATGCATGCCAGGTTGAATTCCTAGAAAGAGAAAATCGGCAAAACCGGCAACCTCTTTATTATCCAAAGAACCTTTAACCTTATATTTCGTGGTGATCTTAGTTTTAGTTTCCATACTTGCTGTACTGACCATGATTCCATCAGGTGAAATGACTTCTGCAAGCAACATGCCCTCAAGCATCGCCTCGCCCATTTTACCGCAACCTATAAACCCGATTTTTTTATTCATATCTAACACTTCCAATCATAAGTTCATCTATACTCCTTCTTATTATATCGAATTTGGTAAGTCGACACACGCTGAGAGATTCTTCAGGAAGGATTTAGTGAATTCTAATCGAATTAATAAAGATGATATGGGGGCAAATCTGCAACTTTCCATAGAAATCACTCCTTCATGCAATGGATTTTTCAAACAAAAAAAAGCATTGACTTAATGGTCACTTCAGCATTATAATTTTGACCTATTGGTCACAACCAAATAAGGAATAAAGTTCAAGGAATGGAGAAATGGTATGCAAATGGAGAAAAGAGCAGTTAATACTAAGCTTGTCATAACTGGATTGATCATTGGAATGTTTTTCAGTTCATTGGAACAGACGATCGTCGGAACGGCCATGCCGACTATTATCGGGGAATTGAATGGATTTACCATCTTCGCATGGGTAACGACTGCCTATTTAATAGCCTCTACGACTGTTGTACCGATCGTTGGAAAGCTATCTGATTTATATGGCAGACGTTCCCTTTATCTGATTGGCACGATCATTTTTACGATTGGTTCGTTTTTATGTGCCACTGCCACTTCTATGGAGCAGTTAATCATCTATAGGGGTCTGCAAGGAATCGGCGGCGGGATGATCATGCCACTATCCCAAACGATTATAGGAGATATATTCTCTGCGGAACAAAGAGCCAAATGGCAAGGTGTATTCGGAGCCCTTTTTGGTTTAAGTTCTGTCATTGGTCCTTTTCTGGGTGGCCTGATCGTTGACCATATCAGCTGGCATTGGATCTTTCTGATCAATGTACCGACAGGCTTATTATCTGCCATTTTGATTTATGTCGGGCTGAAACATGAAGGCATTCGAAAATCAGAGAAAGTGAATATCGATTATCTTGGTATTTTCACCTTGATTCCTGGTATTGTCCTGTTATTATTGGGCTTAACATTCGGTGGTGATAAGTTCGAATGGAAATCACTTGAATCTCTCTTGATTTTCGGCAGCACCCTCGTCTTCATTGCCCTATTTATTATTTTTGAAAGAAAAGCAGTTGAACCGATCCTTGATTTATCCCTCTTTAAAAATAGAGTTTTTGCCACCACGAATATTTTGGGATTCTTGCTGGGCCTTGGCATGTTCGGGGCAATCATGTTCGTCCCACTGTTCATGCAAGGCGTACTGGGAGTTTCACCGACAAAAGCGGGATCGACCATGACTCCGATGATGATCGGTATGATTCTTTCCAGCGTCATTGGCGGGCGGTTACTGTTGAAATTCCGGTTTCGTACCGTGCTTACCTTTGGAATGGCCTTTGCGACGCTCGGCTTCTTCCTAATGAGTACGATGGACGATAGTACGACTATTTTCACAGCTTACTCATTCATGGCCATCCTTGGGATCGGAATGGGTCTTGTCATGCCAACATTGATGATTGCCGTTCAAAATGAATTTCCAAAATCACAGCTCGGGTCTGTTACAGCGGCTTCGACCTTCTTCCGGTCGATAGGAGGAACGATGGGCATCACGATATTGAATGCTGTCATGAATCATAATCTACAACAAAATATGGATGATGCGGTCGTAAGCCAAAAGAACCCTATATTGCATGAGGCACTGAAAGCGTTAGCCGATAAAACGGATGCGTTATTCAACATCATGCTTTTTCCTGAAAACCTTAAAATGCCGGCAGAGGTCAGCAATGTCCTTTTAAAATCAATTGAAAATGCTTGGATCCATGCATTTTCCAGTGTGTTTGTCACAGGTATCTTTTTTGTTGCCGCAGGAATATTAGTGGCACTATCCGTGGGCTCCGGCAGAATCAAAAGAGAGCAAGAAACGGAAAAAGAATTAGGTTAAAAACAAGCTCGGGACCGGCTGAATATATCAGCCGGTCTTTTTAATCCATGCATTCCTATGTTTCTTTTCCAACATTAAGGGAATTTTACCTATAAGAGACTAAATGGAGGGATACTATGAACAAGATAAATAATCATTCAATTTTACCTGCGGATTTTTATGAGCAGCCCACGCTTGAACTAGCCAAATCCCTCCTCGGCTGCCTGATTGTAAAAGAAACACCGGATGGGACCGCTTCTGGTTTCATTGTTGAATCCGAAGCCTATATGGGCCCTATTGACAGGGCTGCACATAGTTTTGGAAATAGACGGACAAAACGGACGGAAGTGATGTTCGGTAAGTCCGGATTGATATATACATACGTCATGCATACACACACATTGGTCAATGTCGTAAGCGGCGGGCCCGAGAATCCGGAGGCCATTTTAATCCGAGCTGTGGAACCTTATTCAGGGCTTGAGTTAATGCAGGAAAGACGCGGAATTGCCGATATTCATAAATGGACGGATGGACCTGGGAAGTTAACTAAAGCACTAGGCATCACTATGGATGATTATGGTCGTCCATTTACGAGTCCTCCGCTTTATCTTGCTGAAGGGAAAAAACCTGGACACATATCCAGCGGTCCCCGCGTCGGAATTGACAACTCTGGGGAAGCAAAAGATTATCCGTGGCGGTTTTGGGTTACCGACAACCCGTTTATATCTCGCAAGAATTTAACAAAAAAAGAATGACCCCCAAAATGCCCGTGAGATGTTATCCCCTCTTAGCTTACACAGTGTAAAAGGATACACGCTACCTGTCGGTTTGTAACCATATGTGGAGGGGATTTAGCGATGTCCGAAATAACCGCTACAATTGTTATCGTTAAAAATACAAGCTGAGCATTAGTGCCTGCCTTCGATAGCATTACTGCTTCAACCAACCCTCTCCAAAAAGAGCTGCCGAAGCAACTCCTTATTGAAGTAAAGCACTGCTTGTTTGTTGAAGGCAATCAATTAGCTTCATCAATACTCTCTCTTGTTTCCCTTTTTTACGAATTCCCAATCGACTTCAATATTTTTCCTAACCCTCTGAAGAAGATTAAAGATTGTTTCTGTTTCTTCAGTGGAAAATCCAGATAATGCAACCAAATTGGAATATTCTCCTTCTCTCATTAATAAGGGATAAATTTTTTCACCTTTCTCAGTCGGAAATAGTTTTTTATTTTTTTTGTTATTTTCATCACTTTTCTTTTCAATAAAACCTTGAGTTTCGAGTTTTTTTATTGCACGAGCTGCCGTTGTACGGTCAACCTTTATCATTTCTGCTAATTTTTCTTGAATGATTCCTTGATTCTCACATATTCGAATAAGGTATAAATACTGCCCTTTTGTAAGGTCAAATTCTTTAAATTCTATGTTGCTTATGGAATCTAAAGACCTGGCTATCATTCCTATTTCACGGAGAATTTCCGTCATTTACAAAACTCCTTAATACATTTGTTTTTGTTGCATTTACAACAAAGTTTTTTTAACTTATACTATTAAATGGCTATCATTAATTATGACTGGTCTGATTCATTAAATCTAGAAAGGACTGAAAAAAATTGGAGTCAAAAAGAATAACACAGATTAACGATTTAAAAAAAGCCTTTCATATCAGGAAAGAAGTCTTCGTTGAAGAACAGGGTGTGCCATTAGAAGATGAGTTTGATGAATTCGACACACTAAACGAGCTCTCTGAACACATTTTAGTTTATTATAATGAACAACCTGTCGGAACTGGACGAGTAAGATGGGTTGATGACATTGGTAAATTGGAGAGAATCTGTATCCTAGAGCCTTACCGTAAATTTGGTCTTGGTAAAGTAATTATTAAAGCGTTGGAAGAAATAGCAGAAGATCAAGGTATATCCCGGGTTAGATTACATGGGCAATCACAGGCAGAGGGCTTTTATAAAAAACTTGGCTATCAGACTTCATCAAGTATATTTATGGAAGACGGTATTCCTCATATTTTAATGATAAAAGAATTATCTACTAATTAATTATGAAAAAGTTGAGAAAAGCGAAATATATTTTTTATGGATTAGGAATCTTGATATTAACCCTTGGTATTTCTTTAACTATCCTATCAGACCTTGGAACCTCACCATTTGATGCACTTTTGGTCGGCCTCTCTATAAAAGTGGGTCTAACTGTAGGAAGTTGGGAAGTCATACTGGCATTTATGATGATATTCTGTAATGCGTTTTTAAAAAGGCAAAGACCAGAGTTTTTGGGTTTGCTAACAGCCTTTATTACCGGTCTTGCAATTGATATATGGCTTTTCATCTTGCATCTTTTGATGAATCCAGAGCATTGGTTCAGTAAACTTGTTTGTTTAGGAATAGGTTTAATCGTTATAGGACTAGGAACTGCAATTTACTTACAAACAAATTTTGCGCCTATCCCTGTTGACCGTTTAATGTTGATAATTAGAGATTTAACTAAAATGAATATCCTGTTTTCGAAAACATTAATTTATCTCCTCTTCTTGACAATGGCAATCATATTCAATGGTCCAATCGGCATTGGGACTCTATTAACCGTTTGTTTAGGAGGCCCGATTCTTCATTACTTCATGCCAATTATTGAAAGGGTATTAAGCAACTTCACAATAAAAAACTCTAAACCATCATTTCGAATTGATCTCGATGAATAGAATCATGTTCAGAAAGCATCCTTTTCACCGCAAGTTTTACTACTTCTATTTTAAAACAAAAAAGACTGTAGGCAAAAGGAGTTCTATCTACGTTTAAAACAAAGTGGATTGGAACGGGTGTGCGAAACTCCTCCGAGGGCCGCGGATAGCGTGTGCCTGCAGTGGAAATCAACGGTCAATGTCAAACCCTCCAAAACTGTGGTCGATTGGTAATTCTATCTTAGTTTTAATGCAGGTTTGAAACGGAAGGTATGAGACTCCTGCGGCAATACGCCTCCATGGGAGACCCCGCAGGCGCAAAAGCGCCGAGGGCGGGCCGCCCGCGGAAGGCGAGTGCCTGCAGTGGAAAGAAACGTTTGAATTTTACAACCCTCAAAAAAAACTGTAGGCACCCCCCCCATTATTAGCGAGTTTGTTTACAGTCTGAAGCCATTCTATCTAGAATGGTTTTACTTATTTCCAATCCTGCCCTTAAGCTCTAGAAAAAGGGTGCCACAGCACTTCAATAGAAGTAATGCACCCATACAAGAATGGAAATTTATGATTGAAGAGCTTTCCGTAATGATTTTTTCATTGCTTCTACAAAGTTGTTTCGTGTTTCATCAGATACTTCTGACAAGGAAAGATAGGGATTTAAATCTTCTAGTTCGACTAATAAAAGTTCCCCTTCCTCATTACGACAAGCATCAACTCTTTGAATCCCCCAATCAAGATTATTCCAATCGATAAATCGTTTAGCAAAGGCTAAATCTTCTTCGGTAGATACATACTCTTTTAATTTCCATCTTTTCTTTTTATCTGGTGCATAAAGGGCGTACTGAAATTCCTTGTTGATAAAATAAAATGAGACTTCATATTCAAAATTGATAAATGGCTGTACCAATGTATTTTTCGATGCCGAATCAACTTTTTCACTCAATTCACCTTTCGTAATAAATTCCATCCCGATAGAATCTGCTCCATCCTTCGGCTTTACGATATACGTATCTACATTAGATAGTTTTTCTAGGGAATCAAGCGTATCAATAGTTGGAATAACAGGAAATTGTGCATTGGTTAGTTCAATTAAGTATTCCTTTCCATTCATATCAGCCTTTCCATTAAACGAATTATAGGTTTTTAAATGTTTCGAAACAATCCGGGTTCGGAACGCTTCATATTTGTCTTTATAATTCGCTACGGGACCTGCATTTCGGAAGACAATTAAATCAGCATGATCTTCAAATGCTTCAATGTCTTCAGGATGACAGATCAACAAATGAAACTCTTCGCGAAGTTTTGAAGTAAGATATAAATCCTCCTCGTAATAATTTCTCCCTTTTGCTTCATAGTATAAATCTGTTATAAATAGTAACGTCTTCATATCGCGTTCACCCGCTTCTCTTAAATTTGTGTTATTAATAAACCAGCTAAAAAACAAAAAATCCCGTCTCAGTAAGAGACGAGATTGAAACTCGCGGTACCACTCTTGTTTAATAAAGTGTTTAAAAAACACCTTACTACCCTTTACATACGTACGATCATACGTTGTCCCTTGTAACGGAGGAAACCGATAAAGCCTACTAAACTTCGACTTTACTTCTCAGAGATGATTTTCGGCATTATCTGAACACTGGCTTTCAGCAAGCACCAGCTCTCTTTGGATCAGAAACAATAACGTACTCTTTCTCTTCATAGAATTTAAATAAAATCTGATTATTTAGACATTATTTTATATGAATCAGAAAAAAAATCAATGGTAAATCAAAGGAAGTTATTGATTTCCCTTTTCCCATCCTTCCCTATAGTTAGAAAAGGAGAGTAATCAGCTCCTAATACCCCGTTAGTTGCGTGAACCTAGGGCCCTTTAGTTCCATAAGAAAGAGCCACCGAAGCAACTCCCTTGTTGAAGTAAAATCTTAATTTTTATGTGCATTTATCATTTTAATTTCCTATGCCTGGCGAATTCATTAATACAATTCTCCACCCATCTGGATCTTCAATTGTAACACCTGATTGTTCCCAATATGGATTTTCAGGGGATACCGGATCATACCCCATATCTTTCAATCTTTTTGTGATTTCTTCAATGGTTTTACTCTCAGGAATATAAAAGACAAGCAGATTATCCTTTGTTGGGGCTGGACATGGAGTTCCATCTTTATGTTGCGTAAACTCTAAATGATAGTTTGAATTAGGAAGCCCTATCATTATACCGTCATATCCTTCATGTCCTTCAAAGGAACCGATTTTTTTCAAACCTAATCCTTCACAATAGAAGTTTTCAATTTTTTTCAGTTGATCAGTAGGGCGTGCAACTCGGATTTGCGCTACTTTCATTTCTGTGGGCCATTTACCTTCCATTGTCCCATCCCTCTCTATTTTTCGTTACATGATTATATCGTTCACTTGGTGTGCTAATTAAAATTAAACAATAAGCACGGGTAAGGAATCTTCAGTAATGGGGATAATCCTTGCTATCCTTGTCGTAGACTTATACGGTGGCTAACTAACTCGACGTATCCATCGGCGAAAGCATACGGTAACTCATGATTTAAGAAAACTTTTTACGGCAGCTAAGAAGGCTGGTAAATTAGCATCATGCACAAAGTGCCCAGCATCCTCTATCGTCACCAACTGGCAATTCGGAATTAGCTCAGAAACTTCCTGCAATTTATTTTGAGGAATATGACTGGATCCACCGCCTATAATAAGGGTCGGCATGATAATGTCTGTAAGACGCGCCCACCATTCGGGACTTGGTTCATTAAGTTGCCGTAGAATCGAAGGTACGACCAGCCAATCAAACGGTAGGGGATCAGAAGGCTTGGCAGGAATTTCGATCGGCTTATCCAGAAAAGGAGGAGGTGTGTCTTCAACAATCAGCCGTTCAACCCTTGACGGAAATGTTTCCGAAAAAAGATAGGCTACTGTTCCCCCCATGGAATGACCAATTAGCGTAAACCGTTCCAAATTCATAGCATCCGCAAATTGAAGCAAGTCATCGCACATCAGTTCAAAAGTGTATGTACCCGCTCTTGCACTCCCACCATGACCACGTTGATCTAATGCTAAAACGCGGTATTTTTCTCCTAATACAGCAGCTACTTGATCCCATGATTCTGAATCTTTCCCTAGCGCGTGAAGTGCAACAATAGGCGGGGCAGAAGGTTCCCCACTCTCACGATATTGAAAAGTGAGTCCATTCAATTTAATTTGATTCACCCGTGTTTTCATCTGCGATCATCTCCTTAGTGGACTTCGTTATTATGAAACCGATTTATTGTACATACCTTATATATTTCAACTGATATGTGATTATTCCCTTCTCAAGCTCCTTTTCCCTTTTAATGGAGGAAACTTCAGGAGTTTCAACAAATACAAAAAAATCCTGTTAAAATGAATACAGGATTTTGATCAAACTTTCTTTTGTTATTTTTACGAAGAAAAGATAGAGTTGACGAAAGATTAAAATTTATTAACGATACCAAAAATAATTTGGTCCGTCCCATTTTTGAAACGAGTCCACACATATTGTAAATTAAACTTGTTTATCTGCCTAACTCTTAGACTTTACATACATAAATACACAGATTTTAATTACTATAAAACTTGTACTATTATTCCCGCTGCTTCTCCTTTTCCCACTTGAAATCTCGCTTATCCTGCATCAATTTGATCGCTTCATACTGAGTCCAGTCAAAAGTCACGAAATTCGTGCGTGCAGGAGTGAACCTTATCCAGCCATGCAAAAGATTATATTCCAACGTAGTTTGGGAATCTGTTCGATTACCAACTTCAGTGAAGTCATTATCTATCTCGTTGGCCCATGGATTTGTCGTATTGTCATTCGTAGGGTTTCCATTTTTAAGAGAACTGCGGATTCCAATTCCACTTTGGATGAATGGTTTCTTGTACCTGTCATTTTGACGAATGATATTCCCTTGTATGTTTGGAGCTTTATTGGAGCCAAGCAGCACAATGCCTAAATATAGGCTGTTTTCTACCGTATTTCCCCTAATTTCCGCTTTTTCCGTCGCGAGAATGCTGATGCCTCCCCTTGTTTCTACTTGAGCTTGCACATTGTTCACATAATTACCTAAGACCACGACTCCTTCTAAAAATCCCATCTTTGTTTTGTAAAGATCGGTGTATCGGGTGCCGTTCAACGAGATTCCTCTTTCGGTTTTTATGGTATTATCCTTTTTTATCCCATATTTCGTATAATCATCGGTGGTTTCTTCTCCATCACTATTAATTCGATTTCCGGAAATCGTGATGTTGCGAGGTGGATAGGCTGAAATTTTCCCTTCATCATAATCCATCCCCCCGACAACGATTGGAAAGCGCGTGTTTAAAATGACGTTTTTCGTGAATTGCACGTTGTGCCCTGAATGCGTGTCAATCCCTTCCCATGTCGGATTATTGGCGACCACATTCTGATCGACGCGGATTTGTTGGCTTCGCGGGAACTTAGCTTGGTTTTCCGGGCTCGCCATAGGATCCTTCCGATGACTAAATGCCATCCCATAGCTTTGTTGGGCGCTTCCTACAGTTGCACCTGGCATGATATCGGTGACCATGGCATATTGGACGGTTACATCATTGACTGAATATCCCCCGATTCCCCCGTACCCGATATCTGAAATTTTCATGCTTCTCTTATATTCTGGATCTGAACCTTTGATGGTTACCCCTTCTACACGCTCTAAATAAATGCCATATCCCTCATATCCAATGATGTGGGTATCTTCAATGGTGATATTGCGTAGCAGTGTCGAGGTGGGGTATGTAGAAACCAAATCATCTGTGGATTTAGTTTGTTCAATAGCTGTTGCTTCGATGCCTCTGTGCCGTGAGGAGTAATACTTTTTTGGATTCCCTTCCGAATCTTCCGTCCTGCGTTTCCCATCGAGGATAATGTTCTTGACGCCTGTATCACTCGCCATTTTAATGGTGACCGGATCACTTTTTGATTCCGTACATATTGTAGTGGCTGGATTCCCATTTTCCACTGTTCCTTGTAGTGTGACGCCTTCTTTCAAAAGAAGAAAGGCACTTGAGGTGAATGTTCCTTTTGATAAATGTAAGGTGCCCCGACTCCCACTCGACTCATCTTTTGGATAGCCTGCAACCGACGTAATGGCATTATTCAGGGTCGTCCGTACCGTTGACGAAGTAGAATTTGGTGCGAGTGTCAATATTTGTTTTAGATTGCCTTCTTTGTCTTTTAAATGAATGGTTTTCCCCGTTGAAGGCTCACAGGCAGGATTTTTCCCGTATGCGACGGATTGGAGAGAGAAGGCCGCTACTAGCGATAAAATGAGGATACTGATATTTCTGTATACATTACCCATAACTACTCCTTCGAAAAAGATGAGGAAGAAACAATGCATTCTTTACCTTGTGGCGTGTTGATTAATCAAAAAGGCTGTGAAGACGTTGGACTTCCCCTGTAGTGGTGCCAATAAAACGGCTATTGACGCAAATGAATTTGGTCATCAAGCATTTTATTAGATTCTTAGCGGTTACTTGTTAACTAAAATGTGTTTATATTTTTCGTAAAGTAATAAGTCTTTTTTTATAATTGATTTTACGATTAATAATACTCCAAACACTTAAAAGAATTGCAAAACATACAAAATAAACTAAACCTTCACTAGTAAATCCAAATTTATAAAAGATAATCGAGGCAATAATAAACACACTAGTTAAAAATATTTTATAAGACCAATACTTACTCATTAACAACACCTCTTTTTAATTTTAAAAATCTGAATAGGTAGTTTTAGTTGACCCCTTAAAATTCTTCTCTTTATAATATACAAATTTAAGCTGTCCTTTTTATTAGATATTGAACTTCTTTGAATATTCATTTATACCAAATTCTGATGCAGCTAATAATGACGTTACATTCCTTCTAGGAATCAAACCAGCAGCTCCTAAAAGCCGCAAAATGCTGTTATGGCACATTTGTACTTGTTCGTCTCATAAGAAAAGCGATTCCTTTTTCAAAATCGCTATGACGGTTATTTTAATACTTGCATTCATAACTTTTTCAACTATTCCCCGAAGGGTGGTATCCTTCACCTCTAAAAAATCCCGTCTCATTAAAAGACGAGAATTGAAATTGCGCTACCACCGCTGTTTAATAAAATGTTTGAAAGATCATTTATTACCTGAACACGTACAATATACACTGTTCCTTGTAACGAGGAAACCTTGCTTCCGTTTCCGATCATCTCCTAGGAAGGTCATTTGAAACCCGATTAAATAACCCTTCTTTCTTCCATTGGATATATACCGGTTATATTTTTTCCTTTTGTGCCTCTTCAGTTAGTAAGCCTTTCATTACTTCGGCTGGATTACCTGCAATGACTGAAAAAGGCGGCATACTTTTAGTGACGACGGATCCTGCGCCAACTACACAACTTTCCCCAATTTCCACTCCTGGCAAAATAATAACCCTTGCTCCTATCCAACAATTATCATTTATAATAACTGGCTTGACTTCCCGATACCCATAAAATTTCCCTTCTTTTTTGTGGAACTTCTTGTTTCTTGTAAAGATCATGCAATCTGGAGCCAACTTTGAGTTTTTTCCTATAATCGTTTCTGCACCTACCTTACAATTAACCCCAACTGTGCAACCGTCTTTCAATATAACTGAGGGTTGAATTTCAGCTCCTTTTTCAACGCTAATTCCCTGACCAAATTCTTTAGCAATCTGTTTCGCAGTCCAATTCCTGAAGTTCCTGCCTAATATTTTCCCAAATGGGTGATTCGATTGAGGCAATAAACCGCCTATCTTTCTTAATAGCATTTTATTAATTTTAATCCAATACATTTTGAAAAAACCAGATTCCAAGTTTAACTTTTCATTTTTCGTCAACCTAATACACTTCCGTTTTTTTAATTTTTTCTTACATGTTAATATTTAACATAAGGAGCTAGTGCCTTTCTACATGCAAAAATAGAGGGAGGGTTAATGGCTTTAAGACTCTCTCAGCGTGAATAGATTTAATATTCACGAAATTAATAATCGGTTACACCTATACCTACAAATGTTCCGACCATGATTATTTTTTTGAATCCATCCTCACTTGCGCATTAACCTTTGCATTTCCAAAATTGCATAATTGAGTTGATTACTGACACGGACTCCTTCAAGGCTTGATAAATCCTTTCGTTCACCTATTTCATCCTTCTTTTTTCTATGATAGGTAATCGTTTGTTGTAAATACCAGGCTTTTCTTAATAACATCATCATCACCTGCCTTTTTTTATGGTTTTTCCTGCATTTCCACTTGCTTTTTATCCATTTTTTCTTCTACCCGATCTATAAACATCTGATTATTGATTAGTTTTTCTTTATTCGACTCTATTAGCCGCGATAATGATACAGATTTACGCATTCTTTTTCCCCCTTATCTACTAAGAAATAGCTAACCCTACTGGAAATGGATTTTTTCTAAATATGTGACTTTATGATCTTCTTCATCTTACTCTCAATTTAAAGCTTCTCGGTTTCAATTTTGAAATGACAGAGACCACTCTTGGAAGACTACCCCTTTATCTTCAGGTATGTAGGACTCAGGTGATTTGGATTGCCCAATCCTTTGTTTCTTTTAATCATAAAAGCTTAGATGATGCTTTCTACAATGAGGCTGCGTTTCATGCCCATCAAACTAGTGAGTGGTGAAAAAGCCAAAAGCAGGCATGCCAAAGAAGCCAAGTGAAACGCGATATGTTTCCTAGGCTTTTGGTCTATCCTTCTCCGGCGTTACGTACATAAAAAAAACAATCAAAGGCGCTCGTCTTCTTATACCGATGACAGCTAAGTCTGTTCTATTTGTGTCATACAAAGCTGGAAATATTCTGTTTACTTTTTTCACATCCTTGAAGCATTCTTTACTCAAGGTTCTTGGTATATAAGTGTGCACTCCGTTTCACCCACTCAAAAAAGGCCTTCCCTGACAGAAGGCCTTTTGGTATTACTGTTGTTTCTCTTGCTTCTCAAGGTATTGCCTCATTTTTTGAAGATACTCCGGTCCATCCATTGGATCTTTCACGATCATTTCTATAAGGCAAAGTTTTTCGGCATTCATGGTCTGAGCTTTTACGATGGCATCATCCAGTTCCCTATTCGTCTCGACTTTCGCAGTGAACGCCTCCTGGCCAAAAGCTTCGGCTAGTTTTGTATAATCCCACTCTGGTATATCGTTATATTTCTGCTTTTCGATATCGACCTTTACGTTTAGATATTTTTCTATCGTATAGCCGTTATTGTTGAGGATAAAAACTATCGGTTTGCAGCCGTTCGCAAGCATCGAGCTGATTTCCTGTGCCGTCAGCTGTATTGAGCCATCACCGGTAAACAAAAGAACACGGCGGTTTTTATCCGCTATACAAGCACCAAAGGCAGCGGGCGTCGCATACCCGATGCTCTGCCATCCTCCCTGTGCTATATATGTCGCCCCTTTTGGCAATCTAACCTGTGACATCCCATAAGAGAATGTTCCCGTTTCCGTGACCACAATGTCATTTTCCTTCAACATCTGCTGTATACGTGGATAATAGGAAGCCGCTTTTAGTAGTGCTGCTGGGTCCTCAACCATCGTGTCATACGGAAATGATATTTTTCCAACAGATTCATCCTGCCTGTAGCCAATTTCCTGCAAGGCATGTAAAATATCCTCCGCCTTGACGTTCATATAGCTGGCTGCTCCCACTTTTAAAGAGTCGGGTTGAATCTCTACCATTTTAAGAGGATTAAGCTTTGCCGTACTTTTTGAGGTATTTGTGTCAGACCAAACTGGACCAACGGCAATAACACAATCCGCCCCCTCAACGATCTCGGTTACATCCATACATCCGAAAGCTCCGCCGTATACACCAATATACTGAGGATGGCTCTCATCAAATCCACTTTTCCCCTGCATCAACGAAGCGACTGGAACATTCAACCGCTCAGCCAAATGCTGCACGGAATTCTGCAGGTGATAACGAAGTGTTTTCACGTCGACAAGCAGAACTGCTTTTTTTGCAGGCTCTAACATTCTTTTTATGTGCTCGATCGCTGACTGCAGTGCATCATCATTCGTTTTTGATTCATTTTCCGAAAGCTTGCTTTGAGAAATCACCGGTTTTGTCACGAGATCAATAGCCACTACAAGATAAACGGGCTTTTTCTTTTCCTTCGCGATTCTGATTGCTGCCGGTATCTCCCTAGCAGCGTTTTCTGGTGTAAGAATCGCCGTATAGCTCGTGATGTGCTCATAAATCTTACGAAAAACGTCAAAATCTCCGTCCATTAACGTATGATGGGCAAGCGCCTTTTCCTTTTGCATCGTGGACTTTGGCGAGCCGACAATATGAATGAGGGGCACATTTTCACTGTTAGCACCAGCGACTGCATTACATGCGCTCATTTCACCGACACCAAATGTGGTGATCAGTGCAGATATGCCCTTCACACGGGCATATGCATCCGCCGCGTAACCAGCATTGAGTTCATTTCGTCCATTAATGAATTCGATTCCATCGTATTCTTCCAAAGTATCCAGCAATGAGAAATTATAGTCTCCAGGCACACCAAAAATCTCTGAAATGCCTTCTGCCTTCAAGCAGTCGTACAAATACTGTCCCAAGGTTCTGTTCCCTGCCAAATTAATCACTCCTTCATTCGATTCATCTCTCCTTTATTTATACCCAAACAGATATAGGTTAACCGTTTAGTTATCCATATAAAAAAGGGCTGCCTTTGCAGCCCACCTTTCACACCAGTAGGAACTGCAATAGTTCCTAAACTTCACCATAATCGACCTCGGCATCAGGGAGGTTCCGAAACAATATAAGAGATATATCCCTATCTCCTCGGAAGTCATCCAAAGTGACAAAAATGAAAAACCTATTGCAAAGCAAAGTAAAACCAATATCAATTTTCACTTCACTTTTTATTTTTCTATATTTCGAAAATACGATTCTAAGCTATTCTGATGGCGGCATCGAAAGAACCACTTCAGCTCACGAAACGTCCATTTTTGTTAAGTTCATATATATAACAGTTTGACACTCCCTCCACTCGATATCCTTTCAAGGTGCTCATATGCCATATGTATGAAAAATGATTCAATTTCAAATTAAGGTATCTGAAAATTCTTGATTTATTCCTTGTTTTTGATTTATATTTGAATCACCGGAACAATGGGATAGGGGGAAAATGATGAGTGATAAGAATGTAAAAAGAGTTTTGGAATGCATCATTAGCACTTCCAATAACAATATTACCGTGACCGATGAAAAGGGATTCATTTTATTTACGAATCCTAACCATTGGTGGATTTATGGAATTGAACCCGACCATTATCTAGGAAAATCCGTTTACCAGCTCGAAACGGAAGGAATACTTTCACCTTCGATTTCCGCCATGGTATTGAAAGAAAAAACACCTGTCCAGATTATGCAGCAGACAAAGACGGGGAAAATCGTCATGTCGACTGCCTTTCCCATCTTTGATGATGATGGTGATTTGGTCCGTGTCGTCAGTTATGCTCAAGATCAAACTGAAATCAGGAACCTCCAGGATCAATATGGGCAATTGGAGAAAAAAATCCAAGAATACCAATCGGAGGTCGAGGAACTTAGGGAACAGGAAGAGCTGATCTATCGCAGCAAGGAAATGCAGCAAATCGCCAATACGATACTCCGTGTTTCCAAAACGGATGCCACCGTCATGCTTCTTGGGGAATCGGGGGTTGGAAAGAGCGTCTTTGCCCGCCGACTCCATAATCAAAGTTACCGCAGCAAAGAGCCATTCATCGAAGTCAATTGCAGTACCATTCCAGAAAGTCTCTTTGAATCTGAAATGTTTGGTTATGAAGCAGGATCCTTCACCGGGGCGCAAAAGCATGGGAAGCAAGGTCTGATTGAACAGGCAGATAACGGAACTTTATTTCTGGATGAAATCGGGGAACTTCCCCTGGATATGCAAGTAAAACTATTAAATGTCCTGCAGGAGAAGACTTTTAAAAGAGTGGGCGGAAAGAAAGAGCATAAGATAGATTTCCGGCTTGTAACAGCAACCAATCAAAACCTTGAGGAAATGGTTGAAAAGGGAGCATTCAGGCTCGATTTGTATTACCGCTTAAATGTGATTCCCGTCCAAATACCGCCTTTACGGGAAAGAAAAGAAGATATTGCCATCTTAATCAATCATAATCTCGAAATCATCAACAAGAAGTACAAAACCGATAAGAAATTGCACCCTTCCACTTACGAAATCCTGATTAAGCATAAATGGTCAGGGAACGTGCGGGAATTGGAAAATCTAATTGAACGGCTCATTTTGACCTCGGAAGACTCCATCATTTTCCCAGGCTTCCTCCCCTCCCATTTCCATGGACAAGAATCCCTGGAAAAAAAAGATGATATCCTAATGATCGATCAAATGATGGTTGAGGACCATGATCTAAAGACCGCTCTTGAACAAGTGGAAAAATGGATGATGTTGAAAGCCAGTAAACAATGTAAATCCACCTATGAAATGGCTGAATTTTTAGGGATTAGCCAGCCTTCCGTCGTTAGGAAGATGAAAAAATATAAAGATCAACTAACCATTCAGCAAGGGAACTAAAAGGCTCATTCATTCCTGTCGTGGAGCTGGAAAAGCGGATTGAAGTCTTATAAAAAAAGAGACCTTCACATTGAAGGTCTCTTTTTTCTTACTTATTTGATACACCTGCCGATTCAAATGTTGCCATCTCTTTAATGACCAATGTCGCTGCCTTTAGAATAGGGTATGCCACGGCGGCTCCTGTTCCTTCTCCAATTCTCATTCCTAAATCGAGGATCGGATTCTTACCCAGTAATTCTATGGCCGTTCTATGACCTGGTTCTGCCGATTGATGTCCAACAAACATATAATCGGCTGCACGGTCTGAAATAAGGTTGGCCAAGACAGCAGCGGTGGTCGTAATGAATCCGTCAACAAGAATAGGTATACGGCTGTTCGCTGCAGCGAGCATGGCACCTGCCATACCTGCAATCTCGAATCCCCCGATTTTCATTAATATATTGATAGGATCATCGGGACTAGGATTTCTTAGTGAAATCGCTTTTTCAATAATTCTTTGCTTATGTAAAATACCTTCCGATTTCAATCCTGTTCCCTGTCCCACTAGTGATTCTACGCTTTTCCCGCTTACGACCGAGATGATGGCGGAACTGGCTGTCGTATTTCCGATTCCCATTTCACCAAGGATCAGGCAATTCGCTCCACGAGCAATCATTTCCTGTGCACGGTCAAATCCAATTTCAAGCGCTTGAATGACTTCTTCCCGTGTCATCGCATCTTCTTTATAAAAGTTCCTGGTTCCACGGCGGACCTTTCTTGAGGTTAATTCCGGTTCTTCGATATCTGCATCGATCCCTATATCTACAATGTCCAAGTAAGCGCCTATCGCACGGCTGAATACATTGATGGCTGCTCCGTCATTCAAGAAATTGAGTGCCATTTGCTCTGTCACTTCTTTTGGATAAGCAGAAACTCCCTCTTCCGTTATTCCATGATCTGCTGCAAAAACGATCACTCCCGGTTTCGAAATGTCAGGAAATGCCGCTCCTGTCATCTTGGCCAATTCGATGATCCATTCTTCAAGACGTCCTAAGCTTCCCTGAGGAACAGTCAGCGAATCAACATGGCCTTTCACTTGCCGTCCCATTTCTTCATCCAGCATCGGGATGGAGATGGGTGCTAACCCATTCGTCATATTAACCCCTCCAAAATTCAAAATGAAAAACCTTCCCCATCGGAAAAGGTTCTTATCCATCATCTGTTATAAATATAACATCGTCCACATAATTATCTACGATTATTACTTCGGCGCTCCCATTTTATTTAAAGGATAGATACGAATTTCCGCTTTGCCTACAAGTGACTGCTCAGAAATAAAACCAAATCCTCTTCCATCCCAACTATTCCTGCGATTATCCCCCATGACAAATAAAGAACCAACTGGTACCTTGGTTTTCCCAAACGAATCTTTCAGGTTGAAATTCTCCGTCAGATTTTCTCCCCTTGGAATTTCCGCTTTTTTTGTTTCCAAATACGGTTCTGTATACTTTTTCCCATTGATATATAGCACATCATCTTGCATAACTACACTGTCACCTGGTAAACCAATCACCCTTTTTATATACAACTCATCCCTGTCTGGAGCATTAAATACAACCATATCAAAACGTTCGGGCTTTCCGACTTTAGTTACTACGATCCGATCATCGTTTTCATAAGTCGGCTCCATGGATTCACCTTTGACGGTCACTGGCGTAAATAAAAACTGTTGGCAAATAAATACGACCATTATCGCAAATAAGATAGATTTCAACCACGAGAATACTTCACTTTTCCTATCATCCTGCATGCTAGACCTCCTCCCCTCCATAGTGAACGGCTAACACTTTGAAAACCGATGATCTTTCAGAATATCGTCCAGTTTCAACTGGAAAAATTGTAACATATTCATGTACAGCTTGCGAGAATGAATCATTTTTTCATAGCTAAAGAGTCGATTTTACATGTACATGTCTGAAACAGGAAAATAGGTGGCCTTAAAAACGGCTCATGCACTTACTTGGTATCAACGAATGCTCGCTTCTTAGGATCGCTGAAAGATTATTTCCTAAGCATCCTTTTTCCATTTTATTTAATTTCCAATTATAATAGGTAAGTGGAACTTATTAACATGATTATCCATGAAAAATAAACTGTCGGAGGTAATGATGATGAAAGTTGTTGCAATAGTGGGAAGTATTCGTAAAGAGTCTTATAACCTAAAGCTTGCTAAATATATTCAAACTAGATATCAAGATCGGTTTGATCTCGAAATCTTAAACATTCGGGATCTTCCTTTCTATGACCAAGATATTGAAAATGATCCTCCTGCAGTCGTAAATGAATTTAAAAGTAAAGTGGCTGATGCAGATGCAGTCCTATGGGTAACACCTGAATACAACGGGACGATTCCAGGGGTATTGGGCAATGCCATCGATTGGTTATCGCGTGTCGATAAGGTATTGATCGGTAAACCTTCATGGATCATGGGTGCGTCCATGGGGCAATTAGGAACAGTTAAAGCTCAATTGCATTTGCGTGAAATCTTATTTGCTCTAGGTATCTCCTCCCCACTTCTCCCTGGGAATGAAGTATACGTTGGAGCCGTGCATGATAAAATCGATAGTGACGGAAGTCTTACACATGAATCGACTGTCCAGTTCATCGATACGGTCGTTGATAATTTCATAAACTGGTATAATCATCACACTCGATAATCTTTTAAACAAAAATCCCGGCAGGAATTGATCCTGCCGGGATTATTTTAATCAAGAATCGTGAGAAGCGACCCTTTACCTCAATGGCTGATTTGCGCCTTTTCCAAGCGGATGACTTATCCTCTTCCAGCTTGGAACGAAGGATATTTGGTCATCCCGCCATCAGCGAATAGAGTGATGCCCGTTACATAACTGGATTCTGAAGAAGCCAGCCATGCAGCAACCGCGGCAATTTCCTCAGGCTTTCCGATATACCCCATTGGAATCATGCTTTCCAGATCCTTTTTCTTTTCGGGATCTTCAAGCTTGTCAGCATTTATTGGCGTGGCTATGGCTCCAGGCCCAATGCTGTTCACACGAATCCCTTTCGGCGCATACTCAAGCGCCAGGGTTTCCGTAAGCAACTTCACACCGCCCTTGCTTGCTGCGTAGTGAACGAATAAGGGCCAGGGAATCATCTCATGTACACTGGACATGTTTATTACATTCCCTTTAACATTGTTCTCTACAAAATACTTGATTGCTTCACGGCAGCCTAAGAAATTGCCTGTCAAGTTGGTATTGATTACTCTATTCCAGTCGCTTAACGGCATTTCGTGCGATGGAACAGGATTTTCTATTCCTGCATTATTAATGAATATATCAAGTTTGCCGAATTCCTTTATCGCAGATTGAACAAGGTTAATCATATCTTCTTCAACAGTGACATCGCCTTTCACTGCAACAGCTTCCCCACCATTGGTTTTGATTTCTTCCAATACACTATCCGCTTCCTCTGATTTATTGCGATAATTAACCACGACCTTTGCCTTTTCCTGTGCAAAGCGAATGGCCATCGCTTTTCCCAACCCAGTGGATGAACCGGTTATCACAACGACCTTACCTTCTATATCTGTATACATTTCATCGCCCTCCAATTAACTTTTTGCCAGTCCTAGCATAATCCCGGCTATGATGATCAAGATAATTCCAATAATGATTCCAATCAGTTGGCGTTTTGTTTTCTTCTCACGTAAAATGATGATCCCGCCGAGAGTTGAGATGACTATGCCCATTTGAGATAGGGAAAAACTCGTAGCGACTCCCACACGAGGCTGGGAAATGAATAAAAACATGTTACCTGCAGCCCATATCAATCCGGGAATGATATTCCGAATCGCATATTTGTTAAACGGTTTATGTTTAAAAGTCAATAACAGACCGCCTATCACCATACCAATCGCTTGAGGGAACAACGCCGACCAGCCATTAACATCAAAAAGACGGGCAACGACCACATAGACCAAATAACCAAACGTCGAGATGAGGAGAATAACGATTCCTTTCTTCAAGTTGCCCTTTTTACCCTCTTTTGACTCTTTATCTTCCAATGAAGTCAGGACAATACCAATAATAATGAAAACTAAGGCCAAAACCCCTAAAATGATCGCTTTCATTGTGGACCATTCGTGAAAAACAATGACTCCGAATAAGGTGGTCGATATGAGCTGCAACCCGGTTGAGATCGGCATCGTTTTGGATACGCCCATTAAATCAATGCTCTTAAGCTGATTAGCTTGTCCAACAGCCCAAAAAAGACCAGAGACAACCCCTACTCCAAACACCAAAAGAGACAACTTAATATCAGCAAAAATAAAAACCCCAATTGAAAAAATCAAGGCGCCAATCGTTGTACCTAATGTTTGACTATAGGGTCCCCCACCTAGTTTCACATTGAATAAAACGATGCTTCCCCAGAATAATGCCGGTAAGAGAGCTAATAATATATCCATCTTCAACCCCCATATGTAAGTTCAAATCCAATGCAGGAAATTTTTTGTCTTCTTTTAATATGTTCGCATTCTTTGAATTGAGTCTTGGTAATTTTATGAAGTATCATTTTTATGAAGGGAAGATTGATTTGGATTTAGACACATCCGCCACAAATAGATTCAACACAAAAAGGGCTGCCCTCGCAGCCCTTTTTGATGAGTGAAAATATTATTTCTCCATGTCTCCATAGCAGCTATCCACCATGTTGATGATGCTGCATGTCCATTTCCGGATCATTCCCGACCTTGAAAAAATCACTTTCCCAAGCAGCCGTCGTTCCGATAATGATGATGGAGAACAAGAGAGTCAGGAAGAAAGGAGCAAGTTCCCTCAGTCTTTTTGTTGGATGTGTTTCTTTTACATCATGCCTCTTTATATTAAATGTCACAAATAATATACTGGCAAGATAAATCAGATCCATCGAAACGAGCATGAAAGTTTGTGAATCAATACGCAGCATGACCCCAAGCATAGCGCCCATCATCGCCCCCATCAGAGTTGTTGATAGAGATTCCATTACCGCAGTTAAACCGAATGGCCTTCCAATGATGAAGGCTGTTATGGCACATATTGCGATGGCTACAACAGTTAAAACCGCCAGCATGCCGGGTAACAAAAATGCCAGGATTAAACTCAAGGTTAAACTTGTCGTCATGCTTAACATCATGACCATGCATTTACCCAGGCTCGTGCCAATATTACCTTTATTCCGATTGGCTTTTTTGGAAAAATAAAACGTATATGCCCCGACTATGATAAAACTGGTAAGCAGCATCATTTGATTCGCTCCCCTTCTAGTAAGAGCTATTTTTGTGAGACGGCCGATTCTTCAATGACAGGAAGTGTTATTATCCATATGGCAAGCCGAATTCTTTGGTTTTGATGGAGGCACGTCAAGAGCCGGATTCCGATCGAAAAAGCCTACTGGTTTCAAAATGAAGCTAATATATGCAGTCGGCATGACCGGCCAATCCTCAGGCCGGGTTATATGATGGTGACCCATGTTATACCAGACCACAACGTCATCATTTTCAATGGAGCGATCGGCTTTAACCCACTCTTCCAGACCTTCTCCCCCTGCATGTTGGTTTGGATACCGCCCTGATGCAAACTTTTCTTCCAGATCGAATGGCGTCACCCAAAAATGATGCTTTAAGAATCCAGCCCGTTTTAAAAGGGGCGAATCATCATCGGCGAACGGGAAACAATTTTCACCTGCGAACAATTTATAACCAACAGGTTCTCCCAATCTATTCGTTTTTGATGGATTGACAATCTTCCAGAAGCGCGCAGTTCGCAAATCCAGATCTCGAACTGCCTCCGTTTCATGTTTTAGCAGAGTCGAAACCGGGTAGAAACCATTGCCATATGGGTTGTCCGGCCCCTTCTCCATCTTTTTTGTATTGACCTCATAGACTGAATTATTGCTTCCGTCAACCATCATATCCAGCCTCATATTGAAGAAATGCTGATGGTGTGCTGCAAATAATTGAGGAGCAACCAAATTGCCGTGTGGATGCTTTTGGCCTGGTTCGATGGCTTGTGTATGCAATATGCCTGTCAACTTCACTTCAAACTGTATCGTCCCGTCTTGAAAGAAATACCAATAAAATCCATATTCGTAATTTCCGACTGTCGAGATGCTTGATAAGACCAGTCTTCTTGAACGGCGGACTTCAACATGACCGGTCCTCCAATCCGTATGTTTCCAACCAATTCCAAAGTCTTCCTCATGTAAGCAAATGGCGTTTTTGATATGAATGACATCCCCTTTACTGTCCACCAGGTTCGCATCAAAGTACTTGATCTCACCTAGACAGTCGCATCCAAGTTCCAGTGAATTAGCCAACATGCCGATTCCGTATTCCCCTGCATCGAAAGCATTGTTCCTGTTCACCGGATCTGTTGGGTCACCATAAGGCACCACCATTTCGGATAAAGATGCTCTATAGAGGATTGGCCGATGCACTCCGTCATCATTGTAACTGACCGTATGAAGAACAAGACCTTCACGAGAGTTGAAACCAAAACGAATCTTCCATTTTTGCCAATCGATCACATGGCCTTTTGTCGTGAAACTTGGACCTTCCGGTTGGATGATTTCTAAAGGTTTTACATCCTGCCTCATTTTCCCGACTTGATCGGGTGTATAATTTCCATCAAGCGGTGGAAACGGTATGACACCTTTATCCACAATCTTGATGACTTCCATCTTATTTAAATCTACTAGGACATATAATCCTGAAATGGGGCGTGCATACCCATTATCATATAATGATGTACGGTAATAGCATAAAGCCCTTACGATTCGAACGTTCTCTTCTTCTTCAATCCCAAAATTCCCCGCAGACCATGGATCTACCATAATATTGTCCATATTCGTAAGCCCCCTTTTAGCAAGGGCCTCTATCATCTCCGGGTGGCTTTTCACGACTTCTTGACACTCCATGAATTCATCTGCCATGATGGATGGCTGCACTCCCGGAATCAGTTTCCATGATTTTATGTTGCCTTCCGTTAAAGAAACGACAGCCTCATATGTCTTTCCCTCTTTATTATGGAGAACGATACAGAATGCTTCTCTCTTGATTTGTTCTTCATCCTGATAATTCAAAACAATGGATTTTGCCGGTTCCAGTAAGCTAATGTTAGCAAAACGGTATTGGTCATCCATTTCTTTATCACGTTTTAAAATCTTGACCGTCAACTCAAGTTCTTCTGCCGATAATGGATCAAGCGGATGATTTCCCCTCGCTACTTTCAAGTTTGATGTTCTTTCCATCGTACCCTCTCCTTTTAGGTAAAATATTCGTTCTATCTATTACGGTCATCTTTTCTTACAAACTGACTTCCAAATTCCAACGTTTTTTATTTTCCTATTGCATCCTTTTTTTCGAAAGTTGGCGTTAGCTCATTTCCTACCTTTTCTCTTTCTTTTGATTCAGCTATGAATATTGAAATAATTAATAGTAAAGTAGCAATGATATCTACCGTTCGTAATTCATCACCTAGGAATAACACGGCATATAGCGTCGCCGTAATCGGAATGATTGCCGTTGCCATCCCTATGGTGCTTGCTGGTACCTTTGGAATTCCTAAGTACGTAAATACATAAGCAAGCACCCAACCAAGCAATGAGTACGCAATGACAGCACTCCATAAACCGGGCGTCAGTTTTCCCCAATCAAAAGATATTGCCTCATAAGTAGCCATTGGCAAGGTAGTTAGCAGCCCCATTAAGCATAGTCCTGCTGCCATCGTCACCGGGGGCACTTCCACTGCTAATTTTTTTGCATATACAAAAAACAATCCTAATGAAACTACCGCCAATATCATGAAAGTAATCCCTAATTCACTGGATTCCCCCTCCGTATTCGCACCTGCAAGCTCCATTATCAGAACAGCTGAAACAGCTAGTATGATGGCTATGCTCTTACGGATGTTCAACCGCTCTCCCAATAATATGAAGGAAAGAACTAAAGTTACGGCAGGCACCATGCTATTGATGATTCCAGCAGCTATTACACTAGAGTATTTCAAACCATATAGGAGGAATACCGTATATAATGTAACGGTAAAAAGAGATTGCATGAATATTCCAAAGTACGTTTTATACCCTAACTCTTTCCACTTGATTTTCTCGTATATTTTCGCTGATGGCAGTAAGATGATACAAGCGATGGCAAGCGTTATGGTTGTAAACAGCCATACGGGAATGGTCGCCATTGCAACACTTCCGGCCGGGATTGAGAGACCTAAAACAACCATATTCAATATGATGAAGATATAGCCAATATTCAGTGAACCCACCCCAATCATACGGTTTATCAAGCGGAATGCTGGAAACGAAAACTTAGTTAACCTGCAAGCGAGAAAGCGATGACTAGACGCTCACTCCCTTTACACCCCATACCAGTTCAAGCCTTGCTCGTTCAAATCGATCCACACATTTTTTGTTTCCGTGTACATATCCATCGCTTGGATACCCAGTTCCCTCCCAAAACCGCTTTGTTTCCTTCCGCCAAAAGGAGCTGCGCTATCGAGCATGCTAAACGTGTTCACATAAACCGTTCCCGCTTTGAGTCCCCTTACCATACGATGCGCTCTTTTTAAATCATTGGTCCATACTCCTGAAGCCAACCCGTACAACGTGTCATTTGCCTTGCTCAATGCATCCTCCTCATCTTTAAACTTAATCACCGACAAAACCGGTCCAAATATCTCTTCACGGGCAATTGTCATATCATTTGTGACGTTCTCAAAAACAGTGGGCGTGAAGAAATAGCCATTTCCTGCCTCCCTGTTTCTTTCGCCGCCGATGACAAGATTAGCACCCTGCTCCAGACCAGCCGCTACGTATTGTTCAATTTTGTTTAATTGTTGTAAAGAAACTTGCGGACCCATTTGGGTCGTTTGTTCTAAAGGATTCCCTACACGGATCGATTGTGCTTTCTTCACGAATGAATCCATGAATCGATCATATATGCTTTCTTGCACAAAAAGTCTTGTACCGGAGGCGCAAACCTGACCTTGGGCGAAGAAGATGCCAAACATGGATCCATTCACTGCATTTTCAATGGAAGCATCATCAAAAACTATATTTGGTGATTTGCCCCCTAATTCAAGGCTTATCGGTTTTAAGTTCTTACTTGCTGCTTGCATGATGAGGCGGCCAGTTTGAGTTGAGCCCGTAAAAGCGATTTTATCGACGTCAGGATGGGAGGAGAGGGCCTCACCCGCCACCTTCCCATATCCCGTAATGACATTGATGACTCCATTTGGAATTCCGACTTCCTGAAAGATTTTAACCAATTCCAGAATGCTCACCGGAGTTTGTTCTGCTGGTTTGATTACGATCGTATTGCCTGCCGCTAAAGCAGGCGCAAGCTTCCACATCGTCAACATTAGAGGAAAGTTCCAAGGTACTATGGCTCCAACGACGCCGATGGGCTCCTTCAGGGTAAAATTGAACCGGTTATTAGGAGAAGCAAGGGTGCTTCCCTGGACTTTATTTGCTAATCCTGCATAAAATTCAAGTACATCTATCATGGCTGGCATTGCAATGAATTTCGTTTCGTTGATTGGCAGCCCGTTATCCTGTGATTCAACTTCGGCTAGCATATCGGCTTTTTCCCAAAGGGCCTGTGCCACTTTATTTAGCAATCTCCCTCTATCTCCCGGTGCCATTTCAGCCCACGGGCCTGATTCAAATGCCCTTCGTGCAGCTTTTACTGCCAAATCAACATCTTCCGGACCAGCCTCGGCAACTACAGCATTCACTTCATCCGTTGCAGGATTTAGTGATTCAAATGTTTTTCCGGATAAAGAATCAACCCATTTCCCATCAATGAACAATTGATACTTCTTCCCCATCATCATTCCCCTTTCGAGTGGAAATTTCTTTAACAACCAATTCTATTAAAACAATAAGGCTACACACTTTATTTTTATTGTAAAAAGCGGAACATTCTGATTATTGATAACACAATAAAAAACCAAACAAAATAGATCCTCGTCATCTTGAACGGGATCTTGTCACTAGAATCTATATATACCAGGAAACCTTATATTGAACTTAATTGGTTGGGTCAGACAATTTCTTTGAGACGGTATGCATGAATTTATTAGGGGTCAGGTAACCAAACTTTTTAAATTCATTAATTAAATGTGATTGATCATAATATCCATTCTCATTAATTACATCCCATACTGTAAAGAAATGTTTGTTCAATAACATATGCAGGGAGTTCTGGAACCTCACTATTTGACTAAATAATTTTGGCGGCATTCCTACATGAGCGTCGAATTGCTTTCGCAAGTATCTTGTAGAATATCCTGTCTCAACGGCCAACTGATTCATATTTACATTTCCTTTAGTAGAATATATTTTATTCAAGGAATAATCTATAATTGCCGGCAAATCATTACATGCAAATATATTATTCCCTATTTCTTCTTTGAAAAGCTTTATTCTTCCACGAAAATCCTGTTCATTTATTAACCTTTCCATAATGGTAGGTTCAATTGTGATCATATCGGCTAATGGAATTTGGCAATCAATCACTTCCTTCATGGAATATTTAAAAAGCTGGGTTTCTTGTTTAGGTAAAAACCTCACACCGAAATATTCACAATTAGCCTGAAAGTTTATCCTTTTGTACTTTAGGACAGTCCCGCATACATTTGCGGAGGGTCTAACGGGATCGCAATAAAATAATATATCGATGCACCCATCTGGAATAACAGACATTGGTTCTATTAAATCTTGATTAATTTTAAATTGATAGAATAATGTAGTTGAATGGTCCGAATTTCTTTGTTTATATTCTATATAGTAATCCGTAAGTGTCTCGAATGCCGGTTGAAATGGAAAATAATCAAAGTTGTTGTAACTCTGAATGATGCTCAACGATCATCACGCTCCTATTATATTACATGATCAGACCAGCCCTCTGAAGGATAAAACTGGAATTCTTAATGCGGAACGCACCTATTTTCTTTTTGCGGATTTACCTCATGTAATTGACTGCACGTGTCAACGGTTGAATGGTCATCTATATACTTCACATTTCAGGAACTTTATCATTATTTCAATGCCTGGCATTTCCAGCATAGGCGTGTTGTTTTTATTGTTTTCGACAAGCATTTCCAAAACCCTTTTAAGTGATAAAATTTATTACATATACTGCCTTGAACTGCGGTAAACATGAAAAGAAGCAAACCGTGTGAAGGTTTGCTTCTTTTCATTTAGAACATAATGGAGATTACTTTTTCAAATGATATGGTACTGTCGTAATAACTACATTCCTTCTGTAAAGCAAGTAGGCACGGATCAGTAAACTAGATTGATTATGAAGAATATTGTGCCAGCCTTTCTTCGGAATGAATTGCGGAATGATGACAGTAACTTTATAGTTAGATTCCCTTGCTTTATGTTCAACTGTATCAACAAATTTCGTTAATGGCTGAATGATACTCCTGTAATAAGAGTTCAGTGTGACGAGTCTAACATCTGGTTGCCACTTCTTCCACTTTTCTTCGAATTTTTTTTCATCCTCTCTTTCGAACGCAACATAAACGGCAATAACCTGATGTGCTGAAAGGGATTTAGCATAATTTAAGGAGTTTTCAACCACATGAGTTATACCCGCCACAGGTACAATAATGATATTCCCTTCTATTGGTAAGATAGGCTCACAAGTTGTAATCCTAAGTTGGTCACCAACTGCTTCATAATGCTTTCTAATACGATGAAAAATAATAATGATGATTGGCAAGAAAATCAATACAGGCCACACCTGATTGAATTTAGTTAAAAAGAATATCATCGTGACGATAAAACTAATAAAGGCACCGATTGAATTAATGGTTAATTTCGTCATCCAACCTTTTGGCTTTTCGCGTATCCATTTAAGAATCATACCGGTCTGAGACAACGTAAATGGAATGAATACTCCCACCGCATAAAGTGGAATAAGATTTTCTGTATGTCCTCCAAATGCGATTATCAAGATGATTGACGCAAGCCCCAGAATGATAATTCCATTGGAATATCCCAATCGGTCTCCTCTAATCGTGAACGCCCTTGGTATGAATTTATCCTTTGCAAGATTTACCGCAAGCAAAGGGAAAGCAGAATAGCCAGTGTTGGCAGCAAGGATTAATATCAATGCAGTCGTACCTTGAATAAAGAAATACATGAAATTCCGTCCAAAGATCTCTTCAGCAATCTGCGAGACGACCGTTACCTCTGCGCTAGGAACAATGCTTAAATAATAGGCTAAGAATACAATTCCTGAAAATAATACAGCTAGTAAGGAACCCATCGCTATTAAGGTTTTAGCCGCATTATTAGGAGCCGGATTTTTAAAGTTCGGAATCGCATTGGAAATGGCTTCAACACCTGTCAATGCCGAGCTGCCTGATGCAAAAGCTCTTAGCAGTATAAATAAACTGATGCCCGCTACTGGTGTTCCGATCGACGCATGCAATTCAGGATTAACTTCGCCCGTCGAGATTTTGTATAATCCTACACCAATCAGAATGAATAACGCTAAAACGAATAGGTACACCGGATAGGCCAAAACAGAGGCCGACTCGGTTACTCCTCTTAGGTTTAGGATGGTAAGCAGAATGACAAAAATGATAGCAATGATCACATTATGGGAATGCAGGCTAGGAAAAGCAGATGTGATGGCATCAGTGCCGGCAGAAACACTTACCGCCACAGTCAATATATAATCGACCAACAAAGATCCACCAGCTATCAACCCTGGGTTGACACCTAGATTGTTTTTTGAAACGACATAGGCTCCTCCACCATGGGGATAAGCAAAAATAATTTGCCTATAAGACAAAATCAAAGCAGTTAACAGGATCAATACTCCAATGGCAATCGGGATGGAATACCAGAATGCTGTTACACCGATTGTGATCAGCACGATCAATATTTGTTCCGGACCATATGCCACCGAAGACAAAGCATCGGAAGATAGTATCGCCAAAGCTTTTGTTTTATTCAGTTTTTGATCACCAAGTGCATTTGATTTTAAGGGCCTGCCTATCAAAAACCTCTTTAAAGAAGATAACATTAAGAACTCACCGCCATATTTAATAAATTATAAGTTTATGTTGCCCAGCCATGTGAAAAAAAAAAAAAGAAAATAAAAATGCCTGCAATCCATAATTAAATAGACCTGCAGACATCATTTTTTTGTCTCACAAGCTCCACCTTCCTTCTCATAAACGCTTACGAGGTTAGCTGTCGGATTCGGACCTTTGAGTAGCCCTACCTTATTAAGGATTCACCCCTTGAATTGTAAAACAATCCCAATAACGGTTCCCCCGTGCCAAAAGACTTCAGCGATTTAGAAATATGAAACTGTTGATTATCATACTCCCGTGAATTGGAAAAGTAAATGAAAATTTTGCACATAAATACAATAATTTATTGATAGTGAGGTCATGTTGATAACGCATACTTCATATGTGACCCAAACACATGATTTGAAGGAAGGAAAATGATGAATACCTGGCTAAAAAAGAAAGTGAAAATATTATTTTGTTGAATTTTCAGAAAGTGTGATTGAAGAGATTATTGAACATTTTGGTTGTCCTAAAAAGAAAAAATGACCAGCCTCGCAGAAATCGCCAAGGCAAACCTGAACACCTCTCCATTCAATCTAACTCACCTTTCGATCTGCTAATTCCTGCCTTCTTGAATTGGTTTCAAAATACTTTTTTTAAAAACAAAGTATTTCTGTCCCATATAGTTAAGTACTGTATAAAAGACTGTTCCAATCAGTACAGCCACATTTTGTTGTATGGACAAACGAACAGACCCTTCCATAGATTCTGCGATGGCTTGACCTAAAGAATACGCGACTGAATAACTAATCAGGATGACGCAAAAGAAACGGGCAGCCCCTCTACGCCACTCTATATCGCTTCTAAAGGTAAAGTTCCTGTTTAACAGAAAACTTGTTACAGCTCCCATACCATTGCCGAAAAAGGTCGAGATCCAATAAGATAAACCAAGAACATTCATAAAAAAAAGCATGATGGAAAGTCCAACCGCTGTATTGACTATTCCAACCAGTAAAAAGCGGATAAAGGAATTAGTGCGTTCCAGAAAGTTTTTCCAAACTGTTTCGTTCATTGTCTAGTTGCTCCCGTTTTTTTAAATCAAGCGGATTAAATAGATCCAAATCCACAATATATTTAGGCCGACGTTTGGATTCATTATAGATTTTACCGATATATTCCCCAATCAAGCCGACAGCAATCAACTGTAGTCCACCGATCAACCATATAGAGGTAATTAATGAGGTCCAGCCAGTTTCTGTTTGCCCATAAAACTTTAACCATAAAAAGTATGATCCAAAAAGTAAGCTTACGAAAAAAGAAAGACATCCAAGCCATAATACAAGCCGGATCGGTGTAACTGAAAAGGAAGTAATCCCATCCAGTGCAAATGCAACCATCTTCTTCAATGGATACTTCGTTTCACCAGCCAATCTTTCTTTTCGATCATAATAAACAGAGGCCGTCTTAAACCCAATGAGTGGAACGATTCCTCGTAAAAAAAGATTCGTTTCTTCAAATCGTTCCAACTCTACAATTGCCCTTTTGCTCATTAGTCGGAAATCAGCATGGTTATAGACAAGGTTAACCCCCATCTTGTTCATCATTTTATAAAACGCTTTCGCTGAAGTACGTTTAAAAAATGAATCAAGCTCCCTTTTCTGGCGGACACCGTATACAATTTCACATCCTTCAGTGAATTTCCGAATGAATTCAGGGATGACCAGAATATCATCCTGCAAATCTGCATCGATGGAAATCACACAATCCGACGCTTCCTTTGCTGTAAACAATCCTGCCAGGAGTGCATTTTGATGACCTACATTCCGAGAAAGCTTTAGCCCGCGAACAAGCTCATTGTTTATCGTTTCCTTGTAAATGATTTTCCACGTTTGATCTTTGCTTCCATCGTCAACCAACAAAATCTTACTTTGAACGGAAACAACCTTCTCTTCGACTAAATTCCTCAACAATCTACAAAGCTGGGAAATCGTATCTGGCAAAACACATTCTTCGTTATAACAAGGTACAACAATCGTTAATATTGGTGAATTCACAATACCCCCCCTTTTCACATGACTTTATATAAATAAATTTTCCATAAGGTGTCTTTCTTTGTGAAGATCATATCTAGTACCAATTCGTTTTCCTTCGCGTTTTTAATAGGTAATGCAGAAAATATATACTTGCCTCCCAGCCCTCTAAACGCATCCACATTCAGCTCCAAATTTTCCAGCTCTCTTTTCGAGCCTTTTTTGAACATATAATGCTTCCCAAGCTCATCGGTAAATAGGTAACAGCGCCCTCCCCATTCATCAAAGTAGATTCTAATATTTTTATTCTTAGCCAATTCATTTTCAATTATTTGACGAAATTGATGTTTGTATCTAAGCGGATAGAAATTGTTATAGCTATCGAGCGTGTAAAATCCATTAAATTGAGCGATGGCAGGATGAAGACCAATGCTCGCAACTCGATAGTCTTCCTGTGGAAGGCTAATATGCTCTTTTATTTCCTGAAAAAGGCTCTCAGCATAGAACTCTTTAAAAGATGGCTTTTTATTGTGAGTGATTTCTTCATTGAAACCCATTAATATCATAATTTGAACAGCTATGAAGATAGAAAGGGTTTTCTTAGCATAATCGCTGTGTTCCCAGATGATTTTTAACGCGATAGCAAAACCTAAGTAAATGACCATCGGCCTTAAAAAGTGAAATCTTGCAAAATTAAAGGTATCCAAGGTGTGAAACCTTTCTGTTAAAGGAAGCCATCCTTTATAAAACCAAAATGCATACCATGCGGAGAGTATAAAATTCAAGCCAAACAAAAAAACAAATACCTTTTCCTGCCTCCACAGTTTTTTGGTCAAAATAATATAAAGAGCAAAGACTGTAAGCGGTAAGATAATGAGAGCATGCACAGTCATGACATGCGTATGTCCAAAAACAAAATTTTTGAACGTAAGCTCGATGACCCACTCGAGCGGAAGTCTTGCGTGAAAATACTCATCTCTGCTATTTGGCTCGGAATCAACAATGAATGAAGCGACCAAACGATACTCCACAAGACCAAAAATGAAGGTCATATATACGATTGAAAGAAGAAATCTTACATTCCACCCTTTTCTCCTGATCACATCCGTTATCCAAAGAAAGCCCATTGCAACAAGAAAAAAGAAAAAGCCAAGCACGATGCTTGAATAAAGCGGTAAAAGGGTAAGGACCAAATAATTCTTCCACGAATGGTCCTTGCTGCGAATATTCAAAAAAGCCCAAAGCGCCAGCGGCATCCCAAGAGTACTTAGCATTCCTGAAGGCCAAAATGGGGTAAGGGCAAAGGCTAAGGATGTGCCAACCCTAATCCACCCTAATTGGCGCCATGTAACCAAGTGTTTCCTCAATAGGATATACATACCAAAGAAAGCGATTAGTCTTGTTAATGCCTGGCTTATTGTATATGCAAGCATGGTCGGAAAAAGGGCATACAGCCACACGATAATGCTGAACTCACTGCCAAACGCATTTCGGGGCAACCCATTCATGATTTGTGGAATTTTGGCGTCTATTGCTCCGAATAACTCACCGCTTTCTGAAAGCACTTTATACCAGGCAAGATTGGAATCCAAATTATCATGTACACGAATATGTGCATTTTCTCCAAGGGTGAATAAGGGAGAAAGATATAAAATAATGACAAGAAGAGCAAAAAGAATTAGTTTTCGCTCTTGATTTTCAATTGGCAATATATACACCTCTTGATGGATTCAAGTATCATTAATATTTGCTTTAATGGTAAATCTATTCTTTTCAAGGGATTTATTTTCACCTGAAATGGAGCAACAAATGACCACAAAAAAATAGCCAACCATTCAATATATATCGAAGTGGTACAAACTAGGATTACAGATATTAATATCCCCTAATTACTAAAAAGTAATGGGATTATTTTCTTACCTTCATTCCACTTTTATTCACTTTCTATCCTCTAAGAAAGATTTCCACTTAAGCCCCATCTCCTATGAATTCCAAGTCATAACGGACCCAATGAGGAATGAATTCCCCCTATCGTTTATATAACATCCCTTCCAAAGAACACTTACAAGGCTAGCCATTGGATTTTGCCCTACCTGAATATTTGCACACAAAAGGAATAATATATTGTAAGTGAGGTTATGTTGATAACGTATACGTCCTATAGTGACCCAAACATATGGTATCCAGAAAGGATTGCAGATAATCACATGCCCAAAAATGCGAATAATCCGATAATATCCGATGAATTTTTAGATCAAGTGGCTAAAGAAATCAATCAACAATTTGGTGGTCCTATTAATGAAAAAAACGATCGTTTCCAACATGGGGACGATGAAGAACGAAGATGTTGAATGCGTCCCTTGTCTTCAACTGGACGTTCCCTCTTCTCAGAAAACTGATTCAACCGCTTAGCCAATTGTCATAATCTCAAAAAAACTCTGGTGTTTTTAACCAGGGTCTTTTTTTTGGCTAGTTGCAAATTTACTTCGCTTATTTATCCGGTTTCCTTCCATAAGAAATAATTCATCTTTCTTTAACGACTGACTTGTCCAAACCAATTTAGCTTATCCTCATAGAATAATTACATGTAATACTTTTACAGAAAGGGGGGGCAATATTGAACGATACGGATGATGACTTACGCGATATTCCAAAAGTTCCAAAGGGAAGGCTTATTTCTGGACATACAAAGGAGTTTCAAACAGATCCACTTGGCTTTCTTTCCCGATTAGCAAAGGAATATGGGGAGATAGCTAAATTTCGATTTGGACCACTTCAAGATGTTTACCTTGTTTCAAATCCTGATTTAATAAAACAAATACTCGTAACAAAACAAAATTGCTTCGTTAAATCAAAGGACTTCAATGCATTAAAACCACTTCTCGGTGAAGGTCTACTTACAAGTGAAAAAGATTTTCACATGCGTCAGAGAAGGCTTATTCAACCATCTTTCAAAAAGTCTCATATTAGCCATTACGCCCAGGATATGATTGATACTACAATGGATTATATTTCAACTTGGGAACAAAATAATGAACGGATCATTACGAAGGATATGATGAACATCACTCTCGGGATCATCAGCAAGACCATGTTCAGCATGGAATTCAAGGATGGCTATGAACTTGTTGGGAAATCGATGGAAACTGCTTTAAGAATCGCAGTCAAAAGGATGAGAACGATTTTCCGTATGCCATTATGGGTGCCAACTAAAATCAACCGAGAATATAAAAATGCGATACAAAAACTTGATAAAATCATTTACAGCATCATTGAAAAACGTAAGAGTGAGACAGTAAAACATGAAGACATGCTTGGAATTCTGATGGATGCACGTGATGATGAAGATGGATTGGGGATGACAAACCAACAGGTACGTGATGAGTTAATGACTATTTTTCTAGCCGGACATGAAACGACAGCAAATGCACTTTCTTGGGCACTGTACTCCCTTTCGCAGCATCCTGACATTCAGACCAAGCTTTTCAATGAAGTAGATAGCATAATTGGTTCTCGGACACCCAAGCCTGACGATTTCATGAAATTAACATACACTCAGCAAATCATTCATGAGGCGCTCCGTATGTATCCGCCACTTTATATCCTGTCACGGGGCGTGGCGGAGGATGTCACAATAGGAGGATATTCCTTTAAAAAAGGCGATATGATTGTATTAAGCTCATTTGTGATGCAGCACAAGCCAGAGTATTTTCATCAACCAGATTCTTTTATTCCTGAGCGATTTGAAAACAACCATATGAAAACCCTGCCTGCGTTCGCTTACTTTCCATTTGGTGGAGGACCGCGGGTTTGTATTGGCAATCATTTTGCCATGATGGAAGCGGTGCTTGTCCTAGCTTGCATTGCTCAACGATATAGGATAAGGCTTGCAGATGACCATCATGAAGTTACACCCTATACGTCCCTTTCACTCAGGCCTAAGGGCGGATTGCGCATGGTAATAGAAGAAAGAGAGGTAAAAGACTTTCAATCTGGCTTCTAATATGTAAATGAATCAATTTATATCCTACGAACAAAACCTCCATTCCAGTATGCATGATTATGACTCCTTTAAAGGGACTGGCCTATTTTTTTGAAAGGAGGGATGAAAAATGTATATGCTCCATTCACATAGTATGGGTACCATCCACACTGAATTGCACTATTTAGGAATGGCCTCGCAGGTATATTCCGGTTATTTAGAATATTTAATGAATATTGAACCGGTACAAGAAACCGATAACCTACAGTCGCTTCCTCTCCCCTTTTTATTTGAAAACGGGTAGTCTCATTAGCTTTGCCCATATTCTAGAAAAACCGAGCCATCAAGGTCGGTTTTTTGTTATTCAGGGTACCCAAATGATGGCTCGGTTAGTCACAAAATAATAAACAAAAACGTCTATAAAGGCGGATCCGCCCCAAAATCCTTATTCACCTATTAGACTTCCCTTCTTGAAGTAAAGTTTCATGACCGTTTATACATAAGATACAAAAGAAAAAAATTAACACTTGAATAATATTTTCCTGTAAAATCAACTTGGATTCTGATCCAATAAATAAATTTACTTAGAAAGCATGATATTTTAATAAGAATAAACAACTGAATTTTTTTAAAATTACACAATCTTTCTTTTTTCCGCTTCTCTACCTAAATTGACATTTTGCCTAATCATGATATATTAATATAGCACTTTAGTACGCAAAAGCGTTCACTTACAGAAGATATAATTTAGTCTAAAATAATATTTTATTAAAATAAAGCATGAAAGGCATGAATAAAATGGAAAAGACTCATCCAGATTTAAAAAAGGGCTTATTGCCAAGGCATGTCCAGTTTATTGCATTGGCCGGAATGATAGGAACAGGGATTTTCAAGGGGAGTTCAGAAACATTAAATATGGCTGGTCCAAGTGTTGTGATCGCCTATTTAATAGGAGGACTACTTTTATTTATAGTAATGGCGGCTTTAGGAGAGATGGCAACCGTTTTTCCTAATTTGAACGTACAACATCTCATAAATAAAGCTTTTGGATTTAAACTATCCTTCATTGTCGGATGGCTCTATTGGTTTAACTGGATTATCGTGATCATCGTAGAAATAGTAGCGGCTGGAAGCTTTCTACAATATTGGTTTCCTTCTGTACCATTGTGGCTGTTAAGTATACTTTGCGCATCAGTTGTAATCGGAATAAATTTGTTTCAAGTAAAATACTATGGTGAACTAGAGTTTTGGTTTGCAGGTATTAAAATAATAACGTTAATTGCTTTTATCATTTTAGGAGCTTTGATCCTACTTGGAATTTTCCCTAGTTCTGCTTCATTTGCTAATTACACAGAACATGGTGGTTTTTTCCCGAAAGGCATTGAAGGCATGCTAGGTGCACTTTTAATTGTCATGTTTTCATATGGGGGTGCAGAATTAATTGGTGTAGCCGTCACGGAAACAAAAGATAGCCAGAAGGTTATACCAAAAATCATTAAAGGAACAGTATGGCGGGTGGTCCTTTTTTACGTCTTGCCCATTCTTATTATTTGCGGAGTGATACCTTGGAACCAAGTTAGCACTGTAGAAAGTCCCTTCGTTCAGGTTTTCAGCCTATCAGGTCTCCCTGGAGCAGCGGATATTATGAATTTCGTTCTTTTAACAGCTGTCTTATCAGCTGCAAATTCAGGTATATACGCTACATCAAGGACATTGTTCACTCTTTCTCAGAACGGAGAAGCCCCTAAGCCATTTTTAAGAATAACCAAAAAGGGCATCCCCATTAATGGGATAATTTTAACGACATTATGTATATTAGTTGGTGTGTTTTTATCCTATTTGACTCCCGATCTGATATTAAGCTATCTAATGGCTATCCCTGGCTTCACAGTTTTACTATTATGGATCAGTATATGTTCTGCGCAACTGAAGCTCCGTAAACAATATACAGACAAATCAGGTTTCCGGGTAAAGTGGTTCCCATACACAACTATATTTGCTATCACAGCTTTAAGCTTTATCTTTTTGGCTTTCATCTTTAATAAACAAAATATTATTGGTACCACTGTATGTCTCGTCACTTTAGGAATATTGATCCTTCTCTCTTTTATTGTCAAACAAAAAAAAGCAGCTTAAGAATAGAAAATGTTAGAAGAAAGCCCTGAAACTTGATTTCAGGGCTTTCTTCTATGGACTTTTGTCCACTATGCAGCCGAAGTGGCGATTGAAGGGGAAGGTATATGAACAAAATTCTTTGTTTATTTTTTCAACATACATATGTTAAGATAACCAATGACCCAATCATCCTACAAATTCGAGGTGTACATATTGATCATATCTAAAACAAATCGTTTATCACTTGTAGAGCAAGTGGTTTTACAAATCGAAGCTTTAATTGAATCAGGCGAATGGAAGATCGGACATCAGATTCCTCCTGAAATGGATTTGATCAAACAATTCGATGTAAGCAGAAATACATTAAGAGAAGCTGTACGATCACTTGTGTATGCAGGTCTTTTAGTAACTAAACAAGGAAAAGGAACATTCGTAAAGTCATCAAGTGCCCTGGGGGCTGCATTTCAAAGAAGGATCCAGCAGTCAAGTTTATTAGAAACGTTAGAGGTCCGTCATGCCCTTGAACGAGAGGGAGCCCAGTTAGCCGCACTAAGACGTGACAAAGAAGATATAGAAAAGTTGCAGATTCATATAACAGCATGTCGGAATGCTGCTGAAGCGAAGGATATCAAGGCTTATGAAGAAGCAGATATACTGTTGCATAAATCGATTATGGGCTCATCACATAATGATTTATTGATTGATTTGTACGAACATATGGAAGATTCCCTGCATGACTCCATCCATCAGATCGTTGAGATGAGTACTGATGAGAACTTTCATTTAAACATTCATTGTAGTCTTGTCGAGGCCATCATCGAACAAGATGTAAATCGGGCAATCGAAACAGTGAATGAATACATTGCACGATTTAAAAAATCTTTAAAGTAAATACGGAGGACATATTATGGGCATTCATCAAGCGGCAGATCAACTGGAACAACCAAAAATAGATATTAAACCGAGAATGGGACTTCTCATTATCGGAATCATTCTTATCGGGGCCAATCTAAGGGCTCCCTTAACATCAGTAGGCCCACTTGTCACTTCAATACGTGATAATCTGGGTATATCCAATACACTATCAGGTTCCTTAACGACATTGCCTTTGCTTTCTTTCGCATTATTATCACCATTTGCCCCTAGGATAGCACGGCGATTTGGAATGGAGCTCACCCTATTCGTGTCTTTGATATTATTAACGATCGGGATTATGCTCCGTTCCATTGGAGGAGTACCATCATTGTTCTTAGGGACCATTTTAATTGGGTTAGCCATCGCCATCGGCAATGTATTATTACCCAGTCTAATTAAACATAATTTTGCAAGCAGGATCGGTTTGATGACAGGGATTTATGCCGTTTCCATGAATTTATGTGGCGCAATAGGATCTGGGATCAGCATTCCGATTGCTTCGTCATCTGGATTAGGATGGGCTGGTGCCCTTGGATGTTGGGGAATTTTATCTCTTATTACCGTTTTCTTTTGGATCCCGCAATTACGACGACCATTCAAGTCAGACAAGGATGTACAAACGGCCGTCATAAAAAACATGAACTTGTGGCGTTCTGGTTTAGCTTGGCAGATCACTTTTTTCATGGGATTGCAATCATTTATTTTCTATACAGTAATTACCTGGATGCCGGAAATCCTGGAACAAAAAGGCCTGAGCGCTGATGATGCTGGCTGGATGCTCTCCATCATGCAGCTTGCCGTCATTCCGATAACATTCATTATGCCAATTATAGCTGGACACATGCAAAGTCAGCGCTTGTTAGTGGTCCCACCGGTCATCTTCCTTGTTGTAGGGATCTTCGGCATATTGTACGGAAGCAAGTTGTTTATCCCAGTATGCATGATCTTGATCGGGATTGGTGTCGGAACCATATTCAGTTTATCGATGATGTTCTTTAGTCTTCGAACACAAAGTACCCATGAGGCGACGGAATTATCAGGAATGGCTCAATCATTTGGGTACCTCTTGGCTGCCGTTGGGCCAGTTTTATTCGGAGGGCTCCATGACGTAACTCACAGTTGGACGATTCCCTTATTGATGTTAGTCGTTGTATCTGCACTTATTTTCATTGTTGGAATGCGTGCAGGAAAAAACGAATATGTATCGACTCATTAAAGCTGCTAGTGACCTTTTATTAAAACAACATACTACAAGAGAACAGTGACACATTATTTAAATAATATAAAAAGCCTTAAGCGGCGATGGTCTCGGTATTGCACCGGGGCCATTTTCTTTAGCAGCAGCGGTAGTTATGTTGCTTACTCGGTCACAGCCAATTCCATATTCATCTTCAACGAACACCTTGCAAAACAAGATTAAATGATAATGTCCATCATTTAATTATGGATGGTTTGCAGCCTATCGCTCCATTGATGAAACTTATAAAACCATTTCACATAGTTTTTAATTTCGAAAGGATGATCTGGTAAATATTGTTATAGACTCACCTTCTCCCTTTGGAGAAAAAACAAAACACCTGGGCTTAATGACGTGGTAATTTATTAGCTGAATATTACTGTTCATTATCAGGGGGTAAAGGTAGAAAGTGATTAAATGCCTAAATACATCAAAGCGGGGCATTGCTCTATTTTAAGCACTGTGACTAAACTCAATCAAAGTCTTCATCAAATGGATATAAGATATTTGGGTTTAAACCATACCTATCAATAAAATTCTTTCGAGTAAACATCTTAATTTCTTTTAATTCGGAAGGAGTTGGAAAGGAAGAAACTTTATAAATGGGAATGTGTTCAATATTAATTAACTGCCCTAAATCTGTTGTTATTAAAATATCGAATCCATTTTTCCTGAAAAGTGAATCTATATCAGATAAGTCCATTACATAAATATTTAACTGGTTTCCGAAATGATGTTTCAATACTTCACGAATATAATCTTTCTCTACATATGATCGACATACTAACGCAGTCTCTATGACCATTTGGTTTTTTTTTCTTAATATAGAGGCTTGGACCAACATGAAGATTTCCAATATTTCAATATTTTCAAAAGATATTGTGAATTCATTCGAGATATTATTTGCTATTTCTTCAATAATAGCAAATAACGGATTTTTTTCGAAATATGGTACGAATTGTAAAATGCTATTTATTCTAGTATCTGTTTTTAGTTGTAAATCAAAGGAGATCCCACGAAGTGTTTGTGCAAATTCGTACATGAAAATATCATCTTGGGAAACATCCAATCCTATTTTTTTTGATAAGGTAATTAAAAAGTGACTTAAAGGCTTACCACTGTCCGAATTAAGCCTGGAACGAATGTGCCTAAGCTCCTGCGTACGATTTAATGACATTTCTTCGCTTATTAAATATAAAGATAAAAATAAGATTTCGTGGATCTGTTTCTCCCTGCTTGAACATTTTTTCATGAACTTGAATAGTTGCTTTGATATTTCATATGCTTTTGATTTTTCATTTTCAATATAAACCGTTTTTGAGAATGATACGAAGCAATTATGGGATATGCGGATGTTTGAAATGTGAAGGATGATAGCTAACCTTTGTATCGCCCCCATGTGTAAAGAAGTTGCATGTTCTTTTAATAGCTCCAATAGTGTGTCCTGAAATTCCTTAAGATCGAAGGATGTAATAAAATCATTTAAATTGACGGACATATACTCTACATATTGCATGATGAATCTTCTAATCTTTTTTTCATCGCCAACAATTTTATATGGGCTTTTTGATAATTGAACTCCGGCACTTTGTACTACTTCTTCAATTTTCTCTAACTGTCGGTAAACTGTTGAGCGGCTGACATGAACTCTTTGAGTCATGTATTTTATCGTTACTCCATTGTTAAAAAGAATTAAATCCAGTGTTTGAAAATACGTATTTTCACTTTTCAGATGAAACCAAAGTTCTTCCAATGTACCGTTTTTAGGTTTCAGTAATCTTACGCCCTGTACTTCATTCTTTTCGATTTTCCATTCAGGTGGGAGATTTGAACTCATATGAAAAATATCCCGCCATAATGTACTTTTCGAAAAACCTGTTTTTTTTGATAGTTCGTTTAAACTGCACCAATTATCCTCATAGAATAAATAATATAAAAGGTTTGAATAACGGTCATTAAATCTATTCATAAAATCACCTTTAACTTCAATGGATTTTCATATTTTCTTATTAAACTATTGTATAGTTGGATTTAAGCACTAATACCTACTTACCCATCGTGTTTATACATGTTTTTTTAGAATGGTAGAAAACAAATACTACTTACTACCCAAACGTAACATAGTTTCATCCAAGTGTCGTTTCATATTTGGTACGAAGAAATTAATTTTTGAAGTCAGCTAATCCTTGAAATTTCAAAAAGTACATATATTAAGTTAATACCATTTACATGTTTATCTGAAAAAGCACATTGCACCTAACCCTGCTTTTAGACTTTTTTACACTACCTTCCCGCAGGAGTTTCCATATTTGTTAGTAACCTTGACTCTGTCGGAATCCTCTCCTTGCTTATCTCCATAAGCAAGGAAGCATGTCCTTCAAATAGTATGTCTAGTTGCTTACGAGTCATATATCTCTAAAAGATATTTAATCAGCTAGAACATTTCAAATTAACAATGAATCATTTCATTTATGGAACATGTTACTTTTTTTTCATGATGTATCGATGAGCAATTAAGGTTTTCTTTTTCGTATAAAAGATATTAAAAAACCTCATTCTTTTATAGTGGACTTGTAGAGCATTCACTATAAAAAGAATGAGGCGCCTCCTATTAGTTAGAGCAACACTTTAAACGGAGCAATATCGATGACCGTATATGGTGAATCAAAAAAAGGAATAGCCTACCTTTTTATAGTGATTCCACTGAAAGCAAGAATCGAAATAAAGGGACGAAAAAGAATGTGGAGGGTTTCTCGCCAGTCTGACCATCTTAAAGCGGTGCGTCTTCTGTTATTCTCTTAAACAGCAACCCTTTACACATCAAACGTAATAATGGGGTCACTCATGTGGAATATTCAAATGCTCTCTGTTTGTCTTTTTTTAAATGAGAAATATGGGCCAATTCGAATTTTCCGTACTTACAATCAAGCGAAAGAAGTTCGACTTTTAAATCATTTTTATAGATGTAAATAATTTTATATTTTCTTGATTTATAAATCACTTTATCACCAATCCTCATAAGCACGCTCATTTCTATTGTAGAATAAAACAGACTTCAAAAATTAATAATACAATCACCTTTTTTCAGAAGGTACAGAAAACATAAGGAAATATTTATCTGAAATCTTCATTATTGAATACGATGCAATGCAGTTCTATCGCTTTTATATTTTCAACTAGTCTTTTTCTAGTATTTTCTATCTCTCTCTCATACAAACCACTTCGTTTATTTGATAAACATGCTAACCTGTCGATATCTTGATAGATCAGTTTAAATGTCCTTCTCATATTTTCGTATGGCCTCCTTTTCATTGTAAGGAAGGTTATTAAGCAGGCTTTAGTATATCTTGTCCATGTAACTTTAATGTCACAAGTATCGTAACGCATCAACAACTCACCCATTTATTTTGGACGGTTCAAGTACTTCCTTTACAATTGCCACTACACGTTCTTGATCTTCTATTGTCATACCGGAACCGGATGGCAAACATAGACCTTGTTCAAATAACATATTAGAAATATTTTTATCATCGCTTTCCGTAAAAATGGCTGCATCTTTAAAGACAGGCTGTAAATGTAACGGTTTCCATACAGGTCTTGATTCAATGTTTCCTGCTTCTAACGCATTGATTACGTCAAGGTTTCGTACTCCCGTGACTTTGTCATCTATTGTTAAAGCCGTCAACCAGCGATTCCCCATCGTACCTTTTAACTCTGGCATGAAGGTAATGCCAGGTATGTTTTCCAACGACTTTTTATACCGATCAAAAATTTCCCTTCGCGCTTTTACACGCTCATCTAACACTTCTAATTGGGCACGACCAATTCCAGCTAGAATGTTACTTAAACGATAGTTATATCCGATAGAGCTATGCTGATAGTGAATGGTTGGATCACGTGCTTGTGTAGATAAATAGAGAGCTTTATCCAAAAATCCTCCTTGATTCGATACCAGCATGCCGCCACCGGAAGTTGTAATGATTTTATTTCCATTCATCGAATAAATCCCTATATCACCAAACGACCCGGTTTGCTTCCCCTTATAAGTGCTACCAAGGGATTCAGCTGCATCCTCTATCAAAGCAACCTTATATTTCCTGCAGATGTTCATGATCTCATCCACCTTTGCACTCTGACCAAACAAGTGCACCAAAATGACGACTTTTGGAATTTTCTGTTTTTTTCTCGCGTCTTCCAATGCTCTTTCTAATGCTCTAGCAGACATATTCCATGTATCAGGTTCAGAATCAATAAAAACAGGCTCCGCCCCTTGATAGACGATAGGATTTGCACTTGCTATAAAAGTTAATGAAGAACAGAATACGGTATCACCAGTGGTGACTCCCAATACTTGCAATGCCAAATGAATGGCAGCTGTGCCTGAACTTACTGCCAAGGCCCCTTTTGTACCTGCATATTTGGCAAATTCTTCTTCCAAAGCTTTTACGTTCGGTCCTAGAGGTGCAACCCAATTCGACTCGAATGCTTCGTTTACATACATTTGTTCAATTCCACTCATATGGGGAGGCGAAAGATAAATCCTTTTATACTCCATCCTACACACTCCTTATTTTATTATCCTTGCTGGGGATCCCACAGCGGTTGATGCATGAGGAATGTCTTTAATAATGGTTGATCCGGCCCCAACTGTACACCATTCCCCTATCGTGATGCTTGGTATGACTGTGGATCCAGCTCCCATCAGGGTTCCAGTTCCGATCTTGACAGCTCCTGTCAGGGTTGCGCTTGGTGCTATATGAACAAAATCATTCAGATGAGTATCATGCTCAATGACTGAAGATGTGTTAAGAATGACATGGTTCCCCACTCTCGCACCTGCGTTCAAGACGACATTCGGCATAATGACTGTTCCTTTTCCTATCGAGACATTTTGACCTATGACAGCAGTAGGATGAATGACTGTCTCATAATCCATTACATCTAAACTCAGCTCGTTTACGATTTTAAATCGCAAATCGTTCGTACCTATCGCAATAATTAACTTACATTCAAAATGGATGAACAAGCTCTTAAAGCTTGAGATGGGACCAAAATACACATTTCCTTTTTTTTTCAGCGCGCTATATTGATCATCCAAAATAGCCATGAGGCGATACTCACCCATTGCTGCAATAATATCTTGAACAACCTTTGAGTGGCCGCCTGCACCGATTACCACGATTTTCTTCAATCCAAATCACTTCTCATATCTTCTAATTTAGAGTTTCTTTAAGAAAAATATTTACGGAACCTAGAGGTTTTCTCGTCGTTCCCTCCAGGTTCAATACTTCTTTCAGGTATTATGCTGGCAAATCATTCATCCCATCATCCAACAAATTTTTGGGTTGTGACATGCCCTTCTTGTGTAATGGCTTCTTGTTTACATACCTTAATCAAGGTAAGATAGATGATTTTCAAATCCAACAAAAAGGATTGATTTTCTACGTACCAAACATCAAGCTCAAACTTTTTCTCCCATGAGATTGCATTGCGGCCATTTACCTGTGCCCAACCCGTCATTCCTGGACGGACTTCATGCCTTCTTGCTTGTTCGGCAGTATATAATGGGAGATATTCCATTAATAATGGCCGTGGACCTACAAAACTCACATCGCCTTTCATGACATTAATCAACTGCGGTAATTCATCCAAACTTAATTTCCTGAGTAATTTGCCGAAATCCGTTAATCTCTTCTCATCAGGAACCAAATTCCCTTTTTCATCTTTTTCGTCTGTCATCGTTCTAAACTTATACAGATAAAAGGGTTTCCCATTAAGACCTGGGCGCTGCTGCTTAAAAATGACAGGTGAACCCAATTTCAAACGGATGAGGATGACGATAAGTATCATAAGAAGAGAAATGAATATGATCGCCAGACAAGATATCAATAATTCAAAAGCCCGTTTCATTTTTCCCTCCCAAATCATCATTGTGTATGGTTACCAGTATCGAGGGAATTCTTCGGATAAATTCACAGAATCATAGTTTTTGCTTTGCTGCTTTTATCGAATTTCCACTCGTTTCTTTCTATAATTCTTCACTATCTTCAACTCTTATAACACATTGAATTCATCGCTCTATTTGTATTCATGCATCACTCTGCCAACCTGTTATTTGATGCGATTTCAAAAACCATTTATAACACTTGCTTTACCTTCTTCACAAAACCCTCTTCAGGAAATTGTCACGTTACGGGGATTTTGTGAACCTTCCTATAATTCGCCAAATCCAACATTCTTTCTTTTAACGTTTCTTCGCTCAAGACATCATATGTTGTGATAATATCTTTTATTGCATCCCAATTTACTTCTCTAGGTTTACCAATATGAATTTTCGGATAGATCTGATTGGCATAAACTTCATCTTCTCCAAGTAGTTCTTCATATAATTTTTCACCAGGCCTAATTCCTGTATAGGTTATCCCGATATCTTCAACGTTGTAACCTGACAGTTGGATGAGCTTTTTCGCAAAATCGACAATCTTGACAGGCTCACCCATATCCAATACAAAGACCTCTCCTCCTTTGGCCAAAACCCCTGCCTGAATGACCAATCTCGAAGCTTCGGGAATGGTCATGAAATAGCGAATCATGTCCGGATGCGTAACTGTCAAAGGCCCGCCTTTTTTAATTTGCCTTTTAAAAAGTGGGATGACGCTGCCATTACTGCCAAGGACATTCCCAAAACGAACCGTCACGAATTTTGTATAACTTGACAAACTCTTATTCTGGATCATCATTTCGGCTAAACATTTAGAGGCACCCATAATACTTGTCGGATTTACGGCTTTATCAGAAGAAACCATGACAAAAATATTCACCTTGCTAGCTTCCGATGCCTCCGCAACATTCATCGTGCCTATGATGTTATTTTTCACCGCTTCTTTAGGGTTGGACTCCATAAGTGGTACATGTTTATGAGCCGCAGCATGATAGACGATGTTTGGACGATGGTGGTCGATGACCTGAAACATTCTCCTGCGGTCCTGAATATCTGCAATTTCGGTCACAATCTCTATTGTATCTGCATAAGCTTCGAGCATTTCCAACTCAATCGCGTATATGCTGTTTTCGCCATGCCCAAGCAATACAATTTTAGCGGGATTATATTTCATGATTTGACGACAGATTTCAGATCCAATCGAACCGCCCGCACCCGTTACTAAAATAGTACTATCAACAATTTTTTCCGAAATCCCTTTATCATCCAGTTGAATCGGTGAGCGCCCCAATAAGTCCTCCATTTGGATATCTTTTAATTCATTAATTGAAACCTTAACTTGAACTATCGCTTCAAGGCTAGGGACAATTTGAGTCTTTACACATGTTTTCGTGCATTCCGAGAAAATGGCATTTATCTCCTCCCTTTTCAAAGAAGGAATTGCAATGACGATATGCTCGATCTTGTATTTTTCTACCACTTGAGCGATATTTTTTGTAGCTGCGACCACTGGTATGTTGAAGATTTCTAAACCTAGCTTCGTTTTATCATCATCTACGAATGCAACTGGGACTAATTTTATATTGCTGGACTTTAACAACTGGCTCGTTATCATCGTCCCGGCAGATCCAGCTCCGACGATCAACGTCCTTTTTTTATTGGGTGATTGCTTAATGCATCGATTAGAATAGACTCTCCATGCCAATCGTGAGCACCCTATCATGACCATATAAAGGATCCATGTAATTAACAGTTCCCTCATATATAGAAAATGGGTAAAGTACAGCTGAATGATCGTCGTAATGGCAATGGAAAAGGTCGTCGCTCTAAACACATTGAACATTTCACTGATACTGGCGTACTCCCAAGCCTTCTTATACTGTTTCAAATAAGCAGTAAAGAAATAATGACACACAAGTAAAATTAACGTACTAGTCAGGGCGAATGCTGGAATTTCATCATATGGATGTAATAACCAATAACTTAAAAATACAGCTGTCACAACAATCATGGCGTCCAGTAAGACTAATGTGAAAAGCCGGTTATAATATGTCAAATCTACTTCTCCCTATATTATTATTTTTAATGAAACAAGAGTTCCTTGACTCTCTTTCCGTACAGTACATTCTCGGCATTTTCTTTAAAGCCGTTCACTGCTTCTTTGTCAAAATTCTTTTCAATTATTTTATTTGCTTCCCGGATTTGAAACCCTCTGTTTCCAACATTATGAGCATCTGATGCAATAAAATGAGAAAGACCTGAGTGAACTAAAAATTTGGAAAATCTTTTTGTTCTCCATCCGAATTTACCTGTGATGCTCCCTGCCGTTATTTGTGAATACGCTCCCTTCCATATTAGTTCTTTTAGAAGTTGCGGATTTTTTATTATTTCCAAATTCCGCTCTGGATGAGCAATGATCGGTGTCATTCTTTTCATTTGCAAATCATAGATCAATCGTTCCGTATATCTCGGCACATGGTTTGAAGGAAGTTCGAGAAGGATGTACCGCGAATCATTCAAGCCCATGATTTTATTATTATCATAATCATCCATAAGCTCATCGGATATCCTGATTTCCTGCCCTGGCCATACTTTCAGCGGGATCTCCATTTCATCCAGCACTTGGTTCAATTTTCTAGTTTCTTCCTCAACTTTTTCTTTATCATTTTCATATTTCCCCTTAATATAATGAGGAGTTGCAATGATGTCAGTGATTCCTTGCTCTACGGCTTTCCTCGCCATTTCTATACTATCCTGGATATTTCCAGCACCGTCATCCACTTCTGGTAAAATATGACTATGAATATCTATCATTGTTATCCCCCTTCAGCCCACCCATACATTCTTTTAAATTTCTTTTTTATTTACCATAGTAGTAGTATTCGTCAGGATATTTTTGTTTTTTCTTATTTAGGATTGCTCCTAAAAGCTTTGCATTGGCATTTTCAAGTAATTCCTTCGCTTTTTTCGCTTGCTGTATTTCAGTACTTCCGCTGCTAACCACTAAAACAACTCCATCTGCCATATTCGCTAGTATTTGAGCATCTGTAACTGCATTGACAGGCGGTGTATCCAAAATAACCAAATCATACTTCATCTTGGCTTCATCCAACAATGTCACCATTCCGTTTGACCCAAGCAACTCCGATGGGTTAGGAGGAATAGGTCCACTTGTCAACACATCCAAATTGGGGTAAATGGAAGGTTGTACAGCATCAGATAATGGATTTTGCTTTGAGATGACATTCGTTAATCCTAGGTAGTTCTCCATGTTTAAGTTAGTATGAACACTGGGCTTTCTCAAATCTGCATCAATGATGAGAATGCGTCTCCCTTGCTGTGCAAAAACTGCTGCGACATTGATCGAAGTGGTTGATTTTCCCTCGCCAGCGTTGGCTGAGGTGAAAATCATGGTCCTTATATCTTTTTCCACAGCGGAAAACTGAAGATTCGTTCGAATCGTCCTATATTGCTCCACAACCGGAGATTTCGACTTCAACATAGAGATACTGCTTCTTTTTTTAATCTCTGTCATTTTATGCCTTTCATTGCGTGCCAATCTTTTCACCTCTTGAGGTTGTGATTACAGATCTATTATTTCCGCTTTTTTTTACTATCCATTAAATTAACGATGCCTAGCATCGGCATATTTAAATGTTCTTCAATATCTGACTCAACCTTGATTGTATTGTCAAAAAATTCGAGCAAGAATATTAGAACTAAACTTATAATCACCCCTGCAAAGCATGCTTGAATCATATTCATGATTGGATTCGGTTTTATAGGTGAAGAATTATCGCCTATAGTTGCTTTTGATAAGACATTGACATTGTTCACATTCATAAGCGCTTTTATTTCATCTTGGAATATGTCCGTTATTGCACTGGCGACATCTACAGCGAGTTTTGGATCCGTACTTTCAACTTTAATGGTAAATATTTGTGAATTCCCTTTACTGACGATATTGATTTGTTCCGATATTGCTGAATTTGATAGATCAAGATTCAGTCGATCTTTTACTTTTTCTAACAACATAGGACTTTTTATGATCTCGCTGTACGTTTCAATCAATTGAATATTGGTTTGAATCTCACCTACATTGTAAAGTTCTGTACTTTCCTTGGATTGATTGACTAAGATTTGTGTAGAAGCTTGGTAAACAGGTGACAGAATAAAAAAGCTAACGATTCCTGTTATTGCCGTTATTAGGGTTGTGATGATAAAAATGAGTGCTATGCGTTTTTTTACCATTTGGAAAAGATCTTTTATACTGAGTGTCTCCCTCATTCAATCAACTCCAATCCATTCTTTACATCACTTTGGCTTGTACCTTTCTAGTCTTGGTGCCTATAATTTTGCAATCTTATCAGATTTCAGACCACTTTCTTCCAACACATTTTTGGAATCGAATATTAATGAAGCATGATCATGGACGCTTTTCCAGTCAAAACATGTGTGTGGTGTTCCAATGACAACTAAATCGGCCTTTTGAAGAATGGTAACATCGTATTCTGCCACCAGTTGAATTTGTTCATTGATCCGGATTTCTTTTGCATAAGGTTCGATGACGGTCAGCTTTTGGACCTTGTTTTGTAACCGTTCAAGTAAACGAACGACCGGACTTTCCCTTAAATCACCAATATTACTTTTATAAGCTGCCCCTAATACCACAACATGTGAATGTTTCATGAGCTTGTCCTTGGATGCAAGCAATTCGAGGATTCGCATATAGGAATAGTGAACCATCCCGTCGTTAATATCCCCTGCCAATTCAATCATTTTTGTTCGATGACCATGTTCTTTTGCTTTATAAAGCAAGTAGTATGGATCGACCGGTATGCAGTGTCCCCCAACACCAATACCTGGGGTAAATTTCATGAACCCGTATGGTTTCGAAGAAGCTGCATCGATCGTTTCCCATATATCAATTTCCAATTCTTTGCATAGAACTGTCATTTCATTGACCAAAGCCATGTTAATCCATCGGAATGTGTTTTCAAAGATTTTGCTTAATTCAGCAACACGGATCCCATTAACACGCTGGGCGGTCTTTCCGATAAACATGCAAGCTAGATCTGTACAGGTTTCCGTTATTCCCCCGACAACCTTTGGTGTGTTGCTTAAGTTGAATTTTTTATTTCCTGGATCTATTCTTTCCGGGGAATAAGCTACAAAAAGGCTCTCCCCCAAGACATATCCTCTTACTGTTAATGGTGTACAGATATACTCTTCTGTCGTTCCTGGATATGTCGTACTTTCTAAAATCACCATTGTACCTTCCTTCACATGTTCAGCCACAATTTCTCCTACATCCTTCACGTACGAGATATCAGGTTCTTTCAACTTATTAACAGGGGTAGGAACACAAATCAAAAGGACATCCATCTCTCCAAGCTGCTTCATATCCGTTGTCGCTGTAAATCGGTTTTGGTTAATAAATTGTGTAAGCTCGTCATTATCTACATCATTGATATAATTGATTCCTTTATTTAAACTTTGAACCTTTGTCTCGGAAACGTCGAATCCGGTCACTTTATACCCTTTACATGCATAATGACAAGCTGTTGGGAGACCCACATATCCCAATCCAATCACTCCGACTTTAGCCGTTTTATTCATTATTCGTTTCCGCAAAGCAGATTGTAGCGAGTATCGAGCATTATCTATTTGCTCGTCCTCTTCTTGAGTTACCGCTGTTATCATGGTCACAACTCCTTCATTTCACTTATAAAACATAACGAGTATCTAAAAACTAACAGGCCATGATGAATATTCACCACAAATGGACTTGCAAACTTATCATGCTATAGATTCGAGTCTGCTAAACCGACCAGATACGCCATTTTGAATGTTATGGTTGGTATACATACTAGAAGTTCGCTTGTAAGATTCCTTTTAATTTTTTTCGTTAACATTAATAAACTATCATAATTATTTTTGATGCTCATTCCAGATTTCGAATGAACCGTTCTGTTTTTGATTCATCTACCCAGCAAAACCTGAATATCCACGTTTTTCGGCTTGATATTCACACCTATCAAAGCAGTGCGTTTATACTTTAAGATTACGAGTACAAGTATATCCGCATAATGGAAATACAAATCCCCCGATTGATTGGCCTTTTTCACGGTGCCAGGTCTCGGGGGAATTCAAATTTAGTCAAGCTATCAAGATTACATACTACTTCTTCTCAGTAGCTTCAGCTGTCATGTCTGTCACTTTGTTAATTGTCCATTCTTGCTTTTCCTTCGTGTCAGTATTTTCATACTGCACCTTGAACGGGCCTTTTCCTTCTATCACATAGTAGCCATTTCCTTTTACACTTTTTCCGGGTGCAAGTTTTGTCCCTAAATTATCTCCAGGATAGATGCTTAGTTTCTTATTCTCTTGATTCCATACCGACATTTCAAAAGCGTCAACATGTCGCTCTTCTGCCGTTTTATTCGTTGCCTTCAGCTGTAACTGTAAAACTTTTTTTCCTTTTTTTTCTGGATGTTCAAGCTGCATAGCTTTTTCAATCTGAATACCTACCCCAGATACGTCTTTCTCTTGTCCTTCATCCTTAGCGGATGAATCTTCTTGTTTTTGTATCGCTTTCGGTCCACCTTTTGGTTCATCCTTTTCTGCTGACGTGCAGCCTGTCAAAAATAGGCTTATAGCCAACATACTGATGGAGATACTTCTGAATCTTCTCTTTATGATCATAAATGTCACCCCTTTAAAAATCTCAAACTCCTTTAAAGAGAGATTCTTGTTTTCCTTTTTTCTATATACATCTCACTCTATTTGATAATCAAATAGGCAAGAAGGACCTACACCCTAATGGAAAGGGCTTCTTACATATTTAGTACATTGATTAACGGACAATCGTTTTGGCTATGTCCCCTCCTACAACATTAGGGCCATAATCCACTTCAATGACGTCACCTGCTTGGAGCCTTCTTTGCACACCATCCTCAGTGATAAACCGGCTGTATATTTGGTAACTTCCATCAGGATTAATCACCCCGGCTCCACTCTGAACAGTACTCACTGTTCTCAATGGATTTCCATTCACTTTCAAACGAAGAAGCTGAGTTCCTTCAGGTGCTTTACCCGTAACATAATCTGCATTAGGAGCCACTGGATTCACCTGCAGTTTCTCTATTTCCTTAAGTACCGTAGTATGGGCTTGTATGTTCGATGGAGTCCGAATACCGTAGTCAACCGTTACGACATCGCCTGCTTGCAAGGTTTTATTTTCCCCATTATCATCCACCCCTACATACTTGCTGTAAATACTGAATGATCCATCTTCATTGACAGGTGCTGTACGAAGAGGTACACCATTTACCAATAAGCGAACAATCGTTGCCCCTTCAGGAGCCGTACCTGTTATCGCCTCAGCATTTTGGTATACACTGTTAAGCTTGACAGGTTCACTCGGCATAAACTGAGACACTGTGACAGTTGATCGTTCACTGATATTCCCAGCCGCGTCTGTAAGGGTGACAGTCATAACCGTATTGACTGGTTGTTTTGGAATATCAACCTTGAATCTCCCGTCTGGACCTACAACCCCTGTATACGTTTTGCCATTAATGGTAACAGTCACTTTTGCATCTGGTTCACCAGTTCCCGTTACCTCTTTGCTTGCTGTAGTAACTCCATTTAATCTAGGCGCTGCCGGTGGCGTTACATCCTTATTCAATAGTTCTTCGGCTTTGTCGACTAAAGCTTGTAATCGATCTCTTTCAAGACCGGCTGGTAATTTGCTGACTGCTGCTTGAGCTTCGTCAACCGCTGCTTGAGCGGTACTTCCTTTCAATGTGTCGAACTTATCATCCGTGAACAGATCTTCCACTTTGTTCTTCGCATCGTTCAAATCTTTTTCGGCTTGTTCGTTCTTGTTCAATAAATCTTGGGCATTATTCAGTAGCTCTTCAAGTCGTTCTTTTTCCGGACCTGCTGGCAATTTGTTGACTGCTTCCTGGGCTTCGTCAATCGCTCCTTGATCCGTCGACCCTTTTAATGTGTCGAACTTATCATCCGTGAACAGATCTTCCACTTTGTTCTTCGCATCGTTCAGCTCTTTTTCCGCTTGTTCCTTCTTGTTCAATAGATCTTGCGCTTTGTTCAATAAATCTTGCAAACGGTCTTTTTCAGGACCCGCTGGTAATTTACTGACCGCTTCTTTGGCTTCATCAATCGCTCCTTGATCGGTACTTCCTTTCAACGTGTCGAACTTGTCATCCGTGAACAGATCTTCTACTTTGTTCTTCGCATCGTTCAGCTCTTTTTCAGCTTGTTCGTTTTTCTTCAATAAATCTTGAGCATTAATCAGTAACTCTTCAAGGCGATCTTTTTCAGGCCCTGCTGGTAATTTACTGACCGCTTCTTTGGCTTCATCAATCGCTCCTTGATCGGTACTTCCTTTCAACGTGTCGAACTTGTCATCCGTGAACAGACTTTCTACTTTGTTTTTCGTATCGTTGAGCTCTTTTTCGGCTTGTATTTTTTTATTTAATAGATCTTGCGCTTTGTTCAATAAATCTTGCAAACGGTCTTTTTCAGGACCCGCTGGTAATTTACTGACCGCTTCTTTGGCTTCATCAATCGCTCCTTGATCGGTACTTCCTTTCAACGTGTCGAACTTGTCATCCGTGAACAGATCTTCTACTTTGTTCTTTGCATCGTTCAAGTCTTTTTCGGCTTGAATTTTTTTATTTAATAAATCTTGTGCTTTGTTTACTAAATCTTTCAAGCGGTTTTTCTCTGCACCTTCCGGAAGCTCATCAACCGCGTTTTTAGCTTCATCAATGGCTGACTGGTTTGTTGTGTTCTTCAACGTATTGAAATTGCCATCCGTAAATAGCCCTTCGGCTTTGTTTTTCGCATCGGCCAATTCTTTTTCGGCTTGCCTATCTCCTAATTCAATCTTTTTGGTTTTACCCATGTACATATTTACTGTAGGAGCCTCTGACCAGAGCTGATTTTTGTGATAAACAGCTGACCATTTAAAAGGCTGACCTTCCCTGCCTGCAAACGTTTTGGTAGGGGTATTGGACGTGTTCTCCCAAATCTTCAGCTCATCCGTTACCATATTAAAATCTAAGCTTGCAGCACTATAAAAGGCTTGACTATTAAGCGAGGATATTACAACCTTCTTTGGATTGTTAAAAAACAATTTCCCTACATATGGTGCATACACTGCAACTCCATTTTCTGTACTAACATTAAGTTTTGCCTTTTCATTAATCTTTGCATCATTATGAAACGAGATCATTGCTAATGTATCTTTACCCGTTCTATTCATATCCAACTCTGCCCCTGAATCGACGATGAAATTTCTCAATATCCCCTGGCCTGTAAAACCTTTATGCCCATTAATATTCACCTTTGCATTTTCCCCAATAATGAAAGCTCCATAACCTTTTGTCGGATAAAATATTCCTTGCCCACTTTGAAGAGTAGTAATGTTCACATTCGCATTAGGTGCGACTATAAAATCCGGTTGTTCTGAAACAGACCAAATAAGGGAATAGGCACTATTATGAGCTATGATAGTTTCATCATGAAATTCCACACTTCCAGTTTCAGCCATTTCTTGACTGGTAATGTTTATGGCGTTAAAATCCTTAAAAGTTGCTTTTCCACCTCTGTTATAAATCATTTGCGGTCCACTATATGATACATTTTCAAATATTTGTTCTACATTATTTAATCCATCCCCAATTGCAATGACACCATAAGGGTTGTTACCTTTAACATTCAAGTTCTTTACAGTGGTACTTTGTAATTCATAGGCATAACCATAATATATGCTATCCAATCCTCCTGTTCCTCCAGTTTGCGTTAACGTATGGTTATTTCCATCTATCACGATATGTGTTTTTTTCGCTTGAATCTTAATAGATCCACTTACATCAATGTCTTTCCCAAATATGACTGTCGTAATTCCGTTATCACCTTCTAAAGCAGCCTTTAACTCCGTAAAATTATTGACAACCCTTTCGTTAGCATTGATTGCTGCAACTGCTTTATTGGGTGCTTGAATTTCAGTTGTTTTACGACCTTCCTGAGTTTTAACCCCCGACTCTTTTGCATTCGAACTTTCCTTATTCTTTACTGTCGATGGTTCTTCCGCTAGTCCGACACTTGGTATTAATAGAGAGCTTGCTAACAGAAATGATGTGGTCATGACGTTAATAGGTTTTAACATCTTACTTTTTTTCATATGGACCTTGCCTCCTAAAATAGTAGATTTGGTAGATAACAAATTAATATTACTATTTTTCGACAAACTCCTCGTTCCTATAATGTTGAATATAAATTCATTTTTGAAGCTGCATGTATGTAAAAAAATTCAAATATAGTGAATCTGTTTTATATAAAGGTGAAGGAGGGTAAACAAAAAATGTAGATACCAATCTTTCGGCAAAAAAAAAAAGCACAGCTACATATCAAGTATCTTGTGCCCCTAGTTCCATTCTTTTTTATTATCAACTGGCATGAATTGTGTTCTTTTACATAACCACATTTGTATCTTAAGGTTGGGGAAGTTGATTGGCACGTTGGATATAAAGCATGAGTGGTCATCAGATTGAATTTAGCGCATTTCCCATCCCTTAAATTCCCTCGCTTCGTCCGTTGAATGCTGTCTTTTTGCTAAGTGGGATTTCCCGTCAGTCTGATTTACTCCCTCTACCCGTTACTTTCTGTGGGCACTTATAAGGAAGGAGAGTGAAGTAACGATAATGAGTGTGATTTTTAACGTATTTATTTCTTGTTTATTTAATAGTAGGTACATTAAAAATAGGACTAAAAAGGCTTGGATGAAATACATCCGATTTTTTAATAGGAAAGTCCATGCTGGTGACATCCATAATAAAAAAAAGGCAAATGGCTTCGACATAATCTTACTCCTTTAATATGATGGCAACTATATACATATAGGCAAGTGTTGCAATTTCAGTAAAAGCAAAGCTTTCGTAACGAAACTTTACTTAGATTCACATGCTCCATTCAGAAAAAAACTTAAACTGACTGCCCCCATTAATGAAGGAACAGGCAGTTTAAGTATTGAACCAAGCCTCGTTGTCTTGGATCCATTCAGTTAGAGGATTAGGCTTATTCTTTTAACAATGGGTTTGGGGAAGTGTTTCCGCACTTCTATTTTATTCTATTATATTTAGTCAACCATATCGTTCCAAAAATGAAACGATATGATTTAAATTTCAAACTCCCCTTATTTTTCAGTGCCGCTCCCTTAGTTTAGATGCACTGTCCTGCTCTCAGGATAAGATTTATAATGGGGGGTATGCCAACCATCTCACCTTAAATAAAAAAAGATTGTAGAGAGAAATATACTTTCTCTACAATCCCGAAGAAGCTACCTTGTTTCATTATGCATATTTCTTACTTTCCTCGTCTTTAAAAAAGCTTTTCATCGCGTGGAAAACATCAGCCTTTTGCTTAAGGATATAATACCTGAATTTTTCATTATCGATATTCTTATAGGCTGTCATCAGTGTCGAATGACGGTTGTATTGATTGACTTCCCCGTACCCGAACATATTGGAAACCTTCATGAGTTCTTCTACAAGCTTTACGCAACGGACATTATCTGATGTCAGATTATCACCATCGGAAAAGTGAAACGGATAGATGTTAAACTTCGCAGGGTCATATTTATGATCTATAAGTTCTAATGCTTTTCGATATACAGACGAACAAATCGTACCGCCGCTTTCCCCTTTTGAAAAGAAATCCACTTCCGGAACCACTTTCGCTTCTGTATGATGGGCGATGAACTCGATTTCAACTGTTTCATATTTTGTTCTCAAGAAACGGTTCATCCAAAAGAAAAAGCTTCGGGCCATATATTTTTCCCATAACCCCATACTTCCAGAAGTATCCATCATTGCCAGCACAACGGCTTTGGAATCAGGTTTCTGGATCTCATTCCACGTTTTGAATTTAAAATCTTCCTTATAAATCGGATGGAAACCAGGGTCACCGCTTAAAGCGTTTCGTTTGAAGGCCGAAATCATTGTTTTCTTTTTATCGATATTTCCCATTAAGCCTGTCTTGCGAATATCGTTGAATTCAATTTGTTCGAGCGTGTGCTCCGCCTGTTCTTTCTTCTGGAGATTAGGCAGTTCCAATTGGCTGAACAGCGCTTCTTCCAACTCCATCATCGATACTTCGGCTTCATAGTAATCTTCACCCGCCTTGTCACCTGCTCCTTGGCCTTTACCTGCTCCGGCATCGGATGGTGAGCCGTCCCTTGCCACCACATCCCCCACTTTACTATCTCCATCTCCTTGACCAACATGTTTGTTTTTATCATAATTATAACGAATTTTGTATTCATCCAAGGAGCGAATGGGAATCTTGATGACATCCCGGCCATTTGACATGACAATGCTTTCTTCTGAAATTAAATCAGGTAAATTGTTCTTTATCGCTTCCTGCACCTTTTCCTGATGACGCTGTTGATCATCATAGCCTTTCCGGTGGAGGGACCAATTTTCCTGTGAGATAACATATTGTTGATTATTCTCTTCCGACATTCTCTTCCCCCCTTAAAAATGTTTGCACGCTTTTCATCATTCCTTCATATAATAAATTAGTGTGAGAAAACCCACAGCACTCGGTTTTCTTTTTAAAAAAATACAACCTTGAAAAAACATACTAAAAGAAATGTATTACTCTATCATATGCAGCGATACAGGATAATTTACAACAAAATTCAATAATGGATGTTTGCCTACGAACTAGACAAGCCAATATATGGCCTTCAGGTTTTTTTAAGATTTTTTCCTAACGAAACTACAAAAATAAGGAATTCCCATGAAAACGAACAGACATGAAGATCAACAGGTCTGTTCGTTTTTCAGCAGGATTCATTTGCTGTTTATGTACAAAGCACATAATCAAACAAATGAGTTGGGAAAAGCGTGTACATGTTAAGCTGAATGGTCGTTGCCTACTTCTTAGGCAGACCCACTAAAACAATAAAACTAAATTCATACATAACAAAAGGGTGCTCCAGTATTTTTCTGGACACCCTTTTCACACAGATAGAATGATTCTTGTTGTGATATTCGTCAATCTTTATCTTCCTCTACTTCATGCTGAACCGTACCTGGGCGTTTATCCCACTCTTTCAATTCTTCATTCGTCCTTTGATTTTCCATCTGCTTGCCAAGTTCTTTCATCTCTTCATAATCCTTAGCCATGGAACTATTTTCAGGAACATGATCTTTTTTCAATTCTTCTTTACTCATTTTCCATCACCTCTATTTATTGATACCCAATTTTTCCATATTCAAAACATAACATATCCGCTGGGAAGATGGGGTATAGATAAGACAGATGAGCAAATCTAAGGAGGTGTAAGGTTTATGCAAACAACTACACTATATGTAAAGGAAGCAACGTCTGAAGGCCCGATTTTAAATCTAGAGTCCATACTATTGAAAACTGAAGGTGTGGAGCGTGCGATCATCGATATTGATGACGGGGAAATTAAAATCGATCATAGCGAAGACATGCTTTCACCAGACCAAATAATCACACTTATTGAACAGTATGGCTTGAATGTAACTAAATGAATGCATCCATGGCAATCTATAGAAAATACCGGGCTCCCATCGATTAAGAAGGGGGCCCGTATTTTTTGATTTAAAATTCCCTTAAGACTGTCAATTCATCCTTTAACATCTCCAAAAAGGCTTGTCCATTTCCTTTTCTCATTCACATTTCAAGCAAATTACTGTCCGTTATAAAATATAAACCCCTACCCGATTGGGGGTAGGGGCAAGAAAGTATGGATTACCTATTTAACAAGCTGCCTACATAGCGCAGCAAATCATTGGCTGAAGTGGAATTATAACCGTGCTCATCGATAAGTCTCGTAATGACTTCATTCACTTTCTTCAGTTGCCTTTCATCTGGTGTTTTCGTTGAAGTAGTGATTTTAACAACATCTTTCAGATCCGCGAATAGCTTTTTCTGGATCGCTTCTCTTAATCGGTCATGTGAATTATAATCGAATCGCTTCCCTTTACGCGCATATGCAGAAATACGGATCAATATCTCTTCGCGGAATGCTTTTTTTGCATTTTCAGAAATTCCAATCTGCTCTTCAATCGAGCGCATCAGTTTTTCATCCGGATTAATTTCTTCCCCGGTCAATGGATCGCGCAGCCTTGATTTATTGCAGTATGCCTCGACATTGTCCAAGTAATTATCCATAAGGATTTTCGCCGACTCTTCATATGAATAGACAAATGCCTTTTGCACCTCATTTTTCGCAATGGCATCATATTCTTTACGTGCCAGTGAAATGAAATTCAAATACCGCTCCCGAAGTTCGTTCGTAATGGACGGATGCTGATCTAGACCAGCTTTTAATGACATAAGTACATCCAATGCGTTGATGGACGGATTTTCCTTACGAATGATCGTAGAGGAAATTCGGTTAATGACGTAACGTGGATCGATTCCGCTCATGCCTTCGTCCTGAAATTCTTTTTTCAATTCATTGATGTCTGCGGAATTAAAGCCTTCCACATTTTCCCCATCATACAGCCTCATTTTTTTCACTAAATCGATATCGCCCTTTTTCGGGTCCTTCAGGCGGGTCATGATGCTGAATATTGCCGCCACCCTTAATGTATGCGGTGCAATGTGAACATCGGAGACATCACTTTCATGAATCATTTTTTCATAAATCTTTTCTTCCTCAGTAACCTTCAGATTATATGGAATCGGCATGACAATGATCCGGGAATGCAGTGCTTCATTTTTCTTGTTGGAAATGAACGCTTTATACTCTGTTTCATTCGTATGGGCCACGATGAGTTCATCTGCACTGATCAATGCAAAACGACCGGCCTTAAAATTCCCTTCTTGTGTCAATGAAAGCAAATGCCATAAAAACTTCTCGTCACATTTCAGCATCTCCTGGAATTCCATCATCCCACGGTTCGCTTTGTTCAGCTCGCCATCAAAGCGATAGGCACGCGGATCAGATTCAGATCCATATTCGGCTATGGTCGAAAAATCGATTGAACCCGTCAAATCAGCAATATCCTGTGACTTAGGGTCAGAAGGACTGAATGTTCCAATTCCAACACGCTTATCCTCTGAAAGGAAAATACGCTCGACCATCACATCTTCAATTCTGCTTCCATATTCCTGTTCCAATCTCATGACATTCAGCGGCGATAGGTTTCCTTCAACCCGGATGCCATATTCCTCATAAAAATCATCCCGTAAATTTTGCGGAATGAGATGCAGTGGATCTTCATGCATCGGGCATCCTTTTATTGCATAAATGGCACCTGTGTCTTTTAACGAATAATTCTCAAGTCCACGCTTCAGTAAAGAAACGAGTGTAGACTTACCACCTGAGACCGGACCCATAAGAAGCAATATCCGCTTACGGACATCCAGCCGCTTAGCCGCCGGATGGAAATATTCCTCGATGAGTCTTTCCAGTGAATCTTCGAGGCCAAACAACTGACCGCTGAAAAAATTGTATTTCTTTGATCCATTTACTTCTTCTATCCCTGCATCTCTGATCATGTTGTATACACGTGAATGAGCAGATTGAGCAACTAATGGTGTTTCTTTCAATACGTCTAAGTACTCTGCGAAGGTGCCTTCCCACTTCAGCTTCTGTTCATCTTCTCTAAATTTTTCGATTTTCTTTAAAATATCCATTTAAGGAACCTCCCCCTGTCACTTTCAGAGAATACTTAAATCTATGCTCCAAGTCTGACAAACATGTCAGACTTTAAAAATCCCTACCACTTTCCTTGTATTGAAAAGGGCTAAATCCTAAGAACAGTCGATGACAATAATGGCCGGCATTAAAAATTGTGTGCACTCCTGCTAAAAATTAGGGTATACTAAGCCTATACTTAAGTGGGACAATTTGGGTAAAGGGAGGTCACAACATGGGCACAGTTATTATCGTTGCAGTTACTATTACATTTTTAGCCGCTATCTTCACTGCTGGGTATGACGATAAACCAGGTGTGAAATAAAGAATATAACAGCCTTTCTTAAATTCAAAAAAGGGGACAGCAAATTAAATTTGCCGTCCCCTTTTTGGCCCCCACCATCAATATAAATGGAAAGAAGCACTTTCGAAGTCATCTTTAATGAATGAGTATGGCATTAAATGCTTACTCTGGAATCGAAAAATATCAATAGCTTATGAGAACCGAAAGCAACAAAGGGAAATGACGATTAGATAGCTTAATCATGCTTCTTGGAGCATGCCAATCAATGAGGTGTCGTCATATTTTATACTGCGTTCTTTTTATCCGATTGTGAAGCGTTGCTGTTCTCCATCGATTTCAAGTCGTCGTTTACTTTTTGTCCTTGTTCCAAATATTCCGTTTGGAATCCGCTCTTTATTGCCCAACTATAAAACCCTAGTGATAAACATGTAATGATGGCCATATCCCAACCAAATGGGATTACGTTTAGACCACCAAACTTTTCACTACCTAAGTATGAAATGGTCATCATACAGAGTAAGTAAACAACCATCCAAAGCCCTGCTGAAAAATTTTGACGGAATCCCCTCCAATTTATTTTTGCTTGATAATAGAAATAAACGGGAAGGCCAATCATAATGATAAATAATACTTGTCCTGTCAGTGGCCATCTTGCCCAATATAGAACTAAAGACGCAAAAACAAATCCAAGTGGCGCAATGATACTTAATCCTTTAAGACGTAATGGTCTGTACAAGTTCGGACCTGTGCGCCTTAATGTCATGACTGTAACTGGACCTGTTATATAAGAGACTAATGTCGCAACAGAAATAACCTCTGCTAATACGCCCCAGCCTCTGAACATGAATAAAAATAAGAAAGATACACCTAGATTTAAAAACATTGCCTGACGCGGGATACCATAAAGAGGATGCAGTTTTCCAAAAACGCTTGGTAAGTATTTATTCTTTTCCATTCCATAAATCATTCGTGATGTTGTCGCCGTGTATGTTATTCCCGTCCCAGAAGGAGAAATAAAAGCATCAACATATAGTAATATAACTAACCAGTTTATGCCTAGAACAATTGCTAAGTCAGCAAACGGTGAATTGAAATTCAAATGATGCCATCCGTTCACAATCATAGACGGATCAACCGCTCCAATAAATGCAATCTGTAATAAAACGTAGATAACCGTTGCGATTAAAATGGAGCCAATTACTGCAATTGGGATCGAACGTCCAGGATTCTTTGCCTCACCTGCCATATTAATCGGACTTTGAAAACCGTTAAATGCAAAAATAATACCAGAAGTTGCTACAGCAGTAAGTACACTTGCCCAGCCATTTGGGGCGATACTCCCTGCAGATGTAAAATTGGATGCATGAAAACCAGCGAATAAAAGGGAGCCTATCGTAAGTCCAGGTATAATAACCTTAAAGACTGTAATAAATGAGTTTGCTTTTGAAAACAAACTAACTGTCCAGTAATTTAATAAAAAGTAGACGACCAATAATACAGAGGCAATTGCCAAGCCTCCCCCTGTAAGACTCCCATTTTCCACCAAACCATGTGTCCACTCCGCCCATTTCCATGGCCATGAGCTCATATATTGAACGGATGCAATCGCTTCGACTGGAATGACAGAAACGATTGCAATCCAGTTTGCCCAACCTGCAAGAAACCCTATAAACGAACCATGAGAGTATTGCGTATATTTTACCATTCCTCCAGCTTCAGGAAACATAGCCCCTAATTCACTGTAAGAAAGTGCGATAAATAAAATAACAACCATTCCGATAATCCAAGAGATAATGGCAGCAGGTCCTGCGATTTGTGCCGCCCTCCATGCTCCGAATAACCAACCTGAGCCAATAATGGACCCAAGTCCTACCATCGTTAACGAAAACGTTCCCATCTTTCGCTGCAAATTATTCATATGTTCATCACCATGCTTTCCTAAATTCATTCCTTTATCATGACGTTCTTAAAGTATCTGGATTTATGATTTGTGCTGCGTACACCCAATTGAATCTTAAAGTACTGGCGGCATTACTTCACATTTGTAAATAGGGACATCATTAGGACGTCTCCTTTTTTGTTTTTTATATGAACAAATTCTCTCTGCTTTTAGAAAATACTTAGGTCCCATTCTTGTGCCATTTGTTTCAATAACATACCACCTGTTACGCTATTCCCATATTCATCAATGGCTGGCCCGTATATACCAATCCCACATCCATCTTGAAAAGGAAGTCCGTTTCTGGCACTCGGAGGAACTAGAGCCATAATCCCGCCAGATACTCCACTTTTGGCTGGCACCCCTACAAAAGCCGCAAATTTACCCGAAGCATTGTACATACCACAAGTAAGCATTAATGCTTTGGCCAGTTTAGCCACTTTTTTAGGGAGAACTTGTTCTTTACGAATAGGATGGTATCCATCTTGTGCAAGAATCAGTCCAAGCAGGGCTATGTCTTCTGTTGTTACTTCTATGGAACATTGCTTCAGGTAAACCTCTAATGCTTCCTCTACATCCGATTCTAAATAATTCGTCTCTTTTAAATAGTGAGCTAAAGCTCTATTTCTATGAGAGGTTTGCCACTCTGATTGATACACTTCCTCGTTGATCGTCGGGCGCTTTCCTAACAAATTTTCAAATAATGCATAGAGAAATTCTAATTTTTTTTGTGAAGACTCCCCTGGAAGAAGCGAAGCTATGGTAATCGCTCCAGCATTTATCATAGGATTAAACGGCTTTCCCGGCTTATGCATCTCTAAACGAATAATTGAATTGAAAGCATCCCCAGTTGGTTCCACATCGACCCTATCCAACACATAAGAAATGCCGCAACCCAAACATGCGGCTATAAAGCTGAGCACCTTTGAAATACTTTGCAGCGTGAAGGGGACTCCCCAATCCCCTGACTTGATCATGGTTCCACCCGGCTCAAGTATACAAATACCTAATTGCGATAAGTGTGCATTTCTCAATGCCGGTATATAATTGGCGGTTTGTCCTTCAGCAGCATGGGATCTGTAATGTGCTACCCATTCATCTAAGCAGGCTTTCTTTTGACTATTAACGTGAATGTTATAATCCTTTGTCAAATTTCCAATCACATTCTTCCACCTCATTAGTTGTTGTGCTCACTTTATTCGATTTGATGACTATCACAAATAATCGTTAAGCGCTTTCAAAAAAATTCTATCTACTGTTAATTTTAAAGTGGGAACTACATAATCATACGAAAACCTACAAAATCTAAAAAATAAAAATCCACTAAAAAAAACGCGATCATTTCACATGATCGGTTACCATTTTTTGTAGATAGAGAAACAGAAGGGTTTTGCCATAATTGGAAAAAGCCGTTCTGTTCAAGAACAAAGTAAACGTTGTATTGAAGCCGTTGAAACTGTATACTGATTTTTTAAACAAATTGGAGGTGAGCGCCTTGAATCTTAGTACGTTAATGAAAAAAGAGGTCAATATCCTTGTTTTGATGTTGTTAACAGTGCCATTAGCAGGCGAATTGAGTTTTTATCCTCTAAATGAAACGTTTCGTATAAGTTTTGGTGCGCCTGCATTTTTCTTCTTTCTACTATTATTACAGAAAACACCTGCCACCTTTTCGGGCTTCCTGACAGGAACAATGGTTGTGGTATTTCGTATTCTAATAGACTTTTTTATGAAAGATAATTTTTCATGGACTTCCGCGTTTCAAACTCATTATCCTAGTTTTTTCTTTTATTTCACCTATTCCTTTCTTTTTCATTTAGTGAAAATCAACCGTTTTCAAAACCGATCTTTGATCATTGGGTTAATTGGTCTCATTATCGAAATATTGTCCGATTTTATAGAATTAATCTTTCAATATTTTGTATTAGAAACAACAATTACATTAGATTCAATAAATGAGATGATCGTGATCGCATTCGGCCACAGTTTTATCGTTTTAAGCTTTTTTAATATGATGAAACTTTATGAAGCACAATCAAGGGAAAAGCAAATTATAAAACAAAATGAACATATGCTGATGCTCATTTCCAATTTATATGAGGAAACGATTCATTTAAAAAAAACATTAAAAAACGCAGAGGATATTACTAAGAAGTCGTATGATTTGTATCGCGATTTAAAAGCCCTGGAAAAACCTGAAAAGCCACTTCATGCCCTTACAGAGCTCTATAGTCAAAAAGCATTGCGCATCGCGGGTGAAATGCATGAAGTCAAGAAAGATAATCAACGAATTTTTGCTGGTCTCTCCAAATTGATCTCCAATGAGAGTTTTAAAGATTATATGGATGCTGCTGAACTTTTTCATTTAATTATCCGAATTAATGAAAAATATGCCTTATCACTAGGAAAGGATATTCAATTTGAATACACATTAGATGGAAATAATGATTCACATTACCATGTATATACCGTGTTATCTCTTTTCAATAATTTAGTCGCTAATGCGGTGGAAGCAATTAAAGAAAAGGGAATTGTCCGTTTAAGTTTGTGTGAAATTTGTGACAATGTAGAATTTAAAGTTGCAGATAATGGACCTGGGATCCCCCAAAAATACCAGACTGTTATATTCCAACCTGGATTCACTTCAAAATATGATCAATTCGGGACACCTTCAACAGGAATTGGTCTCTCATATGTTAAAGAAGTTGTGAAAGAACTGGAGGGGGATATCCTGTTTGAGAATAAGGGTAACAGCGCCGTTTTTTCAATAAAGTTACCCATTCATAAGTTGATCCAGAAGGGATGATTTTTCATGCGTTTTTTTATAACAGATGATGATTGTGCTATACGTTCAAATTTAAGCCAAATTATTGAGAACGAAGATTTAGGAGAAGTGGTGGAGGAAGCAGAAGATGGAAGTCTATTAGAAGGACATATTTTGAATTTAAAGCAAATTGATATATTATTCATTGATTTATTAATGCCCATCCGGGATGGCATTGAGACACTTCGCCATATAAAAAGTACATTTAACGGGAAAATAATAATGATTTCGCAGGTTGAATCAAAGGAACTGATTGGTGAGGCATACTCGCTTGGAATAGACTATTATATTACTAAACCAATCAATCGGATTGAAATATTAACAGTAATTCGAAAAGTTATGGAACGCATTCATTTAGAAAGATCGATCACTACTATTCAAGCCTCTTTAAATAGTGTATTGAATTTTGAGCAGCCAAAAGTTGACCAATCAAATAATTCCAATGAAAAAAGCATAATAGAGGTAGGCGAATTTCTTTTATCGGAATTAGGGATTGTGGGGGAAAATGGATCTAAAGATTTAATACAAATGCTTCAATATTTATTTATGTATGAACGGACTAATACTTTTAAACAGCATTTCCCCACTCTTAAAGATATTTTTGTAGAAATCACAAAGAAAAAGCTCGGTGCTTCAGCATTGCAGGCTGATATCAATCGAGAAATAAAGGCTGCCGAACAGCGAATACGCAGAACGATTAACCATTCGTTAAATCATTTTGCTTCCCTCGGTTTAACGGATTTTTCAAATCCGAAGTTTGAAAATTACGCTTCTAAATTTTTTGATTTCACAGTCGTTCGCCAAAAAATGAAAGAGCTGCAAAATGATTCAACTATAGTTCTTACACCTACCCGGGTAAATACAAAAAAGTTTATTCAAGTATTTTATTTCGAAGCTAAACGATTGAATCCTGATGAAATAATTAGATATAGATAAACCATGAATAAAAACAAAGACCACGGAAGCTCTCCCAAAAAGCATAAAATCCCCTGAGAATTATCAAGGGATTTTAGCAAGATCTTATTTTTTCAACAATAAATACATGAAATAAGGAGCACCAATCAAGGCAACCATGATACCTGCAGGGATTCCCTCGGGTTCAACTATATTACGGCCTACCGTATCGGCAAGCAACAATAGCCATCCGCCGATCAAAATGGCAACTGGAATGAATAATTGATTTCGAGGTCCGACCAAGGATTTTGCTATATGCGGGGCCATGAGTCCAATGAATGCTATTCCGCCAGTAACGGAAACGGCAGCAGCAGCAAGTGCGACAGCTGTTATGAGCAAGACGATCCGTTCCTTTTCAATCGATACTCCCACTCCGATTGCGACAGGTTCACTTAAACCAAGCAGATTCAAGCGATTCGCTTTATATAAAGTGAATGGAATGAGGATGATTAGCCAAGGAAGGACTGCCCAAATGAACGGCCAATCCGCACCCCAAATATTTCCTGCCAGCCATTTCGCAATGAAATCGACTTTGGCTCGTTCCGCTGAAGAAATGAGGACGATCATCAAGCCTGAAAGCGCCATTGAAAAACCAACGCCAATCAATACTAGCCGAACGGGTTCAAGGCCAACCCTTCGCTTAAAGGAAAGTACATATATTAAACAGGCCGTCAGTAACGCACCGATAAACCCGACAAGTGGAACCATATAAACAAATGAACCTGCGTCTATCGGGAAAAACAGAAAGAACACGGCAATGGCAACACCTGCTCCCGAGTTAATCCCGATGATCCCGGGATCAGCTAGATCATTACGTGTAATTCCTTGTAAAATGGCTCCTGACAGTGCAAGGGCCATGCCTGCTAAAAGGGTAATGATGATTCGTGGCAATCGGACGGAAAATAATATGAATTCCTCTTTAAACGTCCCTTGTCCGAAAAGCGTGGGAATCAGCCGCCCTATTGAAAGATTCGAATATCCTAAACATGTCCCGATAATGATGGTAACGATGATGAGTGCGGTTAAGGCACCGATTAGCCATCGCTGTTTTTTGACTAATGCTGAATGGATCATGAAAATGCTTTACCTCCTTTACGGACGATTAGGAGGAAGAAAGGTAAACCTATCATCGCAACAATCGCTACCACAGGTGTTTCATATGGAGAATTGATTGTACGGCCGATCGTATCGGCCAAAAGCATGAAGGTGGCTCCTAAAATTGCAGACATGGGCAGGATGAATCGATAATCCGTACCTACGATAGCCCGTACCATATGGGGAATCATAAGCCCGATGAATACCATATTTCCGACTAGGGCAACCGCAGCACCGGCAAGCAAAATGATGACGACGAAAAGAACCGCCTTAATTTGTGTGGTCTTTTGACCTAATCCTACCGCCACTTCTTCACTGAGGCTAAGGATGGTGAGTTGTCTAGAAAAGATAATGGAGATCAGGATGCCTATTAAAATAAACGGGACGATTACTCGAAGCTGTCCCCAAGATGTTCCGATATTACCGCCGGCAGTCCACATCGATACATCTTTTGATATTTTAAAGTAAATACCGACCCCCTGTGATACAGCAAATAGGAATGCAGAGACCGCAGCACCAGCTAACACGATTCGTAAAGGAGAAAATCCACCCTTCTTCATCGCAGCAATTCCAAAAACCATGATTGTTCCGACAGCGGCACCAATAAAGCACGCACCCATGATCCCCAAGTTATTAGCCGAAGGAACGAATGCCAGCGTAATGGCAAGGCCTGCATTGGCCCCTGCCGTCAATCCAAGCAGCCCCGGATCAGCAAGTGGATTCCTTGTAATCCCCTGCATGATGGCACCTGAAACGGCAAGTGCCGAACCGACGAACATTGCCCCCACTTCGCGAGGGAGACGGATTTCACGAATGATTAAAATCTTCTCACCGGTAGCATTGGACATCAGTGCTTGCCATACATCCTTGAGGGTGGCATCGGCTGCACCAAAAACCATCGATATGATGAAAATGCCGATAAAGGCAACGATCGCTATGATCAGTTTATATATAAATGGGATGAAACGTTGATTTTCATTAGTCATCTGTCTCTCTCATCTCTTTTTTTATAGAATAAAAGGAGAGGTATTGGAATCCCTCTCCCTCGCTGTATTATTTTCCAAGAAAACTTTTGGAAAAGAAGTCTAATTGGTATTCTAATGTTATTGGATCATTGAAGTAGAATTTTTTTGCATCAGCTTCAAATATTTGATTGTTTTTAACGGCAGGTATGTTTTTAAACGTATCTGTTTGTTGGAATGAACTGTCCTGATCTTTGTTATTGCTCAAAATGACATAATCACCGGCATAGTCTTTTAGGACTTCTAATGATAAAGCAAAGTAACCATCTTTCAATGCCACTTCTTTTACCTTTTCAGGCATGCCCAATTTCATTTCTTGATAAAGGATTTCCGTTCCACGGCCCCAATTATCGCCGTATACATAGAACTGTTTGTCAAACTTTTCGAAAACGGAAACGGTAGCATCTTCTCCAATTTTAGCCTTAATCTCATCACCAGTGGTTTTTGCCCGTTTTTTGAAATCATCCACCCAAGCTTGCGCTTCTTTTTCTTTATTCAAAAGTTTACCAATTTCTATATGCTGTGTTAAATAATCCACTTTTCCGTATGTATATGTTACGGTCGGAGCAATTTCCTTTAATTTATCGACATTTTTAATCGTTGATAAACCAATGATTAAATCCGGATTCAACTCGATGATTTTTTCCAAGTTTTCGTCCGTTACTTCCTCGACGTTTTTTAACTCTTTAAAATTAGGGTTCATTTTAGACCACGAATCAACCCCTACAAGGTTAACATCCAAAGCCAGTACGCTACCTGCGAAAGAAGATAGTACGACTACACGCTTAGGATTTGCAGGCACTTCGACAGGCCCATTTTCAGATTGGTATGTGATGGTACCTGATTTTTCCTTTTTGGAATCGGAGCTTTTTTCTTTTTCGGTCGACTCGTTACCACAAGCACTAATAATTAACACTAACAGCAGTATAAACGGAATCAATATCTTTTTCATTTGTTGTCCTATCTCCTTTTAATAAATTGTATGTGCTGCACATTGGTTTGTTTGTTCGTTGATCTCTTTCGATTACCGCATCAATATGGAAAACTTCCTTAAGCACTTCATGCGTGATGACTTCTTCACAATCTCCCGCTTTGACTATTTCCCCGTCTTTCAAGGCAATGATATAGTCAGCAAATCGAGCAGCCTGATTTAAATCATGAAGGACCATGACAATCGTCCGTTCCTGTTCTACATTCAACCTCTGTAAAAGTTCTAAAACCTCTAGTTGATGCGCCATATCCAAATAGGTGGTCGGCTCATCAAGGAAGATGATTTCCGTTTCCTGGGCAAGGGCCATGGCAATCCAAACACGCTGGCGCTGTCCTCCTGAGAGAGCATCCACCGGACGGAACTTAAAGTCTTTCGTGCCAGTCACTTCAAGTGCCCAATCAATCACATCATAGTCTTTTGGCGTCAGCCGTCCAAAACCTTTTTGATAGGGAAAGCGCCCATATGATACAAGCTCTCCAACTGTCAATCCACTTGCACTCTCAGGGGTCTGAGGAAGTATGGCCATTTTTCTTGCAAGGATCTTCGTGCTTTCTTTTGATATATTCACTCCATCTAAAACAACCGTACCCGATTGATTTGGAATGATCCGGGTGATCGCTTTCAAAAGTGTGGATTTCCCACATCCGTTTGAACCAATGATCGTTGTGATTTTCTTATCTGGAATTTCCACACTGAGATCTTTTACAATTAAACGTTCACCATAGCCAATATTTAAATTCTCTGTATATAGGCGAACCATTATTTAACCTCCATTTACTTAAATAATAAGTAAGTAAAAATCTAAATGAAAATGATTATCATTATCCACTACTTAAATACTATAATTCTATCTAAATATATTGTCAATAGTAATTCATGGGTAAATAAGAAGAAATTCTGATGGGAAGTTTGAGCTGAAATTGTTTTTGTCAAAACTGAAAGATCCCAGAAATAATTCCGGGATCTTTCAGGATGGCTCTTTTTTTAGGAATAATGATTCCTACTTGGCCATTATCATCATTTAATGTTTTTTGAATCCTTGCTTTTCCACGTAATCTTTCATGTACAACCTGCTTTTCTTTCCAAGCATGTCAGCCATTTGCCCTGTCCAGGTGTCTTTTCGTTTCCCTTTCGTCCGTTGCTCGTAATAACTTGAGATCGTTTCGTTGTACTCTTCAAGTTGTCCGATGAACTCCTGCTTATCCGCCTGATATCCATTTTCATGATAGATATTGGACTGCGGCAAACGCGGCTTTTTATCGGAACGGTTTTTCGGATATCCAACCACTAGAGCGAATAACGGAATAACCCGATGCGGTATATTCAAAATCTCGGACACTTCAGGGAGATGGGTGCGGATCCCGCCTATATAGCAAATGCCGAGATCCATCGATTCTGCGGCCAATGCTGCATTTTGAGCCGCTAGAGCAGCGTCAATGCAGGCAACCATGAATTTCTCCGTGCTTTCAATCGATTCGGTAAGGTCCTTGCCTTCCATCTCCGAAACCATATCCTGGCGATATAAATCGGCGCAAAAGACAAATAGATGTCCATTCTTCTCTACATAAGGTTGTGGACCGGCAAGTTCAGCAAGCTTGGCTTTCTTTTCCGGATCTGTTACCCCAATGATTGAATACGCTTGAATATAGCTTGAAGTCGATGCAGCCTGGGCACATTCCACAATCGTATTAATTTGCTCCTCAGACAATAGCTTGTCCTCAAAAGATCGAATGGAACGGTGATCTAAGATCTTCTCAATAATATTATTCAAAGCTCCCACCCCTAATAAGTATGTAAAGTAAAACATCGATCATCGGGGCTGAAATGCCCCCGATGACAGTATGCGTGTAACTCAACCTTTAGTTTTTAAATCCAAATCACGGTAATTTTGCTGTCTCAATGCTTCATAAATCAAGATGGCTGCTGTATTTGACAGATTTAGCGAGCGTACTTTATCCGTCATTGGAATCCGCAGGCACCGATCCATATTTTCTTGGATCAGCTCTTTCGGGAGACCCGTCGTTTCACGGCCAAAAATGAAATATATCTCACTGTCCTGATCACTGTAATCGAAGCTGGAATGCGGCTGCTCCCCGAATTTCGTTAAATAATAAAATTCACCGCCCGCATTCTTTTCAAAAAACTCTTCTAGTGAATCATAATAATGGATCTTTACATTCTCCCAATAATCGAGCCCGGCCCGTTTGAGCTGTTTGTCATCGGTAGAAAAACCAAGCGGGCGAATGAGATGTAAAGACGTATCCGTCCCTGCACACGTTCTTGCGATATTGCCTGTATTTGCTGGAATCTGTGGTTGATATAAAACTACATGTATTGCCACTTCATTTTCACCTCTAGTTTAAATTTCACCTTAATTATAGCATTAAACAAAAAAGACTAAAAACCTATCACCTCCCATCTAAAATCACAAAGAATTTATAAACGATGTTCGGTGTATACCTAGTCGAATCCTCATATGTCCAATACCTGTGCCGGCTGTTCATCGTATGTGCGTTCACAAGCGGCATCCCATCCTGATCCTTTGCCGTTACGATCAAGTTGTGATCAAACCGACCATCCCCTTCGAAATCTATACAGAGGATATCACCTAAATTCAATTCATATGCCGATTCCACTTGCTTCGTCCTGATGAGATTCCCGGCTTTTAGCAGATGATATAAAGAATGGGCAGTCGTCCAAGTGTAGCTCCAGCTTTTTCCTCTAATCCACCAGCCTTTATTTTTGTTCGGCGCCCCCCACATTGGAATTCCTCCCGCATGTAAACATTGTGAAATGAAATTCGTACAGTCATCAGTGAATTTATGGTATCCCGGATTGAATTCATTCCACCAACGCTCGGCGTATTGAACGGCCTTCATCCGCTCATACTTATATCCGAGACGCTCTGCGCCTGCATCCCACTTTGGTGTTCCCTCTTCCGTTTCAAAGCTGGGCACAAGTTCACGTTCATCCACCATGTACCCATTTCGAAACCTTGCCTCCCTTTCTTCCATTTCTTCTTCTATATAAAATGAATCCTCCTGTTTCAATAAATACTGCAGGTGCACCTGATAAGTTAGGACTGTATCATTGTCTTCCTTTTTCTTTGAATGAACCTTGCCTGCAGCATTCACTCGAACGATTTCCGCAGCACGGTTCCTCATCAATTCCTTTTTCAGATGTAATTTCCTTTCACTCCGTTCCTGATTATCGGAAGTATAAAACTCTACTCTTTCTTGTAAAAGGCGTTGCAACTGTTCCTTCAAGTTCATGCCCTCCTTCTTTCCATCTATGCTAATGTGTATGTGTGAGGGCATGGACAAAACACAACTTCATTAAAAGTGGAGTATCAATCCTTTCTATTATTAAAAATATACGGAGACTCCTAATCAATCAAATACTCAAAAGGGACACACCAAGCCCACACAAAAAAACCGCCCCATAATGATTCACGGAGCGGCTGCTTTATATATATCATTGTAGTTCCAAGGAAAACTGCAGTCCTTTCTCGATTTCTGTCAGTACCTCTTTATCCGTTTCCTTCATTCGTGCTTCTTCCAAAATGGAAACAACCTGTTCCCGACCAATTTTCCCAACCGCCCAGGCGGCCGTTCCCCTAATCACAGGCCTTGGATCATCCTTCATGACCTGGATCAATTGGGGCAATGCCGTTTCATCTTTGAAGTGGGCCAATGCTAAAATGGCATTTCGTTGGATTGGTTTTTTACCGCGCCAAGAGCCGGATACATGGCCATATGCGTCTTTGAATTCCCGATTCGAGATGGTAAGCAGAGGTTTCAGCAGCGGTTTCGCTAACTCAGGGTCGGGTTCCATCTCTTCATGAAAATGAAAATCCATTCCTTTGTTTTTCGGACAAACGGTCTGGCAGGTATCACATCCATACAAACGGTTGCCTATTTTCGTCCTGAATTCATCCGGCAGGAACCCTTTTGTTTGCGTCAAGAACGCGATACAACGTTTGGAATTCAGTTGGCCACCCTGTACGAGCGCACCTGTTGGGCAAACATCCACACATTTGTTGCATGTCCCGCATTGATCTTCCATCGGCTGATCCGGTTCAAATGGCAAGTTGGTAATCATGTCTCCCAAGTATACATAAGACCCGAATTCCGGAGTGATGATCATACTATTTTTTGCACTCCACCCGATTCCTGCACGTTCTGCCACTGCTCGATCTGATAACTCACCCGTATCAACCATGGACTTCGTCATTGCACCTGGTACTTTATCTTTTATGAAATCCTCAAGTAACTGCAATTTATTACGAAGAACGGTATGATAATCCGTTCCCCAAGAAGCCCGGCAAAAAATCCCACGCCGCTCACTTTTTGTACTTTGCGGGGCATCCTTCAATTTCGAAGGATATGCCAGCGCAATGGAAATGATGGACTGCGGTTTATCGAAAATCAATTCAGGCCTGACCCTTTTTTCAATATCGGCTTCTTCAAACCCTGATTGATAATCCAGTTCCTGTTGACGTATCAGCCGACTTTTCAAATCGGTAAAAGTCGTGGCCGATGTAAAACCGATTTTATCGATGCCGATTTCTTTACTATATATAATCACTTCTTGCTTGAATGTATTCATATCCATGTTTATCACCTTCGTTCATTCAGTATTCCCAGGCTTGTATCCATTTCAAACCATTGCTATCTATGATAAACTAATTGCAATCATTTTTGGAGGTGAAACGCTTGGAAATTACCATATCGGCTAATCTTAGCAGTAAAATCCCTGAATTCAAAGTTGGTATCATTACATATGAAAACATCGAAGTAGGTCCCTCCCCACAAATGGTGAAAGGAAGACTTCAATTATTTCAGGAAGCTCTTTACTTCGACCTTGAAGAAAAGGAATTGACCGACTTTTCCGGCATTAAAGTATGGCGAGAGATTTTCAAGACGACAGGAACCAACCCTTCTCGTTATCGCCCTTCCGTTGAAGCCCTTTACCGCCGTGTAAAAAAACAAAATTACTTAACCCCCGTCCATTCCGCCATCGATTTGAATAACTTCTTCTCCCTTTTATATGAAGTGCCGATCGGCATTTATGACGGGGATAAATTAGCAGGTGACATCTCGATTAAAATTGGCGATGGTTCTGACGGTTATGAAGGCTTGAACGGCCGATTGAATTCCATGGAACATATGATTACTTCAGCTGATCGTGATGGCACATTCGGAAGTCCTTACGTTGATTCAAACCGAACGAAAGTCACCGAAGAAACGAAAAAGGCCATCCAAATCATTTATTTACAACCCAACACACCTATCACGGAAGCCCATCAGCTAACAAAATCGTTGATGGACATGTTCCTTGAAATCCACGGTGGTGAAGGGACTTACTCAATTGTAGAAGGATGATCAAAATTGACCAGAAATAAACCCCTTTCAAATTCGGAAGGGGTTATTACATGATCCGTTTAAACATAATTATAGATGCTCCAGTTTGGATTCACCTGAGATTCACACTATATCCCCGAGTTCATTCTTACAGCTGCAATCGCGGGCTGGCAAGTTATCGTTACTGCCACCTATATGTGTCCCAGCTCCTTTGCTTCCCAGACTGTTACTTCCTTAAATTAAAGGTAAAAGAGATAGATATACAAATTTGGACAATAAAAAAATCCCACTGTAAACAGTAGAATTCTCATTATAATATTTAAACGCAAAGCTTCGTTCTCCAGGTAACGAAACCCTACGTTATGAGTATGTATTGGAGCGGGTGAAGGGAATCGAACCCTCATCATCAGCTTGGAAGGCTGAGGTTTTACCACTAAACTACACCCGCATATCCTTGTAGAACTTTGTCGAATCGTATTACCAACAAAATTAATTATATAGTTTTATGTGAAAAAATGCAATAGTTGTTTTTAAAAAAAATTAAATTTATGGATAGTAACGATAATATATTCATTCACTCTAGCAAAGATGTTAAAAAGTCCCCTGAATCAGAGAACTTTTTCAACCTATAGCATGATTTAAGACCAAATGACTTCCATTAGCCGAGGGTAAACCTGCTGTGCCGTTTCAAGCAACATGATTAACTTCCTGAACGCTAGATCCGGTACAAAATCCCCCTCTAGGGAGTATGAATAACGAATGGAAATGGTCCCTTTTTCTTCATACAGCTTTGAATACCTAAAATTAGCATTATATTCATTCAACAGTGTATGTACATCTTGCTTTTTATCAGGATTCTTCAACTCGGCGACATTAAAGCAAAATAAGTCCGCCACATTTTCATCTTGATTGAATGCAAAAACTAAAAGAACCTTCCACCCATCCTTTAACTTCTGCTCAGCTCTAAAAAAGGTGGTGCCATCTTCATTCAACTCATTCATATAGATTTTCTCACTAGTTAAAAAATCACGAAATTTTGCAATGTTTGACATGGTTCATCACCTTTCTGTATGTAAGTACATTTTATAATGAAAATTGGCATTTTCACAGACTTTTCTATATACATTTTATTTTCCGTCTTTTAATTAAGGGAATGAACCACTTCGTTTAATGAATGGAAGCCCATAATAAAAACTCCCTGAGGAGATTGATTAGCTCGTTGCTTCACCGCTAAACCGAAGTGCTTTTTGAAGATCCAAAATTTCATGGCGGATTTTTGAGTACCCTTCAATTTCCGGAACCTCTTTGTTAGTAAGTGACCGCCCCTTATCTGCAGCGATTGCCATCGTTTCAAAAACATACAGTAATTGAGCAAGTTCACGCTCTGAAAGTACCGACCTATCAGAGAATTTCAAGCTTGCATTTAATAAATATCCCAACTGTTCTATCGAAAATATGACGGGCCACAGTGATTCCAGCCTGTCCTTGTTTTTGAATATCTCACCAAGAGCCGTATTGTAGACCGTTAATAGATTTACCATATTGGTTTGCATTTTGTTCCTTTCACTGCTTTCATCGATTGCAAGTTCATTATCATGTTCTGAGAACGCCACCAATAGAAATTGACCCTGGCTTCGAATCGTTTTGGCCATCAAATGATTGAGAAGACTTGATGCCGATCGACTGCCGATTAACAGCGATCCAAGAAGACCTATCATGCTCCCAACGACGATATCGGTTATTCTTACGGTCGCAAAAAAACTAAAATCATAGCTTTGAGTTGAATATTCCGCCATGATTAAAGCTGAAGGGGTAAAAAACATCGCCGCCAATCCATAATTCCGTACGATGAAAAGCTCAGTAATGATTGTCAAACACAAAATGATCAGAACGATAATGAACTCGTTATGAACGGATGCAAGAATTAAGCTTGCTATTAGGAGTCCCATGATTGTCCCGAAAGTCCTTTGGACCGCCCGATGAAATGTGGCAACGATGGACGCACCAGACATAACGGCTGCACAGGATAAGGGAATCCAGTACGAACGGTTAAAATCAGCGGAATAGGCTATGATTGCTGCAATGGTAAGGATTGTTCCATATCGAATGGAAGAGAGAAAGACAATTGAGTTCTTATCGAACGCCCCAAGAAAAATCGTTTTTAAAGAAGGCTTTGAGATTGATGCTTCTTGGTGGATTTTACTAACCGGTTCATTCATGATGGCATCTGCATTGTAAATTTCAACGAATAGCTTTTCCACCTCTAGTTCCATTTGGTCCGGCTGGAGAATCTTTGATTCATTTTTAGTTTTAGATGCAATGGAGTCAGCCAAGGCACGTACCGATTGTCCTAATTCTGGCGTTAGTACAACCTTTTTACGCAAGGATATTTCCAATGCTTCCAAGAAAATGACATTCGCATGGTCGTTCAATAGAAACAACCGCTTTAACATGTCTGGACTTCGCCTGTTTGAAAATCCTGCTAACAATGTATCTTCCGCCTGTTTCATCGCCAATACCGTTCTTTGTCTTGCTGCATTGAATCTCCCGGTGCCTAGTGAATCAAAGAAAGCCCCCAATTCTCTGTATACCTTTTCCACCGCAAGCTTTTCTGGTCCATGAGGATTGAAGAACCAACCTAACATACAGATTATCCAAGACAGTGCCCCACCCAATAAAACTAGGCCTCCACGCAACGGCGCAAGAGTCTGATCAATGGGCATACCTGTCGCTAGCGCAAAACTCAAGACGAAGAAAACCGCCGAAGGACCGGGAATCTTTAATGCACCAAAAATAAAAAAAACACTTGCCCCGATGATCCCCATCATTATGGCTGTTCCCAATTGGTATGGAGCCAAAAGCGTCCCTAATACAACAGATAATGCAAGACCCACCATCACACAGAAAATCTTTTTAGCTCTTTGGTGATACGGTTGGTTAAATACGTATAAATAAGTGAAACCGCCTATTCCTGCCAATAAACCGTACGCTAAATTGCCGAATAATAAGCCAATGAAAACGGGTAAGGCAGCCGCTATCCCTGCACTTAATGCTTTTATCCATGGAAATGGATTCTTTTTTAATTCAAAAGCCTGTTTAAATGTCGTATGTATTACATCCAACTTCAGAGATTTTGAAGATGTCCTTTGCTTTTCATTCATTTCAGATTTATCCTTTCATTAAATGATTACCTAGGTAACTATTATATTTACTTTATCATAACATTATGCTGAGTTCTATGTTTAAGGAGACCCTTTTTTAATATCCTTCATATGGAACAAAAGATACCGTAAAGGGTAAGTAATTCTTGAATGCCTTTGTTTTTCACCTACTTTTCGTATGACTTTCACGAAGGAACATCACTGTCATGACTTCAACAAATATGTAGACAAACATGGCCCATATCTGCACATCGATTCTTGTGTCAGTGACTTGCATCGAAATTATTGATGATCTATATAACTATCTTATCTCGTTTGTTATTCAAGCGACAAAAACTCCCAAAACGACATTGATCCCAACATATGAAAATCCAGAGAATTCCACTGCATATTTTATTCCTATGGTTGATTATCTCTCATGAAGGACATGCTTTGTAATTGTTCCTGAATGGACAACCCTATATCCAATCAAAAAAAAGGTCGAAGCACATCGATTTAGCTGGAAGATGTGCTTCGACCTCTATTATTATTGGTTTGACGAGATTTTTTTGAAATGACGCTCTTTTAATACACCCTCATTTTCTAAGATCAAACAAGATCTCGCCTCCACTATGTTCCCATAAACTTATAGTTGAGCGAATTCGGGTTCCGCAACTTTTACAAGTTGTTTACCGAGGTTCGTTCCTTTAAACAAGCCTAGAAAGGCATCAGGTGTGTTTTCAAACCCTTCAATTATGGTTTCCTCATACTTCAGTCTTCCTTCTTGGAGCCATTTCCCTAAATCCGTTGCGCCTTCTTGGAAACGAGCGGCATAATTTCCAACTGTGAAACCTTTCATTAGTGCACTCGTTTTGATCATGGCTGATTGCAAACGCGGTCCTAAATCTTTTCCTTCTGCATTATATGATGAAATCGCCCCGCATAATGGAATTCGGGCATTTGTATTCAAAAGTGTGAAAACAGCATCAGTCACCTCGCCACCCACATTATCGAAATAAACATCGACACCATCAGGAACGGCATTTTTTAAATCTGTCGCAAAACTATCTTTTTTATAATTTACGGCACCATCAAAGCCAAGTTCTTTCGTTAAGTACTCAAGTTTTTCATCTGAACCAGCGATACCGACAACCCTAGCACCTTTAATCTTAGCTATTTGTCCAACAACTGAACCAACAGCCCCAGCTGCTCCGGATACTACGACCGTTTCACCCTCTTGAGGCTTGCCAATATCAAGCAAACCAAAATAAGCTGTTAAACCGGTCATTCCAAGAACCCCTAAATGAGTTGTGACCGGAGCCACCTTAGGATCAATTACTCGAATTTCTTTTTCAGTGACCACTGTATATTCTGCCCAGTCTATATTCCCAACCACGACATCCCCTTGTTTAAAGGAATTCGATTTGGAGTCTACCACTTCAGCAACAACGCCGCCTGTGATGACCTTATTCAATTCAAATGGAGCAATATATGATTTAGTATTTTGCATTCTTCCACGCATGTATGGATCGACAGATAAATATAGCGTCCGTACTAAAATCTCATTATCTTTTGGTGTGGGAACTTCACTCTCCACAAAGTTAAAATCCTCTTTCGAAGGCATACCTTTTGGACGGTTTGCCAAGGTGATTTTTTGTTGTTTGGATTGTGTCATCCTTCATTCCTCCTTGATTTTGAATATGTAATATCGAAAAGTAAGCGTATCACTGATGAAGTTCATCGGTCAAAGATTAAGATTTCCTAATGCTTCCATTAACACTCTGTATGTATCCTCTTACTGAAAATCCCAAACTTATTATTACCTATTATGTGCCATTTTTTTCATTCAAAAAAAGGATTAGGATAACCGAATAGCCAACCAAAATAAGAACAAATCCATCTGAGGATCTGTTCTTATTTTTTTATAGTACCAGCAAAGCACTAAGAGCTTCTTTTCAATTTAATACAACGTCTCAGCATTCCCTCTCTTCAAAGACGTAATTTTTTTGTGAAGGAAGATTAACAGGATTTATTGAATCCTTTAAAATGATACCGAAAACTGTCTATGATTTTCCTTTTGGTCTCCCTCGGTAGATAAAAAAATAGAACGAATTACTTTTCATTTAAATAGGAGGAAATAATGAATATAAGAATCTTGAATCCACTGGATGCTGAAAATTACCGAAAATTAAGATTAGAAGCTTTACAAAACAATCCTGAGTCATTCGGTTCAAGCTTTGAGGAGGAAAAGAAAAATCCTTTAGAAACATATAAGAGCAGGTTTCAATCGGACGAGTCTTTTACTTTAGGTGCATTTGAAAACGAAAAACTTATCGGTGTAGTTACTTTAGTTAAAGAAAATAAGCTTAAACTAAAGCATAAAGCCACTATCTTTGCCGTGTACGTTTCTCCTGAAAAACGTGGTAATGGAATTGGAATGCGCTTGATGGCAGAAGTCATTAAGAAGGCCAAAAATACGGAAGGAATCGAGCAGATCTATTTATCTGTCGTGACAACTAATGAGGCAGCAAAAAAACTCTATTCTGATTTGGGTTTTGAGGTTTTTGGAAAAGAGAAAAGAGCATTGAAGATAGATCATACCTATTATGATGAAGAGCATATGATTTTGTTTCTTTAAAAAGCCATTGTTTGGAAAAACAGGTGTGCTATGTTCTATGCACGCATGAAAGTTTTTGCATTTACTCCACTTGGAAGTGATAAGAGTATACTGGACATAGAGTCAGGTATACTCCTGCTCCTAGCCCTTAGGTGACTGTCTGTCAGACATTTAACCTAGGGGGGTTACTGTTTCACAATCACGAGACCTTTCTAGTTAACATCACAAGTCAGTATATTTCCTTTCAATTCTCCTAAGTTCATCCGAGAGTCCAAATAAGGTGTGTAATACGGCTGTTTGAATATATAGATTGATATAATTATCATTGCTTTTCTTCTGAAAGGACAAGTCATGTTTTTCATCAATTAATCGCGTTATGCATTGATTAATTTCGCTCCACATTTCTTTCGTTTCTTCTTTAGTTTTAGTTTCCATAATATCCCACTCCTTTTTTATTAGTCTATCCACTCTATTAAATTCTTATACTTGATTTCACCTATTTATTTTTTCAAACAACATCATCGTTGTTGTACTTCAGTGGATAATATCTCGGACCAAGAAATTTCTTCCTCATAAGGATTATTATCATTGATAAACTTTATAAGTTTCTTTAACTCTATAATTCTTGATGGATCTATCTTTTTCTGTAAATAATAGTTAAAACACTCGTTGATTATGATTGGATTCTTGATGCTTGTTTCCAATAACAGGGCGGTTGCTTTAGATGGAGTAACATCTAAGGAGTATGCCAAAGCATTAATTTGTTCATTAGTAGATTCGATGAAACGAATTGTAGCTCTATCCGTTGGTACATTATACTTTTCTCTTTGAAGTGACCTTCTTTCAAGTTCTCCAAAATACACCGTATTATTAAATTGATACGTTCTTCTGAAATGTACGGATAACATTTCAATGACTTGTTTTGAATATAAACCTGATTCACAAATAAACGCTCCAACATCTTTAACCGGTGTAGTCGTGATATATGATATTTTAATTAATGTTTCTTTAAGTTTTACTGGAATCGTTGGTTTAATAGTATATTTTTTATCGGATCTAACCTTTCGTGTTTTAAACATTTTTATCCATCACCCAAATTCAAATATATTTTAACCAGTGTCCTCCTGTCCCAAAGTTATTTAATAAATATGTATGTACAAGCTTACATAATATGTATAAGATTTATGAATGTGACACTAACTGAAGTCAAAATGATCGCGACTTTCAAAAAAAACAAAAAGGGCTGTTGCAGCCGGGTCAGAAAACGGTGGTTACGATGAAATGAAAATGGCCCCAAGACAACCTTAGGGCTTAATCCTTCCTATTTAGCAAATATCCTTCAATTTCCTGCTTACTTTTTAAAATGACTATTAGCTTTTCCGGCTTCGTCCTTTGAAGTTCTCCAAGTATGTTTTTCATTTTTTTCTTGCGAGGAAAATAGGTGATCATTATAAATTTAACAAACTGCCAGTCTAATTTTTCATTGCAGCCTACAGACATATCAGGTCGTGTTTTACCTATATAAGACAATCGACGTTTTACAACACGGTAAAGACAAACATGTAGAGGTAGTTCTAAATAAATGATCGTATCGGCATGCTCCGAACGTAAAGCAAAAGAATCACTATAATTTCCTTCTATTATCCACTTGCTATGACTCAATACTTCCTTCTGAGCAGAAATGAAATCATTTAAAGGAGCTTCCACCCAGCCAGGTCTCCAGTAGAATGTATCCAAATGATGTACTTCGATATTTAAATATTCTCCAAGCCCTCTTGCAAAAGTAGATTTTCCAACACCCGCGGACACTCCTATAACCATAATACGCTCCATTGGTATCCCCTCTCTTTCTAGTAGATTTGCAAAATATATTTCCTTTCTTCCCAATTGCTCCATAAGGAAAAGGCGATCCTTCTTATTGAAGAATCGCATCAGTTAATGATGGTCAAGACGGTATACTTACAGAAACAAGCGATAGTCTTATTTGCTTTTTAAATCAATTGCCCTAAATGTTTCTTTGCATCATATTCAACAAGTTTTTCATCCTGCTTAATTCGTGCCAGATAATCCGGATTGGCAATAAGCGGACGTCCAATTGCAGCAACGTCAATGATGCCTTTTTCGAGTGCGGCTTCTGCTGTTTTCACATCAAGCCCACCTACACCAACTATAACTCCATCCCAATGACTGCGTACCAATTCATGCATGGTCAATCCTTTGGCAATCGGCTTGGTAAATTCCATCGTGGAAGGGTGAATCATTTTGACTCCTGCTTCATGGAAAGCCTCAATAAATGTTTCGATCGCTGCTTCAGGGTCATCCCACATGTAAGCTGGCTGGTCAATCTTCAAAGCCGAGAAACGAATAAGGGTACGGTCCGCTCCAACCGCGTCGATGACCGCTTTTAACACTTCCTTCATAAATGTCAGACGCTGTTTTAAATCACCGCCGTACCGATCCGTCCTTTTATTGGAAGTGTCAGAATTAAACTGATCTATTAAGTAGCCATGTGCACCATGAATTTCCACACCGTCAAAGCCGGCATTCATTGCATTTTGTGCAGCTTGTTTGTATTGGCTCACTACTTCTGCAATCTCCGCTTCAGTCATTTCTTCAGGAATATCAAAGGGTTTCCCGAATCGTGAAACCTTTCCTTCAGCAGCGATAGGAGACGGAGCCTGCGGTGGAAGTCCTCCTGCAAGTTCGTTGTGGCTTGCACGGCCGACATGCCAGATTTGTGCAATGATCGTTCCGCCTTCAGCGTGAACAGCTTCCGTTACTTTTTTCCACCCGTTGATTTGCTCTTGAGTGTGAATCCCCGGAACTCCTGGATTCCCCTTTGCTCTTGGAGAAATCACAACACCTTCTGTAATGATAAGTCCGATTCCATCCTTTGCCCGTTTACGGTAATATTCTACGGTCAGGTCATTCACAACACCAGTTTCTTTATCAGCAAACGCCCGTGTCATAGGAGCCATCGCTGTTCTCGTTTTTAAATTCCATGCACCAACTGTTACAGGTTCAAAAATTTTAGTTTTAATTTGCTTCATTAAAATTCCTCCTGTTAAACTTTGTTTTTTTTGAGAACAAACTAACTTTTGGTAACTATCATTTTGTAAGACTATCCGATAAAGGGTTAATTTACAAATAATTCACTCTTGTAATTACGTCATTTCGTAAAAATGGTAAAAAAGACCAACAAAACTATTCAAAATTCCAATTTGTTGGCGGACTGCCATCTAATTCGGCCTGCAACCCATCTATTCCGGCCTTCAACGAGATAATTCTACACAAAAAAAGCCAGACAGGGAAAACCTTTTCCCTGCTGGACTTATCTTTTCTATATATATGTTCCTATTAATCTCGTGCTGTTCTGATAAAGAACGACGCGATCAAACCTATGATTGCAAGGAGTAGGCCGAAAATAAAGGCATCTTGAACGCCTGCAGTCAATGATCCGCTAATGACGGATGGATCTAACGGATCCTTCGCATTTGCCATATAATTTTTTTGTGTTGTTGACATGATGGTAATCGCAACCGTCGTACCAATGGCTCCCGACACTTGTTGCAATGTATTCATAAGAGCCGTTCCATCCGGATAAAGATTTTTCGGCAGTTGATTCAAGCCGTTTGTCTGTGCGGGCATCATGACCATCGAAACACCAATCATAAGGAAAGTATGCATGACGACTACCATCATGATAGAAGTCTCGGTCGTCACGTTCGTCAAAGACCATAACATTACAATCATGATAATGAAGCCCGGGATCACTAATCCTCTTGGTCCGAACTTATCAAAAATGCGTCCCGTAAACGGGGACATGATACCATTAAGCACTCCTCCCGGTAATAGTACAAGCCCAGCTGAAAATGCAGCTAATGCCAGCCCAGTTTGCAGGTATAACGGTAAGAGAATCATGGAAGACATGATGATCATGAAGGTAATGAAAACGGTAATTAACCCTAACGTGAACATGGGATATTTAAAAACGCGCAAGTCAATCATCGGTCTCTCCATATTGAATTGTCTTACTGCAAACAGGAATAACGCGATAAGGCCAACAATGATAGAGGATAAAACAATGGCATTCCTCCATCCTGATTCTCCTACAATACTAAAGCCATAAACGATTCCCCCAAACCCGATTGTCGATAAAATGATGGATGGTACATCGATTTTTGGTTTGGTGATCGTAGAAACGTTTTGCATATACTTGAGACCAAATAATAATGCGATCACAAAGAACGGTAAAGTCACCCAGAAGATGTAATTCCACTTCAGATTTTCGATGATCAGACCTGAAACTGTCGGTCCGATGGCAGGTGCAAACATGATTACAAGTCCCATCAATCCCATCGTCGCTCCCCTTTTATGGATCGGGAAAATAACCAAAATGGTATTGAACATAAGCGGCAGTAAAAGACCCGTTCCGACTGCCTGGATGACGCGAGCCAGCATCAAGAGTCCGAACCCAGGTGCTATGGCTGCAAGGAGTGTACCGAAGATCGAGAACACCATTGAGGCAATGAATAATTGACGAGTATTGAACCACTGGATCAAGAGCCCGGAAACGGGAACCAGTATCCCCAAGGTTAATAAATAACCTGTTGTCAGCCATTGTACAGTGGATGGGCTGATAGTGAATTCCTGTATTAAGTCCCCTAGCGCCATATTTAAGGCCGTCTCACTGAATAACCCAATGAACCCCGCAATTAAAAATGAAATTAATATAGGGGTCGTTCTTATGACTGGGCTTTGTTGCTGTGTTGCATTTGTAGACATAAAATAATTCCTCCAATTAACCGTATCGACCAAAGCTTATAATAATGTTTCCGTATGACTTATTTATTTATCAACAATAAAGGTATTTGTTCCGCAATGGCTTGGAGAGGTTCCCCATTTTTCGCCGTTAAAGATAACAGGATGCCCCCTTCAATTAAAGCATTTATTACAATACTCAATTCCTTTGACCGTTTCTCACTATATTTCGCCTCAAGCAATTTTTTCACATAAATGGATTGCCATTCTTCTATCGCTTCTTGACAGGCCGTTCTTATCGGCTCACTTGTCGTATATGTTTCAGCCGCTATCGTACCGATCGGCAGTCCTAATAGATTTTCACTTTCACCAAAGACCTCGGATAATTGAAAAATATGAGCCTGAATGGCTTTAATAGGGTCATCGATCTCATCAAATCCCCGTTTAATTTCATTAATGACGAATTCTTTAGTATGATTGATCGCTTCAATCGCCAATTCTTCTTTGCCTTTCGGAAAATAATGATACAGCGAACCTTTTGGAATGCCACTTTCTTCAATAATGTCCTTAAGCCCTACCCCATAATATCCACGTATTCGAAAAAGTCGGGAAGCAACTTCAATAAGAATGTCTTTAGAGTTTCTTTTATCGGCCATAGCTTGATCACTCCTCATCATTATACCAACTGGTCTATTAGTACTATACTGGCATTTCATTGTTTTGTCAAAGTTGGCTGGCTTAAATACTTATACAACAAAAAGAACACCTCATAACTGGTGTTCTCTGCAAATTGGAAATCAGAATTCATTACCTTCTTTTTAAAAACGCTCCATTAATCAAACTTTTCATAATCATATTTCGTTATCTTCAAGGATTCTTGTCTTGATTTTTAAAATCAAGAATAGCAATTACAAACATGCCAAAGCTTAGCATCAGGGAAATAACTTCGAAAGTACCCATTCATACATCGCCTCCTTACATTCAGCTTTTCCTGATCAGAGATTGTCCTATACAAGAAAAACATGATGCAGTGGCATTTAAACCATAAAAAAAGCAAACCCAATTAGAGTCTGCCCTCGTACTCATCATATTCTTGGAAAATCGAAATTCCCCATTCAGTTGAATCTTTCTTTTTAACATATCCCATTGCTGTTAATAACCAAGTTTTTTTTCAACAACATTCATTAATGGTTTACCCTCAGAAAAAAGCTTTAAATTTTTCAAGAATAATTGCATCACACGATCTAGGTGTTTGGCAGAGTTGTAGGCATTATGTGGGGAAACGATGACATTTTCCAGCTGCCAGAAAGGATGATCTTCAGGTAATGGTTCTACTTCGAACACATCGAGCGCGGCCCCTGCTATGTGCCCGTTGCTCAATGATTCAATTAAATCTTCGTCCACAATCGTATTGCCACGGCCGACATTAATTAAATAACTGCCTTTTTTCATTCTATTTAATCGTTCTTCATTTAAAAAATATGATGTCTCTTTCGTAAACGGGAGAGCCAAGACGACAAAATCGGACCGTGAAAGGACCTCATCCACTTGATCCATACCCATTATCAAATCAGCAGGCTCATATCCTTCGTTCCTCTTGGCGGGATTTCGGCGACAGCCAATAACGGTCATTCCAAGTGCTTTACATCGCTTTGCTATCTCAAAGCCAATGTCACCATACCCAATTATCCCCACTGTCGAATTCTCAAGGTCTGTCACAGGAATTTCAACCCATTTTTTATTCATTTGATTTCTGATCATTGTCGGCATACCTCTTGCTAACGAAAATAGCATGGCAATTGTATGCTCGGCAATCGGGACAGATGTGCAACCCTTGACATTGGTGATGGTGACATCTCTGTTTTGAATATCTTCATTAAGCATGGCCTCCACTCCCGCACTGTCTGAATGGACCCATTCAATCTTTGGAGCCTTTTTAAGAATGCTGAGGTTATCATGAAGTCCCATCGTATAAAGAACATCAAACTTAGATAGATCTACGGCTGGCTGTGGTTCAGGTTCGCCGAATTCCCATGGTTCGACAACGACATCAGAACAAAACTCCTTCAACTCATTGATGTATTTCTCGGGTATATCGACCCTTATATAAAGTGAAGGAGCTGCTTTCTTTGATTCTGACATGATAATACCTCCTCAAGAACCTACGATTCCTTTTTCTTTAATTAATGAGATGTCAAGTCGAAATGCCATGCTGTGCTTTATGATCAATTCAAGAAATCTGGTTGCTCTTTTCTAATTCTATCCCAAAGTGGTTGAAAACTCAGCCAGCCTTCATATTCCGTGCCCGTTTGTTCTGCTGTTAATTTTGCATACTCCTCCTCTATAAAAATAGGCTTACCGACAGATTCGGCCATAATCTGCGCTTGACATGAACGTTCCATCGTTATGAACCACCAAGCAGCTGAATCTACAGATTGGCCCACCGTAAGCAGACCATGGTTGCGGAGGATGACTGCTTTGTGTTGACCTAAAGCCCTAGCGATGCGTTTCCCTTCTTCAGATGCATAAACCACACCAGTAAAATCATCGAACAATGCATGGTCTTTATAGAATTGGCAGGCATCTTGCGTAATCGGATCTAGCAGTCTCCCTAAAGAAGACCATGTCTTTCCATATACCGAATGTGCATGTGCCGCTGCAATGGCATCCGGTCGTGCTTTATGGATTTCCGAATGAATGGCAAAGGCAGCACCATTCACCGAATGTTCCCCCTCTACAATATCACCTTTATGATTAACCAATATAAGATCGGAAACCGAAATTTGACTAAAATGCATCCCAAACGGATTGACCCAGAAATGGTCTGTATATTTAGGATCGCGGACCGTAATATGGCCAGCTATCCCTTCATCGAAACCAAACTTTGAAAAAAGACGGAAGGAAGCTGCCAACCGTTCTTTCCTGTGATTACGCTCTTCTTCCATTGTATCGAATGTCGCGGGTTGCAGGGAAATTATCTTTGTCATATTTCTTTCCTCCTCGATTCTTTTTCTGCTTTTTTAGGTGAACCATCAATTAGCCAAGGTGTCCATATCCGTTTTCTCCTTTACCTCTTGCTTTACCTCATTATTGGGACTTAGGAAAGTAAGGGTAGTGATGACGACAAAACTAGTAGCGAGTCCGTATAGAATGGGTTGAGTGGAGGAAGGCCCATTAATGACCAATCCCACAATAATAGCGATCATGCTAGCCAGAATGGAGTAGAAAGCGGCTGTAGCCGTAACTCTCTTCCAAAAGAATCCAAGAATGATTGGAAAGAACACAGCTCCGGATAAGATTGCGTAAGCCACATCCAGTGCAACTAAAATATCTTGAATCCATATCGAAACGATTATGGCCAATACACCAATCGTTAAAGTTGTAATCCTAGAAGTTCTTAAAAATTGACGTTCACTCATCCCTGAACCGAAATATTTTTTAATGATGTCATTAACAACTAAAGTGGATGAAGCGAGCAATGTTCCTGAAGCAGTGGACATTAGGGCTGAGACTACACTTGCAATGACAATGCCCAGTAGACCTACAGGCAGGGTTTCCATCGCTATACTAGTAAATGCAGTTTGTGGATCGCCTAAATTAGGAAGGATAATGAAAGCACACATTCCAATGATACTGATTGCAATCGCGTAAAAAACGCTATATATTCCAGCTCCAACCGTTCCTCCTCGAGAAACCGCTTTGGTTCGTGCGGTAAAAAGTCGCTGCCAAATATCTTGTCCTACGACTACCCCTAAGGTAAATAGTAAAAAATATTGAAAAATTGTCTCTCCGCCAATGTTGCCTAACTCAAAATGTGAGGCTGGGAGATTTTCTTGAATTGAACTCCACCCTCCTGCTTTAGAGATGCTCATTGGAAGCATGATAAAGAAAATCCCGATCGTCATGATGACGAATTGCACGACATCGGTCATGGTGACTGACCACATTCCTCCTAATATTGTATAAAATAAAACGATCCCACCCCCGACTATCATGGAAACCGTTAAATTCCAACCAGCCAAAACATGTAATATCGTCCCCATCCCAATCACTTGCGTTACAGTCAGCATGAATGTATAGATAACCGAGACCAATGCACTGATTAATCGCGTTTGAGAATTGTAACGCTTCTCAAGCATTTCACTGATCGTCAGTACTTTTAAATCAAAGATCTTATTTGTTAAAAACAATCCGATTGCGATAATCCCGAGTCCGATCATCACTACTAACCAAATACCGGATATCCCAAACTGATAACCTAACTTTGCTGTTCCAAGTGTAGAAGCGCCCCCTAATATCACAGCAGCCAAACAGGATAAATACATAAAATGACCGAGATTACGCCCTGCTACAATGAAATCATCTGCTGTTTTTGCCCGTCTAGATCCAATTACTCCCACTATGATTAAAACAGAAAAGTATAGAATCATGATCGATATATCCAAAATATGCATGTACACATCTCCTTTTAAGGTTGTTTTATTTTATATCCCTTTTTTTGTTAAAAGATGGAAGGAAGAGGTTTTTCTCCAACCCCTTCCACTTGAATGAAAACTAGTTGTTAAGCTGCATTTCCAAATCTTCCACTTTCTGTTTCCCCTCCAGTTTTCCTTTTTTGGCGAGAGCGATTAGTGTAATGAATTCATAGACAATATTAGCCGCGGCGGCAGCGGTGATTTGTCCATGATCGTATGCAGGTAAAACCTCAACAAGATCGAATCCGACAAAATTTATATTCGTCAATCCTCTTACAAAGCTTAAAGCATCATCAATGCTGGCCCCTGAAACTTCCGGTGTCCCCGTTCCCGGTGCATAAACGGGATCTAAAAAATCAATATCAAAAGATAAAAAGACAGGGCCGTCCGCAACTCGCTCGTGAATGACCTCTAGCATTTTTTCGACACCGATTCGTTTATAATCGTTCGTCGTATAAACACCCAAGCCTAAATCCCGAGCGTCCTGAAGGTCTTCCGGCCCGTACAGACCGCCCCTCATACCAATTTGGAGAGATCGCGATACATCGATGAGACCCTCTTCTATTGCGCGGCGAAAAACGGTTCCATGATTGTACTTTTGATCGAAATAACTATCCCACGTATCTGAGTGAGCATCGAATTGAAGCAGGGCAACCGGTCCATGTTTTTTTGCGATTGCACGCAGCTCCCCTAGAGTGATAGAATGATCGCCTCCTAATGAAATGGGAATGATCCCTTTTTCAATGACAGGAGTAAGCTCTTCCTCGATCTTTTTATACGTTTCTGAAATATAGCCCGGTATGATCGGAATATCCCCATAATCAATCCCTGATATATAATCAAAAATATTAATATCTTGTTCTGGATTATAAGGGCGTAAAAGGATGGAAAAATCGCGAATGGCTTCCGGTCCGAATCTCGCACCCGTTCTAAATGATTGCCCGGAATCAAATGGAATACCCGTAATGACAAAATCCATATGTTCATCTACCTGTTCAACAAATGGAAGCCGCATGAACGTACGAACTCCGCAAAAGCGGGGCGATTTGAATGAGTCTTTCGGTTGATACTTCATCATGTTACATCCTCCTAAATTTTCTTTATTCATTCCAAAGCTTTGAATAAGCGTTCGGAATTTTTAATCATACCTTTTACTTAAGCAAGATTCGCGCCAACTATTTCCCTGCCATTAATGAGGATTGTCGTTATCCTTTTACATCATTTGATTAAAAACTTAATCAATTTCATATTTTTTGATTTAATTTTTGATTATTCCGACTTTTTGATTTATATTTTAATTAAGCAATATCCCTATATCCAAAGGAGTGGAATTCATGTACGACGGAATGCTCGAGGAAGAATTAAATAAGATCATTGAAACATCGAATAATAACATCCTCATTACCGATCAGGATGGAATCATTCTGTATTCCAATCCAAAGCTTTGGGAGATTTATGGTATGGAAAGTGACTCTTACATCGGAAAATCCGTCTATCAATTAGAAAAAGAAGGACTTCTAACTCCTTCCATTAACGCACTGGTTTTAAAAGAAAAGAAAGCGCAGCGGATCATGCAACAAACAAAAACGGGTCATGTTGTCATGTCGACAGGCTATCCCATTTTTAATAAGGAAGGCATTCTCGTTAGGGTAATCAGCTATGGTCAGGATCAAACCGAGATCCTGCAATTGCAAGATCAATTTGCGCAATTACAACGAAAGGTAAAGGGCTATCAAACGGAAGTCGAGGATTTAAGAGAAAAGGAATTGGATTACCATGACATGAATGCTAGAAGTTATGAAACAAAGCATCTCTTAAAAACGATCCATAATGTTGCAAAAACCGATGCGACGATTCTCTTATTAGGACCATCTGGTGTAGGGAAAAGTACATTTGCTCGCGCCGTTCATGATCAGAGCAACCGAAAGAAAGAACCTTTTATTGAAGTGAATTGCAGCACGATACCTGATAGCTTGTTCGAATCAGAAATATTCGGCTATGAACCTGGTTCATTTACAGGGGCAAACAAACAAGGACGGCAGGGCCTGATTGAACAGGCTGATAGCGGAACTCTTTTCTTAGATGAAATCGGGGAACTCCCACTTGCCATGCAAGCCAAATTACTGAATGTATTGCAGGAAAAAAAGATAAAGCGTATCGGTGGAAAAAAAGAAAACCATATTAATTTCCGTCTGGTTGCCGCAACAAATCAAGATTTAAAGAAAATGGTAAGTGAAGGCAAGTTTAGGCTAGACTTATATTATCGATTGAATGTGATTCCCATCCAAATTCCGGCTCTACATGAACGTAAAGAAGATATACCTCTCTTAATACAGCATTACTTACAGAAGATCAATGATAAATACCGGAAATTTAAAAAATTCCATCCAACGACTTATGAAGTATTGACTCATTATAATTGGCCAGGAAATATTCGAGAATTAGAAAACTTAATTGAACGATTAATCCTCACAATTGAAGAAACCAATATATATCCTGATCACCTTCCCCAATCCATCACTGGGCAAATGGAACAGCCTGAAGATTCCACTTTCCTTGAAATCGAACAGGAATGTGAGGAGAAATTCGATTTAAAGCAGACACTGGAAAAAATTGAAATGCAACTGATTGCAAAAGCATGGAAACAATGTAAAACCACATACGAAATGGCAGATCATTTGGGAATCAGTCAGCCAACAGTCATCTATAAATTAAAGAAATACAAAAAATATTTTTAGATTCGGCTTGAGGTCCCCTCGAAACCATGCATGGACCTTGGCTTTTAGTAATAGTTACCATTCAAGCTAAGGGCGATTATAAAACTATGTATGCTCGCGGTCAAAATACTTCAATCGATAAAAAAATCCATATTCAAGTTGAATGGGATTCACAAATATCACATTTCCATATTATTAATGTTAAAGCTTACATTAATTCAAACGAATGATTGTAAGTGATGCCCCTTCCCTACCTGTTAAAACAACGGTAGCCAAAAATAAATCAGGTTTTTTTAATTATTTTTCACATACAAAAAGGCTCCCATAAAAGGAAGCCTTCATTTACTAACATGGCAATCTTGCCGAAAATTTTTATGCATTCAAGCTTTTTTCCTTGTAAACACTTTTTTTCGGATTTTTTATAATATTCTATCTTCTTCGCACTTTAAAACATGGATGGGTATGGAAATGGACTAGAAATTCAATTAATGTTTTTTCGACAAGTGATTACCTCTTCGTGTAATCGAAATCCCAGCTAAGATATAAACATATAAACCAATCTTGGTTCTATATGAACTAACCACTACTTTAAAGATATCGTTAACGATATTTTTGAATATTAATATTTCTTGTCTTAATGGACTTTGGCATTGGTATTCCAGCTATTCTTAGAGCTACGCCCCTTTAATTTCTAAACGATCTTCCTGTCTCCATTCTAAAAAACAAAAGATATTTTACTATACCAACAGACTAGGAATTACATAACCTATTCCGAGATGAATTCATCAACAAAAAGAGGCACCCATAATGGGAGCCTGAATTTTAGTGAAGGTAAAGCTATTGTATGTGAACCGCCACGATTCCGCTTCTCTATGCGGCACGATAATTGAAATGACGATAACCACTTTTTTTCACCATCCTTCCTCTCCATGACCCCTTCCCTGTTTCACCACTTTGTCTGCATTGCCATCTTATCAATCGAGACAGCTCCAATTGTCAATAATTGAAGTTTTTCATAAGGGCCCTCTCGGAATTAAAACTAAAATGCCAAAACAAAATAAAAATGAATCAGGAAGTTATACAGCTCTTCCTGATTCATCTTTTATTTTCTTTGATTACTTTTTATCTTTACGACTTTTGGGAACATAGTCATTCAGTTTGTTAAATAAAGAAGTAATGTAGGAGTTGAGTTCGAATCGATCCTCCTGAACAAATTCTGCTAACGACACTCCATTCTTTTTCATTTCTTTTCCCCCTTTTAGCATTTCATCCTGATGCATAAACCTTTTGCCTCTTATGCCTATAGCTTTTGACATTGGCGCCCTTACATTAAAAATCTCTTGGATCTTCTCTCCGTCGTTCTCTTTATCTGACTATTATACAAGAAAGCGCTTACAATGTAAAATATTATAATACTATAGATTCCTATTAACGAAGAATGTTTCAGCTAAAAAAATTTCATCTTCATCTTACATATATTATCAAGCTTCACTGGCTTTTCGTGCACGGGAGCTTTTCGTTTACATCATAACTACTTGTCTTTTTTGCAGTGTGCAAAATTTCATGAAATGCTCTTCAATATTTCAGTTAAACGTATGAACTCTTCCTTATCACGATTCTTCAATGAGTCATCGATGGCTTTTTCGATTTGTGCTTTTCGGTAATCACTAAGCGCCTTTTTTAAAACCATCTCAGCCATCTCTTCAGGTTCCAGTGATGTTCCAGGCAATTGCTTCTCCATACGAAACCAACTCCTTAACCTTTTTTCTATTATACTAAGTAACTTGGAGATTATTATCTATTTATTAAAATGTTATCCTTTCCACTTTTTTCATTTCCTTATTCACATGATTCCCACATCGCCACTCTTCTATACATAAAAAATACTAAATGATCAAATTGAATCTTATGATCCTCAGGAGTTAAAACTTTTTCCTTTTACTTAAAACTACACTTATTTTATCCGTGAGCGCTGATCTCATTTTTCCATTACTTTAGAATTAATTATATTCCAATACAGGTGAAATAAGCTATGTTAAACGTTTCATTTTTTCAGAAAAATCAGATATATATTGACGGATATGGATAACCTCTCTAAAATAATCTAAATAATCCATTTTTTTACTTATATTCACCAGCCATCCATTTTGTTCATGTAAATGTACACTCTTCGATGTAAGCGTTTTTTTACAAATGAAAACAATATTAAAGGAGCATTTCCCATGAAAAAAAGCCGAGTTCTTTTCGCTAGTTTAGCTGGTTCCGTTATTGAGTGGTATGATTTCTATTTATATGGGACAGCGACGGGATTAGTTTTTACAACACTATTCTTCCCCAATCAAGATCCAGCGATATCACTTCTTCTTGCCTTTGTCACTTTCGGGGCAGGTTACGCGGCCCGTCCAATCGGGAGCATCCTATTCGGACATATGGGTGATCGCATTGGACGGAAGGCGGCACTCATGTTCACCCTCATTGGTATGGGCGGAAGTTCAATGCTTATCGGGGTTCTGCCCACCTATGCCCAGGTTGGTCTGGCAGCCCCCGCCATCTTGGTGGTGCTGAGATTGATTCAAGGGATTTCCTTGGGAGGTGAATGGGGCGGGGCCATCCTATTGGCAACGGAATCTGCCCCAAAGGGGGTCCGTGGGTTATATGGATCCATTCCCCAACTAGGGGTACCCATTGGTTTAGTTGCCGGTTCGTTCAGCCTTACCCTTATTAGTTCTTTGACTACCGATGCCCAATTTTTATCTTGGGGTTGGCGGATTCCTTTCCTTTTAAGTGGTGTACTGATCGCATTGGCAATCTGGGTAAGGAGTGGAATTGAAGAAACGGAAGAATTTCAAGCGCAGAAAGATAGCGGTGATCTTGCGAAGATTCCCATTATTGACACGTTGAAGCATGATTGGAGAAGTGTAATGCAGGTGATCGGACTAAAAATCGGGGACGGGTTCTTCAATGTATTCATCATGTCCTATGTTCTCGTCTTTACCACAATGTATTTTGGATATTCACGAGATTCAGCCCTGACCGCTTTAACGATTGGCTGCGCTACAATGCTCATTACCATTCCCGTCATTGGTTACATTTCTGATTTCATCGGTCGAAAAATCATCTATGTGTGTGGCCTGATACTCCTTTTCGTCTTGTCTATCCCCTACTTCACTATGATCGGACAAGGGATAGGCTGGTTCTACTTTATGCAGGCAGTTGTACTCGGCGTTGTTTGGGGAGCGATTTTTTCTACACAAGGAACATTATTCTCAGAGCTCTTTCCAGCAAAAGTCCGTTATACGGGATTATCTGTCGGATATCAGGTCGCGGCAGCCATTGCCGGTTTCGGTCCTCTCATTTGGACCACCATGGCGGATTCATATGGTCCATCCCCTTTGGTATTTGGCGGATTCATGATGGCTGGTCTCGCAATCTCCCTAGCGCTTTGTCTATTAATACCGCAATCCAGTAGAATCATCGAAAAAGATCAAACTCTAAAACCCAACGAGCTGGATTTGAACTGATACTCAAACTATGAAATAAATAAAACCATAGGCTGCATGTTCCCATCACCGGGATATGCAGCCTATGGTTTGTTAGAATGGCTTGAACATATTCAAATGCTTGTTAATCCTTAAACCTTACATCCTACAACCTCTAAAAGATCTGTCAGCTTGCTGATTTCATAGGTTGGCTTGATACCCGAATTATTATCCTTTTGATGGGGATTGTACCAGCATGTATCCATTCCATAATTCAATCCCCCCTGTATATCAGAGGTCAAGGAATCACCCACGATCAACGCTTTCGATTTTTCTGTAATCATTAACTTTGAAAATGCATAATCAAAAATCCCTCTTTCCGGCTTCTGAAACCCAGCCTCTTGGGAAACAATCAAATGCTCAAAAGTCTGGCAGAGAGGGGAACCCCCGATTCTTGCCGTCTGCACAGTCGTAAAGCCATTGGTGATAATCGCCAGCCGGCATCCTTCAAGATTCCTGCAAACTTCTGCAGCCCCTGGTACTAGGTGGATTTCCTTGCTCAAATATCTTAGATACGCTTGGCTGAACGCATCCGCATGGATTTTAAGCTCATGCTTCAGGAACAACCGTTTGAATCTTTCCACTCCCAAATCTGTTAAATGAATAATGCCCTGTTCCAAATCTCTCCATAATACCCTACTGATTTCTTGATAACTTCCCTCATACTCCTCGACCCCTGTTGGCAACCCAAACTCTAGAAAGGTATTGTGCAGTGCCCTTTTTTCCGATATGCCAAAGTCTAGCAATGTATCATCCACATCAAAAAAGATAATCTCGTATTTCATCGCTGCCTCCAATAATCAGTTTAGTCCAACTTAACACAAATCTATTTTTTTCGTCACTACGTTCACACAGATAATGTCACTATCGTAAGGGTAAAAAGTGATTACTATCTGCTTCTCCATTTCTCTTTCATGCTTGGTCCACTACAAAAAGGATAGCTTCATACGCTATCCTTTTTGTAGTGCTTTGTATCATTTTCAGAGGCTGCCTCCCTAGAGGGCTATAAACCTGGCACTTGCTTCCTAATGATCATGAGATGATGATTCGTTTGACCGGTTCTTCTTCCTGAATCGTTTGTTGATCTTTTCTTGTGAAAGCACTGACAGCAAGCATCACGATAAGGTTCAAAGTAATGGCAACAATTCCTATATCAAGATCTTGTATGAAGTGTGGTGCCTTCGGAAATAAAGTGGCCATTGTTGCCTCTGCCAGCGTAAAGTAAGCAACCAAAACCACCCCTAAAATCATCCCTACAGAAGCTCCAGCTTTGCTGACCGGATTTCTCTTAAGCAAACTGAATGCTAAAGGTGGGAAAAGTTGCAGGACAAAACTGTAAGCCATGGTTAATAACGCTATCATCGTATTACCTCCATAAAAGGTAAAGATTAAGGAGACTAATGATACGATTGGAACAAATATACGGGTTAGTTTGGCAAGCTGCTCATTCGATGTATCAGGCTTGACCGCTTTATAAATATTCTTTGATAAAATAGTGGCTGCCGTCAGAATCAACATCGAACATGGTACAAGTGCTGCAAGCATACCTGCCGCTCCGACAACTCCGACAATCCAAGGAGGGAAAGCGTCTTTCGCGATTTTAAATAAGGCAAGGTCCGTATCTCCGCCTTGTAAATTCGGTATCTGTAAAACGGCCGTGAAACCGATAAAAAGAATAAATACTAGAATGATTTGGTACAGTGGTAAAATGGCAGAGTTCCTGCGCAGAGCTGATTCGTTTTGGGAAGATAAACTCGCCCCAAAGCAATGTGGCCACATATATTGACCCAATGCGATGATCAAGCAAAGGGAAATATACCAAGAGATGCTAAGCCCTTCATCCGGAAGCAATAAGAATCCCGGTTTTGTTGCTTCCAGAGTTTCAAACATCGGTTGTATACCGCCGAAGTAATGTATTGGCAAATAAATGCCCATAAATAGAATAACGACAAGAATGAGGATATCTTTCAATACAGCCGTCCACGCCGAACCGTGAATTCCTGACACATATACGAAAACAGTTACGCAGAGCATTCCGATCCAAACAGCAACCGTGGGGGGAATCAATCCATATGACGCTTCGGAAACGATGATCTGAAAGCCTTTTAATTGTAAAACGATGTAGGGAATCATTGAAAGGACTCCAATAACAGCAACCAGTAGTCCCAATGACTTGCTGTTATACTTTTTTGTAAAAAAGTCAGATTGCGTCAGCACGTTATGTTTTTTCGCATAGCGCCAAATAGGGGGCAAAATCCAAAAAGGGACGATATAAGTAAGAGCGCAAAATATATAAATAGTGGGGCCACCCATACGGTAGGCAGCTCCGCTGGCTCCAAGAAACACAAAAGTCGAAAACATCTCTCCCGCCATCAGGACAAACATGATTAAAGAACCGAAGCTCCTCCCCCCGACAGCCCACTCATCAAGCTTCATCTCCCTCCCTTTCTTTGCGCGGATACCTAAGTAAAAAGCCAAGACAAGGGTCATGATGATGATTAATATGGAACTGTTCATTTATTCTCCTCCTGTCTATCAAAGATCACACTGCTAATATAAAGGCAGATGGATGTTAAAATAAGCCAGGCTGCAGCCCAAAAAATAATGAAAGGTAAACCGAATATATACGGTTCCACACGGTTAACCACAGATAATGAGCCAATTGCGGGTATGATGCTGAGCAGCACAATGATTTTTTTCAATTGAATTCCCCCTCTTATGTTAATGAAACGATCCATTGAAGGCGCTTTAAATTATGGTTGCAATAATCTCGTTCCTAAAAACAACTCCATCGCGACATTAACCTTCGCTACTATACCATTCAATAGAAAAAACATTAAGAAATTTCAAACTATTAATAACGGTTTTTAATAGTCCAAGGTTACAGATCCATTTCCAGTACAAGCTTCTACTTCTCGGCTCACAATTACATCAAGGATGCCTGAATCCATCTAATGGATTAACGATCCCCCTTCATTTTATTAATTGCAAGTTTTATGCCAAGGATTTCAGACGTAAAGACAAGAACTCCACCTACTACTATTCTTATAAATACTAGAGAAGTAAGGCTTTAATCATCTGCTTTTTGAGTTTTAATCACCTCACCCGAACTGTAATTCACTCATAGAACTGGTTGTAATGGTAAAAATGTAATTCTTCGAGCATTTTCTCCCCCTTCACTTATCATGAATTTTTCCTTGTAGGTATGATTGGCAAAAGAATATGAGACGGAAATTCCTGGCTATGATAGATCGTTTGCCTGGCGGTTTTTGTTTCACTGCTTTCAATCATTGATTTCCCTGTATTCGGATTTGGTGCATATTGTGGAAAACTGCTTGATGAAACCTCAAGCAAGATTCGATGTCCTGGAAGAAAAACATTGCTTGTCGCCCACAAGTTAATTTCGTATTCAACGATTTCGCCTCTCAGTTCCTTTTCTGCCTGATTGCCGTTCCGGTATTTGGCGTTGACGATTCCCTCGGTTAAGATAATCGCGGTGCCATCCGGCGATTCATCCACAAGCTTTGCCGTAAAATCGGTGTCCACTGCATCAGTTGATGCAAACAACTTCACTTTAACCGGTCCAGTTACTTCGAGTGCTTCTTGCAACGGATCAGAAGTATAAACGAGCACGTCGTTCCTCTTTTCGATTACGCTCTGATCATATGGCCCCATTGTAAGTGGACCGGAAAAAAGCGTGGCTCCACCTTTTGTGGGGACAGGTTTTTTGGGATCATATATATATGAATCAGCCGTATCCTCCGCTTGCATACCTTTTCGTAAGCAACCATCGCCTGTTTTCGTATTCGCTTTTCCCATACTGTGCAAATAGTAACTCGTATATTCAGTCCGTTCAAGCGGCCATTCCATTTCATTGCGCCACTCATTAATCCCCATTACAAAAATTTTCACGGGTGGTTCCTTCTCAATGCCATTGCTGACTCCTTTCAACCAGTGATCAAACCAGCGAATATGTAGGTTGGTCATATCTTCTTCAAGGTTCATCCACTCCCCAGATGCGTGCACACCAAAAGAACGTTCACCCTGGATAGAGGAAAAGTGGCCATGGCCCCAGGGTCCAACAATAAGTTTTTGTTTATTGCTTGATTGGTCATTCACCTTGTTCATTTCCACGTAATTCTCCAGAGTAGGGCCGATAAAACAATCATACCAACCACCCATATGATAAGCAGGAAGCTGTAACCTATCATATTTATCAGCAATACTGGAATCTTGCCAGTAGGATTCGTCTTCAATTGGGCGCTTCAAATGTTCAAAGAAAAAATTATCTTCTTCCAGAACTTTTAATGGCGGCCAATCATTAATTGGTGCATACGAATACCAATCCTCAATATTATTGAGGGAGTCAGCAAGCTCCCGGACAGCTGAAGTCATGTCCACACTTTTTTCAAATTTCCGCTTCAGCAAATCAGGCAAAATCGATTCCAATGTCCACGTTTCAAATAGTCCGAGAGCAAAGGCACCATTACGGTAAACCGTTCCATTTCTTTGATCATTCAGTGTCATTGCCGGAAAGATGGCGACTAAATGCGGAGGCTTTTTTTCTGCAGCCAGCAGCTGTGTATATCCATAATACGATAGGCCAAACATACCCACTTTTCCGCTGGAATACGAGAGTGAAGCTGCCCATTCCACCGTGTCATATCCATCATTTGCTTCCTGGCTGAATGGCTGGAACTCCCCTTCTGACTTAAAGCGTCCTCTCACATCCTGAATGATGACGACGAATCCATTTTCAACAAGACGGTGGGTGTCCAAATAACGATGGGAATAAAGCGGTAAGTCCTTACTGTACGGAAGCCTTGTCAATAACACTGGAAATTGTCCAGTAGAATTAGGTCTGTATACATCCGCATAAAGTACGGTACCGTCCCTCATAGTGCATGGAACATTTTTTTTAACAATTATTTCAACTTGTTTCATCTGACTGCTCCTTAGCTCTATCATGGATTTGAGTTACTTTAGACTCATTACAATGATTAACAACAATCTTCTTCATACTGTAAAACAAAGAGACCAAGTGCTTTTCATTCCAAGCCTTGGCCTCTTCCTTTTGTATATACCTAATGGGTTCTGGTATCGGCTTCATACTTGGTGCATTCTTTTATTATGACCATTCAATCACCTTGGTCGATCATTTATCTTTTCACCGTCATACCTTTGGATATAATGATTGACTCGATGATTTCCGCTACCCTGTCTCCCACTTCGGAAGTGGAGGCCGTGCCATTCATATCGGGGGTGAGCACCTGATTTTCCAGCAGAAGTTGCTCAATCGCCTCAAGAACAGTCTTTCCAAGAGATTCATAGCCAAAAAAATCGAGCATTTGACTTGCTGACCAAATGGAGGCGAGCGGGTTTCCAATACCCATGCCTGCAATGTCTGGAGCTGAACCGTGAATTGGCTCGAACATCGAAGGATATTCCCTCTCAGGATTAATATTGGCACCGGCTGCAAGCCCGATTCCCCCAGCAAGTGCAGCCCCTAAATCCGTTAAAATATCACCGAACAGGTTCGAAGTCACAACGACTTCAAAGCGTTTCGGGTCTTTGATCATCAACATCGCCGCTGCGTCGACAAGATATGAAGCCGTTTCAACTCCAGGATAGTCCCTGCTCACTTCTTCAAATACCTGATCCCAGAAAACCATCGAATAATTAAGGGCGTTCGCTTTAGAAATGCTCGTCAGCGATCTGCCTTCTTTTTTCGCGGTTTCAAAAGCATAACGGATGATCCTTTCCGTGCCTTTACGTGAAAACACCCCATTTTGCAAAACCACTTCATGTTCCTGCCCTTTAAACAGCCAGTCTCCTGCGCCTGAATACTCGCCTTCACTGTTTTCGCGGATGAACAGCATATCAATATCTTCACGTTGCACATCTACGAGAGGCAAGTGAGCCCCTTTTAACAGTGTCACAGGTCTGATATTGACATACTGATTAAAGCTTTTACGGATTTTCAACAATAGCTCCCATAGTGAAATATGGTCTGGAACGCCCGGAAATCCGACCGCCCCCAAATAAATCGCGTCAAACGCTTTCAGCTTATCGATCCCATCATCATCCATCATTCTACCATTTTCGGCATAAAATTCGCAGCCCCATGGGAAGTATGTGAAATCCAATTGAAAACTGGAATCCAGTTCAGCCACTTTTTTTAATACTTTTATCCCTTCATTAATCACTTCAGGTCCAATGCCATCTCCTGCGATGACCGCTATTTTGAATTGTTTCATAAATGATCTCCTCGATTTTTAGTCTTGGTTCCAAACGACCAATTTCATTTCAGTCATTTCTTCCACGGCGTATTTTATGCCTTCACGACCAGTCCCGCTTTCTTTTACACCGCCGTATGGCATTTGATCGACACGATAGGTTGGCACGTCATTGATGATTACACCGCCTACGTGTAATTCACGTGATGCGTACAAAGCGTTTTTCACATTGTTTGTGTATATTCCTGCCTGCAAGCCAAAGCGGGAATCATTCACAGAATCAATCGCTTCCTTCACTGAACTCACTTTATTTACAATGACAACCGGAGCAAATGCTTCCTGGCATGAAACTTTTAGCCGATGATCCGCATCGGTAATTATGGTCGGTTCAAGAATGTCGCCTTGCAATTTTCCACCTGCTGCAATTGTTGCCTTGCTTCCTTTAGTTTCATCAATCCAGCCCAGTACACGGGTCGCTTCTCCTTTGGAGATCAGGGCGGAAATATACGTATCCGGATCCAATGGGTCGCCAATTCTAAGCTTTTTCGCAGCTGCAGTGAATTTCGCTACAAACTCTTCATACACTTCTTCATGTGCATATACACGTTGCAGTGAAATACAAACTTGCCCCTGATTGGAGAAGGCACCCATGATGCAACGATCGATAATTTGATCAACTTCAATGTCTTTATCAATGATTAAAGCAGAGTTCGAGCCAAGCTCCAGAGTCGTCTTTTTCAGGCCGGCTTTGCTCCGGATGCCGATTCCAACACTTGGGCTTCCGGTGAATGTCACCATGCTTACTTGGTCGTTTTCAACAATCACTTCTCCGACCGTGCTGCCGGGACCTGTCACTACATTTAATGCGCCAGCCGGCAGACCCGCTTTTTCAAAAATATCTGCGATGAAAAGTGCGGACAGCGGAGTTTGCGAAGCTGGTTTCAAAACGATGGTGTTTCCAGCAGCAATGGCCGGACCGACTTTATGCGCCACCAAATTCATCGGGAAGTTGAACGGAGTGATGGCACCAATGACCCCGATCGGCTCTCTTAACGTGTAACCAATTCGGCCAACCCCGCCAGTGGCTGCATCAAAAGGAATCGTTTCACCGTGAATCCTTTTAGCTTCTTCAGCCGAGAACTTATACGTCTCAATGGTTCTCCCAACTTCCGCTTTTGCGAACATGATCGGTTTGGCTGATTCACGGGATATGATTTCTGCCGCTTCTTCCGCATTCTCCATTAATAACGTGGCAACCTTCTCCAATATATCCGCCCTTTGATAAGCGGGCATTTTTGCCATGACTTCGCGAGCGTTGTAGGCAGCTCCAATCGCCTTTTCCGTCAGCTCTTTATCCGCCATGGCTATTTGGGCGATTTCTTCCCCGGAATAAGGGGAAAATAGAGGAGCATAGCTTTCCGTTTCCACTTTTTCACCATTGATCATCAAAAATTGTTTCATCGATTTCACTTGATTCTCTACTCTACTCATTTAGGGCCTCCAATACCATTTCATGAAATTGAACAATTGCTATTTCCGAAGAGGAATATCTACCTTTGTTAAAGGCACGGGAACGGAAACCTATTTGTTCCAGCTCTACAAGTTCCACATCTTCCTGTCGGACTTGTTCGGCAAAAGCAACAAGGTCTTTCTCTTCCTGAGTCAAATTCTCATCGCGGAAATAATAGGTGTAAACAGCCAAAGTCGTTTCGTGATCAATCGGCACCATTTGAATGGTAGCCATATTTCCGGGACCCGGATAAATGGTCAACATCAGGTTAGGCCACAGCCAGAAAAAAGAGCCGCCTTGCATTTCCGCCTTATTTAAATCGACCGTTCCGTAATTTTTATCCGGTTTTACCATTGAGCCTTGCAGTGAATAGTTATCACATGTAATGATTTGGTAATCTTCCATATCGAGTGCTGCAACAAAGCTTGGATGAGCTACATGGCAATGGTCACATTCTAAATAGTTATCTATGAACGCTTTCCAGTTTGCCTTAATCACCCTGGTTTTTTGGCCTGTTCTTTTTAACTCACTTAAAAATGGATATTTACTTAAACGGTCAAAGAAATCACCGTACGATTCGCTAAGCGGTTTTGCATTATCATCCAAGTTGACAAAAATTAAAGATTCCAGGATTTCCATGCGAACGGAGCGTAAACAGGCATCTTGTACACAGGCCGCATCTTCGCCTTTAAAATTCGGCGCTTTGTTCAATTTCCCATCCAATTTAAATGTCCAACCATGATAACTGCATTGTAGAATTTTCTTCTTGCCTGAGTCACTTTTTTCAAGCTTAGTCGCACGATGGGGACAAACGTTATAAAAGGCGCGGATCACCTCATCTTGTCCGCGGGTCACGATGATCGGCTCGTTAGCTACTTCTGTCGTAAAGAAAGCTCCCACTTTTTCCAATTGGCTGACGTGTCCCACAAGCTGCCAAGTTTTAGAGAATACTAGATCGATTTCCTTTTCGAGTACTTTAGGATCCGTGTATTTGTCATATGTCAATGTTCTTTCAAAACTACGATTTGCTAAATTTTCCACCTTGTTAAAAGCCATCATTCATTTCCCCCTAAAATAAAATATGATTACAAGCTTTCCTGAACTTAATAGAAACGGTTATTTCTTAATGGATTCATTTCCGCCGAGTTAACCGGCTGTCACTGGTATATTGGTAAATGGTTCCGCACCCAACTTAATCGAATCTGTCGGACAACCATCAAAGGCGTCTTCCAAGTCCTCTTCCAATTCTTCCGATACTTCCGTTATCCCTCTGTTTGCATCCAGGATTGAAAAAGCGATACCTTCATCGTCATAATCAAAAATTTCCGGTGCCGTCGCTCCACAAGCCCCGCAAGCGATACATGTCTCCTGGTCAACCACTGTGTATTTAACCATGTGGATTCCCCCTTTTTACATAATTAAACGGTCGAGGTGCTTTTCTCTTTTCCCCCCATTGTGCTCGTACTGTGAAGAGGCTGAACTTTCGCTCTTGGATCGATATAAACTTTCGCATTACTCACAGCTGTTGGCGCTTCACCGAACCCGCTAGCAATCAGCTTCACCTTCCCTTCGTACGTGCAAATATCTCCTGCCGCGTATATGCCCTTGATATTCGTTTCCATTTTAGAGTTGACAACGATGGAATTATTTTCAAGTTCAAGACCCCAATCCTTTATTGGGCCTATTGATGATACGAATCCATAATTGACAAGAACGTCATCGACTTCCATTTCAAGCGGCTTTCCACTCTTCGCATCCGTCACAATCACTTTTTCTATATTTTCATCTCCGATCAGTCCGGCTGGGAGATAAGGAGTCAAGACCTCCACCTTGGATTGTTTCAAACGCTCTACACTGTGTTCATGTGCACGAAATTTATCCCTGCGGTGGATAAGTGTCACTTTTTCCGCTATCGGTTCAAGCATTAGCGACCAGTCGACCGCTGAATCACCGCCACCAAACACAACAACTCTCTTATCAGCGAATTGGCTCATATTCTGGACGAAATAATGAAGGTTGGCTTTTTCAAACCTTTCTTCGCCTTCGATTTTCAGTTTCCGTGGCTGAAACGCCCCGTTTCCAGCAGTGATGATTATCGCTTTCGTATAATGTGTTTCTTCGGGTGTCGTTATGGCAAACATCCCATCCGAAGTACGAACAATGGTCTCTACAGATTGATTAAGACAAATATCCGTTTTGAATTGACCCATTTGTTCCAGTAATCGATCGATGAGCTCTTGGGCCTGAATTTTCGGAAAGCCCGCAATATCATAAATATATTTTTCAGGGTACAAAGCAGACAGCTGTCCTCCCAGTTGAGGGAGACTTTCGATAATTTTCACTGAAGCTTGGCGCATTCCCGCATAAAAAGCGGTGAACAAACCAACCGGTCCTCCCCCGATAATAGTAATGTCAAAGATTTCATACCTACCTTCCATACTCATTCCCCCCTAGATGACTTGCTTTTAGATAATTCTATTGACTAGAATTCTGCTAGGCCAACGTGTCCATTCATGCAATAATTATCGACATGCAAACATAGCCAATTGTTCATTTAACCAATTGATAATTTAGCCAACTGACAATTTAACCAACTGACAATTTAACCAACTGTCAATTTAATATAATGCAAAATGTGTGCCAACCTTGGAAACCAGCCTAAATAAACGAAATATTCAAAATTAGTTTTGAAAACGTTATCATATCGAGTTATAATTAACTCGAAATTGATAGAACAGTATTCAAAATTCACTCATTCCCTTTTGAAAAGAGAGGATTACCTTATGAAAAGTCCGGATTCTACTGAAAGTGTGGAAATGACTCTCCAAACTCTATTAAAGATTCTTGATCATTCCTCAGATGAGATTTTCGTCCTTGACGGCGAAAAGCGGATTCTTTACGTCAACAAGGCATGTGAGCGCCATTATGGGCTAAAACCTACTGAAGTCATTGGCAAATATAATGTGGACTTATTTGAAAAAGGGTACTGGACACCCTCCATCGTGCCTGAAGTATTTAAAAGAAAAAAGCCTTGCTACATTAAACAACAAACGTATATTGGCGCAGAATTGATGACATCAGCGATTCCGATTTTAAATGATGCGGGGGAAATTGAACTGGTCGTCACTACATCCACAGAAACCCAAACGTATAAAATGTTAAAAGCAAATGAAGCGAGTAGTGAGTCAAAATCGACTCATAACGAAGATGAAACGGGGAGATTCATTACTAATAGCGGTAAAATCAACCGCATCCTCACTTTTTGTGAAAAGGTGGCACCGACCGATTCCACGATTTTAATCCAGGGGGAATCTGGAACAGGAAAAGGAGTGCTTGCCCATTTCATCCACCGGATCAGTAAACGGAAAAGCAAACCTTTCCTGACAATCAACTGTGCTGCCATTCCGGAAGAGCTGCTCGAATCCGAACTATTCGGCTATTCAAAAGGTGCATTTACGGGTGCGAACAAAACTGGAAAACGCGGATTGATTGAATCCGCAGACGGTGGCACTGTCTTTCTTGATGAAATTGGGGAAATACCGCTCGCTCTGCAGGCAAAGCTTCTCCAAGTAATCCAGGACAAACAATTCATTCCCGTCGGGGGCAGTGAAATGAAAAAAGTCGACATCCGCATCGTCGCTGCAACCAATCAGAACTTAATAGAAATGGTCAATGATAAAAGATTCCGGGAAGATTTATTTTACCGCTTGAATGTGATTGATATTCAATTGCCTCCATTGCGAGAACGTAAAGAAGATATCATTCCCCTTACGTACAATTTTTTAAATAAGTTCAATGAAAGATATCATGAAAATAAAGTCATTTCGGAAGAATGCTTGAACCTATTAATTCATTATTCATGGCCAGGCAATGTCCGCCAGCTTGAAAACTTGATTGAACGGTTAGTGTTAGTAAGTGACTCCGTTATCCTAATGGCCGACTTGCCTGAAATGATTACCGAAAATGTTGAACAAGTGACCCAGATCGATCTCCCCACTTCGCTCGATAAAGCGGTTGATGAAACGAAGCGGATATTGATAAGGAAATCTTTCCAAACCTACAAATCATCCAGGAAAGTAGCGAAGGACCTCTCTATCAGCCAAACGAAAGCCTCGGCATTGATCCGGGAGTACTGTGAGGATTTAATGAATAAATAGGTATACGATCATGATATTTTGTAAAACCCCCAGCACTCTTATCCTGCTGGGGGTTTTACGTTGCTTTTGATAGAACGAAAAGCAAAAGACAAACATTGATATTCAAATTCATGAGATATTCCATTTTCACTAATTTAGCTATCATTCCAAATACGAAACGAATAAGAGACTTCCCCACTGCGGGCAAGTCTCTTATTTTTATGAAGATCCAACTATTTTCTCGCCTCTCGGCTTTGTACTATTTGAATCTGGTTCTTTTGTGATGCCAATTTGATTGAATTGATCATTCATTGACAGTTTGTATGTCAATGATCCTGTGCCTGTTTCATCAGGCTTGAAAGTTCCTGCATTTGTCCGTTTTCCATCTTTCAGCAACCACACCTGATACACCTCGGACTCTTGAAGGCTAGGCAAATTCTGAATCTGAACGACTAACCTTCTTTCTTCCCCTTGCTGCAAAATGTATGCAGCACCGTCCGTATTCATATTTACAGCGGTCTTGTGAGCAGGCTGCAATGATAGTGACGTTTTAACCTCCATTGGGAGATTGATAGCTGCAAGTTCTTTTTTTAGTTGAATATTGGAATATAACAGCGCAACAGCCAAAACTAGAAAGGCCAGCACGAGACCTGAAGTTACTGGTGTAAACTGCTTAAAGAAAAAACTACTCCAATTCTTTTCCTTTCTCATCGGAACTTCATCATCAGGCTCAAAGACAAAATTCATAACCTCTGCTTTCAGGGAAGAAGAAGGTTCCATTTCTTCGAAATCCCATTTCAATGAATTCCAGGCTTCCGTCATTTGTTCATACTCCCTAGCGCATTCAGGGCAATGAATTAAGTGTTCCGCGAATGCCTTTTTTTCTTTTTCTCCCAGTTCACCCGATAAAAATGAAAGCAGGTTAGCGCACTCTGTATTCATTTACAAACCACCTACTTCCAAATACTTTTTCAACAATTTAAGCGACTGATGAAGTCTGCTCTTGATGGTACCAATCGGTTCATTTTCAATTTTGGCAATTTCCGTTAACGAATACCCTTTCCAATACAGTAAATCAATCAGCCTTTTTTGCGGCTTGCTTAACTTACTTTTGGCATTGGCAATTTCACTGTATAATAGCCCATTTTCTATATCATTATTCGGATCTTCCATGTCAATTGGATGGCTCATGTCCATGTGTTTGTTATTCCGAATATGAACGCTGTCTTTACGGACATAATCCACACACACATTCCGTGTAACGGTCAAAAGCCAGCTTACAAAGTGCCCCTTTTCGGAATTATAACTGCTTTTTGTGGTCCAGAGCTTTAAAAAAACCAACTGAACAATCTCTTTAGTTTTTTCAGTATTTCCATTCGTGAACTTAAAAATAAAACCATAGATTAATTTAATATGCCTGTCATAAAGTTCTTCCAGAGCAGGACGATGCTTTTTCATTACTAATCCCATCAATTCCTTATCAAGTTTTTCTTTCAATCGCACCTGCAACTCCTCACCAAGTAAATTTGGAAAACGAATAACAGGAACGACCATCACTGATCGTCCCTTTTTCTTATTTTGGAAAAACCGTCTCATTATTCACAATATACCAAACATTTTTCACACCTTCACCATTGACATCTCCCGTTGCCTTATCATTCGCAAAATAGTAGAGCGGAAATCCTTTGTACGTTACCTGCTCTTCCCCTGTATCTTCCCTTTTGATGGTTCCAAATTCTTTTTCCTCAAATCCTTCAGGAACAGCAAAATCCCTATCCATGAACGGCGGCCACTTTTCCAAACATTCATCCGCACAATTGCTTTTTCCGGATTTATCGTTTTTGAAAAAGTAAAGCGTCATTCCTTTAGAATCAGCCAAGTATTCGCCTGTTTTTTCACTTTCCAATAATTTTAGGGTTACTGCTTTTTCATCGGAAGTACCACTAACAGCCTGATCCTTTTCGGGTGAATCCTTAGCTTCATTTCCACAAGCCGCCAAAACTAATACCATCATAATTACCGAAAAAAACATCCACTTTTTCATATACTCTCACTCCTCGTCAATTTACTTCCATCCCCATTTTTGAAACACTTGATGGGATTTTTCCGTTTTAAGATAATCAATGAATTGTTTTGCCTTTTTCTTGTTTTCACTCTTACTTGTTATGCTTATCGGGGTTCCTCTATAGAGCTTTTCTTCTTCAGGGAGTTGAACCAGGTCCGTCACATCCGACAGGCGGTAATGCCAGGATTCATATGTAATCCAGGCGTCTAATTTAGAATTTGTCTTCCATAGATCGATAGCTTCTGCACTGGACTTCACTGAAATGTCAATATTCCTGCTAATTCCAGGAATCAATCCTTTTCTTCCCGCCAAATCTTCCCAAAGCCCCAGTTGCCCTGCTCCATTAACATCCACAATCTTTACACCCCTTTTCGTTAAATCCTCCAAAGACCGTATGTTCTTTGGGTTTCCTTTTCTAACCAGAATTCCAGCTGACCGTACATACAATTCTGTACGGTTTTTTTCTTCAAGGATATCCGGATGATCATGCATAAATTCAGTTAACATATACTCTGACCCTCCATAAATGATATCCGCATCCTGTTTGGCTTGATCAATCCATTTTTCCTCGGGTCCTGCTGTTACTTCAATTTTTATCCCCGTTTCTTTGGTGAATTGTTCCGCCACTTCCTTAATAGGTCCAAGAGGTCCACCTGGTCCATATACTTTTACGATGTCGTTAACAGCTTGCCCCCGTTTCGAACCCATTTCCGGTGAAAATCCTAACAGTACTACCATCAATGATATCCACCCAACAAAAATGACCCTTTTCCTCACTTCCTTCTTCACTCCTTTCTAAAAACCTTTGTACTATAGATAACGGGACAAACCTCAAAACGGTTTGAAAAAAATTGATAATTTTTTTAACATGCTGCAAAATACATCTGATGATCTTAAGCTTTTCTATTTTTTCTCAACAAAAAAACCATTCGAAAACGGAATGGTTGCAGACTGTAGACAAACTCGCTAATAATTGAGTTTGTCTACAGTTTTTTGAGGTGTATTTAATTTGAATGTTGCATTCCCTCCAGGCACTCGCTTACCGCCTGCGGGGTACTCCCTTGGACGCGCTTTTCTAAGCAGAAGTCTCGTACCTTCCGTTCTAATCTACTTTTTTAAGCCTCTTAAATCAAAGCAGTGGCAGAAAAGGTTAGCTTGAATTGCTTCCCTTTCTCTGTCTATTTCTTTTACCAATCAAAGCAATCACCAACAATAACAGAGGAATAATCGTTTGCATCAAAACTCCATGAAAAGGGAAGGCGACGATATCATATCGACTGACATCCATAGAGCTAGGATACGACCAAAAGCTGAACTCTACAATCAAAATCCCTATAGGCCATACAACAGGACGATAGTCGGAGAGATTCAGCCACTGCGCAGTACCCAAAGCAGCCGCATAATAAAACACAGAAATTTTGACAAACGCTCCTACTATCCATACGGCCATGATGGCGGACTCCAAATGTTCAAAAAAGTCGGCCAAACTGATGTACCGAGATACATTCATCATGGGATAAATCTTTGTGGATGTTGTTGATCCGAGTACAAAAAGAACGATAAGATTCACCACAACTAACGTCATCATCACGGCAAACACAGTCATCATCCCATATTTCATTCCTTTTTTCATATCCGTTAAAAAAGGGAGGAGAAAAATCATCAGAAAAAACTCGCTGAACCATCCACCCGGTATAATTGACCCCTTGATTGGAGGCATAATTCCATTCCCCAATATCGGGAATATATTCTTAAATTCAAGGTCAGCGCCCAGTAAGATGATTAAGAGGAGGAGTGGAAGGATAAAAACAGGAACAAACAATTGGGCAGCTCTCCCCAACACCTCTATTCCTCCGCGTACGATAAAGGCACAGAGGAGTACCATTGATGCCATGATCACGCTAATCGGGGTTTTGACCAGAAAAGAGTCGACAATAAATTCCCCATAACTTCTTAGGATTTGCCCTGTGATCGGGATATAAAAAAACAAGAATAAAAAGCTGAGAATTTTTCCCGGAACCCGACCAATGATCTGTTCACTGAATTGGATAACCGTTTGTTTCGGATAAAGTTTGTGCAGTTTATAAGCGATATACACCGTCGCAAACCCGATGAGAGACGCCAAAATGGGGGAAAGCCATAAATCAGTTTTGGCATATTTGGCTGTGATGCTTGGAACACCGAGAACAGCCGTTGCCACAATCGTCGGATACATCAAGAACGCCATCTGTAGAGACGAAATTTTACCTTTCTCCATCATCTTCCTCCTTTCTGTGATAGTATGTAAATTTGAAATCACGCAACCCACTGATAGATTTACTTTTTCATAAACTCTTCAAACGGCTTTATTCAATCCATTCAGCTGGTTTCGGTTCCTTTATGATTTCTTTTCCTAACAATAGCAATCACCAACAATAACAGAGGAATAATCGTTTGCATCAAAGTTCCTTGAAAAGGAAAGACGTTGATATCATTACGACTGACATCCATAGAGCTAGGCAACGACCAAAAACTGAATATGACAATCAAAATCCCTATCGGCCATACAACAGGGCGATAGTCGGAGAGATTCAGCCACTGCGCTGTACCTAAAGCAGTTGCATAATAGAAAACGGAAATTTTCACAAACGCCCCTACTATCCATACCGCCATGACGGCGGACTCTACATGTTCAAAAAAGTCTGCCAAACTGATGTATCGAGATGCACTCATCAGGGGATAAAGCTTTGTGGATGTGGTTGACCCAAGTACAAATAGAACCAAAAGATTCACCACAATTAACGTCATCATCACAGCAAACACAGACATCATCCCGGATTTCATCCCTTTTTTCATATCCGCCAAAAAAGGAAGAAGAAAAATGATCAGGAAAAACTCGCTGAACCATCCCCCCGGTACAATCGCACCCTTGATTGGAGGCATAATTCCATCCCCCAATATCGGGAATATATTCTTATATTCAAAATCAGGGATCAGTAAGAGGATTAAGATACAGATTGGAAAAATAAAAATAGGTACAAATAATTCAGCAGCTCTCCCCAGCACCTCTATTCCCCCGCGTACGATGAAAGCACACAGTAGCACCATTGATGCCATGATCACACTAATCGGGGTATTGACCAGAAAAGAGCCGACAACAAATTCTCCGTAACCTCTAAGGATTAGCCCCGTGTTCTGGATATAAAAAAACAAGAATAAAAAACCGAGAATTTTCCCCGGAATCCGACCAATGATCTGTTCACTGAATTGGATCACCGTTTGTTTCGGATAAAGCTTGTGCAGTTTAATAGCGATATACACCGTCAGATACCCTATGAGCGCAGCAAAAATGGGGGAAAGCCATAAATCGGTTTTGGCATATTTCGCTGTGATGCTTGGAACCCCGAGAAGAGCCGTTGCCACAATCGTCGGATACATCATGAATGCCATCTGTAGGGATGAAATTTTCCCTTTCTCCATCATCTTCCCCCTTTCTTTAATAGTATGAATTGAATTACGCAACACTCACTAATAGACTCACTTTTCCATAAACTCTCCAAACGGCCTGAAAAGAGTTACCATCCATTGAGTCGGTCCTGCCATCTGTGGGAGATTGAACATGGCCAGAACCAAGCCAGTGAGGAGCAGTGTAAGAAAAGCCACTTTATCTTTTTTAGGATTTTTTTTCATTTTCGGCCATTCATACAAAATGATTAGAATTACAATCACGGATGTACACAAAAAAGCCCCCCATCTCACTTGTCCTTCACCTCATTTTCAGACAAACCCGCCGGTTTGTTTATATAGCCCTGTCTTCGAATATGGGCCACAACATCGATTTCCACTTCCATTTTCGCGAATATATCATTCCAGTGGTTTTCGATTTGATTAAACTGTTTAGGATATTTCCTATAGAAATCTTTACCCAACCCTAAAATGTCCGCTTTCTTATCCTGAGTATGCAGAAAAGCCATCTCGATACGTTTTTCTATATCTTTTTGATATGCTCGTTCGGCAGCTTTTAAAGATTTTGGACTTGAAAGGTTTAAATTCGTTCCATTTTGTATAACTGCTCCTTCTGTTTTTACCTTCACCAATACTTTCCATTTTTCATTGATAATTTGCGGAATGATCTTGACTTGGGCTGTCACTGGATTTAAAGATATCTCCCCTTTCACACCTTTTGGTTGGAAGGTCACAGTGTATGATTCCATTTCATCTCTTAACCACAATAGCCCTCTTGTTTCTTTTTCCGTCATCGTCCCGGTCATCTTATCTTTTTTTAGTACGGCTGTCCCGACAATGTAAGGAATTCCCTGTAACTTTTTTTGCCCTTTTCCAGGTGGTAAAATTTTAACGACTGGAAGTGCGGCAGCTTGAGGTTTACCCGTTAACATTTCATCTAAATCCTGTAATGTGACCAGCATCCCAATATGTAAATCAGATAGTTCTCTAAGCACTTCCCCTGAATAGTTTTCTAGAGGTGGCAAAGATTCAAGGATGGGCTTTGCTTTCCCTTTGCTGACATACATATTTGCTTTCTCTCTTGGCTGCGGATGGCGCAGCAAAAAATCCAGCTGCTCTTGAATTCCTTCCTTCGCTAACTTTTCACCGAATACAAATACTTTACAATGTCCCCAAAATATTTTTCGAGGAAGCTTGCTTTGAAGCTTAGACAATGCATCTGAAATATTGGAGCCTTTTTCAGATCTCACCAATGTCGTAACCCCACCCCCTTCTTGACTGGTCCCGCCTTGACCGCCACCACTACTTATTGAACTTGGAATAAAGACTTGGACGGATAGTTCGATTTGATTACTATCCTTCTTATCGATGGCGGCTGCTGTGACAATCGCCAAATCAGTGATTTCTGTTCGGTCCCAACAACCGCTTAGAAAAGGGGCCGCTCCACAAATACCGAGCAAAAGAAGGACACTTTTCGTGAAATGACGCCTCTTTACTTTCCATAGTATCCTTGTTTGCCTCCAGCTATTATTCACTCCGTTTCACTCCCCCTTTTTGGATTTGGTCCTTGTTCCGGCGCTTGACGGTATACATTAGAATCTCCTGTGAAACTCGGGCGTGTATCCATCATCCACCAAGGAGCTCTCCACAGCACATCTTTCAGCTCTTTACCTTTTAACGGTGCCAGTGGCGCTAAGTATGGAACGCCAAAGGAACGCAAGCTGCATAAGTGAATGACTATGGCGATAATCCCCATCATGATGCCAAGCAATCCTAAGGTACCGGCAAGCAGCATCATTGGAAAACGAAGCATCCGAAAAGTAATTCCGGCAATATAACGAGGCATCATAAAAGAAGCGATTCCCGTAATTGCAACCACAATGACCATTGGCGCTGAAACCAACCCCGCTTGTACGGAAGCTTGACCAATCACTAGCGCTCCAACAATGCTGACAGCAGAACCTACCTGCTTCGGCAATCGAACCCCTGCCTCTCTTAGTGCTTCAAACGTAATTTCCATGGCCAATGCCTCTACTATTGCAGGAAAAGGGACCGATTCCCGTGATGCTGCTACGCTTAGCAGGAGTGCGGTTGGGACCGCCTCATGATGGAACGTCAAAATAGCAACATAAAGGGAAGGAAGCAAAAGAGATAATCCCATAAAAAAATAACGTAACCAACGGATAAAAGTGCCTGCCATAAAACGTTGAGCATAATCCTCTTGTGATTGAATCAAAGAAAAGAAGGAAATTGGTGCAATTAAAGTAAAAGGGGTTCCTTCTACAAGAATGACAGCCCGTCCCTCCAGCAAACTAGAACAGGCTACATCCGGCCGTTCTGTCGACATGATCTGAGGGAAAGGTGAAAACGGATTGTCCTCAATCATTTCCTCGATGTATTCGCTTTCTAAAATACCGTCTATTTTAATTCGTTCCAACCGAGTTGTAATCTCTTCAATCAGTGATTTATCCACAAGTCCATCAATATAAGCAATTGAAACATTCGTCCTGGTGAGAGTTCCGATCTTCATCGATTGTATTTTAAGGGCAGGACTTTTAATAATACGTCGCAATTGGGACGTATTTACCTCTAGCGATTCAATAAATCCCTCTCGTGACCCCCTAACTCCACCCTCTGCCACAGGTTCTTCAATCGCCCGCTTTTCCCATTTGGACAATCCTAAAGAAAATCCATCGCTTTCCCCTTCATATAGAAGAATCGGGTTTCCAGAGGAAATCGATTCAATGCAATCCGCCAACATATTCACTTTCACCACTTTAGGGACGGGCATTTTATGTTCAATAAACTCATTTAATGGTTGTGGTTCTTTTGATGCCTCTTGCATGAGTGGAGATAGCACATATTGCTCTATCGCCTCGATGTCTGAAAGTCCCGCAATGTAAATAAGCATCGCCCGCGTCTTTCCAAAAAGTAAGAACGAGCGGAACATGACATCCGAGCAATTATCATAAACAGAACGAAGTGTTTCTACATTTTGACTGAAGCTCACATCCAGTTCATCTGCAGGCTTAGAATCTTGGTAATCATTTTGTATCAAGGATTTTTTTTCTTTCGTTTTTCTTAACAATTTGCCCACATTACGAATCAAGCCGGTTACCCCCATTTTTTTGCAGGTCGCTCTAACTCCATTTTTCTATGTTTCTTCATTAAGGGTATTTTATACAGAAAGTCCTGAAACTCACATAACATAATTTTCATAATGAAAAGGACCACCAACTGAAAATTAAAAGACACATGGAGGAAATCCTTTTTAATGCCAAGGAACTGGGGATTAAATCAAAAAAGCAGCCTAATGGCTGCTCCAGACTGTAGACAAACTCGATCAAAATCGAGTTTGTCTACATTTTTTTATGGCTTGTACAATTTGGACGTTGATTGGAACGTAGGGCACTCGCTTTCCGCGGGCGGTCCGCCCTCGGCTTTCGCCTGCCTGGATCTCCCGTAGACGCGCTTTTCTAAGCAGGAGTCTCGTACACCCGTTCCAATCAAGTTTGTTTTGAAATTTAGATAGGATCCTTATTCTTCCAATTAGAAGCAACCAATACGGCTGCTCCATTTCTTTTTCGTCTTCATTTAGCCTGTCATGAAACGTGGTCATAGTCCCACTAATGTGGTTTTGGGTTTAATACTTGATTCATTTTTACGGGATCAGTTAAGTTTTCAGGATTAAGCAACTCAGCCGCTTCCGCCTCATTTAATAAACCTTTTTCTACTGCTACTTCTTTTACTGTTAGATTTCTTTCGTAGGCCTCCAGGGCTATATTATTGGCTGCTTGATACCCGAATCTAGAAGAAATAACGACGGACAAAGATAACGAATTCTCAGCGTTTTTCAAACAAACCGCCTTATTCGCTTCAATACCGTTTAGGCACTTTTCAGTAAACAGCGTAATACAATTTGTCAAAATAGAAAACGAGTCAAAGATATTTTTCAAAATAATCGGTTCCCAGATGTTCAAATCCAGTTCACCTCGATCTACAGCGAAAGTAATCGCTTGATCATTTCCATATACATCAAAACAAACCTGGATCATCATTTCGGGTATACATGGATTGATTTTACCTGGCATAATGGAAGAACCCGGCTGTACCGCTGGCAAATTGATTTCAGCAAATCCTGCCCTTGGTCCTGATGAAAGTAATCTTAAATCGCTGGCCATTTTCGATAATCCACTCGATAATCCTTTTAAGCAAGAAGATACTTTTAAATAAAAATCTGCATTTTGCAGTGCATCAAAGAAATTATCCTCTTTGATAACAGCTAAATCTGATACCTCTGGCAAATATTCATACATCTTCTCTGTGTAACCAGGAGCAGCCCCGATACCAGTGCCTACTGCCGTTGCACCAATTACGATAGATAAGCATTCTTTTTGTAGTTTTTTCATTTCTACTATCTGTCTCTTGATAAAAGTATGATACCCGCTAAATTGTTGACCTAGAGTAATGGGTACAGCATCTTGAAGACATGTTCTTGCCATTTTTACAACGCTCGAAAATTCATTCGTTTTATTCGCCAATGAGCATTCGATTTTATCCAAACTGATTAATAAATCATCTATATAGGAAAAGCAAGCCATCTTCATTGCGCTTGGAAGCACATCGTTCGTGGATTGAGACATGTTAACATGTTCATTCGGATGGATGAAATTATACCCTTTATGACCAGTCAGTAATTCATTTGCCCGGTTAGCAATGACTTCGTTAACGTTCATATTTATGGAGACTCCGCCACCAGCTTGATAAATATCGACAGGAAATTGATTTTTCATTTCCCCATTTACTATTTCATCTACAGTTTTGCAAATTACGTCTTTCTTTTCTTGATCAAGAACCCCTACACTGTGATTAGAAATCGCTGCTGCTTTTTTTATATAAGCCATACTTCTAATTAAGTGAGGATATGATTCAATCGTCCGACCAGAAATTGAGAAGTTTTGGCAGGCACGAACCGTTTGTATTCCATAATAAACATCCTCATCAATTTCCAATTCTCCCATTAAATCTTTTTCTACACGCATTTTTCAACATCCCTTCATTTTCTTTTAGAAAAAAAAGAAGGTTGTTTAAATTGATTCATGACAGCAATTTAAACACCCTTCACTTTTATGGAATTAATTAAGGAATTACGTATTAAAATTAATCGTTAAACTCGATCACTGCTCTTCCCACATTGACACAACTGCAGTCATGGAAAGAATCAAAAGCTTGATTGATATTATCTAATTCAATACGATCTAACACAAGCTCATCCAATTTAAATTTCCCATCCAAATACATTTGTGCAATCATCGGGAAATCACGGAATGGCTGCGTATCTCCATAAAAACTTCCTTTTAATATCTTCCCGACTCTATGAAAACCTCCCGCTGGAAGATTCAAAGTTTTTTCAGGATTAAATGCGCCAACGACAACGACAGTACCGCCTTTTCTCGTACTCTTCCAAGCACTTTCGGTCGCAGCAGTATGCCCCGAACAATCAATAGCAAAATGAACCCCTAAACCTTTTGTCAGCTCTTTTAGCGCTGCTTCTACATCCACTTCAGCTGAATTGATCGTATGCGTAGCACCAAACTGTTTAGCAATTTCCAGATTGGCAGGTTTTACATCACAGGCTATAATCTTAGAGGCACCAGCTATATGCGCTCCTTGAATTGCATTTACCCCTACTCCGCCAATACCGAAGATGGCGACTGTAGAACCAGGTGTTACACGTGCTGCATTCACAGCGGCTCCATATCCTGTCGCCACTCCGCATCCGATTAAGGAGGCTTGTGCCAAAGGCATTTCATCCGGCAGCTTTACACATGCCATTTCGGGAACAACGGCATATTCTGCAAACGTTGACAATAAAGAGTTGTGGTATATTTGCTTACCATCTTTACTAAGCCTTGAAGTACCGTCAAGCAGTGTTCCTTCGAACATTGGGCCAAATGCCGCCTCGCATAAATGCACATCTCCTGTTACACAAAACTCACATTTCCCGCAATATGGAACCCAGCTCAAGGCTACTTTATCACCTGCTTTGACACTTGTTACATTAAAACCAACCGCTTCAACAATTCCTGAACCTTCATGACCAAGTATAGTCGGTGTTGGGGTCGTTTGATCATTTAGAGCATTTAAATCACTATGGCAAACCCCAGTTGCTTTTATTTTCACCAGAACTTCATTCGCTTTTGGTTCATTTAGATCTACTTGTTGAATCGATAATGGTTTGCCCACTTCAGTCATGATAGCTGCTTTTATTTTCATTGTCGTATCCCTCTTTTATGTGTATTTTTTAATATGCGAACCAAATAGCTTTTGTTTTTGTAAATGCTTGTAATGAATGAATGGCATATTCTTTGCCCCATCCACTTTGCTTCAACCCGCCAAATGGACTTGCAAAGTCATAGCATCCATATTTATTAACGAACACCATACCCGCTTCAAGCTGATTAGCTACACGATGCGCACGGGAAGCATCACCTGTCCAGAGTCCGGCACCAAGACCATAAATCGTGTCATTTGCTTTCTTGACAACTTCTTCTTCTGTTTCAAATGGGATGATGCAAAGGACAGGTCCAAAAATCTCTTCCTGTGCAATTTTCATATTATTATCAACATCAGCGAAAATGGTTGGTTTGATAAAATAGCCCTTCGCATTTGATCCAGTTGTATCCCGTTCACCACCAGCTACTATTCGTGCGCCTTGCTCCTTGCCGCTTTCAATGTAATTTAAAATTGACTCCATATGCTGTTCGGACACTTGTGCACCTTGATCGCTTTCTGGATCGAATGGATCACCACACTTATAATTTTTTGCGTATTCGGCAATTTTCCCCACAACTTCATCATAGATTTCACGTTGGGCAAATAACCGGGTTGGTGCTGAACATTTCTCCCCTTTATGTGTAAATAGCCCATAAAAAGAACGCTCGATCGCTGCATCCAAATCTTGAAAATCACTAAAAATGATGTTTGGTGACTTACCGCCAAGTTCTAATGTCACCGGTTTTAAATTGCTATCTGCAGAGTCGTGGATTAACTTTTTCCCGATATTTGTGCTGCCGGTGAATGATAGTTTATCAATATCCATATGACGGCTAATATAAGAACCAACCTCACCATCTCCAAGGACTAGATTAATAACTCCTTTTGGCAATACGCCTGCTTCATCAATAATCTCAAACAAGCGAATAGCAGAATAAGAGGTTTTATCGGCTGGTTTTAAAATAACCGTATTCCCCATCGATAAGGCAGGTGATAGTTTTAAGACAGCCATTTGAATTGGAAAGTTGAATGGTACAATTTGTCCGCATACACCGATTGGATCTCTCGTAGTGACGCTTAGAAAATTACCTTCTACTGGATTATTTTCACCATAATACTTATCAGTCCATCCTGCATAATATTCAAATAAATCCGCTGCTTCTTGCACATCATCGTTATAAGCTTCTGTATATAATTTTCCGTTATCAAGAGCTTCCAGTGTTGCAAGCTCTGCATGATGCTCATGAATAAGCTTTGAGATTTTCAGTAAGGCCCTTCCTCTTTCCTTACGGCTCATTTCTTTCCATGAACCTTGTTCTAACGCTGCTTTAGCCGCTTGTATAGCTGTATCTACATCCTGTACTTCTGCTTGTTGAAAATCACCTAAAATTTCTCCATTAGCCGGGTTGATCGATTCAATCACTTTATTGCCTGAGCTATCCATCCATTTTCCATTGATATAAAGTTTTTTCGTTGTTTTAAGCCACTCATATGCCCACTCTAGTTTAGGCTGTTCAATTCCTTCAAACTGTTTGTTTTCTTGTATCATGTGTCTAGACCTCCATTTTTTTTAGTAAGTTTTTTATAGATTCCCGATCATGCTCTAACATTAATTTAGAAACTGCCGAATATCCCAATCTCTCCTTCAATTCCGTGATGACTGGAATAAATGTATTTGAAAGCTCTGTACACCTTTCTTCATTGGATGCTATGTCCTTAAGGCATAGCTCCGTAAAGGAATGAGCAGAGTTCGTCAGCATTTGTAACCCATTCAATATATTGGCACCGGCCATTCCTTCAAAAACATTCAAATCAAGCTCACCATGTTCCAATGCTGCTTGAACGACCCGGTCACACCCTAGGACTTGAAAACAGCTTTGAATCATCGTTTCAGGGATGACTGGATTCACTTTTCCTGGAAAAAAGGAAGAACCAGCCTGAACAGATGGTAAGGTAATTTCTGAAAATCCCGCTTCCGGCCCAGATGAAAGTAATCTTAAATCTTTGGCAACTTTAATTAGAGATGTTGCTAATAAGCTTAATTGTTTCGACATGTGAGCCAAGTCATCGATGTTTTGCGCTGCATCAAATAAATTGTCACGCAGTTTTACATTCAAAGTTGTGACTTCATGCAATTTCCGGATTACCACTTCTTTATATTTCCCCGACGCCCCTACACCATTTCCAATAACCGTCGCTCCAAGATTAACAGTGAGTAATGATAGGACGGATTCTTTCAAAGAATGGTGACGTCTTTTGAGGACAGATGCAAAACCACTGAAAACCTCGCCCAGCTGAACACGCATCGCATCCTGTAGACAAGTTCTCGAAATGGTAGTAACCCCCATAAACTCTTGTGATTTTTTATCCATCGTATCGTGCATTTTTATTAATTCTTGATCCAACCGTTCAAATCCGCGTACGATTGCCAGCCGGATAGATGTATGACATACATCAGATGTAGACTGGGAAGCGTTTACATGTTCTATAGGGTGAACTGGCGTATATATACCTAAAGATCCTTCTAAAGATCCTTCTAAAGATTGATTTGCTAGATTAGCTAACACTTCATTTACATTCATATTCGTACCAATCCCACCTCCTCCATGCAAAATATCTACAATAAAGTGGTCATGATAATTCCCTTGAATTAATTGATTACAAGCGTTTACAATTGCGCTTCCAATAGATGGAGCTAAAATGCCAGCCTCCAGATTAGCTAATGTTGCCGCTTTCTTTACCATGGCTAGTGACACAATATATTCAGGATAATTCTTTAATAATTGACCCGAGAAAGACAGGTTCTTAACTGTTCTCATTGTTTGGATGCCGTATAAAGCATTTTTAGGAATATCTACCTTGCCGAAGTTATCTCTTTCTGTCCGTTTTTCAAACTTGTCACTCTGACTGATTGAAATCCCTCCTACAAAACTTCTTTTATTCTATAAGCGATGTCATCGATGCAGCCTCTATTCTACAAGATGACCACAATCGTCCTTTTGTTCATATAACGAACATAAAGTTCATATTGAGAACTTATAGCTATTATATGACCAGGGAATTTATCAGTCAATGACAATTAATGAATTTTTCTAAATATTTTTGATTAGGGTGAATTAAATGCCCTCTTTTTCAAATTGAAATGATTGACACTCCTTCGTTCCCTTACGCTATAATAAAAAGATGGAAAATAATAATCAGACCACAACTAAACAAACCAATAATAAAGAAAGTTCTTCTGTACAGGCCGTTGAACGTGCTTTATCGCTTTTGAAGTTTATCGGAGAGAGCCCCTCACCCATTTCAGTCGGTGATTTGGCCAAACAAGCTGATTTGAATCGTACAACAGCCTGGCGTTTGATTGGCACACTCGAAAATCAGGGCTTTGTAGAAAAGGATCCTGTCTCAAAAGGGTACCAGCTCGGATATGCCCTTTATCGTTTAACTTCACAACATGATCCATATGGTTCACTTATACGAAGAGCTAGAAGAACGCTGGAAGAATTGAAAAAAGAAGTGGGGGAAACGGTTTTACTTAGTGTCCCTAAGCATGATGGGACTCTTACCATTGATCAAATAGATACCGACCATAGCGTAAGATTAGTCGACTATACCCATACCATGTCACCTTTACACTGCACATCCAACGGAAAAATTTTATTAAGTTTGCTACCCAAGAAGGAGTTGAATATTTTTTTAGAGCAGACTCTTACACCATTTTCCAAATATACAATTACTGATCCAGAAGAACTGCGTAAAGAACTTGATAAAATTTCCGTTCAAAAGGTTGGAACATCGATTGGTGAACTAGATGAAAATGAAAATGCCATTTCAGCTCCTATTTTTGACAGGAAAAAGAATCTAGTCGCTTTCATCACGCTAGGTGGTCCGAGTTTTCGCCTAACAGAAAAAGATCTCTTACTTTTAAGTGATCGAATGCTAGAAGCCGCTAAAAAAATTGAAGAGCAGTTAGATTGAACTAAAAAGGGCTAAACAATCGCATTTGAAACAAAATAAACGATACAGCCAATTACTGATGGTAAATGGCTGCATCGTTTTCTTTTTGTTTGGTTTTCTCATTTTAATCCTTTAAACTGAAGATTTTTAATTTATTATAAAAGTTTGACAAAAACTCAAATACGCAATTATAATTCATATATTCATATAACGTACTTAGAGTTCATATTATGAACATCATTTATTCTCCACAATGAAAACGCTTCCCTCTATAAGCGGCTTCATATACACCTTTTTTCATCTACAAGTAACCGTCGAGGTTTAGCAGCATCAATCAGGAGGAGATTCAATGGAAAATAAGAATGTAGCACGTAATGATAATGTCGGTAGCCATACAATTAAATTAGATGATGCACCATTAAATAAATTCCATATTAAAATTGCAGGACTTACGTTCGGGGCACATTTCACTGACGGATATATTTTAGGGATCATTGCATTTGCGCTATCCCTGCTGACACCGCAAATGGATTTAACTCCACTTTGGATAGGATTAATCGGAAGTTCTGCTTTAATAGGGCTTTTTCTAGGCAGTTTGGTATTAGGATGGGTATCTGATTATGTTGGAAGGCAAAAAATATTTGTCTTTAGTTTCGTCCTCATTACCACGGCATCCATTTTACAGTTTTTCGCAGACAGCCCCACAGAGCTTGTATTATATAGAATTTTACTTGGAATTGGGCTTGGAGGCGACTATAGCGTAGGACACACGATGTTAGCTGAATTTTCACCGCGTAAACATCGGGGTGTTTTATTAGGATCATTCAGTGTAGTCTGGACGTTTGGCTACGTAGTGGCAAACTTGATCGGTATTCTTGCGGTTGACTCCGCTCCGGACGCTTGGCGGTGGATGCTTGCTTCATCTGCGATTCCAGCTGTCATCATTTTGGTTTTGCGAATGGGTACACCTGAGTCACCTAGATGGCTAATTAGTAAAGGCAGGGTTAAAGAAGCCAGGGAAATTGTCAAGAAACATGTCGGTCCCAATATAGTGCTTGATGATGAAAAACCTGTACAAACGAATAGCAGTTTTGCCACTTTATTCAGTAAAGATATAAGAAAACGCACGGCTTTCAATTGTATATTTTTCGTTTGTCTCGTTATCCCCTACTTCGCCATTTACACCTTTTTGCCAAGCATTCTAGATGCAATCGGACTGAGTGAAGGTTATGGAACCGATTTTCTATTAAATGGGCTGCTCATTATAGGTGCCCTTTTAGGTATTTGGTTTACGGTTAAATTTACTCGCCGAGGATTTTTGATCAGCTCATTCGTGATATTGATCGTCGCTCTTACTCTTTTAAGTGTTTTACCTAGCAGTGCAACAGTATTAATGATTCTTTCCTTTGCCATCTTCACCTTGATTATGTCTGCTGTTAGCAACTTGGTTGGCGTATTTCCAGCCGAAAGCTTTCCAACAGAGATTCGATCTTCCGGCGTTGGACTTGCGACAGCCATAAGCAGATTAGGATCAGCAATCGGTACGTTCCTACTTCCAATTGGTATTGCAAGTATTGGAATTCAATTTACCATGCTCTGTCTCACAGGTGTACTTATTATTGGAGCAATTGTATCAATGGCTTGGGCTCCTGAAACTAAATCACTATCACTTAGTGAAGCAAGTAATAGTGGAAAGACCAATTCATAAGTATATAAACAACCTTTCCAACCAGGCATCAGCTGATTTTTTCGCTGGGCCTGGTTCTTTTTCTTCTATTAAAGCTACAGCACCTTTCCTTCATTCTCTATTTAGAGGCATTTCGTTGATCATATTTTCTATGCATTTGCTATCTGAAACGCTCTACCTCTCTTACCTAAAAAAATTACTGGCCATTCCCCCTCAGTTCCCTCTTTTATCAAGTCCATCATTCAATATTTTCACTTGATAGCGGAAATAGAGATAGAAAATGAACCAGATGATCATATAGAATGGCACGAAAATCGCTATTCCAGTCATTAATCCTTTTGCACTGAATGGAATCCAACCAACAAAAAAAGATAGCAGGAAGTATAGGATACTGACAGTCAGGAAGTGCAGGATGGTCTGAAATAATAAGCTCCATTTATCCATTTCGAATAAAATGGTTGCTGTGCTGAAAAACCAGCCACATATTAGGCATCCTATCGCATTTTTCACGAATATTCCACTGTCTAATGATGGGACCTCCCCAAAGCCAATGACCCCAAAACACGTCAACACCATCACGAGTGCACCAAAGCAAATCCCTACAAAGCTACGGAATAAAAGTGTTTTCATCATAATCCCTTCCTTTTCCATTGAAATGCTTTCTTGATTCCTTGAACATAGTGCCGAGAAACATATTCTTTTTCTCCCGATCGGAAATACACACATAACGTCCCGTTGAAAGATGCCTCAAATCTGCTTAACTCATCAAGGTTGGCTATCACTGACTTGGATAATCGAACGAACTGATTACCAGGAAGATCCCTTTCAAGCTCATATAATCTTTCTTTCATTTCGAAAGTCCCCTGTTTCGTTCGTACCATTATGGAATCCTGCTCTGTGAACAAACAGATTATTTCTTCTGGCCGGAAAACATGCTGCATCTCTCCTTTCTTGCCAACAAAATACGGTCTTTTCCTCTCTTTTAAGCGCTCCATCAGTTCCTGGACTTCTTCATTCCATTCATGATTTCGGATAAGCACCTCTATCGCTTGGACCTCCTCATCTATCTCTACCTGTATTTTCATCTTTGCGACCTCCCTTTGCTTATAGTTTAAGTATATTGAAAAACTGGAATTTCGCTTGTAATTTCCAGCCACATGTTACTAAACAGCTCTAACTTGTTTGAAATGAGCACTCAAATACACTAAATAACCGTCCAGATAGCTGGACGGTCCCTTGTCTTTTCAATATGAAAAACCTTAATGCATACGATGGATGCGTTTACACCTTTACCTTTTTTACAGTTACATTTACTTCTTAGTTGTAAAAGTACTTGGCATCACCACAGCAACAACTTCTCCACGAGCACAAAGTGTATCATTTGCAAATACCTCTGTTTCAACTTTCCACTTTTTAGGATGAATCTCTTGAATCTTCCCAATCGCTATTAATGGAACATCATTTGGGGTTGGCCTTACAAATTCCACTTTTAATGAAGCAGTTACAAACCTGGGTGGCTCGACACCATCCCCAACTTCATGCCCATTTTTCCGATGCAATGCAATAGCGGCAGAACCTGTTCCGTGACAATCAATTAATGATGCAATTATACCGCCATAAACGAAGCCTGGAATCGCTATATGTTCTGGGAGTGGCGTATAAATTGTCCTTGTTTGTTCTCCTTGCCAACCTGTTCGAAAATGATGACCCTCTTTATTTAATCGACCGCATCCATAACACCATGCAAATGCATCTGGATAATCATCTTGAATCGCTTTTAGCACTTTCTCCTCCATCATTTCTCCCCCTTAATTTTCTAAAGTATTTGGTGATTCAGTGAGTATTAATACTATGTACATCCATTCTTCTTGAATGGCAATGAACTTCAAGTGTGTTACACTTTTCTTAGCTAAATCCGTATAAATTTCTTCAATCTCATGTCCAATTCCCCTAAGGAATATAAGGTTTCAGTATCTGGATTCCAGCTGGTTTAGCAACTCTGAAATGAATTCCAATCCTCTATCTTTGCTTTTTCAATCCCCATAATTCATCTCTAAATATAATCGATATATATTTTATTCTATTTCTTTAGTGAATTATCCTGCTGACAAAAGCCCCTGAACGCTCAATAGCATTCAGGGGCTTTTGTCTGGAAAAGAGTTGATTTTGATTTTAATAGGTATGCTGAAGTCTTCCCCTCTTGTTAAAAATTAAGCCTTTTTCTTAAATCCCAATATTTAAATGTCATCTTACCCATTTTTGACTTCGAAAGTGAATCGTATTTACGTCCAATCGCCAGGTTTTGTTTTTCTAACTTGCTCATTTGTTTAAGTTGCACTGCGTTCAATTTTTTTAATTGCTTTACTTCTTTAACCAATTCTTTGTTTTTCACTTTTATTTCATTGTTTTTATTATCGACAATTATCCGTTCTTTCAATGGAATTTCCATGTCTTTTGGTCTTAATTTCGGACTGCTATTTGTTTCAAATCCTATAGTTTTTAGATATGGCAAGTTATTTTGAAAATTTTGTTCAAAACTTTGATCACTTTTATGGATTTGTAGGAAAGTGAAGCATCCTGCTTTTTCTGCTTGAATGATTTGACCAAAGCCAGATAGTTTGACTAGTTTTTCTACTTTTTTTAATTCTTCAGGCATGTTATTAAAAATATAGTTGAAAACTTCTTCGTCATGTAAATCTGCAGGCAATTTTTTTACCTGATGTGATCGTACATGCTTATTCAGCTCATAAAAGTCATCTTCATCCATATAATACACGTTTCCACTTTCATCTAAATAATCAGTAATATGCCTGCTCCATAATAGCCCTTGCAGTTTTTTTATTGCTTCCGAAAACAAAAACTGCCTGCTAACATGATACATTCGTTTGGCTGCAAACTCATATATATCCTTATTGCATAAAGCTAATTTGACTGCATCACGGAAATCCTTCTCTGTAACTGCATATAACGGGTAATCTTCGCCAAAAAGCTTTACATGCATTTTGGTTGGATTCATTATTACGGCCTTTCTTAAAATTCCGTATTCCAATAGCTTCGTGGACAGTTCCAGACTGCTGTCCATTTCCTCACTTCTCCAGGTTATCCCAACATCACTGTTCACGATTAATTGTTGTGCGTCCTCCCTGGTCAATGCCCCGTACCAGTCAAGCCCTTCTGTATTTTCCAGGAGATATTTAGCTTCTTCTTTAAACTGAGAATCACCTTGAACCCATTTGAATTTATCCCCGGCAACATTAAGTGAAAGTTTCGGAATCTCGCGTTTTAATTCTTTAAAAGCCGTAATGATAGGAATCGTCTTCCAATCAGGATCAAACTTCCCTGTATATACGAGTTTATGTTTTAACTTGGCGTCCCCTCCTGCTGATTCAACGTTTGGTATCATCGGGGTAAGCAGGGAAACTTTGTTTTTTTCTTTATCTAAATTAAGAATCTCGATGACAAATTCGCACATCTCTTCTGTTTGACATAAGAAATAGGCACATTGATTGTATATATTTTTGATGCTCTCAAACTTTTCTCCATTAACATCCTGACCTATATGAGTCAATCCTGTAGCATACACTAATGTATTCCTTATGATATGCTTATGCCTTGCTATTTTTTCAACAGTTTCAATGCTTCTTACAAATAGCCAATCATATTCATTTTGGCTCCAATAATGAGAAATGAGCATTTCAGCAATATCAAAATTCATCACACCTTTTTTTACCCATTCTTCATCGGTGGCATTAAAAAAAGGATCAACAAATGGATTAAGAATCTTTATATTGTCACATTTCTCAAGAGGACGAATTAATATATCTCGCTTAACTGGACTAGCTAAAAGTAAGTCTATCTCGATATTGGAATCTAACGCAAGAGTCGAAGCTAAGGAAGATAAAAATACTGCAGAACCATCCATTGAATTCATGTCAATAAAGCCAAATAGAAGCACCTTCATTTTTCTGTTTTGCACTAATTCATGTGAACTCAAAAGTATTCACTCCAATGATTGAAATGTTATATGAATTTCTATTTTTTCATTTGTTCTTTCATAGATGATTTGAGTGCAAGGTATTTTAACGTGAATTTCCCTATATAAGTAACGTTGAATTTATGTTCTAATGACTTAAGTCTACGTATCTCTTTGTTCAACTGAATGTTTTCTTTTTGGGCAAACTTACTTTTTTCTAATTCTTCTCGCAACCTAGCATTTTCTTTTGTAAGATTCTCAATGATGTTTTGTTTTTCAGTACCATTGCTTTCTATGAGTTCTAATGTCATGGACATCATGTCTTTCATTTGTAATTCCAGTTCTTCATACATAGTTTTCCAATATTCGTTTCGATCGTCCATATTGAAAAAACTCCCCTCCATTAACCTTGGATTATCTCTAATTCTCTTTTAATAACAACATCTACGGCGCATTTATCTCGAATCGATTGCGATGCTTGTTTTGATACCCTTAAGAATACGTCCGGATTATAATATAAACGTTCTATTGCATCCGCAATTTCAATAGGAGACTCAGGCTTTGTAAGAAGGCCAGAAACATCGTGTTTAACAAATTCCGGGATTGCCGTGATATCCGTTGAAATCGGCACTAGCCCACTGGACATGGCCTCACACATTGAAACCCCTTGAGAGTCCAAACGGGTTGGGCAAAGGAAAATTCCATACTCCTTATGTAGAGCAGCGATTTGCTCTTGTGATATGAAGCCTTTATGAATCGTTACATTCTCAAAATTACATATTGGCTCAACTGTTTGATCGAACAACTTCCCATCACCATAAAAAGCAAATTCCAGTTTATCGAAATAGGGTCTTTTTGAAAGTTCCAGCACAGCTTTCACCGATAAATCATTGGCATATTTTCGAGAAGCGTATGGCCTGATTGAAAGGACTTTTGTCCGCATATCAACTGGCTTTTCTATAAAGGTAAACAGATTATCATCTATTACATTGGGAATGATTACTGAATTTTCCGATTCAGCCCTCGCGTCACATTCCGCTATATGTTCTTTGAACCATTTGGAAATATGAACAAAAGTAGTATTCAGTTCATTCGTTTGATAAAACCAATTCATAAAAGAAAGCTGTGCTACATAATAGTCGTCCGCCATTTCAAGTATCTTTCGTAAGCTTTCAGGGCTTTCAAGAAAATTAAACCATCTTCTATGCCAAGCCTCCGTTTCAAATCCATGTATCCATGTAATAATCGGTAAATCTTTGCTTGTTTCTTTTATCGCTTGTACCATTGTAGAATTAACAAAATGAATGAGCGCTTTTTTATGTACTTTATGATTTAAGAACATGCGCAGATGCTGTTCAGTTCCTCGATAAACAGGCACATCTTCATAGGTATACTTTTCTGCTTTTTTATAAGCAGGATGTAAAACAAAGACATCAATCTTCAAACCCTCTGCTTGATAAGCCTTGACTCTTCGGTGGATAAACCCATTCCGATATAACTGCTTTTCATGTGGATAAGCATTCGTAATGATTACATATCTATCTTTTTCGCTAAATGTAAGATCATTTAGGTTTATAGATTGCTCCATTTTTGTTCACTCCTACTTTTTTCAGTCATCTTCAATCAGCCTGCTTATTCATCTGTAAATAAAGGATTTATAAGACATCTTTCCCAAGTCCATTCTCCTTTTAAAACTGTGAATCGATTATAACAAACATGTATTACTGAATATTGACATCAATACGAGAAGTATGTAAATAAAAGTAAAGTTTTCATGAACTTTTATATATTTTTGTATAGGAAATGGGCAATATAGAACCTATTTTTAAAAATTATTTCAAGTATGGGAATATTTCAAGCATTTACCTTAATAGAGGATGATAATCTTAACAAAAAAAGAAAGAACGATCCATATTAACGGAACCGTCCTCGTACATATAATCTATTGTATTTTTTGTGAACTGAACAACCTTTATAAACTGGTATAAAAAGTCCACTATTTTCCTACATAGCTTGTCTATACCATGACAAAAAAAATTCATACTATATTAAAAAGGAATTATCCATAAAGGTGGTTTGACCTTACATGATACCCATAGACGATTGTAAATTATTAATTTCATGCTGCAATCATAAAGGTGGTCTTTATTTAGTCCAAATAATACAACAACAATATGAAATAATAAAGGTTTTACATGTTGGATGCACAGGTATTACTAAATACGGCAGCTCTTTCGTCGTAATTTCAAATTCTCATGGAATCTTTATTTTGGATGAAAACTTAAAGGTTATAAAAAATAAAGTATTATCTACAGAATTAGATTTACATGGTATAGCAATAGACAACGATAAAGCTTATATTGTTGAAACCAAAACTAACTCAATTGGTATTTATGATTTAAAGAACGATTTGGAAAGAATGGATGAAATTAGATTTTCACCGAAAAATGACGATGTTTCCCACGTCAACGATTTGTATATAGTAAATGACACGTTACATGTATCAATGTTTTCAAATCCTCAAAGGAAAAAATTGACCTCTTTCGGAAGCTATTTCCCTCCTAAAACAATCCGCCCAGGTGTGATTCTAGAATATTCTTTACAGGAAAGAAAAGTGGTTAAGATTTGTCATGATAAATTATTTCAACCTCACAGTGTACTACATCATGATAATAACCTGTATTATTGTGTTTCAGGTGAGTTCCTAGTAAAAAGAAATGAGGAAGATATTTTTAAAGGCCTTGGTTATACTCGCGGTTTAGCAGTTAAGAATCAAACGATGTTTATCGGCCAAAGTGAGAGTAGACACATATCGATATTATTAAAAAAACATACGAACGTATTGCTAGATTGCGGGATTTATGTTCATGACATCTCTACGAAACTTTCATCTTTTATCCATATTCCGTCTGAAGAAATTTATGGAATATTGGTTATTTGAAAACCTGCCCCCCTTAGCTGTATAAAAAAAACGGAGCTTAAAGAACTATGTTTTTTCCTTTGGCAGCATTGTCTTCAATAATTACGCACAATAAAGGAGTTTTCAGCCCATATCATTTCTTTCGAGCAGGGGACTTTTCGGTGAATGGATAACTGTGACTCTCATTGTCTTTGAGACGATTTGGGGAAAACTCTCCGGCATGATAGGTTTGGATTTTAAAAAAAAGGCATCTTTAAGATGCTTATTTCAGACGGTAGACAAACTTAAATCGAGTTTGTCTACCGTCTTTTTGAGGGATTGTAAGAATTCGAACGTTGGTTGGAACATAGGGCACTCGCTTTCCGCGGGCTGTCCGGGAGCTTTAGTAACAAACCTATTTCATGACAATCAATGAAAGATGCCACGTCTGGATCCTTACCACTATTTATTCCGGAAATTAACTAAAGCTGCCTTAATCCAGAGCATAATGGAAAACCAATTCTTCCCCGTCCTCCCCATTAAATCTGTATCCATTATCAACGAATCCAGCTTTTTTATATAAGTTGATCGCTGGAATATTCGTATGGTGCACCGTTAGAATTATCTCATCTTTATCAGGATGATCTCGTTTGATCATATCAGGCAAGACTTTTAAAGCTTTAAAAGCTAACCCCTTTTTTTGATGACGTGAATCCAATAGAATGATTTTAGAAGAATGGCATGCTCATTACTAGTATATTGATTTCCCGCTTTATCCGTATATCAAGCAAAACAACCAATCAAATCATCATCTACATATATGACCATGGGGAGATTATATTGATCCTTCCTGAAGTCTTCGATAACTTTCATGGGTAAAGAAGTATAGATTGCTTGTTCTATAGGTAAACAATAGTTGTTCAGCGCTGCATAATCTTTTTTCATAAAAGGTCTAATATGTAATCCAGTTACCATACCTTCACCACCATCATTTATAATCTGGACCTCTATCCTCGCTAGAGATTTGTCAAAAATAAACCATTTATCGTAACCAACCCATGATTTTGCTTATGTTTTTCATACCTCTCAACGGATGATTCTATATTAACAGATATTAAAGTTTTACAAAGAAAACATAGTATACAAAAAAGGAATGGCTTGGTTTGCCACTCCTTTTGATTCTTCTTAAATCATTCAGCTGCTGATAACTCACTTTCTGTTACCCATTTATGGTTTTTAACTTCTTCTCCACCATTAGTCGGTGTGAAATCAACCATATAAACAGTCGTTTTCTCAGCTGATTCAATTACAGCGGTTGCATCATTCATCCCTTTCATATGTGAGGCATTTACTATAACCTCCGCTCCAGGCTCAAACGTTTTCTCACCTGCATCTTTAATCTCTTCGTGAATGATCCATTTATGATTTCCCACTTTTTCTCCGCCAGTCGTTGGCGTATACGAAATAGCATATGCAGTCGTATCAAAGGCACCCACTATCGTTGCTTTCGCTCCCTTCATACTTTCCATATGACCTGATTCGATAATCACATGACTTCCAACTTCATAGGTTGGGTTTTCTGCAGCTTTTAAGCCGCTAGGAACATCCCCTGAGCTAGAATGGTCCATGTCCATTTCATGATGTTCCTTTTCTTCTTTATCATCGGTGTTGGAACATGCGCCGAGGACCAAAAGCAGGGCAGCTAATAATGAGAAAATCATCGGGATTTTGGTTCTTTTTTTCATCATCGATAAAACCTCCTTTAACATTTACATCCATCCTACCAATTAATTATGCAGAAATTGTGGAGGACATTCGTGGTCAAAGAACTGGAGCAGATAGTGTTCATCCCACATGTACGATGAGATCAGCTATTACTGGGTATGAAAAAAAGACGAACTTTTCTACATAGAAAAAATCGTCTTTCTTCTCGTTATACCTAATCGAGATGGTCAACAAATGCTACCCGTTATCGCTATTCGACTTTTCTTCCAGAAACTTTTTGAACTCCTCTTTCGTAACATCCGATTTCATTGCCAATGTTACTAATTCAAGCCATTCGTCAGGAAGGTTTCTATCAAAACCCCTTTTTATTTTCAAGTCATCATTCTCCTTCATAGACATTTTTATCCCAATACTTAATTTATCGGCATCCTAAGGAGGAGAGGAGTGTTTTTACTACATTACATTTAAATATAAGATCTCAATGCTTGATTGATAATCAGGGGATTCTCCCATTCTTCCATAGTAAAAACCAGTAAATTATTTGATAAAAAGTGCAAGGTGTGAATGCTATGCTAACGAAAGTGATTTGGCTGGGTAAAAAGAGATGGTTAATTGATAGAGGTTATTTGAAAGTGTCATTTCATGAATTGCCTAAAAAGAAGGACTTGACTTCTTACATCGGATTCCATAATCACCAACCAGTTCCTACGTAGGAAGTCATGACCAATCCCCTCTTCTTCGGAAATGAATTCTACAATTCTATGATAAATTGCAAAAAAATAGCAAAAAATCGGTAAGGTCCCTCCCAAAAGGGGGGATTTTTCATTATGTGATTGAAATTGTGGCTTGTTGGATTCAACTCGTACCGAAAATAGTTTTTGCTACTACTATTAACATCTATTCAGAGGCTTGTGATTGTTCGATTTTACGTATGATATGCGAAAGGTTCTTTGAAGAATGTTCTTTATAATCCCTGCCTATGGACTTGAATAACCCCTTCGCTATCCCCCTTAATAATTCTTTGGTATGCACATCCGAAATGATGGACTTATATGGTAGACTAGATTCAGCTTGTGCCCCACCGATTTTATTAGCTGTTTCCTTAATAAAGTCGATGATTGTAATTTCATGAAGGTTTCCTCCAATAATGGCTTTATAGATAACTTGTTTTCTCCAAATTTTTAAATCGATCCTCTGTTTAGTGTAATCGAAGAGCTCTTCAGGCAGTTCTGCACGACCATCGCTGCTAAATCGAATGGAATCTTTTACTGGGTACAATTTCGGATTAGGATTGATTTTCTTTATCAAGGAATGATCTATGGTGACTTTTTCCCTCTTTATTCGCGTATTTTTCGTTTCACCTAAAATGAGTTTTAACTGCCCGGCAATTATATTATTGAATTCTTCCAATTCAAAGTATTCAACAAGCATAATACTATATTCCAAAATTGTGATGGCTTCATCGAATTTTCGTTTAGTACCATCATTAGATCTGGTAAAAACCAACCTATTCTTCCTTTCCATGACCTTCCCCCCTTTTCATTCATATCTAATATGCAAATAAGGAAAAAACACCCTAATGGATGTTTTTATTTATTAGGTCTAAACTTGATTGGATCCATATTACGATTATCCTTGTCTCCCGTATATTCAATACTAATTACATTAGCTAAGTTGATATGTTTGCCACCTGCTTGCAGCCATGTTGCATTTTGAATTAATTGCAATTTCAGGATACTATCGGCTTCATGCGAATATTGTTCATTCGTTTCTAATTCTTCTGTTTCACCATTCACATAAAAAAATTTATATTTCGCATTACTCATTTTCATCAGCCTCTTTTCAACTCCTTAATTCGACAAGGATTGACCATATTCCTGCTTTCACAAAATCAGATTGCCTTTTTTCGATTTGATTAATGACGTAAATCCCATCATTCAAATCAATAGGTGCCTTTTTAGGTCATCAAGTTGATAAAAAAGCATATCACCTAATCGATACACTACAACATGCCACCATTAAAAGACCGTCAAGGATCTTCGACAGTCTTTGTTGGCTCTTATCTATCAAAATATTGTTTCATTAACTCTTTGAATCGTGTGCCATCTATTTCTTTTTTCGTCATTTTCCCATTTTCCCACTGTGTAAAGGATGTATCGGTTAAAGTGATATTCCCGCTGTTTGTCAGACGTGTGATTAATGGATGTTTGTTAAAAGGCGATTGGGGATTTTCCCTGATGATCGTTTGAATCTCATTCAGTTCCACAACATTCCCTACATGTATGGAAGAATCAAATGCATATCCCATTTTCCAATCGAGATCTTTATGTTTCAGTTTTAATTCAAGGATATGATCCCCATGGTCGGTAACTTCACTTTTTATCCTGAATTCACCATTTCGAGAAATGACAACTTCTCCGTTTAACGGAACCGGTTTTAAAGGTAGATTCCCCCCAAAGCCCGTATCGACCAAATAGGTTTGGCCCTCATGATTCAAAAGAATGGCGACATGGGTCCTGCCTATTGTCATCCATCCTTGATTGTAGATGACACCCCTGACCATGGAAACATCAAAGTCGTTTTCCATCAAGAAAAAATAAAGGGCCGTATTCAATTCATAACATAATCCCCCCTCATTTCTCACGAGGACTTTGTTCATGACATTCTCTTTGTTGATATCACTTAGATGAGATGCCATGATGGATAGGTTTTCAAAAGGAATGGTTCTCGCTGTCTTATCAAGAATTTCATCTAATTTATCAAATGTCAGTTTTTCATGTCCAGTGATTCCTATTCTTTTCCTGAATAATGCATTAAAATCATTCATCACGATTCCCCCCTTAAGCCAGACACAGATGATGAGTATCTTAACTTTGTTTATCTTTATTATACTTTGCAAATTTCATTCTTCAATCATCAGCCGTTACCATTACCGCCATACAGATAAGGGGGTATATCACACTGTTTTATCTTCCCTAATCATTCTAAGGCAGCCTCTCCCATTCATGCACGAAGCAACTTCTGAATCATTCATTTACCTGTAAGATGATTTTACCTAAGTTTTTATTGGCTTCCATCTGTTCATGCGCCCTTTTTTTTTTCAAAAGGGAAGACTCGATCGACTTCTTAAAGACACAAGCGGAGAATGGCGAAATATTAATGTGATGCAGGCGATGTAATCGCCCTTTTACTTATTTGCATACTTTTCCATCAATGATTTAAAGCCACCCGCCCTCGGGAATCACTTGGCCCATTGCAGGAATAGTTCAATGATTACTTTGGTAAACTCCTCTGTTTCTGTTTAATCATACATTATTTAGCTCATACTAATGTTTGATAAAAAAAAATTTAGGACGGAGCTGAATGTAAAATGGAATTTGAAGCTAAGAATTCTACTGAAAATGCTCTTTACGATTATAAAGCTGGGCTTGGTGTCTTTACGGAAAAAATGCCCGATCTCGCTGAGAAATTCAACGCGTTTACGGAAGAGTGCTTTAAAGAGGGTCAATTAACCCAGAAAGAAAAACAGCTTATCGCCCTCGGAATCAGCTTATATTCTCAAGATGAATACTGCATTATCTACCATACTAAAGGATGTCTTGACCAAGGCTGTTCAGAACAGGAAATCCTTGAAGCCATTGGAGTGACCGCAGCATTTGGCGGAGGAGCAACCATGAGTCAGGCCGTAACTCTCGTTCAGGAATGCATCCAGGAAATAAACCAGATGAAACAATAATGTAAGGGATAGGACAGTTTGTCCTATCCCTCTTTATTTGTTCGAAGCCGAAATCAAATGCCATATGTGGAAAAATTACAAACAATCACTTCATCATGGTGACTGGTATCCAATATGACAAACAAAGCAGATTAAGGAATCACTACCATTGCAGGCTTTCGATTAAGTGACACTTTGTGCATTCTTGACTATAATCGGTTTTTACAAATTCATGATTACAATTTTCCCGAAAGATGTATAGCTCTTTTTTCAGCTGATCTAATTGGTTTTCCAACTGTTCCATTTCATCTTTTATCTGGATTACCCGATTCATCGAATTCTCCCTTTCGTCCAAATCATTGATAGATTTTTCCGTCCGTTTTCCTGAATTCATTCGCTTTTTCTTTAAGTCCTTCATCGATTACAGACTCAAAACCGAGACCCTTTTCTTTTGCCAAATCACGGATATCCTGAGAGATTCTCATACTGCAGAATTTAGGTCCGCACATGGAACAGAAATGAGCTGTTTTGGCACCTTCAGCCGGTAAGGTTTCATCGTGATATTCAACCGCCCGTTCAGGATCGAGAGAAAGATTGAATTGATCTCTCCAACGAAACTCGAATCTTGCCTTCGAAAGGGCATCGTCTCGTTTTTGTGCATGCGGATGGCCTTTTGCAAGATCAGCTGCGTGTGCAGCAATCTTATAGGTAATGACCCCTACTCGAACATCCTCTTTATTCGGAAGTCCAAGATGCTCTTTCGGTGTCACATAACAGAGCATCGCCGTACCAAACCAACCAATCATCGCAGCACCGATTGCAGATGTAATATGATCATAGCCAGGAGCTATATCCGTTGTCAAAGGCCCAAGGGTATAGAACGGGGCTTCTTGACAGACTTCCAGCTGCTTATCCATGTTTTCCTTAATCAAATGCATCGGCACGTGACCGGGTCCCTCCACCATGACTTGAACATCATGTTTCCAAGCAATCTTCGTCAGTTCCCCTAGTGTTTCCAATTCTGCAAATTGCGCCTCATCGTTTGCATCTGCAATCGATCCAGGACGAAGGCCATCTCCTAATGAGAAAGAAACATCATATGCCTTCATGATTTCACAAATCTCTTCAAAATGAGTATAAAGGAAGCTTTCTTGGTGGTGGGCCAAACACCATTGAGCCATGATCGATCCCCCTCGGGAAACGATTCCCGTAACCCGCTTTGCCGTTAATGGGATATATCGCAAAAGCACTCCAGCGTGTATGGTGAAGTAATCGACACCTTGCTCGGCCTGCTCGATTAAAGTATCCCGAAAAACTTCCCAATTTAAATCTTCCGCAACTCCATTCACTTTTTCCAATGCTTGATATATAGGAACAGTCCCAACTGGCACAGGAGAATTCCTGATAATCCATTCACGTGTTGTGTGAATATTCTTGCCGGTGGAGAGGTCCATTATGTTGTCGGCTCCCCAACGTGTAGCCCAAGTCATTTTCTCCACTTCATCTTCGATCGATGAACTAACGGCTGAATTTCCAATATTCGCATTTATTTTAACGTGAAAATTACGCCCGATGATCATAGGCTCACTTTCGGGATGGTTAATATTTGCTGGAATGATTGCCCGCCCGCTAGCTACCTCTTCTCTTACAAACTCAGGGGCAACATTTTCCCTGATTGAAATGAACTCCATTTCAGGGGTAATGATTCCTTTACGTGCATAATGGAGCTGGGTTACATTGTGTCCTTTCATTGCACGCAAAGGTTTTCTTTTCAATCCCGGAAAAATATCGGCATTGGATTGTGGCTCCACTTTTCTATAACCGTTATCTTCGGGTTTAATTTCACGTCCTTCATACTCTTCAATATCTTCACGTTCCAGGATCCAGTTGCGTCTAATCGGATCAAGGCCTTTCTGAATATCAATCGGATATTCGGAATCCGTATAGGAACCGCTTGTATCATAAACTCGTAAAGGCGGATTCTCCTCTTCACCGAATGCCCCTGTAGTCGGACTTAACTTAATTTCACGCATAGGTACTTTAATATCAGGTCTAGATCCCTCTACGTACACTTTTTTACTCCCTGCAAAACTGGACATAATTGAAACGTTCATGTCATTTACTGAATTACTCATCATGATTTCATTTCTCCTTTTTAAGTTCATTTAAAAAGGACAAAATCCAATCCATTTCGCACGAAAAAGCCGGATCTCATAATTAAGACCCGGCTAACGTTAGTATGACTACAGAAATGACCAAATGAAATGTCATTGTTAAGTAGATTCTAACTTCCCCACGCTGGTATGAACCAGATCAGGTCCTGAGGGTTAAGAAGCTTTACGCGCTTCTCTCTCAGCCCAACTTATATTGGACACCCCTAGTCTGCATAATTTAATTAATTACAGGGTAACTATATATCACCCTGTTGATTCTGTAAATAATTGCAAAGGCCTATATATTTTAATGAATCCCTCCAAAATTTGTTACTTGGAGGAGACCCATCATTATTTTTCCAGACCTTCAAGGATGGGGAAAAGCTCCTCCAAATGCTTGATTTCATAGGTTGGAAGCACTTCATTCCGTTCCTTATCATGTCGATTTATCCAAACCGACTTTATGCCCACTCGTGATGCCCCAAGGATATCGGTCATTAAATTATCGCCGACCATCAATACTTCATCCTTATCCAGCTCCATGATCTCCAAAGCGTGCTCAAAGATGGAAGCATCCGGTTTACCGCGTCCAAATGCACCTGAAATCACGATTTGGTCGAAATAAGGAACCAGTTCAGGCGTAATTTCAAGTTTAGTATTTTGTAGTTCAGGCGAACCATTCGTCAGCAAAAGCAATTTGTACTTTCCTTTTAATTCATCCAGAACACGGAATGATTCTTCATAGATAAATGGCTTTTTGCGCCTCTCTGCAGGGAAACGTTCTGCCAGTTCAAGCCCAAATTCCGGGTCATCGATCCCTAATGCCTTCAAACCTCTCGTCCACGCCTCTTTCCGATAAGCCGGTGCAATCCCGGCCATCTTCCGGAATTCATCATGATCATCTTGAAAATTTCCCCATAGTCCTTCAAATGGGTTGATTCCGATCATTTGAGTAAATGCATATGTATCGTAAGAAGAGTAAAGCTCACGCGCTTCCTTCCGAACCGCTTCTTCAAACTCATCAACATTTAAACCATATTTTTCACCAGCCACTTCACATGTGGCTACAAAAGCCTCTTTCACACTTTTCTGATCCCAAAGCAATGTATCATCTAAGTCAAAAAAAACTGCCTTCACCAAAATGCACACCCTCTTCCCCTATTATTGATTTCGTTAAAAATTACACTATTACAATAATAAACCACAACCATCGGAAAAAGAATAACTATTCGGAAAATGACTATATCTTTCTTAAGATCATTAAATGTTCAACGTGTACAAGACATACTCTTTTTGTCGGGATATCCTTGATTATCTTTCGAATACATAAAGCCTTCCATTGCTGGCAATCTTGAATTTCGGACCGGCAAACCCCCGTCTTATCAGCTCTTTTCTCATATATACCATGAGGGCGGCATGACTTACGATCAGAACATCCCTTTCCCCCTTTGCAAAGACTTCATCCAATACTTTATTGATCCTTTGCTCTGCGATTTTAATTTCCGCTCTAGTCTGCTTGTTGATCAACGAGCAGCATCGAATCCAGATGGCCCAAAGGATGAATGGCAGCTTCACCTTTCCTTTAAGAGGGGGAGAAGGTATTTCCCGCAGCTCCTCCCTCCGATGAACCGTGCTAGGATAGATATGTTCAGCGGTCTTTACTGCTCTCGACATATCACTGCAATAACATTCCTGCCACTCCTCAGCTCGTAATAAAGTCGTTCCGTAAATTATATCCGCTGCATCATAGTCCATGAACCATTGCTTCATATCATCCGCGGTTACGGATTTCCCGGTTGGGAATTCATGGGCCACCTTAAAATGCCGTACTAAACCAATTTTCATATATTCTCCTTTTTATCTTTTGAGTTATTAATTTCATTTTATTGTTGAGGTGCTTATCCATCTAATTAATTATGTAGAATTATACAAAAGGAAGAAAGTGAAAACTACCAAGATTTCGCATGTCATACCAAAAACCTGTACCCATCATATCCATTAAAAGGATCTAGTCCTGCCTTATGCATGATGTGTCTACCAATCATTTAATTTCAAGTTTTCGTGAAAATATCCAAGCGGTACCCTTTTCTTCACTTTTCCTAACAAACGCAAAAAAAGCAGGGGCAGTATCATGATCCAGACCGATGTAAAATAATTCAAGGATAATGAAAAGGGAGAAAGCATATCGCCTTCTCCCATTATCATTCACCCTATGAATTGAAGGTCTGTTATCGTACATCTTTTCCTGAATTTATATTTCCCGCTCAAATCACTGAATTGATAATCATTAAGGGTTTTTCCCAGCATTTCTTTTAGCTTATCCTCCGTGATGTATGCATCCACTGACTCTCTCCAATTTTCTTTTCCGATTAATTCATCGAACGGAATGACAGTTAAAACTTCATCATAAATCTGGATGCTTTGATCGATGCCAAAACTCCCATAGATACTTCCATTTTCATCAGCAAAGATATGCTCCGATTCCAGATCTTCCACCAATATTTCTACAAATCCCTTTGACTTGATAGGCTTGATGGCAATCTCTGCTTCCGCCTTTACAGGTCCCAATCTCTTATCGACGATCTCTATCGTCAATTGAACTTGAAAGGATGGGTACATTTCCTCAAACCCTTCACAAAGTTCCGCTGCAACATTTCGTACCATCTGAACACCCTCCTTTTGTCACTATCATTATATAATATAAATACTACATTTCCTTACCAAAAACCATTCTTCCTGATACTTTGCATCGTTTCTTATTTAAAGATCAACTTATCTTTTTCGATTCATAAAAAGAACATATTCCTGTAAATTGGATTAGAATATCAGATGGATTTATTCCTGAACTCTCATTCATGCTGCGTTAAACAACGTAAAAGAGCTTGGTTATCGCTCAGTAATTGTTTTAGGACATAAATAAGGCTTTAAAGCTGCTAGCGTAGGAAATAACAAGATAAAATAGAGGATGCCTCAGCAACCTCAAATATTTGAACTAAACAAATATTTTCATTAAATGTAGGGGATTTCCTTTCCCTCTATCAACGCTTTCAAATTTGCTAACGACTGATCGAAGCCTCCCGAATTCATTGTAACTCTTGTTCCATTACTTTCCTCATTCAATACAAAGGACATAAGCAATTGTTGCGAATCCAAGTAAAGGGAGAACTCCTGAAAAATATTTACTTTTATAATCGTTAGGGACATAAGAAGCTTCTCTGTTAGATTATTATGAACACTAGGCATTAAAGTAAAAGTTACCTTCTCCCCTACATTCTGGTTGGGGATTTTCCAAGGAGAACCTGGAACATACCATTGTGAGAGCTTATCCTCATTAGTAATAGCATTCCAAACAGTTTCTTTATCCCCATCTATCAAAATAGAACATATATCTTCTCTATTACCCATAACACCCTCCATTAATTTAATCCAACCAATTGTTATATTTTAACATATCTTATAACGAATACTTATGTGGATATTGTTGGACTTTACTATTAATAAATACAAACCATACATACTCGGCTTCTAAAAAACTTATTTCTTAATCTCCTTCAAAGCATCTGTTTATTTAGGTGTACTCCTATGCTCTTTGCATTTCAACAATTTATTACATATTGTTCCAAATTATTATTCAGCTTAAAAGCCCCACTTAAAAAATGCGAGTGAAACCTATTAGAAGTATCATTATTGATTTGGACGGGAGAAGGGCTAAGAAAAATAAAAAAAACAGCTATGTTGACATTCAACAGTTAGCTGTCTTTTTGTATCCTCTCATGCAATCACATTATGGCTTTACACCACTTTAATGCATTCGTCTTCGTGATCGTTAAAGATTTGATAAGCCTCGCTCGCTTTTTCTAGAGGGACTCTATGGGATATGATTTCAGTCGGATCGAACTCTCCAGCTATGATTTTATCAAAAAGCTTTGGTATATAGCGAATGACCGGTGCCTGTCCCATTTTTTCACTTAAGAGACTAATAATCATATGCACGCCTACATTTCCCAATAATTACATATCACATTCTGATCAACAAAAAAACCTCGGATAACCGAGGCTCACTTTCGGAACACTTTATTTAGTTAATCCTCATCATTTCTCGTTTTTATTGTGTTTATCATGCTTATATTCTGTTAGTACCTCTTTAAAGACATCCGGATAATTCGTAAACAGCCCTGTTGCCCCCCATTCTAGAGCCTTTTTCATATCCGCTCTTTCATTTACGGTATATGGATGGAATTGAAGGTCATGATTTCGGACCATCTCTACATATTGTCCATCCACCTTATTGAAGTTCGGACCAACACCAATGGCATATTCCTTAATCGTATCCAATTCTTCATCAGAAATGGTTGCTTGATTCTTATAGGAAAAAAGCTGCACCAGCGGTAACTTTGGATTCATGTCATGAACCTTCAAAAGGCTTTCTTGACTGAACGATTGAATAAGAACATTTTTGGTACGACCCTTTGAATCTACCATTTTATAATCTTTCAAAACCTTCAGAAGTTCTTCTTCCATTCCTGGATATACATCCGGGGACTTTGTTTCAATATAGTAATTGGCCTGTCTCCCGAATTTCTTGAAGACTTCTTCAAGAGTGGGAACAACTAACCCTTCATAACTCTTTTTTGCCATTTGCGGATATTTTTCATTGAACCATGTACCGGCATCCAGTTTTTTGATTTCGGCCAGCGTTAAATCTTTCACAAGACCCGTACCATTCGTCGTACGATCCACCTTTTCATCATGCATCGCTATCAATCTTCCATCCTTGGTCATCTGAAGATCGATTTCTATGTAATCACCCTTCATTTGTTCTCCCAATTGATAGGAAGGTATGGTATGTTCAGGAGCATAACCAGAAGCCCCCCGATGTGCAATATTCACAATTTTCTTCTCATAAATTGATGAATTCGTATGATTTTCATCGGCAGCAAGGGCCCCCACTGATGTAGCCTGCAAGATAAAGGCCGCACTCATCATACTTAAACCGAATTTCTTCATGCTCAGATTCGTCTTCATTTTCTCTCTCCCCCTCCTGTTATTACCATCATTGTAGAAGGGGAATGTGAATCTACAGCAAATATAATGTAAAGAAACTATATATTTGCTAAAATAGGTACAATAATCCACAAAACGAGATATCCATAGAGTAAATACATAGTTAGTTATACCTATACCGAATTCCTTCGTTCTCACTCTCGTTTGAAAGCTTTTTGACATATGTTTGTTTAATGCAGGAAGGGCATGGTTTAAGTATTTGTCGATTCCGTTCCTTAGTCTCAAGTTGCGTGGAGAAGCCCAATTTGAATATGGAAATAGTGACAATTGATGGAGAAATCTATTTTTTTCTGATTTACAAAAAACTAGGAACAGATTACTATTAAACAAAATAGAATATGAATGTTAAGGGGAATTATGCTAAAAAATTATCAATATTACCAAAACAAACACCGATTTATTATGAGGGGATTCATGGCAATGATATCTTTTATACTATTGGTTGGCATTTCTGTTTCACCAATAAGTTGGAAAGAGAATCCTTATGATATGACATTCCAGGTCATTCTTATATCCGGAATGATAATTTCTTTGCTATTTTTCATTAAAACAGAAGTCAATTTCTATAAAACCCTATTCATTTCCTTAATTACGGTCTATTTATATAGTAAATTTTGGATATTCCCAGATACTGCAATCATGCTAGCTTTTTTTGCCATAGCACCTTTGATTCCTATTTTTCTCTTTGATAAAATTGGATTTTATATTGTTGCTACTTTAAATATCATTTTAGGTCCTGCTTCCATCTTGATCATTGCGCATACGGATCTTCAATACACGTATGAATATGTTGCTATGGATAGTTTCGGCAATACGCTGAATTTCATCGCTATCCAAATCATATTAGTATTCGTATTCATAGGAACCAATAACAGGATGGAATCGACCAATGCATTCCATAAAGAAATTCAACAGGCCAAGCAATTGAATTCAGTTGGACAGCTTGCTGCCACGATTGCGCATGAGATACGGAACCCCATTACCGTCGTGAAGGGGTTTGCCCAGTTATTGGATCAAGAAAAGGAACTGAATGAAACGGAAAAGTTTTACGTACAAACCATGCTTACTGAACTTGAATATACACAGGTAATAATCAACGACTATTTGTCTTTGGCAAAACCACAAACGGATAATGTGCAGGTCATTCCTTTAAATAATGAAATCCAAAAGATTTCCGATCTATTAACCAGTTTTGCCAATCATCGCAACATAGGCTTTCTCCTTGATTTCCGCGAAGATCTGCAAATTAATATGAATCCGATCGAGCTTAAACAAATACTGGTCAATATCATGAAAAATGGGATTGAATCGATGAACAAGCCCGGTTTCATTCAGGTGGAAACAGAGCAGGAACGCAATATGGCAAAAATACGAATAACGGATACAGGTATCGGCCTTTCCAAAGCTCAGCTTGAAATACTCGGCACTCCCTTTTATTCACTTAAAGAGAGGGGAACTGGTATCGGTCTGACCGTTTGTTATACGATCGTTCAAAAATACAAAGGGAAAATCGTGGTGCAAAGTGAATTGAACAAAGGAACGTCCTTCACCATTTATTTGCCCTTATATAAAGAAAAGCAATAAACAAAAAAAGGATGACCACCATCACCGGCGGTCATCCTTTTCAATTAGGCTTTAAGCTACCTTGCCCTTTTCTAAAACGCGGACAAACGGGTCAGAGAAAAATAATCACACAAGCAGTGAATAGGACAAAAAAGAAACGATCGATATGCGTATATCGATCGTTTCTTTTCGTTCTCATCCAGCTTATATACTGATGGTGTGTTTAATTAATTATCCTGAACGATTATTTCATCGATTATGCCGTAATCCTTAGCCTCATTTGCGCTTAAGAAGTAATCACGATCTGTATCCTTCGCCACCTTTTCGAGAGGCTGCCCCGTTCTTTCCGAGATGATCTGATTGATATGATCCTTTAGCTTCAAAATCCTACGGGCCGAAATTTCAATTTCCGTAGCTTGCCCCCTTGCCCCTCCAAGAGGTTGATGAAGCATGATTTCACTATTCGGCAAAGCGCACCTTTTTCCTTTCGCCCCCGCCAATAAAAGCATGGCACCAAATGATGCAGCCATACCCGTGCATACTGTCCGGATATCAGGCTTAATGTATTGCATCGTATCATAAATGGCAAAACCGGCACTAGTTGATCCCCCAGGACTGTTAATAAAGATGGTAATTTCTTTATCAGGTGCATCAGCCGCCAAGAATAACAATTGGGCAACCACACTATTGGCTAAATGATCGGTGATCTCTTCCCCAATCATGATGATTCTGTCTTTTAGAAGTCTGGAATAAATATCGTATGAGCGTTCACCCTTGCTTGATTGCTCAATTACATATGGAATGGTAGTCATATCTCTTCTTCCTCCTAACAAATTTTTTGGCTATGCAGCCATTGAGAGTGTGTTTGAAGGAGTGAAGCATGCTTTGGAAGAAATCGAACGATTCGTTAGTTTAGGAATCATGGATTCACTGTTCAGGGATTTGAAAAATGGAATGCTTCTAATGAGGAGATCAGGATTTTGGACCTTCAATGCCTGTGTCATCAGAGACATCAGCCTCTGTTCCTCATCATCTTGCCAATCTTCCACACAGGACAACTTACGCTCATCAACACCATCATTGTCAAAACGCTTTTTCACACGATTCAAGATGGCCTTTACAGCACTTTCCGTTGTGTTCAAATAGACCGAAATCTCTTTAGATCGATAGAGGAACCCTTCCTTTAACATGAACACTACAGCTTGTTTCGGGGTAAGGGATTTTATCATATATTCAACCGTTTCATAGGCATTCTCACCAATTGCCCCCTGTATATCGGTATCCAACGGATCTTCTAAAGATTCTTTTTTTCTTTTTCGTATCGTATCAATCCAGGAATGGCGGGCTATCGTCTTCAATAAAGCCGTCGTTATCTCCGTTTTATTCCCATAGCCCTTCATTGCCTTTAATATCGTATCCTGTGCCAAATCATCACCATCCCAATTATTTTGGGTCAGGAATCGGCAAAACCGAAGTAATTCAGGATAGACCTCACGCAAAATCATGCCGTTATCATTTCCTTCAGAAATATCTTCCCTCAACTTATTTATCATTTTTCTCACTCCTTCAACACCCTCTATCCTCTAAACGTTTCAGAAAGAGAAAAAGATATGGGGGTGAAAAAATTTTCCTTCATTCTTCATTATATTCTATTCCATTTTTTCCAATGGATTTCCTTTCATACTAAAAACCTGTTTGGTCATGATCCCAAACAGGCTAATGTCCTTGTTCTGTATGAAGCAAATTGACGCTCCTCGGCCTATCCTCTGTGTACCCGGTTCTTCACCAATCATTTCAGCTAGGTCCATATTTTCTAAAACACTTAATATTTTTCTGTAAATTCCGCTCCGGAGCTTCTTTAACAGCTTCCCCTCTAACCATCTATCAGGAGCAAGCAATCTCCTTAGGAGTTTCCTGTCATTATCCAACATTCATTTTTTAAAGGGGCCCGCTTAATAAGGTAGGCTTCATTCACTTCTTCAATTTCTTTCTAATAAATGACACCCGCATTATGCAGGTGTCATTCTGTTTTGTCTCGTACATAATGTACTATTATCTAACGGATTGATTTTTAAGACTTTTTTTAGACAGCTTAGAATCACGATACTGAATAAGAAATAAGCCCTGAACAGGTTTTCTGTACAGCTGGATGAGTTTAGAATCCGTAATACTCACTTAAAGCCTTAAAGCACTCCTATTAATGCTACGCTGGAATTCATCAGCATCCGTTTTTTCAATGAAATCATTCAATCCATCAATGAATGATTGTTTATCCCTTGGCAAAATCCCGCTTAAAGTTAATGCATTCGAAGCATGCAATGACGATATTCTTGTATCGTCCTTTACATTTAAATGTTCGATGAATGTTCTTAATTCTATGATTCTCTCCATTTCAGCTGCTTCTTCAAAATCGCCTTTTAAATACTCCATATGCAGCTCTGTACCCGGTATTAACGTTGATGACATGGGGAATATCGCCTTGGACCGAACTTCATTTAACAATGCCGCTGTATCCATCGCATTCGGCAAGCCCTTCCCTCTCCCTGCAAGGCCGTACATGACCATATCAAAAAACTCGATACCTGCTTCATTCAATCTCCGCAGCTGCACTCTTGCCTCTTGTGCCGTATATCCTTTCTTGACACGCTCCAGCACTTCATCATTTCCGCTTTCGAATATACTACTTTGGCTGAAAGAACCAGAAAAAAACTTCAAAGAATTTGGATGGGCCCCGCATTTAACTGAACCAGAATTCATCAATAGTGTTTGTGTTTATCATATTCAGTTAAAGACAGGGAACTCCCAATCGACAACATCGGAAAATTTATCGATACTTGAAAAAGCCGGTCTACTGCAATCCAAAAAAGTTGCCGTATGGACACTTTATCAAAGAAATGAAAAAGTAATAAAAGAGTTCTCCGATTGGATAGGCAATGTACTATAAATACAAGGAAAATCAAAAAGCGCGGTCTTTCTTTTGAAAAAATAAAGAAAAGGCCGCGTTTGCATTTTTCTACATTCATCCCACTGGATATAATACACTCCTCACGTTGACTTCTATCCTTTTCAAGTGTTACGCTTAAATTAATAAAAAAGTATACATTCAAAATACTGATTCCACTAGCGTGAAAAAAGGATGATCCCCAATGCCAAAAGAACATTTAATTGATGTTCAACCAATCAAATCATTGGATAAAATAGACGATATGAAATGGTCATTGAAAAGACATTGCAGCGAAAGAGATTACATATTGTTCTTATTAGGCATCAATACCGGCTTGCGTGTGTCTGATTTATTATCATTGAGGGTAAAGGATATTAAAGGCAAGGTGAAGATCACCGTCAAGGAAGGCAGAACAAAGAAGCCTAGAATAATAGAGCTGAACAATGTATGCCATGAATTAACAGCTTATATAGATACCATTGATAGTGAATGGCTATTCCCTTCACGCAAAGGTGTTAAGCCAATAAGCAATATACAAGCCTACAGGCAGCTTAATAAAGCCGCAGATATGGTAGACATCGACAGCGTAGGCACTCATACCATGCGCAAGACATATGGCTACTGGCTCTATAAACGAAGTATGGACGTAGCAGAATTACAAATCATCCTTAACCATTCACACCCTGAAGCTACGTTAAAGTACATTGGAATGAGATGAAGGAACAGACGACAGCTTAAATGACTTGTATTATAGGAGGACGGAAGAAACATGACACTGACCGAATACAACGCAAAATACGAATATATCATACGCAGCAATATGTCCGACAGACAAAAGGCATTGAAGTTATCTGATTTAATGACTGATATGGAAGGGCATCTAAACAATGAAATCGGGGAACATCAGAATAAAGAAGTACATGCTTTATATAAAAAAGTAACTCTTCTATCCAACTTATTATGATCGATGAGACCTTGCCCTTATTGTGCAGAGGTCTTTTTTTTAATGGTGTCAATGTTTACAAATTAAACATACTTAAGGAATACTTTTTCGCCATCATTTCCAAGATTTTTATCCCGGCAACGCTGTTCCCCTTCTCATCCAGCGCTGCACCATAAATTCCAATCCCACATTTTCCGGGGACGGCCCCCATGATTCCCCCTGACACACCGCTTTTAGCCGGAATGCCAACATTAATGGCAAATTCACCTGATGCGTTATACATGCCGCAAGTAACCATGAATGTCTTGCAAATACGTGCAATGTCCCCGGGGATGATTTGCTTTCCCGTCAACAAATCTTTCCCATTCATGGCCAGCACACAGCCTATCCTCGCCAGATCCCGACTGTCCATTTCAATGGCACACTGCTTCGAATACAATTCGATTAATTCCTCCACATCCTCATTTATTACATTATGTTGCTTTAAAAAATAACTTAACGCCCTATTTAAGTCTGCTGTATTGTATTCTGACCGGGCAACATCTTCATTAAAACCGATAGTAGGATTTTGCGTCAACTCTCGGATAAAATGTAAAATACGCTTGAATCGCTCATTTACACTGTCACCTGCAATCATATGCGTCACAGTCAATGCTCCTGCATTGATCATCGGGTTTAACGGCTTAGATGGCTTGTTTGTTTCTAACTTGGCAATCGAATTATAAGGGTCCCCAGTGGGTTCTTTTCCTACATAGGAAAAGACATATTCCTCCCCTTTTTCCATTAATACCAGTGCAAGTGTCAAAACTTTTGATATGCTTTGCAAGGTCATTTTTCCGCTTACATCCCCCGCACAATATCCATTACCGTCAGGATAGTAAATAGCAACAGACAAATCCCCAGGATTGGCCTTTTCAAGAGCCGGAATATAGTCTGCCACTGTTCCCATATTTGTATATTTTTTTGCCTTATCGACTAGTTGCTGTAATTCTTCATTGGACCTGCATTGACATCCCATATTGTTCACAATTTTCCGCCCCTTAGAAAATTTGTCATTTGAAGTGTTCTTAGATAGTGGTTTTATTATTTATTACCATATTTCAACGATATTATTTACAAAACCAGGAATCTGATAATAATGGATGGTCATGAGCTTAATGTTGAAAACACATACGATAAATCAGGTATGCCAAACTTTTAGACCATTCCGAAAGGGATGGTTTTTTTTAGATTGACAGCATAATTATGGTACTTCATACTTCTATAGTAATAGACGTAACAGAATATTTAGTTAATTGTAAGGATGAAACTATGAAACCAACAGTAACGGCATTGGATTTACAATTATTAGCAGATGTTCTAGGGGAAATAATTGTACAAGTTTAATAAGCGCAATAGCAGAAAAGGATTTTCAAGTGGCTCAAATGCTTGATGTATTAATAATTGAGGATAAATGGGAGGATGACATGTGACTAAGCTCAGAATTCTTTTAACCATTCCAATTTTGCTATATGGAATTTTCATATTTGTTTCCATTCAAAGCGATAAGAATATTCCACTTTATTTGCATCTTCTATTCGCAATCTACTTGACGTTGTTTGTACATTATGAAGAAAAAACGGAGGTGAAACCATTCCTCAGAGAAGATTTAATCGAGAAAAAGAAGGAATTGATCGCTTTGAGAAAGAAGTATCGACCATGGTAGCATGAATGAAGTGAATGTGAGTGCACACGGATTTTACCAACGTACCACATGTATTTCACATTGAATCGAAAGTAGGTCAAGCAATGGATGAGTTTAAGAGTTTACAAGAAATTTATAATGCCCACCGACCAGAACATAATGAACTCTTTCGAGCGATTCAAGCTCACTTGCAATTGAAGTATCCAGACAAACGTATGACAGCTACGAGAACCTTACAAATAATTGTCGCGGATAATATCGCTTCAGGTGAATTGCGTAATGTGGAAAGTCGGCTTTTATACAGTTAATAAGGTCCAAAACAATGTTTCGCACCATTGAGTAATTACATAACACAGGGCGATATGCAACCAATGAAAAAATACATAAACAAGATCAGGATAGTTGGCTTCATTTTGAGCATCATGCTCATGGTATTCAGCTACGGAGTAATGTTCTTTTGCAGTGCATTTTTGGATGCTACTCCACACACAAATCCTAAGTCAACAGAAGTTGACCATGGGCGATCAAAAATTTGGGAAGGCATGAGCAAAGAAGAATATCAACATATTAAACAAGCAGAAGAGATGAAAAAATCAAATTATGTTGATTATAAAGATGAGCCCACATTTGATCCAGATGAGCCATCAGAATTTAACCTTTTTGAAGGTGGAAATGAAAACGATGAATATTAAGAGGACAACTCGATTATGAGCTGTCCTTTTTGTTTGCTTATAAATGCAATGCTCCGAAACTAGGTTTCGTTCTTTCAGTGGTTTAATATTCGCCATCGGATTTTTTTGATGTGTTTTGATCTGTGAAGAAAATTGAAGAAACTCCTTATCGCCCGCAATCTTGAATTAATACTGGTTACCTTCAATCCACTTTCCTGCATATTTAAAATCAGGAGTTTAATATCCTTTTATGTCATTGTTACCAATGTTCGTGTAATCGCATTAAATTGTTCGCGGTAATATTTCAAAGTGTGAGGACGGAGATCTCTTAATTGGCAGTCTTCAAAAAATAATTTGAACGCCAATTCATCAGATTCAACGTATGAGGTTTTTGTAACAATTCTTAGTTCATCTTCGGATAATAAAATTCTTCTTTTACCCATTGCACACTACCACCGTACATTATTTGTACATATTCTGTAGTGCGTGATAAACACAAAAAAGCTTCACACAATTAAGTGTGAAGCTTGATGTAATAGCGATTCTTCGCTATTGGTGATACCGGTGGCCGGGGTCGAACCGGCACTCCAGAGGAACACGATTTTGAGTCGTGCGCGTCTGCCAATTCCGCCACACCGGCATGTATGTTGGAGGCGGCAACCGGAATCGAACCGGTGGTAAAGGTTTTGCAGACCTCTGCCTTACCGCTTGGCTATGCCGCCAACGTTTTTGGAGCGAAAGACGGGATTCGAACCCGCGACCCCAACCTTGGCAAGGTTGTATTCTACCACTGAACTACTTTCGCATATGGCTGGGCTAGAAGGGATCGAACCTTCGCATGACGGAATCAAAATCCGTTGCCTTACCGCTTGGCTATAGCCCATTAACGTTGTATTTATTATATCACATTTATTGAAAAATGGGGCGACTGATGGGAATCGAACCCACGAATGCCTGAACCACAATCAGGTGCGTTAACCACTTCGCCACAACCGCCATTATAAGATTTAAATTGGCAGGGGTAGTAGGACTCGAACCCACACTGGAGGTTTTGGAGACCTCTGTTCTACCTTTAAACTATACCCCTATAAGATGGTGGAGGGGGGCAGATTCGAACTGCCGAACCCAAAGGAGCGGATTTACAGTCCGCCGCGTTTAGCCACTTCGCTACCCCTCCGCATATGGATGAAACATGGTGCCGGCAAGAGGACTTGAACCCCCAACCTACTGATTACAAGTCAGTTGCTCTACCAGTTGAGCTACACCGGCACTACTATGGTGGCTCAGGACGGAATCGAACCGCCGACACAAGGATTTTCAGTCCTTTGCTCTACCGACTGAGCTACTGAGCCAAACAATAAAAATGGCGGTCCCGACGGGAATCGAACCCGCGATCTCCTGCGTGACAGGCAGGCATGTTAACCGCTACACCACGGGACCATAGATTGCGGGGACAGGATTTGAACCTGCGACCTTCGGGTTATGAGCCCGACGAGCTACCGGACTGCTCCACCCCGCGACGTTAATAATGTTGCTATAATGAATCAAGTTTTCGTGTTTATCGTTTCAATAGAATGAATAATCAAACCCATTATGTAGAAACAACCTGATCTTATTTAAAAATGGTGGAGGATGACGGGATCGAACCGCCGACCCTCTGCTTGTAAGGCAGATGCTCTCCCAGCTGAGCTAATCCTCCAATATGTTGTCTTAATGGTGACCCGTACGGGATTCGAACCCGTGTTACCGCCGTGAAAGGGCGGTGTCTTAACCGCTTGACCAACGGGCCAGGTAAAAATGGCGGAGAGCAAGGGATTTGAACCCTTGAGACAGGGTTACCCGTCTACACGATTTCCAATCGTGCTCCTTCGGCCACTCGGACAGCTCTCCATAATGGCTCCGCAGGTAGGACTCGAACCTACGACCGTTCGGTTAACAGCCGAATGCTCTACCACTGAGCTACTGCGGAACAATACAAGCTTGGCGACGTCCTACTCTCACAGGGGGAAACCCCCAACTACCATCGGCGCTGAAGAGCTTAACTGCCGTGTTCGGAATGGGAACGGGTGTGACCTCTTCGCTATCGTCACCAAACATTGTTAGCATTTCCAAGACATATATTAGTATAACATCTTTTTGAGAAAATGCAAGAAGAAATTTTCATTCCTTCAAAACTAGATAATAAGAAGGTATTTCATTTTTCAAAAAGCTTTGGTTAAGTCCTCGATCTATTAGTATCAGTCAGCTCCACATGTCGCCACGCTTCCACCTCTGACCTATCAACCTGATCATCTTTCAGGGATCTTACTAGCTTGCGCCATGGGAAATCTCATCTTGA
>NZ_CAKKLV010000006.1 GCF_918698115.1 Peribacillus sp. Bi96
GGTTTGTCTGGGCGATGGGACTTGCATCCGGGTTTCCAGCTGGAGCAAAATTCACGGTAAGGCTTCGTCAGGAGGAACAATTGACCCGCATTGAAGCCGAAAGACTCGTTTGCTTTACTAATTCATCCAATCCATTGTTTTTGTTCGTAGCCGTCGCGGTTGGTTTTTTCCATAATCCTCAATTGGGGATCATCCTTGCACTTTCTCATTACCTAGGAAATTTTTGTGTAGGCATCATCATGCGTTTTTACCGGCAGAAAGAAGAGAAATCCTATACAAAAGCAATGACCAAGCTCCCGTCCATTAGACAGGCCTTTAGCCAGATGCATCGAACCCGCTTAAAAGAAACAAGACCATTTGGCAGTTTGCTTGGAGATGCGGTTCTCTCATCCATTCAAACCCTATTAATGATCGGGGGATTCATCATTCTTTTTTCAGTAGTCAACAAGCTTCTATTTCACATGAATATTACCGTACTGCTCGGATCGTGGATCGGAGGGATTTTACATATTTTCAATTTCCCGGATTCCTTAAGCCTCCCGTTCATCTCAGGCATGTTTGAAATGACTCTTGGTTCAAAATTAACCAGTGCGGTCGAAAATGCAAGTCTCTTTCAAATGACGGTGATGACAAGCTTCATCTTAGCTTTCAACGGGTTCAGCATTCAAGCGCAAGTTGCCAGCATTATAGCCGCAACGGACATCCGTTTCACTCCATTTTTTCTTGCAAGGATAGCGCATGGCTTTCTGGCATCCATCATTACCATCTTGCTTTGGGAACCGCTCTATAAAGGCGATAAGTATAGCGTCAACCCGATACACGCCTTACCAGTCAGTGTATCCGGTGAACATGCGAGTTCTCTTTACCAAAATATGCTTGATTTCGGTCCTATTCTTACAATCGGGTTTCTTGCCCTTTACATCATCATATTTACAAAAAGGCTGTTCAAAGAACTTTCTTAAACCGAAAAAAGAGCATTGCGCGGTTGGCAATGCTCTTTTTTCTATTCTTTCTGTTGCTCGTACTTTTTGGCAAGAGCTTTCTGGACAACAGGAGGCACAAGTTCGGAGATATCCCCTCCATATTTGGCAACCTCTTTGACGATACTTGAACTCAAGAAAGAATATTGATTTTTCGTCATGATAAAGAATGACTCTATCTTACTGTTAAGAAATCGGTTCATTGAAGTTCCCTGCATTTCATATTCAAAGTCGGAAGTTGCCCTTAATCCCCTGATAATGGCATTGGCGGAAACGCTTTCAGCATAGTCGACCGTCAATCCTTGATAGAAATCCACTTTAACATTTGGCATATGGGCCGTCGCTTCAGTAATCAATTCCAGCCTCTCTTCCACTGTAAAAAGGGAATTTTTCGCTGAATTATTCACGATGACCACATATACTTCATCAAAGACATTCGCTCCTCTTTGAATGATATCAAGATGACCAAACGTTATTGGATCAAAACTCCCCGGACAAATCGCTATTTTGGACATTCATAGTTCCCCCTGTTCGTCTACGTTTCCCCATTGATAAATCGTAACAGCAATCATGCCATAAACTTCTTTTCTCTTAATGGTAAAGTCGCCAACTGTTTCAGGCAATGTAACATCATGGCCATGCTCACAAACAATATATCCCATATCGTTCAGCAATCGGTATTTATGTATTTCTTCAAGAATATCCACAAGCTTCTGTTTCTTATAAGGCGGATCAAGAAAAATTAACTCAAAAGTCATTTCCCTTTTCACCAATGCTTTTAAAGCACGCTCTGAATCATTTTTATAAACTTCTGCACGGTCTGAAAACTTGCATAGTTCCAAATTGGTCTTAACCGTTTGATTTGCTTTGAAATCCCGGTCGACAAATATGGCTTTATCCATGCCCCTGCTTAACGCTTCAATTCCCAGTCCACCGCTACCAGCAAACAAATCAAGGACTAGCCCACCTTCGAAATAAGGTCCAATCATATTAAAAATGGATTCCTTGACTTTATCCGTAGTCGGCCGGGTTCCTGTACCCGGTACAGCCTTAAGTGGTCTTCCTTTACAAGTTCCGGAAACGACCCTCATCATTCTCACCACATTTTATGACAAATTTCTGTTACTTTCCTATCCTAACATATTAGAAAAAACTAGCCAATAATAAAAGCCAATTCCTTCATTCCAAGATAAACATCCACTTATGAATTTTTTACATTGTATAGTAGACAATCATTCTTTTTATAAATCTCTTTCATTTTGAATAATAAAGTCGTTTTTGGCAATAATGTGAATAACAACATTCCTTTTTAGGTGTTGTTGCCAACCGCGGAGAAGGCTTACGTTTCCCCATAAGTTCTTCCTCCGGTTTCTCCTCTCCCTTTGCCTTCTGGTCCTTAAATAGACATAGAAGGACCCTGCAAATTTTTGCAGGGCTTTTTTTTTGTAAACCTCTGATGTCTAGTGTTCTTTGTCAATGAAGTAGTCCTTCTCTTTTATGAGGGAAAATGATAAAGTAATGAATAATAAGTTAGTTAGGAGAGGTTTAATTGATTCAACGTTTTATTGAACTTGGACAAGGATATTCCGATATATATGAACTGCTTGAAGTAGGACGCAATCAGAAGCATCGAGTTGCAAGGCTATTGGCCCTGCATACTACAATGCATGATAAAAAGGTAACCTCATTGGTGATCGTCATGTCGCCTACAGACCCAGGGAAATTCCAACCGCTTTATATTTGCCGTGAAGGAATACCAAACCCTCATGTCACCAAAAACAAACGGTATGAGCTTTTTGAGAACTTGTCGGAGGAACTAGATAAACCCATTATTGAAATCGATGTGAAATCTTCGTTTCTCTTTGCAGAAATCGAGTTATACTACCAGCACTTAATCGGCATTTTGCGAATGAATAGGTACCTACCTCCATTAGGCTGATGCTCTGAATTGAAAAAAGCTGACTCCGCATGAGTCAGCTTTTTTCAAATTCCCATTTTATAATCATATTCTTTCGCTTTATCCGGTTTGGAGTTTTCAAATTCCAACTTCAAAAAAGGCTTATAAGAAAGGTCCACTTTTTTTACGAACGAATAATTATTCAATTTCTCCACCAGTGGTTCCACTTCGTCCATATTCGTATAGAGGACTACATATTTCAACTTTTTTGAAACATAATGGATATTTCCAAACTTCCTAAGCATTTTGGCTTGTTTTAATGTATGTAAATAGACGATGATTCCTTGTCTCGCTCCAAGCATATCAATAACTCCCTTTTATAAAGGTTTTAACTAAGTGTAGCATAGCAGAATCTTTACTTTCAACCAAGAAAAAAGATTATAAACGAAATTCTCTTACTATTATGAATATATATATGAAGGGAGCCAACAAATCAATGGATTTAGATCAAATTTGGCATCAATTTATTGATCATCTGTTAGATAATGAAGAAATTACACAAGCTTCGTTCAGGAAGTTCACCGGCATACCATTTATATATATCCATTATCATTTGGCACAAAATGATAAAAGTAAGCTTTTTTTCTTAATAAAAAAAGCCGCAAGCCTTTCAATGCGCGGCAAGCAGCTCCATTGTGAAACCATTTTTGTACGGCAGGAAGAACATGTATATGTATTCCGCCATCGTTTTTTTGTGCCGCAACAAAAGATGTTTTGCTGCGGCAACCTTTGTCCCGACTGTATCCTATTTCGCAGTTAAACGTTCAGCGTTCGTTGATTGCAACTGGTAAATGAAGCCCTAAAGCTTCGTATGGGATGAGGTTCAAGTTAAGCATGCCTCGGTTGATTATATCCCACTGCCCCGATGGCGGTTTTCTTACATGACACAGCCACCGAAATCCGAAAGCAATACCGAATTTCGATGGCCTTATGTCATTGCATGAATCCCAATTCGTAGGCATTCGTTATGATTGCTAAGCGGAGCACCCACAACTTCCACCAGTTCCGCAGCTTCCCGATGAACATCCACCGGAAGATACAAAAAATGGATTTCCTGCAGGGGTTTTGACCTGTTCGGAAACCGCACGGCCTATTCTTCCGCTTATCTCATCAAGAACGGATTGCAATTCGGTCTCCGCCCTTTTAAACTCAGCAACGGCAGGATGCATATCCATATCTCGTTTAGCTTCTCTTGTCTCTAAATTGATGCGTTTATAATCCGGATGATACTTACCGAACCTCTGAACATCTTCAAAATGATCCTTTAATGAAGTAAACTTCGAAATCTTCCGCTGTGCCTCTTTGTCGCTCTGTAATTTATATAAACTAAGGAGATATTCTTCCCCTATATCAGAATGAAGGATCATATCAGCCAATCCGTCAGCCTGTTGTAAAATGTCGATGATTTCCATAGTAGCAAGCATGAACAAGCTCACCTCCATCATCATTTTACCATTTCTCTCTTTCAGATGCTAATGGTTTGATTAAATCGATGAAGTGATATGTACCTTAAACTCTTTTTGCAACCCTGTTTTTTCACCTGAATCATTTAAGATCTCCAGCCTTATTTTATGCATGCCATTCGGGATATCCTTTAAGATAAATGCTGCCGTTCTCATATCGACTTTCTTTTGATTATCAATAAATACGGACACAGTTGCCAATTGATCGGAATTCGCTTCAGAAAAACCATAGTTTTTCAAGTAGCACTCTACGTATACAGAGTTGCCTTTCACAAAGGTATTTACCCGAAAATCTTCATCTGAATCTCGGACGCTTGATACAGTGGTGGCAGCTTTTAGGGTAGATACATCTTTTATAGCTGCTCCTGAATTCTCAGGTTCCGGTATTTTCTTTCCACAACCTGCAGCTGCCATCAACACTGTTAGAACCAAAATCAACTTTCTCATACCATCGTCCCCCTTTTGCCTTTATTGTTCGCCAAAAGGAGTATTTTACTCTTTTTTTCTTCATTCACCTGGAGCGTTCATTGCCTGGAACATATGGAGCATCATGGAGGCAACCTGAACGCTTTCCGAAAATTTAGAAACCCGATGGGGAATCGACTTCTCAAAATAATATTTCGCTTCGGTTTCAAAAACATCCACTTCATGGGGATTACGCATTAGTCTTTTATACCACCCAGGTTGTACTCTCAAGTAATTTCGCATATCTTCGTTTGTTTGAATGAATTCATATATATTTTGACGCATGAAATGCCCTCCTTAATCTTTGGTGAATATAAAAGGGTTAGCTCTCTGCTCTTTTTCTTTTGGTGGAGAACTGGACTCACCTGATTTATTCCCTTGGAAAGCAGATAGAACTCCTTGGATTGCTCCAATGGCCTGATTGGCATTGGTAATATATTGTTGAATCTGGCCCATATCCATATTTTTAACTGCACTCATTAACGAACCGATCAACTCTGTACCCTGTTCTCCCTTATCTTCCGGCTGTGACGGGGTTTCTGAATTCACCAAGGAATCTTTCACACTGCCGTCAGCCTGCCAGCGTGGATGATCTTCCCCGAGTAAATACCATTCTTCAAAAAGTTCCTGCCATGTTGCTTGCTTGTTTCTCACTTCGTTCACTAAATAAGGATGCTTCTTGACAAACTCCCGAAATCCATCGACGGATGGGCGCTTTTTTTTTGCCATTACTCTCACCTCACACATAGACATCGCCTATTCCACCATATGCTACAGTGAAATAAAAAGTGCATCCATTCCTTTGAAAATGCAATCGAATTTCCTTATCGTGTAATACCAGTGAAAAGGAGGTATAAACATGTTGGATTAAAGCAAAAGGAAAATATTGATATATTTCATGCTTGTTCAATTACATAAGGATGTAGGCAAACAGGGGATGAATTAACGTGTACGTGCCAATTTATACATAGAATTTTCATTGAGGGGAAGGTCTACCATGATGAGTGTGAACTTCGTGCTGTATTGACAGGGAACTTTTTCATCTTGATAATGAAAGGAGCCATAACAAAAAAACGGACCCAAATTGGATCCGTTTTTTTTATTTTTTTATAAAATTCTGGGTGTAGTACTTTTTATAAACCCCAACACCCAGTCCTGTAAATTCCTCGTTAAGCATCGCATCCCGATGCCCTTTACTATTTAGCCAGCCTTCCATCACTTCCGCTGCGTCCACATACTTAGCCGCAATATTTTCACCTGCTGCTTTGTATTTAACATGACCTGCATCAAGACGTTTTTCCAAGTCCCCATTTGCTTCAGAAACATGGGTTCCTTCAGGAGTGTCCGTCATTTCCCGGCTATGAAGGTAAGCAACCTCCGCTGCAGGACCATCCCACTCTAAAGGCTTCAAATCAAATCTGCGGCGCATGATATTCGTAATATCGAAAATCTGCTGCTCATTTCCATCTTCCACCTTCACCAAGTCTTCTTTAGAAAGGTCCTCAACTGTCAAAAGTTTTCCATGATAGGTCAACTCATAAGGCTGCTGCTTTAAAAGGGCGGAATCATCCAGAAACCGAATACTTGAAACAGTTCCTGTGAATTTATCCAAATACAGCTGAACATGTATGTCGCCTAGCTGAACCAAAGGCCTCATGTTCATATCTTCCTCTGACAATTCAAAACGATAGGAACTGTCGTCAACCTCAATATCAACAGTAGGTTCCACATATAAGCTGGAATAGATGGCATCAATGGATTGTCCAATTTTAAAAGGAGCCACATTTACCTTATCACCGATTCCATAAGCGGATACCACTTTTTCATTTTCTATGGCTAATTGAAAATAATTGTTATAGTCCTTTTTATAAATCCACCATTCATATCCATAGGCGGACATATCAATTCGATCAGGCTCACCGTATTCCTTTTCTATCTCTTTTGCATGTTTCCCGATTGTTACTGCCAGACCTTCTGTCGCTTTAGTCGCCACTTCTTTTTGGGAAGAAGTACTCTTTTCATTTATATGTTCATTGGGGTTAATACCATTGTTACCATCAATAAGAAGGTTTCCTTTATCTTCATCACCGATATTAAGATAAATACCGATTACGAAAAAAATAACGATTAACACCAACACCTTACCTAAACTGCGCAGAGGAACACACCCTCTCTCTATCTAATTTATGTATCCAATGCAAAAACCTTTCTTTCCTGATTATATCATTGTTCAATCATATTTTTCTAATTTACGTTAGACTGCCGCTTCATTAAATTTATTTAAAAGTGGAACTTTTGCGAATGATTAAAATACCATGGTTTTAGTTCATTGCAACTTCCACCATTTCATACTATTATAAAATATAGGATAAAATGGTATATTATAAACATACTTGGAGATTTTTAATATATTCATGTACATAATATTTTCCCGGTATGTCATTTTAATTCTCAAAAGTAAACATAGGAGGTACTACTCGTGAAATTTGAAAGCTTTGGAATCGAAAACATCACAGCCGACTTAAACCGATTAGATGACCTAATGCCGCAGTACGGTTTAATACGTGCAGAACAATGGGATTATGAAAGAGTCAGTTACGATCGTAAATTCGAATTAAAAGAAGGCACGTTTTACCTGCGAATACTTGGCTATGCTACAGAAGGTGATGTAGGCGCTCACAGGGCCGTCATCAAACTAATGGTTCCTCTATTAGGGAAACACTATTATCCACATGGAGTTGAATATGGCGAAGGAGAGGACTTCCCTGCATCACTAGTTAAACAATGCGAAAAAAACCTCGCTCAGATCAAAGAAGAACTTACTCAATTCAATGGCCTGTAAAAGCCGTTAGTACAAATGCGGTACAAAAGAGGGTATCATATTTGATGCTCTCTTTTTTGCATCCATTACAAAAGCCTGATGCTTTTTGCACCAGGCTTTTTCATTATTTAAAATCCTAGGATCGCCTTTATTAAAGAGGTTGTTTCTCCGCCATGATAAATGACATAAAGCAGAATGTAAACGGCTACTCCAGTAATCCCAGTGAAAAACCAAATGATACTTGTCGTAGGCCCGATTTTTTTATGAATGGCAAATTTCCCTTTAAACCCAGTGGTAAGCATGATGATTCCCAAAACAGCTCCAGTTGTAGCAAGCGTTATGTGGAAGATCAAAAAAATCGTATAATAAATTTTAATGTCAGCGGGTCCACCAAATGACGTACTGCCAATAAAGACCGTACGAGAAAGATATATAGCGAAAAAGATTACCGCAAAAACAGCAGCTACCATCATGGTTTTTTTATGGGTCTCGATCTTGCGTTGTTTAATTTGATACCAGCCTATTGCAACAGTGATGGCACTTAATACAATAAAAGCTGTACTTATCGTTGGAAGGATTGGTAAAGACATATGAATTGTAGTCCTCTCTATATTTATTAATCAACTACCATTTTATAAGAGGTAATCATAAAATACAATAAAATCAAGTATTATTAACAGAATGCTCACTTTTATAGAAAAGCCAAGACAAATCACTAGCTATTTGCTTTTCAATTGATATCCATTCCCCAGCAATACTTAGCAGCAATGACATACAAAAAACTTGTCCGGCCTAGACAAGTCTTTTGCGGTTCACCTATTTTACAGTCTGAAAATCCGAAGGAACCGGATCGATATCATTTTGCCCGCCATTCTCCTGTTTGAACCAAGCAAAGAAAATGACACCTAATACATAGCCTAATACGATTTCTTGAATCACCTTCATCAACACCCCACCAAGCTGTTGATCCTCAAGCAATGGCAATCCATTGAACATTTCCGGACCACTGAGCGTTAAATTTGACAGTGCTGAAGCAGGTACGCAAAGTTCCATGGCACTCGCCCAAGATTCAGCATTCGTAAATGTATCATACATTGGGGCATTAGCAAAAATGATTAAAGCACAAGCTGGAGTCATTAATATGCCACTTCCGAAAATATAAGCCACCTTTTTTACACCCGATAGGCTTTCGTGTTCTGGCAGTTGATTAACAAGTGGGAACCACATCAGAACTGCAGTCGTAAATAAGAGCACCGTGTATCCGGCATGAATCCACATCCCCGTTTTGATAAAGTCGAACACTAGCGGGATATGGTACAACGAGAATAGGACATTAAATAGTAAAAGGGCGACAAGGGGCCTCGTGAAAAAATGAAAAAACGCATTCACTCCCCTTGAATTTATGAAAGATCTCCAAACCCAATCTGGTATCGCAATAATAAATAAAGGCGGAATCACCAGATAGAGCAAGGCCATTTGAAACATATGGGCACTGAACATGATATGGCTCAACAAGTCCAGTGGCGATCCTTTTACTATATAAAGTAGGATCATAGCAATTAAAAAATAAGTTGTCTGTTTAACGAAAGGGGATGAACTGCCCGAAAACTCTTCCCTTTTTTTTGTCACCAGCCAAAAATAGCCAACGGTTATAAGTACGAGGACGGCAAAATAGTAAGGACTCCATAAAGCTCGAAATCCGAAAATATCAATAGACAAAAAAATCACCTCGTTCATAAACTTTTTCTTACTTTATTATACCTAAATTAAAACTTAGTAACAAATATAGATAAACTTGGATTCCTTTTCTGGAAATCAACACATACATAAAGAAAACCGGCTATCATTCAATAGCCGATTTTCTTTATGGTTTATAACCAAACGATCGTTGTGAATACAAGGACAGTTATCAAGCCGACTGCAAGGCCAGAAAATAAAAACAATGCAATGGTACCATGCCCTTTATGCTTCATATGCATAAAATAATACAGTTGGAAAATCACTTGTATAACTGCCAGCAGCAAAATGACCGGTTTAATGAACCAATGTGAAAAACCTTCAATTCCTACTGCAGCAAAAGATAGTAATGTAAAGAAAATCATTAGCACAAATGTTATCACTTGATGTTTCATCTCTTCAGCATTTTTCTTACGGCGATATTTTAAATCGACATTCGGGTTCGCTGAATTTGACTGTTCATTCGCCATCAGTTATCCCACCATTCCCATTAAGTATACGACTGTAAAGATAAACACCCAGACTACGTCAATGAAATGCCAATAAAGACTCGCGATATAAAATTTAGGGGCATTGTATAAATTCAAACCCCTTCTTGCATTGCGCACCATCAGAGAAATGAACCACATTAAACCAAAGGCAACGTGTCCACCGTGAAAACCGACTAACGTATAGAAAGCGGAGCCGAATGCACTACTTGTAAATGTATGATGATATTCATGAACATAGTGATTAAATTCATAAATCTCAAGGCCTAGGAAACCAAAGCCAAGAGCAATCGTAATGACAAACCAGGCTTGCATTTGTTTAAAGTGGTTATTTTTCATATGGTATACCGCATATACGCTTGTTAATGAACTGGTCAATAACAGCATGGTCGCAACAAAAGTAAGCGGTAATTCGAATAAATCTTTTGCTAGGGCTGCTTCACCATTTGGTACTTTATCCTTTAAGGCAAGGTAAGTTGCAAATAGGGAGGCAAATAGTACTGTTTCTCCACCAAGAAACAACCAAAATCCCAAATACTTATTTTTCCCTTCCAGAGTTGCTTTTTCGGGAGCAGCAGGCCAAGTGGCATCCGTGAATTTTTCATCTGTTTGCATTATGCCTTCCCTCCCTTGTCTTTATCGTCCATTAATTCCTCTTTATGGATATGGAAACCATGATCATCTTTAACGGAACGGATTAACATCGATCCGAATGTGATCAAAAGCCCAACGATGATGATAGGCAGTGTCCATGACTTGTCATCCATATGATATAAAGCACCGAATGCGGCTACAAATAAACCCAAAGCAATCGTTACAGGCAGAATGGATGAATTCGGCATATGGATATCCCCAAGTGGTTCTGCAGGAGTCATTTCCTTTTTACCTTCCATTTTCTCAACCCAGTAAGGATCTAAACCGCGGACCAGCGGAAGTTGTTTAAAATTATAAAACGGCGGTGGTGATGCAATGGCCCACTCAAGCGTACGGCCATCTCCCCATGGATCATTGCCGACTTTTTCATTTTTTACAGATGTAATGATTATATTGATGACCATAACCAAGACACCAAATGCCATTAAGAAGGCTCCAACGGTACTTATCATATTACCTGCATTGAAACCTTGATTGTCCAAGAACGTAAATACGCGACGAGGCATACCCATCAGACCTAAGAAATGTTGAATGAAGAATGTTAAATGGAAACCAATCAAGAACGTCCAAAATGTGATTTGCCCCAATTTTTCACTTAACATCGTTCCAAACATCTTCGGCCAATAGAAATTGATTCCAGCCAGTAATCCCAATACAACCCCACCGACAATTACATAATGGAAATGGGCAACAACGAAATAACTATCATGGTATTGATAATCAGCAGGTGCTGATGCAAGCATGATACCTGTCACGCCACCCATCGTAAATGTAGGAATAAAGGCAACGGCATAAAGCATCGGAACCGTGAACTTGACACTTCCACCCCACATCGTAAAAATCCAGTTGAATATCTTAATACCTGTTGGTACCGCGATTGCCATGGTAGCTACAGCAAAAATCGCATTTGCGATAGGTCCCAAACCTGTTGTAAACATATGGTGGGCCCATACCATGAAACCTAAGAAACCGATTAAGACGGTTGCGAATACCATCGAGGAATAACCGAACAATCTTTTTCTCGAGAATGTAGCAAAAATTTCAGAAAAAATACCAAATGCAGGAAGAATCAGGATATACACTTCCGGGTGACCGAATATCCAGAATAAATGCTCCCAAATGATCGTATTTCCCCCTGCTGCTACATCGAAGAAATTCGCACCAAACATCCGATCGAACATCATTAGCACCAATCCTACGGTAAGCGGAGGAAAAGCGAATAATATCAATGCAGAAACGACGAAAGTTGACCATGTAAACAGCGGCATACGCATATAGGTCATGCCCGGCGTACGCATATTAATAATGGTAACAAGGAAATTGATCCCTGCCATTAGTGTTCCAAACCCTGATAATTGTAGTCCAAGGACATAAAAATCTATGCCATGGCCAGCGGAGTGCAGGGAAAGTGATGCATATGATGTCCAGCCTGCATCAGGAGCCCCCCCTAAAAACCACGAAAGATTCAAAAAGACTCCTCCGAAGAAAAATAACCAAAAACCTAACGAGTTTAAAAATGGAAACGCAACATCACGTGCCCCTATTTGTAAGGGTACGACCGCATTCATTACAGCGAATACTAATGGCATGGCCGCCAGAAATATCATTGTCGTACCGTGCATGGTCAATATTTCATTATAAAATCCGGCACTTACGAAGTCATTATTTGGAATTGCAAGCTGGATACGGATAAACATCGCTTCCAAACCGCCGATTACAAAGAATAACCCGCCAGAGATAAGATATAAAATGGCGATTTTCTTATGGTCTACCGTCGTCAGATAATCCCAAATCGTAGCGCCAAATCCTTTTTTATTAGCGTACGTACTCACGATTTAACCTCCTTAATTAATGTTCTATTTTTCTTCCACTTTAAGCTCTAAAAGATAAGCTGCCAGTGCATTAATATCTGAATCTGAAAGTTCACCGTAAGTACCTGTCATCGTGTTACCCGGTTTATACTTCTCAGGATCCTTGATCCAATTTTTCACATTTTCTTCAGTGTGATCCAATACGCCAGCAATTTTTTGACGCTCACCGAAGGTAGACAGATTCGGTGCCTGACGAGCAGCCTCAGGCCTGCTGTCATTTGGTGTCACCGCATGACAACCTATACAACTTTTATTAAACACAGCTTCACCCTGCTTGGCTACATCACCTTCCACGACAGGCTCTTTCGTGGCTTTCATATCTTTAGCCCAAGCTTCAAAGTCACTTTTAGACTTCGGTACGACCTTAAAATCCATCAAGGCATGGGAAGGACCGCAAAGTTCAGCACATTTCCCGTAAAATAAGTTGTTCGAATCTTCTGCCTTTTTACTATCGAATTCTAAGTAAAACTTATTGACTCCCTCTGTATTTGTATCCATCTTTCCTCCGGCAGCCGGTATCCAAAATGAATGCTTGACATCTGAAGCAGTAAGATTGAAATAGACTTTTTGGTCGGTTGGCACAACCAAATCCTGACTTGTGATAACGCCAAGGTCTGGATATTCAAACTCCCACCAATAAAGGTTCGCCCTAACATTCACGACAAGAGCATCCTTCGTTTTTCCATCCTTATCTTTCTTATCCATTGCCTTTGTGTCAGCTAAGTCGAAAGTCGTGACGACAGTTGGAACAGCCAGAACAATTAAAAGAAGGATAGGGATAACAGTCCAGATAATTTCGAGTTTATGACTTCCTTCAATTTGTTTCGGTATTGTTTCGTCGCCTTTCTTCCGACGGAAGCGCAGTAAAACTACAACGAACAAAATAATCACAACAATAATAACCAGTACCATGATTAGTGTACTCAATATCAGTAAGTCATACTGAGATTGCGCAACATCGCCAGCTGGCTTCAGTGCGGATAGAAATGGTTCGCCGCAGCCCGAAAGGACAAGTCCTACAATACCCAGCAAAGCAATTAGGCGCCATTTGTGCAGCCTTTTTTTCATAGCTTCAGAAACCCCTCTTTCGTCAAAATTTTCTCACAAAAATAAAAATGGGCGCAATTGCGAATATTCTCTCTATGTCAATTTCTAAAAAGAAAGAATCCCTAATCTAAGGAATTACTACTAAGATTCATGTAACCGCTCTTATGAATGACCTGTTGACTCCGTTAATATGTATGAAATGGCGGTTAGTGCATTATTTATTGGTAAGCTGAAGCCTGTACAAGAACAGGCTTCAGTTTAATTTAACCAAAACTAGATAAGTGTAACAATAACCATCGCTACAAATAAAATGGTCATATAATTTAAAGAATATACAAACATGGATGTTGCCCATTTAACATCATCTTTCTTTTTGTACCCTTTAATCCCCAAAATAAGCCAACCTGTGCTCAATAAAGCAGCAAGAACTACCAGTGGAGTTCCTAATGGAGTTAAGAAGAAAGGAATGAACATTAAACAAATGATCCATAACATAATTGATCTTTTAGCAGCCTTGAACCCTTTTACAACCGGAAGCATCGGTACCCCCGCTGCACGATATTCTTCGACACGCCTCATTGCAAGTGCATAAAAATGAGGCGGCTGCCACAAGAACATGATTGCAAACAGAACCCAAGCAATCATATCAAGGTTAGGGTCAACGGCAGCCCACCCGATTAGTGGAGGTACCGCTCCAGATATGCTGCCTATAATCGTATTTGAAACAAATCTGCGTTTAAAAACCATGGTATATAAGACAACATAGGCGAAGACGCCAAGTGCACCAAGGATGGCAGTTGTCATATTTGTCAATGCGAGTAAAATCAGCCCGGCGGCAATTAAACCAAAGCTTAACGCCAATACCTTTGAAGGTTGTACTTTCCCAGTTACCGTTGGCCTGTTTTTCGTTCTTTCCATTAAATGATCGATATCACGGTCATAATAATTATTGAAACTGCATGATCCCGCCATAATAAGTGCCGAGCCTGCAAGTGTATAAAACACTACATCCAGATTACTTAAGAAGCTAAGCCCCGAAAAATGAAGGGCTAACCATACGCCGGTAAAGGCTGTAATTATATTTGAATTGACAATCCCCACTTTTATCAGTGCGAGAAAATCCTTCCAAGCAGTTGTTTCCGGTATATCCGATTGAAGGGCGGCTTTACTGTCCTTCATGACAGCTTCCGACAAACCCCTTGTTTCTGACATTTGTTTTCCTCCTTTAAATCCATTCAGCAAAGACGCAAATGTAAAAAAAAATACTTACATATGCTATAGAACATTATTTCATACTTTTTGATATTTGTAACCAAAGAAGCGTAAACAAAAAGTAAATTATTTACCAATGACCGTTACCAATGGAATCCATCAATAGCTACTATTCTTAATATCATGCTTAAAAACAGTAAAATTTAGTAAAATCATTTCTTCAATATATTAAAGCATATTTTTGGAAGCTTTTGTGAAAATTTTTTGTATATTTTTGACCAATTTGTGTCTCGATAATTTCACTGCACATGATAAGTTTGTCATCAAGAACACGAATCGTACGTTATTATGATCATCCCCTAGGTCTATCTCTATTTTGCACCTACTTGAAGGTTTACACTCCCTTTATTTCTATCAAAGTCTTTTGCAACTTTCAACCATTTCGGGCATTTTAATTAATGGCCATAATATTAACTGAACTTGTAAAATCATTCTATTTTGTGTAATATCGAGGAAGTTCGACAAATATTATGTAAAATCTTATGCTATTATGAATTGTATGGAATAAACTAACTTGTCTACAGAGAAAAAGGTGGGACTACTAGTGAAATCGTCTCTTAAATGGTTTGCTGTTTTAACTACGATTGTAATGCTTTTCATCTTACTGGGTGGAGCTTTAGTCACGAAGACGGATTCCGGCATGGGATGCGGCAGGTCCTGGCCATTGTGCAATGGTCAATTGATCCCTGACAAAATCACGCTTGAATTGATCATTGAGCTTTCCCATCGACTCGTTTCAGGTACAGGAGGATTCCTGGTTTTAATTTTATCGTATTTATCTTGGCGAAAAATTGGCCATATTCGCGAAGCACGCTTCTTATCCGTTCTTTCTTTTAGTTTTCTGTTATTACAAGGGCTGATTGGAGCAGCAGCCGTCCTTTGGTCACAATCCGATTTCATTCTGGCCCTGCATTTTGGCATATCACTCATTTCCTTTGCTTCCGTCCTTTTACTAACACTATTGATTTTTGAAGTGGACAAGAAGTTCGAAGCAGAAAAACTTATAGTTGATAAACGAATGAAATTCCATATTATCGGCGTATTGATTTTCAGTCTAGTAGTGGTATATACGGGTGCCCTTGTGAGGCATACAGAATCTAGTTTAATCTGTAAGGATTGGCCTCTATGTGTGAATGACAGCCTTGCGCTCCCCTCCAACCTTTATGAATGGGTTCAAATGGGGCACCGTGCAATTGCTGGCATGATTTTCATTTGGGTATCTTATGTGACTTATATTGCTCATAAATATTACAAAAATCAAAAAGTATTATATGGCGGTTGGATTACTGCATTCATTCTCGTTTTTTTACAAGTTACCGCTGGAGCCTTTATCATTGTCTCAAGGCTGAATTTATATATCGCTTTGGCACACGCATTGTTCATTGCCTGCTTTTTTGGAGTAATGAGTTACTTGATGCTATTGACTTCAAGAAGCAAAAAAAATGCCCTAGCCATGCAAAAAGGAAGCTCCCCCCATATTGTCAACGGACAGGACGAACAGGATATAACGCCAACGATCCCCGCTCGTTAATGTCTGATTGTTCAATCAATAAGATAATAAGATAATAAGATAAAACAAAAACCACCATTCCCGAGAATGGTGGTTCTTTCTTTACCTTAAGAAGACATTCCATATGGCAACACATTGCCTAAAGGAGGGCATAGGGCAGCTTGAAACTTCAAGCCAACCCAATATGACCCAAATCATCCAGAACGCCCCAAGCATCGATATTACTTAGTTAATTCAATCAATAAATCACCGGTACTAATTGCTTCTCCATCTTTAACATAAATGTCTTTAATGGTACCGGAATAAGGTGCTTGCACGGTAGTTTCCATTTTCATCGCTTCTGTAATGATCAAGTGATCACCCTGTTTGACCTGATCGCCTTTCTCGACGACCACACGAATTACCGTACCTGGCATTGTCGCACCGATTTGTTCTTTATTTTTTGGATCAGCTTTAATTTTTGATATAACAGAAGATTTAATGTTTTCATCTTTGATGATCACTTCTCGTGATTGTCCATTCAAATCAAAATACACAACCCTTGTCCCATCAGCCAACGGTTCTCCGATTGATACTAATTTAACGATGAGCGTTTTACCCTTTTCGATTTCAACTTCAATTTCTTCCCCTAGTCTCATTCCATATAAGAAAGTAGCGGTATCAAGGTTGGAAACATCGCCAAACAGATCAATGGTTTTATTGTAATCCAAGAATACTTTTGGATATAGGGCATATGCAAGTACATCGAAATCCGTGACAGCCCGTCCCGATTCCTTGAATAATTCTTCTTTAAGCGCACCAAAGTCCACTTCTTCCAATAATTCACCCGGTCTTACTGTTATCGGTTTTTTCCCCTTTAGGATAACTTCCTGTAGCTCTTTCGGGAATCCACCAACCGGCTGACCGAGGTAGCCTTCGAATAATTCTATTACTGAATCAGGGAAATCGATGGTTTTGCCTTTTGTCAGAACATCTTCTTCAGTTAAGTTATTTTGAACCATGAATAACGCCATGTCCCCAACGACTTTGGAAGAAGGTGTTACTTTAACGATATCACCGAACATTGCATTGACACGCTGATACATCTCTTTCACTTCATGCCAGCGTTCCCCCAGCCCCACAGCTTTAGCCTGTTGCTGCAGATTGCTATATTGACCGCCAGGCATTTCGTGTTTGTATACTTCGGTATGAGGTGCATTCATGCCGCTTTCGAAGTCATGGTATAATTTCCTGACCTCTCCCCAATACTCTCCTAAGCGCTCTAGTGAATCGACTTCCAATTTAGGCTGTCTGCTTGACCCTTCCAGTGCATAATGCAAGGTTTGTACACTTGGCTGTGAAGTTAGCCCGGCTAAAGACCCAATTGCCGTATCAACGATATCCACACCAGCTTCAATCGCTTTTGAATACATGTAAATCCCGTTCCCGCTTGTATCATGAGTATGCAGATGGATTGGAAGGGATGTCGTTTCTTTCAATTCCGACACAAGACGGTAAGCGGCATCCGGTTTCAGGAGACCAGCCATATCTTTGATCGCTAAAATATGGGCACCGGCATGTTCCAATTCCTTCGCCATGTTTTTATAGTAGTCGATATTATATTTGCTGCGTGATGGATCATTCAAATCCCCAGTATAACAAATGGCCGCTTCGGCAATTTTTCCAGATTGACGGACAGCATCTATAGCGACTTCCATCCCTTTAACCCAGTTTAAACTATCGAAAATACGGTAAACATCAATACCTGCATCCGCTGATTTCTCTACGAATTCACGAATGACATTATCAGGGTAATTTTTATAGCCAACTGCATTTGAAGCCCTTAAAAGCATTTGTAAAAGGACGTTCGGTGCTTTTTTCCTGAAACTTAACAGCCTGTCCCATGGATCTTCCTTCAAGAAGCGATAAGCTACATCAAAAGTCGCCCCGCCCCACATTTCCATTGAAAATAAATCAGGAAGAAGTTTTGCTGTAGGCTCAGCGATATCAAGGATATCTTTCGATCTAATTCTCGTCGCCAATAAAGATTGATGTGCATCACGGAAAGTCGTATCTGTGATCAATACCTCTTTTTGCTCTTTAATCCAATTAACAAGTCCTTCTGCACCTTTTTGTTCCAGAATATTTTTTGTACCCGAAATAAGCGGCAGGCCACCAACATTCGGAATTGGAGCAGGATCGAAGACAGGTTTTTTCTTTTTCTCAACACCCGGGAAACCATTTACCGTAACATTTCCGATATAGGAGAGCATTTTTGTCCCACGGTCTTTCCTGACCGGGAAGTTAAACAATTCCGGTGTTGAATCAATGAAGGATGTATCATATTCTCCATTGATGAATTTTTCATGTTTAACAACATTTTCAAGGAAGGGGATATTTGTTTTAATCCCACGGATCCTGAATTCCTTAAGATTACGAACCATTTTAGAAGCTGCTTGCTCAAATGAAAGCGCATGAGTGGAAAGTTTAACGAGAAGGGAATCATAATAAGGTGTGATCACCGCACCTTGGAACCCGTTCCCAGCGTCCAGACGGACACCAAATCCCCCACCGGAACGGTATACCATCATTTTCCCGGTATCGGGCATGAAATTATTCAATGGGTCCTCAGTCGTCACCCGTGATTGAATGGCATACCCATGTGTTTTAATTCCTGCTTGTTCTGGAATTCCTATCTTTTTGCCATGAAGCTCATGCCCTTCTGCAACCATGATTTGGGATTGAACGATATCAATGCCAGTAATCATTTCAGTAATGGTATGTTCAACCTGTACCCTTGGATTGACTTCAATAAAGTAAAATTCGCCATTTGCTACGAGGAACTCGACCGTACCAGCATTGACATAGTCGATATTTTCCGCCAACTTGACTGCTGCTTCACAAATTCTTTCCCTTAAATCCTCCGTAAGGGAAACGGAAGGTGCAACTTCCACAACTTTTTGGTGCCGTCTCTGTACGGAACAGTCACGTTCATATAGATGGACGATATTCCCATGAGTATCAGCCAATATCTGAACTTCGATATGCTTTGGATTTTGTATGAATCTCTCAACATAGACTTCATCATTACCAAAGGCTGCTTTTGCTTCGGATTTTGCCCGATCATAAGCTTCTTCAACTTCTTCAATTTTTTCGACAATCCGCATTCCACGTCCGCCGCCGCCTAAAGAGGCTTTTATAATAATTGGAAAACCGTATTGTTCACCAAATTCCTTGACCTCATTTACACTGGTCACTGGTCCATCGCTACCAGGTATGACCGGGATATCAGCTAGTTCAGCTTGTGTTCTTGCTTTTACTTTGTCACCAAACATATCTAGGTGTCTTGATTCTGGCCCGATGAAGATTATTCCTTCTTCTTCACAACGTTTCGCAAAATCAATATTTTCTGAAAGGAAACCATAACCAGGATGAATTGCATCGACTCCGCTCATTTTGGCAATCGCAATTATACCTTCAATATCCAGATAGGCATCAATCGGCTTTTTGCCTTCCCCAACGAGATATGCTTCATCCGCTTTATATCGGTGATAAGAGCCATAATCTTCTTTTGAATAGATTGCAACTGTATGAATATCTAATTCTGTACATGCACGAAAAATCCGTATCGCTATTTCTCCACGATTAGCCGCAAGTACTTTTTCTATACGTTTCCCCATTGCTACCACCCTCATCAATATGTATTTTATTTATTAAATATTTAGAAAAAAAGCGTGATGGTTACACCACTTTTTATTCACAAGTTTATTTCCCCAACAAAGGATACCGATCTTATAAGGTCCATTTTATCGTTGTTGTAATTATTTTGATATATTTTCACATTTATCTTTTCATGTATCCTAACTACATAAAAAATAAACAATATCAGTTAAATAAGAATATTTAGTTATTATAATATATTATAATATGGTCCTGTTGGATTTAAAAAACGATTAATATAACCATAATACTAAAATAAACTGAATACAATAAAAAAATAAAAAATTACGTATATTCATATACAAACACAAGGAATTCCCCCGTCTAGTTCAGCAATGGTATCCTATCGGATAATTAAATTCCCATTAAAATACCAAAGTTTTAAATAGATGGAAGTGTCGGAGACCCCTATAATTTTAGCTTTGAACATTCAATTATTTAAAAAAGCTCCATTTAGCTTCTATTGCGCGTTCAATTAGTATAACACTATTGGATATAGTATAACCTTTTTATCTAATATTGTACACAAATAAAAAACTCAAACAATCATCGAGATTTGTTTGAGTTAGTATGTTTTATCTATTATTTTTTTAATGATGCTTCATGCAAAACTGACAATTCCTGTTCGAGAGTTTCCAAAAGGGATTTACCCTCGGTTTCCTCTACCAAACCTAAACGTACGGCAAAATCAATTTCTCGTGATAGGCCGAACATTTGCGTATCAAGTACCTCTTCGTATAAAGGACATTGAGGCATAGTGAGATTCTCCATTTGAACTTTTATCAGTTTTAGAATCTTGTCAGCATCTGCTTTTAATAAAGCATAAGCTTTTTCTCGATGATTGACAAGCATATCAGATGCCATGTTAAATCCCCCCGCTCAGAGCGATTAAATCTTATCTTTAAATTCTACCTTTAGTTTTGTGAAAAAGCAAGGACATTGACAAACAATTTCCCATTGAGGTAGCACAATCACCTTACCGCTAGATTAGCCCGCCATGGAAATTTATTCACCCGTCGTGATGATGTGACAATTCAATTAATATTGATTATAATTATTACAGAGCAACAGAAAGGAATGAGATATTTGGAACCGATCGTGTTTATTAATGGAAAAGTGAAATATCCAATTACACTAGATCCTGGAGTCTGGATTTTTGATGACCGTAAAGTTGAAATTGATACATATTTCCATGCAGAAAAAGTCCAGGTCAATGAATTGGAGGAGTATACGATTGCCGCCTCCAAACATTGGCAAAAGGAAATACAAGAGGGCGCAATCATGCCCCCTACAATAAAAACGGAGCGAAAGTTCGAGAAGCAAAGATTAATGGAAGGGACTTTTGGCATCCCTTTTGAACCTTTTTTAAAAAATGCAGAACCTGAAAATGGGGTAACGGAAGTCATTGTTACAACCGATGATAAAGAGATTACATTTTCATTGGAAGTGGCACTTAAATTCTTCCTTGGATTTTCCAAAGATGGAAAACCACTTAAAATAGACGAAGGCGGGCCTATGGAAATTTATTTCGGAGATGCTTCCAACATCAATGATCCAATTAAAAATGTAAGGTCTTTCACTGTTAAATAAGAATGAACCCATGATGATCATAAAGCACTAATGCAAGCGGCAAGGGGGTTCCCCTTGCCGCTTGCCTTATAAAAGCGTAGCGGCGAGTTGCGCTAATCCCGACCTTTCCCCTTTTATCAATTTAACATGGCCGGCAATACGCTCGGTCTTGAATTTTTCCACCACATATGTCAAGCCATTATTGTATTCATCCAAATAAGGATGATCTATTTGCTCCGGATCTCCCATTAATACAATTTTGCTTCGCTCCCCGACTCTCGTCAAGATGGTCTTTACCTCATGTTTTGTTAAATTCTGCGCTTCATCGATGATGATGAACTGATCCGGGATGCTCCTTCCCCTGATATAGGTCAGGGCTTCCACTTCAATTGAACTCATGCCTGCTAAAATCGCGTCCAATTCCCCCGGTTTTTTCGTATTGAACAAATATTGCAGATTATCAAAAATGGGCTGCATCCAAGGTCTTAATTTTTCTTCTTTTTCCCCTGGCAGGTAACCAATATCTTTACCGACCGGCACAATGGGCCTTGCAACCAGAAGTTTCTTATATTGAGACAAATCCTCTGTTTGCATTAATCCTGTAGCCAATGCCAATAATGTCTTACCTGTACCTGCCTTCCCAATAAGCGTCACAAGCTGAATATCCGAACGGAGCAACAAATCAAGGGCCATCGTCTGCTGGACGTTTCTAGGCTTGATCCCCCAAATATGTTCCCCTTCATACAACAATTTCTTAACGAACCTGCAATTCTCATCCACTATCCCAATCGCAGAAGCAGAACTGCCAAGCGTGTCCTTCATCAACAGGAACTGATTTGGATAATAAGAATCTTTTGTCAGTTCTTCAAGTGCCAGAAAACTTTTTTCGTAAAACTTATTCAAATTATCAATCGAAACAAATACCTCTTTATGTCCACCGTATATATGATCCATTTCGACGACACGATCATTTAAAAAGTCCTCTGCCTCAAGACCGATTGCGTCAGCTTTCACTCTGACAAGAGTGTCTTTGCTAACCAAAATGACCGTCTTTCCATCTTCCTTAGTCTCTTCTTCCAAAGATAGATTTTTCGCAACTGCCAATATCCGGTTATCATTCGTTTTCTCCACAAAAATTTCCTGAAGCTTATGAAATGACCGGTGATTGAGTTCGATTCTTATACTGCCACCATTATGAAGCGGAATGCTTTGATGAAGTTTCCCTTTTTCACGAAAGCCATCGATCAATTTTGATACTTGTCGGGCGTTTCTTCCGATTTCATCCATATATCTTTTTTTTGAATCCAATTCTTCTAATACAACTGCCGGAATGACCACTTCATTATCTTCGAATGAATAAATTGAATACGGATCCTGCAAAAGGACATTCGTATCTAAAACATATATTTTTTTCCCCAATATGACGCCTCCTGCCTGCTCTTTAGGATATGCCTTACCATTTACTACACTCAGCAGTTATGTAGCGGACGAGACTGTTGATAAAATATATGTTCCTTTGAATAAAGATAGAAGAACATTTACAGACTATAAAGAAAACTTCCAGAAAAGAAATCTATATTTAACATGAATCACACCATGTTTAACGGCATTTCAGACTTATATGCATCAGACTTAGTTGGTGTGGACAGGCTGTAACTAATGAGACATTAAGGAGGTTGTACATTGCAAAAAATTATATTGTCACTAACTGCTATTCTGTTGATGACAGGTTGCTCAATGAATAATAAAAATGAAGTGGCTGAAGATAATGCTAAAAACAATATAACGAAAGTCAATAACTCGACCATTAAGGAAGCCGACAGAAATACAGGGCAGCAGACAGCAACAAGACTTACTGGACTAGCCAAATCCATTCCCGAGGTGAACGATGCCACCGCAGTTGTACTAGGCAAATACGCCATAGTCGGAATAGATATTGACCAAGATATTGAGCGTTCACAGGTGGGAACGATTAAATACTCCGTTGGAGAAGCTTTAAAACACGATCCCAACGGTGCAAATGCCATGATTGTCGCTGATCCGGATTTAAATGAACGGATCAGGGAGGTCGCCAAGGATATTAAAGACGGTAAACCGGTAAGAGGGATACTAAATGAACTGGCTGACATCACAAGTCGGGTCATTCCTGAGGTTCCAGGTGATATTTTGACCCCGACGCCATCAAAAGCAATTGATGATGAAAAGAATAAACTCGATGATAATAAGGAAAGGAACCTGCTTGATAAAGAGCAAAATGATCAATCCAATCACCATAAAGAATGAATGTTCCTAACCCGAAGTGAATCTTCGGGTTTTTTCCATATCCGCCATAAACCGAATAACGTTAATCGAGCAAATGTAGTTTTCACTTTATCCTCGTTTTACCATAAAAATATTGGTATACTTAAAAGCATATTCAAATTGAAGTGAGGTTCAAATAATATGAAGGTTAAATGTGTAATATGCGATCAAATTGAATCCATCCCTGACGATAGCCCAGAGGCGAAGAAACTTCGTAACCGTCCTATACATACCTATATGTGCAATACGTGCAATCAACGCATAGAAGATCGTACGAATGAACGGATTGCAACTGGAAACTTCCGTCTCTACCGCACAATCAAAAATGAAGATGAATGGTAAAACATTTTATAAAGCTTGCCTAATTGGTCTCATCAATGGAATCATGCTTGGATTGATAATGAAGTGGGTAGAAATGTTTTCTGGAAAACAAGTGTATACGCTTTTATTGAATGTCGATTTCCTTCCAGTATTCGGATCTGTTTCTTGGAGTGAGGCGACCTTGTTCTTTTTCCATCTTCTCTTCTCACTGGCCATTACTTTCATTTACGTATTTTTCCTAATTCCTCGGGAAATTTTCAGGGGATGGAACAAATACGCACTTGCTGTTTTAACGATTATTCCTGCCATCATGCTTTACTTTCCATTATCCGCGCTGTCAAAGTCAGAAGTTGTCCTTCCTTCTGATTTGACAGCTTTCTTATTATGGTCAATCTTACACGTTATTTACGCACTCTTCCTCCCTAAGGCAATATAAAAAGAACCGTGCGATTTCGCACGGTTCTTTTTATCATTACTCGACATTTTTATACTTATCTGGCTCTAGCTCAATTTGATCTAACATGATATCAATCAATTCAATCGGAAAACGCTGCTTTTTCATTTCATCTCCCAATAGATACTCAACGAAATAAAAAGGTTCTGTTTTTGAAATCGAATCAATGGTTACTTGATGATCGTCTTTCAACATCTGCATGAAAAACTCTTCTGTATCACGCGCAGCTGTATCATCAGGTCTTGCATCACAGACAACTTTGATCGTCAACCAATTGTATAAAGCATCCTGTAATGATTTCATCATCTTAAGCCTGTTCTTCTTTTCTCGAATTATGAAGACGGAATCTATAGATCCCAAGAACAAGTGAAGCGATGACTAATGCTTCCCCCATAGGAAGAAACACCGCAAAGAAAGAAAGAAGGGTACATCCAAGTGCCATTACCGCATAAATGACCACATTTTTTAGCAAAGGTAACTTTTTGGAAAAACCTAACTGATAGACAAGGATGCATAATCCAAAGATCGTCAAATACAAATACCACATTCCCGCTTCAGGATTTTCATCCACTTTGTACAATGCTGCAAAAAATGATAATCGCTCTTGGATATCCAATCTTTTCTCCTCCTCTTGCTACTTATTTTTCTTCAACAGCCACTTTTTTTCTTTTAGCTGCTCTTTCACGCTCGTTTTTATCAAGAATTTTTTTACGAAGACGGATGGAATCCGGAGTCACTTCACAGTACTCATCATCGTTCAAATATTCTAGCGCTTCTTCAAGGGACATGATTCTTGGTTTTTTCATGGAAGAAGTTTGGTCTTTATTTGCTGAACGCATATTTGTCATTTGTTTTGCTTTAACGATATTAACAGTCAAATCGCTATCACGGTTATGTTCCCCGACGATCATGCCTTCATAAATATCAATACCTGGCTCAATGAAAATAACACCGCGATCTTCTACTTGCATAATACCATATTGTGTAGTTTTTCCTGATTCCATGGATACAAGAACACCTTGACGTCTTCCGCCGACTTGACCTTGGGCCATTGGTTGGTAGCTGTCAAATGAATGGTTCATGATACCATATCCACGTGTAATCGTTAAGAACTCAGTTGAATAGCCAATAAGTCCGCGAGCTGGGATCGTGAACAATAAACGAACTTGACCGCTTCCGCTATTGATCATATCCAACAATTCACCTTTACGGGCTCCCATTGATTCCATGATCGAACCAGTGTGCTCCTCAGGTACGTCGATTTGTACACGTTCAACCGGCTCACAACGGACACCGTCAATCAAACGAACGATAACTTCCGGTTTAGAAACTTGCAGTTCATAACCTTCACGTCTCATGTTTTCGATCAGGATGGAAAGGTGAAGCTCCCCACGACCTGAAACAATCCAGACATCCGGAGAATCAGTATTTTCGACTCTTAAGCTGACATCCGTTTGCAATTGATTTTTCAAACGCTCTTCAATTTTACGAGCTGTGACGAATTTACCTTCACGGCCTGCGAATGGGCTGTTATTTACAAGGAAAGTCATTTGTAATGTCGGCTCATCGATACGTAGAATTGGAAGGGCATCAGGATTTTCAATCGGACAAACCGTTTCCCCTACGTTAATATCTTCCATACCAGAAACGGCAATTAAATCACCGGCAACAGCTTCTTGGATTTCAACTTTCTTAAGGCCAATATAACCAAAGATTTTCGTTACACGGAATTGCTTGACCGATCCATCAAGTTTCATTAATGAAACTTGTTGACCTACATGCATTTTACCGCGGAATACACGGCCAACACCAATACGTCCTACATAATCATTGTAGTCAAGTAAAGCCACTTGGAATTGAAGTGGTTCATCTGAGTTATCAATTGGAGCAGGGATCGTTTCGACGATTGTTTCGAATAGTGGGGTCATGTCTTTTTCTTGTTTAGCAGGATCTGAATCCAAGCTTGCAGTACCAGCAATACCTGAAGTGAAGACAACAGGGAAGTCCAACTGCTCTTCTTCAGCTCCTAGTTCGATGAATAAATCAATTACTTCGTCGACTACTTCATCAGGACGTGCAGAATCTTTATCGATTTTGTTCACGACAACGATTGGCGTGATCTTTTGCTCCAATGCTTTTTTCAACACGAAACGAGTTTGCGGCATACATCCTTCATATGCATCAACAACAAGAAGAACACCATCAACCATTTTCATGATCCGTTCCACTTCGCCACCAAAGTCGGCATGACCAGGTGTATCCAAAATGTTAATTCTTGTATCTTGATATTGAACTGCTGTATTTTTCGCAAGAATCGTAATTCCGCGTTCTTTTTCAATCGCATTAGAATCCATCGCACGTTCTTCCACATGTTCATTCTCACGGAAAGTACCAGATTGCTTAAGCAACTGATCCACTAACGTTGTTTTACCATGGTCAACGTGGGCAATGATGGCTATATTACGAATATTTTCTCTTAATTTCAAAAAATTCACTCCTAAAAAAGTTTGTGTATAACGTATCACTAGTATTAACTTACATATTATATCACAAACATACTAGAAACAAATACAGAAATTATGTACAATAGATATATTAGGGGTGATATTAATGAATATTAAATGGAATTTCTTAATATTAGCGATATTGGCAGCATGCAGTATTGGCTCCATTGGCATCTTCATTGCTGAAAAAAGCTTACTTGGAATATTAGCTGCAATCGTTGTACTTTGCGGAATTATGGGATTTGGTTTCACTCAAAAGAAGAAATTACGCGAAGCAGGAAAGCTTTAATATAAAAAACTCGCTGTCCGGCAGCGAGTTTTTTTGTTAATTATTTCAAAATGAGTATTTTATTCCACATTTACAAGAAATTGGTCTAGGTATGCTTATCTATTCTGTCCTTCTTGCCCCAAGAACGTAGGCAAGGGTATTAAGGTCCGGAAGTACCTGATAAGTATTTGTCGAACACTTCCTTGTGCAGCCCCGGTTTAGAAACGAAAAGGGAGTCACCTTCTAGAAAATCCAATTTGTTGCCTTTAATATTACTTACTTCCCCGCCCACTTCCTCAACAAGCAGAACTCCTCCGGCAAAGTCCCAAGGCTTGAGCCTCATGGTTATATACGCATCAATCCTGCCAGCTGCCACGAATGCGAGCTCCAATGCTGCCGAGCCATATGAACGTGTCCCTCGTGCATCACGGACAAGTGGTGCTAGCAGACTTGGGTCAATCCTTCGGTTTTCCGTTACCCAGCTTGCATTTATGGAAATGATGGATTTACTAACAGACGCCTCTTCAAGAGAAGGGAGCCTTTGATCATTCATGTAGGCCCCCTGCCCCTTAATCACATGATATAATTCATCACTAACAACATCATAGACCATGCCAATTTTCCCGACACCATCCTCATAAACACCAAGAGAAATGGCAAAATTCCGCTGTTGATGAATGAAGTTCAATGTTCCATCAATCGGATCGATGATCCATACCGTTCCTTTTAGCTCTTTAATATCATGGCCCATTCCCTCTTCCCCAAAAATCCGGTGTTCAGGAAAGACTTCGCCAATTTTATCGCAAAAAAACTTCTCTATTCCCTTATCCATATTTGTAACCAAATCATTAGGATTCGATTTCATTTCAATATTCAATATGGTTGTAAATGACGCCCTTAGCCTCGATCCCGCTTCTTTCATCCATAATTTTGCATATGTATCCATTTCCTTAACCGATGCCATTATATATCCCCGTCCTTTATGATCAGAAACTGCATAAAAAATGATCCTCTTATAAAGATTAAAGCAAATATAACTTGTCTTCAAGTTTTTAACATCTTAAATTTTCCATTTTTAAAAACCTATTGATTAATGAAGGTAATATTACCTAGCCATTTACCCCTTTAAGGGAAAGTCGACATACACACCTTTCAACCATTGCCACTTCTCGGACGTCCCCCTTCCTTATTATTAGGATGAAACACGATGATGTTTGATAATAAGACCATCTTATATATATTGGACATTTAATGAAAAACGGACACATTATTTTTTATAAAATAAGTGTCCGTTCATCTATAATGAAATTCTTTGTATTGAAATTGATTCATTTCTTTCAGTCATTCTCCTTCACGATCTCTGCAGCCAGACATTTTACAAGGCTTTCAGTTTCAATAATTCCAACCTAATGCGCTCAAGCCTTTGCTTGCATTGTGACCTCTTTTGGTCATTCTCTTCACCAATTGCTTCAAAAAGGGTTGCTAATTCATAGTCCATTTCCATTCTTAACACTGCAGCTCTATGTCTTTCAACTTCTTTAGCCTTTAATGCTTGGTTCATGACTTGTTTCATAATTAACATTCTCCCTTCATCAATTAACGTAATTTTCTGAATTTATTTATATTTTATCATATGTCTTCCTTACACAAATAGCAACTAATTTGTGTTGTAACCCATAAGGAATTTTGCTGCGCCAATCCAAATCGTATTTTTTAAATTTTATTTTTACTTATGCTACAATATGTGCAGATATTACGGTAGGAGAGATGATAATGAATATAGCAAGTTTTACAGCTGATGATTTTAACGTTTTTAAAATTGATGGATTGGAACCACGTATGGATGCTTTAAAAGAACGGATCCAACCTAAATTGCAAGCTCTCGGAGAGCACTTTTCACAACGGCTGTCGGTAATGACGGGGGATGAAATGTTCCCCCATGTTGCAAAGCATGCTCGAAGGACAGTGAATCCTCCTAAGGATACATGGGTCGCTTTCGCTGCAAACAGCCGAGGCTACAAAATGATGCCGCATTTTCAAATTGGGTTGTGGGAAACGCATATGTTCATTTGGTACGCTGTCATTTATGAGGCTCCTAATAAAATGGAAATCGGAAAGAGTCTGGAACAACAGGCGGACCGTTTAGTAAAAAGCATTCCCTCCCATTATGTTTGGTCAATGGATCATACAAAACCTGAAGTCATCCCTCATGAGTCTCTTGGTGTCGAGGATTTGAATGTAATGTTCCATCGTTTGCAAACTGTTAAGAAAGCAGAAATCCTTTGTGGTATACAAATTTCCCGTGATGATGCCATTCAGTTAAATGATGATGATTTCATTAAAACCATTCAAGATGCGTTTGAACATCTTTTACCCTTATATAAATTAACTTAAACACATTATCCATTCGCATTCGACAAGAATTACGGGACAAGAATTACGGGATGATGATTCATTTCATCCTTAAAACTGGTTAAGTAAAGGGGAGCCTCCATGGCTCCCCTTCAGACTGCATGCAAACTCGATAAAAATTGAGTTTGTCTGCAGTTTTTTTATAGATTTTACGATTTAAACTTTCCCTCCAGGCACTCGCTTTCCGCGAGCGGTCCGGGAGCCTCCTTGGCGCTTTGCGGGTCTCCCTTGGAAGCATATTCCCGCAGGAGTCTCGCACCTTCCGTTCCAATCAACTTAGTTTTAACCGTCAGATAGAACTTCTCTACGTTCGGGAAAACTATGAGGAACGCATTAAGATACTGACTTGTATTGAACAGATTTTCTATCGCATATTAAAGACTGCTACGGAGAAAAAGCTAATAAGTTAAGACCACATTTTCGTTGAATCCTCACATATGAAATCTAATGCGGATAAGAGGAAATTTGAAAAGAAAATAGTTCAAAAAGAAATGCGATCCAATCAAGATCGTCTCCAAAGACCATTCCAAAACCTTTTTGTCTACAAACTGAAAGGGGAGCCTCCGTGGCTCCCCTTTTCTTATTTTCGCACTAAACCTTTACTAGCTTGGATCAATTCACTGATTTGATTTTCTTTCCCTGTTTCAAAGCATTCAATGATCTTGCTGCCGACTATGACACCATCACAGGATTGTATCGCATCACGGACATGGTCTGGCGTCGAAATGCCAAACCCAGCAAGAACGGGAACGGGACTTAGGTCTTTTACCTTCTTTAGATAGCCTCCGAGTTCTCCTCCAAACACGTCACGGGTACCAGTAATGCCTTTGACTGTAACTGCGTAGATAAAGCCCTCTGCCCCTGCTGTAATCTCTGTGATACGCTCTTGGGAAGACGTGAGTGTCACAAGTCGGATAAGCAAGATTCCAGCAGTTTTTATCGATGAAAAGATCGCTTCTTCTTCAATCGGTAAATCGGGGATGATGCACCCGGAAATTCCAGCTTGTAGACAATCTTCCGTAAACTCTTTAAGACCATAGGCCATGATAGAATTTGAATAACCCATCAAAATGATTGGAATGTTTACATCATTTTTGATTTCCATCACTTTTTTCAGGACATCCTTTAAAGTTGTACCATTCTTTAAAGAACGGATGCCAGCCTGTTGGATAACCGGTCCATCAGCAACAGGGTCAGAGAATGGTATACCTAGTTCAACAGCTGTTGCCCCGCTCTTTTCCAGGAAAAGAAGCTGGCTTTTTAACCTGTCAAGACCTCCATCACCTGCCATGATATAAGGAATGAATGCTTTTTCCTGATTAGTCTGACAGTCTTCAAGCGCTTTTGTTAATTTATTCATGCTCGCTACCCCCTATTAATGATTGGACCGTTTCTACATCCTTATCTCCCCGGCCAGATAGGCAAATCACCAACCCAGTTCCTTTTCCCATTTCTTTGGCAAGTTTTAAACCGTAGGAAATGGCATGTGAACTTTCCAATGCAGGGATGATCCCTTCCTCCCTTGAGAGCATCACTAAAGCTTCCAATGCTTCATCATCGGTAACTGAAGTATATTCCACCCGATTGGTATCTTTTAAGTAACTATGTTCAGGTCCGACCCCTGGATAGTCCAACCCAGCTGAAATTGAATGTGCTTCCTGGATCTGTCCATCTTCATTCTGCAATACATACATGAATGCCCCATGAAGCACCCCAGGTTTGCCCTTTGTCAAACTTGAAGCATGCAAATGTGTATCCAATCCATGACCTGCCGCTTCCACTCCATATAATTTAACCGTTTCATCCTCAATGAAGGGATAAAACATCCCCATTGCATTGCTTCCCCCTCCTATGCATGCGACTACTGCATCCGGAAGGGAATGGACCGCCTCGGTATACTGCCGCTTTGTTTCTTTGCCTATCACGCTTTGAAAATCCCGTACAATGACTGGGAATGGATGCGGCCCAAGAACGGATCCCATTATATAATGAGTGTCATCCACATTAGCTACCCAATATCGTAACGCCTCATTTACTGCATCCTTTAATGTCCCGCTTCCTTGTGATACTGATATGACCTTTGCTCCCAAAAGCTCCATCCGGAACACATTCAATTTTTGTCTCCTGATATCTTCCTCACCCATAAAAATGATGCATTCCAACTTCAGCAAAGCACACACTGTTGCGGTAGCTACTCCATGCTGTCCTGCACCCGTTTCGGCAATCACCTTTTTCTTGCCCATTTTCTGAGTCAGCAAAGCCTGACCGATCGTATTATTGATTTTGTGGGCTCCTGTATGATTCAAGTCCTCACGCTTCAGATAAATATCGGCACCACCAGCTAGTTTCGTTAGGTTCTCAGCAAAATAAAGAGGTGTCTCCCGACCGATATATTGTTTCAGGTAATAACTCAGCTGCTCTTGGAATTCCGGATCTTTTTTAGATTGATCATACACTTCTTCTAGCTCCGTAATCGCCGCCATTAAAGTTTCCGGAACAAAACGGCCTCCATATGCTCCAAAATGTCCAGTTTTGTCAGGCTGTGTATAAGTACTCATCAATTCATTCCTCTTTTCCGGCTGTATATTTCGCCTCATTAATAAATGCTTTTATTTTTACAGCATCTTTCAATCCGTTTGTTTCAACACCACTAGCTACGTCAACACCGAATGGTGAAACAGCACTAATCGCTTTTCCCACATTTTCCGGAGTCAGCCCTCCTGCAAGAATTACCTTCCCCCGGGGCAGATCCGCTTGGCGGATCATATCCCAATCCAAAGTCAGACCCTTGCCGGAAGAACCTTTAGGAAGATCTACTAAAAGCAAATCAGCTGGGTACTCATGAAGGTTTTCAAGATCTTTCTTTGACTGGATAGAAAAGGCCTTGATCACCGGGAGGGGCATTCTGCGAGCAAAGCTGGCAGACTCGTTACCATGCAGCTGAATATAATCCAATCCTGCAATTTCAGCACATCTTATTACTTCTTGCTCCGTTTGATTGGCAAACACTCCGACTTTTTTAACATGTCCAGGTAGATTCACTCCCACTTCTGCTACCAATTCAGGTTCGACTTTCCTGCTGCTCTCGGCAAAAATGAATCCAATGAAATCGGCCCCGGATTTAACAGCTTCTTGTGCTGCAGCCAATGTTTTTATTCCGCAAATTTTCACTAACATATTAATCTCCTTAAATACTCATTTGCAATTCGGCCATCGTATATGGAAGATTTGGTGAAGTCATCAATGTCTCTCCCACTAGAATTCCCTTAGCACCAGCTTCCTTCACACGAAAAACGTCTTCTTTTGTCTTGATTCCACTTTCACTGATAATGATGTGGCGTTTTGGATCAAGTAACTTCGCCAGTCGTTCCGTGACAGACAAATCCACTTTGAATGTCTTTAAATTCCGATTGTTAATCCCTATGAGCTCTGCATTTAGTTCGAGTGCTTGTTCTAATTCTGCTTCATCATGGACTTCCGTTAAGACTTCAAGCCCTTTATTTTTTGCATATTCATATAATTCATGAAGACGTTTTTTAGAAAGTGCCGCGACAATTAATAGAATGATGGTTGCACCCGCTTGTGAGGCACGATCGATTTGGATTTCATCGATGATGAAATCTTTGCACAACCTTGGAATTTGTATGGCCTCACTTACGGATTTCAAATCGTCAATGGAGCCTTTAAAAAAAACCTCATCCGTCAAAACGGATATCGCTGACGCCCCGCCCTTTTCATATGAAAGAGCCTGCTCGATCGGATTGACATCCATTTTAATGTCCCCTTTCGAAGGGGAAGCCCGTTTTATTTCCGCGATGACCGCCATCGATTTCGCCGTTTTCAAACTTTCTATAAGAGATGGTCTGACTATGTCGATCATTATGGAATCATCTAATTTCAATTCCTTTAATTTTGCGACCTCGACCTTTTTCTGTTCGATGATTTTCGTTAAGATATTTTCCATTTACATGACCACCTTATTTCTTTTGCCATAAGCAATTAGATTTTCTAATTTTGTTAAAGCCAAACCACTATCCAGGCTTTCTTTGGCCATGGAGATTCCTTTTTTAATCGTGTCTGCCGTTCCATGTGCGTATAACCCCAACCCCGCATTCAATAAAACCGTATCACGATAGGCTCCTTTTTCCCCTTTTAGAAGGCGAAGCATAATATCGGCATTTTGTTTGGCGTCGCCGCCACGAATCGCATCATTTCCGTATATCGGCAGACCCACTTCTTCAGGATGCAGCGTAAACGGGATAATATCTCCTTGTTCCAATAACACAAGTGAATTCTCTCCCTGCAGGCTTGCTTCATCCATAAAACCGGCACCATTGATCACGACTGCACGTGCCCTGCCTAATTTATGTAGGACTTCTGCGAATAGCTCTAGCATATCGCGCCTATTAATTCCCATTAATTGCGTGTCGAGTTGGACGGGATTCGTCAAAGGACCTATTAGATTAAAAATGGTCGGAATCTTCAATTCTTTCCTCACTTTCATGATCCGTGCAATATTAGGATGGACGGATGGGGCAAATAAGAAAGTGATCCCATTTTCCTCCAACTGCTCTTTTAACACGTCAGGCTCCAAGTACAAATTAACGCCTAACTCTTCCAATACATCTGCACTGCCAGTTTTACTTGATATGCTTCGGTTTCCATGTTTGGCAACCTTGACACCTGCCCCAGCCAGCACGAAGGCTGATGCGGTACTTATATTAAAGCTTTGTGATCCATCTCCACCCGTTCCGCAATTATCCATTACATTAAGGGAGCTTGTTTTCACACTTCTTGCTTCTTTTCTCATGACTCGGACAAGGCTTGCTATTTCTCCTGCCGTTTCTCCTTTGGATTTTAGGGCAATGATGAAAGCTGCCATCTCGCTTTCAGTGATATCTTTAGAAAATAACGCTTGGGCTGCTCTGCTCATCTCATCTTCCGTCAATGTTTGACGCTCTGCTAACTTTGCTAAATACTCCTTCACCGCTAACTCCCCCAGTCGTTTTTTTTATTTATAAAATGGATTGTTTCTTCTCTGATTGAAAGGTTTCGGCAATCTTATAAAATTGATGTAATAATTCCTTGCCGATTTTAGTCCCGATTGATTCAGGGTGGAACTGTAAACCGTATAGCGGGAAATCTTGATGTTTCAGGGCCATGATTTCCCCATCATCCAGTGCTACTGCCGTCTCGGTTAGTTCATTTGGCAAACTACCCCTTTCGACTACAAGTGAATGGTAACGCATCACTGGGAATTGTAATTCCTGATTGGCAAATACCCCTTTTCCATCATGCTCGATAATCGATGTTTTCCCGTGCATGATCTGTTTTGCCCCAACCACGTTCGCTCCAAAAACTGCACCAATGGCCTGATGCCCCAGACATATCCCTAAAAGCGGAACCTTCTCATAAAAATTACCGATGATATCCATACTGATACCAGCATCTTCCGGACGGCCGGGACCCGGGGAAATGACGATAGCCATTGGATTCATTTCCTTGATTTCAGCAATGGTGATTTCATCATTTCTTTTTACGATGATATCTTTTTCCACTTCCCCTAAATATTGATAAAGGTTGAAAGTGAACGAGTCATAGTTATCAATTAATAAAATCATTTTGTGTGAACCTCCATTAGAGCGCGTGCTTTATTTTGTGTTTCCTCATACTCCGTTTTTGGATCTGAATCATATACAATTCCTGCCCCTGCCTGCACATAGGCCTTGCCATCTTTAATGATCATCGTCCGAATGGCTAAAGCCATATCCAGATCCCCTCCGAAACCTATGAATCCTATTGAGCCGGAATACATCCCTCGTTTGCAATTTTCAAGTTCATTGATGATTTGCATTGCCCTGATTTTAGGGGCTCCTGAAACGGTTCCAGCAGGAAGGCAGACAGTCAAAGCATCTAAACTCGTGAAACCTTCCCTAAGCTTTCCACTAACCTTCGAAGCAATATGCATGACATGCTGATATCTTTGAATTTCCATTTCCTCAGTAAGGTGGATAGAACCTATTTCGCAAACCCTCCCAAGATCATTTCTTCCCAAATCAACAAGCATCCTATGTTCAGCAAGTTCCTTTTCATCCATCAGTAAACTCTTTTCCAAGCCCTTATCTTCTTCGTCCGTTTTCCCCCTCGGCCGTGTACCTGCAATGGGATTAACATGAACCATTCCTGAAGAAACACTGATCAAACTTTCTGGAGACGAGCCTAAAATGGTATAGTCACCAAATTCAATATAAAACATATAAGGAGATGGGTTGGCTAACCTCAGACGACGGTAAGCATCGAAAGGCTCCCCATCGAAGTCCGCTTTAAATCTTTGTGATAAAACAACCTGGAACACTTCACCAGCAACAATCGCTGCTTTAACTTCAAGAACCAATTTCTCGAATTCTTCTTGACTGAAATTCGACTTGAATTCCAAATATTCCGACGATATTTCCTTCGAAGGTTTACTTGGCTGGTTGATTTTTTCCTTCATCCCCAATAAGCTTTTTTCACTATCTTCTTCCGCAGTCAAAAGATGAATCTTCTGCAGCACATGATCGAATATATACAGTTCCTTAAAAAAAAGAAAATGAGCATCAGGCATTTGTAGTGAATCTGAGGGCACAGAACCAATATTTTCATATAGGCGAATGATATCGTAGCCCATATATCCGATTGCTCCCCCATTAAATGGCGGAAGATGTACGGGGGCATCTCCTATCTCCACTAACAATTCATTTTTTAGAAACTCAATGATGTTGATGTTCTTTACGATTTGGTCACCTGTTTTTGGATCTTTTACATATACTTGTTCAGCAAATGATGTTACCTCCAGATATGGGTTTGAACCTAGATAAGAGTAGCGACCATTGTCATGATGCGAATTTGAACTTTCCAATAAAAATTTCTGTTCATCATCTAATTTCTGAAATATGGCGATCGGTGTGTGAATATCTCCTTCAATGGTTTCCATTTTGAAGCGGAGTATTTTTTTTTCATCCAAATTGTTCATCAAAATTACCTCCTGATACTTATTATGGTCATGTAAACTGCCGGTAGCCGTACCCTAATAGCATCCATTAATTTGTTAATACTGCGTTTTCACTAAAAGGTATTGAAAATCCATAAAAAAATCCCCTGCAAACACAAATATGTGTCTGCAGAGGACGGAATACCGCGGTGCCACCTCAAGTTGGAAAAACGTATCATTTTTCCCTCTTAAGCAAGAAATCAAAATTTCTTACCAAAACCCTTTAACGGAGGCTACCGAGTTTCCCTACTTATTTCAAGAAACCACTCATAAGTCCATTCATCTTCTTATATCGTACCGGTTTCCACCAATCCCGGTTCTCTGTTACGCATCTAAAAAGATTACTACTCTTATTCATAGATTTAATTATCATTATCATAAAAAAACGCAAAAAGGGCCCTCATCCAAAGGACGAGGAACCCGTGGTACCACCTTAATTAGCTAAATTAGCTCACTTTACGGCATGAATCATTACATGCCTATCTCCATTAACGATGAGATAATCGCCAAAGCCTACTCCGTCCATCCGTTTCGGTTTGGGGCTCGGAAGTCCATTCGCTTAAATTCGTCCACCAGTTTTCAGCAACCACTGGCTCTCTACAGAACGGCATTAAGGTACTCTTCTTCGTCACTGCCTTTATCTTTTTCTTGATTATTATGTTAAAACAAACTTTTCAGTAAGTCAATGAAGTTTTCTAAAAATTTTATTTTAATTTATTTCATTCTGATCCATTCGCCGTCTTCTATCCCTTTTGCCTTCTTGATGACAAGATATGCGGAATAAGTGCTGACTGACTCAAACTCATCCGTATATTTTTTTTCATCCGCTTTACCAGGGACTATTTGCTTGAATCTGCGGTAGGTAATCATAAATTCTTCCTTTTGTATTTTATTTTCATAAGCCTTTTCGACCGCTTCAAAGAATTTAATAACATCGACGATTTCTTCAGTTGACCAATCAAGATCCATTGGATATTGATAATCCATATCTAAACACGCTCCTTCTAGTTGGTTTTCATGTTGTTCTGGGAACCATTTACCATCAGTCTGCCCATTTTGAACGGATTGCCTCTGCCTGGTTGATAATCCGACTGAATAGTTCAGCCGTCGATGGTACATCATGAATCAGCCCCATTACTTGTCCAGCCCAGGCAAAACCTTCTCTTTCAACACCGTCTTGGATATACCGCTGGTTCGCTTGCCCACTTATGTATTCCTTCAGTTGCTCATATCCACCATTTTCTTTTTCTATTGCAAGAATTTTATCGGTCCAGCTATTAGCAATTACCCTTGCAGGTGCACCAATGGACCGCTTAATGACAACGGTATCATTTTCTGTGCCGGAAACCAAGGCATTTTTATATAATTCGTGTGCATGAACACACTCCTTGACTGCAATGAATCTGGTTCCCATCTCGATTCCTTCGGCTCCAAGGGCCAATGCCGCCATCAGACCGCGCCCATCTCCAAAGCCACCCGAGGCGATGACCGGAATTTTAACGGAATCCACGACTTGAGGAATCAATACAGAAGTTCCAATATCATCACGTCCTAAATGTCCACCACCCTCCTGACCAACCACCATCACCGCGTCTGCGCCCAGCTGTTCGGCCTTCACTGCCTGCCTTCTTGCAGCAACAAGCACAAGTTTCTTCACCCCAGTTCCTTTAACGAAATCAAGGAATGGTGCTGGGTTACCGCCCGTTACGGAAACAGCTGCAATTTCCTCCTTCAGGGCTGCTTCAAGCATGTGTTCATAAGGTCTTCCATGCTGACCAATCGCAAAATTCACGCCAAACGGTTTATCCGTCAATGATTTAGTTTTCCTTATTTCATCTATCAATTGTTCTGGGGTGTCCAAAGACATGGCCGTTACCTGTCCAAGCCCTCCTGCATTCGAAACGGCCGCAGCCAATTCTGCATAGGCTAAATGGGCCAATCCCCCTTGTACGATTGGATATTGAATTCCTAACAAATCGGTCACACGCGTATTCCACTTCAAACTCCTCATCTCCCTTTTCATTTAAAATGTAGTTATATATTAAAATTTTCTATATCATAACTTCATTATGGCAAATATTGTTTTCCCGTTCAATTTTTAAACTCATAGTTTTTAATGTTTATAAAAAAAGAATTCTTGAGTCAATCCTGTTAATACTAGGTATATAGACAATTATAACCGGCTGTTATATTTTATTGATTCCCTTAACATCCACTTCTTTTAGGCATTATTTATGTAAGGACATAAAAGTCACGCTAGGCATTTATTATAAGACGTGCTATAATTCATATGTTTTATGTCCTTCCATAAGCTCACTAACCATTTGGATGTTTACGGAATCGGACAAACATACTTATCGTTAATAGAAAGGGAGTATCTTCTCCCCAATATTCGTACCTATTATATTGAAAAGGGGCCACAAAGAATTGTCACAGAATGAAACACCCTTATACACTGCCTTATTGCAGCATGCAAAAAAAAATCCCGTTCAATTTCATATTCCCGGTCATAAAAAAGGAAAAGGAATGGACGCTGATTTCCGTAATTTCATTGGAGAAAATGCATTATCCATAGATTTAATCAATATCGCCCCACTCGATGATCTCCATCAGCCAAAGGGGATCATTAAACAAGCTCAAGATCTTGCCGCTGAAGCCTTTGGTGCCGATCACACATTCTTTTCCGTTCAAGGAACAAGTGGAGCAATCATGACGATGGTCATGACAGTCTGCGGACCTGGGGACAAAATCATCGTCCCGAGGAATGTACATAAATCCGTAATGTCTGCCATTGTATTTTCCGGAGCTGTTCCCATTTTCATCAATCCTGAAATAGACAAAGATTTGGGCATCTCACACGGAATTACCATGGATGCCGTTGAAAAAACTTTAAAGGAACATAGTGATGCCAAAGGTTTGCTTGTCATCAACCCAACCTATTTCGGCATTTCTGCTGATTTGCAAAAAATAGTGGAAGTTGCTCATTCCTACCAAATCCCAGTCCTCGTAGATGAAGCACATGGTGTCCATATTCACTTCCATGAAGACTTGCCTATGTCAGCCATGCAAGCTGGAGCAGATATGGCCGCAACGAGCGTTCATAAACTTGGTGGTTCACTTACAGGAAGTTCCATTTTAAATGTTAAGAATGGATTGGTTTCCGCAAATCGGGTTCAAGCAATTTTGAGCATGCTCACTACCACCTCAACCTCCTATATCCTTCTTGCTTCCCTGGATACAGCCAGAAGACAACTTGCGACAGTGGGCAGGGAAATGATCGATGATGCCATCAATCTTGCTGGATATATCCGTGAGGCCGTGAATGAGATTCCTTATCTATACTGTGTGGGCAAGGAAATTCTAGCCAGTAAGGCTGCCTTTAGTTATGATCCGACAAAACTGATCATTTCCATTAAGGAATTGAATATTACCGGGTACGACGTTGAGAAATGGCTTCGCGAAAAGCATAATATCGAAGTTGAACTTTCTGACTTGTATAACATACTTTGCCTGATCACACCGGGAGATTCCAAAACAGAAGCGGACCTATTGATTGCCGCCCTTAGAGACCTATCGGATGAGTTTAAGGAAATGGCTGCTGAACATGAGAAAATCGAAGTCCTCCTTCCTGATACACCACCGCTTGCTTTATCGCCAAGGGAGGCATTTTATGCAGAAACCGAAGTGGTTCCCATCGAAGATTCCGTCGGCAAAATCAGTGCGGAATTCATCATGGTTTACCCGCCTGGAATCCCTATTTTTATACCTGGCGAGCTGATTACTGAAGATAATATCAATTACATCCGGAAAAACATCGAGGCTGGTCTACCAGTACAAGGTCCAGAGGATCCAGAGATAAAATATTTACGCATCATTAAAAATTGAACGAGACTCATCAAACCAGAGCAGACGCCTGCTCTGGTTTCTTTTGCCCATTTCATTTAGCAAAGAGCTCCTGATGAAACACAGAATATCCTCAAATTAACTCCTATAAAAAGGGTGCTCCAGGTTACAATCCTGAAACACCCTTAAATTCTATTAATCTTAAAGTCTTTTTCCATTTATTTTTCAGAGGCAGCTGTATCACAGCTTTGGCAGTTGTGATTGTGTGTATAAAGTACACTTACTTTTTCATCTTCAAAATGTTCAATCGTGCTATTGCAAGTTTGACATACGATAGTTCCCATTTTTACAACCCCTTCCTCTATATTGTATGCATCAATTACATAATGTAACCGCTTTAAATGAATTATAATATAACACATTTATTATTTCAAGCTAAAAAGTATAACATATATACTTTTACCCATATATAGAAACCTCATGTGGGGGAAAACGATTCCAATCGTTCTTTATACCGATTCTTTTTATAATAAGTGCGAATATTTTTTTAAAAACGAAGGGCTCTAGGGGCTCTTTTTACATAATCCATCACACTCCTTTTTCAGCCAAGCAAGGGGAAAAAGGAATTTAGCCCATGATTTTACATATAGATATGTATATATTACAACCATAAAATGTTAATATATTCTTACATGCGATAGAATCTAAGGAGGATCCAGATGACTGAAAATGCCTATATAAAGCTTGTTCCTGAGTCCGTGAAATCGACCGTAACCATCGATGACGTGAAAGAATTGCTGACCTATTACCAAATGATCACAGCAAAAACCGGAAAGCAACTGGATTGGGATTATGATAAGAAAGCATTTCCTTATGAAATGAAAGAACCTGAAAGAATGAAAGATAAGGCCATTTATCTTCAATCCAAAGAGGATCGTTATCACATGATATTGATAGGGGTTGACCAGGAAGTCGTGAAGGATGAGGATGGGCTAGAGCGAATTCAATCCTATATCCAATTCACCCTCCCTGAAACAGCAACCTTCGGTGATAAAGGAAAAGCGAATGAGTTATGCAAGTTCCTCGCTAAGAAATTAAGGGGACAGCTCCATCTCTTTAATAAACGCGTGATGTATTACTATCCAAGGAAATAAAAAACCTGCACAAGCTGAAATTTCAGCTCATGCAGGCGTTTCAATTAATTTTGGATCAAGAATCTTATATCCTTTCTTTTGAAAACCTTTCACAATATCCTCTATCGCTTCACTCGTCCATTTTCGATCATGCATCAGCAGGTTCGCACCATTTCCTAAATAAGGACTGTTCAACATGATCTCTGTTAATGCCTTTTTATCCTGATACTCCTTTTCCCAGTCGTATCCATACGTCCAATTCATGACCAACATTTTTTCTTCCTCAGCAACTTTTTTTGAATGATTGGTATTCGCTCCAAAAGGCGCCCTGAAGAACTTAGGGCGTTCTCCTATGATGCCCTCAACCAAATTATTTAATTTTATGATTTCTCTCTCTTGTTCCTTTTCAGGCAACTCTTTTAAATTTACATGTGAATATGTATGATTGCCGATAGCAAAACCCATTTCATGAATTTCTTTTAGCATCGCTTTATTTTTATCATTTTCAAGAAAGTGTCCATTTACGAAAAAGATCGCAGGAACCCCGAGTCTTTTAAGCGTTTTGGCAATTTCCAGCGAATATTTATCGGGTGCATCATCAAATGTCAACAAGACAACCTTCGGATTTGCATCCCCTATCGGTTTAAATGACCAATTCTCTTTATCCACCCGATATTCTGCCTTTACTTTCGCCTCCGTATTTGTTTTAGCTGTCTCTGCTTTCACTTCTTTTTCTTGCTCGCTTTCATCATGGATGAATGTGGTCGTTTCCACACTTTTATGATTCTCTTTTTCTGTTCGATAAGAATCTGAAGCACTGCAGCCGATTAAAAAAAGGACTACTATTGCAAATAAAAATAACACTTTGTTAATCATGTTTCCTCCGTGGTTTCATGTGTCGTTTGCGGGCTTACGAAAAATTCAATAAACGGGTACTAGGGTTTCCAATAGGATTTGCAAAACTCCATAACACAAAAGACTTATCACCGTAACAAGCATGGTTCGCTTATTGGATTTCAAAATCATTTTACCAATGTAAATGGCCAAATAAGAAAAGACCAGAAACATGAATACTTTGAAAACAAACCGATCATTAACAGATAGCCATTCAACTAGTGTATACCCGCTCCATACGATTAGTTGAAAGAGGATTACCAGATAATTTTTCAAGTGATCCACCCCATTTTAAAATGACTAAATCAGCCATACTATTTGTATTAACAAAATTATTCTTTCAGCACATCGCTCATCTTATTTTTTATCCTCTTTTACCCAATTCAAACCTTTTTAAGGAAAAAAGTAAGAAGTCCTTTTTATAGCTTATGCCCTTTTTGTCCTTTTCATTTAAATAGTAGAAAGAAAATCTTGATTCGGGGGGAATTCAATCAAGATCTGGCCACTAAAAAAAGCGTACTGCCTAGGCAGCACGCTTACTATAGTTCAATTACTTAATGATGTGAATAGGAGTTCCAAGGGCCACTTCAGCAGCTTCCATTGTAATTTCCCCTAAAGTTGGATGCGCATGGATTGTCATCGCGATATCTTCGGCAGTCATTCCTGCTTCGATAGCTAAACCAAGCTCCGCAATCATATCAGATGCGTTTGGTCCTGCGATTTGTGCTCCTATTACCAATCCGTCTTCTTTGCGAGTGATAAGCTTCACAAATCCGTCCGTATTGTTTAACGAAAGAGCTCGTCCATTTGCAGCGAATGGGAACTTAGAAGCAAGCGCTTCAATTCCAGCTTCCTTCGCTTCTTTTTCATTATAACCGACAGAAGCAAGTTCCGGTTCAGAGAAAACAACAGCCGGAATAGCAAGATAGTCGATTTCAGATGAATGTCCTGCAATGGCTTCTGCAGCAATTTTACCTTCATAAGAAGCTTTATGAGCCAATTGAGGTCCAGAAACGATATCACCGATAGCATAGATGTTTTTCACGCTAGTACGGCATTGTTTATCAGTTTCGACAAGACCACGGTCAGTCATTTTGATTCCAACTTGTTCAAGACCGATTTCCGAAGTATTAGGGCGACGTCCCACAGTTACTAAAACGTAATCAGCTTCGACTTTTTTCTCTTCACCTTTTACTTCATAAGTAACGGTTACGCCTGTTTCAGTTTCTTCCACGCCTTTAGCATTTGCTTTTGTAACAATTTCAGCACCTTTATTTTTAAGGTTGCGTTTAACAAGTGCTGCCATTTGTTTTTCAAAGCCTGCAGAAAGAATTTCTTCCGTACCTTCAAGAATAGTTACTTTAGTGCCAAAACTTGCGAAAGCTCCGCCAAGCTCAGTACCAATGTAACCTCCACCGATTACTACGATCGAACTTGGAACTTCTTCCAAAGCAAGAGCACCAGTGGAATTAAGTACACGTTTCGTATATTTAAATGACGGAATCTCGATTGGTGATGAACCAGTAGCGATGATTGCGTTTTTAAATGTATATGTTTGGGCTGAGTCTTCATTCATAACACGGATGCTGTTTTCATCAACGAAATAAGCTTCGCCTGTTACTACCTCAACATTATTACCTTTTAACAGGCTGCTTACGCCGCCAGTTAATTTTTTTACAACAGTACCTTTCCAAGCTTGTACTTTAGAAAAATCAACAGTAACTTTTTCTGCAAAGATACCCATGTCTTCTGAATGCTGAGCTTCATGGAAACGGTGTCCCGCTGAAATTAACGCTTTCGATGGGATACAGCCTACATTCAAACAAACTCCGCCGATTGTTCCTTTTTCAACGACCGTTACTTTCTGACCAAGCTGTGCTGCGCGAATTGCGGCAACATATCCCCCTGGGCCTGAACCGATCACTAAAGTATCTGTTTCGATTGGAAAATCTCCTACTACCATTGTTTACGCCTCCATTAACAATAATTCTGGGTCGTTCAATAACTTTTTGATATGATTCAATGCATGTTGAGCTGTTGCTCCATCAATCATGCGGTGATCAAAGCTCAGTGATAATGCCAGAACTGGAGCGGCGATAATTTCCCCGTCGCGTACAATTGCTTTTTCGGCAATGCGTCCAATCCCTAGAATGGCAACTTCTGGATGATTGATTACAGGTGTGAACCATTGACCGCCTGCGGAACCGATATTCGTAATGGAGCAAGAAGCACCTTTCATTTCATTAGGAGCCAATTTGCCGTCACGAGCTTTCGTCGCTAATTCATTAATTTCTTGTGAAATAGCAAAAGTTGATTTACGATCTGCATCTTTTACAACTGGAACGAGCAGTCCTTTGTCTGTGTCTGCCGCAATTCCGATATTGTAATAGTGTTTATGGATAATCTCACTAGCCTCATCATCAAATGATGTGTTAAGCATAGGGAATTCACGCAATGCACTTGTTAACGCTTTAACAACATAAGGTAGGAATGTAAGCTTGATTCCTTTTTCAGCAGCAATTCCCTTGAATTTCTTACGGTGAGCAACAAGTAGCGTCACATCGACTTCATCCATTAATGTTACATGTGGAGCTGTCTGTTTGGATTTAACCATTGCTTTGGCGATCGCTTTTCTCATGCCGCTCATTTTCTCGCGAGTTTCAGGATATTGCCCTTCTGGAATTGACACTTTTTGTTTTTCGGTTGTTTCCGTATCATTTTGTTGTGAAGCTTCACTTTGAGCTGCTGGTTGCTGTGGAGCCGTTTTGCCGTTTTTGAAAGCATCGATGTCTTCCTTCATGATGCGGCCATTATCCCCAGAACCAGAAATCTCACGAATATTTACCCCTTGTTCGCGTGCATATTTTCTAACAGAAGGCATGGCGATAATACGTCGTGAAGGATCCACCTCAACCTGTGGTTGTGATCCCGCGCCCGTCACTCCATTATTTTCTTGAACCGGAGCAGCCTCTTTCTTGACTTCCTGTCCAGCTTCAGCAGTTGCTTGAACCTGGGACTCCGTATCCTTCTCGCCTTCTGCATTCGCTTCTTCTCCATGATCCCCTTTAAACTGAAGATTTTCATAACCTGGAGCATCGAATGTTACAAGTACATCGCCAACAACGGCAACCGTTCCTTCTTGAACAAGGATTTCTTCAACGGTACCTTCCACCGGTGATGGGATTTCAACAACAGCCTTGTCGTTTTGAACCTCGCAAAGCACGTCATCTTCTTGAATCTTATCTCCTGGTTTTACAAACCATTTCACTATTTCACCTTCGTGTATACCTTCTCCGATATCAGGGAGTCTAAATTGGAATGCCACTGAGTTCAACCTCCTATATTAAATCATACTTAGTGCTTTGAATAAAGTCCTTTATCTTGCATTACCGATAATGCGAAATTACTTTCCCATGCAGGACATTCATTCCCAATACTTAAGATTGTTAAAACTTCAAGACTTTAGTCGCCGTTTCAATAATGTCTTTATAATTAGGTAACCATACTGTTTCAGCTTGTGAAAACGCGAATACCGTATCAGCAGCCGCCACTCGCAGCACTGGTGCATCCAAGCTCAAAATGGCACGTTCGTTAATTTCCGCTACAACATTCGCTGCAATACCAGCTTGCTTTTGTGCTTCTTGAACTACGATAGCGCGTCCAGTTTTCTCTACAGAAGCAATGATTGTATCAATATCCAATGGAGATACAGTCCGTAAGTCGACCACTTCGACGGAATGACCTTCCTTAGCCAATTCCTCAGCTGCCTTAATGGATTCCTGTACCATCGCACCATAAGTAATAATGGATAAATCCGTTCCTTCTCTTTTTACATCCGCTTTACCTAATGGAATTGTATATTCTTCTTCAGGAACTTCCTGACGGAAAGAGCGATACAATTTCATGTGCTCAAGGAAAATGACAGGGTCATTATCACGAATCGCTGAAATCAATAAACCTTTTGCATCATAAGGAGTGGAAGGGATAACAACTTTTAACCCTGGTTGCTGTGCCATTAAACCTTCTAAGCTATCAGCATGCATTTCCGGAGTATGAACTCCACCGCCAAAAGGTGAGCGAATTGTAACCGGCGCACTGTAACGTCCGCCTGAACGGTAGCGCATACGAGCAAGCTGACCGCTTACGGAATCCATTACTTCATATATAAATCCGAAGAATTGAATTTCAGGAACAGGACGGAAACCTTGTAAAGAAAGACCGACCGCTAATCCACCGATTCCAGATTCAGCAAGAGGTGTATCGAATACACGATCTTCGCCGAATTCTTTTTGAAGATTTTCCGTTGCACGGAAAACTCCTCCATTAAGACCAACATCTTCCCCAAAAACGAGTACATTCTCGTCATTTTTAAGTTCTGTACGTAATGCTTCTGTAATTGCTTGAATCATCGTCAATTGAGCCATGGCTTACTTCGACTCCTTCTCTTTATAAATTTCATATTGTTCTTTTAAGTTATAAGGCATTTCTTCAAACATGTTTTCAATAAGGTCTGTAACCTTTTGCTTAGGTTCTGCATCTGCCAATTTGATTGCTTCTTTAATATCTTCTTTTGCCTTTTCTATCGTTTCGTTCTCTAGTTCTTCATTCCAAAGTTTTTTGTTTTCCAAGAACTTGCGGAAACGCACCAATGGATCTTTCAGTTCCCACTCGTTATCCATATCAGAAGTACGGTAACGTGTCGGGTCATCCCCAGCCATCGTATGTGGTCCATAACGATACGTTAATGTTTCAATCAATGTTGGGCCTTCACCATTAATTGCACGTTCGCGTGCTTCTTTAGTTGCTGTATATACGGCCAACGCATCCATACCATCAACTTGGATTCCAGGAATACCTGCAGCCACACCCTTTTGGGCTAATGTTTTCGCAGCTGATTGTAAATCAACCGGAGTCGAGATTGCGAAACGGTTATTTTGCACGATGAAGATAGCTGGCGCTTTAAATGCACCTGCAAAGTTAATTCCCTCATAGAAGTCACCTTGTGAGGTTCCACCGTCACCCGTATATGTGATCGCTACAGCTTTTTTACCGCGTTTTTTCATTCCAAGAGCCACTCCGGCAGCTTGGATATATTGAGCGCCGATAATGATTTGCGGGGAAATGACATTGACGTCTTCAGGAATTTGATTTCCCTTAAAATGTCCCCGGGAGAATAAGAATGCTTGCCAAAGCGGAAGACCATGCCAAACGATTTGCGGAACATCACGGTAACCAGGTAGAATGAAATCCTCTTTCTCCAAAGCATACTGTGAAGCGATTTGAGAAGCTTCTTGACCGGCAGTCGGTGCATAGAACCCTAATCTACCTTGACGGTTCAGTGATATGGAACGTTGATCCAAGATGCGAGTATAAACCATACGACGCATTAATTCTTGCAGTTGTTCATCACTTAAATCAGGCATTGCCGCTTCGTTGACGACTTCTCCCTCTTCATTTAAAATTTGAAAAGTTTCAAATTGTTCTTCCACTTTCTTAAGCTGATCCTGAATATTAATTTTAGCTTGCTTAGTTTTTTGAGCCATTTGGCACCTCATCCTTTCATTAAAAAGGTTTGCTATTATTATTCTATAAAGCAAAAATAGTTTGCTTTTTAGTTTTTGCAACAATGCATTCTTTTATTTTTCCCTTAAGACCAATCCCTCAAACGTGGATCTGCTTAATATGTCTCAATCTTATTCTGTACTATAAAAAAAATCAAGATATATGATACAAGAATTTTTTTATAATTTAAGTTTACAAGAAGAAATAACCTCAAGTCAATCACATGGAGTTCCTTATTTTTTTGATTTAATTGAATTCCCATTCTTAATTCTTCTCCACTGTATTAGTTTTGGTTTTGTAACTGTACTAATAAATTGGCCTAAATTTTCATATTGGGGAGGACGAAGGACAATATTTCATTTCCTTCGCAAATCCCATCGATTCCAAAACCGCTTTAAGTAAGGGCATTTGGGCAAGTAAGATAATATTCCAAAAAAATATTCAATCGCTTTCATTTCAGGCTGCTGTTTGAATTTCTATTTTCGTTTTTTTTTAGTACAGGTACTGAAAATTTTAAAATCTTCGGTTTGCTCAAAAAATATTTTCCGGGACTTTTCAGTCGATAAATGAACGGGATGCACAAAAATGGGCTGTGAGTGAGGATCACAGCCCATCATTAGTTATTATTTCGTTGAATCAGCCATTTCTATGCCAGAACTATCATAAAAACGTTCCTTTTTTTGATTGGCTTTTTCCGTTAATGAATTAAATTGGTCATTCGCTTTCAAAACTTTTGTATAAGAGTTATTAATTTTCTCGATTTGACCTTGTAATTCATCCATTTTCAAATCCTCTTTTTTAAACAGTTCATATAATTCACGATCATAGGCCAGACTTTGTTGATAGGCATCGTATAAGTCGTCGTACGTGCTGTACCGTTCACTCATGACTTTTTTCATTTCAGTCGCTTCTTTTTTTATCTCTTCATCCTCTATTTTTCCAATTTGTCCATCTATCTTATTGAACTGTTCTTTTGACGATTGCATACTACTTTGTTCCTTTTCAATTATTTCCTCGCGTTCGTCGATATTCTTGGTCGCTTCATCTGAAAGCTCGATGATTTGTTGGTATTCATCCATTCCAAGTTTAATGATTTTCTCATACTGTTCTTTTTCCTTTTTCTCCAATTCATTGAGTGGCACTTGATGCTCGTTGAAGTCACCTTCCTTTTCTGCCGTTTTCTCTAAGATCTTGTGGATTTTCTCTTCAGGTGAACCATTAAAACAACCGGTTATGACCGCTAAAGAAAGAAGTAAAATAACATATGGACCAAAACGCTTCAACATAGACTGCTCTCTCCTTCTGATCGTTCTTCTAAGATTTATATTTCTCAAAATTTCTGTTTAAGCTGCAGACACTCGTACTAAAACATATTCCGAACAGGAATTTTTCATTACTGGGCGTAAGCCTACACCCTTTATATCATACTGCATAGGCTGTAGGGACCGTTTCAAATCAGAGTGGTCAACAAATTTTCAATACAAAAACGGAGGTATGAAATTATGTATGGAGGTTACACCCAGGATTGTTGTTATCCGGTTTCCGTTGCACCCAGCTATGGTTATGGTGAACAAGGTGGTGGAGGCTGTGGCTTTGGTAGCGGCTTCGCCATAATCATTGTCCTTTTCATTCTGCTCATCATTGTCGGAGCTTGCTTATGCTAAACAGGTAATTTTTATTACCTATACCCGAATATGATATCTATTTACCCTGATTCACAAAAAATGATGTATTTTTTTATAAAGTACAACAAGATAATAAAATAATGGCTGGGATAGGGAATGATCAACTGATTCCATCCCTATCCCATTCTGATTAATTAGACCAGTCCATTAACTTTCATCATATTTTTTGTTAAAATAACCCTATACATATAATAATAATTTTTATGGGGTGAAAAATTATGCTTACTATGGATGATTTTGTTAAGGAAGACGATCCTATTTTAAGGAAAGTCGCGTTGGAAGTCCCACTTCCGGCATCAGATGAAGATAAGCGAATTTTAGCCAGCTTGATGGAATATGTCCAAAACAGCCAATTGCATGATATTGCTGCCATATACGGGTTAAGAGCAGGAATTGGCTTGGCTGCACCACAAGTTAATGTGTCAAAAAGGATGATTGCGGTTCATTTGAAAGAAAAAGATGATCAACTGTATAGCTATGCTCTTTTTAATCCTAAACTCATCAGTCATTCAGTGGAAAAAGCATACTTAACAACCGGAGAAGGTTGTCTTTCCGTTAATCGGCCCGTTTCTGGCTATGTGCCACGTTATGCTCGAATAACGGTAGTGGGAACGGACCTGGAAGGAAAGTCGGTTCAACTCCGCCTCAAAGGCACCGCAGCCATTTGTTTTCAACATGAAATCGATCATCTTAATGGAATCATGTTTTATGATCATATCAATCAAGATGACCCCTATACCGTTCCGGAAAATTCCATCGCGGTAGTAAGGTGAGCGTAATAATCTAAAAACTCCCGTCTATTGTTTGACGGGAGTTTTTATTTTTAAATCAGTTCAAGTTCCTTCAATCCAAAAAGGATGCCATCGTCATCGACATCTTTCGTAACAAAGTCTGCCTCTTGCTTCAATAGTTGACCGGCATTCCCCATTGCCACGCCGTATCCCGCTACTTTTAACATTTCAATATCATTCAACCCATCTCCGAAGGCGTAAACGTCCTCGAGAGCGAACCCAACTTTCTCCATTAATATTTTAATGCCTTCTGCTTTTGAACCTCCGAATGGAAGTACATCCGTAGAGTACGTATGCCATCTAATAAAATGAAAGTCATCATAGTTCCCAACAAAATTCCCTTCTTCATCTTCCGAGCAGAATAATAAGGCTTGGTATATATCATGGTCCTCATAAAAATCAGCCATTTGTTCTGGGTGGGGGAACTTCAGACTGCTTAATGCATCTTCGATTCGATTATGATGGGGCACACTGGATTTCATTGTCTCCTCATTCATGAAAACGATCGGTATTTGATTATTTTCAGCATGTTCATGAAGACGTTTTATCTCAAGTTTGTTCAAAGGATTTTTGTAAACGACTTTTCCTTCAAAAACAACATATTGTCCGTTGAAACTTACGAATGTATCTATGCCAAGCTCGGCCCTCAAAGACTCGAACATGAACGGAGCCCTTCCAGTGGCAATCGCTACAAAAACCCCGTTATCCTGTAGCTGCTTAACTGCTTTTTTCGTTGAGGCAGGTAACTTTTTTTCATGATCAAGCAATGTTCCGTCAATATCAAAAAATACGATTTTCACTAACGATTCACTTCCAATTCATTCATTTTTTCCTTTTTAATATGTACTCATTTAATAATTGTCATCAAGATAAGTCAAGTAACTCCACCGAATTCCACTCGAAGTTTAGTTTTTTATTCACGAATGAGCATATACTACTCTTATATAGTAGTAACCCTTGACTTCATTTAATGCCTCCCCCTCCTTCTCGCCTCTAAAATCACATTACCAGTAATAATGAGCCTTTTTTTTCAAAAATGGACCAAGTACTTGTAAAGACATATTTACATTATTGAATAATCCTATACAATAATAACTAAGGGAGCGTGATCGCCATGTTAAAAAAGCTTCGTAAAAAGCTTGTTAAACAATGGAAAGATCTTTTAAGAAAAAAATCTATCGCATGATTTGCCATTCATATCCTGCCATGGCCGTCATCCGTATGCGAGTTTTTTTCGGACAGCCCTTCAAAAACTTGCGGAGGGCTTCTTCCTTGTTGTAAAGTTCTTGCTAAGCATTCTTTCTACCTTGGCTTTGTAAATGGCTAAGTGAATACATATTTCTATTTAGAATATGAGCCGTTGTCATTCCATGAAACGCTGTACCCAGTGGTACTATATTAATTATGAAAGAAATCGTTTGCGAAAAAAATGATTTTGTTTAATTAAGGTAAAGTGAGATAAACTGATTTTCGAACGAAAACGAGTAATTAGAAACTTTCTTTGTCGATTTAAGTTTTACACATAGTAAAAACGGATAGGATAGAGGATAGAGGAAGCTGCAATTGGATTGATACCCGAAATTGCCATCTATTTTTTATATACTTAAGACATTGGTATATTGAGTTCATCAAAACCCCTTCCGTTTTTATGGCGGAGCTGGGTTTATTTTTACATGATGTTGAAAAACATGAAAAAATTGTTGTTTTTATATATAATGAAAAAAGCAATGCAAACAAGTGAGGAGAGATTAAAATGGTTTTTAAGGTATACTATCAAGTAACCATAGCAGAGGTTCCCATCAGGGAGAATACTAAAACAATGTTCGTCGAAGGTGAATCCGTTCGTGACGTCCGTTTAAAATTAATAAAAGAACCTTATAATGTCGAAATTGTACTACCTGTAACAGGAGCATATTTAGAATATGAAAAACAAAATGAAGATTACAAAGTATTGGAGCTATAATTTATGAAATTTGTAAAAAATGATCAAACAGCTGTATTCGCCCTGGGCGGTTTAGGCGAAATCGGTAAGAACACATATGCTGTTCAGTTTCAAGATGAGATCATCGTCATTGATGCTGGAATTAAATTTCCGGAAGATGAACTTCTAGGTATTGATTATGTGATTCCAGACTACAGCTATTTAGAGAAAAATGTAGATAAAATTAAAGGTGTTTTCATCACTCATGGCCATGAAGACCATATTGGCGGGATTCCTTATTTACTTAGAAAAGTGAATGTTCCAGTATACGGCGGAAAGCTAGCACTTGGATTGCTTCGTAATAAATTGGAAGAACACGGCCTTTTACGCCAGACGACGATGATTGAGATCAGTGAAGATGAAGTGATTAAGTTCCGGAAGACTTCCGTCTCTTTCTTCCGTACAACTCACAGTATTCCCGATTCATATGGAATTGTTGTAAAAACGCCACCAGGACAAATTGTTCATACTGGTGATTTTAAATTTGATTTTACTCCAGTGGGCGAGCCAGCCAACTTGACCAAGATGGCTGAAATCGGAAAAGAAGGCGTATTGTGCTTACTCTCGGATAGCACAAATAGTGAAGTGCAGAATTTCACTATGTCAGAAAGCCGTGTCGGCGATACCATTCAAGATATTTTCCGCAAGGTGGACGGCCGGATTATTTTTGCCACATTCGCATCGAACATCCATCGTCTGCAACAAGTGGTGGAAGCAGCCGTAGCTAATGGACGTAAAATAGCTGTTTTTGGGCGTAGCATGGATTCTGCCATATCAATTGGCCAAGACCTTGGTTATATCACAGCGCCAAAAGATACATTCATTGATGTACAGCAATTAAATCGTATGCCTGCGAACAAAGTAACCATCCTTTGTACTGGCAGCCAAGGTGAACCAATGGCAGCTCTTTCGCGGATTGCAAATGGCACTCACCGTCAAATTCAAATCATTCCTGGTGATACAGTCGTATTTTCTTCTTCACCTATTCCTGGTAACACAATCAGTGTTTCCAGAACGATTAATCAATTGTATCGCGCTGGAGCAGACGTCATTTCAGGTCCACTGAGTGATATTCATACATCTGGGCATGGCGGTCAGCAAGAACAAAAACTAATGCTTCGTTTGATCAAGCCAAAATTCTTCATGCCAATCCATGGAGAATACCGTATGCAAAAACTTCATGCCCGACACGCAGTCGATTGCGGTGTTCCTGAGGAAAATTGCTTTATCATGGATAATGGTGAAGTACTTTCCTTAAGTGAAAACACAGCACAAATCGCTGGTAAAATTCCTTCGGGTTCGGTTTATATCGATGGAAGCGGCATCGGGGATATCGGTAACATCGTTTTACGCGATCGTCGGATTCTTTCTGAAGAAGGCCTTGTCGTTGTCGTTGTCAGCATAAATATGAAGGAATTCAAAATTGCATCTGGTCCTGACATCATCTCACGTGGATTTGTTTATATGAGGGAATCAGGAGACCTAATTAGCGATGCTCAATCCTTGATCACAAAGCATTTGAATAAAGTGATGGATCGCAAAACTACACAATGGTCTGAAATTAAAAATGAAATTACAGATACTTTGTCTCCATTCTTATATGAAAAAACTAAACGCCGTCCAATGATCCTACCGATCATCATGGAAGTTCAATAAAAAAAAAGGTTTCGGAATGATCTCATTCCGAAACCTTTTTGATTTTATATTGGATTTGAACCAGTTATAGAGAATAGCCTGCATCGACAATTTTTCAAGTCCCAATAAACTAATCCAACGCATACCATGCTTTTCTTTTGCATCTGCGAATACACGATTGAAACGCTCATTATTTTTCACGAACGTACTAAATGAATAAACCATTGATTGGAACGGAGGGTACACGAGACTCCTGCGGGAATTCGCGTCCAAGGGAGACACCTCAGGAGCAAAGGCGCCGAGGGCGGACCGCCCGTGGAAAGCGAGTGCCTGAAGGGGAAATCAACGTTTAAGTCATACAACCTAAAAAAAACTGTAGACAAACTCAATTATTATCGAGCTTGTCTACAGACTATAAGCCCAGCCATCATATAGCTGGACTTTTTATTTTCCTTTAAAGTGAGCGCTGCTCGATTTTAGCAGGACACTTACTTATCCTACAATCTTTTTTTCGAAACGATTGATGTCGGAATCTGCTCCAATGACGATTAAAATATCGCCTTTATGAATTAAATCGTTTGCCTGAGGAGAAACATTGATTTCATTCCCTCTTTTAATCGCGACGATATTCAGCCCGTAGTGGGCGCGGATATCCAGATCAAATATAGAATTGCCATTCATCTTTTGGCTTGCGACAATTTCAACGATGGAATGTTCATCAGAAAGCTCCAAATAATCAAGAATATTGTTGGAGCCCATTTTATGCGCAATCCTTCTCCCCATGTCTCTTTCGGGATGCACGACAAAATCAGCTCCGATTTTACGAAGCACCTTCTCATGATAATCATTCTGCGCTTTTACCGTAACATTTCCGACACCCAATTCTTTAAGTATAAGCGTTGTCAAAATACTCGCCTGAATATTCTCACCGATTGCAACAATGACGTGATCGAAATTACGAATTCCTATGTTTCTCAGCACATTTTCATCAGTGGTATCCCCTACTACGGTATGTGAAGCAATTCTGGCGAATTCATTGACACGATCTTCATCTGCATCGATAGCCAGAACTCCTAATCCTTCTTCAGCTAACGTTCTGACTATACTGCCGCCAAAACGGCCGAGTCCAATCACTGCAAATTCTTTTTTCACAACAAGCCCTCCAACATCATTCGTTCTTTCCTTTTAGCATTATTCAAATTCCAGTAAGGAAAAACATTTAAGCTTCGTTTCCTTTAAACGTTATATAGTTAGTTAAATGATTAATCGCAAGTTCAATGGCATCTTCATCCGGACATAACTTAGCATGGTGCAAACCATATTCTGATGAAACACCTAGCCAAAACATGAAACCCGGAATCTCCTTTAACATATATCCAAAATCTTCACCTGTCATCGCTTCAGTGCAGCGATGCAGATGAACGGAAGATGACTTCTCCGTAAACTCCATGAATTCCTGGGTCAACCGTTCTTCATTATACACCTGGTGGTACATCGCACCATAGTCGATTTCTGCCAGGCATTCATAGCCAACTTGTATGCCGTCGACAAGCGCTTTTATTCTCGACTTGACCTTTACCATCGATTCTGGATTAAGCGTGCGTACTGTGCCCTCTAACCTCGCTGTCTCGGCAATAATATTTTGAACGGTTCCTCCAGTAATCTTCCCAACTGTAATGACAGCTGAATCAAGTGGATTGACATTCCGGGAAACGATGGTTTGGAGCTGCCCGACAAGCGAACAGGCAGCAATGACCATATCCTTTGTTTCATGTGGGTAAGCTGCATGCCCCCCTTTACCTTTCAAATCGATGAATAATTCAGATGTATTGGCAAATAAAAGCCCTTCTTTAACGGCGATCGTTCCAACTGGATACTCTGGAGCAATATGCAAGGCGAGAATCATATCCGGTTTCCATTTTTTCATGGTATCCGATTTCAGCATCGGTTCAGCTCCGCCAGGTCCTTCTTCGGCCGGCTGGAAAATGAATAATAAGTCATCATCGATCGGGTTCTCGGTGAAATAGGTTAATAACCCCAGACCGATGCTCATATGAAAATCATGACCGCAGGCATGCATATATTCTTCATGGGTGGATGCAAAAGGCAATCCGGTTTCCTCTTTAATCGGCAGACCATCTATATCAGCTCGGTAGCCAATTGTTTTCCGCGGGTTCCTTCCCTTCACTTTCACGAATATCCCTGTTCGCCAAGTTTCTATCTCGATACGCTCCGAGGCTAAATTCGTTATGTAATTCAATAGATATTGCTGAGTCTTGAATTCCTTAAATCCTATCTCCGGAATTTGATGCAAATCACGCCGGATCTCGGCAAATGGATTTATTTTCACATTATTCCCTCCCTATACAGAAAGCGTGGATAAGATTATCCACGCTTTTGACAATATTCACGTAAGAATTAAAGTTGACGAAGTTCTTGCATGATCTCTGTTTTTGACTTGGTTTTTTCATCAATTTGTTTAATGACCTTTGCCGGGATACCAGCAGCCACAGAGAATGGAGGAACATCTTTTGTTACAACGGCACCGGCCGCTACAACTGAACCTTGACCGATTTTCACTCCTTCAAGTACGACCGCATTAGCTCCGATCAAAACATCGTCTTCCAAGATGACCGGTTGTGCGGAAGGAGGTTCGATAACACCTGCTAAAACTGCACCAGCACCTACGTGACAGTTTTTACCTACTGTTGCACGTCCGCCAAGTATTGCATTCATGTCAATCATTGTACCTTCACCAATGACAGAGCCAATATTGATTGATGCACCCATCATGATCACTGCGTTGTCACCAATCGATACTTGGTCACGGATTATAGCGCCAGGCTCGATACGAGCTTTGATGCCTTTTAGGTCCAATAAAGGAATGGCAGAGTTACGGCGATCGTTTTCTACTACATAATCCTCGATTTTAGTTCCCGCAGCCTTGATTGCCTCTTCGACATCAGACCATTCACCGAATACCACACCTGTATTCCCTGTAATGAAAGTTTTAGAAGCCGGACCAAAATCCATGCCTTCTAAATCACCTTTGACATATACCTTTACTGGTGTCGATTTCTTACTATTTGAGATAAAAGCAATAATCTCGTTTGCATCCATTTTATTCATTCCGGGTAAAACCTCCTAAATATGTATCATTACTCGTTTTAAATTTAACAGACAACTGCCTGCAAGACAAGCTGAATGTCACGACAATATATTATTCTGCCCTATTGACATTGGCTTCATCGGACCTATAACATTCCTTGGTCGCGAATGTGTTCTTTCACCACTTCAGTGAATGCTTGGACTTGTTTTAACTGGAAAGCAGATTCATAGCCGCAAAGCCATGTATCCCGTTCTATAGAATGGTTATGCTCATCTAAAAGTGGGATTTTAAAAATATTCGTATCTTTATCATGCAAAGTGATGGCAGGCAGGATCGCATAACCTATACCATTGAACACCATTTGTTTGCACGTTTCGATTTGATCCACGACGATGGTGTTTTTTGGTGTCGTTTTAAATTGCCGATGCCACCAGTCCTGAATTTCCTGATAATAATTCGAGTCACTTTTAAATTGAATGAATGGCCGGTCCGTTTCGAACACCTGATTCAATTCCTTCATTTCAGTATCGACCAAATAAAGCATATCTGTAAACAAATGCTGTTTTACCCCTTTCCAATCCGGGGCTCCCCTTATGATGCCAATATGTACTTGGCCTTCATACAAAGACTTTAAAATCTCACTGCTCCAGCCTGTGATTAAAGAAATTTTGGCATACGGATATTTTTGGACAAACTTTTTCAATACTTGTGGCAGCCAGTTTTGACCGACAATCGAAGCACAGGCAATTTTCAAAGTGCCATATACTTCATGATCCATGGCTTGGATACTTTCCCTTACTTTTTCTTCTTTTTCGATTACCTCATTGGCCAAACGAATCACCGCTTCTCCTGCAGGCGTCAACGATAGTCCTTTTTGTGAACGAAGAAACAGCTTCGAGCCCCAATCCTTTTCTATTGATTGTAAACGCTGTGATAACGCCGGTTGGGAAACGAACAACCGCTCAGCAGCTTTTCTCATATTCATTTCCTGAGCAAGTACGGATAATAAATGAAATTCTGAAAACGACATATACACCAGCCTCTTGATAATTAATTCTTATGATGATGATTTAAATTATTTAAATTTAATTATCAACAAAGTCCGCTTATAATACAAGGGAAAAGAAAAGGAGTGATATCCATTGACGATCATTTTATTGCTGGTCATCAGTTTTGCAGCATCCTTTGTAGGCACCTTGGCTGGCAGCGGCGGTCTTATTGGCATGCCATCTCTCCTATTGATAGGGTTACCGATCCACCAGGTTATTGGTTCCGTCAAGTTTTCGAATATGTTTTCTTCTTTTTCCAGTTTTTATATTTTATTCAAGAAAAAACAGTTAAAACTGAAGGATGCACTCAAATTGATCCCCTTTGCCTTACTCGGTGGTTTTTGTGGTGGTCTGCTTGCTAATTCATTCTCTGAAAAGATGATGAATTTGTTAGCCATCTGCCTTTTGTCGATCGCTTTGATCATGAACTTCATCAAGAAACCAAAACCCTCTACTGAACCGATTTGGCACCTTCCAAAAAGAGTGTATCCATCCCTATTCGGAATCAGTGTTTACGACGGAATGTTCGGACCAGGACAGGCCACCATGCTTATGTATACCTTTTTAAGAAATGGAGCCACTTACCTTCAATCCCTGGCCTTTACCAGATTTCAAACTTTCATCAGCTGTACAGCTGCATTTATCACCTATTTCATTGCCGGTAACATCGCATGGGAGATTGCCATTTATTACACGATCGGTTCCCTTATCGGATCACAGCTAGCCTTACGTGTGGCTCAGAAAATTTCTACTCGACAGTTGAAATTCATTTTACATATGGTCACGATCGCCTTATTGATTCAATTGATCATCCGCGTCGTATTTCCTTAACAAAAGAAGTAAAGGCGAGCTCTTTTATTAGACTGCCTTTTTCTCCTTTCGCTAATGATTCTTTCTTAGTCTCGTTAGTAATATGAAGCTGATTACAGAGAAGATTAGAACGATGATATAAATCGTCTGTAGAGACAGGGTGAGTCCTTCCTGTAAAACCTTTACTACATCTTCAGGAAGCAACCTGCGTTCTTCACTGTTCAACAGTTTATTTGCCGTATCAATCGTCACCCCCGAGCCTGCTGGTGCGTGCTCGTTTAAATAGGCTTGAAGTCTCGTATTCATGATTCCTCCAAGTAAAGCAGCGCCTACCGTATTTCCTAAATTACGCATGAACATATTAGATGCTGTCGCAATCCCCCTGCGTTCCCAGCTGACAGTTTTCTGAATGACGACTAGGAATGAAGTCGAAGTCAATCCCATCCCCACTCCCACAAAGAAAGATCCCATGGCAGCCATAATCGGCCCTGCTTCTGGCTTCATCCATACTAGTATTATGCTCCCAAGGATCAATGCCCCCCCTCCAAGCAGTGAAGTCGATTTGAAACCTATTTTCATCAATAACCTGCCTGAAATCATCGATGCGATTGGCCAGCCAATTGACATGGCCGTCAATGTAAAACCAGCTACAGTTGGCGAACGTTCCATCACACCCTGAACGAATGTTGGAAGAAAACTCGACAATCCAATCATCATTATCCCAGTTGTCAGAGAAACAAGATTTGCGATCAAGATGGAGCGCTCCTGCCAGATTTCAAATGGCATCATCGGTTCGGCTGCTTTCTTTTCCTGAAGAATAAACATAATAAAGGCGATGATGACCACTGATACTAAGGAAATGACCGGAGTTGAAGCCCATGGCCATTTTACCCCTCCTTCTACAAGGATCACCATAAGAGTAGATATGGATAAAGTCAGTAGCGTCGCACCCAGGTAATCGATCTCACGTTTTTTCTTTTCGATATTTTCGTGAAGGAAAAGCCAAATCCCAATAAAAGATAGTAAGCCCAGAGGTATATTCACCCAGAATACAAGCTTCCAAGTAAGGGACTCAACAAGCAAGCCGCCTAAAGCCGGCCCCATGACCGCAGAAATGCCCCATACACTTGATAGATACCCTTGAACGCGTGCCCGCTCTTCATTTTTATAGATATCACCTACAATCGTGGAAGCTACAGGAGCTACAGCCCCCGCCCCAAAGCCTTGTACGAAGCGATAAATAATGAGTTCAGTCATGGAATTGGCAATGCCACAAAGAAGGGAGCCAATTAAGAAAACAACGATTCCGAATAATAAAACAGGTTTTCTCCCCAAAATATCGGATAACTTTCCATATATCAAGACTGTCACGGCATTCATTAACAAATAACCTGAAAACACCCAGCTGTAAAGAGAAAAACCTCCCAAATCACTTACAATCGCCGGCATGGCTGTCGAAACGATCGTTCCTTCAATAGCATTCATAAACATAGCCAACATGATGGCAGCTAAAATGAATGGACGTTTCAATTTTTTATTCTGTACTTTTGTACGATCCACTGCTTGTACCAATTTTCGCATCCTTTCCAAATTTGCAATAGCAGTTTATAGGTTTTACCTACACCTGGAATAAATATGTAAAAAAAGAAAACTCGCCAATTGGCGAGTCGTGAGGTTACCCATAATGTTTAGCCATGCATATTCATTCAGCTGTATTTTGTTTAAATACCTTTTTCAAGATTGCTCTTCTCGTTAAGATACCTTCAAATACATGATCGTCATTCTCCACACAGACAAAAGGATGATCTATTAACAATTCCACACCCTTAGTCAATGTATCCTCAATATGCAGGCGAGGTATGTCTATATTCATTATTTCCGAAACTTTTTTATTCTCAAGATTATCAAATTCAATTCGTTCCAGTCCCAAGATTGAATCAAGAATGACTGGTGTGCTAATTAAGCCATGCAATTTATACATCGGATCTAAAACAGGAATGGCCGTATATCCACTCTTTGTCAATACCAATAGCGCATGTTCTAAATTATTGGTTACCTGCACGTGGGCCACGCGTTCAGAAGAAATCATTAAATCTTTAACGCTGGATTCCAATAAATCCCCATCATGAGTACCGATCATGTTAAAACCCCTTACCATATGTTTTTATATACAGCTCTTTCTATAGTTTAACATATGTAAGCAGAAAAGGCTCATTCCTAGACCAATAAAAATCCCAAACTGTGGGATTTTCGCAAGAGATCCTTATCCCTTACTAGTTTTAATGTTAACCTGTTTAAAACCGCATTCCGGGCATTGATAAATCACATTTTGGTTGGATTGTGCCGTCAATACATGTTCCATTTCCCTTTCCTCACCGCAAGCAGGGCATATTACCATTGGATTTTTCATTTACATCCCTCCAATTAATAAGATGTCGTTAAAATCACTTCTTCATTCAAAAAGTGAAAAGGGAACGGCTTCATATAAAATAAAAAGCCGCTTCCAAAAGGAAGTCGGCTTTTCGTGATTTTTTTAGGATTGAAGAAGATCAAAGATTTCAATGGTAATCATATCAATATTATCGAATTGATATTTTGATGATTTCCCTTTATCACTGTATACTTCAAGCTCGAACATTTCTGTTTTGCTGAAATATGTAACTTGGCACTTTTTCACACCATCTATTTCAAAAAAACGTTGAGCAGATTCAGATTCCTTTGCTTGCTCTTGAAGACTTTTCAATCTGGTAAGAATGCCCTGTAATTGAGACATACTCCCTCTCCTTTCTGAATAAAACCTTTTCGATAGGTTTCACTATACCACACTTTTCTATCCAGTATCCACGCTGAAATAAATTCAGAATAATTTAAAACTTCATTCTTTACATGGCACTATTAACAGAATAAAATAAGGAATGGATTTTGTACATGAAAAATTTTCTGGAGGTAGATTCCATTGCAAAACATTAGTGAACTTGGTTATCGCATTTCTTTAATTGACGGTTTTGATTTGGATAGAAGAAATCGAACAGGAACATATGTAATTGCAGATACAGACATCACTTTAGTTGAAACTTCCGCCAGCCCTTCCATCCCCCATTTAATAAAAGGGCTAAATGAGCTGGGAATCGCCCTCGAGGATATTACATCTATCATTCTTACCCATATTCATTTGGACCATGCAGGTGGAGCTGGACTTTTTTTACAACATTGCCCGAACGCCAAAGTGATCGTTCATCCAAAAGGAGCAAGGCATCTTGAAGATCCAACACGTTTGATCGCAGGGGCCAAAGCTGTCTATGGCGAAGAATTCAACGAGCTATTCAATCCGATTTTACCTATACCATTTGAAAGAATGATGACTAAACATGATAGGGAAACCCTACAAATCAGCGATAATTCCTCGTTGATTTTTTATGACACCCCAGGGCACGCAAACCATCATTTAAGCATTTACGATTCCGTTTCTAAAGGGATATTTTCAGGTGACACCGTAGGTATCTACTATCGTGAACTCGATGATGACGGTTTGGAATTTTATTTACCATCCACATCACCAAATCAATTTAATCCTGAAGCAATGCTTGCCGCAGCAAAATTGTATGAAAGCCTCGGCGTCGAGCGGATATATTTTGGCCATTACGGAGTGTCGGAAAATCCAAATGAAGTATATAAACAGCTTCATTACTGGTTGCCTAAATTCGTCGAGACTGCAAAATCGGCATATAGGGATTATAACTCCTTTGAGGAACAGGTCGCAGCAACCAGTAAAAATCTTTTCACGGAGGTCACGGTTCATTTAGGGGAAAAAGGAATTACATCTGACCATCCTGTTTTTGAAATCATCGCCATGGACTTAAAGGTTTGTTCCATGGGATTGATAGATTATCTGGTAAAACAGGACAGTAAAAAGTAGAATAGTCTTCAAGTTTTTTTCCTATTCAAATGTCTTGGCTTTCTCTATAATGAGAAAGTAAACCATACCTAAAGCAAACATGGAGGAATGAAATGAAAGACGTTACGCTTTATACCCAGCCTGATTGCCCTCCCTGCAAAATCATGAAAATGTTCTTTGATGATAATAATGTCGTATACAAAGAAAAAGATATTAAAGCAGATGGACATGCACGTAAAGAACTAACGAATAAATATGGCGCTTATTCCACACCAACGGTCGTCATCGATGGGAAAGCCATTATTGGGTTTGAACTTGACGAAATAAAAAAGGAACTGAATATATAACAAAAAGTCTAGAGAAGGCTACCCTCCTCTAGACTTTTTGTTTTCGCTCTCCATGTTCTCAACTTTGACGGGCTTCCCTTTAAAAAACCTCATTTCATTTTTTCACTTTTCATACTTTACGTTATTTACCTTCCAAACACCATTTTCTTTTTTCAATGTCACTGATTCAACATGTTTTTCCATTGATACAGGGCCGTCCCCAGATTCTTGGAATTCTTCCTGAACATAAATGAATTCTCCATTTTTCCCATATACAACTTCTGTATTCTCATCGTAACTGAAAAATGGGATATAATAGGGTGCAAAATCCGATCCAAATGCAGTATACCCGCCATCGACTTTCACTACATTAGCTTGAACAAACTTTTCGATGAAATCATCTGTGAAATGTTTATCCAACTTCCCTTTAATCGCCTCTTTCGTCCGTATTTCCTCACTGATCGAGCCTTGATTATCCATTGCATCTTGCACTAAAGAAAGTACTTCCTCTCTATGTAGGCCCTCCGCTGAAGCTGTGAACCCGCCTCCTAAAAAAAGAAGAACACTGGCTAGACATGCAACTAAATATTTACTCATTCCTATCAGCTCCTAGTTATAGTATTTATCTCCTAATGGTTCCTATTACTGCCTATGTATTTCAATACCCGTCCAGAACAAAGCCAAACTACAAAATGCCAATGTCTTATGAGATCCTGCTACAGATGATTTTTCTTCACAATAAAAAAAGAAGATTCCATGGAAGTGAAATCTCCTTCTTACATTTATTGAAATGCATAGTAAAAAATAAAACCGGCAACCAAAATCGTTCCAACAAAAAGAGAAACGAATACCGGGTTTTTTAAATAAGGGTGTTCCTTAACAGAATCATCAAGAGTTGAATCATATCTCGCTTTCACTTTCTGTGCCCTTGCTACTGAATAAGTATAATAGAGCAAATATAAAGCCGTGATTGTTACGATTATGAGTAATATCCAAATGTAGGTGCTCAAAATATGTCTCCTCCAAGCGCGTCATTTCTGCTTATCGTTACACATTTCGAGCGATTATATGCATGGATGTTTTTCTATAAAAGTGCGTCATTTTCATATAAATAACTATAAGAAAGATCAAAGAAAATGTATTCCTTATTATTAAGAGGATATGAAAAGGTCCTGATGGTTTCGCCCGATTCGATATCACTATATAAATCGGATAAAATTCCTTTTTTCTCATTGCGCATCTTTACTATATTTTCGAGAAAATAAGGTCTCCAGCTCCAATTTTTATTCATATAACTCGGTTGGACTAACCATTGCCCGTCCTTTTGAAGGATATTGGGTGATTTTTGATACCCCTCTTCATCACAAATATAAAGACGAAAACATATGGAATCCAACTTTTTCGCTAAAATACCGATAAACTCTTCATGGGAACCTACACTCTTTTGCTGCTTTAAGAAGGTTTGCATATTTTCATTGAATTGCAAAGTCTTTTGATAAACGGCTTCAAGCTTCTTGGTTTCAAGTGAAATGAAGGACTGACATTCTTGATGGAACTTTTCACGAAGTAAATCTTTATTAATGAACTCGCCTGCCGGTTTCGCCAAAAAATACCCTTGATAATACCGTCCCCCGTTCTTCCATGCAAAGCGAAGCTGGTATTCGGACTCAATGTTCTCAAATAGTAAATTTGCGCCGATTTTACGTGCAAGCATGCTTAGAGAAAACAAGATGACCTGATAGGCATCTCCACCAGAAATGCGAAGCTGGTCCAGGTTAACTTTTAAAATATTCGGGGAAATCTGCGCAATTCGGTCCAATTGCGTATCTTGTCCTAAATGATCGAAAGCTATTTTAATACCATATGTTTTAAAATAAGCGAGCACATGCTGTAAAGGATCAAAGTTCTCCGGACTGATTGTGTCTGATAATTCCAGCACAATCCGGTGCATTTCCTCAGGTTGAAAATGACGATGTAAAATCTCCATGAATTCCTCGCCATGATCCAGCATAAGCAAATTTGGATCTCTGTTAATAAATATAAGAAAATCTTCACCATAGTCTTTTATTCTTTCCAAGGCTATTTCAAGAACGTAATTATCCACTTCCACCCTATACTCTTCGGGCACAGTAGAATCGTGAAAAAAAGAGCCAAGGCTTTTATATTCAGATTGTTCCTCGTAGCGCCCTAAAATTTCATATCCGATTACCTGATGTTGATCTGCACTGAAAATCGGTTGAAAGAATGGTGTCACCCTGTCTAAATTCTTTAATATCTTTTCTGTATCCATGATGCATCTTCCCCCTAATTACGAAACACACATATGAAAAATTATACCATTAGTTTCTAGCATTGATAATAAATAATTTAAATTCCTATACTATACATCTTTTTTCAGCCCTTTAAAAATTCCTCCATCAACCACTCCTCTTAATGAATCTCTCATGGAAAAAGGCATTGTCCACAAATGGAACAATGCCTTTAGCTTTCAGAAAGGGAAGAACCATGGAATCGTGATGACCATGATAACGCCAATGAAGATCTGTATGGATATCCCGATCATGATGAAATCCTTATACTTGTAATCACCAGCTGTCATGACAAGAGCGTTGGTTGTGGCAACCCTAGGTGTGGATAACGCCAAACTGCCAGCAACAGCAAGGCATAGAAACACAGGAAGAGGATCGATTCCTTGATTTACTGCGGATGTCAGGGCAATGGGCGTCATGATAACCACCGCCGCTCCATACGGGATGAATTGACTCAGGATCAGTGTCAGGAGATAAAAGACGGCTAATGTACCATGTGCCCCGATATTACTGAATATAACGGCAAGCCAATCACTTATCATTCTCACACCACCCGTATTATCAAGGGCAGCCGTAATTCCAAACATAGATGCAATTAATAAAACAGGTTCCCAGTTAATCTTTTGGTATGCATCTTCCATTGAACGGACACAGCCTGTGATCACCATCAACAATGCGGCCGTCAATACCGATAGCATAGCAGGGATGGATTCGATCGACAAAAGAACGACCATCAATGCAGTGATGCCCAAAGCAATCCATGCTTTGCCCTTTGATTGGACAGGTGAGCCATCCTCCGAGGTACTTCCAATAACGATGACGTCCTGCAAATCAGAGGAAATCCTTTCAATGTTCTCCCATTCTCCATGTATCAGGATTGCATCGCCGGGTTTTAGTCGTTCCGTCCCGACATCCGCTTGAATATATTCACCATTGCGATTGATCGCAAGCACATTACATTGGTATTTCTCTCGGAAATGTACATCGATCAAGGTTTGATTTTCATAATCGGAATTCGGAACGATCAATATTTCCGTCAAACCAAATCTACTGCTAAGAAAATGTTTTTTTATTTGTTCTGTATTGAAATGTTTGAACTCCAGTTCATAGTTAAGTGCCAATCTCTCAACAGCTTCTTCTTCTCCAAACACCAAAATGATATCATCAGGATGCAGCACTTCATCCGCTCTTGCTGAAATCGTCAGCTGTCTTTGCAACAGCGGCAACTGCTTATCCTTTGGCTTCCGCTGAATTTCAATTAAAGTCAATTCATACTGGATAGGTAGCTGAAGATCCGACAGCCTTTCTCCCACAATATCGGAAGAGGCGGGTATATGCAGATAGTGCAATCGATCATACACTTTATACATGCCGGCAAGCTCTCCTGCCGACAATCCCTTGACACTATTGTTCGCGGCAATCGTTTTCTCCGGCAGCAACAGGCGGCCAAGTGTCAACATGAAGAATAAACCTGCTGCAAAAGCAATTAAGCCGATTGGTGTAAAGTCAAAAAATGATAATGTAACGATACCGTTTTGCCTTAAAACATCAGCAACGATCATATTGGAGGGCGAACCAGTAAGTGTTAATAGTCCGCCAATACTGCTCGCATAGGCAAGAGGCAATAAATACCTTGTCGGACTTGTTTTTTGTCGTAAAGCCATGCTCATAACAAGTGGAAGCAGAATGGAAACAATTCCTGTGCCGCTTAAAAATGCACTTAATATTCCAGCCGTCAGCATGACGATAAGCAGCGATTTCCATTCACTGCCCCCACATAAACCTAACAACTTATTTCCTGCCTTTTCCACGATTCCTGTATTTAACAGGCCGGCACCTACGATAAATAGTCCTGCCAGCATAATTACCACTTGATTCGCAAAAGCGGCCACAAGTTCATCCAATGTAAGTATTCCAAGTAACCCTAGTATGGATAGTGCACTAAGTGCAATTAAATCAGCGCGAAATTTTCCTTGTATAAAAAGCGCAATAGCGCATAGAAGTATAATCAGTGTAATAAACATTGGTTCGGTCATCATGTTACCTCCGTATAGATGTTCAATTTCAAACCGGATAAGGTTTCATTAAACACCAGTTTACATGTTTTGCATATGCGTATAGAAGCTATTTTCTTCATTTTATGTATATTGTTTGTTAGTATGAGGAAGTAACATTTTATTATTAGATAGGTTGATTAATTTGAATAAACACATATCCAGAAGAACATTTCTAAAAAAAAGCCTCGGTGCATTGGCTACCGTAACGGGTTTAGGTATTGGCGGAAACTATTATGCCCATAATTTGGAGCCTAAGTGGTTAGAAACCAAGCATATGGTAATCAGCCATCCTCTTATCCCTAAAGGTTTTCATGGCATGAAAATGATCCAATTCAGTGATACGCATTTAGGCTTTCAATTTCAGCTTAAAGATTTACAAGCAATTGTCAATAAGATAAACCAACTGGATCCGGATGTTATTTTATTTACCGGAGATTTAATGGACCAGCCTAACAAATATGAGTCTCAACAGAAAATCCCTTCTGTTTTGAATCAGCTCAAAGCGCCACTTGGAAAGTTCAGCATCTACGGTAACCACGATCATGGGGGATATGGCTCTGAAATTTACAGCGATATCATGAAGAAATCCCACTTTACCATGTTGCAAAATACCTCCACCAAGATTTCCTTATTAACGGCTGAAGAAATATTCGTAGCAGGTATTGATGATGCAATGCTTGGAAAACCCGATTTTGAAAAAGCCCTTGAAGGCATTCCAGAAGAAGCGTTTACCATTATGCTCTCACATGCCCCTGACCTAGCGGACACATCAAGTACTTACGATATCCAGTATCAAATAAGCGGTCACAGTCATGGTGGACAAGTACAAATTCCGTTCGCCGGAGCCCTTGTAACACCCCCATACGCTGAAAAGTACCGTGAAGGCACGTATGAAATTGATTCGTTAACGTTACATGTTAATAGAGGTCTTGGCACTACCCGTCTTCCATATCGCTTTCTTTCACGCCCTGAGTTAACGGTTTACGAATTCAAGGCAGAAAAAAGATAGGAAAAGAACACAGGGGAAAACTGCCAGACTTATTAACAAAACCTGTGCAACGAAAAACAACTTGTTTCCATGTATCATTTTATAATGGATTCTTAAGAATTATAGCATTAGAAGTATAATTGAGAAAACCAGGTTTTATTTACCAATGATCGGTGGAAAGTGGGACTAGGTTATACCATACTTAAGTAACCACACAGAAAAGTGCCGATACAACCTAAAACCGACACCGTTACATAGATAAGGCTATCTATGTAACGGTGTTTTCCAATAAGTTCGAGTGTTTCCATACTGAATGTGGAAAAGGTCGTAAAGGCTCCGAAGAAACCTATTGCCACAAATGCTTGTAAAGAGAAAGCCCAGCTTTCTTCCTTAGGAAAGACAATTCCCAAACCGAAAGAACCAATAAGGTTAATCAGTAAAATACTAATAGGTATTGAACCAGCTGGCAATAGCCTATTAAAAATATTCTGTAAAACATACCTAGAGGCAGCACCAAAAAAGCCTCCGATAAAAACTGATAGAACAGAAATCAAAGGGTCTCACCTCTCCGTCTATTAAAAAGGCCCAGTCCAAGAAATCCTGCAACCAAACCAAATAAAAGCGTGGCCCCAAGATACAGACCTGCATATAGCATCGATGTCTGTAGTAAATTCACCATTTCTTGGGAAAACGTAGACATCGTAGTGAAACCTCCACAAAACCCGCTGCCCCATGCTAAAAAAATAAGCGATTTCTTTTTCGAGGCGAAATAGCCGTTTATCAATCCAAGTAAAAAGCTGCCTACTATATTTATTAAGAGGGTACCAAACGGGAAGAAGGAATGGTCAGTCGTCAAGATTATGCAATAACGCAATAAAGCTCCCACTGCTCCTCCAATACCAACGGCAAAAATGCTTTTAAACCGGCCCATTGTAGTCACCTCAAATTTTTCTCACAAGTAGATTCATTATAACAGATTAAGATGAAACAGGCTCTTTTCGAAAAAAAAACCATACTATATAAAGAATTTGAAAAAAAAGGAGGCTAATTATGCAAACACAGTATTTTCCTTACTACCACTATCCACAAACCATAATGCTCCAGAACGAATATAGAAATGCATATAGGAATGAATATGATCCAGAATATTGGAATGACGAGCGATTCTTTCCTTTCTTTCCTCTATTAGCGCCTGTAGCATTTGTTGCAGGGTTAGCTATTGGACCATTGTTATTCAATAACCGTCCACCATTCTATGCGCCATACCCTCCATACCCGCCCGCTTACCCTCCTTATCCTGCTTACCCTCCATATCAAGGTTTTCAGGGCTCCCCCCAACAATTCGGCGCACAGGCTGGAGTTTCTGAAAATATCAATATATACAATCGATAAGGAACGGATAGAAGGCGAAGGCGTCATTCAACGCCTTCTTTTTCTTTTCCAAAAAGGTGTCTGATTGAAATTTACTTTCTTATATATTTTGAAGTGGTATAATATGAAATGCATAGATGGTAAAGTGTTGGGAAATGATTGACATACCGAAGAGATGTACATGCATTTATATTTTTTACGATAATCAGCCAAAGTAGCACATCCGTCTCTATATCAATCAATATAAAAACAGGTATTTATTGAAGGAAGGCTTCATCGTTCCTTCTAACCTTATTAAGAAAAGGAGTTTCCACAATGAACCAAACGAAAGGACATTCTGAAAGGGATGAGTTTTCGATTAATTCCCTTGCCCAAGCCGTGTTTATTGTTAACAAACATGCAAAGACTGCGTTGGAGCCTAAAAATTTATATAATTTAAAAAGGCTCGCATTAAGCAAGCTTATGCAAGAAGGAAAAGCGAAGAAGATTGGACTTCATTTCTCTGATAACCCTCGGTTTGCAGCACAACAATCCGACGTGATTGTAGAATGCGGATCATATGTTTTTCATCTACCTCCCACTAAGGAAGATTTGAAAAAACTACCCCACCTCGGCAGCCGGGCAGCATCCATACGGAACCCTAAAGCTGCGTTGTCTTTATCCAAGGCAAAACAAATCCTCCAATCTTACGTTGGACAAGCTGGTGAAAAGCAACCGAACTCCACCAAAACCGAGAAAAGGGCTTACGGACGCAGTTCTGTCAAGCAACCTTTTCACAATCCCTTCCCATCCTCGTTTTTGGGAAAAGGTTCCAAGTATTAAGGATAAATTAAACGGGCCTTGAGGTAATTCCTCAGCGGCCCGTTTTCACATTTATAATACAAGTCTGTCTATCAACTTTATAAGCTCCGCAATTTCAGGTTTGCTGATTTGTGCGTCAGCCCCTACCACCTGCCCCTTATGGCGCAAGCTATCCGTAATCAAAGAAGAGAAAATAATGACCGGCAATATTGAGAGCTCACCACTTTCCTTTATTCTTCTAGTCAAATGATGACCATCCATTTGAGGCATCTCAATATCAGTAATCACCAATTGCACTACTTCTTCGACCACTTTTCCAGATTCAATCAAATTCTCTAAATAATTCATGGCATCAAGACCATTTTCATAAAACTCCAAGTACTTGAATTCAGCCTCTGACAATGTATCAAACAGCAGCTTTCTCAATAATGGGGAATCTTCTGCAATCAGGATTCTCTTGTCTGAGTTTTGCCGGATGCCGAGCTTTTTAACCTACTGGATGTTTATTCCCGATTCCGGATTGATTTCGACCACTATTCTTTCAAAATCGAGTAACAGTAACATTTCACCATTTAATTTTATGACCCCGATAATCTGACTTTCTAGTCCTTGATACATATCCGAAGGCTTTTCGATTTGGGACCACGAAATACGGTGTATCTGTGTAACCGTATGTACATGGAAAACCACTTTTTGCTGATTGAATTCCGCGACAATGAACTTATCCTGCTCAGGAGTTTCAGATGGAGGAAACCCTAGAGCATCCGCCACATTCACAACAGGCAGGACTTCTCCGCGGAGCTCTATGATCCCCTCAACATTTGGATGGGAATGGGGGACAAGTGTGATGGGTACAGGATTAATGATTTCCTTCACCTTGATTACGTTAATGCCGAATTTATTCTTTCCGATGCCGAATTCCACTATCTCCAGCTCATTCGTTCCACTTTCCAATAATATCCCTTTGTTTGCTTCCATTGGTTCATCTCGCCCTTCTCTTACTTTTTCAATTTTAGTTCCATAAACCATTTTACTAAAGCAGAAAATCCTGCTTGTCAGTTAACTAGGCCTATCATGATTTTATCTATGAACTCATACCTAATAATTCGGTTACTTATGTCTTTTGTTTAGGGCAAAGGAAAAAAAAGAATAAGAAGGGACTATTTATTAAATTAGCTCTTCAACCAAACAAAAAAAGGAGCCTCTATCAAGCCCCCTTTTTTGTTCGGCTACCAACGTCGCGGAAACCATATCGTGGAGTTTGTTTCTTCAATGAAACAAACTCCACGATTTAACCGACATTGTATAGACATGCCGGATCGTCGCTATATACCGCACTGCAGCCCTTACAAACCCTATTCGTCCTCCTTTTAAATTCGTCACTTTAAATCCAGGAGTATTTTAGCCACTGATGTCGTGGGGCGACTTCAAAAGATACTCTCAAAAACCGATAGGATACGATTCCAGCGGGTATCCATATGATGCTTCCAGCAATGATGGGCGGGCCAAAGCCCAACCAAAATCCGCCCTGTTTTCAGTTCTTTCGCGATCTTTTCCTTGGATTGAGCCAACCTTTTTTAACAAAGTATAAAAACATCATCAAGGCAATTCCACCCATCAATCCAAGGATGAGGAAATAGCCATAGTGCCAATTTAACTCAGGCATATTTTCAAAATTCATCCCATATACACCTACTATGAAAGTCAGCGGCATGAAAATGGTAGTGATGACAGTCAAAGTCATCATCGTTGAATTCATATTATTAGAGTTCACAGACAAATAACTATCCCGGATATCGGAGGAGAAATCTCGATAGGATTCCAGCATTTCAGTCAATTTAAGAAGATGATCGTACACATCATTAAAATAAAGGTGCTGATCTTTTAAATAATTGAGACGCTCAGATGAAATCATTCTGTACAACAAATCACGCATCGGTAAAATGGTCCGGCGGAGCCTTGACATATCCGTACGCAAATCGAATAGCTGATCCATCAGGTCGTTTATCGTTTCATTTTCAGTATTGTCCTCAATGCTCCCCAATTCGCTCTCCATTTTATAAACAGGAGGGAAAAATTCATCGACGATCCTGTCAATTAGCCTGTGCATCAAGAAAAAGGGACCCTGCTTCAACATTTTATTTCCAGAAATTTCTTCCCACACCTTTTCAACTTCAGGCATTTCTTCCTTATGAAAAGTGATTATCCATTTTTCTCCAACAAACATATCCAATTCAACGGCTCTAAATACCTTTTGCCTGAGAGCATGTATCACAAGAAATTGATAGTTTTCATAAAAATCCATTTTAGGGCGTTGGTTAAAGTCATCCAGGCAGTCTTCTATTGCCAGCGGATGAAAGTGAAAATGAGTGGATAAAAGTTCGATTTCCTTGTTTGTCGGGTTGGAAAAATCAACCCAATACCACTCGATATCCGGATTATTCATTTCTAATAGCGGTAAATCAAAACTGACTTCTTGGTTTGAAGTTATCGCACAAGTCCTTATCATATGTATCAACCCTCAAAGTTTTCTTATCTTTCATTATACCTTTAATTCATTAATCTCAAAAAGTATTTCTCCCTCATCCAAACTAAATGATAAAATAGAATGGATCCGTCAAACATAGTACATAAGCTCATGAAGTTTGAAAAGGGAGGATATTCATAGATGGAGCATTTAGTTAACCCTCTAGTAAAAGACGTTCAAATATCAGGAATCCGTAAATTCTACAATATGGTAGCTGATATCGAAGGCACCATTTCTTTAACGATCGGACAGCCAGACTTTCCAACTCCAATGCATATTAAAGAAGCGGCAAAACAAGCCATTGATCATGATTATACCGTTTATACTCACAATGCCGGCTATCTCGAATTAAGGGAAGCAGCATCGGAATATATTAAGGATAAATACAAACTAACCTACGATCCAGCCGATGAAGTCATAGTGACCTCTGGTGCTAGTGAAGGCATTGATATTACATTCCGAACGATCCTCGTCCCTGGGAATGAAGTTATATTACCAGGACCGGTATATCCAGGATACGAACCCATCATTAAAATGTGCGGTGCAGCTCCCATCTATGCCGATACAACCAAAAATGGATTTCGTTTGACGGCAGATATTATTGAAAAATACATAACTGATCAAACGCGTTGCATCGTTTTGCCATATCCATCGAATCCGACTGGGGTCACATTATCTGCCGAAGAATTATTGGATATTGCCGAACTCGTACGGGGCAAGGACATCTTCATATTGGCTGATGAGATATACAGTGAACTTGTATTTGATCAGGAACATGTATCGATTGCCACATTCTTAAAAGAACAAACCATCGTCCTGAATGGTTTGTCCAAGTCTCATTCCATGACAGGGTGGAGAATTGGCCTTCTGTTTGCGCCCAAATCCATCTCTTTGCATATCCTGAAGGTCCATCAATACAATGTAACTTGTGCCTCTTCCATATCTCAGAGAGCTGCCTTGGCTGCATTGACAGCGGGCAAGGATGATGCCATTCCGATGAAGAACGAGTATGCAAGGAGACGAGAATATGTATACAATCGCTTACAAGCAATGAATTTGGAAATAGTCAAGCCAAATGGTGCCTTTTACTTCTTTATAAAGCTTCCTGAAGGGTATACCTCTTCTCTTGACTTTTGCCTCAAGCTCGTTAAACAGGAAAAAGTGGCTGTAGTCCCTGGAGACGCGTTCTCTCCTCTCGGCGAAGGGTACTTCAGGATATCTTATGCCTATTCCATGGAAACCTTGGAAAAAGCTTTGAATCGAATTGAAGCTTTTTTAGCTTAAGGTTAATCGAAAAAAAAAGTGGCCTTCAATAGAATCATTGAAGGCCGCTTTTTCCATTTCCCAAAATTTCTTTTTCACCATGCTAGATACTGCTAATACAATCTACGTAAAAAACGAATTTCCCGATATCCTTCTTCCTTATTTGTCGTGGTAAGGCTCACTTCAACAATGGATCCAAGTAAATCGGCCATCACATCTTCAAATTCCTTTGAGGAGCGCGGTTTTGAAAGACCTAAACTTTTCAATTCGCGCATCAGGATTTGGAAACCGGCATTCGTTTCGATATGACTGAATTTCACCGGCAAGATTAGCGGACTTTCATTCATTAATTTAAGATCCCAACGTATGGGCTTAGTTTGATGAATGGTTTTTTCGCGTTTAAAACCTTCAATCCTGACAATATATCGACCATCTTCCAATTCCTGAAATTTCATATTGATGTCATCGAATTCACCCATAACGATCACTCCTTTTTGTAAAGGCTGTCGCTATCAGCTTATTCATGAAAAAGGAACGGTAGCACTTAATTATAGTGTTTATATAACGCCTGGGTGCCGCTATTTTCCTCCCCAGCTTCTGCCAGGCCTTCATATAGGGATTTGCTCAGGCTTAATCCTGGCGCATCCATTCCCATTCTTTCTGCTTCATCAAGTGCGATCTTCATATCCTTAATGAAATGCTTGATATAAAAGCCTGGTTCAAAATCCCCTTTGACCATACGCGGCACTAGATTGGACAGTGACCAGCTCCCAGCAGAACCCGATGAAATACTTTGCAGAACGCGGTGTGGATCCAATCCCGCCTTTTTGGCATAAGAAATCGCTTCAGTCACTCCGATCATATTGGATGCTATGGCGATTTGATTGCACATTTTCGTATGCTGTCCAGATCCAGCCGGGCCTTGATGGACTACATTACTGCCCATGATTTCAAAAATGGGACGTACCGCTTCGAACGCCTCGCTATCACCGCCGACCATGATCGTAAGCTTCGCATCACGTGCACCGATATCTCCACCTGAAACAGGTGCATCCAATGATTCCATTCCTTTTTTCTTGGCTTCCTCGGCTATTTTCACAGCCAAAGATGGAGTGGAGGTCGTCATATCGATTAAATAGGTACCCGCTTTCCCATTCTCGATAAGCCCATCGTCTCCTAGGTAAATTTCTTCAACATCGCTAGGATACCCTACCATGGAAATGATTACATTAGCGTTCTGTGCGATGTCCTTAGGTGCCTTTACCCACTTTGCTCCCAGTTGCAGCAGATCGCTTGCCTTATCTTTCGTCCTTGTATAAACAAATACCTCATATCCTGCCTTAAGCAGATTTCTGGCCATGCTTTTCCCCATGACCCCTAAACCTATGAATCCGATTGCTTCGTTCGATTGCTTCACTGCAAATTCCTCCCAATCATTATGTGGAAAATAACCCTTAAATTGATTTTACCATTCCTCCGTCTACTAAATACGACTGGCCCGTTAAATATGTATTGGCACCCGAAACAAGGAAAGTAACGAACCTAGCAAATTCCTCAGGTTCCCCGTACCGCCCAAGAGGGATTTTATTAATGGCTTGTTCAGTGATCACCTCAGGAGTGACCCCTTGTTTCTCTGCATTCATATTATCAAGGTGCTGAACGCGGTCTGTGGCGATCCTGCCAGGAGCAACTGTATTGATCAAAATCTGATCTGGAGCTAACTCAGTAGCCAACGTCTTTGACAATCCAACAATTGCAGTCCGGAATGTATTCGATAATATCAGTCCCGGAATCGGTTCCTTGATGGATGAAGATGCAATATTGATGATTTTACCGCCCTGTTTTTTTAGGTGGGGCAGGCTCTCACGGATTGTCCTGATGTAGCTTAGTAAATTAAGTTCAAAAGATTGTTGCCAATCTTCATCATTGAAATCTGTAAATGATCCCCCTGGAGGACCTCCGGCGTTATTAATAAGAATGTCGATACTGCCGAACTCTGCAGCTGTTTCCTCAACCAAGCTTTTAATATCTTCCGTTTTTGTTATATCCGTTGCCTTATATGCAACTTTACCCGCCCCAAGCTGCGCTAACTCCCTTTGCACGTCGGCAAGCTTTTCTCCATCACGGCTGGCAAGCATGACATTTGCTCCTTCTTTAACCAATTCTGCTGCTATCGCCTTCCCCAAACCTTGGCTTGAAGCTAAAATCAAAGCATTTTTCTTGTTCAAATGTAATTCCATATGATTTCCTCCATTCTCGTAAAATAAAAATATATATATCCATTATATCGTTAATGCTGAAAAGTGAAAAATCTGAATAATCATCCTTGTTTTTTCTTTGGTTTTAAATTGTTAACCCAAAAAAATTGCCGGTTGGATAGCCCAACCGGCGTCAAAGGGGGAAATGAGAATGTCAGCTGCCCTACTAGAGCAAAACAACTGTGCTTGCTTTTTAAATACCCCCATTTTCTTGGAATAAACATTCTTCCTAAAAAAATTACAAACAGCCCCCCCAACGAAGATTCTATGGAGGGGGCTGTTTTTCACTATTTAATTATCATTTCAAAGCGTTTACTACCGCTTCTTTCACATTATCATTCGTATCCATCATTAAAACTTCTTGAGATAGTTTTTTCATATCTTCAAGCGTAAGTTGGCTAATTAAAGAACGTGCTTTTAAAATCGAGGTTGCACTCATTGAGAATTCATCGAGTCCCATTCCGATCAGGATCGGGATAGCCACTTCATCTCCAGCCATCTCTCCGCACATCCCAGCCCATTTTCCTTCTTTATGAGCTGCATCTATGACCATTTTAACCAAGCGTAAAATCGATGGATTATATGGTTGGTATAAATATGATACTCTCTCATTCATTCGGTCAGCGGCCATCGTATACTGAATCAAGTCATTAGTCCCTATGCTGAAGAAATCGACTTCCTTAGCAAATATGTCCGCCATCACTGCAGTTGAAGGGATTTCGACCATAATTCCAACTTCAATTTTTTCAGCAACCTGAATACCATTATCAAGCAATTCCTGCCTAACTTCAGCCAATACAGCTTTAGCTTCGCGGAATTCAGCTAATGTGGCAATCATCGGGAACATGATCTTCAGATCACCGTAAATGCTTGCACGAAGCAGGGCACGGAGCTGTGTCCTGAAAATCTCCTGCTCATTTAGGCAAAGCCGAATCGCACGGTAACCAAGGAAAGGATTCATTTCCTTAGGAAGATCTAGGTACGGCAACTCCTTGTCACCGCCTATATCTAGCGTTCTGACGACTACAGGCTTTCCTGACATTCCTTCAAGCACGGCTTTATATGCCTCGAACTGTTCTTCTTCACTCGGAAAGTCATTTCTGCCCATATAAAGAAATTCTGTACGGTATAACCCGATTCCTTCACCACCATTTTGATGAACGCCCTCAAGATCTTTCGGTGTGCCTATATTGGCAGCCAATTCCACATGATGACCATCTTTTGTAACCGTTTGTTCATGAACGAGCTTAGCCCACTCAGCCTTTTGCATAGCATAGGAAACTTGTTCCTCTTCGTAGCGTTTTACGAGTTCAGGAGTAGGATTGATATGAACCTCACCCTTTAACCCATCAATAATGATCATGTCACCATTTTCAATGGACGATGTTACTGATTTTGCACCAACGACAGCAGGGATTTCCAATGAACGTGCCATTATTGCTGAGTGAGATGTACGTCCCCCGATATCGGTCGTGAATCCCTTAACATAAACCGGGTTCAACTGTGCTGTATCGGAAGGAGTCAAGTCCTCCGCAATAATAATCACTTCTTCAGCAATCAAGCTTGGATTTGGAATATGAACACCTAAGAGATGTGACAACACCCTCTTAGTGACGTCACGGATATCCGCTGCACGTTCCTTCATGTATTCATTATCCATTTGTTCAAACATTGTAATGAACATACTTGCTGTCTCATTTAGGGAAAACTCAGCGTTGACGTTTTCGGATTGGATTCTATCTTGTATAGGAGTAATAAGTTCCGGGTCAGCCAAAACAAGTAGGTGCGCGTCAAAAATAGCGGCTTTATCCGCCCCTAAATCCTTTTCTGCTTTTTCCCTTATTACTTCCAATTCATTTGTTGACTTTTGAATAGCTTCCTTAAAACGGGATATTTCCGCCCCGACATCTTCTATGCTTCTTTTTTCAATCGATAGATCTGGCTCAGTCAGTCGATAGGCTTTAGCGATGGCTATTCCGTTTGAAGCTGCTATTCCACTAATCAAAGTGGACATTATTCTGCTAATCCTTCTCTGTTCAATGTTTCAGCAAGTGTGTTTAATGCATCATTTTCATCGCTTCCCTCGGCAGTAATCGTAATTTCTGCCCCTTTGCCGATACCTAGGGACATTACACCCATAATGGACTTAAGGTTCACTTTTTTCTCTTTGTAAGCAAGATTTATTTCTGAATCAAACTTTCCAGCAGCTTGTACAAGCAATGTAGCCGGACGAGCATGAATTCCTGTTTCTGCAGTTACTGTAAATGTTTTTTCTACCATATAAATCAATCTCCTTTAAGATAAATTAACAAAAATAGGTTATGTAAGGGGGTTTCTATTTCCACTCAGGAAAGAACTGAAAAAAGAAATGCCCTTTTCCTTAACAGAATAGCATTATCATTCCCAACAAACAAACCAAAACTATCTAGTACCTAAAAAATAGTACAAAAATATAGATGGAACTGCAACTATTACTTTTCAGATTTATTAATAATTATATGGACAATTGAGCATTTTTGGTAAAAAAGGCTCTGAAACTCAACATAATGAAAAGAACCACCGTTAATGAAACACTCCCGAGAATTCCGATAAGTATGGCAATTTGGTATTCTATTGCGATGAGCGGACTTATCCCAGACATAATTTGACCTGTCATCATTCCTGGAAGGAAAATAATCCCCATCCCGAGCATATTGTTCAAAGTTGGAAGTACTGCCGAATCGAATGCAGCATCTACATATTTCTTGACAGCCCTTTTCGGAGTCGCTCCCAGCATCAGCATCGCCTCTACCTTTTCACGATTACTGCATATCCCATCATGGAGGTTTTTAAGCGCCAACGTCACTCCAGTCATAGCATTCCCCACGATCATCCCTGCTATTGGAATGAAATATCTTGGCTCATACCAAGGAGTGAAATGGATCACCACCACATTAAAATAAAACAAGGCCGCCATGGGACCTGTCAACATACTTAGGATAACCATCCTTTTGATTTTCTTGTTGAGCGTATAGGGCACTTGCTTAAAAATATTATGGATGGAGAACAGGGCCATCGCACATAAAAATCCTAAGGAAAGTAAAGGGTGGGGATTTTCAAAGATATATGTCAAAACATAACCGGCAAGAATAAGTTGGACTGTCATCCGCACCGTAGCGAGAATGATTTGCTTTTCCCTTGAAATCCCTCTCCATTTCACGATAATCAGCAGAACGACAACAAAGACGTAGGCCGCACAAAGACGCCAGAACTCAATATCTATTATCCCATTCCCCTCCATTAATAGTCATCCTCCTTCGCCTTTTTCATAATGATCATCTTTTCAGCACATATGTCAGCAAGTTGTCTTGAATGGGTAATCATGATGACGGTTCCTTTTTCAAGCTTCACTTCTTCTAAAAATCGGCTCATAACCTTCAGTTCGGTTTCCTCATCGAGAGCTGCTGTCGGCTCATCCAGTAAATACACTTCGGGTTTTAACAAAAGTAATCTCGCTAGTGCAAGCCTTTGTTTCTCCCCGCCTGAAAGATTCTCCGCACCATCGGTTAAAGCCTTCTGCAGCTGGACCGTTTCGAGTGCCTTCTCCAATTCAGTTTCATCCTTCTTTTCCCGTTCTGTCAATTCCAAACCCATTTGGAGATTTTCTTCAATCGTTCCCGGTAAAATGAACGGTGTCTGAGACAACATTGTGACTTTACGTCTGTGCTCTATCGGATTGAGACTTTCCAGCAATTGATCTTGATAAAAGATAGACCCGCTATCCGGATCATCCATCCTGTTCAATAAACGGAGCAGTGAAGTTTTTCCTGCTCCGCTTTCCCCAGTCAAGCAAGTAACCATTCCTGCCGATATAGTCAAATTATCAATATGTAGAATGCCTTTATATCTAATCTTTTCGAGTCTAAACATCATTTCTCACGCCTGCCTCTCATACTTCACCATATCATTATAAGAAACTATCATGGTATGTGGTAGCAATGAATGTAAATTTTTTCATTTTCTTTCCCTTTTTAATAGGGTAGTATTATTCCTGGCGATTATATCCATGACAAACATGGAAAACACCTTTGAAATGGAGGCATTTTATCAATGAACAGAAATTCCTTTTTACCTTCTTGTCTGCATGTGCTACTCCTAACTGCCATTTCCCTACTCATCTTGACTGGCTGCCAGGGCGCCTCGGATATCCTGAATGATGAATCCCAACAGGAAAATTCGACATCCAATAAAGATATCCAATCCATTAAAGATTCTTCTAATGAAGAAAAGGGCCATACATTCACAGCCAAAATCATCAGGGTTGTTGACGGAGATACAGTAAAGATCAAAATGCCTAATGGAAATGAAGAAACGGTCAGGCTTCTATTGATAGATACCCCGGAAACCGTGCACCCATCCAAGCCCGTTCAGCCTTTCGGCCCTGAAGCGAGCAAGTTCACCAAGGATTTAATGCCTGCCGGCTCGAAAGTGGAAGTAGAACCTGGTATTGGTGAAAGAGATAAATATGGCCGGCTGCTGGCCTATTTTTATGTAGATGGAAAAATGGTGAATAAACTCCTGCTTGAAAAAGGACTGGCCAGGGTCGCCTATGTTTATGCACCGAACACTAAATATCTTGATGAATTGGAAAATATTCAGAAACAAGCCCAAAAAGACCAAATCGGTATTTGGTCAATTGAAAACTACGCAACATCAAAAGGCTTTGATGATTCGAAGTCCAAAGAAGTATCAGTGGAAAAGACAACTGTGAACTCATCTTGCAACAATCCAAAAATTAAAGGGAATATAAACTCTAAAGGCAATAAAATCTATCACATCCCTTCTGGCCAATATTACGAAATAACTAAACCAGAAGAAATGTTTTGCACAGAACAAGACGCACAGGATGCCGGATTCAGAAAATCACAGAGTTAACAAAATGGTTTGAGCAATTTGTCTACCTTGGAGTGTTAGAGGAAATCAAAATGAGTGACAATGAAGCATTTCGTTTTAGCTTTTCTCCCCCACTTCCTGGTTTTTCAAAAAAAATAAAAGGGCACGCCAATACTGCATGGGCGGATGCTTTGGCCAAACTGAAATTCGATAAAAGACAAGAGTCCTTCACTTTTAGCTTTATGGTGAAAGGGCTCTTTTTTTACGTAGGTTTTTTTTACGTAGTTCATATAAATGAAAAGTTCAGTAGAAAAGGATGAGCAATTGCTCCATCCCTCAGTTTGTAGACAAAAGAAGGTCCATCTAAATTTCAAAACAAAGTTGATAGGAACAGGCATATGAGACTCCTGAGGGAATACGCGGCCAAGGGCGTATCAGCGCCGAGGAGGGCTCCCGGACCGCCCGCGGAAAGCGAGTGCCTGGGGGGAAATCAACGTCAAAGAACTTAAAATCCATCGGAAGAAGAATGAATGAATTATTTCGGCTCATCCAATTTTAGGATGTGTTATTCATTTGGTCACCCCCACATTCAAGATCACTTGAATGTCCATTTTCAATTCATAAACTTTTGATTTGCCGCCTGAAAACCCCCCTTTTATTCCTTCCATTTTTCAGTTATGCCTTTTCGCTATAGCCGAAAAAATTATATACGGTAGAAGCACCCGGGAATACACGAAAGTGCACTTTTCAAAAGGTAGCCATGCATAATGGAAGATTTCTCAGCTCTAGCAACAGAATTCACTCCGATGATCCATCATATTATCCGATCACTTTCCATCTATAAAAACAAGGATGAATATTACCAAATAGGGTTGATTGCCTTATGGGAGTCAAATGAAAATTTCAATAAGGAATACGGACAATTCCATAACTACGCTTATACTGTAATCAAAGGCCGAATTCTAAACGAATTAAAACGTCATCATAAATATGAAACCCGCAACACACCCATTGATTCCGCCACCCTAGAGATTAAAGACCCTTTTTCAAAGCTCGAAGAAGCCTTCGCCATCGATAATTTCCTCCACTACACGGAAGGCTTGACACTGAATCAGCAGCGCTGGCTCTTGCAGACGTACTTGGAAAATAAAACAGTGACAGAAATTGCCGAGATATATCAGGTAACTGCCGCAGCCGTCAAATCTTGGAGAAATTCCGCATTAAGAAAATTAAAAAAGCAAGTGATTTTCCATTGTAAATAACAATGGGGTGGCTCATCATATGAGCCACCCCGAATTTCCTTTTCATCAACTTCTCGCTTCTTGTAAATACGTATAGATTATCTCTCCATTATGGTGAGCATTTCCCCGAAAATGTTTAAAGTCTTCCCTTTTCACAAGAACCTCTCGAAAACCTAAAAAATCTTCCTTTGATATCCTGAATTCATCCATTTCACGATTTGCCAGTTTATCGAGTACATCTTTTGCTTCTTCTGCATTCAAAATATTATCCTCCTTACATATCAATTGTTTCTATCCGTATTCAGACAGGAGAAATTCCGTTTCCATTTTATCATAAGCTTGGCTTTAAATATAAATCGGAATTTTTTGGGGAGCACTTGCTACATTATTCTTTACGAATGCTATAAAATAGTGCAAACTGTATAGTAAAATATCATAATGTAAAATGATTGGTATTTTTTGTACATAGGATTACATACTGGCAGCATAGCTGCGCTTACAAGTTATACCAAATGATGCCAATTCATTACAAGACTGCACTCCCCCCTTTAAATGTTTAGCTTACCGTACCGACAGTAGAGATATCTTATTCTCTTACTTGCACTCCCAACGTCAAAATCTAAAAGGCAAGATGTTCGAATAATCCAATTACTCCATAGTTACTTTTTGATCATTGGAAACAAAATGGGAAAGGATGATTACCATGAAGAAAGCGGAAGTTGGAAATATCATTGAATTTAGAGAAGGCTTGAAAGGAATCGTCGAGAAAGTGAACGAAAACTCAGTGATCGTGGACGTCACGTATATGGAAAATTATCGTGATTTGGAACTTGAACAAAAAACCGTCGTCAACCATAAAAATTATAAAATTATAGGTTAACTCAATGTAATCTAACGGAATGGTTTCTCAATAACCATTCCGTTTTCATTTTTAGTAATCATCCTTTTTTGTTTCTCTGTTATTTTTTGTAACAATTTTCATTTCATACCGTCTATTCATTAAAGGTGAAAGATACGTAAGATTACAGGAAATGTTTACATTGATAATGACATTAGAAAGAAGTGATCAAAAGAGATGTTTATTTGGACACGTTATTTAGGCAGTGCCACATTAGCAGCTTTACTGCTGACTGGCTGTGGATCAACCACAGACGAATTCACAGAGGAGCAACAGGAGGATTCAGTAAAAGAGGAAAATGAAAACCATTCTTCTCATGGGGACAATGGCAATATCGGAAAAAACAACAAAGTAAGACTGATGGAGCAAAACTTGCAATATACGAGTAATGGGAAAGTGAAAGAAAAAACTGCCTTTCTAAAAAAAAGTGATAATCAACCGTTCAGCCTCTACGTTTTGCAACAATTTAAGTTAAGTGCTGAAGAACCAGGAAAAGATATCGTTTTCCTCACTGAAGATGACTCCATTTATATGAGAATCGAATTGTTGAGGGAGGATGTCAACTGGGATGAAGTGGAAGAAAATGTTCAAGCACAACTAAAAAGTCTCTCAGAAACGATTAAGGAGCCAGCACTTAATGTGGAAAACGACACTGGGTTTGAAGTGGAAAGTGGGGATGATGTGATTACTTCCATATTGCTCAAGGATGAAAAAGCACCCGTCCGCTTAACAATGTTCACGAAAAAAGATAAGGATTACCGTGATGCTTTTCTAGAGATGGCCAAGACACTGCTGAAAGAATGATCCCCCATTAAATTCCGGGAAGGAGAGCAAAGCCCCCCATTCTTCGTTACTCCTTCCCTGCCTTACTTTTCCAGACCAGCATTAAAAAAAGCAGGCTTATGTATCCAAAAACTGGATAAATATATCTTAATAACCTTCCATATCCGAATTCACCTATGATCAAAGCTATAAAAAAAATCAAAGCGATGATCAGCATGCTTGGCAATTTAATATAACTGCTGATTTGGCGCTGTAATCCATATATGTTTCCAATGACTGAAGTGAATATTTCCCCGTATATCACCAAAATAAACATCCAATATAACTGCCCGGCTGCCGTTCTCATGATAACAGCTGAAGGAATTTCATAACTATTCACGTCTGGAAGTGTCATAAGTGAAAAATGCCCCGTTAATAAAATGATGGTTAGAAATATGCCTCCAAGAATCGCACCGTGTTTGATGACCTTCTCATCCCGGACTTCATACGCAACCGGAACCAATACAGCCTGTGCCAAAGCAAGGTTAAAGGCCGTATAGGCAAATGGTGACAAAATTGTTTTCAATGTGATCACTTCATCAGGAACCATTGTAAGGTTCTTAAAGAAATCTCCATTTCCCAAGGTCGAGAAAAAAAGGATCAAACTAAAACAGATCATGATTGGTACAACAAATGAGTTTACAGTGAATACACCGCGCATTCCCATCATCAAAACCAAGGTTGCCAGGATGATCGTACACCAGCTTCCCATACTTTTCGGCAAGCCAAGTTGTTCTTCGAAAACGGCACCTGCACCGGAAATCATGACCGCTGTCACCCCTAACAGCATGATAAGGAAAAAGATATTGATGATCCCGGCCATTTTCTTGCCAAAAAGAAATTGATTGAACTCCTCATAAGAAGATGCCCTGATCCTCGAGGATATGAGCATGATTTTCGTTCCTGTAAAAATGAAAATATAACCTGCTATTAAAATCCCAATAAAGCCATAAAAGCCATAACGGGTAAAAAACTCGACAATCTCTTTTCCAGTTGCAAAACCCGCACCCACCACTGTCCCTACATATACGGCTGCAATCTGAAAAATCCCTGACCACCTTGACAGCATACTCTCCCCTCCTCCCTACATTTATATGTAAGGAAGATACATTTAAGACAAGCCAAGTAATATTCCTGAAATAGCAGTTTTTTTCTTGGCTTAAAGGCATTAAAAAACAAGTTTTCTTTCTAACATGTTGAGTTCAAACATTCCCTATCCACTCCTTTCGGCATATCACTCTATGGGTAATCCCGAACGGCCTTCGTAATGATTTTGGGGGATGATAGCCAATTTAAAGCGAACACGCCCTTTCTCTTGGTATGGGAAAGATAAAAACGCTTAAGGAAGCATCCTCAAGCGTTTTTTTGAAGCATTGATAAAACCCGGTATCTAGTAAATCCCTACCTTTTATAATGCTTTATCATCGACATTGGAAAGCCATCCGTCTATTCCCTTCACAACTGACTGAACTGTCCCCTCAAAAAATGGAGATTCCAAATTCGCAGTATCCACGAGTCCAAGGAAAGATTTGCTTCCTCCAAGTTTGCACAAATTCAAATAATCCTTCCAGGCCGTTTCATCTTTTTCAGCCGACCTTTTCCAGAATTGGAATGCACATATTTGGGCCAATGTATAGTCGATATAATAAAAAGGTGACTGATAAATATGGCTTTGTCGCTGCCAATACCCGCCATTCTCCAAGAATTGATTGCCTTCATAATCGCGATGCGGCAGATATTCCTTCTCGATTTTACGCCAAGCCTGCTTTCTTTCAAGAGGGGAGGCATCAGGATTTTCATAGACAAAATGCTGAAATTCATCAACGGCTACCCCATAAGGGAGGAATGTAAGTGCCCCACTTAAATGGGAAAACTTATACTTTTCCGTATCTTCCTTGAAAAACAGCTCCATCCATGGCCACGTAAGGAATTCCATACTCATCGAATGGATTTCACAGGCTTCATATGTAGGCCAGTAGTACTCTGGAATATCGAGGTTACGGCTCCGATACACTTGGAATGCATGTCCTGCCTCATGTGTTAAAACATCTATATCCCCGGAAGTCCCGTTGAAATTAGAAAAGATGAATGGTGCTTTATAATCTTCTATAAAAGTACAGTAGCCCCCGCTTTCCTTTCCCTTTTTCGCCACAAGATCCATCAGGTCATTTTCTATCATATAATTGAAAAACTCATTCGTTTCAGGCGAAAGCTCTTGGTACATTTTTTTCCCATTTTCGATGATCCACTCAGCATCTCCCTTAGGAATGGCATTGCCCGTTTTGAAATGAAAATTCTCATCATAATAGTACAGATTGTCTAAGTCAAGGCGTTCGCGCTGACGGCCCTTCAACCGGGTAACAAGCGGTACCACTTGCTCTTTCACCTGTTTTCGGAATGCAGCGACCATTTTTGCATCATAATCAGTTCTTGTCATTCGATAATACCCAAGTTCCACGAAATTCACATAACCTAGCGCTATCGCAATCTCATGCCTCACTTTGACGAGTTCATCGAATATTCGATCCAATTCCCCTTGCTTTTCTTCAAAGAAGCCATAATATACCTCACTTGCATTTTTCCTTAATTCACGGTCCGCCGACTCCATAAAAGGCTGAAGCTGAGCAAGAGTTAGTTCCTTCCCATCAAAGTGAATTTTTGCGGAAGCAATTAATTGCGAATATTCGCTTGATAATTTATTTTCTTTTTGCAGTTGTGGGATGATTTGAGGCGAAAAGGTTTTAAGTTGGGCCTCCGCCAAGTCAAACAGTTGATTACCCCATCTCGCCTTAAGCTCCTTACGATATTTTGATTGAACAAGTTCATTGTAAAATTTTGAAGTCAATTCTTCCATTTCAGGGGAGAAGTCATCTACATAATCATTCTCCGCTTTATAAAATTCATCATGTGTATCAATCGAATGTCGAATATAAACCAAATTAAACATCGTACCTACATAGTTTCGAATTTCATTAATTTCTTCCATGGCTTTTATTTGTGCATCTGCATTTTTAGCACCCGCAAATTCCTCTAAAACCTTCATGAAACGGATTTTAATTACATCCATTTCAGGACGTTTATATTCATACTCATTAAATTTCATATGTACACTCCTTTACACGATTTAACACCATTTTTTTCTTCGAAATCCAGATTGACGCTAACACTCAAAAAATCATTATTTTTTAGACATATTCTCCTTAATGGTGATTTTCGTAATATACTTAAATTCGCCAATCAACTATTAAAAACCTTCAAGTCCTAGAATCAAATCAGGATTTACTAGCCATGATCTTCATCGCACCCTCATGCACTTAAACATAAAAAACCAGCACCAAATATAAAACGAGGGTGCTGGTTCATTAGCTAATTTTGAGCGGAATAGCCGATTTTTTTAAGCAATTCTATCACGGTAGCCTTTTCATCTTGCGTAAGTACACTCATGATATCATCGATTCTTTTTTCATGCTCCGGAAATACCCCTTCAATAAAGGCCTTTCCTTTTTCCGTTATTTTGGCAAAGGTTACACGGCGGTCCTCTTTACATGCTATTCGCTGAAGGTATTCCTTCTGTTCAAGTTTATCCACGACATAGGTAATGCTGCCGCTCGCTAGCAGGATCTTTCCACCTATTTGTTGAAGAGGTTGATCGCCTTTATGATAAAGTAATTCCAGTACGGCAAACTCAGTGGGATTTAAACCCTCTTCGGCTATATGTTTATTTACCACATCATTAATTGATCGATGAGCTCTAGACATCACAATGAACAGTTTCAAAGACTGTTGGATGTTATTATTCTCCATAACTTCACAACCTTAAAAGTTTTTAATTAAAATATCTTGAATTAAAAGTTATTATATGACATTATGGCTTGTTTGTCAATTTGCCCTTCAATAGTATGTACTATTGTTTAATTACACAGTTTGATATACTTGAAAAAAAGTTAAAGTAGTGACAAACATGAAAATAAGGCATAAATTCAGCACATATTTATTTATTGTTATTTTACCATTATTTATTCTATCCATCATTTATTGGATGCATTTAGAACGTTCCATCCAAAAAGAAAGACTGGAACAAGCTGAATGGGCGGGAACGGTTTATCAAGAATACATAGACAAAGTAATTAGTGAAACGAAAAAAAATCTTGAATTGCTGAGCCTTAGCAGCTCTGTTCTTTATTTGGATGATAAAAAAACCGAGCATCTTATGAAATGGATCAAGGATACAGATCCGAGGTATGCAGGAGTATATTGGCTAAATCAGGATGGCGTTTCCATATCAGGGACGAATCAGGATTTTTTTCATTCCTATTTAATTGGACAGGATGATATGGACCGTGCAGTAAAAACTCAGAAAGCCGTTGTTGTAGGAACTAAGGAGTCAAATAACCCGAGTTTACATTATTTCACCATTTTCGCTCCCATTCTGGATCATGATAAAAAGGCCCAAGGGTTTTTATTGGTCCAAATTAGTTTGGACCATATGGAAAAGACATTAAAAATGCTCATCCCTAATCAGACCTTGATGCTGGAATCAAGCGATAAAACACGAATTTTAGATATAAATGCTGGAGACTTTGCTGGACGTTCGCCATGGGTGGATGTTCCTTTGACCGAAGTGGATTGGACCCTTTCCGTCAAGATGCCTGACGCGCTTAACACAAATAACATGAATGTCTTCTTGATGTTTGTGTTTTTCACCTTCTTTTTTACTCATATGATCTATACCATCGTTGAGGAACTGATCGTCCGTAGCAATACGAAAAACCAAAAGTTATTAATCGATAGGCAAAAAATAGATTTTGTCGGTACATTGGCTGTGAGTACTGCACATGAAATAAGAAATCCACTTACAGGCATAAAAGGACTGGTACAGTTACTGGGTGAAAAGCACCCTGAAGAACAAGATCAGTTTTATTATTCTGTCATCAATAAAGAAATAGAACGGATCAATAGTATCGTCAGCGAGTTTTTAATTTTAGGGAAGCCCATGGCCCAGACTTTATCCTTATATGATATTCGCAGTATTATTGCTGAATTGAGACCAATAATAGAATCTGAAGCACGTCACTTTAATATTGAAGTGGAATGGAATATCATAAAGGAACCGATCAGGGTTCATTGTACGAAGGACCAACTCAAACAAGTCATTCTTAACATTGCCAAAAACGGTTTCGAGGCCATGGAGGTTGGAAAAGAGTTAAGGATACGAATTTACCATGAAAATGAACGGGCGAAAATCGTAATCATCGACACTGGGAAAGGACTTAATGAAAAAGATATCGGCAAAGTGTTCGAGCCCTTCTATACATCGAAAAAAGAAGGTACAGGATTAGGGCTATTTGTGTGTAAACGAATTATTGATTCATTCAATGGAACCATCGAGCTTACAAGTAAGCCTTTAAAGGGTACAACTGTTACAATCTGCTTACCACTAATAAAAGAACATCCTTAGGCATTCATTGAAGTATATTCTTTATAAGAGACAGGACAAACGATTCATGATTGACGAACCTACATATGGTAATGTAGACATATTTATACAGGAAGAAGGAAATATACATATGGGAAGTATCTCTGCCGTTAAAACAAACACAAACAAACAAGATATGACTCTGAAAATTATGATCATCATAGGCATTTGCCATTTAATGAATGATTCTCTTCAGGCCGTTGTACCGGCCATGTTCCCTATCCTCGAGAAATCAATGTCGCTAACGTATACACAGCTGGGGATGATTGCATTCTGCCTGAATATCGTATCATCACTTCTGCAACCTGCTGTTGGGTTCTATACGGATAAAAAACCCCTTCCCTATGCATTGCCAATTGGATTGACCAGCACACTAATTGGGGTCATCATACTTGCTATTGCCCCAAGCTATACCATTATCCTCGGTGCAGTCATCCTGATGGGCTTCGGGTCTGCCATTTTCCATCCGGAAGGCTCTAGGGTTGCCTACATGGCAGGAGGTCCAAAGAGAGGCCTGGCACAATCGATTTATCAGGTTGGCGGGAATAGCGGGCAGGCCCTTGCCCCACTCATCACTGCCATCGTGCTTGTTCCATTTGGACAAAAAGGTGCACTCTGGTTCGCCCTGGTTGCCTTAACGGCCGTTATTCTATTACTGTATATTGCCAAGTGGTATTCTCACAAACTTGTTCACTTCCAGCCGAAAAAGCTGGCTGCAAAAGTCATCAATAAAGAGCGGTCACATAAAGTGGCCAAAGCATTGGTTTTAATTTTGTTCATTATTTTTGCACGTTCCTGGTATGTATCAGCCATGACGAACTTTTACAGTTTTTATTTAATTGAGCAGCATTCATTCACGATTAAATCCGCTCAGGTTTTCCTATTTGCCTTTTTAGCCGCTGGGGCTGTAGGTACGTTTTTCGGCGGACCGCTTGCGGATAGATTCGGACGCAAAAATGTGATTTTCTATTCTTTCGCTGCCAGTACGCCGCTAACCGCACTTTTACCATTCGTACCTCCTACAGCTGCTTTTATCTTGCTATTGATAGCAGGATTCATCATAATGAGCAGCTTTTCGGTCACTGTAATATACGCACAGGAATTGGTACCAGGTAAAGTCGGAACGATGGCCGGTTTGACAGTAGGGTTAGCCTTTGGGATGGGGGCCATCGGATCCGTATCATTAGGGACCATTGCGGATATGATCGGAATCGAATCCATGATTAAGCTGGTGGGATTCTTGCCATTGCTGGGAATCATCGGCTTCTTGCTGCCGTCAGATCTAACATTGAAAAAATGGTATGCCGAAGAATGATTTACATAAACCATGCATAACTTTAAAACGGATTTTTCCTTGGAACCTATTTATTATGATCTCAATACAATAAATTATTGTTTCACCCAAAATTTTCAAATAGGTAGTGATATGTTTCATACAAAGGAGAAATTTATGAGTGGAGTCTTATTAGGCAGCATCTTATCTGCAATGTCTACAGGTTTCGGTGCGTTACCGATCTTGTTCATTCATGGTTCGATCACACATCGATTCAGAGACACGCTTCTGGCATTTACCGCTGGTATCATGGTGGCTGCTTCGTTATTGAGCCTGATTCCGGAGTCCCTTGCCACCGGAGGGTATATACAGCTTGTCATTGGGGTTTTTCTCGGGGTAATGACATTAACGATCATGGAAAAAAATATTCCGCATATCGATCTCAGCCATACGAAAAGTGGTATTCAGTTCGATGAAAAGGCATTGCTTATCATCACTGCCATTACTCTCCATAATATTCCTGAGGGGCTTTCTGTTGGGGTCAGTTACGCCTCGGATACGGCAGATACGGGTAACTTGATCGCCTTTGCCATCGGCCTGCAAAATGCCCCGGAAGGTTTACTAGTCGCCTTGTTTTTAATCAACCAAAAAATCGGAAAATTACTAGCGTTCCTCATAGCCACCTTAACTGGTACCATCGAAATAATAACGGGTTTATTAGGTTTTTATTTAACCTCTTACATTGGTTTCCTTGTTCCATACGGCCTTGCTTTCGCCGCAGGAGCCATGCTTTTCATTGTTTATAAGGAATTGATCCCTGAAAGTCATGGGGATGGAAATGAGCGCACTTCCACTTATTCCTTTATTGTCGGTCTATTGTTCATGGTTATATTATTGGAAGTTTTGTAATTTCCGACACGTCTGGCTGGCTCCTTAAAGTGAGTCAGCCCTTTCTTCTTAAAATGCTTTGGATTCCATACACGGCTTGTACAAAAAGATTTTACAAGTATTCAACTCAGTTGAATTTCGGCTTCAAACCGTATATGTATATTTCTTGAATTATTCTCAGAAATCTTCATAAAGTTCAAGTTCGTTTCCGTTTGTAACGAACAACTAATCATTTAACCAAAAGTGAATTTCTCCCTACCGCTTGGTCGTGCATGCATTTTAGTTCTATTTAAAATGTAATATCCCCATGGAAGGGCTTCTGAACAATTACAACCATATCTTCTCGCTTGTTTCTCACTTCCACTGACGAATGATGCTGAAGAATCAAATACTCATTTATAAGTTTATCAAGTTGCTCGCTTTGGCGAAGGGTATACTCATGACCTATCCCATACATTTTTGCCAACTCCATCATTTCCCAACGCTTCATTCGAATCTCAGAACAAATTTCCGTTGCACACCTAGAATTCATAACTACATTCACTACTCCTGCCCTTTTAAAGTTACATCATAATAATGAAGTATTACAAAATATGCCTTATATGTAAATAGATTCGCAAAAAAAGACAAAACTTCTTAAATTGCGATAAAGCTTGACCTGCCTGCAGACAGGATATGACGGAAATTTCTTGATACGGTTGACCTGATATGTTGCCCTTTCGAACCTGATTCGAAAGTTCTCCCCTTTGATTTTCACTGTGCGTTAGAATCCTTCGTCCGTTCACAATCATAGATAATAAGTACAAATTTGAGTTTCATCCTTTCAAAATTGGTACAACTTATTGCTGCATCATAAAGATAAGATAAAAAAAAGGAATCCGTTTGAAAAAGGATCCCCATTAACAAATTGATTAACTGAACAGTGGGCAATGTTATTCTCCCCACTCTATTATCAATACTCGAATGGCAAATATATATGAAAGCACGTCCCTTTATCTACTTCACTTTCGACTTCTATATAACCATTGTGCTCTTCTATGATTTTATAGCTGACCATGAGCCCCAGCCCCGTTCCCCTATCCTTCGTCGTATAAAAAGGTTCACCTAACTTTTTCAGCTTTTCCGTCGATATCCCCATACCTTGATCAGTAATTGAAATACAAATGTGTTTCTCTGAATATCTGCTTGTTTTAATCCGAACAGCTCCACCATCCGGCATGACTTCCAATGCATTTTTAATGATGTTAATGAATACTTGTTTCAACTGGTTCGCTTCACATAAAACAGTAAACTCTTCTTCTTCGAAGTCTGTTTCAAATTGGATATTTTCCAGCAGTGCCTGAGCTGCAAGCAATTCTAGTGTCTCTCTCAGAATGGTATGAACATCTTGTTTAAAAACTTTTAGCGCCTGTGGCTTTGCCAATACCAAAAATTCCGTGATAATGGTTTCGATTCGCTTAATTTCGGATGTAATCACATGAAAATAGGTGGTAAAATCCCCCTTAACACCATCCTCAAGCAACTGGATAAAACCTTTTAAAGCCGTCATTGGATTCCTGATTTCGTGGGCAATCCCTGCCGCCAGTTCACCCACGACATTCAATGTATCCGATTTACGGATCTGTTCCTGCATTTCAAGATTTTTACTCACATCACGGAAAATACTTAGATTCAGGTTCGAATATAAATTTTTCCTCGTTAAGAATTCGATATGCTTAACTCGCCCATCTTCAAATGTTATCGGAATGATGGATGAGTAGACCTCATGCTTGTATACATTTTCAATGTGTGCGTTCACGTCAGGTGCATTTCCAGGAATTTTCTTAATGAATCCCTTTACAGACAAAGAAAGTAGTTTATCCTTCGATATTTCCAATATTTTCTGACCTGCTTCATTAATATCCGTGAACCCTTCATGATTCCATAAAATCAAGCCGTCCAAAGTTCCCTCGAAAATTTTCCTGAATTTCTTTTCACTATCCCTTAATTCCTTCTCAATCAGCCAGCGTTCGCTGACATTTCGAAAAATTGTTACGTTATACCCATCACCTTCATGTTTTTTTGCGGTCAATTCAAGTAATTTAATTTGATGATTCGGCATTTTATAAATCAGTTCGCCCCTCACTTGGGTGTCCCTTTCAAACGTTTCCATCATCTGGACAAAATGATGATTGTTGCTGTACACATATTTCCAGATATAACTCCCTATCAATTCCTCCCGGCTGGATTCAAATATTTTACATGCTGATTGATTGACTCGAAAAATAATCCCGTCATCATTCCAAAATATAATCGCATCCATTGACTGGTCGAATAGTTCCGCAAAAATCCGTTCGCTCGTCTCTAACTTCTTTTCTATTAAATTTGATTCTGTAAGTCTTCCTAATACCGACATGTATAATTCATTTCCGACCGTAGAACTAATGGAAAATGTAAAATGATGCGGTACATCCCGGACCATTAACTCTACCTCTCCTTTGAAGTTCGACTCTGCGTAGACACTTTGTATGCTTTCTTCCCAATAGGTCTTGTAATCCGGGGATATGAGATCCATCATATTCTTTCCGACAATCTCTTTTTTTGGGATCCCTAAAAAGTGGATAAATGCATGATTCACTTCCATGATGATTCCCGAACTATCGAAAAGGACGATACTTTCTACCGCTGCATCAAATATGTCCAAAAACATCTGCCTAGACATTCTTGTTTCCTTGGAGAAAGAAACATCCAATGTCACATCTTCCAATCGATAAATTTGCTGCCCTTCGGAAAGTTCACCCATAAGCACAAATTCAATTTGCTTAAGGGCCCCCGTATGAAGCTGGATCATCTTTCTTTCTCTTCCATCCATTTTTTTTCGGGAACCCGACTCTTCCTGATTACTTAAAGGGATGGCATCGAAAAAATCAGTTATCTTCATCGAAACCAGCTGATTTTTCGATGTTTCCAGCAGGGAACAAGCGGCATCATTGACATATGTAAGCCTTAGTTTCTCATCAACCCTAATATAAGGCTCGGACATTGAATTGAAAATGTCCAATAATCCTTTAACCTGTTTATTCAATTTTATAATCTCTCGTTTATATTCCGTTTCATTTTCATAACCGATATTCATATTAACACCCCTTTTCCAAACCCACTACTTACCAAACTTTATTCGACGCCCATCTTGAATTTCCTCGGTATTTTCGAAAATCGGAGCAATTATTGAAAACCTAAATTTTCCTCTATGTCAAATTATAGTATGTTGAATCGTTTAATACTTAGCGTTAAGCTTAATTTAAGGGAATTATAATAAATTTAATAAATAAGATTACGCATTGCGTATTTAGGGTATAGAAATAACAATGCTTTCTAGCTACCTTAAAAATTTATTATATGGAGGCAAATATGAAACAACGTGATTTTTTCTTCGATAACGCCAAGTTCATTCTCATGGCCTTTGTCGTCTTTGGTCATTTGCTGAATACGTATATACATGACAGTGAAACGATTTACGCTTTATATAAAACCATTTATTCCTTTCACATGCCAGCCTTTATCCTTGTATCAGGGTTCTTTGCAAAAGGCTTTTATCAAAAAGGATATTTAGCTAAAATTACAAAAAAATTAATCCTGCCTTACGTTATTTTCCAATTGATATATACCGTTTACTATTATTTCTTATATGAACGGTCTGCCATCACTGTAGACTTGCTCGATCCCCAATGGTCGCTTTGGTTCTTGATCAGTTTATTCTGTTGGAACATCATGCTGCTTGGTTTTTCAAAGCTTAAGCCTTCAGTAGGCATAGTTTTATCTTTATTAATCGCTTTATTGATTGGGTATATTGACAATATCTCCAATTATCTTAGTCTCTCAAGGACTTTCGTTTTTTTCCCGATGTTTTTAATCGGGTACCATTTAAGCAAAGACCATTTAAAAAAATTATTCACACCCAAAGTTCGTTTGGCTTCACTAGGTATCATGTTAGTAATTTTTATCGGTTTTTATTTAAATACCGATATCAATTATAAATGGCTTCTCGGTTCAAAACCGTATGCCGATCTTGAAGATGCGACGATCGTGTCCATGTTTAAACGTTTGGGATTTTACGGATTGAGCATACTTTCAGTGTTTAGCTTTCTATCTTTCATCCCACGCGGACAATATTTCTTTACGAATTGGGGTAAACAAACTTTATATGTGTATTTGCTACACGGCTTCTTCATTCGTTTCTTCCGTGAAAGCACTATACATGACTACTTCAGTAATACAGAGAGCTTCATCATGCTCGCCGGCCTCTCTTTCTTGATCACTGTGTTATTATCAAGCGAAATGATCGCTACGATGGCCCAGCCAATCATCGAATTGAAGACGACCAAAACAAAACGATTCATGATTAAAACAAAAGAGTATTTAAAACAGGCATTTTGAAATAAAACGGATAAAGCATTTTCTGCTTTATCCGTTTTTTTCGAAGTCTTTTCATTATACTTCGCAAGCTGAAAAGATTCCCCTTCATTACCAATAACTAATTTTTCAAATGGAGCGCGCTATGGTAAAATTACTCGTTAGTGCTTGTTTGCTTAAAAAGACATGTACACGAAAGGAGACAGGCGTTTTTTTACGCCCTTTAACATGAATATAATAATCAGTACTCTTAACGCAAAATACATTCACACTTCACTTTCCATACGATATTTAAAGGCTTATGCCCAGCCGGATTATGATGTTCAGCTGGCTGAATATACAATAAAAGATCCGATTATGAACATCGTTGGTGACCTTCACTCCAAAAAACCTGATGTCATCGGGTTCAGCTGCTATATTTGGAACATCGAAGAAACAATGAAAGTCGTAGCCATGCTGAAGAAGATCAATCCAGAATTGGTTATCATTCTCGGAGGACCTGAAGTCACATATGATGTTGGTGAATGGCTTGATCAGATTCCCGGGGCCGATTTTATTGTCATTGGCGAAGGTGAAGTTACCTTCAAGGCCCTTTTATCTGAAATTGAAGGTGCAAACGATTATAAGAAGGTCGGCGGCATCGCCTATCGACAAGACGGAAAAAAAATCATCCAGCCACAGAACGGTAAGGTTGATTTGAAGTCACTTCCTACACCCTATCGTTTGGAAGAAGACCGTGGCGATCTATCTAAACGTGTCACTTATATCGAAACTAGCCGCGGGTGTCCGTTCAGTTGCCAATTTTGCCTTTCATCCATTGAAGTGGGAGTCAGGTATTTTGACCGTGAAAAGATTAAAGAAGATATCAGGTACCTTATGGCAAATGGTGCAAAGACCATTAAGTTCGTTGACCGAACCTTCAATATTAGCCGAAGCTATGCCATGGATATGTTTCAATTTTTAATTGATGAACATCTTCCTGGCGTGGTTTTCCAGTTCGAAATAACAGCTGATATCATGCGTCCGGAAGTTATCCAGTTCTTGAACAATAATGCTCCTGCAGGATTATTCCGCTTTGAAATCGGTGTACAATCAACGAATGACCATACGAATGACCTTGTGATGAGGAGACAAAATTTCGATAAACTGACCCGGACCGTTACAATGGTTAAAGAAGGGCAGAAAATCGATCAGCATTTAGACCTGATTGCCGGTTTACCTGAAGAAGATTATCAAACCTTCAGAAAGACCTTCAATGATGTATTCGAACTAAGGCCTGAAGAAATGCAGCTTGGTTTCTTAAAAATGCTCCGTGGAACTGGCTTAAGGATACGTGCCGATGAGCACCAATATATTTACAGTGATCATGCTCCTTATGAAATTCTTGGAAATAACGTATTAGCCTTCGATGATATTGTCCGCATTAAGCAAGTAGAAGATGTCCTCGAAAAATACTGGAACGACCATAGAATGGATCATACAACAGAGTATCTGGTTAGAACGGTATTTCAATCGCCATTCGACTTTTTTCAAGATTTCGGTACCTATTGGGATGAACAAGGCTGGTCACGAATCGGACATCAACTTGAAGACCTGTTCCGACGCCTACAGCAGTTTCTAGCTTCCAGGGAATCAGCCGAGCTGAAAAACATTATCGGACTCATGAAGTTGGATTATTTCAAAAATCAAAAATACAAGCCACGTAAACCATGGTGGGAAGCTTCACTGGATAAACAGGGACGGAAAGAGATTTATGAAGCTATCCTAAATAAACCTGAACAGCTTGGACCTACTTTCACTGCTTTGGCCCTTAATGAAAAAGAGATACACAAACACACATTGCTTGAAGCCCTTCCCTTTGATTTGGAAACTTATTTAACGAAGGGAACAATCGTTGAAAACCCATCGATCATGCTAGCCTATTTTGATCCGAGTGGTAAAGGCTCATCCATTTTCGCTTTCTCGAAATCTGGGAGCATCATTATTTAAGAATAAGGACGGATCCCAAAATTGGGTCCGTCCTTATTCATTTATTTACTATCACGCTTTTTATTTTCTTTTGCCAATATTTCATAAATTTTAGTTGCATTCATATCGCCGCTGAATTCGATACCAAATTCAGTCCGAACATGTTCTCCCAGCTGTTCTTCCTGGGAATTCCGTTTGGCTTTATCCATTAACTTCTTCCTTTTCTGCCTTGCTTTGAATTGCGGTTGGCACCTTTCATTGGGTTTTCCTCTAAAGCGAACTCATTGGAAAACTCATTTTCGGCTTGGTTTCTTTTTGGTGTCTTACTTGCTTTGATAGCACCATCCACATTTGCTTTCCGTTTCATTTGACATCCACCCTTTTTAATAAATTTTACGTTTTAGAATGGGGTAAAACGGCCGAAAATTATTCAGGGATAATATAGGGACAGACGAGAAAAATAAATAAAACGAAAAGGGAGAGACAATATGAAAAAGAAATTGGATTCGCCAATCATGGCTGATACACAACCCCACCAAATTAATGCACCAAGCTTTAAAGGAACAGGTATAAAACCAAAAGCTCCATTTATTAATGATTATGGGGTTGTCATCGGTGATAGTAAATATGCATCCGAAAACTCACCACTTGAAAATTGGAGCGAAGAAACAGACCCGGAAATCATGGCTGGCGACGAATGGATTCACCCCACTAATGATATTGGCTGGAATTCAACAGAAAACCGCGAACTTTTAGAAGCTAAAAAAGCTCCTCAACCTCCTTTTATGCATCCTGATAAAGATGTTAGCTTTGATACAGATTGAGTGGCAACCGATGGACAATGGGACCCCTGAAATCTCCATTAAAACCAAAGGGGTGTATCACCCATTCGGTGTACACCCCTTTACTTTATTTAACCTGCAAAATCAATTTTCCTTTCGTTTGACGGGTGTTCATTTCTTCATGAACCTCTGCTGCCTTTTCAAACGGATAAATACCGCCGATAGTCAGTTTAAGCTTGCCAGACATCACGTAAGAAAAAAGATCCTCGATGCTAGGCAACAGCAATTCTGGGGTTTTCATGATCTGCGGCAGGAAAAAACCTACGACGGATTGATTCCGCCTCATTAATTGCTGCGGGTTCATCTTATAAGCCTCCCGGCTGGCATTACCAAAAACGATAAGGCGGCCAAACGGCGCCAAACATTTCAATGTTTTATTGAAAATGTCTCCTCCAGCCATTTCAAGGGCCACATCAACGCCCTTCCCACCTGTGGCCTCACGCACTTTTAGTTCCCAGCCTTCTTTAGTGTAATCGATTAGTTCATCTGCCCCCATCTTTTTAGCTAATTCCAACTTTTCCTCGGTGCTGGCGGTTGCTATCACTTTTCCAGCACCGAAGATTTTGGCAAGCTGAACAGCAATCGTTCCCACTCCGCCTGCTGCAGCATGTACCAAAACGGATTCCCCTTGCTGCAGACGTCCCATCGTCTTTAGAATATGATAGGCACTAAGACCTTGAAGGGGGAGGGCAACAGCTTCATGAAACGGTATGGCATCAGGAAGCGGAATGACAGAGAATTCATCAGATAGGGCATATTCAGAATATCCACCAGATTCGATTAAACTCACGACCCTTGTACCTGGTTTGATTTTGGTCACTTTCCCACCAACTTCCACCACTACACCTGCCACTTCTGCACCTGGAATGAACGGAAGCGGCGTAGGTACTACATATTGCCCCTCCCTTCTGGCCGTATCTGCATAATTGACGCCGGCACAATCTATTTCTATCAGCACTTCATGGCCAGTTGGTACGGGTTTTTCCTTTTCCGTCATTTTCAGTACTTCCGGTCCGCCGTATTTTTCAAATTGAATGGCTCTCATCCTTGTCCCTCCCTTATTAATTTCCGGTAAATTCCGGTCTTCGTTTCTCTTTGAATGCAGCTACTCCCTCTAGATGATCTTCTGTGGAGGCCATCAAGGTTTGCGTAATTCGCTCCTGTTCGAGCATTTCATCCAGTGTAGCCGTAAATGAATGGCTGACGAGTTTTTTCATCATTCCAAATGCTTTTGTCGGGCCGTTTGCAAGCTTATTCGCAAGTTTTAGCACTTCCTCTTCAAGTTGATGGAGTGGATATATATAATTAATGATACCTAACGTATATAAGCGCTCAGCAGAAATCGGTTCCGCTGAAAAGAAGAGTTGCTTTGCAAGATGTGGGCCAACTAACTTTGGTAAAAAATACGAACCCCCTCCATCTGAAATCAGGCCTACCTGTGAAAAACTCATGGCAAATTGACTATCATCTGAAGCGACGATCAAGTCACAAGCGAGTGCCAAATTGAAACCGGCCCCTGCCGCAAATCCATGGACGGCAGCGATTACGGGAACCTCAGAAGCATCAAGGGCCAAAATGCATTCATTCATTCTGCCGACATGATCATACAATTGACTTGCAGAGGCCTTCCCCATCGACTTCACGTCTCCTCCTGCCGTGAATGATCGTCCCGCCCCTTTGATGACTACGGCCCTTATATGGGGCTTTTGTTTAACATCTCTTATCTCTTTCGTTAGGTTTGCAATCATATCCGGGCTAAAGGCATTCAAGCTCTCAGGACGATTTAAAGTCAGGATCAATACGTTATCGATTACTTCTGTTAATAAGTGTTCTTTTAACATTTACCCATCCCCTTTTTTTCTACTTGATCAACCAGCCACCATCCACCAAAATATCGGACCCTGTCATATATGACGCTTCCGGGGAAGCAGCAAATGTAATGACATTACTAATTTCCTCAGCTCTCCCCACTCTTTCCAGTACCGTGTTTCGTTGAATCGACTTTACAAATTTTTCATTTTGCAATCCATCTTCTGTTAATGGCGTTTCAATAAAACCTGGTGAAACGGAATTGACCCGAATGCCAGCTGATGCCAGTTCCAGTGCCAATGATTTCGTTAAACTGATTACGCCGGCTTTAGCCGAGCTGTAGTGGGGGATGAATGCTCCTGCTTGATGTCCTGACAGTGAAGCGACATTCACGATTGCCCGGTTGACGGGCTTTTCATTTCCATCGCTCGCTCCCTCTACCATCACTTTCCCCAAGTACTTGGAAACAAGGAAGACACTTTTCAGATTGACATGCTGAATCATTTCCCAATCATCTGCAGTTGTATCCAAAAGCTTCGAGGACTTTGATCCACCTGCGTTATTGATTAAAATGTGAAGGTCACGATATTGTTCCTTTACATACATGGCAAGATCTTTTACATCATCCTCGTCCGTCACATCTGCAGGGAAAATATCGGCCATGGGAATAGTATGCCGGGCATTGATTTCAGCCGCCGCTTCCTTCAGCTTTCCTTTCGTCCGCCCTACCAATAATACCTTTGCCCCTTCGTCCGATAAGCGCAGCGCTGTAGCTTTCCCAATCCCAGATCCAGCACCAGTCACCACCGCTATTGCTTGTGAAAACCTCATGCCCCTCACCCCTTATCATGATTTTGATACTACGTTTCCTGCTTTTTCAATTCAGCTTCGATTCGTCCATCCACCAACTCTGGAACAAGGTCAATCGAACCCTTTTGTGCAGCCAATTTCAAATCTGCGACCAAGCTGTGTTTATCGAATAGCTGTCCGACATAAGATGATTGCAGAATATCGAAAGCATTATCGATGTTCGTGCGATAAAGTGTGGTTGCAGCCCTTGCTGCATCATTGAGTATGAACCTTTCTTGTGATCCAGCAATCATGCAATCTATCAGATGACCTGCCCCATAAAAGTCTTCCAGACTGAATTCACCTGAGTTTCCTGAACATACGATGATGATCGTTTCTATTTGATGATGTTTTTTTATTCTTTCTGCAACAGATGGATTATTCAGCAAAGAGGCGATATATACTTTCTTAGCGGCTGCAGAATTTCTCAACGCAACCGTTCCGTTAGTTGTTGACAATATTAGCGTTTTATCACGTACCAACTTACTCAATAGCGTCGGACTGGGATAGATTAAATCATCAACAGGCTTTGCTTTCAGTTCCCCTGCCACTAGAAAATCTCCTTGTTTCAATTCCTGGCTTTTCAATAGGGCATCTCCTGGATCCATGACAGGTATCACCTGGCGTGCTCCATTATGAAGTGCTGAAATAATCGTCGTAGTCGCTAACAGGACATCCAGGATGACTGCCACTTTCTCCCCTTCTTGTAGCTTTTCCCTATCTATCTCTTCTTTTTTTAATAACAAATGAATGTGTTGTACATGCCCCATTTTATTAAACTTCCTCCACTGCTACATTTGCTGCATGGGTGAGCAAGCTTTTTACGGTTTTTCCAAGTTTGGAAAAGCGGGGATCACTTGTCTGGCCTTTTTTATATCGATAATAGATTTGCTGAAGGATGACAGCTAACTTAAAGTAACCAAAGGTTAAATAAAAATCGACATTCGAAACATCCCTTCCACTTCTCGCTGCATACGATTCGATAAATTCCTTTCGTGTCAGAAAACCATTTAAAGTAGTGATGGACGCTTGGCCCAAACCGAATTTGATTAATTCTGGATCACCACTTTCCGTCCAATAGCTTAAAGCCACTCCTAGATCTGCCAGTGGATCGCCAACTGTGGACATTTCCCAATCGAATAGTCCAACCATTTCGCTAAGATCTTGATTAAACATTGCATTATTGATCTTATAGTCATAATGGATAATGGAGGTCTGGCTATATTTTGGGATATTCTGCTTCAAATAATTGATAAGCGGCGCCACTTCTTTGATTTCATCAGTCTTTGCTCTCTCATATCGGGAAATCCAGCCGTATACTTGTCTTTCGATGAACCCCTCAGGTTTGGAGATTTCCGCTAATCCCGTTTTCTCATGGGGAATGGAGTGTAGATCTGCCAGCCGATTGACCAATACATTAGAAAGCTGGCGGCATCGTTCAAAAGTAGGCTCGATTCCCTCGGGAAATTCAGTATCTATTACAATTCCATGTTTCCTTTCCATCAGGAAAAAAGGGGCACCAGCAATTGATTCATCATCCGAAAAAAGGATAGGCTCTGGAGCAGCTTGAAAATACGGGTTGATTCGTGAAAGGATATGATGTTCACGTTTCATATCATGTGCCTTTGGAGCAACAGGACCAAGCGGAGGTCTTCTCAGTACAGCCTCCCACTCCCCCATTTTCAGCTGATAGGTCAAATTGGAATAGCCCGTTGAAAATTGTTGCAGTTCTAACTTTTCCTTGGGAAGGTCCAACACATTTTTTCTGAGGAAATCTTCTAATGCATCAAGATTAAGCTCCTCGCCAGGCCGAACTGGAATTGCATCACCAACCATATTATTCCACCCCTTTAGACTTTTACCATTTTAATTATGAACAAGATGTAAGATGAGCTTTTCTTTAATCATTTCCGGAATAGGTTCGCTTTTTTGATTCGAAAAATTAAAAAAGACTAAAACCGCACTCCCCTTGGCAATGGACGCACCAGTTTGTGAACAAAGGATTTCATGGGCCATATCACAGCTTTTCGTACCTACCTTTGTCAAAGAAGTTCTAATGGTCAAGAGTTGATTGAAATATCCCTGTGCAATAAAATCGCATTTTGTGGAAGCTAACAAAAAATTCCATGATTCGGCATTTGTCGTCAGACCCAAAGCTTCAAAAAATCTTATACGTGCTTCTTCCAGGTATATGAAATAGTTTGTGTTATTGATGTGTCCCAAAGCATCCGTTTCGGAAAAACGGACGTTGACTTCTAATTCATGCATAAAATCCCTCCTAGATTATCGATGAACGAAAGCAGGTTTACGCTTATCCAAGAATGCAGAGACCCCTTCTTTCACATCTTCAGTTTGGAAGATTTCTTCAAAAAGATCCGTTTCAATTTCTAGACCTTGTTCAAGCGTTGCCTCGCTTCCTTCATTGATCGCCTTCTTGATTCTCGACAGTGATTGAAGGGAGTGCCTCGTCATTCTTGAGGCTAAAATCTTCGCCTCTGATAAGCCACAGCCTTGCTCGACGATTTTATTGACGAGCCCGATTTTTTCCGCTTCTTTAGCATCAATTGGATCACCGGTAAAGATCATTTCCTTTGCTTTGGCGTTTCCAACAAGTCTGGACAATCGCTGTGTACCACCAGCTCCTGGAAATAACCCTAATTTGACTTCCGGCAGGCCAATTTGAACCTGTGTTTCGGCAACGCGCAAATCACAGGCCAAAGCCAGTTCGCATCCGCCTCCTAAAGTCAACCCGTTTAATACGGCTATCGTAGGTTTAGGGAATTGGTCGATTTTGGTTAAGACCGCATGACTTTCCTTGACTCTTTCTTTGATATTCGGATTTCCCATCATGGTTGGGAATTCTTTTATATCTGCACCAGCCGCAAAAGCCATATTGCCTCCACCAGTTATCAGTACTGCTACAATTTCATCATCATTTGAAAGTTCTGTGAATATTTCTCCCAATTCCCTGAATACTTGTCTGCTGATTACGTTTAATGGAGGATTATCAATGGTTATGATTGCAAGCTTATTTTCGTTTTCCAATCTAATCAACTTTGGCATCAATTCTTCACTCCTTGATTCGGATATTCATACCAACCCTTACCAGTTTTCCTTCCTAAATGTCCCTGTTTCACTTTTTCTTCTATACATGCATTTGGCTTATCTTCTGGATTCCCTGTTTCATTATATCGCTGCTGCATGACAAAATACCCCACATCAATTCCTGATAAATCCATCAGTTCAAAAGGGCCGATGGGATGGCTTAATGCTTTTCTGCAAATTAGATCGATATCCTTATAGTCCACAATTCCTTCTTCATACAAATATAAAGCTTCACGCTGCAGTGCACCCAATATCCGATTGGCTACGAATCCCGATATTTCTTTCCTTAATAAAACACCTGTCCTATTCATTTTCTGGGTGACTTCCATCGCTAGCTTTGCTGTTTCTTCTGATGTTTGATCACTCATGACAACCTCAACACAATCCATAATTAGAGGTGGAAAAAAGAAATGCATATTAATAAACTTATCCGGACGGTTTGTCACACTTGAAAGCAAGCTATTGACAATCGTTGAACTATTCGTAGCAAAAATGGTTTCTGCTGGTGCCAATTCCTCCAGTTTAGCAAAAACTTCACGTTTCACTTCAAGCTTTTCGACAACCGCTTCAATGACTAAATCAGCTCCACTGGCCGCTTTCTCCAAATCCGTCGTATATTGAAGTCGACTAAAAGCTGCCAATTTACGATCTTCAGACAATTTTCCTTTTTGAACCCACTTAGTCAAAATAACATCCAATTTTTCCTTGGCCTCATTCAATGCTTTTTCTTGAACATCTTGAAGAATCGTCTCGTAACCTCCAAGTGCAGCGAGCATCGCAATTTGATGCCCCATCTGGCCAGCTCCAATTACGGTTATAGATTGAATTTGCTTGTTGGTCATGTCATCTATCTCCCCTCTACTAACTAGTTAGTATGTAACCTCTATCACGCTTCAATCCCCTGTAGAATCATCTCCATGAAAATACGTGCCACTTCCTGTTCATTTTTTTCCCCTTCTGGGTCGAACCAATGATAGCTCCAATTGACCACACCCAATATTGCAAAAGAGATGATGGATGCATCGAGATTGGACCGCAGTTCTCCGCTCTCGATGCCAGTAATCAGTACCTGCTCGATTTTATTACGGAACAGATCTCGCTTAGGCAGGATTTGTGCCAGTTTTTCATCACTTAGATTTTTCATTTCGCGGAAAAAGACCATTGCGCTTGACTTTTTAGTCTTAATGCTTTTTAAAAGCATATACACCATATCAAAAAGCTTATCCTTACAACTTTTTTCAGGGTCCAAAATGATTTTTTCCTGCTCACTAAGCAACTCGTCAATATAAGCGAGATGAATATCCATTAGCAACTGCTCTTTACTCGTAAAGTAATAATAAAACGTTCCCTTCGTAACCCCAACCGATTCGACGATATCAGTAATCGACGTTTCACTAAAGCCCTTCTTTTCGAATAAGCGTATGCTATGTTCTGTCATTTTTTCTTTCATGTAAGCATCCTCGCAATCTGTTAAAATTTCAGCTGAATTGAAACCATACGCTTTCGTACTATCAAATCCACTTATCTCCTGGAAAATTCTTCTCTTAAAGCACGCCTTAAAATCTTTCCGACATTTGTTTTCGGTAACTCCTCACGAAATTCGACGACATGCGGAACTTTATATGCCGATAGGTTTGCTCGGCAGTAATCGATGATTTCCCGTTCGCTTGCCTTTTGATTATTTTTAAGTACTAGCACCGCTTTAACCGACTCTCCTCGATACGCATCCGGAACTCCGATGACAACCGCTTCCAGGACAGCAGGATGTTCATAGAGAACTTCTTCCACATCACGAGGATAAATATTATAACCACTTGCGATGATCAAATCTTTTTTCCTGTCGACAATAAAGAGATATCCTTCTTCATCAACTTTGGCGATATCACCCGTATAAAGCCAACCATCCCTAAGAGTCACAGCCGTTTCCTCTGGCATATTCCAGTAACCTTTCATCACTTGTGGTCCTTTGACGACCAATTCCCCCATCTCGCCGGGGGCCACCTCTTTTGTCCCGTCACCTAGATCCATCACCTTATAATCAGTCGAAGGGATACCAATCCCGACACTCCCAGGCTTTCTTTCGGCAAATACGGGGTTACAATGCGTTGTTGGCGAAGCTTCCGTAAGACCATAGCCTTCCAATATCTTCGCACCTGATTTCCGTTCAAACTCACGTAGGAGTTCCACGGGCATAGGTGCACTTCCGCTGTTACAGAGCTGTATGGAGCCCATTCCATATTCTTCTGCTTTAGGATGATTCGTCAACGCTACATACATGGTTGGTACACCAGGAAAAGTCGTCGGCTGTTCACGCTTTATCGTTTCAAGCACTTCCTCTATTTCAAATCGTGGCAGCATGATTGAATCCCCCGCTATATACACGGATAAATTCATGGCCGAGGTCATTCCAAAAACATGAAAAAGCGGTATGACCGACAACGTTCTTTCTGAGCCCATTTTTAATTCATGCTTGAAGAATTCATACGATTGAACAACGTTAGCCAGAATATTGCCATGCGTCAGCATTGCCCCTTTTGAACGGCCTGTCGTTCCTCCCGTATACTGAAGAACGGCTATATCATTTTCCGGGTCGATCGTTACTGGATTGATTTTTCCGTCTCCTGACTTCATGAATTGATCAAAGGATGCATCAGGTTGGAAATCTGCTTCCGATGGCTGCAGGCTCACTGCGATAATATTTTTCACATTTGCGTGCTGCTGCACACTTTTGACTTTCGGATATAAACCGTCCAATACCACAATCGTTTCTGCCCCGGAGTCCTGTAGGATATGCTGCAACTCTCTTTCAACCAGCATTGGATTGATTTGTGTGATAATCGCTCCTGTGGTCAAAGATCCATAATACGCAATGACGTATTGGGGACAGTTAGGCAGCATGATGGCGACGCGATCGCCTTTTTGGACACCTTTTTTTTGAAGGGCTGAAGCAAAGGCTTGCGACGCATGAAAAAGTTCCTGATAAGAAATCTTCCGACCATAAAAAGTAATAGCTGTATTGTTTGGATAGGACTCATATGCATGTTCAAGAATTCTTTGCATCGGAAACTCAGGAACCTTTATTTCCTTTGATATTGAATCAGGATAAACGGACAGCCATTTTTTTTCGTTCATCATTCCATACCCTCCAGCCATATTTACTTACTTTTCATTACATTGCATGCGAACCCCCATCAACAATCAAGATATTACCAGTCACATAATCAGATGCTTTTGAAGCTAGGAAAACCGCTGCACCTTTTAAATCATCCTCACTCCCTAACCTTTTAAGCGGAGTGGAATCCAAGATCGGATTCTTCCCTTGTTCAAGCACCCCTTTACTCATTTTTGTCGGGAAGAATCCAGGTGCGATTGCATTAACATTGATATTATGCTGGCCCCATTTTACAGCTAAATCTTTTGTTAAAACAATGACCGCCCCTTTGCTCGTATTATATCCGACCGTATCAAGCACCCTCGGGTCCGTCCCTCCTAATCCAGCGACAGAAGCGATGTTTATGATTTTTCCATGTCCCTGTTCAATCATGACCCTGCCTACAGTCTGGCTCATGATAAAGGTTCCAGTTACATTGACATTCATCACCTTCTGCCAGGCTTCCAGTGGCATGTCGACAGCTGGAGCTCCCCAAGATGCCCCGCTATTGTTCACTAAAATATCAATGGAACCAAATTCCCGGTAAGTTTCGTTAACGACTTCCTGTACATCTGAAGGATTGGTGATATCACACTTGAAGGAAAGTGCCCTGACTCCAATACTTTGCAAGCGAGAGGCAACTTCATCGCATGCTTCCTTCTTCCTGGAACAAAGAACGACATTGGCACCTGCTTCGGCAAAGCCGGTCGCTATTTGTTCTCCCAGCCCCCTCCCCCCACCGGTTATGATTGCCGTTTTACCAGTCAAATCGAATAGGTCGGTAACTTTCATATCTTCACCTCATGCTTCTGTTGGTATTTTCGAAGTTCTATTTTAGCTACTTGTGACCGGTGCACTTCATCCGGACCATCAGCAAGCCTCAACGTCCGGGCATTTGCCCAATGTGCAGCAAAAGGGAAATCATCGGAGATCCCCGCAGCTCCAAACCCTTGAATGGCCCGATCCAGCACTTTCAATGCCATATTCGGTGCAACCACTTTAATCATGGCTATTTCCGCCTTCGCTTCCTTGTTCCCGACAGTATCCATCATATAGGCAGCCTTTAGAGTCAGAAGCCTTGCTTGTTCGATTTCAATCCGTGAATCAGCCACCCATTCCATGATCACACCTTGTCTAGCCAAAGGTTTTCCAAACGCGACACGACCTTGAATGCGCTTACATAATTCTTCAAGTGCTCTTTCAGCAGCCCCTATCAGCCTCATGCAATGATGTATCCTCCCAGGTCCGAGTCTTCCCTGGGCAATCGCAAACCCTTTGCCTTCCCCCCATAGAATATTCTCAGCAGGAACCCTCACATTTTCAAAATTGATTTCAGCATGGCCATGCGGTGCATGATCGTAACCAAAAACAGGAAGCATTCTCTCGATTTTGACACCCGGTGTATCTAGCGGTACAAGAATCATGGACTGTTGTCCATGCTTGGTGGCTTCAGGATCCGTCTTGCCCATGACAATGGCAATCTTGCAACGGGGATCGCCTGCTCCTGAGGACCACCATTTCCGGCCGTTTATGACATATTCATTTCCTGACTTTTCAATCCTGCACTCAATATTGGTCGCATCTGAAGAAGCTACGTCTGGTTCTGTCATAGAGAAGCATGAGCGGATTTCCCCAGCAAGTAACGGCTTCAGCCAGCGTTCCTTATGTTCATCTGAACCGTACCTCACCAACACTTCCATATTTCCGGTATCCGGCGCATTACAATTGAAGATTTCGGGTCCAATCATCGACCTTCCCATGATTTCACAAAGCGGTGCATATTCTAGATTTGTTAAACCCGCTCCATGACTGCTATCAGGTAAAAATAAATTCCATAATCCTTCTTCCTTTGCTTTTGCGGTTAATTCAAATAAAATTGGCGGTATTTCACTCCATCGGCTTCCCTGTGATTCTAGTTGCTTTTTGTATACGGATTCATTGGGGTAGACGTACTTTTCCATGAATTCCCTTAACTTCTTTTCCAGACTTTTCACCTTTTGAGAATGTTCAAAATTCAAAATGAATTCCCCCTTTTAAACTAACTAACCGGTTAGTATGTTGTCACTTTTACAGTATACACGCAATTTTCCGTTTTTTCCAATAATTAGTTACTTATTTTCCGATTTTTCAGACAATTAATTATTTATTTTCCTGATTGTTCAAGCTCCTTTCCCTGGACAGTATTGTTCCCGCTTATATCCTTTGGTTGGACGGCAGGGAATACACATACGATTTTCGTGCCTTTTTTTAGCTCACTTGTGATGAAAACTTTGCCACCATGCTTTTCGATGATTTTAAAACAAACGGAAAGACCCAATCCTGTTCCTGAGGATTTGGTAGTGAAAAACGGTTCTCCCACTTTTTTAAGGGAGTTTTCCGGAATACCTTCCCCCTCATCCAAAATGCTTACATAAACTTCCCCATTTTTTTCATATACACTAACAAATATATTTCCGCCGTTCGGCATCGATTCTATCGAGTTTTTTATCATGTTTATTAGTACTTGTTTGATTTGATTTTCATCAAAGTAAAGGAAAATAGGTTCTGTATCATAATTTTTATGAATTTGAATATTGTTCAGTACGGCGTTTGTCTCCAACAGTGTTACGACATGGTTGCAGCTTTCTTTTAAATCCTTCTCAAGAAAAAACGCTCCAGTCGGTTTCGAAAGCAACAAGAGTTCATTAAGAACTTGCTCGATCCGGTTTATTTCTGAAAAAATTATTTCATAGTATTCCTGTTTATCGGCATTGCCATCTTTAATCAACTTTACAAATCCTAATATAGCTGTCATTGGATTCCTGACCTCATGTGCAATCCCTGCCGCAAGTTGGGCAGCTGTTGATAACTTGCTTGAGGTGATCGCCAAATGTTCGTTAAGGCTTACAAGCTTTTCTTCTGCATGTTTCCGTTCATTAATTTCCGATAATATTCCTGCCGTCCCTATGAATTTCCCTGCGTCATCGTAAATCAGTTTTACGAATGCTTCAACCCAACTTGTCCCCTTTTTTGAATCATTCAGTTTAATGTCCACTCGAAAATATTTATTTCCTTGATGAAATGATTCCGCAAACGCCTTTAATACGGCTTGATAAGAAGTGTTATCCATATGTTTAGAAAAGTGCAGCCCGAGAGATTCATTTACAGTTGCACCACTCATCGATTTCCATGCTGGGTTTAAATACAGCCATTTTCCTTTTTCATCCGTTTGGAAAATAACCTCATTGAAGCTATTGACCAATTCTTTGGAGTACTTGGAGAAAATACGATAGCGTCCTTCGCTATCTTGTAATAAAGCAATTGTTTTCCGTTTATTATCATAGATAGCACCCAAACACCAAGCTATGGATAAACTGACGATTAAGTATATTCCTTCAAAGGCGGAAAACCTGCGTTCTTCATGATCCAGCCATCCTAAATAGGGCAATAACAATATGAAGAACAGGGCAGGAACAATGATCCTTCCAATATATTTCTTTATTTCCTCCACCTCCTTTACGAAAATGATATAAACTTCATCCGATCGAATTCCAGGCAAGTAAGGGTTCAAATTGAGCATAAAGTATATAAATACGTTAGATAACTCACTTATAGGTAAATTTCAACATTTTATCTTTGATTCCTGCTAATAAGACAAAAAACCTTTCCACGATGGAAAGGTCTCTGTTCTGCTATCTCCTTACCCAATAATGACGCGCTCTTTTGGATAATGATAAATTTCCGTAACTTCTTTGTGGCCTATAATAAACAGGAGGGACGTGATCCCGACCCGTCCAATAAACATAATGATCATAATGACAACTTTACCGGTATTACTGAGATCAGGCGTTACTTGCATCGAAAGTCCAACTGATCCAAAAGCCGAACATACCTCAAAAATAATTTGAGTTAAGGTAAAATTCTCGGTAATCGTTAAAATGAAGACGGCCATTATGCATAGGAGCGACCCCATAATCATAACTGCAGTCGCCTTTCTGATATCATCAGGATGAATCTCCCGTTTGAATACTTTAATGGAGCGCCTCCCCCTCATGAAATTCCATAAGAAGAGAATCATAATAGCCAGAGTGGTTGTACGGATCCCCCCACCGACTGAACTTGGGGATGCTCCAATGAACATCAGTATGCTCATCACTAAAAGGGTTGGTTCCGAAAAATCGCTCACATCCATTGTTGTTAACCCGCCGCTTCGCGTATTGGATGACATAAATAAAGAGTAGAAGAACGACTCATGCCAGTTCTTATCTTTTAAGAACCCATTCATTTCCAGCAGGAATATCAGAATCGTTCCCCCAATGATCAAGGAAAAGAAAGTGACCGATGTCAGTTTCGTGAACAAAGAAAAATGAAACTTATAAGTACGGGCCTTATTGGATAAAAATTCTTTCAACTCAATCAAGACCGGAAACCCGATGGCTCCAAGAGTAAGTAGAATAATCGTGATGAACTGTACAAAATAATCCCCTTTAAAAGGAATCATCGATATACCGGTGATATCAAAACCAGCATTCGTAGTGGCACTGATAGCCAAAAATAAACCATTTATAAAGGCGTCTTTCCAGTTCGGAAAATAATTCAAAAAATAAACCCCTAAAACAAGGGCGCCAATCATTTCAATTACGACAAATATCTGAATGATTTGGATCAATAATTTAACAAGACCCGACAGATTCGATTGGTTTTGATCCGTCATGATCAATTGCCTTTCCTTCAGGCCTATCTTCTTGCCCAATATCAGCCAGAAAAAGGTTCCGAGTGTCATGATGCCAATCCCGCCAAATTGGAGAACGAACATCAGAATGAAGTACCCAGCCTCACTAAAAACATCAGGCGTGCTGACTACGGTTAAGCCTGTAACACTGACTGCACTGACAGCTGTAAATAGTGCGTCAATGAATTTCCACTCAACCCCAGGTTTTAGAGCAACCGGCAGACTCAGCAATATTGTCGAGATGCTCACAGCTAAAAAATAATAACCGACGATAAGCTGTGCTGGTGTTAACTTTGATAATATTTGTTTAATAGCAACCATTAAGAGTTTCCTTTCTTACTCCTTTATGGTTATGTGGATCACATAACCATTGAAACTCTAGTTTACCCTTTTTTCATTCTTTTTTCCAATCTCTTTTGAAACTAACTTACATACAACAATAAGGCAGGTTTACCAATAAATTTGATGCTGTTCATGTAAGTAAAACTCTTGATTCTACTTATACTATCATTACAGCGGCAAAAGCCGTTGAAAAGTAAAGGGGAGATTTAAAATGGCTAACAACAGCAGCAACAACCTTCTAGTTCCTGGAATTGAACAAGCATTAGAACAAATCAAATATGAAATTGCATCAGAATTCGGTGTACAATTAGGTTCCGATACGTCATCACGTGCAAATGGGTCAGTTGGCGGAGAAATTACGAAACGACTTGTAGCACAAGCTCAATCACAACTTAAAGGTCAATAATTCAAAACACAATTGAATATCCATGGCTAAGAGTCCAGCTCCGTGCTGGACTCTTTTTAATTATTGCGTCCATGCTTGTTTTCATCATTCCCATTACCCCGTTTCCACTTATCCCTCTCTTGTTTATCTTTTTTATTTTCGTGCTTACTATGATCGTTTTTATTCTTTTCTTTTTCTCTTCCCTTTTCTTTGTCTGGATATCGTCTCTCAACAAGCTTTTTATCTGCCTTTTCATTTTTCTGTTTGTCCCTTAATTGGTTACTGTGGTTACTTTGGAGATTGTGATTATTTCGGGTGCTTTGACTGCTGTGGTTACTTTGGGTGCTGTGCTTACTAACTGATTCCCTTTTTGGCTCCTTATTTTTTTTCTTAAAGTCATTTATCTCATTCCGGTTTTCATTTTTATCTTCACTATTGGTTTTTTCTTTAGTTGGGGCAGGAACCGTTTCTAGATTTTGCCGTACCATTGGTTTGGCTTCCTTTACAGTCTTTTGTTTTATTTCATTTGAATTGTCCTCTTTTTTCTTTTCTTCGTCCGAACTGCTCTTATTGCTCTGCGCTGCACTCTTCTCAGTCGAACTATCGACCTTTTCCTCAACTTTTTTTTCAGGTGCTGCTGGTACAGGTTCTCTCTTATTCACTTTTACCTTTTCTGTATCTTCATTCAACTTCTTTTCGACATATTTACCTGTGGATATTCCTTGTTCCTTTGCTTGCTCCCGATCTTTTTTTGTTGCCTCAATCACTTTCATCTTTGTTTTTGAAACATTATCCTGCTCAGATATTTCTTTTATCTCTTCTTTTAAGTTCTTATCGAATTTTTTATCTTTATCCAATACAGTTGTGGAAACAACTATTTGTTTTTCTCCTTTCAAATATCCAAGTTGCTTCGTCGTTGCAACGATTCGATTTGTAACCGCCTTAATATCCTTACCTCTCCAATTTTTCAGCTGATCAATCACAAGCTTGCCGTCTGCGTTTAAGCCGGTAAGTTTGAGCACTTCTAAATGATCGTCAAGCTCCAATTCAATACTAGGATTCACATCTATTGTCATATATGCCGACACATGACCAGAGAAATACGATGGAAGAATCAAAAAAAGAATCAGAAAGGTAGAGGCAATGCTTATCACGGCCTTTTTTTTGAAAGATGAATGAAAGCTGGGCAAGGAAAAAGAGACCTTTTGTTTAACAGGTGCAAAAGTGATTTCTTCACCCACTTCATATACACGTTCCTGTCTTTTGGTTTTTAGAAATTCACCCTCGGGGGTCAATAGGGTAACAAAACTCTTATTAACTGAAAGAATAACTCCTTTTTTCATCCATTGATAGCCCCTTTAATATAATCATTCAAGTACAAAAAATCTCCGTTTATTATGATTGCCACAGCAATGATGTACTTTCGGTTCCGTTCAATCGTTTTTCTGCTTACATCCACTTTTCCTTCAAGCTGTTTCACTGGCAGTCGCTTTTTTGCAAACAGGATTTCTTTCAGTTCGTCATCGTCCATTAACATTTTAGCGATCATTATAGCTCCTTTCCTAGCATCCGCATGTTTTGGAGAGTTTTCAACGAGATCCTCAAATGACAGACCAAAATCCTGTAGATGGTTTATATAAAGCTGAATTTCTTCTTTCCTTTTTTCCGTTTCTTTTTGCTTCTCGTATTCATGAATCGAATTTTCATTATCGATATATATGTGGCTTTGATTATCATCATCATCATTCAAAGATAGATCCAGAAGGATTTCTTTGCGTTTCGACTGGCTTCTTAAATAGTCTATAACCCTTCGTTTAACGAGGGTTTCGGCAAATGCCAATAAAGAACGGCCTTTTTCCGGGGAATATTTGTCGATTGCCTCATTAAAAGCAATCATTCCTATACTAAATTCATCATCTGATTCGTATATGTAACGCTTGCAAACTAATGAGACGGTTTTTGCTATAAATGGTTTGAATGACTCTATTGTATCATTACGAAGGCTTAAATCGCCTTGTTGAATTTTCAATACGGTTTCTTCTAAAGAACGCTTTTTTTTGAATGCTGTAAACAACAAACCAAGCATCTGCTCACCTCGCTCCTGTTGAACATAAAATACGCATCAACATATTTATCTTAAGCGGAGGGAGACTAAAAGACAGTACCAAAAGAACTATTTTTGCGATATAAATAAAATCACATAATATATCCACATGATAAAATACTTAGTTTTTTCTCGTTTATTACAGTGCAATTACAGTAAAATATCTTTTTCCGCCGTTTTTACAAATCCATGGGACAATTGTCATTTTTATAACCGGAATTTAATATTTACATCTAAACATATCATTCGTAAACATGCATGGACTTTTGTGGGTAATCTCCATAAATCGATATTAAAAAACTGTTTTGATCTATAAAGATAATGACTCTGACTAGCACTCGATAATAATTGTGTCTAAATTTTTTAGGGCTTTAAAATTTGTTCCACTCCAGGCACTCGCTTTCAGCGGGCGGTCTGCCCTCGGCACGTTTTGCGCTTGCTGAGTCTCCCTTGGACGCATATTCCCGCAGGAGTGAATGAGAAAGTTGGTAAAGCTAAAGCTGTTACCGCAGATGCTGCTTACAAAGCACCAGCCATTAACTGCTTAACATCCAATAAAAAATCAAAAAGGTTACGGAATGGAACCATTCCGTAACCTTTTTGTCTACAAACTGAGGCGTGGCAAGCACACCCATTTTTTATGCTTCTTGTATATGTTTTTCTTTTTTCTCTTTTTTGCTTGAAACGATCCATGCACCTACCGCTATTCCAATCAATACGACCCAGAAAATCGATTTCCAAAGAGCTGATTCAGGGAAATGGTGATCGATAACAGCTAGCGAAGGGTGTGCAAGTGTATATACCGCTAATTTCACCCCAACCCAACCTACGATCAAAAATGCTGCCGTTTCAAGTGAAGGACGCTGATGAAGCAATTTTACGAATCCATTAGCTGCAAATCGCATAATGATCAATCCAATCATACCACCGAGGAACATAATAGCAAATTGCCCACCATCAATACCGCCGACCTTCATCCAGCCTGTTGCAGGAAGTGTCACAGCCAGCGCCACGGCAGCCAACATGGAATCGATTGCGAAAGCGATATCGGCAGCTTCAACTTTTACTACTGTCATCCAGAAGCCAGATTGCTTCTTAGGTTTAGTGACTTCCTTCTCACCTTTACCAGCGTATTTCTTGTAAATATGCTGAAAAGCAATGAAAAGTAAGTAAAGGGCACCGATTGCTTGAACTTGCCACACGTCGACAAGAAAGGAAATAAGGAATAGACTTGCAAAACGGAAAACAAAAGCTCCCATCAAACCATAAAACAAAGCTTTACGTTGTTGTTCCTTTGGTAAATGCTTAACCATGACAGCCATGACAACTGCATTATCCGCAGCGAGTATTCCTTCTAAACCAACCAAGATAAGAAGGACCCAGCCATATTCCAATAATATTGATGCTTCCATTCATTCAACCTCCAATAGTTTTATTCCCACTCCTATCGGCATTGGCAAAATAAAAAGACCTCTGCCGTATAGGCAAAGGTCTTGCTGAACATGAAAACATGTCAACAAAGCCGATGAATGTTTCCATTCACGTAATGACGACTTTGTTTTAGGGCGAACCCTAACGCTACTCCCCTTTGATAAAGGAAAATCAGTTATTAAGTATATTAATAGTATACGCGGACATTATGAAAATAACAATCTTTTTTATAACGGAACCATCATTTTCGTTTCCCTTTGGATATTTTAATCAATTGCAAATATTCTTGCCCAAACTTTACCCAGTTAGGTTTTGCAGAAAAGTAGTTCTGGAACAGCGATAAAAACCTCGTGTATTTCCCCTCATAAGGATACCATTGTATTTCTGTATTCTTTTTACCTTTGTCGATCATGATCGCTTTTTCATGACAAAAAATCTTCAATCCCTGCTCGCCATGATAACGGCCAATGCCACTTTGTTTCGCACCGCCAAATGGTAAATGATGGTTAGCGACCGTTATCAGCACATCATTGATCGTCACCGCTCCTGTTATTAACTGTGACGCAATCCGAATTGCTTTTTCCTCATCCAACGTCCATACGCTCGAATTGAGTCCATATTCACTCTCATTTGCAAAAGCGACCACTTCTTCCTCCGTATCGAAAGGCATAACAGGCAACACCGGTCCAAACGTTTCTTCTTTCATGATTTTCATGGAATGATCGACATTGGACAGAATCGTCGGCGGAATGAAATGGGTCTGCCCCGTATTCCACTCTTTAGGTGAAGTTCCAGCCTCAAGTACCGCCCCCTTATTCAATGCATCCTCCAGGTGTCCAGCCACAATATCAACTTGAGCAGGAAAAGTCATTGAACCGATATCATCCTTTAATTGTATCCCCTGCCTCAAGGACATCGTTTTTTCTTTAAGCAACGCCAGGAATTCCTTATAAACCGGACGCTCCACATAAACCCTTTCAACACTCATACAAACCTGGCCGCTGTTTGTAAAAGCTCCCCAGAGTGCCCCGTTCACAGCCCGTTCCAGGTTAGCATCACGCAGCACGATCATAGGGTCCTTCCCGCCAAGCTCCAGGGTTGTGGGTATTAGCTGTTTTGCTGCAACCTCCCCTATCATTTTTCCGGTCCTTACAGAACCAGTAAAAAATATATAGTCTGGTTTTTGTTCAGTTAACGCTGCACCCAATTCTTTTCCCCCATGGGCAAACTGTATAGTTCCTTCAGGAAAACCAGCTTCAAGAAACAGGTTTTCCATGCACACCCCAACCAAAGGAGTCACCTCAGATGGTTTGGCGATGACTGTATTTCCTGCTGCAAGTGCATTAAGAATGGGCACCATCGCCAATTGCAGAGGATAATTCCATGGTGAAATGACAAAAACCGTTCCGCGTGGCATGTAATGGACATATGACTTTTTTCCAATTAACAAGAGTGGGGTGGTGACTTTTTGTCCGGAAAGAACTTTCACTGCATGTTTCTCTATATGCTTGATCGCATCAATAGTCGGCATGATATCAGCAACTAGCGCTTCGATTTTAACTTTTCCCGTATCTTTTGAAATGGCTTCAGCTATTTCATCCATTTTTTCAACCATCAATAAACGAAGACGTTTTAAATAGTGCAGCCTTTCATTGATGGGAAGATTCGACCATGTTAGGAACGCATGTCTTGATTTCTTATATATATGAGGAATTGACTTCAATGGCGTTGGGACGATTTCCGCAATCTTCTCACCTGTTGCTGGAGAAAACACTTCCAACTTGTCATTTAATTCTTCCATAACTACTCCCCTTGCTTTACCTTATTTTTATTAGTGCTCCCTATCATTTTTATACTTCAAAGAAGCGTTCATAAACTTCACTACCTGTACTAGGTTTTTCCCTGAACCCTCTTTATATAATGCCAGAGTCGCAGCAGCCTGTATAATATAATCGAATGGAACCAGGTTCACAACCGTTTCCCTCTCTTCATAAAATCCCTGTCCGATTCCCTGCCACATAATCGGAGCTAAAATAAGTATACCTATTAAAATGAGTTACTCATTTTAAACAAATTCATATACAGGATTCGCGACATTACAGCACGTTTTACAACTCAATTGGTGAAACCCATGAACTCCATCCTTGTCAGCAATAAACTTTTATAGTAATCTCTATAGCACTGCTAAAATGGAATATATAGTAAAAAAATATTCATTATTAAAAGGAGTATTCACGTTTGCTATCGAAGGTAATGTATTAGGAATCCAAATTCGACTATAAGCAAAAAGGAAATCCGTTAGACTAGTTTATCAGATTTAATGTTTACTATTGGCTCTTGAAGGATAAATTCATGTTATCGAATAAATATTATTATCTATATAACTGATTTTCCGTTACTATATAAGAAGGCGAATTTTTCGCGCATACATATTTGAGGTGAGCGCACAAGTGAAAAGAATAATTAAAGCATACGACTTCCCTATTTTCATCGCTGTCGTATTACTCTGTTTGTTTGGTATAGTCATGATTTATAGTGCAAGCATGATTACGGCTGTTGCTCGGTACAGCCAGCCCATGGATTTCTTCTTCGAAAAGCAAAAAACGGCTTTTATCATCTCATTCCTGGCAATGATCGTGACGATGATTCTTCCTTATAAGATGTACAAAAACAAAATTTTCTTGATGTCTATGATGTTTGGAATGGCCGGTATCCTTTTGCTGCTATTTATTTTCGGCCATACAGCAGGAAATGCCACAAGCTGGTTCAAGTTAGGGACAAAATCGATTCAACCTGCGGAATTTTCCAAGTTGGCCATGATCATTTATCTGGCAGCCATTTACGGAAAAAGGCAGGATCGAATCAATAGCATTGATAAAGCCGTCATCCCCCCGATTTTCTTTCTCGTATTTATTTGTTTTTTAATCGGGATTCAACCTGACTATGGAACGGCAGCCGTCATTTTCCTAATTTCCAGTACGATGATTTTTTCATCCGGAATGACTTTTAAGAGTATTTTCAAACTCTCATTGATTATTGCGATATTCGTTACAATATTTGCATTGGGAGTAATCGTGACAGGAAATTTGTCATCCGTTTTCTCTGAAAATAAAGTGTCTCGTTTTACCGGGTTTGCAGATCCTTTTGGTCAAGAGGGAGGAGATGGGTATCAGCTCGTGAATTCCTTGTATGCAATAGGATCAGGAGGCCTTACAGGCGTGGGACTTGGTGACAGTGTACAAAAATACGGGTACCTGCCTGAATCACATACGGATTTCATCATTGCCGTCATTGCAGAAGAACTTGGAATATTCGGTGTAGGCTTCGTTCTATTGACACTTGGGTTTATCGTCCTTAGGGGTTTTATACTCTCAGCAAAATGTAAAGATCCATTTGGAAGCCTATTATTGATCGGGATCTCATCCATGATCGGCATTCAAGTTGGCATCAACATCGGCGGTGCGACAGGGCTCATTCCCATTACTGGAATCACCCTTCCGTTCATCAGCTATGGAGGATCTTCCTTACTATTGCTCATGCTTTCAATGGGCATATTCCAGAATGTCGTAATGCGAATGAATTTACTAGAAAAGAAAGAAAAGGTCCTGTCCATTCCAAAAGATGAGATTGCTTCTTCAAAATAGACGATCAAATCCCCTGACATATTTATTCATGTCAGGGGTTTTTCGTTATACTTTTCTTACAATAAGGTTTGATGATGAAAGGTTTCCATGAAAAAAAACAGGCAGTCGAATCGACCGCCTGTTTTTTCATTTATAATGGATACCTATTTTCGTAAAGCCCGCAATCAAACTGAGCAAAGGACAAAGAAGGCAGAAAAAGGCAAATGGGGCATATTCAAGAGTGGGGACACCCAATACCTGTGTTAAGAATACACCGCAGACACCCCAAGGAACTAGAGGGTTCACAACTGTTCCCGCATCTTCAAGTACCCTCGCAAGCGTTTTTGGCTGCAAGCCTAAATCTTCATATTTCTGCTGAAAGGCTTTCCCAGGAAGTATAACTGACAAGTACTGTTCCCCCACTAGGAAATTTACGCTGATTCCTGCAAATACGGTAGCTGAAATCACTTTCGCTACACTCGTCAATGAATCCTGGACCGCATTTAAAATAGAAGGGATGACTCCTAATTCAAACAATAGTCCGCCCATCGCCAATGCCAACAACACCATCGAAACGGAGAACATCATACTTTCAATGCCGCCCCGCGATAGGATTGAGTCAAGTTGATCCATTCCACTCTTAAGTACAAAGCCGCCGTATAAAATATCTGCTAGTTTTGCAACCGTCACACTTGGCGTTTGTATGAAAGTAATGACAGCCGCCGAAATGATTCCTGCTGACAATGTCGGAATCGCTGACACCTTTTTCAAAGCCATGACCAGAACGATGACAAACGGAATCAAACTCCATATGCTAATGTTCGTTTCCATTTCCAATGCCTTGGTCATGGCTTCAATCTCCTCAACACGATCCAGTTTCACATTCGGTGAAAGGAAGTAAAAGATGATAAGGGATATTATAAAACCTGGAATCGTTGTCCACAGCATATTATTAATATGTTCAAATAATGCTACTCCAACCGTTCCCGAAGCAAGGTTGGTCGAGTCTGATAATGGAGACATTTTATCCCCAAGAAATGCACCGGAAATGATTGCACCCGCTGTAATCGCCAACGATAAATCCATCGCCGCCGCCATACCTATGAAAGCAACGCCGATCGTGGCTGATGTTGTAAGTGAACTCCCGATACAGAGCCCAATTAGCGAACACACCAGAAATGTGACCGCATAGAAATATTCACCAGAAATCCAGTCAAACCCATAGTACATGATGGTCGGGATCGTCCCGCTTGCCATCCAGATCGAAATTAACATTCCAATGAAAAAGAATATATAGATGGCCCCCATACCAGAAACTGCACCTTTGACGATAGCCGCCTCCATAATCGAAAATGGCAGCTTCTTGATCTTTCCATAAACAAATAGAAATAGGATAGCCGTTATTATTGGAATATGGGGGGCCAGTTCAAAATGTATGATACCAGTTGCAATAATTAATAAAAGAACTGCCAAAACCCCGATTGCTTCAGGTAAGGAGAGTTTTAGCTTTGCATCTTCAAGACGCATGATGTAATTCCCCGCTTTCATGTTGTGTATTCTCTGAGGTAAGGATTGGACCTTTTCACTCATCATAATTACTGAAACGCTTTTAAGCACTAAAGTACTAGCTAAATATAAAGGAGTTTCGGGAGATTGTCAAAGGATTAATTTAGTAGATTTTAAATTTTGCAATGATATTTACCTTTTCCATGCTCCTTCCATGAATATATGTTCAGTTCATTCCATCATAATGACTTTTATGTGATTCGATAATTATTTGGGCTAATTGCAATGCCTTGGTTGTCTCATTGATCTTTACTAAATAATGAAACAGCTTTTTCTCATAATGATCGATCAGGACTATGTAGCCTGTTTTTCGGAAATAGGGCAGAGCTTCTTCTTCTATTAAACGGTAGAATTTTTCTTCCTCATCCTGGATTGCATATAGATGCAATTGAAAATAAAAGGGTGGCATGCCTTTATGTTTTCGGGCAAGTCTCAATCCTTTTTTAGCTAGGTCCGTGAGGTCTGTATCATTCAATAGCTTTCCTTTTATCGCGTTATTGATGTATCCATCCAAAAACATCGTGTAAAAAGGATTATCTTCATCAACGAGTTGAAGCGCCCTTTCGTATAATTTTCTTGCATCATCAAACCTTTTCCTTCTATAACATTCGAAAGCAAGATTGTTAAGGAGCTTGGATTTACGATCATATGCCTGACACGTATCACACATTTTTATTAAGGAATCGTATTTTTTCTTGGTATCATCAAAGTCGTGAAGTTCCCTTGTGTTCAACTGAACAAGCATCATTGTTTCGGTATCGATGATTCTTAGTACATTCAATGTTTTCTGAAAATAGGCTAGCGCTTTTTCAGCGTAATAGTAGGATGCAATATTGGAATGTGTTGAATGGTGTGCCAGTGCAAGGTGATAATAATATTCATTGTGATGGTATCCGGAATGATCAATGCTCGTAAGGATGTTGATGCAATCCTTGAATTGTCCAGTCAGAAAATAATAGATGCCCATAATATGTTTTAAATAATTGCGTTCGTATGATGAGAGCTGTGTCTCTTTCCCTTGGATGATTTGTATCGTTTCAAACGCTTTCTCCGGAAGGTTCATGAATAGATGATACCTTGAGAGGATTAAATTATAGGAAGCATGAAAATCAGGAAGCTCTCTAAGCGGCTCATCTTCTATTTCTTTTTTTAACCTAGCGGAGTCTTCCGTCTGTTGTGAAATCAAAGCATTCTGCCACTCATCAAGTTTTTGGCCCAATAGATGATATTTTCTGACCTCTTCTTTTATATTGATATGCAGCCTCTCGGATAACAGGATTATCATCTCTTTGGAATACTCGGTAATCCCACGTTCAATCTTGCTTAAATGTGTAATGGAACAAATTCCTTGTACAAGCTCCTTTTGTGTCATTTGAGCTTTTTCCCGATAAAACTTAATGATTTTACCCTCCACCAAAAATTCCCCCACGTAACTTTTTCCTCCTATTATAGCAAAAAAAGTAAAAGCCCCAGGGAAATTTCTTTCCTGGGGCAAATGCTATTGATTCGTTTCTAGTCCTATGAGACGTAAAAAGTAGTCCAAACCTTTATTGCCGATTTTTTCTTTCGGCACTTTATTACTTGGTGCATCCGGCCCTTTCGTCAAAAAGTTTCTCTCGACATAGCGGACGTCCAATTCATCAACGATACCGTCTTGATTGATATCTTCTTTCACTAAGGAGTTATCTTTAATACCATATGCATCAACGACTACCTGAATATCTTTAATGTCGATGACTTTATCTTTATTGATATCTCCTGCTAGATTCATATTCGGCCTGATTCTAATATTCTGTCCTAGAATTGTCCCATCTTTTTCTTTACCTGGAACGAAGTTTGTATAGCTCTTAAGATGTGATGGCGTTTCAACGACAAGCGTATATTCTTGGTTTGATGCAGGAATCCCTTTGACTATATATTGTCCCCAATCATCAAGTGTTCCAGGATATTTTTTCCCTGCTTTTGATTGCGCATAAACTTTCACACCGATTTTGGTGATATTTCCTGGCTTTATATAACCTTCCTCACTTAAAAACGCTTCTGGAGAAATCGATCCGTTTAAAGTTGAGTGCTTAGAAATGATTTTATATCGGTCAACGCTGTAATGTGGAAGATCGGTTGCAATATTGCCCCCTTGTTTTATATAAGAAGCTTCTTCTACATCCAATCCCGCATATAAATGATAAAAGGTATCATCGACAAGTTTAAAGGATACATCTAGTAAAGGCATATCTCCGTTTAAACCTTTAAATGCCTTTCCTGTTAATTCCGCGCCAACTTTGACTACATTAAAATAATCAGCATCATTAACGACAGGCTTGGTTAAAGAAACATCCAACCCTTTTTCTTTTGCATATTTTTTTATTTCACTAGAAAGTTTAGCATTTTTAAATTGATAAAGGTCACCTTCAAACTTGATCGAATATTCTCCTGAGAGGAACTGTTTTACATTATTGACTGATAAAGTCATGGTAAATGTATCATCCTTTTTCAGCACCTCTTTATCATAGTTTGATGTGAGATATTCAGTCCCTTCTTTTAAAAACACATAATCTTGAGGATTCATTGCTGTTGCCATATCTGTAGTTGCCAACCTTAGATAAAGTGCATCATTTGCAATATCACTTTCTTCGATTCCGAATTTCGCATTTCCGTCAGGATCGATTGGGAATTCCCTGCCAAAATATGCGTATTTGCTCGTATCGTAAAACATAGTATTGGAAGTTTGGTCATAGTCCAAACCTTTATCTTGAAGTACTTTTACTGTCGCATCATTGACATTTCCGTGTACATAGAAAGCCTTCTGACCATCTTCTTCTGTAAACATCGAGTCATTTATTTCATATACGCCTGGTTCTTTGTCCCATTTTACGTCTGGAGGGGTGTTATCGACTATTGCGGCAGTACCAGCTGAGTAGGTTTTTCCCGACTCATCACTTCCTATGAACTCTAGAGTGTAGTCCCCTTCTGGAAGTTTCTTATACGTATCGGAAATCGGATGCTCTGGATCGTTTGTAAATGGATATACATGACCAGTAAACGCCAAAAGAATATAATATGGTTTATCAGGTTCGAACCTAGAAGCATTGAGGCTCCCTACGTACCCTAATGGCTTACCGGAATTCGTATCTTTTAGGATAACGTCCACTGTTTCCATTGGGCTTTTCAACTGAAACATTGCATTCATAAATGGGTTATAGTATTGCCAAAACGGAAAATCATTAGCAATTGATGGACTGTCCGTTTCTACATAATCAATTCCTTTATCTGTTACGGTGATCGAAAATGGAATTTGATACGTTTCTTCATCATTTTCAGAATTAGTGATGTGAAGGTATCCTTCATATGCCCCTTCTTTTGCTGTTGCGGGTACGCTGATGGTTGGTTCAATTACTTTGGACTTACCTTTGGCTACAGTGACCGACTTCTTCACTTTTACCTTTACACCATTTGCAGTGGCATCTTGTACCCCTTTTATATTCTTATGGTATTCAACATCAATGGTATATTTTTTCTTTTTCCCCTTATTTTCAATTTCCACTTTTTTCGTGAGTTCAATCGCTTCATCATTGTCTCTTATATATTCCCGGCCAAATGCAAGTGAGCCCGTTTCCTCGTTAATTTCTGTCGTTTTATCACCTTCGACAATTTCGGTTTTATCCAATACTTTTATCGAAGTATCCACATGCACGGCATCATAGGCATCGATACGGCCTGCTCCAACTTCATTCACCGAATGATCTTTTTGTAAATCAACGGATGTATTCATGAGTGCTTCTTTCACATCAAATGGGTCATAATCCCCGTGTTCTTGTAATATTAAAGCAGCAACACCCGTAACATGCGGTGTAGCCATTGAAGTGCCTTGCATACGTCCGTAAGATGTTGTGTAATCAATTCCTTCATCTGGACTATTGATATATTCCGGCTCAGTGGAGAAAATGGCCACGCCCGGCGCAACTATATCTGGCTTAATATCGTAATTTCCGTTAACTGGACCTCTGGAACTGAAGTCTGCCAAATTATCTCCGACTGTTTTTGTATTCCCTGTATCTTTAAATGTAAGGGATCCATTTTCGACAGCTTTTAATTTTTCCCCCTCTTCTTTGGTTAATCGGAAAGTAGGGATAAAGTCCATTCCTTCCCCAACATATGAGGTGATTTCGCCATCCACATTGTTATAGATGATAACTGCTTTTGCCCCAGCTGCCTTTGCATTCTTTATTTTCACATCAAACGTAAGCGTTCCTCGCTCAATAAGAGCGATTTTATCTCGAACATCTTTCCCTTTAAAGTCGCTTTCCTGTCCAATGCCGGTATAAACGACCGGAAGCGATTGACCAGTTAATTCTTCAATCCGATCCGAAAAGTTTTTACCTAAAAGTTTCATGTTTTCAAATGTATACTTTCCAGCCTCTGCAGTTATGGTAGGGATCTTCATGGCAGAATCACTTGCCCCAACTGAAATGCCAAGGGCAGCTGTTCCAGGAGAGCCTAAAGTTTTCGCACCTGGCCCCGCATTACCGGCAGCCACAACGGAGACAACCCCAGAGAGCATTGCATTGTTGATCGCTACAGAAGTAGGGTCAAGCGGATCATTGACAGATGATCCAAGTGATAGATTCATGATATCCATACCATCACTGACTGCTTTATCAATTCCTGCTATTACACCTTCATTGGAACCGGAACCATACGGTCCTAACACACGGTATGTATAGAGGTCAGCTTCAGGAGCAACACCTTTCACTGCATAATCCACTTCATTTGTTTTTGTTGCGGCGATCGTTCCAGAAACATGTGTGCCATGAGCTGTATAGTAAGCGGAACCACTGCTGCTGAATTCCGGTTGACCGGATGATTTCCAATTTTCATAGGTTGTCTCCATCGGGTCTGCATCATTATCGACGAAATCCCAGCCCTTAACCGAAGAAGGCTCAATGTCCTTAGGGTTCTCGCCTTTTTTACTTCGGTATCCTTTATATGCATTGGTTAAATCTGGGTGATTGTAGTCGATGCCAGTATCAAGGACACCAACTTTGATTCCTTTTCCTTTTATATTTTCTTCATGAAGTTTATCTACTCCAATTTGAGGAATGCTATCAGCCATTTTTGAAGTGATCCCTTTTTCATGAACCGGGAGCTCCAATTGGATTTTTGCATTATTCCAGATTCGTTTAACTGCCCCTGATTGAAGTAAATCTTTTACCGCAACTCCTGGCAACGTCATGGAAACGCCGTTAAATGCATGTTTATATTCTCTGTTTATCATTAATTTACTGGAATCATACTTGGAAAAATCTTTTTTCTTTTTCAAAGAGTTAATATAGCTTTTAAATTCTTGATGTGACTGATCTACGTTATTTTTTGCGGAATCAATCGTCATTTTTTTCCCAAGCACCGTTTGTTTTTTGACGGCGACCTGCGCAGGAGCTTGTTCGAACTCAACAATTACAGAAACCAGCTCCGGGCTATTTGTTTTTATATCTGGAGAAATGGTGAAGTTAGGACCAGCGTTTAGCTTCTGAAGCGCTTGTCGTTGCTCCTTGGATAAGTTCGATAGAATGTCTTCAACATTTTTATGGGTAACCGTCACTTCTGGTTTCTCCGCCAATGGATGAATCGAAAAGGTTGTAGATAGAAGAAGCCCAGCAGCAAGGGTGCCTGATAAAACATGTTTCCTTTTAGAAAATTTCATTATTCCGTTCCTCCTTATTTTTTTAGAATATTTATTATCTTCTGTTAAATAATAGAGGATAAATGTTAATGCTGTAAATTGGGGTAATAATCTTGGTTGTATCTCCCTATGGAATGAGAAAAAACCCCTTAATTAACATGACAATTGGAGGGTTTTGATGTGAATCTATCCATCCATTTTTCACTAGCACGCTTCCCATCAGGCCGATGGATCTATGTCAATCGAGGAAATTACCCCACATTTCCGAAAGGACGTTACAAGTGCCAACATACAGGAAGGACATAATGTTAGACAATTGAAGTTATAGTACATTGTTTAATGTACGAAAAGAAACTTTGAATATTAAAAAAGATCCAGATAATAAAAAAAACCCGTGTGCATCACACGGGGCTTCCAGACTGTAGACAAACTCGATAATAATGGATTTTACCTTCAGTTTTTTTGAGGACTTGTAAATCGAATGTTGTTATTACACTCCAGGCACTCGCTGTGCGCCTGCGGGGTCTCCCTTGGACCCGCTTTTCCCGCAGGAATATCGAAAACTTGTTCCAATCAACTTTGCCTATCAAGGACGCCTTCAAGAAGTAATAAATCAAGATCGTGAAAACAATGTAAAGAAGCCTTTTTCGCCAGATAAATTATCAGGTAAAAAACAAGGAGATTAAAGAAAGTGCAAATGATCCTTAGAGTGTCTACTGAGTTAAAGAAAAAAGCCCGTGTGCATCACACGGCCTTCTCCATTATTTCAAATCCATTGGATTATATAATTCAACGTCAGGATTTTTATCCTGGAACCAACGAAGTGCAAACTCATTTTCAAATAAGAATGCATATTTATCAAACCGGTCTTTAACAAGAATGCTTCTTGAGCTATGAAGATTCTCATCAAGCTTTTCATCTTCAGCCCAGCGTGTGATTTTACTGCCCATATGCTCCATCAAGACTTCAACATTGTACTCATTCCTCATTCGATGCTCGAATACTTCAAATTGAAGTTGCCCAACTGCACCAAGCAGATATTCTAGATTTAGATTTTAAATTTCATCAACTGCTACATTCGTATGTGTAATTACACAAACCCTTTTATTATAATCTTATTTTGATTAATAGCGATTTCTACAATTGATACTTTTTGCGACGCATTTTCCTGGGCTTCCACCTTTATTCAAACGCCATCCAAAAAAAACTATCTATCTATTTAATTTACCTTTAACATTGCCTTAAATAAAAATAGCCAACATCTCCTCTTTTCAAAAAAAGGTTAATGTTATACAATAAGTTTGTTAAGCATTTCACAAACTTCCGTTGAAAAGTATCCATCCAAGAAGGATGGATACTTAGAAGGCTACATTAACAAGGATATATAGATAGGTAATGTAATTAAAGATAGAATGGTACTAATTACAAATGAAGATGCTGTTTCAGTTGATAACGAATCAAATCTAGTTGAAATCATGGCTGCTACAGCAGATCCTGGAAATGATACTAGCAAAATAGCTTTAATTGTATCTGCATGATCAAGGCCAATAAGATGAGCAACCAGAATCATAAATAATGGAATAGCTACAACTTTTAAAATGGAAATACCAAAAGCAATTGGTCGTAAGCTAATCTTACGGATACCCACGGTTACACCTACAGCAAATAATGCAACCCCAGATGTCACTGACCCAATTTGATCGAGCGCATTTTTTATGATATCCGGTGCCTGGAACCCTAATAGTGTCAATACAACAGCAAGTAAGGGAATACATGCAAGCGGTTCGCTAAGACCATGCAAAACGATACCCATAATGTTTGTTTTTTCATCTTTAGATTTACCCAATCTGGATTGTCCGACCGTACCAACTATTGTTGCTAATGGATCCAGAAGGGCATTCACCACAATACCGGTAATCGCAATAGGTATAGCTATCTCTTGCGCCCCAAACAAGCTGCCTAATACAGATATCCCCATAAAAGCAAAGGCTGGCTGAGTTGCGTTTAATGAAAACATAGATGCTTTAGTTAAATCGTATTTAAACACCAAACGAGCCACTATTAAAAGGATAATGTAAAAGCCAATAACACCTATGGTCATAGTTAAGAAAAATGACCATTGATTAATTAAGGTTTGTTTTGAGGTTGTTGTGATCCCAATGAATAAGTGTGCAGGTAATGCAAATTTTGTAACTAACGTATTAAGCCCTTTGGATGATTCTGAATTAAAAACTTTAAAATAGCCACCCAAATAACCAATAATAATTGTAAAAAAGATTGGTATTAATGTTAAAAATATATTCCCAATATTCACTCGAGATGCACTTCTCTTTCCAAAAAATTGTCCAATTTAAAAGATTCTACTACGGCTGACTTATACGGAGGTTCCCCTAAAACGGATCCCCTTTCATTTGAGACAACAAAACTAGCTGGCTTTATTTTCCATGAATAGTTTTGTACTCCGGCTTCCACATGGATTCTGTTATCGCTTTTTCAATATCTGTTATATCCGCTTTCGCAATTCCTTCTTCAATGGCTGTCTTTGCCACTTCAATGGCTACAGATTTAGAAACCTCTTGCAATTGTTTGATTGAAGGGAGTAAAGAAGCACCATGCTTACTGCTATCCGATAATCTTGAAACAGCAGATGAGGCTGCTGCAAGCATGCCCTTAGAGATTATTGTTGCTTCTGCGACAATTGCACCAAGACCAAGTCCTGGGAAAATATATGCATTATTAGATTGTCCGATTGTATAAATCACACCATTATAGTCAACATCATCAAACGGGCTTCCTGTCGCTATTAAGGCTTTACCTTGAGTCCACTTTATAAGGTCTTCAGGAACAGCTTCCGCTAAGGGAGTCGGGTTTGACATCGGCATAATAATAGGATGTTCCACGTGCTTTGCCATTTCTTTTACAACTTCTTCTGAGAAAGCCCCAGTTTGACCAGAAGTGCCGATTAAGATGGTTGGTTTAACCTTTTTTATTACCTCTAATAATGGGATAATTCCGGCTTCATTCCGAGCCCATTCCTCGACTTCTTCAGCTTTCCGGCAATACGACTTTTGGAATTTCAAAACATCCGGAATGTCATCTATCAACAAGCCACGATAATCGACGGCCCAAAAGTGACCATATGCCTCTTCTCTGGAAATACCATCAAGGATCATGGCTTCAACCATCTGATCAGCATTACCGATTCCTGCTGCACCTGGACCGAAAACAACAACTCTTTGTTCATTTAAAGGAACACCAGTTACTTGTAATGCAGACTTTACGGCGGCTAGTGTTACTGCACCTGTACCTTGTATATCATCATTAAAAGTGAGGATCTTTTCGCCATAATTATCGATTATATTTCGTGCATTTATATTTCCAAAGTCTTCCCAGTGTAGTAATACCCTTGGGAAGAAGGCTTGAGAATTTTCAACAAATAAATCAATGAATTCGGTGTATTCATCACCGCGAACACGCCCAAACCTGTTACCAATATACAGTGGATCACTAATCAGGCTTTCATTGTCAGTCCCAACATCCAGGACAATAGGTAGCACCCTGCTTGGATCAATTCCCGCAGCTGCCGTGTAGACTGCCAATTTACCAATGGCTATGTTAATTCCACCAACTCCCTGATCTCCGATTCCGAGAATACTTTCAGAATCTGTAACAACTATTAAATCGATATCATCAGATGAAAGGTCCAGGTTTTTAAATGCATCTTCCATTCCCTCCAAATTATCAATAGATAGGTATAGACCTCCTGGACGGTGATATTCTTGGGAGTACTGTTGAATGGCCTCTCCTACAGTAGGTGTGTAAATGATCGGAAGTATTTCACTTAGATGGTCTTTAAGTAGGCGGTAAAACAGGACCACATTCCTATTAAATAAATCATATAACATTCCATTCTTCCGAATATCGCTATGTTGAGTGGAGAATTGTTCATAAGCTCTTTTTACTTGTTCCTCAAGAGTAAGCACCTGGGATGGCAGCAAGCCTACCAATCCTAGTTCATTTCTTTCTTCCTTAGTGAAAGCAACCCCTTTATTAATAAAAGGGTTTGACAGAATACCTTTTCCTCTTAAAGTTGTTTCCAATCCCTTTTTTGTCTTATCATAAGCTGTCATAGACGTACCCTCTTCCTAAAAATGTATATTTAAAAATGATCATTACCAGGCAATAGAGTATATTCTTCCCTGGGGAAGTGTAATTACTAAAAGAAAACTGAAAAAGGAAAATAAATATACAGCACATAAAAACGTAAATATTTCCTCATTACTGCTTTTTTGTTCAATCTTGTGAAAAATTTATAAATAACTCAATCGCCAGTCTATATCTTAGTAGTCATTTACGGGGGACACTAGCTTATTTAACTAATTTTAGTATTATGTAATTAAAAAAAGTAAGCAGCCATTTGGCTGCTTACAGATAACGTTGAATAATATGGCTCTTGTCATCATTAAATTTGTGTTGGGAGACTGGTCGGCCTACCGTTCCATAAATTACCTTAACATCAAGGACCCCGATATCCTTCATGAATTTTAAATATTTCCTTACTGATACCCTGGATATACCCGCCAAATTTACGACTTCCTCTGTTGAAAAGGGAGCATTTTTAAATACCAGGATCACATTCCATATAATCTTTAAGGTATCTTGAGCCAATCCTTTCGGTAATTCCTCTGGTAAATGATTTTCTTCTTGATGCAATATTCGATAATCCAATTCTTCTTGATTTAGCATATTTTTATCTTGAATAAAAGCTGATTTGTTCCGATATGCTGATAAGGCCGCGTTAAAACGCTCAAATTCAAACGGCTTAATTAAATAATCAACAGCACCTAGTCTTAATGCTTTCTGAATCCTCTCAATGTCCGACGCAGCAGAAATGACAATAACATCTATCTCTTTTTCACTTTCTCGAATTTGTGAGAGTAAATCGAGTCCATTTTTCCCAGGCATGAAAATGTCTAATAGAACTAACCCTATTCTTTGATTTTCCAATACATTCAGAGCTTGATCCACTGAGGAACAGACAGCAGCTAATTCGTAGCCATCGACTTGATTCAAATAGCGCTTATTGAACTCTGCAACCATCGGGTCATCTTCTACGATCATTACCTTAATCATCCTACATCATCCTTGCTTTTGTATGGTATATAAACCACAAACGTTGTTTCTTGACCTTCTTTTGAACTAATATCGAGATCTCCACCTAGCTTATCCAGGCTTGCCTTAACCAAATATAAACCAATCCCCCTGTCCTCTCCTTTTGTTGTAAATCCTTTTAGAAGGATATGATTAAGATTGGCATCAGATATTCCCTGTCCAGTATCATGAACTTCAATAGTTAAAATATCATCTGCATAATCAAACTTTAATTCAATTCGTTTAACGGGCCTTTTTTCCACTGCTTCTATAGCATTGTCAATCAAATTTCCTATTATCGTAATTAGCTCATGAGTAATAGAAGCATTTTCTGGTTCTGGCAATTGAAAGTCAGAGGATAATGCCAGCTTAGCACCTGCTTCCCTGGCATAACTTAGTTTTCCAATTAAAAAACCGGCTAGTACTGGATCTTTAACGGTTTTGGTAATAAAGCCAATCTCGTTTTCTCTGTGGTCAACAAGATCACTAATATATGCCGCAAGCTGATCATAATAATGCATATGCACCATACCAAGTATTACATGAAGTTTGTTCATGAATTCGTGCGACTGGGCCCTTAACGATTCAGCATATAAACGGACTCCAGTCAGCTGTTCCGCCAGCAGATGTATTTCTGTTTTATCACGAAATGTAGCCACGGCACCTACGATTTCATCCTTCACAAATACTGGTACCCTATTCACTAGTAAGACACTACCTTTTAAATCCTGCTCTTTATCTAATTCGACCTTACCGGTCTCCAGGATTCTATCCAGGTTTGAGTCAGGCATGTAACTAGTTACCTTTTTACCCGTTGGATTTTCATTAATGCCCGCTTTTTTAAATATCTTTAAAGCTGCTTTGTTTACGAGAGTAATGGTTGAACTCTGATCTACCGCTATAATTCCCTCCCGAACTGATTGTAAAATGGCGTTTCGCTCTTTTAAAACCTTCGCAATAGCAAAAGGTTCCAGCCCAAATAATATTTTCTTAATATACCTTGCCAAAAGTATTGCGCCGGCAATTCCGGTTAATATTCCAAAAACTGTTCCTACATAAATATTTAAACGGCTTTTTAATACAGCATCATTAACTTTTTGAAGAGAAATACCGACCACCACGGCTCCAATTTGATTATTCTCTGAATCATAAACAGGGGTGAAAGAACGCAAAGACCTGCCTAAAGTTCCTTTGGAAATAGATATGTGCTCTCTACCTTTTAATACATCTTTCTCATCCCCTCCAACAAATTTTTTTCCTATTTTACTTGGATCGGGGTGAGTTTTCCGGATTCCATTATTATCGATTATTACTACAAATTCTACATCTGTCGATTTTTTTATCCTATTGGTAAATTGCTGAACTTCCTGATTGTTCCCACTTCCACTTAACGCTTCGATTACAAGCGACGTTTGTGCTGCCATGCGTGCTACGTTTACTGCTTTTTCAGTCTGGCTCTTCTCTATTGTATCCGCTACTGTTTGGCTAATAAGAATATCTGTAATAAATAATGATAGGGCTACTACCCCACACACCAGTATCATAATAGTAAACTGTAGACTCCATTTCCCTTTTTTCACTGCTACACACCTCTTTGGTCTAAAAACTCTATTAACTTTAAGGATGATACTTTTTGTTAAGTATGTTCATTTTGCTTACATCACACAATTATTCGGTACTTAATCAAGTTCCAAAAAGATAGCCAAGTGATTTAAATCAATTGAGATAATATATATATAACCTAACCATTTGCCCATGGTATCCTTAAAAATACTGATTCATCTGCAATATTTTCCAAATATTAAAACAGACTATACCTTCGTAGGCTTGGAAATAAATTTCAAAATCTTACTCGCACCGTCATTATTCTCCTTTCACATCTTATCCCCTACATACCTCGGTAGATCAATATAAGTTATTTTGCTAAACTCCTCCTGCACCAGGGTTAAAGCCACAAGTTTTCTATTAGTATGATACAGTTCATAAGAAGTTTAGCGAAATATCCCAGCAATTCTTACACTGCTAAAAGTTACTACGATTTTCTTATTTAACCTTTCCAATTAGTTACTATTTAATTTTCAAAAATACAGCAGTCTAACATCTTCTATCTCCCTGTTTCCGTTTATCTAAAATCGACATGTTTAAAACAGGGGGCAATGATTAAAATACCCGCATTTTCAACAGATTTCAAATCAACAAATATTAAGTAATTAAGTACTCGATATTTAGACTTAGTCATCAATTGTGTAAAATGACCTAAACATAGAAAAGATCATTTAATTGCTAGAGATATGTTAATGATTATGAAATAGGGTTCAGTAATTGTAGACATCAGTGCGGATGCGGGGCAATTGAAACCTATAAATCGAAAAAACATGCAAATCCTACTTATGTATTTATAACATCAGTCTTTATTGTTTTTATTACTTTTATCTGGAATCTGTTATTTTTGATTATACAAAAAAAGCTTGCAGATTTAGACCCTAAAAGGGACCTTATTCTACAAGCTGAACAACCTCCACTATCCGAAGTTTTTCAGTTAAACTATTGATTAAATTGATATACATCCCAAATGTCAGGGGTTTCTGATCCAATGTACCAAACCGATACTCCGCCTAAGTGATTTTGATTTAACAGGATAAGTCGAAGCCCGATTGATTTTTTATCTTCTTTCCAAATTTGCGGCTTTCCCCATTGGCAGTATATTCCACATGATTTTGTAAGGTCTTTTCATTCCACACCTTTCGATACTTAAACAATGCATAATGAAAAAGCCCGTGTGCATCACACGGGCTTCTCCATTATTTCAAATCCATTGGATTATATAATTCAACGTCAGGATTTTTATCCTGGAACCAACGAAGTGCAAACTCATTTTCAAATAAGAATGCATATTTATCAAACCGGTCTTTAACAAGAATGCTTCTTGAGCTATGAAGATTCTCATCAAGCTTTTCATCTTCAGCCCAGCGTGTGATTTTACTGCCCATACGCTCCATCAAGACTTCAACATTGTACTCATTCCTCATTCGATGCTCGAATACTTCAAATTGAAGTTGCCCAACTGCACCAAGCAGATATTCTTCCATCCGAACCGTTTTGAAGAGCTGAATTGCCCCTTCTTGTACAAGTTGGTTAATTCCTTTATGGAAATGTTTTTGTTTCATGACGTTTTTGGCTGTTACCCTCATGAATAGTTCCGGAGTGAACTGAGGCAGCTTTTCAAACTGAAACAAGTCTTTGCTTGTCGTAATCGTGTCACCAATTTGGTAGTTCCCTGTATCATATAAACCGATGATATCTCCGCTTACTGCTTCGTTTACGGTATTCCGATCATCAGCCATGAATTGGGTGGAAGAAGAAAGGTTGATTGGTTTACCTGTCCTGCTCAAGTTGACGCTCATTCCACGCTCGAATTTACCGGAGCAGATTCGAAGGAAAGCAATCCGATCACGGTGTTTTGGGTTCATATTCGCTTGGATCTTGAAAATGAAGCCAGAAAAATCATTACTGACAGGACTCATTTCACCTGATGTTGTCATCCGGGCTTGTGGAGCTGGTGCAAATTGCAGATAAGCATCCAAAAACGTCTGAACACCGAATGTCGTTAATGCACTTCCGAAAAATACGGGACTAAGTGTACCGTTCGCAATGTTTTCTTCTGAGAATTGATTGCCTGCTTCCGTCAATAGCATGATTTCTTCCAGAGTTTGCTCATACAACTGGGAATCTTTAAGTTTATGTTCCGCTTCGAGTTCACCGTCTTCATTCAAAGGAAGGAAACGCTCATCACCGTCCGTCTTGAACTGTTCAATCCGATTATTGAACCTATCGTAAATGCCCACGAAGTCTTTTCCCATACCAATTGGCCAGTTCATTGGGTATGTTTCAATTCCTAATACTTCTTCAAGTTCGGCAAGTAATTCGAGCGGCGCTTTACCTTGTCGGTCCATTTTGTTGACAAACGTGAAAATCGGGATACCCCTCATCCGGCAAACTTTGAATAATTTAACCGTCTGATCCTCAATCCCTTTTGCCGAATCGATGATCATCACGGCGCTATCAACAGCCATAAGCGTACGATATGTGTCCTCACTGAAGTCTTGGTGACCAGGTGTATCGAGAATATTAACACGGAAATCATCATAATCAAATTGCATGACCGAAGACGTCACGGAAATTCCCCGTTGCTTTTCAATCTCCATCCAGTCACTAGTTGCATACTTCCCTGTTTTTCTTGCTTTAACCGTTCCGGCATCACGAATCGCGCCACCAAAGAGCAATAATTTTTCTGTCAGAGTCGTTTTCCCGGCATCCGGGTGAGAGATGATTGCGAAGGTCCGTCGGGATTGAACCTCGTCTTTTAATGTAGTCATAAAATGTTCCTTTCGTTATTGAAGTAATCAATTTATTTAAAATTTATTGGAGGGTAAATTGTATTTTTACATTGGAATGTCAACCTTTCTTTGTATGCAAAATTCCTGATCATACACAATATATGTAAGAAGAAATATATCATAAGGCTTTCGCCTTGGCTACTCGGCATTCATTTCAATCAACCTTACTATTTTAACACGATATGAAGGAAAGATGTAGAGGTGAATGAATCACAGTAAGAGGATTTGGTCGGCGAACAAAACAAAAGACGCCTCATCAGCGCCCCTTATCCCGATCCATATAATTATCGTTCATTTTTTCATGATTTCACGGTCTATCTTGCTGTTTTCATTGCTTTTTGATTTCGTTTGTTTTTCCAGCGCTTCTTTACTTCTTTGAAAATGATGGGAGCGGCAAAAATGACGGCCCTTTTTAAGAGTTTCTTCATTATTCATCAGTCCTTTCTTTCATACCTATACCCGATTATTTCCCCTAAAAACTTTAATATCACATTGTTTTTATGATTTGAACATCACTTTTACCTTTAAACATGAAAAACCCCGGTCGAATTTTCCTTATAGGAAAATCATATTCATCATGGCCGTTATCCTTCCCATCATAAAACCTCCCTAATATTATATCACCAAATGGAAATGTATTAATTACTTCCATTTGTTTTATCCTTTATAAAGGTGGGTATATACTAAAAAATTGGAAATTCGACCAGAGATAAAACATATGTATTTTGTATGTGAATCCAGTAAGCATTCACATATTATCAAGCATCTTCGTATGATAATTTCAAATTGAATGAGGGTTCTTGATAATGTGTGAAATTGATTTTTTCAAAAAAAGGAAAATCATCACCATTAATATTTTTTTATTTTTTAGGAGGATTCATAGAATGACAGTATCAGGTAAAGTAAAGTGGTTTAATAGTGACAAAGGATTTGGATTTATTGAAGTACCAAACGAAGACGATGTATTCGTACATTTTTCCGCCATTCAGGGAGAGGGTTTCAAGACACTTGATGAAGGTCAAGAGGTTGAATTTGAAATCGAAGAAGGAAACCGCGGACCTCAAGCTAAAAACGTCGTAAAACTATAAAGTATAGACACACAAACATATGCACTGATAAAGGATGCCACCGACTTCGGTGGCATCCTTTATATTTTATGGACTCATCAAAAAAATTTGCTCTATCAAGGGTTTCCCCTTCCCTCTCATTCGCTAAAATGATCCAAAATAAAGCCGGGAACCTGGTCGCTAGAAAAGCTCTTGATATCCACACCTCTGCTATCTTTATAATAAAAAGCAGCTGCGTACTCTCCGTCCCAATTGATTTGAGCATGATCAATGGCCGTTTCGATTTCCGAAGCCGTGTTGATTTTCAAGCGATTCCGATGCTGTTCAATCTGTTGTACAAGTTCACTTTCAGAAATCGAATTATAAATTTGCGGATTGGTTTTTACCACAAGAATATAATCGATATCGTCAGCCATTAACCGCGCTTCTTCGGCTTGCCCGGTTTGTTCCATCCATTTTGAAAACCGAGAATAAGAAGAATCCCAATTCAAATTAATGCTTTTGTTATTATTCAAAAGAATGTCAATAGAGGCATAATCACCAAAAGGATTTGTCATTTGAGCCAACGACTGATTATACAGATCCTCCGACAATGCCTGCACGGCTTCTTGTAGCTGATGACCATCCGTAATCGATACGGATTTGTCCACTTGTCCGCTCGCGGTTATCGTGATTTGCGAAACGTCATTGGCTGACACATTCAATAGCTCATTCACCGTTTTTTTATATTCACTGGACTCATAAATTTTCGCCAATAGCTGCAAGTATGAGTCGTAGTTATGCAGATGATACTCTCTTGCTAACCTTTTTCCATTCTTGAGTTCATACATTAGAAATACGGATTGTCCGTCATCCAATTCACCAATCGAAACCTTTTTTCCCTTTTCGATAATTTGCTGATGCAGTAACCTGATCGCTTCTATATTTTCCTTATCTTTAAGAAATGTGGGTGCAATATCCGTTGTTTCATCATCAATAAACAAAGGAGCATTGCCAATATAAATTTGGCTTATCATTTTCTCCTCAGGAATCTTGGACTTAAACCGAATGGGGTCTATTTTTAAAATGAGCGCCAGCACGATAACCACAACCGTAAATGTTACATAGCCTCTCAGATTGAAGCTTATTCGCCATGTCTTTTGCAAGACGATTTCCCCTAAGTAATACCCAAGCAAAGAACCGACGGCATATCCGAATAAAATCCATCCGAGTTTCCCTGTCGTTTCGCTAAAATAAAAGCCTGTAAACAGCATCATGCATACGGTCAGGCCGAATTTAAATAATGGCTTAATCTTTGGAAAAACAAATGCTTGCGATACATGCTCCAACTTTCTCCTCTCATATAGAAAAAGAGAAATAAGTAAAAAGAGCAAGGTCAATACAGCGTAGATTAATGTATTAACCGATAAAAATGAAATTTTCTCCATCTCAGTTGCAGCTAATAAGGGTGAAATGCCTTTCATATTGCCACTTAGATAATAATCTGCAGAAAACCCTGCTAACAAAAGCTTCACATTGGCTGTAATCAATATAAATAAACCCACCGGAAGTGCAAGAAAAACATAGGTCAGCAAGCCTTGCAATGCAGATAATCCCGTCACCATTCCAATTAATACGGCAACAGAAAAGATAATAGCTTCCAAAATGAATGTAATTCCCATCCATGACCAAATATCCGCCATGGTATAAAGCCTTTCTATATCTATTGCCGAGTGGAACAACATCAATATTGAGCCTGTAAGTAAAATAGGCAAAACGATGAAGCCAATCCCCGTCCCAATCATATGAAAATAAATGTTGCGTCTAGTAATCGGTAAACTATGAATAAAATCTGAGGCTTGTTTTATCTGTAAAAATCGAAAAAGAAAGATGGCAAGTAATACTGGAATAACAATGACCAAGACAAATTGAATCATCTGCTGACTGGAAAAAAGGTTTTCTAATTTCACATATTCATTATTCTCATTCAAAATGATCGTTAACATCTCCAGAGGCAGAGCAAATATGAGGCCGATGAAATATAGGAAACCAATCCAGCCTGTGCTTCTGAAAATATAGATAATCAGTTCTTTATTAAACGAGGTTATTCTGGATGACATAACCTATATCCCCCATTTCATAAATGAATATCTCCTCTAAAGTAAGGGGGAGAATATCGAATATTTCTGGCTGAAACTGATTAAAGTGCGATTTAATCAAGGATTCCTTACCTTTCACAATGCAAACGATCACGCTGCCACGTCTTTCCTTGTTAAGAATTTGAATTCCGCGGTATAGCCCATAGGGAATTTTATGTTTAAATGCAATCTGCACTTTGTGTACATCCGCTTTTAAATCGTCCAAATCCTTTTGGATAACAAGCTGCCCTTTATGCAATATGCCTACATGATCGGCTAAATCTTCAATTTCCCGGAGATTATGGGACGAAATCAAAATCGTCATATCCCGTTCAGCAACATCCTGAATCAACAACTGTCTCACACTTTTACGCATGACCGGATCTAACCCGTCAAAAGGTTCATCTAGGATCAAAACTTCCGGCATCGTCGAGAGAGCGAGCCAAAAAGCAACCTGTCTCTGCATCCCCTTTGATAGTTTATGTATTTTGTATTGTAAGGGTATCGGGAATACTTCCTGTAATTGATAGAAACGTTCTTGATTCCAATGACTATAAACCTGGCTGTAAAAATCCGCCATCTGCAAAATCGTATAGTTAGCCAAGAAATAAGGCGTATCAGGCAGGAAGAAACAACGATTTTTCACTTCACGGTTTTCAAACACATGTGATCGATCAATAAGAACTTCACCGGCATCTTGAATCAAATTACCTGAAAGCATCTTTAATAGGGTCGTTTTCCCTGCCCCATTCGAACCTAACAAGCCGAATATGGAGCCCTTTTGTATGACCAAGCTGACGTTCTTGATAGCTTCTTTTCCTTCATATAGTTTACTCACCTGTTTTATATCAATCATGAATCTCCCCCCTTTTCTAATAGTCTATAAATTTCATGTTTATCGATTCCGATATACAGAGCTTCAGCAAAAACCTTTTCAAGATCGTTTCTAATCTTTTCTTCTAATGAATTTTTCAAAGATGTAGGAGGGGCAACGAAATTACCTTTGCCTGGTAAGGTATAAATATACCCGTCAGATTCAAGTTGTTTGTATGCCTTTTGGATTGTATTTGGATTGATAGTCAATTCCCGAGCCAATATTCGAATGGATGGAAGCTGATTATGTTCCTGTAAAACGTCATTAATCATTAGTTCCTTAAACTTATCCATCAGTTGCTCATATATGGGTTTACTATTTTCTACATCCAACTCAAACATAATCGACCTCCCCCTATATAATGGGTGTATTATTCTTCCTAATACAGTTCATTATAAAGCAAATTTTTCCAATTTAAAACCATTTTCAAACAATACTTTTAAGCAAAACCTCCATAAACTCTCTTTCATTTTGTTTAATCAGACTTACAGTGGGGAACTAATGATAATAAGAATAGACAAAGGAGTTGTTTTCATTGAAACCATTATATACAGCTACAGTCACCGTACACGGTGGTCGTGAAGGACATGTTAAGTCAGAGGACGGAATCCTGGATTTCGATGTAAGGTCACCGAAGGAGTTAGGTGGTTCCGGCGAGAGTGCAACAAACCCTGAACAGTTATTTGCAGCCGGTTATGCGGCCTGCTTTGACAGTGCCTTGAATCTTGTTCTGCAAAAAGAAAAGAAAAAAGTTGATACATCCGTGACGGCAAATGTCACAATTGGTAAAGATGAGGAAGACGGCGGCTTTAAACTGGCTGTGAGATTGGATGTTTCGATTCCTGACCTAAGCAAGGAAGAAGCCGAAGACTTTGTCAAAAAGGCTCACATGGTCTGCCCCTATTCAAAAGCAACTCGTGGGAATATTGACGTCACCTTAAATTTGGTATAAGGATTAAAATGAAAGGGAATGGACCCGGCATTAGGCTTTGCTCCATTCCCTTTTTTTCATTTCACTTCTTCCAACTTTTTCAATTTCAAAAGAAAGCCCAGTCCTATTACCGCCAGGATGATCAATGACCCTAATGCCATCCTGCTCGCCAATGTACCCAGGTCATGGAAAATCAGCGTAATCGTTCCATACAAAAGAGGGCCGATTATTGAAGAAACTTTGCCAGAGAATGCAAATAGCCCAAAAAACTGTCCCCTCTTCTCCTTTGGAGTCAATTCAATGATATAGGTCCTTGATGTCACCCACATCGAACCAAGCGAAATGCCGAACATACTACCCGCAACCCAGAACCAAAGAGCAGTTTGTGCAAATACCGCTACAAATAAAGCGACTAAGAGGAGAATGCCCACATAAGTCACAGCGAGCCGCGGTCCCTTTGACTGAGTGATGTATCCAAACAGAAACGATCCGACAATACTTGATACTGTCGATACCAAATAAAGCAAAATGAATCCGCTTGAAGAAAATCCAACAACAGTCTTGGCATAAACGGCCATCATGCCAATCGTGGTCGCAATTGCGTCGTTTAGAAAGAAATATGCAATCATGAATGTAAATACCAATCGATAGGATTGCATCTCTTTAAATGTTGTCATAATTTCCTTATAACCTGAAATAAAAGGTTCTTTTGCTTTTTGCTGTTTTGGAGTCTCTTTTAAAAAAAAGAATAAGGGAAGGGAAAAAACCAGAAATAAAATGGCTGTTGGCATAAAGGCTTCATGTGAACTCCCTTTACTTATAAATGGATAGATGGACAGCCCTACTAACGTTCCTAGATAACCGACAGCCACCCCAAACCCAGAAATAAGCGGCAATTGCTGTTTCGTTCCCAGATCACTCATCATCGCATCATAGAAAACAAGACTTGAATGATAGAAAAACTTAGCAATCACAAATAAAAGAATGACGACCGCTAACGAAATGGGAATGCCAAGAAATTTCCCATCGAAGGAATATCCCCCAAAAATCCCCATTGTAAATGTGCATGCAACGGAAATGAGTGTGAAAATCATGATGTGTTTTTTCATTTTTCCCGTTCGATCGATCATCACCCCAAAAAGTGGGGAAAACAAAACTAGAAACAAACTGGCAATTGCATTCGCGTAAGAAATGAAGGTGCTCGCAATCTGATCAAGGACAGCATTTTCCCCAATCTGTTCCTGGAGGAAAAACGGAAAGAAAATCGTATTGATATTAGAAGAAAAAATCGTGTTGGCAAAATCGTAAAAGGCCCAAGAAAGAATGGGCAGGGAAAAATATAATCCAAGATTCCCCTTCCACTTTTTAGACTTCGGTTTCACTTGCAATTCCATCTGCTTTCCCCCCTTATTGATACTTAATTTATAAGTATTCCATACCTTTCCAATAAATCCTTTTAAGTCTGAAAATGGATAACCGCATTTCCTTGAAACAGGAATCAAAACATGATTTTTCCCAGCCTAACATGTAAAATTATGAAGTGAGGATGTTAAAGTACAAACTTTTTTTATTTCGTTTAAGTTAGAGTATAGGATATCGAAGAGTTTCCAATCATGTGTCTAAAAGGAGTGTGAAAAGGTGATCACATTTTTTCTTATTATCTTGGTAATCATCCTTGGCTTGTTCATTCTTTACATTAATAGAACGAAGCGTGATTCCCCTGAGGACTTCATCATTAAGCAACATCCCCCCCTCAAAATTGGACATCGAGGTGCATCCGGATATTGCCCAGAGAATACAATGGCATCTTATAATAAAGCAGTTGAATTGGGAGCAGACTTCCTGGAAGTGGATATACACCTTAGTAAAGATGGTGTACTTGTAGTCCATCATGATCCTACGCTGGATCGGACGACAAACAGTAAAGGGAACCTCCGTGATTACACAGCGGCCGAATTAAAGGAATTGGATGCTGGAAGTTGGTATCACACTCGTTTTAAAAACGAAAGGATTCCTTTACTAAGTGAGGTATTGGAAAATTTCCGGTCAGAAGTTGGAATCTTGATCGAAATAAAACATCCTTCTTTTTATCCCGGCATTGAAAAGAAACTTGCAGAAGAATTAAGAAAATTCCACGAGTACCCATCAAATAATAATAGGATCATGGTTCATTCGTTCGATATGGAATCCATGAAAAGGTTCCATCAACTAATGCCTGACATCCAAGTAGGGGTTTTGATAAAGCGGCGTATTACTGACCAAAAATTAAAAGAAATAGCAGAGTTTGCTTCATTTTTGAATCCTAAACATACGATTTTGAAAACAAAGCTGCAAATGCGAATCCAAGAGCACGGAATGAAAGTATATACATGGACCGTCAACAATAAAAAACAAATGCGCAAGTTCAAGAAGATGAAGTTAGATGGCATCGTTTCTGATTACCCTGATTATCTTTTGGATTGAAACTCTTGAATTAGAAGCAAAAACAATGCTTTTTTTTACATGTGTGCACTTTAGCTCGTAGTACTTGAAGCTTGATTCTATATGCACTTTTAGCATCAAATTCTTCTATCAGAAAATATTACCTGTGTATTTTTTGAAAATATCCCTATATTTTTTAGCTTTCTTACATTAGAATCTGATATAGTGTTCTTAATGATTTAAGTTCAGTAAGATCGAAAGTTATCCAGGCCCTAACTGTTTTATTATTCAGAGGCCAACCGAACTAAATTTTCTAATCTTAGAAAAAACGAGGGATTCCTATGTGGGAATTATTATTAGAGTTCGATTATCAAACCGTTCGCCATGCGGTATTGGCAGGTTATTTATTTACCTTTGTCTTTCCACTGGCTGCGTTATACTTCTTAAATAAAAATCAATCACTCTTGAACGATAGACATCAAGCTTCCGTTCATTCAGATAAAAGTAAATCCCCTGTTCATGCAGGCAGCATTTTTGACTGGCGCGGTGCACAGCGCTTTTTCACATTTATTAGGAAAAAGGATGCACCCGATGATCCTGATGAGCCAAGCCTCCTTCTAGTTGTTTAATCATTAACAATTCGAGGAGGAATTATTTTGAAGAAGAAAAACATGTTTCTAATGACCGTACTATTTCTAGCAACAACCCTTTTGACAGGATGCTCCGCAGCTACTAGCGGCCCATTTCACACTGCATTGGTTAACCCTATGACAAAATTGCTCGAATTCAATGCAGATTTATTTAATGGTAACTATGGTTTAAGCATCATTATGATGACCTTTTTCATCCGTCTTGTCTTACTTCCACTGACTGCAAAGCAATATAAAACACAGCTCAGCATGAAAACGAAGATGAATGGGCTGAAACCGGAAATGGCAGCAATCCAGCAAAAAATTAAAGAAACGAAAGATCCAGCTAAACAAAAGGCCCTACAACAGGAAATGATGCAGCTTTACCAAAAACATGGAGTCAACCCACTAAATATGGGCTGTCTGCCCCTTTTAATACAAATGCCGATTTTAATGGGCTTTTATTATGCGATTCAAGGGTCCCATGAAATTGCGACACATAGTTTTCTTTGGTTCAGCCTTGGCCAGCCGAATATCGCCATGGCGATTATTGCTGGTATCATCTATTATTTCCAATCGGTCATTTCCATGAGACAAATGCCGGAAGAACAGCAGAAACAAATGAAGCTGATGAGCCTGCTCTCACCAGCAATGATTTTATTCATTTCTTTCTCCGCTCCCGCTGCATTGCCACTGTATTGGTCAATTGGAGGATTGTTCATGATTGCTCAGTCCATCGTACTGCAACGAGTATATAAAAAAGACCACGCCAATGTCCCTGCTGGGAATGAAACGGTTTTGAAAAAAAGCTAATCTTTGGATCAGCTTTAGACTGTAGACAAACTCGATAATAATGGAGTTTTGTCTACAGTTTTTTTTGGGTTTTAAAATTTGACCGTTAATTTCCACACCAGGCACTCACCTTCTGCTGGAGTCTTGTACCTTCCGTTCCACCAACTCTGTTTTTACAGTTAGATAGAACTCCTTTTGCCTTCTTTCCCCGAAAAAACCGATAAGTGCAGAGCATGTATTTTTTGATTCCACACATGTGAACGCCAGTGCGCATAAGCGGAAATTTAAAAAAGAAAATCGTTTATAAAGAAACACGAGCATATTTCATTCATATTATTCTCATTATGGTTATTAGTGTACTATTTCTCTTAATCGGTAGATGTCTACTAAATTAGGTAAATATAATGACTGATAAATGCTTTCTGATCAAATGATTAAAACGGTTGTCTGGTGGCTTTTGTTGATAATAAAACTTCAGTTTACTTGAAAATCCCCCCAACTCCTTGTCTAAGTAAGCGCCACATCATATTTTCAATAACTCCTTATCTTTATTGAATCTCTTTGTTTATTTTAACTTTTATGATTATTTACTAATTTTGATTTTTTTACAATTTAATTTCTTGTCCTTATTGAAGTAAGTCCTCTTTGCTTCATCAATTTTTTTCAATTTAACCGATTTCATAAAAGCACCTAATAAACCAAAGGTCTTAGACAAAAACATTAGACCTTTGAGTAAAAAGAAGGGATTCATACAAATAAACAGATTTAACGTAGGAATAAAGAAGGATTTTATACAAAAAAATCGAATAATATACGAAGAGTAAGGTTAAAAGTACCAAAAAAAATGTAGTTACTCACCGTAAAGGAGGTACGTTGAAAAACTATTAATAATGATGTACTGTAAAAAAATTCATTTGCGAGGAGATGCTTTTTTGAAAAAAATTGCTTTTTACATGTTTTCATTTACATTATTTATTGGTTTTTTCCTTTATCAGGACTCAGCTTCAGCTACTGAAAAAGTAAGAAATGATTATACTTTCGGAGAAGTTGAAACTATTTTAGTGGATTATCTGAATGAAAAAGGGTATAACCTTGAAGTTGGAACTGAAGAGTATATTAACTTTGTAGTTGAACAAATGAACAATGATTCAGATAAAGAGTTAGCCAACCGTGAAGATTACCAGTTAATTTGTGCTTATTTTGCAGAATACCTTCATAGGTTGACTCTAGAAGAAACTCAAAATTACGATCAAGGTCTAGATAACACAATTGATACAGCTACTTTTGAATTAAGTGATGAAGTAAAGGATACAACGTTAGGGGAAATGAAAGACGAAATACAACAAGAAGAAGCAGTTAAAGAACTAGAAAAAATAATAAGCATTGTACCCACGGCGACAGGAACAATCAATCTGACCAATGCCAGATCATACGCTAAAAAGTATTATTCAAGTTATAATACTAGTTATCCTAAATACAGTAATGATTGTACGAACTTTGTTTCTCAAATTTTATTTGCAGGCGGGAGAAAAAAGGTAGGAACCACTACTGCAACTTTAGTTTCAGATACTAAGTCTTGGTTTATAATGAAACGTCCAGATAATACTTTTAGTAGAAGTACATCTTGGACGGTTGTAACTGATTTGTATTCTCACCTAGTTAGAACACAAGTTGGATATAGTAGTACGAGTAAATCTTCCATAATTAAGAATGCGAAATCTGGAGATGTGATACAATTTAAGAAATCTGGGGCAGACCGTTACTCTCATGCAATGTGGATTTATGAAAAACAATCATCCAATCTTTTACTTTCAGGTCATACTAGTAATTATTGGAATAGGAGTTTCAATGCTATAACAGGGTATTCATCATATCGCATTGTGAAAATGTAATAAAGGAGGCTAATTATTATTATTAATAAGAAAAAAAGTATTTGGTTAATTTCAGGTCTAACTTTATGTGTATTTACATTTGCACTTTGGACTGTGTTTTCTTATGAAGAGTCAGAAAAATTTAATGGTTTCCCAATTCCTAAAAATGCTGAAGTAATTAATAGCCGCAAAGGTTTTTCATCTTATTCAGGCTTAGCCGTTTCTGAAACAAAGAAAGATGGACTTCCATTAATATATCGTTTGCATATCAAAGCGAGTGGATGGAAAAAAACCTTCCAGGAGGGCGCTTTGACAACTTACGAAAAAGATAATCACAAAATTGACGTTATTGCAGAAACAAATTACTTATCTATCGGTGTCAATAAAGAGTAGTATAATAGATATTTCTAATAAGATGGGAATATATCAACCTAGAATCATTGAAATTTTTCTGATGTTAATAAGTTTATTCGATTAAGCAATGACAAGGTGGTAGTTTCTAAATTAGTATCAGGACCTGTTAAGCGTTAGTTAACAGAAAATGATTTTGTATCATCAACTGAGTGGTAAGACCTGCTTGATGAGAAGCGCCCTGCGCTCGAATTACGCATATTAGTCGGATCTTTGAGCATCTTGAATAAGTGATTGAAAAAGTTGGAAAACCAGAAGCTGTTGCCACAGATGCAGCTTAAAAACACTAGTCAATACTAACTACATTTTTCGCAAACAAATCACACCAGCTTTACCCTATACACGTTCTCAAACAAAAGAAGGAGTCTTCCGCAAACCTGACTATGTGGACGACGCACATTTTGATTGTTATCTATGCCCATCGGGCGAGGTTATAAAGTACACAACAACAAATAAAGACGGCAATCGTGAGTACAAATCATCCAAATCCAACTGAAGCTAATCCAAATAGATTAGCTTTTTTTCATTCAGGAACATATACAAAGGAAAAGTAATGCAAATGATAAATCAATTTAGACTAATGTACCGTAGAATCCATTTGGTTGTTCAACTTGACTGCTTCATTATGGGGACATTATAAAATAAAATCGTGCATTCCGCATGGCGAAATGCACGGTCTTTTATTTCTTCGGCAATGGATCTTTTGAAACTTTTTCGAAAAACCGTTCAACATATCCGAAATCCGTGTAAAAGAATAATAATAGGTCACCTGGTTGTGATGTTTCCCAGGCTTTTACGAAGGCATCCAATTCGTTAAGCACGAGACAAGTCCGATCTTTATGTAGCCCTTCTTCTATCGCAGCTTCCTGAAGCAGTTTTGCTACCTCAAAGGGTTCCCTTCCCCGTAGATCATCGTCTTCTTTAATGATGAACAAATCAGAATGCATTGCCGCCACTTTAGAGAGCCTGATAAGCTCTTCATCAATTCGGTCCCCTGGCCCTGCCAAAACAGTGATAAGACGATTTCTGTTATAGGCACTGACCGTTTCGAATATGGCTTTTAATCCTGCTTCATTATGTGCATAGTCAATGATGATGGTTCGCTCTTTTAACTTTTTTAAATTGAAACGTCCTTTGGATAAATTCGTATCAGGCATAAACGAGACAGCCTTCTTTCTTAGTTCTTCCATGGAAATGCCTTGTGTATGAGCTGCGGCTAACGCCTGAAGTAAATTGGCGATATTATGACGTGCCATGCCGGAGATCGTTATTGGAATCTTATTGCAATCCATAAATTGATGGATGATACCATCTGATGCATGAAGAATCATCCCTTGCTCATTGACATACCATACCTTACATCCTTCATTAATCGCGGCCTTCACCAGTGGCTGAGTGGCATCCGTAGAGGTGTAGATGACTTGCCCATCTGTATAAGCTTCCATGGCTGCTACATTCGGATCATCCGCATTCAGTATACAGTATCCCGTTTTCAGAACGATTTCGGCAACCAGCCGCTTTAATTTTACAAGATCCTCCAATGTATCAATTCCATCATTTCCGAGATGATCCTCACTCACATTTGTAATGATGCCCACATCACATTGACGAAAAGCCAGACCTTCACGCAAAATTCCTCCCCGTGCCGTTTCCAAAACAGCCAAATCGACTTCAGGATGGGCCAATACCATCCTTGCACTTATCGGGCCACTGCAGTCACCTTGGTCCAATACCTCATCACCGATATATACTCCATCTGAATTCGTCATTCCGACCTTTGTTTTTTCATTTGAAAGAAAGTAATGAACCAATCGAGTCGTTGTCGTCTTACCATTTGTTCCTGTCACTGCGATGATTGGTATAGCTCCCTCTTCCCTAGTCGGGAATAAATAATCGACTATGGCTTTGCCGACATCCCTTTTTTCCCCTTCACTCGGATAGTGATGCATTCGAATTCCTGGCGCAGCGTTCACTTCAATGATCGCTGTCCGAGAATGGTCGATTGGTTTGGATATATCCTCACAGATAAAATCTATTCCGGCAATATCCAACCCGATTGCTCTTGCGGCAGCAACCGCCATGTTCTTAATGGTTGGATGGATCTGATCGGTTACATCGATTGCCTTCCCACCTGTTGAAAGGTTTGCATTGCCGACAACTTGTACCAATTCTCCTTCCTTCGGAATAGTATTAAGCGTCCTGTTCGACTTTTCCAAATAACAAGTCACGGTGTGTGTAAGCGGAATTTTTGACATCGGCTTTTCATGGCCCTCTCCCCGCAACGTATTACGATTTTCCTTTTCTATCAATCTCCGTATCGTTTCTTTACCGTTTCCAATAACATAGGGAGGAAGCCTCAAACTGGATGCTATAAGCTCTCCGTTGACAATCAATAACCGGTAGTCATGTCCTTCAAAATGTCGTTCGACAATATACTTCTCTACATGCGATTCCAAACAATTGATTACATTGAAGAGTTCATCCTTATTCTTGATATGGGTGATGACCCCTTGGCCCTGCCTACCGTTATACGGCTTTATAACCAATGGAAAACCAAGCCTGTCCGCTGAGTCAAAGATATCCTCAATGGAATGGGCAATTTCCCCTTCAGGTACAGGAAGGCCACACCCTTTCAAGATCGCTTTGGTCAATGATTTATCACATGAGTTCTCCACGGCAATATTCGAAGTCTGGCTTGAAATTGTCGCCTGGACATACTTCTGCCTTGAACCTGTTCCTAAACGCAGTAAACTATCATCACCCATTCGTTCGACAGGAATATTTTTTGCTTGTGCTGCCTTAAAAATGGCTTCCGTACTTGGCCCTAGTTTATTTTGATAATAGATTTGTTCAATTTGTTTTACATATAATTGTACATTTATATGGTTTTCATCATTCAGGATGGCTTCCGCGATTTCTTTAGCTGCCAAAAAAGCTTGTAGACCGCATTCTTGCTCCTGATAGTCATATGTAACATAATAATGACCCTTCTTTCCCATCATTATCGTTTTTCCTCGAATGGCATCGATTCCGGCCAAGTTTTGAAGCTCAATTGTCATATGCTCCAATATATGCGCCATCCATGTACCGTTTCTGAGCCTTTCAGCGAACCCTCCTCGATACCCCTTTGAACATGTATGACTTCCAATATTAGGGAGAATCTTTAACAATTTTTCATTGAACCCGGGAATGGTATCAGATGGTTTCTCTTCCAGTTCCCCTATATCCAATTCAATGCAAATCGTTGGTGTATAAGCAAAATAATTGGGTCCTTTTAAATAACGGACTCGATTGATTATCATGGTTGGCTCCCCTTTTTCATCAACAATTTCCTGGTAAGCAGGTCAAAACGATAGCCCCTGGTAAGTGCATGAAGGTTAAATCCCGAGAGAGTCAGCTCTTCACTGCCATTTTCAGAAGATGTGATATTGATATAATTGCTTTTGCTGCCATCAAGCACTAAAACTTGATGTTGTCCAAATACTTCAAAATGGCCGTCATTGACTAAAATAGCTGTATTTTCATCAATGCCAATACCCATAATTTCTTTATTTGCCGCTATTGCGCTTAATAGACGATCAAAGCGTCCACGCTGTGAAAAATGTTGATCAATGATCAGGCCATCCAGGAATCCGAAACCTTGCCCAAGCTCAACCTTTAACTTATCATCATTCAGCATCGTATCAGCGGCGACAATCATATCTTTACCTAAAATGGAAGCACCCGCACTAGTTCCCGCTATCACCATTCCATTATGCCAAGCTCTAGAAAGGGCATGGTGGAATTTGGATTGTCCGATCAATTCAGATAACCGGCTTTGGTTTCCTCCTGTAATGAAGATGGCGGAATAAGAAATCAGCTGTTCACAAAGTGCCGGATCATCCGCATCTTTCCTAGAATCCAACTTGATTACTTCCACCCTTCCCACGCCTAATTCTCTAAAAATCTTGATATACTCCATACTCACTTCTTCAGGAATTTCACTTGCTGTCGGCAGTATTCCTATTCCGCCATCTGAGCGGATTGAAAGCTCGACAAATTTATTTAATACTTCACCCTCAAGGCACTTATCCTCTGCCCCGCCAATGATAAGTAACTCACCACAATTCATTCCTCATACTCACCTTTACATATGGATTAAGATCATTAAATGGCTCTTTAAAGAACACATAATGACTAGTATGGCATCTTGTCTTAGTCTTCATTCATAAAATTGGCAAACTGTAGAAATTTGTTTAACTTAATGAAAATAGAGGAAAAGTAATAGAGTAAAAAATATAAGGAGTGTGCAAAGATGAGCCAAAACCAATTAAAAGAAAAAGCATTGAACATCATCGGTGATCATAAAATAGGAGTTTTATCATCTGTAGAAAATAACAAACCACATTCACGCTATATGACTTTTTTTAACGACGAATTAACTTTATACACACCAACGAGTGCTAAAACGGAAAAAATTGATGAAATTGAAAAGAACCCTAATGTTCACATCCTGATTGGCTACGAAAATGAAGGGTTAGGCGATTCTTACTTAGAAATCTCAGGGACATCTAAAATTAACGATTCACAGGAACTGAAGGATAAATTATGGAATGAGTCATTTGAAAATTGGTTTGACGGTCCGAAGGATCCAAACTATATTCTTCTTCAGATTAAGCCTGAAAGCATCCGATTGATGAACAACAATGGTGAACCTCCACAAGAATTATCATTATAAATTACTATTATTTAGTATTCACGAGTAATAAGGCAAAACTTACGAGTAAATGACCGAAATTCACGAGTAAAACGCCTTAACTTACGAGTAAAACGCCGAAATTCACTGGTATTATGCTAAAAACTCACGACTATAATAAAAATATTGATGAAAAAGCGAATTAAAAACCCGCACTCATAAATGAGTGCGGGTTTTTTCACGATTACACCAACTCCGATTGGATATAATGCAAAATCAGATTGGCTGTATGCTTTAATGAAGAGATATGAGTTCTCTCAAAGGCATGGGAAGCATCAATTCCCGGTCCGATCAAACCATGTACGACATCGTATCCTGCCCGGATCGCAGCAGAGGCGTCCGATCCATAATACGGATATATATCGACGCGGTAGTCAACAGCATTGGCTTGGGCAAGTGCGACAAGATGCTGACGTAATTTATAATGATACGGACCTGAGGAGTCTTTTGCGCAAATTGAAACGCTAAATTCATCCGTTGATTGTCCATCACCGATCGCTCCCATGTCGACGGCCAGATATTCGACTGTTTTCTCTGGGATATTGGAATTTCCTCCATAACCGATTTCTTCATTGTTGGATATCAAGAAATGGGTCGTATATGCCAATTTTATCTTTCCTGCAGAAATAAGGTCAATGATATGAAGGAGGATGCCAACGCTTGCTTTATCATCCAAATGCCTTGATTTCAAAAAGCCTGTATCCGACTCCTCCACTCTTGGTTCAAAAGAGACAAAATCGCCAACAGAAATACCAATGGCCTCCGTTTCCTTTTTAGTTTTCACGACAGCATCTATACGGACTTCAATTGTCTCATCATCACGCTTGGCATCTCCTGCATTTTTATATACATGAACAGAGGTCTGATTGATTAAAATGGTCCCGGTGATAGTTGTCCCGTCAGCCGTATGGATTTTACAATACTCCCCTTCAACAGAATTCCAGCGGAAACCTCCGATCATGGTCAACTTCAGGCGGCCATTCGACTTAATTTCCTTGACCATCGCTCCTAGAGTATCGACATGTGCAGTCAGCAATCGATGTCTGCTATCATCTTCGCCTTTTAATGTGGCAAGTAGTGCGCCTTTATTCGTAATCTTGTATGCAACTTGCCTTTTCTCCAAGAATTCGGCTGCATATTTAATGGCTTGCTCCGAATAGCCGGAGGGGCTAGGTATGGATACTAAATCTTTTATGTATGATACGATTTCCTTTTCTTTGATTATACTCATGCTATCTCTCCTTTCCTCTTTTGTTTATTATATCTTTTCATGCCAACTTTTAACATACAAAGGACCGCCAAAAGACGGTCCTTTGATTGAATTATCTCATATGGGCCAGAACAGGTATGATGGCCATAACTTATGTTGAAATTCCATATTACGCCTCATTCTCCATATTCCTTTTCCACTTTTCACGCCATACCTTATATCTGCTCATTTCTTCACTACTCATAAAGAAACCTCCTCCATGACGAACGTTCAATTTACTTTAACTGTCTTTGGTTGTTGGACATTTCCTTCATATATTCCAAGAAGGCAATTCTCTTTTCGTCTGGATAGGCTACAATGTCTGCAATGATTTCCTCTTCAAGAGGTTTCAGCAATCGACCAATCGATTCAGTAAACAATATTTCTAACTCTCTCTTTGTTTCATTAGGATTTCTCACTTCCAACCACATCACCCTTCCAATTACTTACTATTATGTATATAGCCTTAAACCACACCTTTGAAATGCAAAAAATCGGCCACCTATACAGGCAGCCGATTGAAATCATTCAATAATATTATTTGGTTACGCCCACATTATGCCATTGATATTGGCGACCTGCAAGGTAATCATAACCCGTAACCCGTTCATTCACTCCCGCCAATTGATAACGGAATAATGTCGGAATGACTGGAACCTCTTCATGGATCAATTCTTGCCACTCATTATACGTATCGATCCGATATTGATCATCAAATGCTTCCTCTGAAATCCCTTTCGCCAGAAGCTCATCATTTTTATCATTCACCCAGCGAGTATAGTTAAATTCCGCAGACCTAGCCCATAGACCTGATGGATCCGGATCAGAAGCGACTCCCCATGCAGCTGAATAAACATCCACTTTATCATTATCCTTTTTCAATAGGTCGTAGAATGAATTGAACTCATGCAGCCTACCATCCTGCAATTCAACGTCCAAACCTACTTGTTCCCATTGTTGGATATAATACCTTGCAAGCGGCTCGGAAACATCGGAACCGCTCATGGAAGCAAAATTGATTTTAAACTCTTTCCCATCCGCATCTTCACGAATGCCATCTTTATTTGTATCCACAAATCCTGCTTCATCCAAAAGTTTTTTTGCTTTTTCAGGATCATATTCATAGGCTTTTACATCTTTATTGTTATATTTGAAGTTTGGTGTAATGACCGAGTTGGCAGGGAAACGAAGGCCCTTGTACATCTTTTCGCCCACTTCTTCATTATTGATGGCATATGCCATCGCCTGACGAAGGCGTTTGTCACCGAATTTAGGATTCTCATCCATAATATTTTCTTCTTTTTCTTTATCATAGTAGCCGAAATTGAAACCAATATAGGAATAAGCCAATTCAACTTTCCCCAATAACTCGATATTATCCAATTCCTTAGCCTGATCATATTGCTCAGCCAAGACCTCGGCTACATCGAGGTCACCATTTTCAAGTGACTTAACGACGACTGACGGATTCACGACTTTCAATGTGATACTGTCCAATTTAGGTTCACCGCGGTAATAATCCTTATTCGCTTCAAATTCGACCGCTTCCCCTTGAACGATTTTCTTCACTTTAAATGGTCCAAAACCAATCGGATTTTTACGGATTTTATCCGAAGATTCCAAATCTGCTATAGGAACATCTTTTAAGTATTCTTTATGAAGCGGGTATGTCCACAATCCAGTCGTAACGGAAGGATTCGCTTTCTTGAATGTGAAAATGATTTTCTTTCCGTCCACCTTAATGCCTGAAATGCTATCCGCTTTGCCTTCATGATACTCTTCCATACCTTCGATTAAAGCCATTTGTTCATCATAGCGTACACCTTTGTAATCCTTGCTTCCCATGACAAGATATGCATATTCTAAATCCTCACCTGTCACAGGTTTCCCATCATGCCAGTTTACATTATCCTTAATCGTCAGCGTCACCGTTTTATGATCATCTGAAATCTCATAAGTAGCGGCACCATCATTCGTGAACACATAGTTTTCATCTGTATCCAATAGATCTTCATCAAAGAATGTGATAACTTGGTTATCCGGTTCTCCTTGATAGAAAACTTTGTTTAATATCCCTTCAAACGGGGTATCTGATACCAATCCATATGTCAGGTGGCCGCCTTTGATCGGCTCTCCTTGATTAGTTGTCTTTGTCGGGAATTTAGAAGCATCGACCTGTTCGACAGCTTTCCCTTTTTTCTCTTTCGTTGACGATTTCTCCGTATCATCCGAACATGCTGCAAGCAGTAGAGACGAAATGGCCAATGCACTTAATACCTTACTATAGCTTTTGATCTTCAAATCATACACTCCCCTTTTTTTATCCTCTTCTTTGTCTTGCATCGGCGGCGCGTTTTAACGCTTGACCAACGAAATTTATACTCAGCATCAACACTAATATCATGAGTGATGCGGGTACCCATATCCACCACTTGTTTTCCAGAACATCTGGATTACGAGCATAACTGATGAGCGTCCCTAAACTCGGTGTGCTCTCTGGAAGACCGAATCCTAAGAAAGTCAAACTGGATTCTAGGCCAATATTGCCTGCGAGGTTCAAAATAAAGTTAACGATGATCAGTGAACTGACATTGGGCAGAAGCTGAAAAAGAATGATTTTCCAATGAGGCGTCCCAAGTGTCTTTGAGGCATGGATATAGTCCAACTCACGCTCTGATAAAGCTTTTGAACGAATCAGCCGTGCCTTTCCTGTCCATAAAAACAGCGTCATGATCATGATGAAAACATATACGTTGAAGACTGGTACAATCGTGACTACAACAATGATGAACATCATTTGCGGAAGGGCAATCACGAAATCGATAATACGCATGATCACATTATCGGTGGCCCCGCCAAAGTAACCAGATAGAAGCCCTAATGTTAAACCGATGATTGCCGTGAATAAGGTGATGAACAAACTGATCGTGAATGAGTTCCTTGTACCGATGATCAATTGACCGAATACATCCCGTCCACCATAATCGGTACCGAGCCAATAGTCTGAAGATGGTTCCAAATAAATGGAGAGGAAATCGACCTTAGCAATTTCCTTGGCATCCATGAAGAATGAGGCACCGTAAACGAAAACCAATATAGCCACTAATATAATCAATGAGCCCATGGCAAGTTTATCCTTTTTGATTTCCTGCCAAATGATTTTCATTCCTGAAGGGCTCACATCTTTCACTTGTATGTTCTTTCCGGTTTCTACTTTCATTTCCATACGACTCACCCCGCCCCTATTCTATCCGTATGCGCGGATCGACCGCACTAAGTATGATGTCTGAAAGAAGAGTGCCAAGCAGAGTGGCAAATCCCGTCATCATGACGATAGCCGTGACAACGCTGAAATCCCGCAGACTGACTGAACTAAGGAAAAGCTGCCCAAGTCCCGGATAACTGAAAATGGTCTCGATTATGACAGCGCCCCCGATCAATCCAGTAATTTCATACCCCAAAAATGCTGCTATCGGTAAAAAGGAATTTCTAAGAATATGACGTGAATATACTTTTGATTCAGGTACTCCCTTTGAACGCGCAGTTCTTACGAAATCCTTGATTTTATTATCGATGATTTCATTTCGTAAGTATTGGATCGTACTTGTTGTTGCAATTAACGCTGTACTTAAAGCTGGTAGAATCAAATGATTGATCTTACTAACAACATAGGCGAATGTTCCTTCATCCACTTTTGAATCGACACTGCCACCAGAGGGAAACCAATCCAGGGCAAAGCCGAAAATGAATAACATGATTAACGCAAAGATGAAAATCGGTGTGCCAAACCCTACATAACTATATCCTGTAACGGTTTTATCCACCCAGGTATCGTTATACCTACCACTGAGTATGCCTAATGGAATAGCAAGCATATATGTAAAGATCAGAGTGACCAACGCCAGGAACACCGTGTTCCAAAGCCTGTCTTCGATAACATCCATAACAGGTGTTTTATGTGTATAGGAAATACCGAAGTCCCCCTGTACAGCATTGGATGCCCACCTTAAATATTGTTGATACCAAGGGTCATTCAAACCCAGCTCTTCCCTGATCCTATCAAGTTCGGCAGGATTTGCCCTAGGATTGATTTCCTGGCCTGATAAGGCATCTCCAGGCATTGCTTTTGCCATCATGAAAACGATGATGCTCAATAAAAAGAGCTGTGGGATCATAACTAATAAACGTCTGAGGATAAACTTCCACATATTCTTTCCACCTCCTTATAGTAATGCGACTCTATGTGTTGATGAGATTGGCTTCAAATCGTAAGCACGTCCATTCTCATCGAAAAATTTTGAATAGGAAGACTCATATTCTGCCGTAAGTTTTTTCCTAAGCTTTACCTTATCCCCACGAACTTCAGGCTCTAAATCAGGAATGGCGGCAATCAGTCGTTTCGTATATATATGTTGGGGATTTTCATAGATTTCATCACTTCTGCCTTCCTCTACTAATCTTCCTCGATACATAACACCCATCCGATCACACATATGCCTGATTACGCCTAGATCATGTCCTACAAATAAATAAGTCAAATTGAACTCAGCTTGAAGATCCTGGAGAAAATTCAATACCTGCGCTTGAACGGAAACATCAAGGGCTGATACTGGTTCATCGGCAATGATCAGTTTAGGTTTCAATGTCAATGATCTGGCAATCCCAATCCGCTGGCGCTGCCCTCCCGAAAATTCATGTGGATACTTGTGAATCGATTCTGGACTAAGTCCAACTTTGTCCAAGAAGTCCTGAACGATTTTCTTTTCCTCTGCAGGTGATAACCGTTCAAAGTTCCTCAACGGTTCAGCTATGATGTCCAGCACCCTTTTCTTTGGATTCAATGATGAATATGGGTCTTGGAAAATCATTTGGATATCTTTTCTGAATGGTTTAATCTCTTTTCTACTTAAAGCTGCTAAATCCCTGCCTTCAAACAGGATTTGTCCCGATGTCACATCATTCAGCTTGACAACTGCCTTACCAGTCGTTGACTTCCCGCTTCCTGATTCCCCGACCAGACCATACGTTTCCCCTTGTTGCAACTCAAAGGAAACACCATCCACGGCCTTTACATGATCGACCACACTTCGGAAAAAACCGCCCCTTATTGGAAAATGCACTTTTAAATTATCTACTTTGAGTAATGTCATGGGTCAATGCATCTCCTTCAGCTTGGAAATAAAATTCTTTATAGCAGGTACAACGTACAAAATGTTCCTTGCCCACTTCATGAAGTTGAGGCCTCTCCTCATGAGCATGTTTAGGAATCCATGGGATCCTATCTTGGAAACGGCATCCAACCCTATCCATTTTTGCGATTGATGGAACGATTCCCTCAATAACATGTAAACGATTTTTCTCACTTGTAGCTGAAGGAATTGAATTTAATAACGACCTCGTGTATGGATGCAGCGGATTGTTGAAAATCTCTTTAACACTTCCCGTTTCCACTACCTGACCTGCATACATGACAACAATCCTGTCAGCGACTTCTGCTACGACGCTCAGATCATGTGTAATTAGAATAATCCCCATTTTAGTCCTGCTTTGGATATCTTTCAGCAAATCAAGAATTTGCGCTTGAATCGTTACATCCAGGGCTGTTGTTGGTTCATCGGCAATGACCAGGGCTGGATTGCAAGCAATGGCAATCGATATCATTGCCCTTTGCCTCATGCCACCCGAGAGCTCATGGGGATATTGCTTGTAAGTCCGCTCAGGATAAGGAATTCCTACTTGTGTTAAAAGTCCGATCGTCCTTTTCTTTTTTTCATCCCCGGAAAGGTCAGTATGATAATCGAGATTTTCCTCGATTTGTTTTCCGATTGTCATTAGTGGGTTCAAAGCCGTTAAAGGTTCCTGGAATATCATCCCCATTTCCTTCCCCCGGACCTTATTCATTTGCGTTTCATTCAACGTTAGTAGATTTTGATCTTTATACTTTATGGTTCCTTCGGATTTGGTCCTTTGTTTATTGTGTAATTGCATGATAGATAAGGCCAATGCACTCTTTCCACAACCTGATTCTCCAACAACGGCTACAATTTCATTTTCATTCACCGTAAACGAAACATCATCCACCGCTGCATGATATTTGTTCCGGATTCGAAAAGAGGTAGTTAAGTTTTCTATTTGCAATATAGCTTTATTCATCCTTGCTCCCCCTAAACTATTTTATCGGGAAAATAATTAATCTTCTGATAATTAGTTAAGATTTTAATCAATTTTTAACATTTACACAATAGTTTTTATGCAAATTAATTACATTTATTTCATTTTTTATAACTTTAGGAATAATTTTCTGATATAAAAAATCGTTTCCTTTATAACTGTTATACAGTAAAGTTATGCAGTCATAAAAAATGCATAGAATAAATATTTTTAAATTTAATATTTTAAGATATTAAAAAACACTCTTTGCATGAACCAATTGAACTTGTTGCTCCCTCTGCAATTAATATAAAAACTGATCAAATATTTTAATATTTCAGAAAAATTAGTTCGAAGGTAGGATAAACATAAATAAATATTTCTTTCATATATATTTCAAGACTTAGAAAAAAACACCTTTATTTCATTACAGGCAATGAAACCTTTTTAAAACTAATTCGTAGAAAACGGTATAAAATAAATGATGAGGTGATTGAATGTATTCTCAAACTGTACAAACATATATGCCCTCCGTCATGCGGACGTTCGCTTTATCTCTTGCAGTATCCGTATTAGGGATGGCACTAGGCACTATTGTTCCGCCATCTTTGTTTCTTCCCTTAGCGATCCTCGAAATCGCCATGTTGATCGGAGCATTCATCATGCGGAGGAAAAAAGCGATCGGTTACACATTCTTGTATAGCTTTACATTTATTTCAGGAATTACCACCTATCCGATAATTGCACATTACTTAGCAGCTGCAGGGGCTAATGTGGTTATCTTAGCCGGTATTACGACGACTGTTGTATTTGGCGGTCTAGCCATTTATGCTACAACCACCAAAAGGGACCTTTCTTTCTTGGGAGGAATGTTATTTGCGGCCTTGCTTGCTTTAGTGGTCATTAGTATTTTTAACATTTTCTCGCCTTTAAGCTCCACCGCGATGCTGATCTTTTCATTTATTGGGATATTAGTTTTCAGTGGATATATTTTATACGATTTCAATCGAATGAAGCATTACGGAGTAACAGCTGAAGAAGTGCCGCTCATGGCCTTGAATCTATATCTTGATTTCATTAACCTTTTCATTAACATCTTACGTTTCTTTGGTATTTTAGCAAGCGATGACTAAATACGAAGTGAATGATAAAGGATATAGTAAGTAAAGACGCTTGGACTGTAACCAAGCGTCTTTTCACGTAAATGTTCGAATACTGGCCAAGCATCCGTCTTTGATAAGAATATCCATCAAGCCATTTTACTTACCATGACAAGATTAAAAGACCAAATCACAATACAATTTGGTCTTCAATTGGTACGGTTTCTTTCATTAAACAAGAAATGTGCGTCTCTTATTTATATAATCCTGGATTTGATTGATCGGTCCACGGCAGTTTCACACCGAAGGTACTTGCAATGAACTGTGTTTCTTCTCTTCTCTTTTTCCTTACTTGTGCCCGTTGTTTTGCCGATTCATTTAAGTTCATTTCCATCTCTGTTTCAGGAACCAAACGTGGAACCGGTATTGGTTTACCTTCTTCATTTATGGCCACAAAGGTCAAAAAGGAAATGACGCATAAATTCCGGTCCCCTGTAACTAAATCCTCTGCAATCACCTTTACGATGATTTCCATTGATGTTCTGCCCGTATAAGTCACGAAGCTTTCCAGGCAAACTGCATTTCCTTCGTGAATAGGGTGCAGGAAATCGACAGAATCAGTTGATGCCGTAACAACGTTGCTTCTCGCATGACGCATGGCGGAAATAGCTGCTACATCATCAATGTATGCCATTAATTTGCCTCCGAACATCGTACCAATATTATTTGTATCAGGCGGGAGGACAAGGCTTGTTTTTATGACCAAAGAGTCCCGGCAATTTTTTATTTCTTCCATGGTGACTGCACTCCTTTATGTCTATTTATCACTAGTCCACTTTATCGAATTCTTACCTGTAAAGCAATTCACATGCTTATTTTCCTGCTTTCAGTCATATTTATTCGAAATAAAATAAAGCAGCCCCTAACTCACTGTCCATTTGGCTGCTTACCTTGCTGCAGCTCTCGCAGGCTCAAACCAAATGTCATTTGTAAATGAGGATAATCCTTAAACCCTGCCCAATCCCCACCCCAATCAAAACCTAACCCTTTAGCGATTGTGACGACTTCCATCCAATCCGATTTCCCATTATCATTGCCGTCATATTCCATATCCCAAATGGCCTCGCCCTGTTTGTTTAGGAGGGCAAAATCTATTGCCAAGCCGAAATTATGAAGCGACTCCCCTCCTTTTGCATTTGTTACGATGTTCCCCTTCGTTAAACGACCTTTTTCATAGAGTGCATTTTGCTCGTCTAAAGAACGGAACCCTGCTGTAATGATTACCGTGATGCCTAATGCATTAGCCTGTTGAATGAGTTCATCTTGTTTTTCGGCAACGATCGGCTGCAGCTCGTCAGTAAGTTTGATATCATCTAGATCAGGTGGCAGCATAAACTTGATCAAGAGTCCCAACAACAATCCGAATAACCCCAATACAAGACAGGCCCTTAACCATTTAACATTCACTGAATGATCCTTCCTTTACGAATAACTGTCTGAAAGCGAAAAACTCAACCAAAGACGGATGAGTTTTTCTTCCTTTATAACTTTGATTTCAATTCTTCTATTTGCTTTAAATGTCTTTTTTCATGCAGTCCCACAAATGGAATCCACTGCTTCAAGCTTAATTCTTTAAACAGCAGGTGGGGAAAAGACTTTTGTTCGAGATCATTTTCTTTTGCATGGTCAACGACATGTAGAAATGCTTTACGGGAGTCAGATAACTTATCCTTAACCTCATTCAAAGTTTGAAATGACTCTGACGGAATGACATATGGCGGGGCCTGTACCTTCACTTCGCGATTTAAAGTGAGCTCGATCGGTTTATCTCCAGCAGGAATCCTCTCATCGCTTTGCAATTTATCGGCAATGCTTTTTGTTATGGCCCTCTCCATTAAATATAAATGATCCAATACCTGTACAATGCTCCAGCGGCCTTCTTCTGGATGGGCGTTCAGCTGTTCATCCGATAGTCCGGTAACAGTATTTAACAGTTCTTCTCTGATTTTTTCATTTTCATTCATTTTAGCATCCCCTTTTCTAGGCATGGTTAGTCTGCATTAATTATTCCATGTTATATATGAATGTGTAAAATAATAATACTTTTTTGCGCCTTAGAGCGGATCACTGAAATTTGAAGAAACAACCAAAACTCAGTGACAAAGGAGATTCCTTTGAACCTCCACTAACTATCCATTTATTTACTGGTTGAATTCGTGATAACATCGTAAAAGAAAAAACTGATACAGATGAGGAGATCATTGAACTAGCAAAAGCGGCAAATACACAGAAAGAATTCTGTTCATGGAATTACTTGAAATCGTAACTTTCCAAAATCCGATTCGTAATGACCTGATACCCTTTTTCATTCGGATGAATCTTATCACTGAAATACTCCGATTTCTTTTTATTTTCAAAAAGATCATTGGTAGAAATGTATATCATGTTCTTATCCTTTTCCACTATCCTCTTTATTGATTGGTTATAGTCCTGGATGTGCTTTTCAAGTTTTTGATTGTCTTTAAATGGGTTATAGAGTCCTACCACTAGTATATTCGCTTTATCGTTTTCCTTCATTAGAGTTGAGGTAATTTTATTCAGGTGCTTGATGTACTCCCGTTTACCCTTATCGATTTTACAATCACTTATTTTCTCCAAGTTCCCACCGTTACTATTGATAAAGTCATTCGTTCCAATATAAACGATGAAAGTACTTGCTTTATCAAGTTTCGTGTTAATGCGATAGTCATCAAGCTGTTTAATAACACCATCCGTTTCCTGTCCCTTTATACCGTAATTCCAAAAAGTCACTTTTTGTTTGGAGTCAGGATTATTCAATTCATCCTCCAGACCCTCTACATAGCCTTCCCCATCCTTATCACCTTTTCCATAGGTTAATGAATCTCCAAAAGCCATCACCCTTTGCACATCCTTCGACTCGGAAGCTTGAAATTTATATGCAACAAAACAAATACCTAGTACAATAATTAATAAACCTGCCATTTTCTTCATTTGTGTTTCTCCTTTGTATATTCACTATGAAGTATTTCATTTTTTAAATACCCAAAAATCTGCATTATTAACAATAAAAAAAATTGTCAGATAAAGAGTAAAAAGTGTATGATAATATAAAACTTTCAATGGATTAGGTTTCGCTCACCTTTCCTTCATAATTTGTGAGATGATGACTCTTTATTCCGGATATTGAAAATATATGATAGATAGGAGTTTAAATGATGGACGAGTACATAGAGTTTAGGGAAGCAGAACGGTCGGATTTACCCAAAATTGTAGAAATATATAATTCCACAATTGCTTCAAGAATGGTTACTGCAGATACGGAACCTGTTTCCGTACAATCGAGGATTGAATGGTTTGAGAATCATAACTCAGAAAGTCGACCGCTGTATATCATTACTATAGAAGGAAAAACTGCAGGATGGATGAGCTTTCAATCTTTCTATGGTCGGCCCGCCTATAATTCTACGGCAGAGATCAGCATTTATATTGATGATTATTTCCGGGGAAAAGGAATTGGACGAACTTCGATTCAAAAGGCAATAGAAGTGAGCCCAAAATTAGGGGTGAAGACTCTATTAGGTTTCATATTTGCTCACAATATACCGAGCCTGAAGCTTTTTTCAAAATTTGGTTTTGAAAAATGGGCAAACTTACCACAAGTTGCCGAGCTGGATGGCATTGAACGGGACTTGGTCATTCTTGGTAAACGTATCGATATTTAAATATAATTATTTAAAAGCTATTGCCTTCAGCAGTAGTTTTTTTAGTTTAAACGCAGGAGTCTATTATGAAGCTTAACCCCAAACGGCGAGTTTAAAAATGCTTATAAACATTCTGAAGCGCGAAATATTCAGATTCTCTTTTCTTGGCTAATGCATTTAACAGGGTATCCAGTTCTTGACTTGCTTGAATAGTTAGAAAACTGGTAAATCCATAAATTGCTGCCAATTTAATCATTTCCTGTCTCTTCTCTTCTATTCTTTCAACAGTTACCTTTCGACAATGCATTCTATACACACCTCCCATTAATTCAATTTTTTTACACTTATCACTATAATGAAACTTATAGTTAAAATCAACCATTTTTGGGAATTTAAATGTGTTATTTTGTATGTTAAATGTGACAAAAAGCCTACTTTTTTCTTAATATATGTATTTTTTGTGACATCCCTCTATATAGACATAAATAAAAAAGCATTCACCCCTTGTTACACTGCGAATGCTTTCAAATATCCCTTATCCCAAGATAATCTATCGTTTACTATGTCATCCATTCCGAAGGTGTCTCGTTATTAGGTCTATTTATAACAATTTTATATTCATCTTCCAGTACTTTTAACGGGGCATCATAAAGGTGCCTTTCATCAGAGGTTTTGTATACTCCCTTTGCCAATAACGCTTCTATCAGCAATGTCTTCCTCTGTTCGATCCTCTTAATTAATTCTGCCATGTAAATGGCTCCTTTCTTATTCATCTTAGAGCCTGCTTCAAATTGAGCTAAAATGTAACAGATTTCATTATCACCAAATTATATATACCTTTTCTATTATGTCACTAAACGTTATTTCACAAAAATAAAAGCCCCTTCTAATTCAAGAAGAGGCTGCAGTGTCCGTACGGCTCTTCTTATCTTCCAAGCGTTAGCTTGTTGGAAGTAGCACAGTTCCCAAAATGGGTCTGCTGCCGAGGTTTCGTTGGGCCAAGTCCCTCCACCTCTCTGGATAAGAATTATTTATATATAATTGATGTAGACATGATTTTATCCCAATTATCAACAAAAGTCAATTGCCCTGTTTTCCCTTATTTCAAGGCGATATATGGTTTCTTCATGCAAATTCGGGTTGCATTTTCTTCGCTTTCTGATATGATGTCAGTAATTACATACAATTCACACCACTAGGGGAGTCTTTTTTAAGACTGAGATGGAAATTGTTCCGGACCCTTTGAACCTGAACCGGCTCATACCGGCGGAGGGAAGTGGATGATATCGTCCGTACACTGACTTTATCCATCTACCCCGTTCCGTTATTCAGGAGCGGGTTTTTTTATTGGATTAAAGCAAAGGGGACCATTCTAAAGGAGGATGAACAATGGAGAATACTAAATTAGGAACCTTCAGTGATAGACTTCACGAACGTGCAAAAGGAATTTGGAAAAGGAACCATTCACATCCTTTTGTCCAGGCAATTGGCAACGGCACTCTTCCTGAAAAGAAATTTGCCTATTACTTGAAGCAGGACTATATCTATCTCATGGATTATTCCAAGCTCTTTGCCTTAGGTGTCATTAAAGCTCATAATGTCGAAACCATGGCAAAGTTTGCGAGTATCTTGAATGAAACCCTTCAAGTGGAAATGGACATCCATCGACAATATGCTTTGGAATTCGGTATCAGTTCAAAGGAATTAGAAAATACAGAACCAACTCCAACCACGCTAGCCTATACAGGTTACATGCTAAATGCCGCGCAGCATGGGACTTTGGCAGACCTGATCGCCTGTCTCCTACCATGTGCTTGGGATTATTATGAAATCGGTTTGAAATTAAAAGCACAAAATGGTGAAGCATTGGATAATAATCGTTATGCCGATTGGATTAAATCCTATTCATCTCCTGAATTCGGTGAAGCACACAAGTGGCTGATTGCTTTGTTGGAAGAATTAATCGAAGGCATGCCTGAAAATGAACTTCTTAGATTAGAAAAGCACTTTTTGGTGACTTCCCGCTATGAATATTTATTTTGGGAAATGGTTCAAAACGAGCAGGATTGGCCACTGTAGGTCGTTAACATGATGATGAATCCAATCAAGAAAATGACGCTGACCGCCATGATCACGGCCATCACGACTCTAACCAGTTCCTTTATATACATCCCTGCCGGATTTGCAAAAATCTTTCCTATTCAGCATCTCGCAAATGTCATGACAGCCGTTTTATTGGGACCTGCTTATGCTGTAACACAAGCTTTTTTAGTTTCCATCATTAGAAACATATCTGGTACCGGTTCAATTTTCGCCTTTCCGGGCAGCATGATCGGTGCACTTTTGGCTGCCGTTCTATATCGAAAAACTCAAAGCTTAAAATTCGCTTGTTTAGGGGAAGTGATAGGAACTGGGATTCTTGGGTCCCTAGCTTGCTATCCACTGGCGGTTCTCATTTTGGGAGATAAAGCAGCCCTTTTTGGGTTTTTGCCAGCTTTTATGCTTAGTTCTTTTGCGGGTGCCATTTTAGCTTTCATATTACTAAAAATACTATTCAAAAATAATTATATGAAGGGGTTTTTTTATGAAAACAGCATTAACCATCGCAGGCTCTGACTCAGGGGGCGGTGCCGGAATACAAGCAGATTTAAAAACATTTTCTGCACATGGGGTTTTTGGCATGTCTGTCATTACAGCCGTAACGGCACAAAACACAATGGAAGTGCGTTCAGTTCAGGCTATCGAAACCGCTATCATCACAGATCAAATCGCAGCTATTTTTGAAGATATTCATGTAGATGCAGTAAAAATAGGCATGCTAGGCTCAAAAGAAATTGTGGAAACAGTCACTGCTTCTCTTAAAACCTTCTTACCTGACATCGTTATCCTTGATCCTGTCATGATTTCCAAAAGCGGCCACCATTTGCTCGACGAAAAGGCTGTCACTGCTCTAAAAACCGAATTGCTTCCAATTGCAACACTTGTAACCCCTAATGTACCTGAAGCTGAAGTTCTTACTGGCTTGTCGATTCGAACGAAGCAAGATTTTTACAAGGCATGCATGTCCATACAAGAACTAGGGCCTAAAGCCGTTTTACTTAAAGGAGGCCATGCAGCAGGTAATCCAAACGATCTTTTTTATAATGGGACGGACTTCCACTGGATCGAGGGAGAACGCATTCATACAAAAAACACACATGGAACAGGTTGTACCCTATCTTCCGCCATTACATCCAACCTGGCAAATGGACTATCAATGGAAGAGTCGATTGAACAGGCCAAAACCTACATTTCTGAAGCGATACGTAATAGCTTTTCAATCGGTAAGGGTCATGGACCTGTCCACCATTTTCATTCGTTTTCAAAAAAAGAAAGGAGTGACTTAATATGAAGGTTTCAGCAGCTGACTTGTTCGGGAAGGTAAGAGCAAGAAAACCACTCATTCACCAAATCACCAACTTCGTTACGGTCAACGACTGTGCAAACGCCACTCTTGCCATCGGTGGTTCACCTGTAATGACATCCAGCCCTAGAGAAGTGGAGGAAATGGTCAATTTAGCAGATGCATTGGTCCTGAATTTCGGTACGATAGATGATAAAGCCTTGGAGGCAATGGAGATAGCCGGTAAGGCGGCAAATGCCAAAAATATCCCGGTTATTTTGGACCCGGTAGGAGTTGGTGCCACCTCCTATCGTACAGAGAAAGTCGCAGAGCTCCTGAAGAAGGTTACCTTCCAAATCATCCGCGGAAATGCTAGTGAAATCCTTCGATTGATGGGTGGGGATATCGTTACACGCGGAGTGGATTCAGGGGAACTTCAGATTAGCAATGCAGAGCTGGCTGCATGCGCTGCAAATAAACTAAATAGTGTTATCGTAGTCAGCGGAGCAATGGATGCTGTCAGCGATGGGAAAAATACGTCTATTATCCATAACGGGAATCTACTTTTAACTAATGTTACAGGTACGGGATGCATGGCCACTGCTCTTATAGGCACCTTTTCCGGAGTTACGGACGATTTCTATTCTGCAGCAGTTGCAGGGATCTCGACCATGAGCATTTCAGGGGAACTAGCTGCTGCAAAGCTTCAAAAAGATGAAGGAACTGGAACGTTTCGTGTGCGATTAATCGATGCAATATCGAGAATGGATAAGGAAATTTGGCTGAATGAGGTGAAAATAAATGAAGAAGTCCCAAATTGATTTAAGCCTATATTTAGTTACAGAAGAATCGATCTCCATAGAAAATTTGACCAAAATCATAGCAGAATCGGTTTCAGGAGGAGTCTCGATCGTACAACTTCGAGAGAAAAACAATTCCTCCCTCTCCTTTTATAAAAAAGCTGCTGCATTAAAACAGTTACTGAACGAAATGTCCATTCCCCTTATCATTAATGACCGGGTGGATATAGCACTTGCTGTTGGAGCGGACGGAATTCATATTGGGCAAGATGACCTTCCACTTCCTGTCGTCAAACAAATGGTTCCTGACCATATGATTATCGGTGTCTCCGTCTCCACCCTGGAAGAAGCTCAGAGAGCCGAACGAAATGGAGCGGACTATATCGGGGTTGGTTCCGTTTTCCCTACAAAGACGAAGCAAGATGCAACCCTTATGGAAATTGGGGATTTGGAGGAAATTTGCCGCAGCGTTTCAATTCCTGCCGTAGCCATCGGAGGTATTACGGCTGATAATATTTCCTTACTTTCTGATAGAGGGCTAGCGGGTACCGCAGTCGTTTCAGCCATCATGAATGCAGATAATCCGAAGAATGCCTCGGAATTCCTTTTAGAAATAATTAAAGACTTTAAGTAACAAAAGGGAGGGGACTGAATTTCAGTCCCCTCCCTTTTGTTTATGTCAAAACAGTATTCTTAGTTTCTTTCCCAAAAGCAACGGCAGCAGCCCCCACTAGAATAGCAATTGTAAATACAGTGAAAATGGTTGAAATCGAGGTGCCTGCAGCAACTAAATACCCGACAAGCAATGGCCCCAGGACACCGCCAATCCTGCCTATACCGGCAGCTAAACCAGCGCCTGTACCACGAACTGCGGTTGGATACTGCTCAGGAGTATACGCATAAAGCGCCCCCCATGCCCCTAAGTTGAAGAAGGATAGGAACATTCCCGATACGATCAGTGGTACTAACCCATCTGCTGAACCAAAGAAAAAAGCACTGATGGCCGTACCAATCAAATATGTGATCAAAACGAATTTACGTCCCATCTTCTCTATCAGCCATGCAGCTGAAAAATAGCCTGGTAACTGTGCAAGCGTCATGATCAAAACATATTCAAAGCTTTGAATCATACTGAACCCTTTTAGGACCATGACACTTGGCAGCCATAAAAACATCCCGTAATATGAAAAGACCACGCAAAACCATAGAATCCACAAGACGAGGGTTTGGCGAGAATATTCCTTTTTCCAGACACTTTTCATATTATTCAATACAGTAGGTCTCTGTTTTTTTTCAAGTTCCGTATATTTAGGTGAATCTGGTAGTTTCAAGCGCAGGTACAACGCGTATAAAGCGGGAACGGCGCTTAATATCAATGCAATCCGCCAGCCATAAGCTGGAATGACGAAAAAGGAAATGAGCGCTGCCAATATCCAGCCAACTGCCCAAAAACTTTCAAGAAGGACGACGACTCTCCCCCTTTTACTTGCTTCAACACTTTCAGAGACCAATGTCGAGGCAACCGGTAGTTCTCCCCCTAGTCCCATTCCAATCAAAAATCGCAAAATCAAAAACAAACTGAGTGTACTGACTGCTGCAGACAGGCCACTCGCGATTGAAAACAATAATAATGTAATGATAAAGACATTCTTCCGTCCGACCCTGTCAGCCATCGCTCCAAAGACAACAGCTCCAACAGCCATCCCAATGGAGTTAATGCTCCCAATCCAGCCAACCTGCTCGCTGGTTAAGCTCCATTCCTGTTTCAAAGCAACAATAATGAAAGAAAGCATGCCGACATCTAGTGCATCGAACATCCATCCAAGACCCGCAACACCAAGTAATTTACGCTGCGATATCGTTTTAGCGTTATTTCCCATATGATCCTCCTGAAACTTTTAGACCTTCTAGTTATTTTATCCTTATTCATTTTAACTATTAACTTTCATTTTTGCTATAGTATTTACACATGTCAAGACAAAAAACTTCACCTTTTTTAAATGGTGAATGAATCAGTTTGAAATATTATGTCGAATAATAAAGATTGAATATTCCTTTTTTTTCATTTATTATAAAAGTTGGCATAAATCATAGCGTTATCAATAAGTCATCATGTTTTGCCCAAGATAATTATTATATTCAGGAGGGTACTTATGACAAATCTAACGTTAGAAGTAAGTGGAAAGCTGCAAAAATTTTTAACAGGACCAAAGAAACTTTTTATTAATGGTCAGTTTGTAGAAAGTGCTTCAAAAAAGACCTTCTCCACACCAAATCCTGCTACAGGACAAAAACTTGCCGATGTATATGAAGCAGATAAAGAAGATATTGACTTAGCCGTTAAAGCCGCACGCAAAGCATTCGATGAAGGACCTTGGTCAAGAATGAGCGCAGCTACCCGCAGTAGGCTAATGTACAAACTAGCAGATTTAATGGAAGAAAATAAAACTGAACTCGCTCAATTAGAAACTTTGGATAATGGAAAACCAATCAGTGAAACTACCAACGCTGACATTCCTTTAGCTATTGAACATATGAGATATTTTGCTGGCTGGTCCACCAAGATCGTTGGACAGACCATTCCGGTAAGCGGAAACTATTTTAACTACACAAAACACGAGGCCGTTGGTGTTGTTGGCCAAATCATCCCTTGGAACTTCCCGCTTCTTATGGCGATGTGGAAGCTTGGAGCGGCACTTGCCACAGGCTGTACAGTCATTTTGAAGCCAGCTGAGCAAACACCCCTATCCGCCCTATACTTGGCTGAATTATTCGCTGAAGCCGGGTTCCCGGATGGAGTCGTCAATATCGTTCCTGGTTTTGGTGAAACAGCTGGACAAGCACTTGTCGACCATCCTCAGGTAAATAAAATTGCATTTACCGGTTCGACCGAGGTTGGAAAATCAATCATGCGTTCCGCTTCGTATTCATTGAAACGGGTCACATTGGAACTTGGAGGAAAATCTCCAAACATCATTCTGCCAGATGCTGATTTCTCAAAAGCCATCCCTGGAGCTTTGAATGGGGTCATGTTTAATCAAGGACAGGTATGTTGCGCAGGATCCAGGGTTTACATTCAAAAGAAACATTATGACAATGTTGTTGCCGATATGGCCAGCCATGCCAAAAACATCAAACAAGGGGTAGGTTTAGATCCAAGCACACAAATTGGACCGCTTGTTTCCCAGGAGCAGCAAAATCGGGTAATGGGCTATATTGAAAAAGGGAAAAGCGAGGGTGCGGAAGTTCTCGTCGGCGGCAATAAACCGAGTGAACAAGGCTACTTTGTATCCCCTACAATATTCGCTGGGGTTGAAGAGAAAATGACCATTGCCAGAGAAGAGATTTTCGGGCCGGTCATTGCCGCAATGCCATATGAAGATTTAGACGATGTCATTGACCGTGCAAATGCCAGTGAATATGGATTGGCTGCTGGCTTATGGACAAGCGATTTAGCCAATGCCCATTATGTTGCAGGAAAACTTCGTGCAGGCACAGTATGGGTGAACTGCTACAATGCATTCGATGCAGCTTCCCCTTTCGGCGGATACAAACAATCCGGAATCGGTCGCGAAATGGGATCTTATGCACTGGACAACTATTCAGAAGTGAAAAGCGTCTGGATCAATTTAAGTAAATGATTTTCTGAATACTTATTTAGAAAGAGGGTCTCAAAAAGGGACCCTCTTTCTTTAAGTGGATTCACCAGTTTAATTAATTGAATTCTTTAGATTATTCAAACCTTTTCAATAGTCTTTCCCTCTTTAGCTTTGGTAGAATGAATGATAGGAATAAAGGTAAACGGAAGAGCTGGTGCCGGTGTATGTGTTCATGCGATAGTCACTCCCGGTGGATCGTGCTAGAGTTTCTCATAAGTGAAATAAATGGGGATTGTTATGTGGACCATGATGTACAAATGATCCCCTGAATTCAGCTTCTTCCTGATTATGAAGAGCTCCTTTATTGATTTTAGGTTTAAGTTTTTCCTCAGGACGACGTAAAAAGTTTCTTTTTTAAATCACAATAAGTACAATTATAAATGTAGAAAATGGAAAAGGAGTTTTGAAATGATGAGTGATTTTCAAGCGAATTTAGAAAAATATGCAGAACTTGCCGTTAAAGTCGGCGTTAATATCCAACAAGATCAAACCTTAGTCGTTAACACTACATTAGAGGGCGCTGAACTTGTCCGTCTCATTGTAAAAAAAGCTTATGAAAGCGGTGCGCGTAATGTCATCGTTAATTGGAATGACGATACCGTTTCACGTACCAAATATGAACTGGCTCCGGATGAAGTGTTTAACGAGTATCCAAAGTGGCGCGCAGAAGAAACGATCGAACTTGCAGAAAGCGGAGCTGCTTATCTATCCGTCATCTCTTCAAGCCCTGACCTATTGAAAAATGTAAAACCTGAAAGGATTGCTAACTTCCAAAAAGCATCTGGGACTGCACTGAAAAAATGGCGTCAATATATGCAATCGGATAAAGTAAGCTGGTCCATAGTCGCCGTCCCTTCAAAGGCTTGGGCTGATAAAGTATTCCCTGAAGAGGCAGAAGGAAAACGCGTTGATATGCTATGGGAAGCCATTTTCAAAGCAGTTCGTGTTGATGTGAAGAATTCCGTCGAAGCCTGGAAAAAACACGATGATACCCTGCATGAAAAGGTAGATTATTTAAATGATAAGCATTACCAAAAATTGCATTACACGGCTCCTGGAACTGACTTGACAATCGAGTTACCCGACAAGCACCTTTGGGTCGGAGCAGGAAGCGTTAACGTTCAGGGTCATGAATTCATGGCTAACATGCCAACCGAAGAAGTGTTTACGGTTCCTTTGAAAACAGGTGTTAACGGCACGGTTTCCAGTACGAAACCCCTTAGTTATGGCGGCAACATCATTAACAATTTTTCCGTGACCTTTAAAGAAGGACGAATCATTGAAGTAAAAGCTGAAGAAGGCGAAGAAATCCTGAAACAATTGGTTGAAACGGATGAAGGTTCACACTATCTTGGTGAAGTGGCACTTGTTCCTTTCAATTCACCGATTTCCCAATCGAACGTGTTATTTTTCAATACCTTATTCGATGAAAACGCGTCTAACCATCTCGCTATCGGCAGCTCCTATGCGTTCTGTATCGAAGGTGGAAAAAACATGAGTCCAGAAGAGCTTGCAGAAAATGGTCTGAACGAAAGCCTTACACATGTTGATTTCATGATCGGTTCAGAGAAGATGAACATCGACGGCATCAAACAGGACGGCTCTTCGGAACCTGTCTTCCGTAATGGGGATTGGGCGTTTTAATTTTGACTTGAAACCATCCATATTATTCATTAGCCATGTGTTACCAGTATATCTGGGAACATGTGGCTGTTTTTAATTTAATGAGGACATATTAACTTTAGTAAGTCCACACTCCATTTTTTCCCAAACTGTTACCATTCCTGCCCCTCTCCCCTCTCATTCCATGGGTTCAGGCAATTTACCCTTGATCCTTTCTTTTCCCACATTATCATATCCGAATGTACAATAGCTTTTCAAATAGCTCTGATGAATCATAACATCCTTCCATTACCATTTAGGATAGCCACAAAATATGACGTGGAATATCTTGGACACATTTTTTATATTCAAATATGTTATACTATTAGTAAAGAGGGTGCATAAATTGAAAAGTAATAAGTATAATACTGGCGAAACAGTAACTATTCAGGATACTGATGAATTAGTAACCATTAATAAATGGGCATATGTAAAAAACATGAAACGATATTCTTATACTGTAAAAGAACATCCGACTACTTTTTTCTTTGAAGAAGAATTAAAAAAAGCTTAAAAATACGTCCCTTAAACCCTACTCAGCTCAGAGTGGGTTTTTTATTGCCTTCATTCTTTGGCACAATAAAAAACAGACCCTCATCGAGGAGTCTGTTCATATTAGGTTACGATTTAATTTTAAAATTAAGCTTTTTGAACGTTAGCAGCTTGAGCTCCACGAGCACCTTGCTCAACGTCGAAAGTTACTTTTTGACCTTCGTCTAAAGATTTGAAGCCTTCGCTTTGGATAGCTGAGAAATGTACGAATACGTCGTCTCCATTTTCACGCTCGATAAATCCAAAACCTTTTTCTGCATTAAACCATTTAACTGTACCTTGTTCCATTTTTGTTGCCTCCTAGTGCATAACACACAATGTATTACTATTTTTAATCATTTGGAAAATAACTAGTATCCTCTTCCACAATCAAAAACAATTCTTTATTAGATTAACATGAAATGATTCAGATAGCAAATTTTCCAGAGATATTTATTATATGACAATCGTCCCGTCCTTTTTTGTTCTTCTCAATGCCCATTTATATTGAGATTTTTGATTCCCTCTATACATATTTCTTTATTTTTCCAATCCATGGATTCAGATAGTGATTAACGGGTATATCAGAGTATAAGAAATATTGCCATTACACTTAAAGAGTAAACAACCTAGGAGGTCTATCAATGAAATATTACAAAGTTTCTAATAGCGGTTTTGACAGTAAGGTTATTGTAGCCTATAGCGGATATGAGGCACTTGGATTTTACTTAATGGAAATCGATGATCAACTTGGTTTCGTTGATGCTATAGATGTGGAAGAAGTGGATGCGGATGAAAGAGTCGAGATTTCCTACACTGGGTATCCCGTTTATAAGACACTTCAGGAGCTTCACCAAGAGAAAGATTTTTGGGAAGTGCCTAATGTTGTCGTGGAAGTCGAATAAAGCAAAATCCCCGCGCCCTTTTATTCAAGAGAGGGACTTTACGCTATGATCTAAGAAATGGTCACCAACTCTGTTAAATAGTATTTGGTAATAGCCAGATATTCACGTAAATATGATTTCACCAATACCACCTTTGGTGTCATAGCCGGCACTCCTATAATGTCCAACCCTTCTTTGTTGGCCATTTCAACTACCCGGTAAATATGATAATCGTTACTGACAATCACTTCGGAAGCAGTTGGATCAGGAATGAGTTCTTTAGAGAAAACAATATTCTCATAAGTTGTGGTAGATTTATCTTCCATGATAATACGTCATTCTTCAATTCCCTGTTCGATAAGCCCCTGTTGCATTGCCTGCGCTTCCGAAATGTCTTCTCCTGTTCCTTTGCCGCCGGATACAATGACTCCTGTATGTGTATTCGCCATTAAGTATTCAGCAGCTTTATCTATCCGGTATTGTAAAGATAATGATGGAACCGACCCCTTGCTCCAAGAATTATGAGGTAACCGGCATCATCCGCAATAGGCTTGTGAATGCTTTCTTGAATCTTCATATGTATTAAACTAAAATATCCCAGGAACACAACAGCACCAATCAGACAGAACTACCTTGTTTTTTTCAAAGTTATTCCCCGTTTCATTTACGTTTCAACATATAACAGTAAGGCTTAAAGGAGCGGGAAATCTGTTTGACTTCCCGCTCCTTCTTATTATCATCTTGCTAACCCTTTTACCATTCCAAGAACTGGATCGGAAACAATCTATTCGGCGACCATATCATCATAAATCAACTTACCAATTTTACTGATTACTTGACGGCTTTCTTCCTCTGTTTTTATATCTTCAGTAAGAACGGCAGCATAAACAGTTTGAGATTCTGACCGAATGATTGCACAATCATGGGCAACGCCCCGAATTCCACCTGTTTTGCTGGCGATCTTCACTTCTCTGCCCATCAGTGATGGAAGTTTATCTCTCAATTGCTGATTGTCAAATACACGCATAATTTTTTCCTGGCTTTCTTTCGTTAAAAAGTCACCTGTATGTATAGCTTTAAGGCAGGTAATCGTATCTTCTGCCGAAATGGTATTGTCCCGCCCTTCCTTTAATGCCTTAAAATCCTGCATTTTCCGTTCAAGGATGGTATTTTTCAAACCAAGCTCCTTTATGCATTGATTAATTTCATCGAAGCCCAACAAACTCATCATCATATTTGTCGATGTATTGTCAGATACAGTTATCATCAAGGTCAATAAATCTTCAACAGTTAAAAAGACTTTATTCGACAAGACATGCAGGACCCCTGATCCCCCAGTCACTTCATTAGGGGGTATTGTCACTGGTTGGTTCAAATAGATTTTCTTTTGTTCACTTTGTCGATACCCTTCGATGATCATTGGTATTTTGATCAAACTTGCCGATTGAAAGGAGTCTGTCTCATGATAACCAATCGTATCCCCATGACCATTTTCTATTTTATAAGCAATTTTTCCATTAAATGTTTCAACTAAAGCTAAGATATCGTTTTCTATCGTTTGTAAGGTCATCGATTCCCTATTCCTCCTTAAGATATCATCTAATTCCCTTTAAAAACTTCTCTATCCCTTAACTTATTCTACCATGTAAAAAGCAGTACAATCTTCTTCGAAATTCCCGATTGAATAAATTTCTATTTAATAACGCAAAATAAGAGCCTTCGTATCGAAAGCTCCTTTAATAACTGGTATTCATCTAGCTTTTACAGCCCGCCCCTTCACTAACGGGAATCGTTTCTTCTCCGTTGTATCCACCTGTGTGATCTCCCCATCATGTACGGTAATTATGACGGATCCATATTGTAGATCTTCCAGACTTGAAATAATATGCCTGATTTTCAATTCTTCTTGCTTTTCCATAATATCTCCCCTTTATTACTGGTAATAAAGCTACGTTTCATACCTAATGTCAAAAAGAGATCGTACGAAAACCACACGTACTCTTCCCACTTTCAATGTTTTCTTGAGGAATTTAGTTTACCTATTATATCCTCATCAATTAATGTGCGAATTAGAATAACCCGTTCATAGGAACTCCATATTCCCCTCCCTTCACTATAAGAAATAAAAGGCACCCACCATCTAACAGTTTAGATGTAAGGGTGCCTTTAGTTGACTAATCGGCAATATTCAGGAGTTACTTATGCAATAGGAGCTTCAACACGATAAACTACATTATTCTTACCAATTAACTTGGTATTAACCAATATAATCCAATCTCTTCCTTTTGTCAATGACATACTATAATTTTCTGATTAATCTGTGTTTTACATTTTACTTATTTACCACTTTACCAAACTAAACTATTTGAGATATACTATTTTAGTATAAGTTGTCCGTAAATAAAACTCACATATTGCATTTAAGAAAGGTTCGATTATAAATGGTAAATAAAAAATGGGGTTTATTGATTTTGACCACATTCGTAATTGGAAATATGGTCGGCGGCGGAATCTTCATGCTCCCCGCTCAATTAGCACAAGTATCCAGTCCATTAGGATCCACATTGGCATGGATCGTTACTGGACTGGGAGTATTTTTAATAGCACTTGTATTTGGTAACTTGGCTGTCCGGAAACCTGAATTGAAGGCAGGGCCTCAAAGTTATGCTCAAGCATTATTTAGATCTCCTGCTAAAGGAAGGATCTCGGGTTATAGCATGGCTTGGGGGTATTGGGCCGCGAATTGGGCAGCAACAGCGTCTGTCATCATATCATTTGCTGGCTACCTGTCGACGTTTTTCCCGGTGTTGCATAGTACGAAAGTGATTTATACAGCAGGTTCGTTTCAACTCGAACTTGGTAAATTCCTAACATTTGCAGTATGTTCCATTGCCCTATGGGGGATTCAGGCAATCTTGGTAAGAAGTTTTAACAGTGCTGGGAAAATGAATCTTTTTGCTACGGTTACAAAAGTGCTTGGTTTCTTATTTTTCATCATTGTCACGATATTCATATTTGATTCTTCCAATCTAGGAAATGGTGCTGAATTTTACGATAAAGCTGGTACCTCCATCTCTTTAGGTGCTCAAGTTAATGCTGCTGCAATTTCAACATTATGGGCCTTCATTGGAATTGAAGCTGCCGTCATGCTTTCAAATCGTGCCAAGTCGCAAAATGATGTAAAGAAAGCGACGATTCTTGGATTATTTATCGCCGTTGCCATTTATATCGGCATTACTTTATTGACAATGGGTGCTATATCACAAGAAGATCTGAAAGTTTCACAAAAGCCACTTGTTGATGCATTACAAGCTGTAGTTGGCTCAAGCGGAACGTATTTAATGGCCGCTCTTGCCGTCATTTCCTTATTAGGATCTACAATCGGATGGATTGTCGTTGCATCTGAAGTTCCTTATCAGGCAGCGAAATCAGATCTTTTTCCGTCCTATTTTGCAAAAGCGAACAAAAATGGCACACCTGTCCGTTCTATGACAATAACAAATATCATGACACAGATATTCTTATTCTCCACTATTTCGGGAACCATTTTAGAAGCTTATAAATTCTCAATGATCGTCGCTACACTCGCTTATTTGATTCCTTATCTTGCATCTGTTCTGTATCAATTGAAATTAGTCATGACGGGGGAAACGTATGACATCATGAAGGGCTCGAGGGTTCGCGATGGCATTATCACCATCCTGGCATTAGTCTACTCGATTTGGGTCATCAAGACAGGTACAGCTGATTTGAAAACATTCATACTTGGTATTGCCTTATATGTCCTTGGATTCGTTCTATACCCACTCTGGATGAAAAAGAAAGCATAATTCTAAACACCTTGGCAAACATATCTGCCAAGGTGTTTTTTTATATTTCTTTCATCACCAGTTTTGTATTCAGCTGAACTGTTTCCCCTGCGCTTAACTCCCTTAAACCAGTCAATTCGGCCGGTAAATCCAGATTGGGAGCATTCGTTACCCATGTGTATGGTTCAGGGCATACAAAACCCTCCTGATTGAACAATACCCAATACTTGAAATGTTGATCGCCATGATACACGACTTGTACGCCTGCATCCTGGTCTGTGAGTGTACATTCGTTTTTCAAATCACTTTCATAGCCAAATAGATCATCAAACAGCCGATCACCCACGCTGAATCCATTTTGGATTGCCAACGCATTGGCCGTTTCCTGAATTTCACCGGTAGGTAATGACCTTTCATTCAACTTCCATTGTTTATTGATGGGAAGTGCTATTTTGCAATCCTCCAACTTACTATCTGGTCCAAATGGAAAATTGAATACCGTATGATAACCCGCCCCCCACGGAAAGGGTTCAATGCCCTTGTTGGTAATTTCCAATTGTATATCCAGTGTTTCATCCATTAAAAACAAAGACATAGTCACGATGAGGTCTTGTGGAAAACAACTTCTTAGATAAGGAAAATCCTTGCTTAAAAATTCAGTCTTTATGAAAATTTGATCCCCTTCCACTTCCTTTTTAACGACTTGCCATGGCTTATCATGCAAAAAGCCATGGATATGATTGGATTTTTCCTTTTCATTGATTGGAAATTTATACACGGTGTGCTTATATGTATATTGGCCATCTTCAATCCGATTGGGAGGAAACAAGATGGGCATTCCAAATAAAATGGGCACTTTTCTATAGTCTTCCAAACTATCCGGGGTTCGCAGCACTTCAATATCCTTTCGCTTGAACTTCAACGAAAAAAGATTGCTACCTAATTCCGGTACAAGTATCGCCTCCACTTCTTCATTACCGAATTTTATGGCCTTTTCATTCAAGAAAGTTATATCTTCTATATAACTTGTCACACATTCTCCCCCTTTGGATTTAGCATATATCCATCCTACTTCCACCGACCATCTTTTGCAACAAATGGAATATAAATGAATTTTAATGCGACCATTCTTATAAAACCATTCCATTATTACAAAATAAGTGGTGAGATGATGTTGATCTATCCTGCTAAATAGGAGGCAACCTATCTCATGCCGAGTTTTTTAGTAGTTTTGACTATAATTCTACTTCCTTAATAAACTCCCTTATTCCAAAGCGACTAGCCTTCAAAATAAAAAAAGGATGCCTATACGGCATCCTTTTTTATTTATCGATTACTACTTTCAGTTATTAAAGCGACTATGCCTTCTTCATCATCCAAAACAAGCTCAATACCCGAATATGGATCTTTATTCAAATATTCATCAAGCCATAAGCGAAGCGCTTCTATCAAGTTGATGGTAATTAATACTTGTTTCCGGCCATCGACAAACGTTTCAGCCGAAAAACCATAATCATCATCATACATTAACTCAACTTCTACCTCATTAGGCTCTACCTGCTTTTTACGGGCAATGTAAACACAAACGGCATTGATGATATCCTGTTCGGAAATCTTTAGCCTCTCCATGGGTTTGTATCCTCTTTCTTCTTCTTATCTTTGAAATATGTGAATATTTTACGGATTACAACCACTAATACAACAACCGCTAACACGTTGATTAATAGACCAAGAATGGAACCAAGCGCTCCCATATTGGCGAATAGGCCACCAAAAAGTAAACCTGCCAGTCCTCCTAGCATAATTCCTTTCATTAAGCCGCCTTTAGCAAACGAGCTTCCACTTTTCGTATCCGTCTTTGCTTTAGTAGTAGCATCTGATTTGTTCGTTTGTTTATTTTGGAAATTCGAATTATTATTGTTGTTGTTGCTATTAAAACTTCTTTTACCTGATTTGTAGCCTCTTGCATCGACTGACTCAGAATGATCTTGGAATACATAGGTGCCGACTGGCGAGAATGCTAGTGTAATCGTAAGTAATGCAGCCATTAATTTTTTCATCATGTTTTTTTGCCTCCGTTTAATAGTATGGAATGCTGTTTCATTATATGTTTCCTAACTTTACTGAAAGTCCACATCACCTATCCTTGTTTTATCTTATAGTATTTACGTTTAATATCAAAATAAGTTTCACTTTTTTCGAATTTTTTTCAAAAAAAATAAGCAGGGCATTTGCTTCCCTGCTTATTTCTGAACTATTAATTTACACGAACAACACGGCCATTGAATTTTTCTGCCCAATATCCGCTTCCCATATTAGCAATGGCGACACCTGTTGAACTTTGAGAACCGATAAACTTGTTGCCACCAACATAAATACCAACATGTCCATCCGTTTTATAGGTATTGAAAAATACTAGATCTCCAGGTTGCATTTGGCTTTTAGATACTTGACGTCCTGCACTTGTCAATGCTCCCGTACTAGCTGGAAGATTCACACCAGCTTGTTTATATGCCCATGCAACGAACGCTGAACAATCGAAACGACCGTTCGCAATGTCGGATGCCGTTCTTCCGCCACCAAATTTATATGTGGAGTTACCGATATATTTATAGCCTGCTGTAATGGCAGAGCCTGTATTTGCACTGCTTGGCTTGCTTGATGTTTCAGTTTTACTGGCTTTAGGTTTATCAGCAGAACTGTTTTTAGATGAATTTGAAGATGATTCATCTTTAGACGCAGTTGTTGCTGACGCTTCGCCTTTAGACGAGCTTGATGATTCGTTACGAGAAGAATTTGAAGATGATTTCACTTCATCCGCAGCACGGTCAAGTTCCGCTTTTTCAGATGCTTTACGTTCTTCCTCTTTTTTGATATTTTCACGAATTGATGCAATTTGCGATTCTAACCCTGCATCTTTATTCTCTAAAGATTGTTTAAGGGCCTCTGTTTCTGATTCTTTCTTTTCAATCTTTGCCTTCATATTAACCATTTCTGCTTTTTGATCTTCAATTTGAGATTGCATGCCTTTAAGTTCTACTTCCATATCCTTTAGGCTTTGCAATTTTTTCTCTACAGTTGCTTGTTTTTTTTCTAAGTCAGCTTTATCCGCTTCCTGTTCTTTTAGAATCTGTTGGTCCGCTTCCACAATAGTTGCTACCGCTCCAACACGATTAACAAATTCACCAAAGCTTTTAGAACCTAAAACAACTTCCAGATACTCAACGTCTCCACCGCTCTCTTGGAATGAACGGGCGCGCTCTTTCAATACTTCCTCGCGTTTTGCGATTCTTTCTTCCAACGCTTTAATCTCTTTCTTTAATGAATCTATATCTTTTTCCGTGTCTGTAATTTCTTGTTTAGTATCTTTAATTTTTTCATCATTTTCTTTCATTGCCGTTTCGATCTGGGCAATTTGGGAATTCATTTTCGATTGTTCTTTGTTCAGTTCCTGAATAACTTGATTTGCCTCTGAAATATCCGATTGTACTCCTGTGCGTTCTGATTGAATATCCGATATAGATGATTCAGCCTTTACTGACGGTATGGCAAAAGCGCTTCCTAATCCGAGCATAATTGTCGTGTTCAATACGATAAGTTTTTTCTTCAAACTCATTTCCCCTGCTTTCCTCCCCTTGCATTTCCATCGACCCACTTCTTTTTCTCTATGAAAAATGATTAGTCAAAATAAATTGCTGGGAACTCTTCTCTATTTTTTTATTCGTTATGTAATCTTCTAAGGTTGTAACAATATTAAATACATTTCTAAAATCCCACTATGTTTTTACTTAATTCGTAGTATATCATCACATTTTGTCAAATACGTGATAACAATATTACAATTACATTTCATTTTTAACATTAAAGGTAAAATTTCGACTTTTTTACGTGATATTAGGACCATTATTTTACATGTGCCTCTTCATTTCTTTATACAAGACTTTCTATCTAGTGTTTAGCACCTAAGGGCTACAGACCATTGGCAGGTCATACATTCTATTTCGAAAGCATAGAAGCACTTTTTAAAGCAATCGGCAGCTTATTACCGTTCTTTTAAGGAAAGCCAGTAATATTCCCATCTCTAAAAAAACAAAAAACCGCTCATCAGCGGTTTTTTCGTCAATTTTCGACCCATGTTTAAATTCCAGCCATATAGTCGACAAAGACTCTCAATTCTTTTGGTCGGACAAACACTTCTTCGCCTTTCCTTAATTCCAGATTCATATATTGTTCTTTCGTCAGTTCGATTTCAAGCGGTTCGTTTGTATCCTGACGAATTACTTCTATATGGACAATGGGACCAATTGCATGAATGTGGTCAATAACTGATGCAATCGAATCCTTTTCAGATGATTCTCTTTCAATGATAAAGTTATGAGCCCTTACATAACCTGTACTCACTCCATCTTCACTGTCCGGAGCATTCATTTCGACATTTCCCGTTACCAATTTCCCTTGATGTACGTTGCCCTTGAAAAGATTGACACTCCCTAGGAAATCATAAACAAATGGATTTTTAGGTTGATCATATACTTCTTCAGGAGTTCCGATCTGTTCAATTTTACCTTCATTCATGATAACGACCCGATCAGCAACATCCATCGCTTCTTCTTGATCATGCGTCACGAACACACTCGTAACATTGAATTCATCATGAAGCCTTCTTAGCCAACGCCGAAGTTCCTTACGAACTTTTGCATCCAATGCCCCGAATGGTTCATCAAGTAAAAGAATGTTCGGTTCAACCGCAAGTGCCCTTGCCAATGCCACACGCTGACGCTGGCCGCCTGATAATTGGGATGGATAACGATCTTTATATCCTTCCAACTTGACGAGCTGAAGCAATTCGGTAACTTTTTCTTCAATCACTTTTTTACTGGGCCTTATTTTTCTTGGCCGGACCTTTAATCCATAGGCAATATTATCAAAGATAGTCATATTTCGAAAAAGGGCATAATGCTGAAAGACAAACCCCACATTTCGATCTTTTACATGCTTATGCGTGTAATTCTCTTCATTGAACAGGATATTTCCGTTCTCTGCCTGTTCAAGCCCCGCAATGATACGCAGCAATGACGTCTTTCCTGATCCGGAAGGGCCGAGAAGGGCTACGAGTTCCCCGCTCTTTATTTCCAAATTGATGTCTTGAAGAGCCTGATAAGAACCGTAATATTTTGTAATATTTTCAATGATGATACTCATTACTTTCCCTCCTAACTCGCTTTTGTTGATTTATAGTCGGTTTTCCATTCAATGAAACTTTTAATGATCAAGGTGATGATCGCAAAAATGGACATCAGGGATGCAACGGCAAAGGCGGCAGAAAATTGATATTCATTATATAAGATTTCAATATGAAGCGGCATGGTGTTGGTCATCCCTCGTATATGGCCCGATACGACCGATACAGCTCCGAATTCTCCGATTGTCCTAGCATTGCAAAGTATGACCCCATATAATAATCCCCATTTAATATTAGGGAGCGTTACGTACCAAAATGTCTTAAACCCTCCTGCACCTAGTGTGAGAGAGGCCTCTTCTTCAGATGTCCCCTGACTTTGCATGAGCGGGATCAATTCACGCGCAATGAATGGGAAAGTAATGAAAATGGAGGCGATGACAATCCCTGGTATCGAAAAGATCACTTTAATGTCAAATGATTGCAACATCGGACCAAGTGCCCCATGTAAGCCGAACAGAAGGACAAAAATCAAACCGGCAATGACGGGTGAAACCGAAAAGGGTAAATCAATCAACGTTATTAAGAAGTTTTTTCCCTTAAAATCATATTTTGTTATCGTCCATGCAGCCACTACCCCAAATATGGCATTGAGGGGGACGGTGATGAGGACAACGATCAATGTTAATTTAATGGCAGCCAAGGAATCCGGATGGGCTATGGCGGCAAAATAAGCTTCGGCACCTTTTTCAAAGGCCTTTACAAAGATCGCGACTAATGGGACAACTAAAAACAAAGTCAGGAATAACAACACAATGGAAATAAGGATCCACTGTATGGATTTAGGCTCTTTTGTCGCGTTTCTCGTTATAATGACTGGGTCATTCGTTTTTCCAACCACTGTATGTTCATGTTCCAACATGTCCCCTCCTACTTCCCAGAAAATCTTTTGCCAGTCCACCATTGTAAGATATTGATGGTGAACAAAATTAGAAATGTAATAATAAGCATGACGGCTGCTACAGCGGTTGCCCCTTCATAATCATATTGTTCGAGCTTTGTCATGATGATGAGCGGGGAAATTTCCGTTTTAAACGGCATATTTCCTGCAATGAATACAACGGATCCATACTCTCCAAGTGCCCTTGCAAAAGAAAGAGCAAAACCCGTCAATATCGCTGGAACCAATTCCGGAAAGATAATATTAATGAATGTCTGCATTCGATTCGCCCCTAATGAAGCAGATGCTTCTTCCATTCCTTTTTCAACATTTTCAAGCACTGGTTGAACCATCCGCACAACGAATGGAAGACCGATAAATATAAGGGCGATGATGATCCCGGCAGGAGTGTAAGCGACTTTAAAGCTAAAAAGTTGGCCGATCCATCCATTCGGTGAGTACAAGGTGGTCAAAGTGATCCCTGCCACGGCAGTCGGGAGGGCAAAAGGCAAATCAACCAGTCCGTCGATGATCCGTTTGCCGGGAAACTCATAACGAGTAAGCACCCAAGCAATTAAAACGCCAAAAACTGCGTTCACAAAGGCCGCAGTTAACGCTGTCATAAAACTCAATTTATACGAAGCGACCACCCTTGGTTCTGTTATGGTCGCCCAGAAATCCTGAAATCCCATTGTAAATGTGTTTAGAAAAACCATGGATAATGGGATCAAAACGATGATGGTGAGATACAGCAGCGTAAAACCCATCGTCAATCCAAAACCGGGTATGGTCCTCTTTTTCTTTCGTTTACCTTCTGTCACTATATTCATCGCTTCGCCCCAGCTCTTTCTTATGATTTATGAAGGAGAAGATGTAAACACACACCTTCTCCCTCCATGCTTATTTCGGTTGATAAATTTCGTCAAACGTACCACCGTCATTGAAATGTGTTTCTTGGGCTTTTTTCCACCCGCCAAACTTATCATCAACAGTCACCATATCGATATTTGCAAATTGATCTTCATATTTAGCGAGAATCTTCTCATCCCTCGGACGATAGAAGTTTTTCGCGGCAATTTCTTGTCCGGCATCGGTGTATAGGTATTCCAGATAGGCTTCAGCCACTTCCTTGGTTCCTTTTTTCTTGACCACTTCATCGACTACGGCTACAGGAGGCTCAGCTAATATACTGATTGAAGGATTGACGATTTCATATTTATCATCACCGAATTCTTCCAGTGTTAAATAGGCTTCATTCTCCCAAGCTATAAGCACGTCACCAATTCCCCTTTCCACAAAAGTGGTCGTGGCACCACGTGCTCCCGAATCCAAAACCTCAACATTCTGATATAGTTTTTTCATGAAATTCTTCACTTTTGCTTCGTCATTATCATATTTCTTCTCTGCATATGCCCAGGCAGCCAGATAATTCCACCTTGCCCCTCCGCTTGTCTTTGGATTTGGTGTAATGACGGATACATCCTTTTTGATTAAATCGTCCCAATCTTTAATTCCTTTTGGGTTATCTTTTTTCACCAAAAACACAATGGTTGATGTGTAAGGTGTAGAGTTTTCCGGTAAGCGTTTCTGCCAATCCGCCGCTAATAGGTTACTAGCATCGTGTATTGCATCAATATCATATGCCAATGCCAATGTAACGACATCCGCTTCCAATCCGTCAATAACAGCCCGGCCTTGTTTACCAGAACCGCCATGGGATTGTTTAATGGTTACATCCTGACCCGATTCTTCTTTCCAATGCTTCACAAACGCTTCATTGAATTCCTGATACAGTTCCCGTGTTGGATCATATGACACATTCAATAACTCGACAGACTTTGATTTCCCTTCTCCTCCCGTTTTTTCCGAATTGCATCCTGCCAGTACTCCGAAGGCTAAAATCAAACTTGACAATACCATCAACTTTTTCATAGACTTCCCCCTGTTTTTCACTTTTTTGCAACAAAAAAGGCATACTATTTCCTACTTTATAATTTTATTCAAGGAGATAGTATGCCTTCAGTTTTCTGATCAGCGAATATTCTGATTTTATGTATCCCTAACATAAAGCAAAGTATACCAAGTTGTCAACTATGTTTTTGTTAATGAATATGTCCTTTTTTTAAACTCATTCTCATATATAAGGCGAAAGAATTTATTGAAATGAAAAGAGCTCAATCTCAACGGAGAGATTGAGCCCTTTAATTACCTAGGCAAGCCATTAAGGCTTTGATTCTTTTTGATACAGCTTATTTTCTATAATATACTGATAACATTGATCAGGCAGTAAATATCTTGGTTCCCCACCCATCGCGAATTCATCTCTTATATATGTTGAACTAATTTCCATGGAAAGGCCTTTATCTATAAGGTGAAATGTATTACCATCATCATAATTCCTAAGCAAAGGACTTTTGGATATGATTTTCAACATATCTATCCCGTCCCGTGCCATAACGATGAATTTATGATTAGCAATCAATTTTTTCCTGAATTTCCATCGCAGGTGTACCGGTAACTCCTGATTATCAATATCTTCAAGTAAATCGGCACCCATTATAAAATAAACTTCATCCTTTGGGTATCGTGATTTAAAGTATTCCATCGTATACCAAGTATATTGTTTACTCGTCCCAGCCCGTTCATTAATTTCATAATCACTAACTTCGAATATCGGGTTGCCCCTTATTGCCAATCCAAGCATATCCCAACGGTGTTCATTGCTCGTTTTCATCTGTTTATCGATGCGCCCATTTGCGCAAGGCAAAAAAATCACCTTGTCTAGCTTAGCACGATGCGCGATGGTGGATGCTGTCCATAAATGTACATTTGTGACTGGATCGAAGGAAGATCCATAAACTCCAATTTTGCCCATCCCCCATATCCCCCTCATCAGCCCTTCTTTTTCACTACTGCCCTGACGGGGCTCCCGTCCCCTGCCTCTAAAGCAAGGGGCAATGCAGCCAGGTCGTACAGCCCAGGCTCCAAACCTTCAAGGACCAGGCCTTCCAAGATATGAATGCCGCAGTCTGACATAGCATGGTGGGCCGGCAATTCCTTGCTGTCTAGATGGTCAACGGATGGTAAATCCAGGCCTAACAGCCTCACTCCTTTATTTGCAAGGAAGGGAGCTAATTCTGGTTCAACAGGTGGAATCCAATCAGGAAAACGGCTGAGGTCCTTCCATTGTCCCGTTGCCAGCAACAATCGTTGGACCCCTGTCAATTCGATGCCTTTGAAGGATTCAATGCTGATACTTTCAGCAGCGTCCACCTTTACTACAAGTGCAGTGCCCATATATAAATCAAGATCAAGTTCAATGACTTTTTTTCCATTTCCATCAAAATGAAAGGGAGCATCAATATGTGTTCCTAAATGGGTACTCATCCGAATTTCCCCTACATTTACAGATGATCCTTTCTCTATTGATGAATTCAGGCAATATGAATACTTTGTGTCACCTGGCCAAGATGGCGTATTTTCATTCAGCCTCTGAGAAATATCTAACCATTGACTCATATATTTTTTCTCTCCAGTCATTGTTTACAGTTTCGTTCTTAATGTCCAAAGCTCTGGAAAAAATGGCTGATCGACCACTTTTTTCAGATAGCTAACACCGGACGATCCTCCGGTTCCCATTCTTTGGCCGATGATCCGTTCTACGGTGCTCATATGATTGAATCTCCAGAATTGTTGCTGACTGCCAATATCAACGAGTTTTTCGGCTAACTCATACAAGTCCCAGTATTTATGGACATCACGGTAAACCGTCAGCCACGCACTTTCAACACTGGCATTTATCCGATAGGATTCAGACCAATCCCTGTTCAAGACCGATTCATCAACAGGGAGCCCCCTTTGTGCCAAAGCCCCAATAGCCGCATCATAAATGCTTGGTTGATTCAAAGCAGCCATCATCTTCTCATAAAGCTCAGGCTGATGACGGAAAACGGCTAATATCTGCCTATTCTTTTGACCCATTGCAAATTCTATCAACCTGTTTTGAGAAGATTGAAATCCGGAAGAGTTTCCTAGTTTCTCGCGGAATTCCATATAATCCGAGGGAGTTAAAGTCGAAAGTACATTCCAAGATTGAATAAGTTGTTGTTGGATCCTGGCCACTCTTGATAGCATTTTAAAGGAAGGCTCCAAACGCCCTGATTGAATATGGTCCCTTGCTGCAGTCATTTCATGAAGGATCAGCTTCATCCATAATTCACTGGTTTGGTGAATTACAATGAACAACATTTCATCGTGATGACCAGAAAGCAGATGCTGACTTGATAATATTTGATCTAAATGCAGGTAGTCTCCATAGGACATTTCCTTTTCAAAATCAGTTACCATACCTTCTTCCAATCGATGTTTATCCATTGATTCCTTATCCATGCTATCCCAATCCTCCCTTACGTTCTTTTCATTTTCGACATGAATAAATAAACGATGCACAGAAAGATCAGCCAAGGAACACCGAACTGAAGGACGATTTTAAATGGACCAGTGAACCAAGTTGATACAGTCAAAGCAAACAAAAGGAATGCACCAAGAATCGTTAAATACGGAAAGCCGTACATTTTAATCGGTAATTTACGCCCTCCTGATTTCTCCCAGCCTTTCCTGAAATATAAATGGGAGATGAACACCATGAACCAGGTGAAAATGGCTCCGAACATCGATATCCCCATCATGAATGCATACGAAGTATCCGGGAGCAGTACCTTTACACCTGCAGCAAGAAATATGCCTAAAGAGGAAATGAGCAGTGCCCTTATCGGGACCCCTTTCCGGCTCACTTTTTGAAATAAGGCGGGTGCCTGCTTCCCCTCGGATAAAGAAAATATCATTCTGGTGGAGGCGTATAATTGACTATTCATTGCAGATAAAGCTGCAGTTAATATAATGAAATTCATGATCCCTGATGCAAAAGGAATATTGAGGATTTCCATTACCCTAACAAATGGGCTTTTATCAATCCCAGCGGATTGCCAGGGAACAATCATTAACATGATTCCGATTGTCAGTACATAAAAAGTGGCAAGTCTGAAAACAGTTGCCTTCAAAGCTTTAGGTACAGCAATATCAGGGTCCTTTGCCTCTCCCGCCGTCACCGCAATCAACTCTGTTCCCAAAAAGCTGAAGAGAGAAATAAATATAGCGATCCATAGCCCCCAAAACCCAAATGGCATAAAACCTCCATCATTGGCATAATTCTCTAAACCGATTCCGCTTGAAGGTTCGGCTCCAATCACCACGTAAGCCCCCATTAAAATGAAAATGACAATGGCGCTTATTTTGATCATAGAAAAAGTATACTCAAAATTTCCGAATGCATTAACACTCGTTGCATTTACATAGATAAGTAAGGCAGCAAAAAGGAAGATCCAAACACTTCCAGGTACATCCGGGAACCAATATTTCATATAAACAGCGATGGCGCTCACTTCGACGCCAATGGCAAGGACATTCGCTATCCAATATGAATATCTCACAACAAAACCGGCAAATGGACTTATATATTTTTCGGCAATGGTTCCAAAAGATCCCGACGTTGGATAAGCAACAGTCATTTCCGCCAAACAGCCCATCAAAAGAAGGACAATGAATGCACCCAATGCATAGCTGATCAGTACACTGGGACCTGCCGTCGAAATCGCAAGGCCGCTGCCCAGAAATAATCCGGTGCCAATTGCACATCCCATTGCAATCATTGTGATTTGATTCGTTGATAATTCACGACGCAGCTTATTTTTCTCCATATGTTGCTCCCATCCTAGGCGATGATTCCCCTTTTATTTTCATAGCTTTCATATAACCTACCGTCCATGATCTTTTTAAGGACCTGTACCATTTCATACACTTCCTGAAAAGAGGTGTAAAGTGGAACAGGTGTTAAACGAATCATGTTCGGCTCGCGATAATCAGGAATGATCTTCTTGATTCAACGCTTTACATATTCTAGCATACTCTTGATGTTCAAGAATGATAGGATCGGCCCTCTTCGAATCATCCTTTGGACTGCCCATTTCAAATCCATGTTCAGACAACTCCGATTCGAATACATCCAATAGATATTGCGTCAGCCTCAATGATTCACTCCTAATTATTCACATTTTCACATCTACAAACAATTCAAGCGAGCCATTATATATATCCATGTCCCCCTCGTGTTATTCCAATATTTACATTTTACTTATAAATCCCTACGCCTTCCCATGCCAGCCTTATCATTTTGTTGGGATCCTTTTCAATATAATCTTTTTTATCAAAAATCATCGTGTAGTGGTTGGTTTCATCATATTTCGGCCAGACTTCCCCTTCTGGAGGATTGGGGTTCCCATATTTCGCAAAGTTAACCCAATGACCCTGTATTCTATGGGAAACCTTAAGCGCGGCTGACCTGCAACCATAGGAAGTGATCCATTTGCCCAGTGCAGAGTCGAGAGTCTGGAAGGCAAATGGAATCTCCATACCATGTGTCGCCCCTAATTTACTTAGGCGCATTGCCGGCGTTTTATAATCAAAACGGTACATCCATGTTTTTTCAAAGCGACTGTATGCCTCCGCATACCAAACCGAAGGAATATGGAAAGTTGCATCACGGCCAATGCCGAGGACCGCTCCCTTTTCAGGGAAGTTCCAATAAGCATTCGTAATTCTCTCTTTCGCCTCCGGGTCAGTATTTTCAAACATTTTATGGATCATCTCTGCATTAGTCGGGATTAAAGGGGGATCCATCTGATCGAATAACGTCGCTTCGTCCCTATTTGTTCCAATAAGCAAGGAAATCCCTTTAGCACTACCGGATCGAATCGATTCAAGTGGATAATCAGGCAGGAAGTCACCGTCGACGACCGGTCCAAATGAAAGGGAGCCTGGCATGGCTTGTGAGTTTTCCTGTAGGAGTTGGTAGGACGCTGTGACAATCTCTTGAACTGGAAGTGTTTTTAACCGATGGATATCATTTTTGCCAATCCCTAAGATATTAAGGAACCTTTCACTGAATTGCTGCGCAAATCCTTTTCCATAAACAGATGTAGGAGCGGGACTTTCTGCAATGGCCTTTTTAAAAAGCCCCCTCGCTGAAGGTACGGTTAGTAAAGTCGTTACGGCATTACCTCCAGCCGATTCTCCAAATATCGTAACATTCTCAGGGTCACCGCCAAACGCTTCTATATTCTCTTTGACCCATTTCAGAGACGCCACTTGATCACGTAAACCTAAATTGGTTTCAAACATTTCCCCATCTGCTGCCAACTCTGTAAAATCCAAATATCCCAATGCCCCTAACCTATAGTTGATGCTTACTACGACTACGTCTCCATTCTTAGCCAATAAGTGTCCGTTGTACATATCAATAGATCCAGCTCCTGTTACATATGCTCCACCAGGAATCCAAACCATGACCGGACGCTTTTTATCATCAGCTCTCGGCGACCAAATATTCAAGAACAAGCAATCCTCATCCATTTTTTCATTCCCTGCCAGTCCGGTTTTGACAGCCCGATCCATCGGCTGTGGCGGAATGGCACCGAAATCCACTGCATCCAAGACTCCGCTCCAATTTTCAACCTCTTCAGGTGAACGGAAACGCAAAGCATCAATAGGTGCTTTCGCATACCTGACTCCACGCCAAACATATATATCGTTTTCCATAGTACCTTGAAGATGTCCTTTTGCCGTCGTTACGATAGACCCAATCATTCACTTCCACCTCACAAATAGTTGTAGTTACTTAAGTTCTTCTTTTTCCATTCCCTTATATCCTTCATCTTTATCGAAAAAAGATTTATCAGTCATTTCAAACAAAATCAAGTATTACTACCATATATACAAGTTCAGGTCATCCTTAAGGGACAGAAACGAACATTGGGCAAATACCACTTTAGGGGTGCCAACATGAATATTCCCTTCAAGAATACAATGAAAGGTATTATTAATGACCAAGACAACAAAAAAAGACCCAATCAGGTCTTTTTTTGTTGAACGCGGCAGCATGCTTAGGAGAGCATGGCAATGATGCTCAGTAAAGACCCGCCCCGAACGGAAAGCTGTTGTGCAGCATATGTCAGCTGCTGTTCATTGAGCTGATCAAGTAAAGGCTTTAATTCCAGCAATTCATTTTCCAGTTCTTTAAGGTCCGTAGATATCTTGTCCACCAACAAGAGCACTTGCTCCGAATCCACGTTGGTTTCCGACCATACAAGCAACCGTTCTTTGATTTCCGTCAACGGCATATTTTGTTCTTTATACAGATTAATCATTTGAAGACGATTTAGAGCGTCTTCGGTGTAATACCGATATCTTGAACCCATTTTTTCATAATTCAGCATTCCTAATTGTGTGTAATAGTCGATGGTTCTCTTCGAAACATTCGCAAGTTCGGCAAGCTGGCCAATCCGATAGATTTTCACCCAGATAGTCACCTTCTTTTAAAATCTACTGTTAACGATACTATAACATAACAATCCAATAAGGTGACTTCGAGAATGAATCTATTAGACTACTTTATCCGAATTACCATTCAACTGCTTCTTGGCAAAGTACAGGGCATCTTCCCTCGATTTAAAGAAATGCTGTTTCTCTATTTTATGATACAACCCAGTGCTGAGAAGCAATTCCTTTGGTTGCTGCTGGATTCCAGAAATGATCAATTTCCCTTTATATTTTCCGATTCGATTAACAATCGCCAAAAGTGCTGCCTCTGCTGAAGTATCCATATATGTTACACGGCGCATGCTTAATACCAAAACTTTCGTCTTATGATCCAAGTTCGCTAATATCGATGACTCCAGGACATCTATCGAACCAAAGAACAGAGGGCCTTCCAAGTTATACACATTGATCATTGAATCCGAATTTTCAATTGGAACAATCTCTGTAATCTCATGACTTCTTTCTCTAACCTTTAACGTATGGCTCATTTTTGTAATGAAAGTCACGAATGCAATCAATAAGCCCATTCCGACCCCCATGATTAAATCAGTGAAGACCGTGACGAGAAAGGTGACTAGTAAAACGATGGAATCCGCTGTCTTCGTTTTCAGTACATGTGCGAATTCCTTTCTTTCACTCATATTCCAGGCTACAAACATCAATATGGGTGCCATGCTTGCCAAAGGTATATGCTCTGCATATGGAGATAGTACAAGCAAAACCAACAATACGACAATTCCATGAATGATCCCTGACAACGGTGAGACTGCACCGCTTTTTATATTGGTAGCTGTCCTGGCAATGGCACCTGTTGCCGGTATCCCGCCGAAAAATGGAGTCGCGATGTTCGCGATTCCTTGTCCAACCAATTCTTTATTACTATCATGCTTGGTCCCCCCCATGTTATCGGCAACGGTAGCGGATAACAATGACTCGACACCGCCTAATAAGGCAATCGTAATCGCAACAGGAAGGAGGGTGATAATGATTTCCACCGAAAGTTCCGGCACTTTGAATTCAGGAAATCCTTTCGGAATCGCTCCATACGTGGAACCAATTGTAGCCACCTTATCGGGAAATAAAAAGTAAGCTGCGATCGTTGATACGAGCAGACCCAGAAGTGGCCCTGGTACCCGTGGCAGAATTCTTGGTGCCAACAGAATGACGATAAAACATATAACCGCAACACCCACACTATATATATTGATCGTATCCGCTTTAATCACCAATTCCTTCATGTTATCTATAAACGCTTCATGTTTTTCCACCTTCATACCAAAGAAGCTGGCAATCTGCCCCGAGAAGATTATTATCGCTATTCCTGTGGTAAACCCGATGATGACAGGACGGGGAATGAACTTCATCAAATCTCCTAGCTTAAGAAGACCCATCAAGACTAATATTATCCCCGCCAAAAAACCGGCAATGAGCAGACTTTCATATCCATATTGCATAACGATCCCAAATAATAAAGGAACAAACGCTCCAGTCGGCCCTCCAATTTGAAACTTGGATCCACCCAGAAGGGAAATGAGGATTCCAGCGATGATCGTCGTATATAACCCATATATCGGTTCGACGCCTGAAGCAATTGCAAAAGCCAATCCTAAAGGGATGGCTACCACACCTACAACCAATCCTGCCGTTACATCTTTTTGAACACCCTTCATGTTATATCCTTGAAATCTAGTATCTTTTATCATTATTATCCTTCTCACATCCTTAGTCATTTTTATGTTTGGAACGTACGAACATCAGGAAAATAGATTCTTAGAGGAGTTTTTCGATCAATAACTAGTGAAGTGTATGCTAAATATTTGTTTACAACAAAAATGCGAGGGCTTATACAAACTAAAATATACTCGTCATATATAATCTCCTTTTGTTAAGTTATGTGACATGGTTTTCCACTTCGCTTCAACATTATACAGTAAAACGTAAAACTGTACATTACTAGAAATGTTAACATTTGTTTACAAATATTCACTTACTTTTACGTTTAGATTACAATCTAGGACGATACTTCCAGCCTAGTTATTTTGAAGTCGGAACTATTGACTACGAACCATGAGGTTTGAACTTTCGACTATTTCCCTATTCATTCCGTAATGTAGCCTTGAAGTAAAAGTGTCCAAACTCAAACAAGAAACTTTAGAAAAATAGAAAGAGCATGTTTTGAAAAAAGTTACTCAAAACATGCTCTTAACTTATTAGATGGATTGATGCTTGGATAAAACAGTTTAATAATTTTTCCATACTTCAATTCAGGTTGATCTCGCTGAATAGTATCATGTTCAGAAGAATCCGTATCAAATACTTCTATTATTAAAACAAAAAAGACAGTAGGCAAAAGGAGTTCTATCTAACGGTTAAAACAAAGTTGATTGGAACAGATGTGCGAGAATCCTACGGGAATACGCGTCCAAGGGAGACCCCGCAGCCGCAACAGCGCCGAGAGCGGACGCCCGCGAAAAGCGAATGCCTGGTGGGGAAATCAACCTTCATATTATAAAGACCTAAAAAAAGTAGACAAACTCCATTATTATCGAGTTTGTCTACAGTCTGAAACCTCCTGATTAATAAGAGGTTTCTTTTTATTTAGAGCTCTTCTCCTCTCGTCTCAATAATATGCTTATACCAATGAAACGACAGCTTCTTTTTTCGGTTTAAATCATCTTGATGATCCACGTAAATAAATCCGTATTGCTTTTTATACCCGTTTAACCAGCTTAATAGGTCAATGACAGACCATGCGTAGTACCCTTTTAAATGAATGCCTTCTTTGATCGCACGCTTAATCACTTTTAGATGTTCCTCAATATATTTAATACGAGGAACATCTACTACCTCACCATCAATGATCGGATCCTCATCACCAAGTCCGTTTTCTGTAACATACATTTTAATATCGCCATAACGCTCTTTTAACATATGCAGCCCGTCTAAAAATCCTTGAGGTGAGATTTCCCATCCCCATTTAGTATAGGTTTTATCTTCCATTTTCACAGTCCGATAATAGCCATCAAAAGATGGGTTTCCTGGAGCTAGAGTAGATGTCTCTCGTGAATGCTCCATGGTTGAAAATACTTCTTGGTTTTTTTCCACACGAATGGGCTGGTAATAATTAAGTCCAATAAAATCATTTTTTTCCGCATTCCTTTTTAACGTATCTAGTTCTTCTTCAGTCCAACTTGGCGTCCAGCCATTTTCCTTTAATTGTTCTACCACATAAGATGGATATTCACCTTTTAAAATTGGGTCATAATACCAAAAGGTTTCATATTCATTAGCATGTTGAGCAGCTAATGCATTCTCATGTTTATCATCTATGCTGTAAGCTGGTAAGAACACATGGGTAATACCAATTTCGCCGTAATGATTCAGTGCCTTATAGACTTCTACGGCTTTTGCATGTGCATAAAACACGTAATGTGTCGCTTGAAAATATTTAATCTCATCGTTTTGTATGCCAGGAGGATGCGCTCCTTTTAAATAGCCTAATCCGCAAAACATTACCGTTTCGTTAAACGTAATCCAATGTTTGACGCGGTCTCCGAAGGCCCGAAAACAAATTTCCGCATACTTGACGAAGGCTTCAGCTGTTCGCTTATTCGTCCATCCACCATCTTCTTCAAGCGTCAAAGGGAGATCCCAATGATACAGCGTAACAAATGGAACAATCCCATATTTTAAACATTCATCAATAACATTATTATAAAACTCCAAGCCCTTTTCGTTTACATCTCCGTCACCTGTGGGCAAGATACGTGCCCATGAAATGGAAAACCGGTACGATTCGAGTCCCATTTCTGCCATTAATTTAATATCCTCTTTATAAAGATGATAATGGTCTATGGCTACATCTCCATTTGTACCATCATATGTTTTCCCCGGAATCTTTGAAAAAACATCCCAATTCGTTATACCTTTACCATCTTCATCCCATGCTCCTTCTATTTGAAAAGAAGCAGAAGCCGCTCCGAATAAAAAATCATGTGGAAACCTCAATATAAACCCTCCGTCTTTATACCAGCTTTATTTATGGGTACAAATAGTACTGTGATTATATAGTTTTTTTGAATATTTAACTACTTAAACGTCGTATAACATAAGGTGTAAAGATAGTATCTACAGTAATGGAATGATTAACCCTTTATGATCTTATCACTTAGCAATTCAACCATATTTCACAACAATCGTATAAACAGAAATAACAATACCCGTCCTCCGATAAAAAGAGGACGGGTTACACATTTATTCAAAAACTTGCTCTTCACTCCACTACCGGAAGCCAACCTTTTATCTGAATCAATTTTTGCCAAAGCGGATCTGGAATGACCAATTCATCCTGATCTTTTTTGGATAGGGTTGTCCGTATTTCGGATTCTTTTCCGGCCCTGATTTTTTCAATCCAATGCGGTTCCATAAGAAGTTCACGGCCTAGAGCGATAAATGGGACCCCCGTTTCCATCGCTTCTGCAACTTCATCTGGACTGTGCAGGGACCCTACCCCGACAACCGGAATACGATTGCCTACTTTGTCGTAAATTTTAACGATGCGCGACTTCGTCCTATCACTCTCACGGAATGATCCATTCCAGAAATGACCTACCGATATATGTAGATAATCCAGGTTTTGGTTCGCTAATCTATCAACAAACTGTAGCGTATCATCTAAAGTGATTCCTGGATTGCTTCCTTCTTCAGGAGATATGCGGTAACCGATCATAAAAGGCTTTTGGGCATGCTCGGCCACTGTTTTCTCCACTTCATTCACAACGGTGAGCGGAAAAATCAATCGTTTCCCTAGTGTTCCCCCCCATTTATCAGTACGTCGGTTCGAGTGTGGCGAGAAGAACTGTTGAAGCAAGTACGTATTGGCACCATGTATTTCAACACCATCAAATCCTGCTTCGATGGCCCTTCTTGTTGCTTCACCAAATGCCTTAATAACGTCTTGAATTTCGTCTTCACTCATTTCCCGCGGTACCGGTTCATTCTCGCTTGAAGCAATGGCACTTGCAGAAACTGGCTGCTTATCAGGTAATAATTCCGGCGGGCTTTGGCGACCGCCATGATATATTTGTAAAATCGCTTTTGACCCGTTAGATTGAATCGCTTCCGCTAATTTTCTCAAAGATGGGATAAAGGAATCGTCTGCTGCACTAAATTGACCTGGAAAACCCTTTCCTCCGGCAGTTACATAGGCACATGCCGTAATAACGGCCCCTACACCTGCCGCGCGTTCCGCGTAATAAGCCAGTTCATCATCGGTTATCAGCCCTTGATCATCTGAAGAATAGGTGGTCATCGGAGCCATCATGATACGATTTTTCACTTCTACACCTGATGAAAATTTATATGGTTGAAAGATCTTTTCGTATTTTTGATTCATGCCAATTCTCCCCCTTTTTTTCTTAATGGTGATGATGTCCGTGCGGTTCTTTAGAAGGGTTCGTAATTTCAAAGCCTTCTTGAGGTACGTAAAAATATTTAATCCAGACACCATCCAGAAATTCCTCACGTGAATCGAGTAAAATATCTATATCTTTATCTGTTTTGACTATTTCATCATGCTCTGTCGTTGTATCTAATTTCATATCATAATGAGCATGATCGCCATGCATATGCGTGATATATACACGAATCATTTTCCCTTCGGCTTCTTCAGTGCTCAGCATATTTTGTAAAACCTTTGCTGCATTACGATTAATTTTGCATTTCATGTCCATTCCTCCAAAAATAAAATTATCCATGTATAAATTCTACCCAATTAAGGGGTATCAGTAACATCCATTTATACCCTTCCTACTTGGCCATGACCAATTATAATCGGTCTGCCGGAAAGACCGTGCCTATTTGCCTTCTTGCTTCATCCATGATTTCCATAGTCAAAAGCGAATTTGAAAATGAATTTATATCAGACTCCTTTTTCCCCTGCTGTATCAATTCAACAAATTCTTTCGCTTCATAATACATAGAAGGCATGTCTTGTTTAACCGAAACATTTTCAGCCGTTCCATCCCGATACTGAATATCCACGGCTTGCGGTCCTGAAATTTTACTTATTAGGATGCTCCCAAGTTCGCCTTGAATTTCCGATGGCTGATTCGATTCAGTAATCTTAGAAAACATGACGACTGCCTCCATTTCATCATAGGAAAGCAAGATCGTACCCTGTCCGTCAACTCCTGATTCAAGCAATGTTCCCGATGCCTGCACCTTGTTTGGTTTACCAAACAGTGCAACAAGCGGATATAGGACGTAAATCCCTAAATCCATTAAAGAACCACTGGAGAATTCAGGATTGAACGCATTGAGCACAGTGCCTTGTTTATACGCATCATAGCGTGATGAATATTGACAAAAGCTCCCCGTAAAACGTCGTATTTTACCGATTTTACCTAGATTGCTTCTTACACTTTCGAAATTCGGCATGATGGTCGATTTCATCGCTTCCATTAATAGCACTCCATTTTGTTGGGCAGCCTCTATCATTTCCTTCACTTCCGACGCATTTGAGGCCATAGGTTTTTCACATAATACATGTTTTTTATTTTGTAAAAACAAAACCGCTTGCCTGCAATGATGGGAGTTAGGACTTGCTATATATACAGCGTCGATTTCATCGCTTGCAGCCATTTCTTCTAAATTTGTAAAAATCGTATGTACTTCGTATTTACTCGCAAATTCCTTGGCTTTCTCTTCTGTACGTGAATACACAGCCGTTAACGATAGATCCTCTATATGTTTTGAAGCCTCCAAAAATCGTTCAGTTATCCAATTTGTTCCTATTACACCTAATCGTATCAACAGCCTATCCCCTTTCAAGCTAACTAATCATGTCCTCAATATACAGACATTTCACTGAAAAACAAAGTAAAATGAACACGAGCAACGGTTTAAATTGGATTTTTTAGGCAATATTCGTATATAATTTTCCTGTATTACCACTGCCATGATGTTTCTACATACTCCCTAAACGGGAAAGAAAACTAAAAAAGGAGCGTGTGAAGTTTATGACAGATTTAATGAAAAACAAAGTGGCCATCATTACCGGTGGAGGATCGGGAATTGGCCGGGGTGCTGCACTGAAACTAGCTGAAAACGGCGCGAACATCATCTTTTTTGACCGTACAGTCGAAAATGCCGAAAAAGTGAAGGAAGAAGTTGAAAACCTCGGTCGAGAGGCTTTAATCATTAAAACGGATGTATCCAAGGCTGAGCAAGTTGAACATGCCTACAAGGCCGCCTATGATCATTTTGGAAAAATTGATTTTGTATTCGCCAACGCAGGCATCAACGGAGTGATCGCCCCTATAGAAGATATAAAGCCAGAAGATTGGGATCAAACACATACCATCAACCTCAAAGGCACCTTTCTCACCATCAAATACGCCATTCCATATATGAAGGAAAAGGGTGGCAGCATCGTAATCAACAGCTCCATCAATGGAAACCGATTTTTCAAGAATTTTGGTTTTTCCGCTTATAGTTCATCCAAAGCTGGTCAAGTCGCTTTTGGTAAAATGGCTGCACTCGAATTGGCAAAATATAAAATCAGGGTCAATACCATTTGTCCAGGCTCAATCGATACGAATATCCACGATAACACTTTCCCGGAAGATGAAAGCTTAAAAAAAATCAGGATACCCATTGAATATCCGCAAGGCTCACAACCCTTGGCTAAGAAAGCAGGAACTACCGAGCAAGCAGGTGATCTAGTATTGTTCCTAGCTTCAGACATGTCTTCCCATATTACGGGCACGGAAGTATATATCGATGGAGCAGAATCACTATTATGATTCATACAGCCATAAGGATCGAAAGAATCCATTAAAAGAAAAAAGCTGAAATCCCCTAAAGGGACTTCAGCTTTTACCTTTTTTAAGCAACTCGCCTTAAGCCACGGCGGGCAAGTATTAAATAAGCGGACATGGCCAGGATATGACAACCTATCATGACCATTCCCATCGGCAAGGGTGAATCACCTGAGCCTAAGCCTACCAGCGGAGCCATCAGTGATCCTAATATGAAAGGAAGCAGACCAATTAAGGCCGAAGCACTGCCTGCTGTTTTTTTCTGATTTTGCATCGCTAAAGAAAAACTCGTTGTACCGACAATACCGACGCTGGAAACCGAAAGGAACAAAGCGACCAAGATTCCCGCTAACCCAATTTCGAGTAGGACTGAGAAAAGAAGGAGTATTCCTCCAAACAAAGCAAGACATAATCCTATTTGAAGCAGCTTTTCTTCTTTAACCTTCCCTGCCAGCTTTCCGGCCACTTGGGAAGCAATGATGATCCCAATTCCGTTTATGGCAAAGATCAGGCTGAATGTCTGTGGGGAGACCCCATAAATGTTCTGGAGAACAAAAGGCGAGCCGGAAATATAAGCGAACATAGCGGCACTTATAAATCCTTGTGAAAAAGCATAGCCCATGAATACGCGGTCCTTCAATAAGTTCCCGAAGGTCATGATTGTATCGCTTACTCCCCCGGCACTCCTTAGATTAGGAGATAGTGTTTCCTTTATCCCCCAAAATGCTGCGGCAACCATAAGGACACTCAATATTGAAATGACGATGAAAACTCCCCGCCAAGAGGTGAACTGCAAAAGTTGACCACCAAAAACTGGAGCCAAGATCGGTGCCGCACCATTTACCAGCATTAACATGGAGAAGAACTTGGTCAAATCCGTTCCTGAAAAAAGGTCACGAACGATGGCTCTTGAAATGACAATGCCACCCGCTCCTGCAACCCCTTGGATAAAACGTAATAATAAAAGCAATTCAATGGTTGGAGCAAAAGCACATAACAGTGATGAAATGCAATAAATGGATAACGATATGATTAACGGTGTCCGTCTTCCCTTAGCATCACTTAGTGGCCCTAAATAAATTTGGCCTAAAGCCAACCCTAATAAGCAGGCTGTCAAACTTAGCTGGGCTAAAGACGTACTGCTTTTCAGATCCACGGCCAGTGTTGGGAGTCCCGGTAAATACATATCAAGTGACAGTGGTCCAATCGCTGCAAAAGACCCAAGCATAAGTGCCAGCAGCAGTCGTTTGGATTTAGTCATTTCGTTGTGTGATGATATTTTTTCCTTCATTTCAATCATTATTGCCCCTATCCCTTTCAACTAGTTGTTGTTCCTAAATACACTTGACTTTCTTTATTTTACAAAAAATCCTGTCAATTTACGATAAGTATGCTTTCCTAGAATTGGATTCTTCCTGGCAACACTCTTTTTTAGTGCATGTCACCGAATATCTACCCCTACTGGAAATTCAAACTTGTTTCCAAGCTAAAACGTCTATTTCATTATAATACTGCGAATCTAAACAATGAGATGGTCATCATCACTATAAACATATATTCGTTTCACCATTAAAGGTCCAAGCAATCCTCCAACTCCAGTTAAAATGACATGGGGTATCAATGATGCTAATGAATAAATCCCTCACCTGCTCACTAATAAAAATGATTATAAAGTTCAATTTTAAAAAACGACACCCTAATGGGGTCATTTACTTTTATTCACCACCACTAAATTACGGGGAGTGTCACCAGCTAATCCCTCCATCAAGTTTTGCACTGCGAGAGTTGCCATTTTCAATCTTGTGGCGATGCTGGCACTCCCGATATGCGGTAATGTAACTACATTGGGCAATGTAAGCAGCGGGTGATCCACGGGAATTGGTTCCTCTTCAAATACATCCAATCCTGCCGCCCAGATCTCACGATTCTTCAGCGCCTTGTATAACGCCTTTTCATCAATAATCCCACCTCTTGCCGTATTAATGAGCACAGCGGACTCTTTCATTAATTCAAGCTGCTCCTTGCCGATCATATAAGCGGTTTCCGGTGTGAGCGGCAGCATGACGCAAACAAAATCAGAGATTTGGAGCAATTTTTCAAGTGGCTGATATTCGATACCTAATTCTTTTTCCTGTTCGTATTTACGGCTGCGATTAAAATAAACTAAGTTCATATCAAATCCCTTTGCTCTTTTAGCAAGGGCTTCGCCAATTCTCCCTAACCCGATGATTCCCATCGTTGCACCGTACACATCTTGTCCGGTCAGCTGCATGGGGGACCACGTTTCCCATTTTCCACTCTTTAAATAATCTTCCGCCTCCATCAGCCTTCTTGCCGTTGCAAGCAGCAAGCCGAAGGTTAAATCAGCAGTCGTTTCCGTTAAAACACCAGGTGTGTTCGTTACCATGATGCCCCTTTTTGTGGCACTAATAACATCAATGTTATTATGGCCAACTGCCATATTCGCGATGATTTTCAGATTAGCGGCCTTATCAATCAGTGACTCATCGATTTGTTCCGTCAACAAGCAAAGCAGCCCCTCGACTTCTTTCATTTCTTCTTCAAGGACTTCTCTAGGAACCGGTATATCCTCCTGGTTCCACATCCTTACATCATAATTCTTACATAGACCATCGATGATTTGTTCTGGCAATTTCCTTGTAATATAGATCCTGGGCTTCATTCTATATCCTCCTATACAGTTTTATTCATTCAGCAATTGTACTTTACACCTTTTAGTTTTCAATGATTAATGATAAGACCATTCATTTCCACGCGTTCTGTCTATTAAATTCTCGGGATCCTGTAAATTTCAGCTTGACAGTTTCATTCCATTTAACTAATCATAGAATAATAACCCTTTAAATTTCAATATTTAGTCAAATGAAATTTTTCCAATAAAGTTATCTCAATTTAGGAGGATATGGGACATTCATGAAAACTAATACAAAATTTAAAATTTTTCCAATTATGGCTCCAAGTGCTTTATCTTTAAAAAGCATAAACTTTTATTTAGTTAAACAGGATGAATCCTTAACATTAGTCGATGCTGGTATGAACGATGACATTTGCTGGAATGCATTGCAGGAAACATTAAAGAAAAATGGTTATACCCTTAAGGATATAACGGAAATTTTGTTAACCCACCACCATGGAGACCATGTTGGTTTGGTAAACCGGATTACAGCACTCCATCCGATTCCCGTCTATGCCCATACTAAATCCGTTCCTCGTTTAAAACGGGATCCTGACTTCTTAAGTATGAGAATTGAATTTTATAAGCAGCTTTATCTTGAGATGGGCTGTGGTGAACTTGGTGAAAAGCAAGTAGCTTACCTATTCAATGCAGTCGATAATAACAAAGACCAAAAACTGAATTGTGACATCATCGAAATCACGGAAAAACAAATGCTGAATTTCGAAGTGATCGAATTTCCCGGACATGCCCCGGATCAAATTGCCTTCCTTGACAAAAAGGAGAATCAGCTTCTTGCCGGTGATTTATTGATTGAACATATATCAAGTAATGCTTTGATCGAACCTGATGAAAACGGCAATCGAATGCTGACTCTTGTGGATCATATCGACTCATTAAAGCGGTGTTTATCTTTACAGGTGAAACTCCTCTTACCTGGTCATGGTAACATCATTGAGCAGCCTGGTCCTCTGATTGAAAAAAGACTCAATAGCATTGAGAGAAAATCACAAAAAATCTTGGCATTGATAGAATCTGGAATTTCTACAGGCAATGAACTGGCAAAGAAATTTTACAAACAAAAGTATGTAACAGAGTTCCCGCTTGTCATGTCAGAAATCATCGGCCAACTGGATTACTTAGAATATCAGGGAAAGGTCAAGAAACAAACCATCGAAAATGTAGTTCATTATCAAGCTATGTAACAATCAAAAAGGCTGAAATCCATTTTGGATTTCAGCCTTTTAAATTCACACACAAACTACAACTTGTCTGGAAAAAATGCCTTTCCTGGCTACACAGCGATCAGCAATTTCAAAACCCGCTTCACAAATCATATGATCCATCGTGTCAATCGTTACGACAACGACCTTGTCTGCAAAGCGCCTAGCATGTTTAAGGATCGAGAGTTGATCATCCGGTGTCGCATGTGTATATAAGTTGTAAGGCATATCGATAATCGCTACATCATAGTTACTGGTGACCTCCGAAATCGGACCCGTAGTTACATCACCTTCTAGTCCGAAATAGGCAATGTTCTCTCTAGAGCCATCCGTAACAAGTGGGTTGATATCTCGGCCAACAATATTTATCTCCATTGATAGTGCTTCTACCAATACCGTCCCGATTCCGCAACATGGATCAATGGCTTTGATTCCATCTGGATGTGGAACGGCTATGTTGGCAATGGCTCTCGCAACTCTTGTGCTAAGCGCTGTGGAATATTCACGCGGCTTCTTCATATGATGTAACCAAACCGCTTCGGGTTTGACATACTTCCCAAAATACCAACGGCCTCCTAAGGTCACTATTCCAAAGACCTGATCAGGATTACGCACATCTGCATTTCCCTGAATGTGCCAGCCAATCTCCCGTTCAATTTCGCGCTGTCCATCATAATCTATTTTTGCTTCTTTATTCAAATCATTAATTTTTACGAATAATACTTTGAACGTTGAATTAGGCAATTGAATATCCTTTACTTGCTCAACAATGTCGGATATGCTTTCCCCTTCAAACATGACATCGACCCGCCCTTTAATAAAAGGACTTCTGCTCGGTTCAATTTCTATATCACTTTTCAAAATATTTTCCGTAGTCTCAAAGCCAAAAAACGAGCGCATCTCCATTTTAGATAATGAGCGTTCGTCAGGGGTGCAGGTAAAGGTATATATATATGCCGGTATACGGCTAAGATTAGTCAATCCATTCCCATCCTTCATTTTACTTTAGATTATATCTTTCTATCAAACATAGCTGTAATAGGTTAGAAAAGCAAATGGAATCGTGCAGAAAAACAGCAGGGCGTGTTATTATTTCAACACTCCTGCTGTTTTTTTCATTGTCCAATCATACTCTCCATCTAAAGTAAGGGAAATTATTAATCCAATTTATACAGCTGACTATTTACATACTTTGCACGGGCCTTTATGAATTTTAGGATAAAATCGGGTTCATTATCAAATTTATCCTTTTTATCCTTGATATATGGGTCTTTTGAAACATAAGGTCTTATTTGATCATGCATTTCAGAAATGATAGGTTTCATATACTTAACGTTAAACTGGGTGTTCAAAATCTCCTTTAGAAGACTTTGGTATCGAACACGAAATGTCCTTATATCAAGGATTCTAGCAGTCAATGTATTAAACCCCTCGATTCCCACATAGTCCTCTTCCATCACTTTCCCATTGACATCCCTCCCCCATGTCGCATCATAGTCCCAGGGTATGATTTCAAAGAGTCCTGTATCTCCATTCCGATATAAGGCATAGTTATGAACGAACCCATCATAGTTTTGCGTCAATATGACACCAGCAAGCCACCGCAGATACTTTTCCATGTCGACATATTTTACTATTTCCCTTTCAAAATCCACCCTTGGAATTGTATTGATTTGCATAATCAATTCTTGTAAATATAATTCATCTTTTGCTGTGCCGCATTTTTTTTGATATCCCATCTCTAATGATTTTTTGATTCCTTTATCCAAATCGCTCATTAACGAGAAGTTGGCATCACCGTCCACTGCATAGAAAATTGACCCTTTTGGTAGATCCCTTTTCCTCAAATAATATTCATCCACTGATTCCAATTCCAGATATATTCCCTCGTCCTTTCCGTTCAGATTCAGGAAAACGAACTGGGATTTCGGTGATAAGGTCCCTATATCCGCAAAAAAATCCAAAGATAATTTATTTCTTAGTAAAGATCTATCCTTATATTCTCCATTTAAATGAATTTCCTTGGCGTTCCTAAATGTATTAGGTTTATAAAAAACTACATTATAGGACTTTTTCCGAAAACTTCGGATATGTGAGCCACGGTAAACAATATCAATATCCAGTTTTTTTTTGTTGATGGTTAACTTTGCAGGTACAGGATCATTGCACCATATATCGCTTCGAAGTTCCTTTAAATTTACAGGTGGAATAAAAAGCTGATACACAGGCAGCTTCTTGTCAGCATTCATATAACCTAACCCTTCCCTTTCACTTTCATATTAAATTATGGAAAAAAAGCAAAGGGGGTCACCCAAAACAAATTTTTTTATAAAATTGTGCTATTATCTCTGGCACATTACGTACAAGCGCATAGGTTAACGTATAGAAAGGGGGATATATAAATATGTCTGACATCATTGAAAGTATACAAAATGCGGTGGCTAGAGCCAATTCCTTCGGGTTAGGCGATTTCATGCATAATGACCCATGTTCAAAAGGCCGTTCTTCACGTAAAAACAACAATAATAGGCGAACTTCCCGCAGAGGCACTCAACGTTGCACTAGCAGGAATCGGTCCACTTCCGGCACGCAAAGGCGCTCTTGCTGGAAACGGAGATCTACATGCAGCACTCAGAGGAACACTAGCAGGAGGAGGTCCACTTGCAGCACCCAAAGGAACACTAGCAGGAGGAGGTCCACTTGCAGCACCCAAAGGCGCACTAGCAGGAGGAGGTCCACTTGCAGCACCCAAAGGCGCACTAGCAGGAGGAGGTCCACTTGCAGCACCCAAAGGCGCACTAGCAGAAATCGGTGTTCTTCTCACAACTGCAGATGCCACGGCAGCAGCAGAAACTTCCATAGGAAATGGAATTGGGGCTTCTAGGTTCACGAACCCTTTTAATGTATTTGTACAATAATATATTGAAGGGCAAAGAGGTGTTTTCTTCAACACCTCTTTTTTATATCCCGAAATCGTTACAAAAAAAGGAAGGATTATAAATTAAGATCCTCTAAAAAAAGATCCTACCCTCATACATACCGGTAGGATCCTTCTATTTTCCTTTATTTAACGGAGACCAATTCGAATTGTGCATACACATCTTTCAGCCCGGCTTGTATGGCTTGACCAGCCTTTCCACGATAATACATTTGTACACGATCAATTAGTTCATCGATACCATCTTTCAGACAATAACCGCGCAGCAATTGACGAATGAATTCCCTACCATGCTCTGTGGCAAGTGTACAGGAAGCCTCGACGATAACACCATATTTAAAGTCCAGTTCTACAGTTATCGTGATGGAATCATATATATTTCTCGCTGCCATACCTTGTGGAAGTTTTGCATGCCCTGCAATTAAATATGTGTTCATCATCTGATCTCCTCTATATAATTAATGTACGGAAACTTGCTCGAAGGGCCATGCAGGCAATTGCTTTCGAAGCTCTTTATCTTTTCTGTAGCCAAGTGCGTATTCACCCTGCATCACAGTATGAATTTCACGGGTTCCCTCGTAAATGACCGGAGCTTTTGAATTCCGCAGAAAACGTTCGACCGGATATTCATCAGAGTAGCCATAGGCGCCATGGATTTGAACGGCATCATTGGCTGCTTCATTAGCAGCATTACATGACACCCACTTAGCAAGGGATGTTTCCTTCGTATTCCGTTTTCCTTGGTTTTTTAAAGTCCCCGCTTTAAAGACCAGTAATCTTGATATCTCTAAATTTGCAGTCATCTTGGCGATCATCTGTTGAACTAGCTGATGCCTGCCAATCTCTTTTCCAAATGTACTTCGTTCATGGCAATACTTCAAGCTTGCTTCCAGGCTTGCTTCAATTAATCCTACAGCACCAGCGGCCACTGTAAACCGGCCACTGTCCAATGCCGACATGGAAATTTTAAAGCCTTCTCCCTCTTCACCAACCCTATTCTCCACCGGAACTTTTACATCCGTTAAAAAGATTTCGCCTGTATTCCCTGCACGAATTCCTAATTTGCCTTTAATGGCTTTCGACTCCACGCCCTCAAAAGTTCTTTCTACAATGAAAGCAGTAATTCCCTTTGAACCAAGATCATGATCGGTCTTGGCAAATATGAGGAAATGATCCGCATAATCACAGAGTGAAATCCATGTTTTAGACCCATTTAAAATATAATGATCCCCAACACGCTTTGCCGTTGATTTCATTGCCGCTACATCAGACCCTGCATTCGGTTCAGTCAGACCAAAAGCACCAATCTTGGTCCCTTTTGCTTGCGGAACTAAATATTTCTGTTTTTGTTCTTCCGTCCCCCATTGCAACAGAGTCATGCTATTCAAGCCTGTATGTACAGACACTGCAGTTCGGTAAGCCGTATCGCCTCTCTCCAACTCTTCACAAACGATTGCCAGGGTATTATAATCCATTCCGACCCCGCCATACTCTTCGGGTATACAGACGCCCATCAATTGTAATTCAGCTAGTCTTTTTAAAATATGGGGTTGAAATTGACCTTGCCTATCCCATTCTTGAATATATGGGATAATTTCCTTATCGACAAATTTCCTTACCACTTTTTTCACGCTTTGCTGCTCTTCTGTTAATTCGAAATTCATCATCAAAATTCCTCCTAAATAATTTTATTTTGCTTAAATTTGATTATTTGGTCCGGGTCATACCCTATTTCTGCCAAAATGGTATCGGTGTGCTCTCCATACAGCGGTGGGTGGTTTCTCATCGTGACAGGGGTTTTTGAAAGGTTAAGGGGCGATCCTGTCATTCTAAGGTCTTGGATTGTAGGATGTTCCATTTTCACCAACATTCCCCTTGCAATGATTTGTGGATCTTCGAACATCTCTGCAATATCATTAATCGGACCATTCGGTATTCCTGCATCATCAAACAGCATTTTCCACTCTTTCTTTGTCTTTCCTTTCAATGAATCCTCTATTATAGATATTAATTCTTCCTTGTTCAGCAAACGATTTTCGTTATGCTTAAACTGTTCTCGCTCCGCTAAATCGGGTTTGCCTATAACAGTTGTGAATCGCCTGAACTGTTCATCATTCCCTACAGCCACCACGAGCTCTCCATCGCTTGTACGAAATGTTTGATATGGAACGATATTTGGGTGTTGGTTTCCCATTCGTTCAGGGGTCAAACCGTTGAATAAATAGTTGCTGGCGACATTCACTAGTGAAGATACCTGACAATCCATTAACGAAATATCTATTTCCTGTCCTTCCCCCGCTTTATCCCTATGATGTAAAGCTGATAAAATGCCAATGCATGTATATAAGCCAGTCAATATGTCAGCTATGGCCACACCGACTTTTACGGGGTTCCCATCCTTTTCTCCTGTAATGCTCATCAAACCGCTCATCGCTTGAATGATATAATCATAGCCAGGTAAATCTTTATAAGGACCGGTTAAACCGAATCCAGTAATCGAGGCCATGATCAGTTTGGGGTTGAATTCCTTTAATTCTTCATAACCTAATCCCATTTTTCCCAAGGTGCCCGTCTTGAAATTTTGAATCACTATATCCCCGGAAGACACCAACTTCCGGAAAATCTCTTTCCCTTGTTCCGACTTTAAATTCAAGGTCATGCTTTGCTTATTTCGATTCGCACATAAATAGTAAGCGCTTTCTCCTTGGGCGAAAGGCGGACCCCATCCTCTCGTTTCATCACCTGATTCATGATGCTCGATTTTAATAACATCGGCACCCAAATCACCAAGAATCATTGTACAAAACGGCCCTGCCAAAACACGGGAGACATCAATGATCCTGACTCCTTCCAAAGCTCCATTCATATCATCACCCCTTTCAAACTATCGCGATACAAAAAAAGAGCCAGTAAAACAAACAATGTACTTACATTGAACGTTTCACTGACCCTTATCCACGCACTGTCTTCCTGCAAAGGAAGATCAAGTGAACCAAGTCAATTTTTATGAATTCCAGATTTATAACAAGCCGGCCATGCAACAAGGTAACTTGCTGTCATCGGTTTGGTAAATTAAGTATAAATCCATTATTTGAATTTTGCAATAATTTTGTTTGATGGTCAATTGGTAATGCCTAAATATTCTTAAATACAATACACAGTATTTGAAATTGCCTTTATTCGTGTTAAATGTGATGATTGGAGATACTTAAATGATTCGTACGATCCATTAACGCTCGACAAACAAGGAAAGATTCAAAGGGAGATGGCAATATGGTCAATATAAAAAAGGAAATAATCGAAGCGATCAAGAAATACCCAACGATAATCATTCACCGCCATGTTAATCCGGACCCCGATGCATTGGGATCACAAATCGGCTTCCAACGGCTTTTGAAGCACTCTTACCCTTCCAAGGAAGTTTTTGTGGTAGGCGATGAAGTGGATAGGCTTTTATTCATTGGTGAAATGGATGTCATTACCGATAACAAATATAAAGGGGCTTTGGTGATTGTGTGTGATACTGCCAACATTTCACGAATCAGTGATCCCCGCCATGAACTCGGGGATATGCTGATCAAAATTGACCACCATCCCGAATATGAATTATTTGGCGACATTTCTTGGGTCGACCCTTCTTATAGCTCTACATGCGAAATGCTTGTTGAATTAAGTATGGAATTTCAAGAAGACTTTTTCCTGAATAAAGAAACGGCTAAAGCACTTTATGCAGGGATACTTAGTGATACAGGGAATTTCATGAATGGGAATATCACTCCTAGAACTTTAAAAATGGTTTCGCATTTAAGAACTTATAATTTTCAGCCAGAAAGAATCCATAACTTTCTTAATACAAAAACGCCAAACTCTTCAAGGCTTCAAAAAGACATTCTCATGACCTACAGGATAACCAACAAAGGGGTAGCTTACTTCTTTATTACGGAGGATCTGATAAATATGTATGGAGTAGACCGAGTCGAAGCTTCGAATTTAATCAATACGCTTTCAAGCATTAGAGGTAGCAAGATCTGGGCGTTTTTCATCGAATATCCTAAGGAAATCCGTGTCAGGATTCGTTCGCGGAATATTCCCATCGATTCCGTAGCCCGTCAATTCAATGGGGGCGGACATTCATTGGCTTCAGGTGCAACCATCCATTCCTGGGAAGAGGTTGATCAAGTTATTCAAGCATTGAATCACGTCTGTCCATAGCAGGGAGTCATTGTTTGCAGGAGTGAATAAACATTCCTAACTTCATTACAAAAAGACGCCTAAGCCCGAACGGCTGAGGCGCCTTCTTATTTCAAGTTACTTGGTGACTTCTCCAAGAATGGATAAATCGATCAGGCCTTTAATATCACTGCTAGGAATATAACCCGCCTCTTTGCTTATATCAGCCATTTCTTGAATGACTTGCTCATTCACATCAGTTGTCACTTCAAGGCGTGAAAATGCCGAGGCAACTTCTTCTTTACTTAATTCTTTTCCAGTCAGTTTCTTCAAATGCTTAATAACTAGTTCTTGGCTTTCTTCAGGATTTTTTCGAATAAAATCCACCGCTTTCTTATGCGCTTTCAAATAGGAAGCAGCGAGACCTTTTTTATCCAAGAACTTCTGGCTTGCAGCCACTACAGTGTTTGGTGAATCTTTTCCCCATGCAAACTGATCCCAGTCAAGCACTAACTTTCCCTTTGCCTGGTTTTCCAATACGTATCCCCATGGTTCCTGTGTCGCTGCTGCATCGACTGACTTTTGGACAAAAAGAGCGGTTGTATCAGCAGGTGCTGATGCATATAGCTCAACTGTTCCCCCATTTGTAGACGGTTTTAAGTCAACATCTTGAAGCGCTTTTCTAAGCATGACATCCTGTGTACTACCTATGACGGGAATCGCTACCTTTTTACCATCCAAATCTTTTAAATCCGTAACCTTGCTTCCCTCACTTGCCACAAGAACGGCACCGCCATTAACTGCTCCAGAGATTAGGTGGTATTCCGGGTTTTTAACGTAAAAGTTAAGCAAAGGACCAGGTCCGACAGTTCCGACGTCAATAGCGTTTGTAGCCATTGCTTCCATAAATAATCCGCCATTTGCCACCGTTTTGGTTTCTATCTTAACATCTTTACCGAACTCTTCTTCAAAATAGCCTTTTTCAAGCGCAATGATCGTTGCACTATGAGTTAAATTAGGAAAATATCCAATTTTCACGGTTTGTTTCCCAGAACCCTTTCCCTCGTCTTTACTGGTGGACTGGGTGCACCCGCTTACTATTCCGATGAACAATACAGACAAAATAAGGGCAAAAAATGATTTTTTCATATTTTTCTCTCCTTTTTTACTATGATCTTATTAAACTACCGTTGATTCACTCCCCATTTAAGTTGAACACTACGTTCGAGACGGGAGAAGACTACATTATCGACGATTGTTCCGATAATTGCGATAATGACCATTACGGAGATGACCAAATCCATTTGACCCAATGATCTGCCCATTTCAAGCAATTGTCCAAGACCGCCTCCTCCGCCAAGCAATTCACCAGCCATCAATGCGCGCCAGGAAAATGCCCACGCAATTCGAAGTCCGGAAATTATTTGCGGGACGGAAGCTGGTAAAATCACGGTGCGCAGAAAGTGAAAACCTGTCGATCCATATGTTTTGGCAACCCGTTGATACAACTGGGGCACATTTCGGAATCCGCTGGTTGCATTAACTGTCATCGTCCATGTTGCACCGATGGTGACGATAAAGAGAATCGAGAAATCATTCAACCCAAACCAAATGATCGCTAAAGGGAACCAAACGATACTCGGGATGGACTGTAAGGCCGTCACGACGAATCCTAAAGTGTCTTCAACCAGTTTGAAGCGCCAAATGAAATAGCCTAATATCAGACCTACTATAATGGCAATCGTAAAGCCTATCAGGATACGGCCGAGGCTTTTTCCGATAGCTTCGGTTATTTGTCCGCTTACTAGCCCTTTAAACAAAGTTTCCAAAACCTGAGTCAGGCTCGGGAACATGAAATCCGGAAGACTGGATAATCTAGATGTGACTTCCCATATCCCCGCTATCATCGCGATGAATATGATTCGTCTTAAAGCTGTAATCATTCCCCATTTCCTCCTTCAACACTTTTTCAATTTCCTCCTGCAAGATAGATAGAACCCTTTGTTCAGTATGTAAAGTTACACTATCCGGCATAACTCCATCTTTCATGGAAGGGACGGAAATCGTCTCTTTAATTTTCCCGGGACGGGTTGCAAAGACGATAATTTTTTCGGAAAGCTGAACGGCCTCACGAATATTATGGGTAACGAAAAAGATTGTCACCTTTGTTTTTCTCCAGATTTCGAGCAACTCTTTATGCAAGACCATCCTCGTTTGCTCATCAAGCGCAGAAAATGGCTCATCCATCAAGAGAATATCCGGTTCCATCACCAGCGCTCTTGCGATGGCTACCCTCTGTTTCATGCCCCCTGATAGTTGATGTGGATAGGAGTCCACATAACGGCTGAGATGAACCATTTTTAAAATGTCCATTGCCTTCGATTTAGCCTCTTCTTTGGGCATTTTCTTTAGCTTCAAGCCGTATGTAACATTTTCAAGTACCGTTAACCAGGGAAATAACCCAGCCTCTTGAAAAACTACCACCCGTTCCGGTCCAGGCTTCATCACCTTTTTTCCAGCTACACGTATTTCACCTTTATCAGCCTTATCAAGGCCAGCGATTAGATAAAGGAGTGTCGATTTCCCGCAACCCGATGGTCCGACGATGGAAACGAAACTTCCTTTCTCGACCTCTATGTTAATCTCGTCAAGTACCTTTGTGCGTTCTTTATGTTCATTCGAAAAACTTTTTTCTATGCCATCTATTGTTAAATACATAAAGTCACCCCACTTTTATATCGCATCGATTCACAAAACATTATTTCTTAATAATGATTAATCCAATGGTTTTTGTCAACTATAAAAATGCAAAAATTCTAATTTTTTGATATCTTTCTATTTAGCTTTCAATTCCATGCCCATATCAAAAACTCACTTGACAAATTCCTTACTTCACACAAAAGGCCTGAGCCCTTTTATTAAGGCTCAGGCTGATTTTATAATTTAATGAGGCATCTTGAGTGCCTTGCATTTCAAGGTCCCCCATAAACATTTAATATCTAGAAAATCCTGCTTCCATACAATTTATCCTTCATCTTTTGCGTCCTAGCATGCAAGGGCTTTTTCAAAATGATACCTATAAGGAACGCGATTAATAAAAAGAGAAACAGGATGAAAATATCCTTGCCAGCAACGCTCCAGGTTATTCCACCAACCGATTCACGAAGTAAGCCAACGGCATAGGTGAATGGCAAAAAGGGGTTGATATGTTGGAAAAAGGGCGGTGTCACTTGAATGGGGAAGGTGCCGCCTGAACTTGATATTTGAAGGACCATCAAGACTACACTCAACCCTTTTCCAACATTACCCAGAACTGAAACCAACGTATACACAATGAGTGTAAATACTGTACTTATCAAGACAGAAAACATGATGTACTCAAATTTATCCGCTACATACACACCAATCAGGATAATATTCCCAATGGAAACACTAAGTGCCTGCATTAATCCAATGATGAAGAATATAAGGTACCGCCCAATATAAACTTGATACGGGCTGTAAACTTTATGAGAAACACCTACGCTAAGCATGGAAATCAAAATTGTGCCGCCCACCCATAGGGATAATGCCGTGAAGAAAGGAGACATGGCAGATCCATAGTTTGGGATTGGAAATAAACTGTGTTTATTGAGCAGTACTGGTTCTGAAAAAAAGTCACTTTCTTGTTCAATGTCATTCCTCAGGAACGCAATCACTTCTTCCATATTATAAGACTTATCGATTTCTCTCATTTTAGATGCTAGAGCCGTTATTTTCGATTCTATTTCCGGAAACTTTTCCTGTAATTCATCGATTTCTCCTGTACGTGTTTCCAACGTTCGATTGGTCTCATTCAATAGTGTCCTCACTTCAGGAAGAACCTGGCTGCCCTCCGTCATCGTAAGCTGAACTTTCTGCAATATGGAATCCGTTTCATTCCATATTGCATTGAATTTTGGACCTGTATCCTTTGAATAGTTATCCTGGAAGCTTGCCAAGACTTGATCATTGTTCTCACCAAGATTTATAAGTGAGCCGAAGGAGCGATCATTCAGCGCTTGAAGTTGTTTCGAAACATTATCCCGAAGATCATCTACTAGCTGTATTTCTGGTTGAAGCCCGTTTTTTGCACTAAATTGATTGACTCTCACCAATAAGTTAAACATGCTGTCCAAAAGGTACAACTCTTTATTTATCCTCGTTATCCCTTGATCAACTAACTGATCCGCTTCATTGCCCGGCAAATCCTGATCCGTTAACCGGTTTGCCAGCACTAATATGGATTCATTATCACTCCTTAAATTCGCAATATCATTTTGCAAGAGTGGATTCATTTCTTCGAAAGCCTGCCTTGTTGAATCTACATAACTAGAAACGTCAGACTCCAATTTATCCTTCTGCGACGTTATTCCTTCTATTGCATCAAGACCATCATTTACCATCTTAATGATATCCTCTGCCCTTTTTACATGTGTTCGAACAGTTTTGATATTTTTTTCAAGTTCAGGCAGTTCCCCCTCTAATAAATACACCATATTTTTCATTTTTTGAATGGTTGGCAACTCATTTTGCAACGTGATACCCAGTTCATTAAAGATGGAAAGGATACTCCCACTAGCTGATTTAATAAAGCTTTTGCTCACATTGTCTACAATGCTGTTGGCTCCTGCAGCGGTAATTTTAGGAGCAATGGAATTGATTTTTTCATTCACATAGTAATCAATCTCCGCTTTCATTGGGTCATCCGTCATGATGGTCGCGATATGTTCCGAAAAATTCTCTGGAATAATGATCGTTGCGTAATAATCCCCCTTTTCCACCTTTGCAATCGCATCTTTTTCATTTGTGAATCTCCAGCCTAAATCTTTATTCCCCTTTAAACCCTCTATGACTTCTTTTCCTAAATTCACGGTTTTACCATTTAACTCCGCACCTTTATCATTATTGGACACACCGACGAGGATCCCTTCCGTGTTTCCATATGGGTCCCAAGACGCGACAATATTAAACCATGCATAAATGGACGGGATGAACATAAGAAAAATAACAACGATCCAAACAAAGAAGTTTTTATAAATGCTCTTTAAATCGTCAATGAAAATTTCCCGAATATTTCTCAAAACATACCCCCGTACAAAAGTATTTTGATACTATTATTCGAAGAAATTTCTTAATCAATACTAAGTAAACATATCCATGGATTTTTCAAACCAAATAAAAAAAGCGTATAGCACTGCCTAGTTTAAAAGGAAGTACGTTTCATAAAATGATTAATTTTTATTGACCTCCCACCAATGGAATAAATCTATCAATTTATGTAAGATGGGTTCCCAATCGAAAGACGGTATCTTGTCTTTTTCCTTTTTTAGTTACAGAATAAATGGCTTCCTGTAAGAACACACTATTAAAAACGAATTGTCGGGAGTTTTGTAAGGGAGAAATAGTCATGGCTGGATCTGTTGAAATCATCTTTCGAACCTTTACCTCATTTATTTTATTATGGCTATTTGTCCAGCTGCTCGGAAAACAGACGATTGCCCAGAGGACCTATCACCTTTATATTGCTTCAATAACGATGGGAACAATTGCAGGAAATCTAGCTTTCAATATTAAAATTAAATTCCTGTATTTTATCATTGCACTTATAATAATGGGTACCGTCGTTTTTATGCTGAATCTTCTAGCCGTTCGAAATCCGCGCTTCGGGAAATGGATCGCTGGAGAACCTACTATCTTAATACAAAAGGGAGAAATTCTCGAAGGGACAATGGAGCGAATGGGGTATTCACTGGATTCTCTTAAGCAGGCTTTGCGAGGAAAAGATATCTTCAACATGGAAGAAGTGGAATGTGCCATTTTAGAAATAAATGGCTCCCTCTCTGTATTAAAAAAAAACCAATACCAAAATGCCACCAAGCAGGATTTACCTCTACTGCCCTCAGCAGGAACAGTACCATTAGAACTGATCTATGATGGGAAGATCTTATATGACAACTTATCCAAACATACATACGATGACGAATGGTTAATGGCTGAACTCAAAAAAAGAAACCTTGCTGTTTTTGACATCTCATATGCTGTCGTAGGGACAAAAGGAAATTTGTATATTGATTTGATTAAGGATCAATGAAGGTAATAATTTTTTGTACCCTTTCGACTATTATCATCATAAGTAAAGAATCGCTGAGTCCAAATGCGCACCCATGAAGGAACTTAACAGCAAGCAATAAGACAAATTGACCGTCTCGTGGAGTTTCTGTGTAGACTTTGTGCAATGCATTCGAAGGGTAAGGATTTTTAAAATGAAAAATAAATAAACGGCAAGAACTTTGCTTAGCAAATGCTTTCGCCGTTCGGATCACCTGTAAGGGATTCGAATCCGGGGCCCCTGCCCTGTCAATTTTGTTTCATCCTATTAAGCTGGTTAATTGGCTAGAATGTGTGAAAATACTCCTTCTTATTTTCATATTTCGCATTCGGGGCAGGAATAATTAAAAGTGGTTTTTCCAGAAGGAAAAACCACTTTTTCACCCTATTATGTTTTAACGTTTTTCAATCACGGAAATCAATTCCCTTAAATAATCCGGTAGATCAGGCGGACGTCTGCTTGATACAAGGTTTCCATCTACTACGACGGGCCTATCTATCCAAGTTGCCCCTGCATTTTCCATATCATCTTTAATGCCAGGGGTACTCGTTACATTTTTCCCTTGTAAAATTTTAGCAGAAATCAATACCCAACCAGCGTGACAAATTTGCCCGATGGGTTTTTTATTTTCTTCCATACTTTGGATAAGTGATATCACTTCAGGAAATCGACGAATTTTGTCAGGTGCCCAACCGCCCGGGACAAGAATGGCATCATATTCTTCAGCTTTAATACTGCCATACTCATAATCGGATACGGCTGGTACACCATATTTTCCAATGTATGTTTCATTCGCCTTTTCTCCAGCGAGGTGAACGATCGCTCCCTCTTCTTTTAATCGTAAGATCGGATACCAGAGCTCTAAATCTTCAAAATCATGGTGCACAAGACTGATAATTTTCTTTCCTGCTAACCTCATCAAATCTCCCCTTCTTTCGTATTTTCTACTGCCTGTCCACTTTACATGCATTAACCGACGCAGCAATATTTGGTCTAAAAATCAACCTTCACCAAGTACAACCCAGCTGCCTCCGCCATACGGCCCGTTTGGATTCTTTCTTTTGACTCTAAAATACTCGGTATATTTTCAGCATCGATTTCACCCAACCCAACTTCTATCAATGTCCCGACAATCTTTCTAACCATATTATAAAGAAATCCATCGCCTCTCACTGTAATTTCGATGAAGCCGTCATTTTCTTCTATATCAATGGAATATATTTCACGCACCATGGATTTTTTCTTGGACTTTGCATTTGAAAAAGAAGTAAAATCATGTTCGCCTATAAAATATTGACATGCTTTTTTCATTCTTGTGATATCCAGCTTTTCCTCTACATGCATACTGTACTTTCGCATGAAAGGATTTGTATATGGCTCGTTCCAGATTTTATACAAATAGGTTTTATCCTTAGCATTATAACGGGCATGAAAACGATCAGGAACAAGCCTAACCTCGACAATGCTGATATCTCTTGGTAAATATCTATTCAAATAATTCATGATTTCAGCTTCAGTCAGATTTTCACCGATCTTAAAATTGGCTATTTGAGCAAAGGCATGTACACCGGCATCCGTTCTGCTACAACCGATGATCTCAATTTTTTCCCCTGCCATTTCCGTTAATACATTTTCTATTTTCCCTTGTATCGTATCATCACTATTACCGAGTCGTTGCCAGCCTTTATAGCGCCCGCCATCATATTGAATGGTCAATTTATAATTGTTCATTGCTTCCTCCTATAGTATCTAAACAGAAAATCCCTCATATAATACAAGCCCCCATACAACTCCTGCTGTATGAGGGAAGATATGGTTTTTTTCTTAGAAACACATTTTGTTAAGGTAAGATTGGATTTGTATTATGCACTTCGTTACTAGTTCCACAAGTTAAGAGCGAATGCAGTAACGGATAGTATGCTCCCCACTTTCAGGTTTTGTTTGGGAGCACCCCTCTGCTAACAAGGACGATGATTTATGTAAAGATCATACATCATATTTATGCCATTCGATAGCAAATCCTAGCAATCGAAGTGAAATGTACTTCTGCATAGTGTACCAAAGAGGCTAACGTCACGCAACGAACGATTCACCGTCACATGCCGATACTGTGAAGTCTTTGGTCAATGCATAAACATAAAGGAATAAATCGATAGAAATTTATACAGAAAAAAAGCCCAACTCCCTGTTATATCAAGGATTTAATCCCTTTGGCAGTTGAAGAACTGTGAGGGATTCGAGCACACGCCCCTTTCCCTTAAAATTTTACGTTTAAAAACTGAAAACACCCTTAATAGTTTCTCCATCTGGCCCAATCAATTAATCGATTTTTGTATATATTGGGTATACAAATTGAAAAACTTTTAATCAGGAGTGACGTAATGGCTTCTAAAAGAAAATTTGATGATTTTTTATTTGGTCGTAATGATGAAATTGATGGCATTCAATATAAGAGCCACTACTTTAACGAACACGTTCCAAAATTAGATAATGGTCAAAGAAATAAACAAAGTCTAAGAGGTAAAAAAGTTGGTCCTTCTCATCTTCCTCCTGTACCAGTTGTATTGGACCCTTCTCCAATCCAGATTACTCCAATAGGAACCATTCCAATTTACTACAGAAGAACTTAGACCATTTCATATGGTCCTGTTTTTTTAAAAGGAAATCCCGTTAAGACCGAAGACCGTAACCAAAGACCTAAATGACCACATTTTATTGTTTCCTTAACATACATCGTATACGTTTTCATTAACGTGTTGATTTTCGTTTGTATACGTGTCATATTTCATAAATGGCAGGCCCCGAAGATATGATGTCACCTTATGCTTATGTTGAAAATCGCTGACAGAGAGGTGGAATTGGATCAGAAACGGCGGCCAGCCATTAGAAGTCAAAGCGGACTCTATTTAAGAATTCAAGAATCTAGCATGAAATTTTAATTGCGATAGATCTATACATATACAGTACTTCCAACGTAAACAATTAACCTATACAATGACTACATTCCAATAGGATAAAAATAATTATCCTTCTATTCAGGAAAGGGTACTGAACTATCCTTACTTAATAGGATCTGATAATCTTCCGGAGTATCGATGTCGAACAAAATTCCCGGGTCACCTACTGGTATAATATGGTGGTTTCTGGAGTGGTTTATGATACGTTTACCACCTTCATCACCTTGCAGCATCTTAAAAAAAGGAAACAATGTAGATGAAAAGAACACCGGATGTCCCTTTTTTCCGGAAAAGGAAGGCTGTACGACACATTTCGGTTCCTGTTTTTTCATTCGTGTTGCAGCTTCATTAAATACTTGCCTGATTGTTTCATCAAGAATCAATGGCTGATCCGCCAAGAACACCATCATCCCATCCACATCTTCTATAGTCCTTATGGCTTTTTGTAAAGCCGCACTTTGTCCTTCTTGATACATATTGTTAAAAATCCATTCAAACCGTTGATCCTTTATATCAATCAAATTCATGATTTCATTCGAATTGTGTCCGATAATTGCATAAATTTTAATAAAGGGGAAAAAAAGGAGTTTCCGAATTGTATATTCCAAGAGTGGCACTCCTTGAAACATTAAAAGCTGTTTAGTGGTGCCCATTCGTTTAGACATACCTGACGCAAGAATTACAGCAGAAATTCTAATGTTATCATTCATAAATTTTTCACCATGGATTTATAGTCCAACAATAAAGATGGGCATTAAAGATATTCCTTTTTCATTTTTCAACAAATAAGTTTTCTGAATTGTATAAGCTGAGCCATAATACTAATACTAATTTCCTCTGGTCCTTCTGCACCGATATTTAGGCCCACTGGGGAATGGATTTTATCAAGCAATTGTTTTGGAGGGAGTAAACGTTCTGTTCTGACTCTTGAGCCCAATATTCCAATATAGCAGGGAGGAGATTGGTCCAATAATAACGATAATATTTGTTTATCCCGAGAGAAATTGTGGGTCATTATTATGACATAACTATTTTCTCGTAGTCTGTTTTCCTTTAAAAAAACGTCGGGATGCTCATTGATTAAAACGTCGGCAGATGGAAAGAAATTTCGATTACACCTATCGCTTCTTGGATCAATAACTATCGTTTCAAAATCGAAAGCCGAGGTAAGTTTAACAACAGGCTCCACATCTGGACCTGCACCAAAAATGTATAACGTATCCCTAGGTTTGATTCTTTCGAAAATAAATTCACTTTCTAAATCATGTACAACTGTATACTGAAATTCGGTACCTAAAACAGAAAACTCATTTAAATAGGATACTAATCTTCGCTGAACGCCTTGGTCTATTATATGACCGGTCACCATTTCATCATTTGAACAATAAATCATAGTCCCTGCTGCTACTTTCCCTCCTATGCTTTTTACAATAAAAATGGATTTTCCATCATCGAGAAGCCGTTCTATTACGGGCAATGCTGGCTGATTGTGGTTTGGTGGTACATAGCTCCACCCGAATGGTTCAAGCAGGACCTTGATCTTCCCATTGCAGCCTGATCCAATTCCCCACAGTATGTCGTTATCAGAAGATAGATCATATTCAACAATCTTAGAATGTAAAGTAGTCATCACTTCCGTAGCATGATAAGATAAATCCTCTTCTAAACAGCCCGCACTTAAAGTACCATACTGTTTACCATCTTTTCCGAAGAACATCGTTGCTCCTTTATGCCGATAGGCTGACCCCAATACCTCAAAGACAGTTGCCCTTACGAAGTAATCCTCTTTTTGTTTATTCAGTTTTTTTATATATCGATAGAATTCACTCATCTGATCACCCATTGCCTTATTCTTTAGGAACCAAATAGCCTAATTTCATAATTAATGTACTTTACCAGTGGAATACTAACGTTTGTTTCTTGATCTTGGTCTTCCTACATTGAAACGCTGCTCCTTTAAAACCGATTTTACGGCTTCTCGAATTTCCTGGTAACTAGTACACCGACAAATATTAGAACTGAGCCATTCTTCCATGATCTCATCGGTTGCGTCTGGATATTGGTTCACGAGCGCACGAGCGTTCAAAATAAATCCTGATGTACAATACCCGCACTGAAAAGCCCATTTCTCAATAAAAGCATGCTGCATAGGATCGTCATGTAATCCTTCGATCGTAGTGAGCTTCTTACCGATAGCATCCACTGCAAGCATCATGCATGACTTTACCGGCAAACCGTCTGCAAGCACCGTACAGGAACCGCAATCACCGTTCTCACAGCCGCGCTTGGCTCCTGTTAAGTCAAGTTTTTCCCTTAAAACATCTAAAAGCGTATCTGCCATTCTAACAGTCGCCACCCGCTGTTCTCCATTTATATCAAGCGTCAATTCATCATTCACTTATCTCACCCCTTCTAAATCAATTAGCGCATCGAGAAGTGTATTCCGCAGGACAAATATACGATATTCACTTGTGCCGCGTATATCACTTATTACTGGGGCCGGGATTCGAAGCACGGCCTTGTCAATCCTTTCCTCAAGGGATATACCTGTTTTATTTAACTCCTTCTCCATCTCATAAGATCGAAATGGAAAAGCACACAATCCACTTATCGCTAACCGAATGGAACGATCAATTTTTAATGTTTCTATGGTTATAAGCGGATAATCCACTCTTTCACTCTTCCTTTTTTTCTCAATAAAGAATGGTTTGTTTCGATATTTTCCATTAACTTTAATTTGTACGAGAAATTCCCCCCGCTTTAAAAGCAGCTTTTCTTTGAAAATCTTATGAACTGAGATTTGGTGAATACCGTCAATGCCCGCGACTACAAAAGTGCTATTAGATAGCAGCAATGGGAGTACGGCTTCGCGATAGATGATTTGACTAGCTAGATTTCCTCCCAGCGTAATTTGATTCCTCGATGTACGGTCCCCTATCTTTACACAAGCCTCGCCAAGCAAGGGTAATATTTTCGATTCCCAAACTTGTGTTAGGGTATGGGCTGCTCCAACAACAACAGAATTTTGCTTAAAATCCAGGGCATTACATTCAGGGATACCTTTTACATCAATCACTGCCTTTGTGAAAATCTGATTTAGCCTTCCGAGTGTAGTAATTTCCGTTCCACCGCTTAAATAGATCGGTTTCTTCCCATCTTGATCTAGCTTTTCGAATAATTCCACTGCCTCATTAATCGAAGAAGGGCGATAGTATTCAAAATTGAAGGGGAGCATTAATACACCTCCCCCGCTTTGAGCCTTGTCTTCCAAATGAACTCTGGAGTAAGAGGCAACTGTTGTAGTGAAACATTTGCTGCGAGGGATAAACTATTTGCAACCGCTGCAGGCATACCCATTATCCCATGCTCACCTAGTCCCCGGGAACCAAATGGGGCACCCTTTACTGGATTTTCAATGAATCGGACGATATACTCGGGTTGCTCACCATAATGCATCACTTTATACGACCGAAATTGTGTGGTTAAGACTCTGCCCTCGTCGTCATACAGAAATCCTTCTCTCGTAGCAAAGCTTAGTCCCATATTCATCGCGCCCATCACCTGTGTTTCAGCGCCTTTATAGTTCAATACTGTACCTGCGTCAGCTACACTTACAGCGCGGATTAACTTAAAAGTATTATCCCTTTTGTCAAATTCAACTTCCACCGCTTGTGCTATCACACCCCACTCAGGTCCCTGAACACCTTTTCCCGTTACCGGATCCATGTCCGTAATTCCTGGAATCATATATGTCCCTCTACCAACAACCTGCGTTCCTGCAACTTTGCCATCTGGAAATATAAAGCCATACACAATCTCGGAAAAATCTATTGAAATATTAGGTGAGGTCTTCTTATATACTTTTTTATTAGCGACCTCCAACTCATCTACTGGAACTTTCAAAATAATGGCTGCCGTTCTTTTTAATTGCCTGATTGCATCTTCCACAGCTCTAAGAACTGCATTTCCGGACATAAACGTTGTTCGACTCGCTGCAGTCTCCCAATTATCAGGAGACATCTGTGTATTTACCTCCATTTGTATAAACACTTCATCTTCACTCAATTTCATTTTTTCAGCAACCATTTGTGTTAGTACTGTTTTCGTCCCTTGGCCAATCTCTACAGCCGCGCTATTAATGTTCACAGACCCGTCGGAGTTAAAGGTTAAGATGGCACCTGCTCCAACACCTGGAGGTGGATCTCCATTCTTCCACGCACAACTAATTCCTTTTGTCCGTACGATCCGATCCGAAATGTCAATTCGTTGTCCTCTATCCCAATCAATAAGATCTTTTAGCTGCAACAAGCATTCCCTGATATCGCCAAGATTACTTTTATTCAAAAGAACTTGTGTAGGCGACGTGTCACCTGGCTGTATCGCGTTTTTCAAACGAAATTCCAACGGACACATCCCCAGTTTATTTGCCATTATATCTATTGTTCTTTCTACTCCAAAAGCTGCCTCAGTTCTCCCAAATCCCCGAAAATCCGTTGCATACGGATGGTTTGTATACATACATAATGAATCACACCATACATTTTTTATAGCGTATGGCCCAGTACAATCATACGCTGCGGCCTTGCTAACTGGGATTGCTCTTTCTGCATAAGCACCACCGTCAAATAAAAAATGAAGTTTTATTGCTTGTAATTTCCCGTCCTTTGTACACCCCATTTTAACCTTTGCATGTAATCCAATATGAACGGGGGAAGTAGCAATGTCTTCTTCCCGACTATTGCGTAGCCGTACCCTTCTACCGCCTACAGCCTTAGAAGCAACATATGCCAGCGGTTCTAATTGCACACTGGTTTTAGCACCAAACGATCCGCCGACTAACGGGATATGAACTTGCACCTTTCCTTCATCAATATTAAATGTTTCACTAATCAGTTCTTTCATTTCAAACGGTTCCTGAGAGGCAGAGTGTATTATAACTTCTCCGGTCTTTTTAATTTCTACATCTGCACATCTCGTTTCTATCGCCGTATGATCAGATTGATTAAAGGAAAATATTTCTTCTACGATGAAATCAGACTGAGCAAACCCCCGATCAATATTACCCTTGCGAATTCCTTGACGGTTCGCTATATTTGTACCTGGCACCGGATGTATACCTCCGGACGCCCCCTCTCCGTCAGCATCTTGATCTATTTGATATTGTTCTACTTGTTCATGAACAAGAGGGGCATCATTTTGATAAGCCTGCACAGGTGAATTCACTACAGGAAGCACTTTATATGTAACACGTATCGAAGAAACCGCTTGAATGGCAATCGCTTCGGAATCAGCAATGACCATTGCAATCGGCTCTCCATAATACCGAACCTTGTCAAAGGCAAGCAATGGGCGATCCTTAATAGTAGTCCCAATCAAAAGTGGATAGTCTTCTCCCGTTACAATCATACGCACTCCCGGTACCTTCCAAGCCTCGTCTGTATCAACCTTTCCTATAGAGGCATGCGCATAAAGACTCGTCAATAGCTTTACATGCAATGTACCGACTTCTTGAAAATCATCAATATACTTTACCCTCCCGGAGACTTTATCCCAACTTTCTTTCCTTGGAACGCTTTTTCCAATAACACGATATTGTTTCATACGTTCCCTCCTCTTATCACACACAACTATAAAATCTTATTAATTGAAGTACTTTTTTAGAACTGAGAACCCGTGTTATGTAATGGAATGAGAAAGAGGAGAAAAAAGCCGATCCCTCCAGATGCTTATAGTGAAAGAATCCACCGATACTTGAATCAAAAGGGGCATCTCCTTTTGTTGATAAAATAAATGAGCATACCGTCTTTGCTGCAATACTTGATTCCTTTCTTGCAACCCAACGAGAGAAAGGGAAAATTAAAAAGAAAAGCCCATCTCATTACTCATTTATAGTCCAGACACTAAAAAAAGGCTTCTTATAGGTAGTTTAATAATGAAGAAAATAGAATTTGGGGAAATGTTAAATGTGTATAAAGATGTTTACAGATAAAGAGATTAAGCTTTACGGAGACCGGGACCCTACAAGATCCACGGAACATGTTACGCGTGATGAAACGTTTCATTTTGAAGCGGCATATGTACATCCATTAGTTTAAGGTTTCAAGATATCCAGCACTCCATCTTGATTTCTGAAGGGGGAGATATCGTCTTGTGGCACGTTTAGGACATTCGGATTCTACAATCACGTTAACAAATCACGTCCATTTGATGCCAAACGAAGATGATGACGTGTTGAAATTTCTACAAGTTGTTCTCATCGCATTCAGTATTAATAAATAAAAAAAGGCCCAAATCCTTGTTATATCAAGGATTTAAGCCTTTGGCAATTGATGACCTGTGAGGGATTCGAACCCACGACCCCTTCCCTGTCAAGGAAGTGCTCTCCCACTGAGCTAACAAGTCGTATGTAATGACTAGCTGGTTAATTACTTAAGTACATATTTTATTATAAGTTTTTTTGATAAAAAGTCAACGTATTATATTAATAAAGTTTTAATTTCTTACTTTTATTTTCCTCCTGCAAAGAAAACAAAACAAACGTTCCCTTTTTTACTTGCATACAAAACGTACGTTCGCATACAATAAAAGCAAGTAAGTTAGCAAAGGAGTGACAAGGAATGAAATATATACTTCGTAAACATCTGGAAGAAAACGCTCCATTGGAGATTATTTATCTCTCCGAAAAAGGAAAAATTACACAACGGAAAATTCAGGTGCTTGAAATATATCCAGGCCATATTCACGCTTTCTGTTTTCTAAGGCAGACAAAAAGAACATTTAAATTGAACAATATCCTTTCTGCCCGCCTCATTAAGGCTAAATATGATAAATCCGGATGAAAATTCGTGATTATTCCATAAAGATTCACCCGATTAACTCTTCTTCTTCCTGAATGTCCTTTTCTTGTTCAGTTAGCGATTCTTCTTCATCTCTCAGACGATGAGCTAATCTTGAGGCGGCACTCGCGGCAATACTTGCAACGATATCATCCAGGAAGGTATGCACGATTCCTTCTTGCTTCTTATCAAGTTCGTGAATGACGCCTATTTTATTTTTATCCAAATGGCCAAAGGTCGTTACTGCAATGCTTCCATATCCTAGTACAGCACCAAAAGCAATCGTTTCATCCACTCCGAATAATCCTTCATCAGATTCAACAATGGATTGCAGCGGTTCTGATAGCTTCTTTTGCTCTGCCAGTTTATCCAGCTCCACACCGACTAAAATGGCATGTTGAATTTCCCTCTTCAAAAGGACACGCTCAACGCTTCGGATGCATTCCTCCAGTCTTAAATCTGCTTTATATGGGATTTGCAATTCATAAACAATTTTAGCGATGGCCTCCACACTGACACCGCGCTCTATTAATGTTCGTTTAGCCGCCTTTGTTACTTCCCTGCTGTGTACGTGTACATCTGCCATTTATTTCGCCACCTCTTCTATTGTATTATTTTTCTATATCCTTGTATTATACCATCTTATTATCTAAATTTTTAGAATACATATCAAAAATTTTCTATTCCAAATTCTTGCCACGGGAAAAAGTCGCGCGGCTATGCTAAAATAGCCTAGTAAGTTGTTTTTCATTATTAATTATCATTGAGGTGCGGGAAAATGAGTTTACGCAAAGGCACGATTAAAGAGTACATGTTTAAAAGTGAAGCATTAGCAGAAGAATTGGAACTACTTGTTTACTTGCCAGCTAATTATTCGCCACTGTATAAATACTCGCTCGTCATTGCTCAAGATGGACGTGATTATTTTCAAATGGGCCGAATTGGTCGCGTAGCCGATGAGCTGTTAGGGAACGATGAGATTGAAAATATCATCATTGTCGGCATTCCTTATAAAGACCGTTTTGACCGCAGACGCAAATATCATCCTGACGGGGAACAGCACATTGCATACATACGCTTTCTAGCCCATGAGCTTGTCCCGTTTTTAGATGATGAATTTCCAACCTATCAAATGGGACATGGCAGAGCTTTGATTGGCGATTCTCTTGGTGGTACAGTTTCTTTATTGGCCGCTCTGCAATATCCCCATACATTCGGGAAGTGCATCATGCAATCTCCACTTGCCAATGAAGCCGTAATGGATGCTGTACGTAATTTTGAGGATCCGCATCTCCTCGAACTTTACCATGTAATCGGGACTGGGGAAACAGATGTTCCGACTACGGATGGCAATCGGGAAAACTTCATAGACCCTAACAGGAAATTGCATAAATTATTAAACCAAAAAGGATTTCCATGCTTCTATGAAGAATTTGAAGGTAATCATACCTGGAAATATTGGCAGGCGGATTTAAAAAGAGCACTATTGGAAATGTTCTAACATTTTTGAAATCATCTCTTTAGAAATGTTTCAGGAAAACATATCCAACTAAAATACAACAATAAAAATATCAGGAGGTTTTATTTATGAAATATGGTGTTGCAATCTTCCCTTCAAAAAAACTTCAAGATTTAGCTAATTCCTATCGAAAAAGATATGATACGAAATATGCTTTCATTCCACCTCATCTAACGCTTAAACCAACGTTTGAAGCGACGGATATGGAAATTTCGTCGATTGCAGATCAATTAAAAGGTATTGCCCAAAAGTGCAAGCCCTTTACGATGAACGTAACGAAAGTGAAGTCTTTCCAACCCGTAAGCAATACCATTTATTTCAAAGTCGAATTATCCGAAGGACTTCAAGAGCTGCATGATGCACTTAACAATGAGGACTTCATGAAAAGTGAAAGTGAACATGCATTTGTCCCGCATATTACCATCGCTCAAGATTTATCCGATAATGAGCATTCTGATGTTTTAGGCCAATTAAGCATGCTTGATGTCAGCCATGAAGAAGAAGTTAAGCGAGTTCACTTGTTATACCAGCTTGAAGACGGTGCTTGGACCGTATATGAAACATTTAGATTAGGAGCTGAATGATTTCGTGTTTGTAAAAATTGCAGAAACCACCCTAGATCGCGAAAATGCTTATATGATTAGAAAAAAAGTGTTCGTCCACGAACAAAACGTTCCTCTTGAAGAAGAGATCGATGAATACGAAGACGTCTCTACCCACTTCGTTTTATATAACGAGCAGGAACAACCAATCGGTGCAGGCCGCTTCAGGGTCATCGATAACATCGGTAAAGTCCAGCGCATTTGTGTACTGTCATCGGGCCGAAAGAGCGGGGCCGGTGCCATGATCATGAACGCTATTGAGGAATACGCAATCCAGCAGGAAGTACCTCAATTGAAGCTTGATTCCCAGGTGCATGCGATTCCTTTTTATTCGAAATTAGGGTATGAGGTCGTTTCCGACGAATTCATGGATGCTGGCATTCCACATAAAACGATGATGAAAACCATTTAATGATATAAAAAAGCTGTCCCTTCAGTCTTCTGATTGGACAGCTTTTTTTGTTCGTTCATGATCTTAAATTATCGTTTTATAAAAAAAACCATTTCCGTTCAATGGCAATCTTCGCAAAAATACATAGTCTATATATAGAAAGCAAGAAGGAGGGAAAATTTTATGGGTAACAATGAATTTAACCTGGAGGAGTCTCAAAAAAGACTGATGGAACTGCTGGTTTCGAGGACTATGAGAAAACATGGTTTCAAAAAGGAAAAAGTCGATCTAACTGAAAGAGAGAGAAACAATCTTAGAGAAACCGTTCGCTATTTACAAGAGCAATCACAAAAAATCATAAACCAAGAAACGAACATCACGGAACATGATGTTAATCCAGTTACAAATTCCATTCACAACAAATTCACTGATTCCAAAGATAAATGACGCACCATATCACCTAATCAAACCTTACTTGCTGGCGAGAAATAAGTAAACCCAGACATAGCAGCACTTACATTTCATTCCTAAAGCTCCAGCTTCTTAATCATGCATCCCCCACACACTAATACTTTTTCTAAGTATTTAAAAAATAGACGAATTAACTGATTTATTCGTCCAACCCGATTACCCATCAAAGCATATTTTAATAGGGAATAAAACCTAAGGAGGAAAAAACAACATGAACCAAAATGTATATCGTAGCAACTGTAACACACATGAAGACTCTGATAGATCATGGTCGGCTCTAGATTCCGCTTCCAGACATCCCCTTTCAGGATTCTGTAACGACGATGAAACACGGATTAACCAAGAGGCAAGACAGGATAATAGTCAAGTTCAGCTTTCTGAAGAACTTATTTACATTAAAGATTCTTGCAATGTAAATGTCATTTCAACGGATGTTAAAGCGGCCCTTTCTCTTCAAACTGCTCTACAAGCTGCAATTGCGGTCATCGTAAGCATTTCCATTGCAGATTCTGATAATGCTGACAGAATTACTCAAGAATTAATCCAATCTTCTAATGTTAAACAAATCACGCGCCAAAAAACAATTGTTGAAAACAGCCGTGATATCGACATTACAACAACTGATGCACAAATCGCTCTTAACATCCAACTATTACTTCAACTATTGTTAGCTCTAATCGTAGAAATTGACATTCTTTAAGAAATCAACACAAAAAGGACACTTCGCGTGTCCTCTTTTGTTTTTCATAGCAACACTACACAATTTTGTTGAAGTACCCACCTTTTCCAGTCATTTCAGCCGTTATTTCTTGGTGAACTTTCCTGCCGATTTGAATTTTATAGGTGCTCGCTCCATCCCTTCTTTCCCGATTATGATATTGAACTTGCTTGAATTCTTCAAAGCTTCCCCTTTCTTCCAACACCTGATCAAAACGGATAGGCTGAATGGGTGTCGTCCCATTAACAATTCTTACTTTCTCTGCAGCTTCGATCGTCCGGTTGGCATATTGAATATAATCAAATTGTGTGACAGGAGCTATGTATCCCATCGTGATCCCTCCTTTATTTAAATGGTCATATTGTCATTTAATTACCCTGCTGGGAACAATAATTAAACATGATTTCCGCATTCTTTTTTCTTAATCTTCTGGTATGATGAGTATTGCCGATATTTTTAATAGATTAGAGGTATCCATTTATATGAATCAAGCAAAATCTGGCACTGAAATCGTACATTTACATACCGTTTCAGCTGGTGAGCTGCAGACACTTTTTGAAAAAGGAAAACGTGATCAGCTTTCTTGTATCATTTGTCATAAACCAGTGAAATTATTTATTGGAATCCATGAGACACCTTATTTTTATCACAGTGACCCAACGCAGGTGCCCTGTGAAATGCCAAATTCCGCACCAATAATTGAGGACAAGCCATTAGAATACATGGAACAGAATGGATTTAGGATTCCTACATCACGAACCATTACGGAAACAAAAACCATTACGGAACCTTTCCTTAAAAGCCGGCCCATAACCGGCAATCCGAAATATTCAGATAAACAACATGCCCTGGCACAATTAGAGGAACCATACTTTCAGGAATTATCTTCATCCGGGGTTGTTCTCGATGCAGAGCAACTAAGAGCGGTAATGACGATCGATGGACCAATTCTCGTCCTTTCAGGAGCCGGCAGCGGCAAAACCCGAGTATTGACGGTCCGTACGGCCTATATGCTCACAGTGAAAAAGATTGACCCAAAAAGTATCATGCTTGTAACCTTTACGGCGAAATCTGCAAAGGAAATGCAGCAGCGTCTGCTCGGCTATCCTTATATGACTCCTTCCCTTGTTTCTCAAATTGTTAGCGGGACCTTTCATAGCATCTTTTATAAAATCCTAATTTTTCACGAACCATCCAAATGGCAGCGCGATTTCCTATTAAAATGGGAGTGGGAAAAAGAAAAGGTATTGAAACAGGCTGGCAGGGAATTGGAACTTGATGATAAGGAATTTGCCTATGATCAAGCACTCCAACAAATTGGACTTTGGAAAAACTCATTGGCTTTTCCTGAAGATATTCAACCGATTGACGAGTGGGAGAAATCCTGTTTATTTTTATATAAGAAATATGAAGAGTATAAACTACAAACAGGAAAATATGATTTTGATGATATGCTTGTCGGCTGTTATGTATTTTTAAAAAACCACCCGGAATTTTTAAAGAAATATCAGCAAAGGTTTCAATATTTTTTGGTTGATGAGTTTCAGGATATCAATAAAGTTCAATATGAATTGATAAAACTCCTCTCTGCTGAATCAAAAAATGTTTGTGCGGTTGGAGATGATGACCAATCCATCTATTCCTTCCGGGGAAGTGATCCAAAGTATATCTTGAATTTCAATCATGATTTTCCTCAATCACAAGTTGTAAAGCTAACCGAAAATTACCGCTCTTCTCATGAAATCGTCGCAACTGCGAACCGCTTGATCAAGCGTAACCAGAACCGTATGGAGAAAAAGATGCGGGCACAGCATGATTCTGGAAATCCTCCTGTATTGTTTTATCCTTATGATGAAGAATTGGAAGCAACGATGATCGTATCTGATATCCAAGAAAAAATATCCAAAGGAGCGAACCCTGGGGACTTCGCAGTTTTGTACAGGACACACACGATGTCGCGGGCCATCTTTGAAAGGTTAGCCGCTTCCAACCTGCCATTTGTCATTGAAAAAGATGCGGATTCGTTTTATCAGCGCAGGGTCATTCGAGGCATGCTCGCCTTTATGCGCTTGAGTTTATATCCCCATGATAGCAAGGCAGCATCCGATGTCCTTTCCGCCTTATTTTTAAAACAAAGTATATTACAGGAGTTAAAAGCACAGACAATCCTCCAGGACTGTGATTTTATTGATGCATTTGCTTTTGTTAAGACGGGACATGCTTTTCAAGAACGAAAATTAAAAACGATCCCAGGTCTGATCCGTTCATTAAAAATTATGTCGCCGCTCGTAGCTTTAGAAATCATCGAGAAAGATTTAGGATACCAGGAATATGTTAAAAAACGCGGAAATGAAGCGAACCTTGAAAAAGGTTCAGATGACATCCGCGACCTAAAGGTGGCAGCAAATCGTTTTCCTACAGTCGCTGCTTTCCTTGAACATGTCGACCATATGACTGCCATGGTTCAAGAAATAAAACAGCTGTCTAAACATTTTAAGGATGCGATACAGCTTACAACCATACACCGTTCCAAAGGGCTTGAGTATCAAACCGTTTATGTTCTTGCTGCTGTCGACGGCAGCATTCCTCATGATTTCGCACTAGAATCATACCGAAAAGGGGAACTTTCCCCTCTTGAAGAGGAAAGACGATTGCTCTATGTAGCAGCAACCCGGGCAAAACAGGATCTTTACCTTTCGATCTTGCAAACGAGACGTGGACGAACCGCCCATCCATCTCGCTTCTTGAAGCTTTGACCAAGAGTGAATGAAGTTTCCCTGCAAAATAGAAAAGGCCTGCATAATAGCAGGCCTCTTTGTTTATCATTTTTTATTTATCATATTGGAAATCGTACCGAAATCCAGTTTATTTCCTTCAGCCACGATGGAATGGACGATTTTATCTTCCGTTTCCTTATTGACCGGTTTATTAGCTATTTTTGAAACACGCTTTATAACGTTTCTAACAGTCGTTTCATCCTTGAAATTGGCTCCTTGTAGAGAATTTGCCAATTCTAATACATCCTTCATATTTACGCCCGTTTTACCTTCTATGTTTTTAAAAAAGTTATTATCCATACCTAAGCCCCTCCCTTTTCTGTACCTATCCTATGGCAAGATCAGAAAAATGGTGCTAGGCCCTTATAAATAAAAATAAAAGGAATAGGCTTCTTCCGCCTATTCCTTTTAATTTAGCAGAAAGAAGCCCCTACAATGATTAATAGGATAAACAATACAACGATTATCGCGAAAGTAGAGCCTCCACCGCCATAGCCGCCGCCATAGCCATAACCGCCGCCGCCACAACAACCGTAGCCACCAGAACCAAACATAAAATCACCTCGCTCTCGCTAAAGCTTACTGATAACATATGTAGGTCTGGACAAATATGTATAGGCCATGTCCTAGTCCAGGCTGCCTATTTCCGCTAATCTTATCCTTTTGGTCTGAAAACTAAAGCCCCGATAAATCCAAAGATGATAGCTGCTGAGATACCGGAGCTCGTAATTTCGAACATACCTGTCAGTACGCCAACAAGACCATGTTTTTCCGATTCCATCATGGCCCCGTTCACTAGCGAGTTCCCAAATGAAACGATTGGTATGGTTGCTCCTGCACCTGCAAAGTCAACAAGTGGTTCATATAGATCAAACCCGCCAAGAACCGCTCCAATTACAACGAACAAGCTTAACGTATGTGCTGGTGTCAGCTTAGCAACATCGAATAGAAGCTGGCCGACTACGCAAATCAAGCCACCGATGACAAAGGCCCAAAAAAACATTGCTAACATCCAAATCTCTCCTTTTTCATGATTTCATCCCATACTCTATGGCCACCGCATGGGCAATGCATGGTATCGTATCTTTTTGTTGGACGGATAGCGGTGACAATAATGCTCCTGTTGCAACGAGCAGGATTTTTTTATATTTACCCTGAATCATTTCATTAAGGATATGTCCATATAAAACCACTGCTGAACATCCCGCTCCACTGCCGCCTGCCAAAACAGGCTGGTCCTTCTTAAAGATCATCAAGCCGCAATCTTTGAATTTTTCCTGATTGATATATTGGCCCTTTTGCTTTAATAAGTCCATGGCTGTTTCCCTGCCTATTTGTCCTAAATCACCCGTAATGATCAAATCATAATCATCCGGGGTCATTCCCGTATCATTGAAATGTGCAAGAATCGTATCGACGGCTGCCGGAGCCATCGCTCCCCCCATATTGAAGGGATCTTTCAACCCCATGTCAATGACCTTGCCGATAGTGGCTGAAACAATTTGGGGAAATTCCCCTTGTTTGCTTCCATTTGGAGCAACAAGCGCCACCCCTGCACCCGTTATCGTCCATTGAGCTGTAGGAGGTTTTTGTCCTCCATATTCAGTTGGATAGCGGAATTGCTTTTCAACAGCCGCATTATGGCTCGAGGCTCCTGTCAACACATAGTTCGCCCCACCATAATTGGTGATGAAGGCAGCTAAAGCGAGCCCTTCCATTGAAGTGGAACAGGCTCCAAACAAACCAAAATACGGAATGCCGTTGGTTCTAGCTGCTAAACTTGTTGGTGTAATCTGATTGATTAAATCACCCGCCAAGAAAAACTGTACCTGCTCCTTGTCGATTTCACCTTTCTCCAATGCAAGCTCCACCGCTTTCTCCATCAAATGACGATGGGCCTTCTCATATGAATCCTGCTCCATCCACAAATCGTCGTACAGGATATCGAAATCACCGGCGATTTCTCCATTTGCCTCAAATGGACCACCTGTTACCCCTGTTTCCAAAATGACCGGTTTATTGGCGAACATCCATGTTTGTTTTCCCTTTAACATCGCTTAGCCTCCAATCATGAGATAAATCGTTTTAATCAGTGCCACGACAAAGGCTGAAAAAACTCCAAATAAAATCACCGATCCGGCCAACTTAAACATATTGGATCCAACACCAAGAACAAATCCTTCCGTCCGGTGCTCGATAGCAGCTGAAATGACTGCGTTACCGAAGCCTGTAACAGGGACGGCACTCCCTGCCCCACCAAACTGCCCGATGCGGTCGTAAAACCCGAAACCGGTCATTAAAAGGGCCAGAAACACCATGGTTGCAGTTGTTGGACCTCCAGCTGTCTGTTCCGTAAAGTTAAAAAAATAAATATAGAAGTAAGAAATTGCTTGTCCCACTATGCAAAAAATCCCACCTACTAAAAAGGCTTTCAAACAATTTTTCACTATAGGTCTTTTGATTTCATGCTTCCCTTGGAGCTGTTGATAAGCATCCTGCTGGGGTGTCGTTTTCTCCTTGCCACTCATAGTGCAGAACCTCTCTTTCTAAATTAACTCTTTTTGTAGTCCTTCAATTTCCTTGAACTTCTTTCTTGCCTTTTTCTCGGGAACATCTTTTTTCTTGAGCAATTCGTTCAATCTTACAGATTCCAAAAAGATTTTATAGTCGCTCGATACGATAAATTCATACTTGGGAAACTTTTCTTCCAGATGTCCTGTCACATTCTTTTCAATCTTCTTCATATGAAAACGTTGTAAGTGCTTAACTTTATAAGCGACGATAATCTTTTTTCCATTTTTCACAACGATCACGTCATAAATGGTATCTTCTTTAGCAACTGTTTCCTTGACCTTTGAAATCAGTCCTTTTTCATCTTCATGATCCATCCCATTAATGATATCCATCGGTTCAGGATTCGTACGTTTAATCAACGCTAAATTCTCTGTTTTTCCGTCCTCCTGACTGCTACAGGCAGTTAGTAAACACAAAGCAACCACAAAAAAAATCAAGCTGCCATAAAAATATCTTCCTTGTCTGAACATAGAATCACATCCTAATTTATCGTTCTAGTATTATTTTCTTGAATTAACCGGTTTTTTATGAATGGTAGGATTAGGAAACAAAAAAACCTTTCCTAATTGGAAAGGTTTTTTTGTTATTACTCAATAGCCTTTATTTTTATTATTATTATTATTATTATTATTATTATTGTTACAGCCACAGTCTTTCTTGATTTTGACCGGTTGATCTTTTTTCATCGGTTGGGCATAAGCCCACGGATTCTGTTTATTATACAATGTATGACTCCTCCTTTACTGTCTCTAACATACTATATGAATGAAGAGACAAGTTGTTTCCAATCAAATGTCCATAATTTTGCTAATAGTAACCTCAATGATCGCACCTACAGCTGCTACGGCAAGGATCAAAATCAGGACGTCCCCCAAAAACCAACGATTTAGATAAAGGAAAACCAGAAAAAGACTGACCCAGACACCCACACACCAAAAACAGCTAAGCAATTGTCCACCCCAGCCAAGCAGTCCCCTTTCTTTGGGCAATAAATATATTTCCACATCTCCTGCTTCATTCTTTTCCTCTATCTCGTTAAAAAATGGGCGGCGTAGCGGCTCCATGATTTTATCGAAAACGATCAAACGTGTCAGCCTAAAAGAGGCCAAGCCTAATATTAGAAACAAGGTGAACTCATTTTGTGGGAGAAACATTCAATATTACTCCTTCACTTGGATTCTTCAATTATTTTGGCATCGATAATATCCGGGAGACCGACGTAGCGAATATGGTTCCCTCTTTTTATCTTCACGGATTCCCCCTTCATTCCCAATACATGAAACTTAAGTGTTTCTCCGTTAATAGTCGCCTCACATAATGGCTTTGGAAAACCTTGATGATTGGATAATCGGGAAATGATGTCGCGGGAAGATTCTTTTTCCTCCACCTTCTTCCTTCTTTTCTTGACTGGCTTTTCGATTTCCTTTTCTATTTGTTCAGGATGTTCGATTTGTTCAACAGGGGTTTGTTCAGGAACATATTGATTGGTAATTTTCCTAATTGCACTTATCTCTGATTCAATTTCCTTCATCGCATCATATACACCAAATTCACGTTTAACTTCTTCTATTTTTTCTTCTTTATGCTCCGCTTCATTATCCTTTACTTCCTCAAGTTCGGGCTCTGCCGTATTTTGAGATTTGACTTTTTTCGTTCGGAAATCAGTTTGCATATTCCCTCGCTTATCGGATATTTTTGTCTGATCCACATATAAGATTGGTTTGGACTCCTTATCGCCATTATTCTCTGACATGAAAATCCCCCTTAATATTTCAGAATATCCACAGACTGCAGCTGTTCGATATGGTATTGAACAACCTTTTTTCCAAATTTATGTCTTATATACAGACTGGATTTTTTTTTTTGTTCCAATTTTCCAAACAGTGTACGACCATTGATGATGAATTTACATACAGGCTTAGGTGCAAAGGCTGGAAGTCGGGACAATAGCTCCACCAATTCCTCGGCACTATATGGCGTGCTGATACTTTTTTCATTCAAATTCAATTTCAAATTTCTCTTCAGCGTATCGTGTACGGTTTGTTTACCAACAGCACAAGGCAGATTGATTTTCTTCACGTCCATGATGCCCTCCTCCTTTTTCATTGGCCCAAAATAGGGTTGAAAGCAGGTTTATGCTGATTCTCACCAAACAATGAATATCTGCTCTATGTATCATTTATATGAAATTCAACTTTTTTTATGCTGGAGATGTGCTCCCGCTATAGATATAAGGACATCATCCAAGCTTGTATATGTAGGGGATTAATGGAGCAAAGAGGGGGAAGGGTGGATTTCCGTTCTACTTTCTTTTGGGAAGATTTTGATTTGGTGGTCACTTCGAAAAAACACCAATCAGAATAACAGAGCGAAGGGAGGATTCCTTTGGAAGATGACATATTCCGATCCATTTGGGGGATGCAGAACATCAAGATACCCTCTTGATGGCCAGAATGACATAGCAGTGGAAAATCAACAAAAAGGGGACCGATAACGGCCCCCTACTTTTATAGTCATCCAATTACATGATAACCAGAATCCACATGGATATTTTCCCCGGTTATCCCGCGGGACATGTCGCTTAATAAGAATACTGCCGTATCCCCTACTTCTTCAGGAGTCGTCGTACGACGAAGTGGTGCCTCTTCCTCAATCTTCTTCAAGATTGTATTGAAATCACGGACTCCTTTAGCCGATAACGTACGTATCGGGCCAGCTGAAATGGCATTCACTCGAATGTTATCTTTACCAAGATCACTTGATAGATAACGAACATTGGCTTCAAGTGAAGCCTTAGCCACTCCCATTACATTATAATTTGGCATGACTCGTTCACCGCCAAGATAGGTCATCGTGATGATGCTGCCACCGTTTGGCATGATTTCTTTTGCCGCTTTAGCGACAGCCGTTAAAGAGAAAGAACTGATATTATGGGCAAGCAAGAACCCTTCACGACTCGTGTTGACGAAATCACCGTCAAGTTCTTCCTTGTTAGCGAAAGCCACACAATGTGCAACACCATGGATGACTTCCACCTTTTCCTTAATTGTGGCAAAGCACTTCTCGATATCTTCGTCCTTCGTCACATCACATTGTAAAATGATGGAAGGTTCTCCTTCCAATGTGGAAGATAGTTCTCTCACGCTTTTTTCTGTACGATCTTTTCCATACGTGAATATCAGCTTTGCACCTGCTTTATGTAAGGAACGGGCAACTCCCCAAGCAATACTTCTTTTATTAGCTACACCCATAATGACAAACGTTTTTCCTTCTAATGAAAAAGTCATCGTATGTGACCTCCTATTTTTAATACAAGTTATTAGTACCTGCTACTAAAGATAGTATATCAAATTTCCTTTTATAAAAACACCGTTTTCTGAACTCCTTGGACTATCATTCATACGAAGGCATACTTCGCTTATAATAAATACCCCATGAATAATGTGGCCAATCCGAAATAAATCAGTATACTGATAAGGTCATTTATGGTTGTAATGAAAGGACCAGAAGCTACGGCTGGGTCAATCTTCATTTTATGCATGAGGAGCGGAACAAGCGATCCGGCGAGTGTGGCAACAATTAACGTAATGAAAATCGAAATACCGACCAATAATCCAAGCATTAAATCGTTTTGCCAAAAATATACGATAAAAATGATAGCAATTCCACATGTCAGGCCAATAATAAGTCCAGTTCCAGCCTCTCGAAGGACCAGTTTCCACTTGCTTTCCTGCTCTAATTCCCCTGTTGCGATTCCTCTGACCGCTACTGCCAATGCTTGTGTTCCTGTATTTCCAGCCATGCCGCCAATCAATGGAATAAAAACGGCAAGAATTGCTTTTTGGCTCAGTGTCTCTTCAAATCGACCAATCAAACTCGCAGTCAATAAGCCTAAAAATAAAAGAATGACCAACCATGGCAGCCGTTTTTTTGCAGCCGAAAATGGCCCCTTATCAACGTGGTCGAGATCTGATATACCTGCTAATTTAGAATAATCATCGGATGCTTCTTCGTCCATGACATCAATGATATCATCAACTGTAATGATCCCTAACAAATGATTTTGAAAGTCAACAACAGGTACAGCGAGGAAGTTATAGTCCCTTATTTTCCGGGCCACCTCTTCTTGGTCCTCAGATACAGGGACGGATACTACCCTGTCATCCATTAACTCACTGATTAAAGCCTCTTCATCTGCGATAATCAAGGTCCGGAGCGATAGCACACCAAGCAGTTTCTTATCTTGGTCCGTAACAAATACATAATAAATCGTTTCCGCTTGCGGTGCTTCACGCTTTAAAATCTGCATCGCGGAACGAGCTGTTTCGTTCGCCTCAATAGCTATGAACTCTGTTGTCATTATGCTTCCTGCTGTTGATTCCTCATAGTTCAAAAGCTCCTGGATTTCACTGGCTGCTTCATCATCCATGATCGTTAAATAGCTTACGGCTTGCTCATCATTGATCTCATTCAAAACGTCTGCAGCATCATCTGCATACATATGGGATAGCATATCGGCTACGTAAGAAGGATTCATTTCAGCAAGTAGGCTTTCGTAATTCTCTTCATCTATTTCAATGTTTTCAAATAGACCAGCCATTTCTTCCGGAGATAAATATTTGTACACAACTGACCGAAATTCATCCGACAGGCTTGTATAAAATTGGGCCTGATCATATGGATGCATTTCCAGAAACTCCGTGCGGAACTGATCTAAGTTTTCCGTTTTAAGTGCGTCAAGCAATAGCTCATAATTCATTTGATTACTATCCCGTTCCTTCAACTCTTCCATAGCTATACACCTCCAATAAAACTTATTTTTTATTTCTTCGTTTATATTTTATTTTTTTAAATAATACTATACTAATACCATAAACATATACAAAACAAACAAAGGGTGTGACAAATGAACATCGATATCATCGGGGACATTCATGGATGTTTCACCGAATTCAAACAGTTGACGGAAAAAATGGGCTATGCCTGGGATAGCGGCATACCAGTCCATCCTTCGGGAAGAATCCTTGGCTTTGTAGGAGATTTAACCGATCGCGGTCCAAATTCCCTTCAAGTAATCGAGGTTGTCCATGAATTAGTCATTAACCAAAATCTTGCAAGATATGCCCCGGGTAATCATTGCAATAAACTGTATCGATATTTTTCTGGCAATAAGGTTCAAATCTCACATGGTTTAGAGACTACAGTAGCTGAATATGAATCACTAAATATTCGCGAGCAGAAGAAGATCCGTAAAAAATTCATGGAACTGTATGAGCGTTCCCCACTCTATCAACTCATTGATGATGGTCGTTTGATCATTGCCCATGCAGGGATCCGCAGTGATTATATTGGTCAATATGGCAGTAAGGTAAAAACCTTTGTCCTTTACGGTGATATCAATGGCTCCAAACATCCAGACGGGTCTCCGGTCAGGAAGGACTGGGCTCAATCCCACAAAGGGGAGACGTGGATCGTGTATGGACATACACCAGTCCCTGAAGCAAGACGAGTCAATCATACATACAATATTGACACTGGCTGCGTCTTCGGTGGAAAACTAACGGCTGTCCGTTATCCTGAATTGGATATTCAAGAGGTGCCATCAACTATGCCTTATTTAGCGGAAAAATTCAGGACTTCTTTTGATTAACCAAAAAAACTCGCCAGCTTGGTGAGTTTTTTTGCGTCTATCGATTACTTTCATAGTCTTGCTTTCGATTTAAGCAACCTGGTTTCATTGTCAGGAATCCCAGCCTTTGCTGCTCTCGAGCAATCGGGTCATATCTTCAGGTAACTCTTCTTGAAACAACATCATTTCCTTCGTGAAAGGATGTAAAAACTTCAGTTCAAAACAATGAAGGGCTTGGCGAGGGATCTCTCTCCTGTTCCCTCCATATAAATCATCACCAGCCAGCGGGTGCCCAATATGAGCCATATGGACCCTGATTTGATGTGTCCGCCCTGTTTGGAGTTCCAACTTGAGAAAGGTAAGCGTGTCAGTGTGTGCCAATACCTCATATAAAGTACAGGCATACCGGCCATCCTCCCGAACTTCCCGCTCAATGATGCTGGTCGATTTCCGTCCGATTGGAGCAACTACCTCTCCCTTTGGTCCTTTAACAAGGCCTTCGGCAATTGCTTGATATCTCCGTTTAACTTGTCCTGATTTTTGTTGTTCACTTAAAAGGTGATGGATATGCCGGTGCTTGGCAATTAAAACCAAACCTGACGTATCGCGATCAAGCCTTGTAACAATATGGATCGTTGCCTGGATTCCCATCTTCTTATAATAACCCGCCAAGCCATTAGCAAGACTGCCGTTCGGATGTTCCCTGGAAGGAATGGTATTCATGGAAGGCGGCTTGGCCACCACCAATACAAATTCATCTTCATACCTGACATTCAGGGGGATGGGTTCCGGCAAAAGGCCCTCGCTTGACTGCTCCGGCGGAAAAATGACAGTGACGATGTCGCCAGTTTCGATCCGTTCCCGGACAGTGACGATGTTGCCGTTTACCATGATATGTCCGCCTTTAAACTTAATATCCGTTAATGCACGTTTTGAAATATCCCATTTGCTGAGAAAATCTCGCAATAAAGAGCCGGAATCCTCTTCAAAAACCGACCAGGTCAAAGAGAAGTTTTGATTTGACATGAGGTGAGTCTATCTCCTTAATTAGCAATAAATGAATCATGTACCCTTTTCCAGAAAGGGAATGGGCGGAATCTGGCAAAACGGATCTTTTCATCTGCCACACGGCACTGTATCGACTTTACATCTTCTTGAAGAAGGGTTAGATGATCGATCGTAATTTGAAAATTGACCGCGTTGACAGGCCGGAACATACATGTATGATGTGCCGGAAGCAAAAGTGGTGATCCGACTGTCCTGAACACCCGGTTATTAATCGATGCCAATTCCGTGATCTGGATTGCATCGATTGATGGGTGGACGATGGCTCCGCCAAGAGCCTTATTATACGCAGTACTTCCAGATGGCGTCGCAATGCATAAACCATCCCCTCGGAACGTCTCGAAATGCTGACCGCGTATTTCGACATCCATGACGAGCGTCCCTTCAACACTTTTTACGGTCGATTCATTCAATGCCAAAAATCTGGTTTCACGTCCTCCATGCTGATAACGGACGATTGTTTCGAGCAATGGATATTCAACAATTTGAAATGGCGTCTTTGCTAAAGCTATGACCAATTTTTCAATTTCTTCTGGGGTCCAATCCGCATAAAAACCTAGATGACCCGTATGTACACCAACAAAGGCCGTTTTGTCTAAACGATTCTTATAACGGTGAAATGCATATAATAATGTGCCATCACCACCAACCGAAATGACAATATCCGGCTGATCTTCGTCATATTCCAATTGAAAGTCCTGAAGATACGTTCGCATCCTTTGCATTAAAGTATTCGATTTCGCATCCCCTTTTGACGTAATCGCAAATTTCATGTAATCCCACCTTACCATTAGATTTCTTCTTATTTACCCCTTAATGGGTTTAAGAGTCTTTCTTCCTTGAAAAAAGACGCTGCGCTTCCTGGATTTCGGTACGGATTTGTGACATTTCTGCATCAAGCAGAAATGCCGCTTCAGCTGCACGCTTCAGCCGCAATTGAATATCTTCCGGGAAAATGCCTTTATATTTATAACTTAACGAATGTTCAATCGTTGCCCAAAAATTCATCGCAAGTGTTCTGATTTGAATTTCAGCAAGTATATTTTTTTCGCCATGTATTGTCTGGACCGGGTAGCGGATGACCACGTGATAAGAACGGTAGCCGCTTGCTTTCTTATGAGAAATATAATTCCTCTCCTCGACTATATCAAAGTCATTGCGTCCCCGTAAAAGTTCAACTACCTGTTCGATATCATCTACGAACTGGCACATCATGCGAAGGCCTGCAATATCCTGAATTTCAGTTCCCAATTTATCAATGGGAATATCCTTTTGACTGGCTTTATCCAAAATGCTGACAATCGGCTTTACCCTGCCTGTTACAAATTCGATGGGTGAGTGAATATTCTCTCTCTCAAACTGTTTCCTTAATCCCTTTAGCTTAACCTTTAATTCTTCGACAGCCTGAGTATAAGGCGCCAAGAAATCGTCCCAATTCTCCATTGCCACACCACCTATATCTATCTAAAAAGCGTCTGTTCAACTATGGTATGGGCAGAACGCTCTCCCTTATCCAGCGGTCCTAAAACACACTGCCTCACTTCTTGATTCTCTAAAATCTTTCACTAATAAAAATTATGTATGATATCCTCTATAAACTATAATCACTTCACGTGATCAACGTTTATATTTTATCATAACCTGCAATTGATTCCTAAATATTCAAGTACAATAGTAAAAAATTATTGCATTCGATTTGACAGCTGATAAGGTTCTTATATGATTAACCTAAGAGAACAGTCAGAAAGGAAGAAACACATGAACCAGCACATTGAAATTGAATACAAAAACCTCTTAAACGAAAAAGAATTTCGTCAACTGATCGATTATTTTCATATCGATGTCTCGAGCTTTGCATCACAGAAAAATCATTATTTCGATACAGTGGAATTCCATCTGAAAAATCAGAACTCTGCGCTTCGGATCAGGGAAAAAAATGGGCATTTCGAGCTGACTTTAAAGCAGCCTGCGACTGAGGGATTATTGGAAACGAATCAAGAGATCACTGAAGAAACCGCTCATGCATTCCTGAATCATAATGCTTTCCCGGATGGGGTGATCCAACATCTTATCCTCGAAAGCGGAATCAATCCTGAAGACTTTACCTGTTTTGGGACCCTACAGACGGACCGGTTTGAATTTCCATACGAAATGGGTTTACTTGTTTTGGATCATAGTTCGTATGTGAATCAGGAAGACTTTGAGCTTGAATATGAAGTGACGGACGCAAAAGCTGGAAAAAAAATTTTCCAGACTCTCCTTGAAACCCTTCAAATTCCAGAAAGAGAAACCGAAAATAAAGTTAAGAGGTTTTTTCGTGCCAAATTCCAGGGCTAATCCTGCTTGAACCCATTTGCGGAGGTGGAGAGTTTGAAAATCCAAGATTTCAAAACATTTATGGAATTGCAGGCGATTCAGCAATTTACAAACGGAAACATCACAAATACTCATTCATCCCGTTCCATTTTCCAGGACATGATGTCGGAGCTGGTTTCGAGTGATAGTCTTCAAGGCACTTCTCAGACATTGGGTTCCTTATTAACCAATGTGGAAACGGAAGCAAGGAACTTACTCCAATCCAGCAGCCTTACATCCATTAATCCGATAGCCACTGCCCATACTAACCATGAGACTAGCGAATCCGGCACAAATTACGATGAAATCATCAGCAAGGCGGCCACTTTATATAATCTCCCGGAAAAATTGATTAAGTCGATCATTAAACAAGAATCGAACTTCGACCCAAATGCTACCAGTTATGCTGGTGCAACTGGGCTTATGCAGTTAATGCCGGCAACGGCAAGGAGCCTCGGAGTGAATGATCTCACAGATCCAGAACAAAACATCATGGGCGGGAGTAAATATTTAAGTCAAATGCTGGCCCGTTATGAAGGGGACATCCAAATCGCCCTTGCTGCATATAATGCAGGACCAGGAAATGTAGACAAGTATAACGGCATTCCACCCTTTAAGGAAACACAGAATTATGTTCAAAAAGTGTATGGCACATTTTCAAACTAACGAAAGCTGACCCTGTTATTTTTGATGGGTCAGTTTTTTCATGTTATTTTTCAAGACAGACAGAAAAAAAAGCATCGCCCCCAAAAAAGCAGCCTTTATAGTCCATTCCCCTGTGTCATACTACAGATGTAAAATTTTCTTCAAGCTATATATTTGTTATATCAGTACGTCATTGATAAAATATGAATAAATATCAACCATCTTTCTTTAAAAGGAGTAATCAACATGACGCAAGGGAACCCTACACCATATGAATTAATTGGAGAAGGGCAATTACACAGGTTAATTGATTTGTTTTACTCCAACGTTAGTCAACACCCGGATCTCCAGCCGATTTTCCCTGTCGATTTAACAGAAACGGTCCGTAAGCAAAAACAATTTATGACTCAATATTTAGGTGGCCCCTCTTTATATACTGAAGAACATGGCCATCCAATGTTGCGGGCTCGACATATACCTTTTGAAATTACACCAGAACGTGCGAAAGCATGGCTATCATGTATGTATCAAGCTATGGACGAAGTGGGCCTTGAGGGTGAAATTAGGGAATTTTTCTACCACCGCCTTTATTTGACGGCACAACATATGATCAATTCATCCGGTATGGACGGGAAAGGAGAAGACAGTTGAGCGCACATAAACCAGTTTTCAATGTTTCTGATTGGATCAAAACGCAGCATTGCTATGATATAGGAAAAAAGCCAATTGAAATTTATGTTTTTATTGATCCGCTTTGTCCCGAGTGCTGGGGCTTAGAACCAATTATTCGAAAATTACAGATAGAATATGGCCAATTATTCAGTTTACGCCATGTTTTAAGCGGTAAAATCGATTCTCTTAATATGGGGAAAAATAAAAATTATGAAAACCTTGCTCAAGTTTGGGAAAAGACAGCCAGCCGCTCAGGAATGTCCTGTGACGGAAGCCTTTGGTCTGAAAACCCAATCTCTTCTCCATATACAGCTTCCATCGCCATTAAAGCAGCAGAATTGCAGGGCCGTAAATTGGCCATTCGCTTTTTAAGACAGCTACAAGAATATGTATTCATTGGGAAAAAGGATATTTCCAATATCGAGGTCTTGACCGAGTGTGCCAAATCGGTTGGATTGGATGTGGAGGAATTCCTTTATGACATCAATTCTTCAAGTGCAGCCAAGGGTTTTCAATGTGACATGAAAATCACAAATGAAATGGAAGTGACGGAAATACCTTCCCTTGTCTTTTTCAATCAAAATATTGAAGAAGAAGGAATAAAAGTTTCCGGTGTCTATTCT